>NZ_JAOWLA010000019.1 GCF_025751575.1 Albidovulum sediminicola | reverse complement strand
CGCTCCGACTGGCCGCCGACCTGCGCGCCTGAGCGGTGCAAGCGGGGGCGGTCCGGGTCGCCCCCAATCCCCCCGGATTCAAACTTCCCGAAAAATGTTTCTCCGGATTCCGCGACGATCACAGGTCCAACGTGTCACCGATGCGCGTGACCTGAAAAAGGTATACTATGCAAGATGTTATCGAAAGTTCGCGGCTGACCGCAGTTCAGAAAATTTGCCTGATCAGTGGCGAGGAACTCGCCCGGGCTGCCGGATTTTCCGGGGTTTCGGATGGCTTTCGTGCCTGGTGCAAGAAGGCGGGGATCACGCCAGTGCCCGGCCTCGAGCGGCGCTACGATCCCAAGCTCGTGCGCCAGCGGCTCGATGAGATGCAAGGTATGCTGCCTGACGCTGCGAACCAGAACGCCGCCAGCCTCGTCGAACAGCGGAGGGCGCGTCGTGGCGCGCGTTGATCTCAAAGGCATTCATCGCGTGAGGAAGCGGCTCGTCACAGGCGCGGTGGTGACGTACCACTACGCCTACCGGGGTGGCCCCCAGTTCTGGAAAAGCACCTCGGAGGTCAAACAGGGCACTCCCGACTACCTGGAAGCCTTCATCCGGGCATCCAAGCCGCAGCTGTTGGCAGCAGTTCCCTCCCGAGGGGACCGAAACTCGACGTCGTCGGTCATCGCTCGCTATCGCGACTCGGTTCATTTCAAGAAGCTCGGGGACCGGACCAAGGCCGACTACGAGAAGTATTTACTGTCGTTCGAAAAGGAGTTCGGCAGCGACCCGATCGCGATGTTCGAGGAACGCGATGCTCTCGCCGAGATCAACGCGTGGAAGAACAAATGGTCGCACTCCCCTAAACAATTCGACTACGCCACTTCGGTGGTTACGCGGCTCCTGAACTGGGCGCGGGACACCGATGTCAGCATTCAGGTGCACCATCACGTCGATGTCGAGCGCATGTATAGCTCGAACCGAGCTGATATCGTGTGGTTGCCCGGTGAACTAAGGGCGATGCTCGACGTCGCGACGGAGCGTGAGAGCCGCATCGTCATAGCCGCCTCCGAGGGCGGGCTAACGCCACAGGACATCGGCATCCTGACCTGGAATCATGTGCAGAAGACACCCAAGGGGCGACGCCTCTTCTTCAAGCGCACGAAGACCGGGAATCCCGTCAGCATTCCAGTCACGCCAGCTCTCGCCACCCTGATTGATACGACGCCCAAGGAGCAGAAGTACCTGATCGTGTCACTCGAAGGCCGCAAGCTCACCTCGCACCGGGCTTCGCAGATCACTCGCGATGTGAAGGATCGCGCCAACGCCGCGGCGGAGAAGCACCCTGAGAAGGTTCACATCCGAAATGAACTCCGTCTCTACGACATGCGCGGTACGGCGGCGACGGAGCTACTGCGCGCCGGGTGCTCGCTGAACGAGATCGCGGTCACCATGGGGTGGGGTCTGCGTCATGCCGCAAACATCATTGAGAAATACGCTGCCGTTGTACCGGAAGTTGCTGACGAAGTCTTCGCGAAGCTCATGTCTGCGCGCAAGCACGCCCAAGAGGGCGAGTGAACATTCGAACTCAGTTCGTCAGGAAGCGGATCTTATTTCGGCCCAACACTTCGAAGCTAACCACGTCTCCTTCTTCGAAACGAGACTGAAACCACTCGGCTATGGCGCGGTTCCCACCGACTATCCTTACGCCACCAGACCTGTTGGCAGTGCGGTTGATCTTTGACGCGACCGCCGGCCAGCCGTCCTGAAAGGTCACGAGACACGGCGCCCCATCGCTTCCAAGAAATTCGCTTGCGGCGACACCGACATTTACGATGCCCCGCTCGTAGTAGGTTGGGCCCAACGTTAAGCTGAAGGAGTGGGCGTGCGCGTTGGAAAGCTCGGCATTTCCGACATCGGTGGCGGTGGCGTCAGCATCATCCTCTGCCTCCAGGGCCGCCGACTCCGTGATCGCCTTGCCAAGGGCGCCACCGTTCCACGGAGGGTTCACGCGCCGGATGAGCGAGTCTTCGAGGCCTGCGGCGAGATTGATTTCAAAATCGCCATATCGGAACAGGTCGACCGGAGTGAAAGCGAGAATTCCTACCGTCGCGCCTCTGGAGATCGTTGCCTTTATGTTGGCGTTGTTCTTCAGGTTTGTTCGCTGGCGCGCTCCGGGTCTGCAGTATGTTCGGAACCGTTTCCTCAGACTTCGCGACGTTTTTCCGATGTATAGAATGGTCTCGTTTTCCACGAAGGCATAGAGCGCGTTGGGGACTTCCATGCTGACGCGCACGAGATCTGGATCGGACGCGGACAGCCGATAGGTCAGTTGACCATCCTCGATCATCCACTCGCCGATATCAACGAAGCCGATGGCCATGATATCGAGTTTGGTCATGTTCGACATGTTACGCCCCGTGACGAATTCGGAAGTATCATGTCTCGCAACCCAGATGCGGCACCAGAAAAATCTCTGTCGAGATCAACGTGATGAGGGCAATGGGAGCGATCTGTGTAAACCAGCCTGTAAACCGAGCAGCTCGATTTCGGCTAAGTTATGGAGGCGGGTACCGGAATCGAACCGGTCTTCACGGATTTGCAATCCGCTGCGTAACCTCTCCGCCAACCCGCCGGAGGTGTGGGGGAGATATACTATGGCAAAACGCCGCGCAACCCATTCCGGACGGCAATCCGCAGTCTGCACCCGTTGCCGATCGTTTCGTTCTGTGGCAAGACGAATTCTGACCGGAAACCAGACCGAAGAGTTCAGTCGATGACCGATTTCGCCGCCCGCCGGACCATGATGGTGGATAACCAAGTGCGTCCCAGCGACGTGACCAAGTTCCCGATTATCGAGGCGATGCTTGCCGTCCCGCGCGAAGCCTTCGTTCCCGGCGCCAAGCGGGAGGCCGCCTATGTCGGCGAGAATCTCGATCTTGGCGGCGGGCGGGTGATGCTCGAGGCCAGGACGCTGGCCAAGATGCTTGACGCGCTCGACATCGGGCCGGCGGACCTCGTGCTCGATATCGGCTGCGGTTTGGGCTACTCCACCGCGGTCATCGCCCGCATGGCCGAGGCGGTCGTCGCGGTCGAGGAAGACGCAACGCTGGCCGAACAGGCGCAGGCGCTGCTGTCGGCCGAAGGCTGCGACAATGCGGCGGTGATCGCGGGGGCGCTTGCGGCCGGTTCGGCCAAGCACGGTCCCTATGACGCGATCACGATCCAGGGCGCGGCGGAGACGGTTCCGCAAGCGATCCTCGATCAGCTGAAAGAGGGTGGCCGCATCGGTTGCCTGTTCATGGAAGGGACGCTGGGCGTTTGCCGGATCGGTCACAAGATCGACGGGCGCATCAGTTGGCGCTTCTCGTTCAACGCCTCGGCGCCGGTTCTGCCGGGGTTCGAAGCGGCGCGTGGTTTCGCCCTCTGAGCCGATCGCCCAAGAGCGGCGCGCCGAGGCGGCAAAGGAGTAGGGCTATGAAGGCTGGGATACGCGGCGGGCTTCTTGCGTCCGCTCTGGCGATTTTGGCGGCCCTGCCGGCGCAGGCGGAAACCCTGGCCGATGCGCTGGCGGCGGCCTACAGGAACTCCAACCTCCTGGACCAGAACCGCGCGGTGCTGCGGGCTGCGGACGAGGATGTCGCAACCGCCGTATCGGCCCTGCGCCCGGTGGTGTCCTGGATCGCCGCGCTCGACTATGTCGACAATCCCTCGGGCGACAGCCTGGATGCGACGCTGTCGCTGGCGGCGCGGTGGACCGTCTTCGATTTCGGCCGGCGGGAGTTGAAGATCGAAGCGAAGAAGCAAGCCGTGCTTGCGACGCGCGACGCGCTGGTCCAGGTCGAGCAGCAGGTGCTTCTTTCGGCCGTTGCGGCCTATATGGACGTGCGCAACGCGGTGGAGAACCTGGCCATCACCGACAACTCCGTCAAGGTGATCAGCGAAGAACTGAAGGCCGCGCAGGACCGTTTCGCCGTGGGTGAGGTCACGCGGACCGATGTGGCGCTGGCCGAAGCCCGGCTGGCCTCGGCGCGTGCGTCGATGGCGGCGGCGAAGGGGACGCTTGCGGCAGCGCGCGAGGCCTATCGCGCCGCGACCGGCGCCTATCCCGGACCACTCGCGGTGCCGCCCCGCGCGCCCGAACTGCCCCGGACGCTGGATGAGGCGCGCTCGATCGCGCAGCGTATCCACCCCACGATCCGGCAGTCTCAGGAACTCGCCAAGGCCGCGGACATTGGGGTTGAGATCGCCGCGGCCGAACGGCGTCCCTCGCTCGACATGTCGGCCGCCGTCACGCGGCTCGAAGGGGGCGAGAACAGCGCCAGCATCGGGCTTGACCTGTCGCAGGTCATCTATTCCGGCGGCGCCCTGCCTTCGGCGCATCGTCAGGCCATCGCCAACCGTGACGCTGCGCGCGCCGCACTTTTGCAGACGGGCGTGATCGTGGCGCAAAACGTGGGCAACAGCTGGGCTTCCATCGATGTGGCCAAGGCGCAGATCACCGCGACCCAGCTCCAGGTCGAGGCCGCGACGATCGCCTATGAGGGCGTCCGGGAGGAGGCGCGGCTGGGTGCCCGCACCACGCTCGACGTGCTCGATACCGAACAGGACCTGCTTGATGCGAAGGCCGCGCGAATCAATGCGGAGACGCAGTTGCAGGTGGCGACCTATTCGCTGCTTGCCTCGATGGGGCTGCTGACGGCGGAACACCTGAAGCTTGGTGTGCCGGTCTATGATCCTGAAGCCTATTACGAGGCCGTAAAAACGGCGCCGCACACGTCGGTGCAGGGCAAGAGCCTGGATCGCGTCCTGAATGCCATCGGCAAGAAGTAAGATTTTTCGGCCTGTTGTCGGGAACGGAAGCGCGGTTTAAACTCCGTTGGCAATAAGCAATGGAGCCGACATGTCTGATCCACGGACCAACTTGGACGTCGAAGACGTTCTGTCGTCGATTCGCCGTCTGGTCTCCCAGGATACGCGCGCCGCGGACGGTCCCGCGGTGGCCGGTGTCGGGAAGCTTGTCCTGACACCCTCGTTGCGCGTGAACGACGCCGGCGAGGTCGGACCGTCCGGTGGCCAGGCCGTGATCCCCGATGACTCCGACGCGGGCCGAGATGCGCCCACGCTGGAGGAGACGATCGACGAGCTGGAAGCAGCCGTCGCCGGTGTCGAGGCTGCGTTCGAGGCGGACGCGGAGGATGACGGGGCGGAAAGCGAGACCGGCTCCGTTTACTGGATCGATGCCGCCGCGAACGAAGAGGCGCGCGAAGCCGCTGCAGAGGATGAGGATCTGGCGTCTCGCGATGAAACGGCCGCGCCAGAGGCCGAGGCCGAAGCTGGGCAGGGCGACGTGAGCGCGGCTGCCGACGCGGGACGGGAGCCCGCCGAGGAAGACGTTCTTGACGCCGCGGTTGACGATGAGGTCGAGGACGCGGCTGAGGATTTGGGCGCCGAGTCCGGGGATGACCCCCTGGAGGTCGCTGCCGAGGCGCCGCAAGAGGCCGAGGACGAAACCGCGATTGAGACCGAAGACACGGGCGAGGAGCCTGTTTCCGCCGCAGAAACCGTTGATTTCAAGCACAGGGATACCGTGCCGCCCGAGGCCGAAGCGGATGTCGGCATGTTCTTCGACGCAGAGCCCGTGGACGTGGAGGTGGAGCGTTTCTCAGCCGAGACCATGTCGGTCATGGACCCGGGTGAGATCGACGAGGACCTGCTGCGGGCGATGGTCGCCGCGCTGGTGCGCGAGGAACTTCAGGGGGCGTTGGGCGAACGCCTGACCGACCGGCTGCGCAAGCTTGTCCGCCGGGAAGTCCAGCTGGCGCTGGGTCGGCATCAGCGCGACTGACCCCGCATTCGCGGACATAGAGAAACGAAAACGCGCCCCTGGGGGCGCGTTTTTTCGTTCCGCACCTGAAGCGGATCAGGCTGCTTCGGCCTCATCGGCGGCGGCGCGACGCTCGCTTTCTTCGCGCGACAGCGCGACGGAGGTGCGCACGCCCTTGGAGACGAACTCCATCAGGCCCTTGACCACTCGCTCGTTCGGATCGATCCCGGCGCAGGACAGAACCTCGCGCCCGTCGCGCGAACGCGCCCAGCGGGCGATCTGTTCCGGCCCATTGCCGTATTTCTTGTCGTCGGCGATCGCATCATCCAGTGCAGCGAGCACGACCGCCGCGAAAAGCTTGCGCGATCTTTGGCCCTGCTCGTAGTTGAATGCGGTGCCGTCTACGAAATCCCGCATCTTACTTCCCTTGTTATTGCTCTTGCGTTTCCTGGCGCAGGACTGAATAGTCTTTTTTGGCCGTGATTCGGTATGTCCTGTTTGATATGGCAGCCATGCAGTTTTTGCATGGCTCGGCCTCTTCCACCCAACGATCTTGTCGGCTTGCCAGGCGAAAGCCCGGCATATATAGGAGCCCGCAATCCCCTTTCAACCTTTTACCAAGGTTCATCCGATGCCCAAGATCAACGGCAATGAAATCCGCCCCGGCAATATTCTGGAGCATGAAGGCGGCCTTTGGGCCGCGGTCAAGGTCAACCACGTCAAGCCCGGCAAGGGCGGCGCCTTTGCGCAGGTGGAGTTGAAGAACCTGCGCGACGGCCGCAAGCTGAACGAACGCTTCCGCTCGGAAGACAAGGTCGAGCAGGTCCGCCTGGAACAGAAGGACCAGCAGTTCCTCTATGAAAACGACGGCATGCTCGTGTTCATGGACAACGAGACCTTCGAGCAGATCGAACTGCCGTCCGACCTTCTGGGCGACCGCCGCCCGTTCCTGCAGGACGGCATGGTCGCGACGATCGAATACTATGGGGATGAGGCGCTCTCGGTGCAGATCCCGCAGAAGGTGACCTGCAAGGTCGTGGAGACCGAGCCGGTCGTGAAGGGCCAGACGGCCGCCAACAGCTACAAGCCGGCGATTCTCGACAACGGCGTGCGCATCATGGTCCCGCCCTTCATCGCCCAGGACGAAGACATCATCGTGCATACCGAGACGATGGAATATTCCGAACGCGCCTGACCTGGTCTTGCGCCGGACTTCAGGCCGCCCCCTGGGGCGGCCTTTTGCTTACGCGGCCTCAGTCGGCCCAAATGGTTGCCGTGCCCGCCTGAAGCGGACCTTCGGCGCGGTCGAAGCGCAGATAGGCGATGGCACGCTCCCCCGCGCGCGTGCAAAGCCGGCCCGCGGGCTTGCCGTCCGCGGTGATCTCCGCCCCCGGCGCGGCCTCCCCCTCGATCCGCACCGTGGTCAGCCCCTTGCGCAATTCGGTCTTGTGCTTCATGCGCGCGGTCACTTCCTGACCGACGTAGCAGCCCTTGCGGAAGTCGACGCCGCGCAGGCGCTCGAACCCGCATTCGAGGATGTAGCTTTCGTCGGGCAGAAGCTCGATTCCGGTTTCGGGGATGCAGTGCGCGACGCGGATCGCATCCCAGTCCGTCACCGTCGGGCCACCCGCCTCGGCGCCATAGAGCCGCCAGCCGAGCGCGGGGTGGCGGGGATCTTCGAAGGCGCCATCGGGGCGGGGGCCAAGACCGCGGGAAACGTGGATCTCGGTCGGCGCGATCTGCACGTCCGCCCGCAGGCGATACATCGAAAGCCGCCGCTCCAATCCGGGCGCAAGCTCGCTTGCCACATCCAGAAGGATCGCCCCGTCCTGGGGGGCAAGGAAGAAGTCCACGAGGTACTTGCCCTGCGGCGTCAGAAGCGCGGCATAGACCAGCCCGTCCCGAAGGCCCCGGAGGTCATTCGTGACCAGGTTCTGCAGGAACGCCTCGCGGTCCTTGCCGGTGATCCTCAGGACTGTCCGGTCATTCATCCGTTCCGCCATCATCCGCGCCCCTGCATCTCGTCGGAAAACTGCAACCGGCAGAGGCTGGCGTAAAGGCCATCCCTCGCCAGCAGCGTTTCATGCGTGCCCTCTTCGGCGACTGTGCCGTTTTCCAGCACGACGATCTTGTCGGCATTGCGGACCGTGGCAAGCCTGTGGGCGATCACCAGCGTCGTGCGCCCCTCGCTCAGCCGGTCGAGCGCGTCCTGCACCAGCCGCTCGCTTGTCGCGTCGAGGGCAGAGGTCGCCTCGTCCAGAAGCAGGATGGGGGCATCGCGCAGGACCGCGCGCGCGATCGCGATCCGCTGGCGCTGGCCGCCGGAAAGGCTCGATCCGCGCGGCCCGGCGGGCGTGTCCAGCCCCAGCGGCAGTGCCTCGGCGAACTCCGGCACATGCGCGGCCTGCAGCGCGCGCTGAAGATCGGCCTCGGCGATGTCGGTGCGCCCCAGAAGGATGTTCTCCCGGATGGTCTCATCGAAGAGCGAGGCGTCTTGTGAGACGACCGAGAACTGGTCGCGCAGCCGGTCCAGGTCGAAGTCGAGGATGTCTTGCCCGCCAAGCTCGATCACGCCCGACTGCGGATCGACGAGCCGCGTCAGCAGGTTGAAGATGGTGGACTTGCCCGCGCCGGATGGGCCGACGAGCGCGGTGGTCTTGCCGGCTTCGGCCGTGAAGCTGACGCCGCGCAGAACCTCGTGATCGCCGTAGCTCAGCCGCACGTCATCGAGGCGCAGGCCGGTGTCGGCGGGCGACGGCGGGGTGGCTGCCGCGCGTGAGCGGACAACCGGTTCGCGGTCGAACAGACCGTAGATCCGGCGCAGGCTGACGAGAGCGATCTGCCACTGACCGGCCATGTCGCCAAGCCGACGCAGCGGCTGGAAGGCCAGAGACATGGCGCTGAAGAAGGCCATGAAATCCCCGACCGTGCGCTCGCCCGAAGCGATTTGGGCGCCGCCGAAGAGGATCACGGCGAAGAAGCCGATCCCTGTCACGATGTCGATCAGCGCCGGGATCGCGGCGCGGCTGGCGGCGGACTTGGTTTCCGCCCGCACGATGGAGGCGATGATCTGAGAGAAGCGGCCAAGCTGGTAGCCCTCGATCCGGTTGAGCTTGATCGCCGTGATGCCGTGAAAGATTTCGTCCAGGCGGGTGGCGCGCTGCTCCGCCTGCTGGCGCAGGTGCTGGACCTTGCGGCGGATGTAGCGCTGCGCGACGATCGCGGGCAGGATCAGAAGCGGCGTGCCGACGATGGCGAAGGCTGCCCAGACAGGGTCGATCGCGACGGCGACGACCGCGAGGGAGATGAGCGCCACGGTGTCGCGCCCGAAGCCTGTGATCAGCAGCGTCCACACGCTCTGGACCGCTGCGGTGTCGCCCTGCACGCGCTCGATGAGCTTGCCCGGCGAATGGGTCTGGAAGAACCCCCCCTCCAGCGTCAGCAGATGGCGCAGCATGTCGACTTGCAGGGCCGCCGCAGTCCGCTGTGCGACGGCGGTCATGAGCGCACGGCTCGCCACCGAGGTCGCGGCGCGGATGAAGAAGAGCGACAGGATGAACCCGCCGATCAACCAGACGGCGCCCACCTCTCCGCCGACGAAGACCCGGTCGAACAGGGGTTTGAGCGCGTAGGACAGGAAGGCGAGCGTCGAGCCCTCGATGATCATCAACAGCGCGGCCAACGCCATGCTGGCGCGGTGCTGCCGCAGATATCCCTGCCAGAGCCTGCCAAACAGGCGGCGCGGAGATTGTTCGGACGGCGCGGCTTCCAAGATCGGCACCAGCGTTGCGAAGGGTCCGGGCCGGTCTAGCCCGAAGCCGGGGGCAGAGGCAAGCCAGCGCCGCTGGCGCGCCACGGCCGAGGGTGGATTGACCTTGCGCGGGGCCGGCCCTAGGCAGTCGCGCAAAGCGGAGATATTCCATGAGTCTTGCCCGAGGCCGTCCCTATCTGGCCATTCCCGGTCCGTCGGTTATGCCCGACCGTGTGCTGAACGCGATGCACCGCCCCGCGCCCGACATCTACGCCGGCGCGCTGCATGAGATGACGGCCTCGCTTTTCCCCGATCTCCGTGCCATCGCGCGGACGGGGCAGCATGTCGCCATCTACATCGCCAACGGCCACGGGGCCTGGGAAGCGGCGAACACGAACCTTTTTTCGCGGGGGGATCGCGCGCTGTCGCTGGTGACCGGGGCATTCGGTGCGAGTTGGGCCAACGCGGTGGAGCGCCTTGGCGTGCGCGTTGACCGGATCGACTTCGGCCGCAGCGCCGCGGTCGATCCCGGCCGCGTGGAGCAGGCCCTGGCGGCCGATCGCGGGCACGAGATCAAGGTCGTGCTCCTGACCCAAGTGGACACGGCGAGCACCGTGCGCAACGACGTGGTCGCGATCCGGGCGGCGATGGACGCCGTGCGCCATCCCGCGCTTCTGGCGGTCGACTGCATCGCCTCGCTCGCCTGCGATCCGTTCGAGATGGACCTGTGGGGCGTGGACGTGATGGTCGGCGCCTCGCAAAAGGGGTTGATGACGCCGCCGGGCTTGGGCTTTGTCTGGTTCAGCGATCGGGCGCTGGAGCGTTGCAAAGGGTCGGACCTCCGCACGCCCTACTGGGACTGGACGCGGCGCGCCTTCGCGGATGAGTACTGGGAGAACTTCTGCGGGACCGCGCCGACACATCACCTTTACGGCCTGCGCGAGGCGCTGACCATGATCGTGCACGAAGAGGGGCTTGAGGCTGCCTGGCACCGCCACCGGACGCTGGCGCGGGCGATCTGGGCGGCGGTGGAGGCCTGGGGGCAGGGCGGTGACATCGCGCTCAACATCGCCGACCCGCTGGCGCGTGGCCATTCGGTCACCTCGGTCAGACTGGGTGGGGCGGCGACCCGCCTGCGCGCCTGGTGTGCGGAGCAGGCGGGTGTCACGCTGGGCATCGGCCTTGGTATGGAGGACGCCAGCGACGACTGGCTTCGGATCGCGCATATGGGCCATGTCAATGCGCATATGACGCTGGGCGTGCTCTCGGTGATCGAAAGCGGCCTTGCCGCGCTGGGCGTGCCCCATGGCGCGGGCGCGCTCGACGCGGCGGTGGCGGTGATCGCGGCGGGCTGAGGGCCGGGGCTCTGCCCCGGACCCCGGAGTATTTTGGCCAGAATGAAAGGGGGGGCTTTCGCGTCTTAGCCCCAGTTCTGGAACAGGACCCAAGCGCCGGCCGCGATCAGCGCGAAGCCCGCGCCATGCTGCCAGGTGATGCGCTCGCCCAGATAGGCCCATGAAAAGACGACGAAGACCGTCAGGGAGATCACCTCCTGGATCGTCTTCAACTGGGCCGCGCTGAAGGTGCCGTGGCCCAGGCGGTTGGCGGGGACCTGAAGCATGTATTCGAAAAGGGCGATACCCCAGCTTGCGAGGATCACCGTGAGGATCGGGGCCGCCTTAAACTTCAGATGGCCATACCAGGCGAAGGTCATGAAGACGTTGGACGCGACGAGCAGGCCGACCGTCATGAGGGGCACGGGCAGGAGGGTAATGGGGCTGGGCATGTTTTCGCTCTTGCGGGAGAATGCGAAAGCGCTAGCGCGGCCGCGAGCGCCCGGCAAGGTGTGTTGGAGTGCCAGGCTGGTCCCGGTTCGGGCGCGGAAGCGGGGCGAATATTCGCAATAATTCAATTTGCATGATTGTCTCTGACAACAGTTTGCAAATTTTCTGAATTTCGCTTTGCCCCTCATTCCGGCGCGACTATGGTGCCCCAAACCGCGAGACCGGGGGGGAGATCATGAAGGACATTCTGACAGAGCTTGAAGCGCGCCGTGCGACCGCCCGGCTTGGTGGCGGCCAGCGGCGGATCGACGCCCAGCACGCCCGAGGCAAGCTGACCGCGCGGGAGCGGATCGAGCTTCTGCTCGACGAGGGCTCCTTTGAGGAGTTCGACATGTTCGTCGCCCATCGCTGCACCGATTTCGGGATGGAGGCGGACCGGCCCTCCGGCGACGGTGTCGTCACCGGCTGGGGCACGATCAACGGTCGCATGGTCTATGTCTTTTCGCAGGACTTCACCGTCTTTGGCGGGTCGCTGTCGGAAACCCATGCGCAGAAGATTTGCAAGATCATGGACATGGCGGTGCAGAACGGAGCGCCGGTCATCGGGCTGAACGATTCCGGCGGCGCGCGCATCCAGGAGGGGGTCGCCAGCCTTGCGGGCTACGCCGATGTCTTCCAGCGCAACATCATGGCCTCGGGCGTGGTGCCGCAGATCTCGGTCATCATGGGGCCCTGTGCGGGCGGCGCGGTCTATTCGCCCGCCATGACCGACTTCATCTTCATGGTGAAGGACACATCCTACATGTTCGTGACCGGGCCCGATGTGGTAAAGACCGTAACGAACGAGATCGTGACCGCCGAGGAACTGGGCGGCGCCTCGACCCATACCAAGAAGTCCTCGGTCGCCGATGGCGCCTTCGAAAATGACGTCGAGGCGCTTGTCGAGGTGCGGCGGCTGGTGGATTTCCTGCCGCTCAACAACCGCGACAAGGCGCCGACGCGGCCCTTCTTCGATGATCCGGCGCGGGTCGAGGCGAGCCTGGACACGCTGATCCCGGACAACCCGAACCAGCCCTACGACATGAAGGAATTGATCCAGAAGGTCGCGGACGAAGGCGATTTCTACGAGATCCAGAAGGATTATGCCGCCAATATCATCACCGGCTTCATCCGGCTTGAGGGGCAGACGGTCGGCGTGGTCGCGAACCAGCCGATGGTGCTGGCGGGTTGCCTCGACATCGACAGCTCCCGCAAGGCGGCGCGCTTCGTGCGTTTCTGCGACGCCTTCGAGATCCCGATCCTGACGCTGGTCGACGTGCCCGGCTTCCTGCCCGGCACGGGGCAGGAATACGGCGGCGTCATCAAGCACGGCGCGAAGCTGCTCTTCGCCTATGGCGAGGCGACGGTGCCGAAGGTCACGGTCATCACCCGCAAGGCCTATGGCGGGGCCTATGACGTCATGGCCTCCAAGCACCTGCGCGGCGATTTCAACTATGCCTGGCCCACCGCCGAGATCGCGGTGATGGGTGCCAAGGGCGCGGTCGAGATCCTTTACCGTTCCGAACTGGCCGACAAGGACAAGATCGCGGAGCGCACCCGGAACTACGAGGACCGTTTCGCCAACCCCTTCGTGGCGGCGGAAAAGGGCTTCATCGACGAGGTGATCATGCCCCATTCGACGCGCAAGCGGGTGGCGCGCGCCTTTGCCTCGCTTAGGAACAAGAAGCTGTCCAACCCCTGGAAAAAGCACGACAACATCCCGCTTTGATACATGGGCGGGGCCGGAGGGATGAAGGTCGGAAGGGATCGGCGGGCGCGGGGTGGCCGCGCATCGCGATCCCCCGCGCTTGCTAGGGTGGTACTAGGGATGATGGCATCGATCGCGACAGTTGTGGCGCCCGCCCTGCGCGCGGAGGAGGCGATCCTGCTTCCGTCGGGGATGAGCGTCAGTTACCTCGACACGATCCACGCGGCGCCGGGGCCCGAGGGGTTGACGATCCGGTTCCGGTTCGTCTCTGCCGCGCTGGCGGACCGGCCCGCGGGTGACGACACGCTGGCCGACATGACTTGGCTTTGCGAAACCTTCGCCCTGCCCAGGATCGCCAGCACAGGCCCACGGCCCGAGCAGGTGATCATCACGCTTGCAGACCGCCCGGTGGAGTTCGGCAGCTCCGATCCCGAAGCGATTCAGTATTTCGAGGCCTTCCGTCCCGAGGGCCAGACCTGCACCTGGGAGGCTTTCTGATGGTGCGATCACTCAAGCGGAAATTTGCCGATTTCTGTGATGCAGGGGCACAACAGGGGCGCTTCTTGCACGATCGGGAATGGGCAGTGCTTATGCTTTCGGCTAGGGTTGTTCTGGATCGCAGCAATGTGGTCCGAGCAAGCGAAGCACAAAATGTTGCGGTGGAGCGGCTGAATCTCCCCGCAGAGAGCAGGAGCGAACCATGTCGAAGAACACCCTTCTTCTCGTTGCCCTCGTCGCCTTCGTGGCGGCTTGCGCGGCCAAGGAAGAAACCATCATGGTGGAAGAGCCGGTCTCGACCGAGCCGACCTTCACCGGCAAGTACAACTAAGACAACAGGCCGGGCCGCGCTCGTAAGCGACCGGCCCGGCCATACCGCGCGGCGGCTCGATCTGGCCGCGCGGATGCCGCATCCGCTGGAGGTGACGGGCGCCCTGGAACATGGGAGTACGTCATGCTGAAACATCGCGGCTTTCCGGGACGCCTTCCCGGCACCGATTTCCAATTCGTCATCCGTCGCGCCAATCCGAAGGGCGTGACGAAGCTCGTGGTCCGGGAACGCTTCCGCGACCGCAGCCCCGCCGACCGCCGCGCCGATGCGGGCTTTCTGGCGGCGCTTTGGGACCATTTCGGCGCTGAACCCTTTGAGCGCGGCAATCTCGACGCGGGACGCCTGTCCTGGCTTTTCGGGCGCGAGGTCGTGCCGGTCGAGCCGGACTTCGACCCCGAAAGCTATGAGGCGCTGCTGCGTATCGACGAGGACCGGGCCCGCGCCGCCTTTCCGGAAGTCTTCGAGGGCGGCGAATGAGCATGTTCCCGCTGACCGTTCCGCCCGCACGGCGGCAGCCCGCCGATTGTTTCCGGATTGGATGGTTGGCATTTGCCATGGGTCGGGATTGTTGCAAGATTGGGTCAAGGGCGTTCCCCTTGGAAGCATCACGCGCCCTTGTTTGTAAAAACCCTTCCCCTTCTCTGCGGCCTGACCCCTCGTGGGTCAGGTCCTTTTTCCGAGGCGCGCGGGATCGGCAGTTTGTTGCCGGGATCGGCAAGGCGCTTGCGGATTGCAGATGGCACGCGGCCCTGGTTCCGGTAGGATTGCGCCCGATAACAATCCTTTCCGGAGGCGGAGCATCATGCGTTTCACCAAAATCTTCCTCGGCCTGGCCATCGCATCAAGCCTTGCCGGCTGTCTTGAGAATGACACCGAGCGCGCGCTCGCGGGCGCCGCGGCAGGCGCCGTCGTGGCCGACGCGCTCGACACCAATGTCGTGGCGGGGGCAGCCATTGGCGGCCTGGCCGGCGCGACCTGCGACGACGTCGGCATCTGCTACTGACATCTGCAACCGCGCCGCCCCGCGGCGCGCGACAGTATCCATCCGGACCGCCGTGGCGCCATGCCGCGGCGGTCCTTTTGTTTTCGAACCGGGGCAACGGCCCGGGTGGCACGAGGGAAAGGGACAGCCATGTTCAAGAAGATCCTGATCGCGAACCGGGGCGAGATCGCCTGCCGCGTCATCAAGTCGGCGCGCAAGATGGGCATCAAGACGGTCGCCATCTATTCGGACGCCGATCGCAATGCGCTGCATGTGCAGATGGCGGACGAGGCGGTGCACATCGGCCCGCCGCCCGCGAACCAGTCCTATATCGTGATCGACAAGGTCATGGACGCGATCCGCAAGACCGGCGCCGAGGCGGTCCACCCCGGCTATGGCTTCCTGTCCGAGAACATGAAATTCGCCGAGGCGCTGGAGAAGGAAGGCGTCGTCTTCGTCGGCCCGCCCAGCCCCGCGATCGAGGCGATGGGGGACAAGATCACCTCCAAGAAGATCGCGATGGAGGCGGGCGTCTCGACCGTGCCGGGCTACATGGGCCTGATCTCGGACGCGGATGAGGCGGTGAAGATCAGCCGCGAGATCGGCTATCCGGTGATGATCAAGGCCTCCGCCGGGGGTGGCGGCAAGGGCATGCGCATCGCCTGGAGCGACGAAGAGGCCCGCGACGGCTTCCAGTCCTCGAAGAACGAGGCGGCCAACAGCTTTGGCGACGACCGCATCTTCATCGAGAAGTTCGTGACCCAGCCCCGCCACATCGAGATCCAGGTCCTGGCCGACAAGCACGGGAATTGCGTCTACCTGCATGAGCGCGAATGCTCGATCCAGCGCCGCAACCAGAAGGTCATCGAGGAGGCGCCGAGCCCGTTCCTGGATGAAGCCACCCGCAAGGCGATGGGCGAACAGGCCTGCGCGCTGGCCAAGGCGGTGGGCTACACCAGCGCCGGAACGGTGGAATTCATCGTCGATGGGCAGAAGAATTTCTACTTCCTGGAAATGAACACCCGCCTGCAGGTGGAACACCCGGTGACGGAGCTGATCACCGGCGTGGACCTTGTCGAACAAATGATCCGCGTGGCGGGGAGCGAGCCGCTGCCCTTCAAGCAGGAGGATCTGAAGATCAACGGCTGGGCCATTGAAAGCCGCCTTTATGCCGAGGACCCGTATCGGAACTTCCTGCCCTCCATCGGGCGGCTGACGCGTTACCGCCCGCCGGTCGAGGCCGCGACCGCCACCGGCGTCGTTCGTAACGACACAGGCGTTTACGAGGGTGGCGAAATCTCGATGTATTACGATCCGATGATCGCCAAGCTTTGCACCTGGGCGCCGACGCGCGCCGAGGCGATCGAGGGGATGCGCAACGCGCTCGACACCTTCGAGGTCGAGGGCATCGGGCACAACCTGCCGTTCTGCTCGGCGGTCATGGATCATCCCCGCTTCGTCGAGGGCGCGATGACCACCGCATTTATCGCAGAGGAGTTCCCCGACGGCTTCAACGGCGTGACCCTGACCGAAGGGCGCCTGCGCAAGGTTGCCGCCTGCGCCGCCGCGATGAACCGCGTGGCAGAGATCCGGCGCACCCGCATCACCGGGCGGCTTGGCAACCACGAACGCCACGTCGGCGACGACTGGGTCGTGTCGATCCAGGGCGAGGAGATCGCCGTCCGGATCGCGGCCGATCGCGATGGCGCGACGGTGCATTTCGCGGATGGCGCCGCCCATCGCGTGACCTCGGACTGGACGCCGGGCCAGTCGCTGGCCCGCCTTGAGGTGGATGGGGAACCGGTCGTGCTCAAGGTCGACAAGATCCCCGCCGGGCAGCGCATCCGCACCCGGGGCGCCGACCTCAAGGTCTATGTCCGCACGCCGCGTCAGGCGGAACTGGCCCGTCTGATGCCAGAGAAACTGCCGCCCGACACCTCGAAGTTCCTGCTTTGCCCGATGCCCGGTCTGGTCGTGAAGATCAGCGTCGAGGAAGGGCAGGAGGTCCAGGAAGGCCAGGCCCTTGCCACGGTCGAGGCGATGAAGATGGAAAACATCCTGCGCGCCGAGCGTAAGGGCGTGGTCAAGAAGATCAACGCTGCGGCGGGCGCGAGCCTCAAGGTCGATGACGTGATCATGGAGTTCGAATGATGCAGGCGTCCGCCTCCAGACTGCCCGCGATTTGCGCGCTGTCGGCGGCGGGCGGCTTCCTGCTTTGGCAGGCGCTTTCCTATGATCGGGCGGGTGTGTTCGAATACCCGCTCGATGATGTCTATATCCATCTGGCCATGGCGCGGGGGATTGCCGAGGGGACCTATGGCATCAACCCGGGGGAGCCCGCCTCGGCCGCCTCCTCGGTGCTTTACCCGCTGCTTCTGCTGCCCTTTCCGGGAACCGCGTTGCAGCGCCTGCTGCCGCTTTTCTGGAACTTTGCGGGGCTCATCGCCCTGGCCTGGCTTTTCGGGGCGCTGATCGCGCGCAGCGGGGCTTCGCGCGGGCTGGGGATATTTCTCGCGCTCGTCGCGCCGTTCGCGCTGAACATGCCGGGCGTTGCCGCGCTGGGCATGGAACATACGCTGCACGCGCTGGCGGTGATGATCCTGCTGACCGGCTTCTGGCGCTACCTTTCGACCGACAAGATCGGGCTGGCGCTGGTTGCGGGCGCGGTTCTGTCACCGCTTTTCCGGTTCGAGGGGCTGGCACTGTCGCTCGCCGTGGCGGGTGTTCTGGCGCTCCGGGGAAGGATACGCGCCGCCATCGCCCTTGGGCTGGCCGTGATCGTGCCCGTGGCGCTCTTCGCGCTGTTCCTGATGTCGCAGGGCCTCGATCCGCTGCCAAGCTCGGTCCTGGCGAAGATCGGCGGCAAATACGGCGGGTTCGATCCGTTCCTGCGGCTCTATGCGAATGTCCTGGGGAATGGCGGCTATGTGGCCGCGTCGGCCTATGTCCTGGCCCTGATCGCGCTCCTGCATCCGGCGGTCCGAAAGGACAACCGCCTGAGCATGTTCGCGATGGCGGTCTGGCTTGCCGCGACGGCCCATATGCTCGTTGGCCAGGTTGGCTGGCTGGGGCGTTACGAACACTACTATCTGGTGATGATCGGCGCGGTGCTGGTCATGGCTCTGCCGCGCTTTGGTGCCGTGCTTCGCTGGATGACGGTTGCCGCCCTTCTCGTCGGGGCGGGTTATCATGCGGTCAGTGCTTGGAATGACTACATCTGGACTGCCCGCAGCGTCCATCTTCAGCAGCGCCAGATGGCGCGGCTGGCGGAGTTGATGCCGGGCGAGGAGGCCGCGGTCAACGACATCGGCTGGATGGCCTGGCAGCGCAGCGGTCCCGTCCTCGATCTCTGGGGCCTGGCCTCGGCCGAGACGCGCCGGGCGCGCACGCAAGGCCCCGGCGGGCTTCCCGCGCCCGAATGGGCGGCCGAGATCGTCGCGCGCCATGGCGCGCGCTACGCCATGATCTACGACGATTGGATCGGCGACGGCATCGGGTCGCAATGGCGCCTGGTCGCCAAGCTGCGGATGATCAATCCGCAGGGCCAACTCGGCGGTTATCAGGTCTCGATCTACGCGACCGACCCCGGATTCGAGCCGGCGCTCAGGGATGCGGTGCGCAAGCTGGCGCCCGATCTTCCGAAAGACGCGGAACTGACCGAGGTCGGCGCGATCGAATAGCCCCCCGCCCGCGCGGGATGGAACGCAGCAGGCGGTCACCGGGCCGCCGCAGGATAGGAAAGGCAAAGCTTATGACGGACAGCATGCAGGACTGGCGCGCGCTGGTAGGCAAGGAACTGAAAGGCCGGACGCCCGAGGACCTGACCTGGAACACGCTCGAAGGGATTGACGTCAAACCGCTTTACACCGAGGCGGACACGGCGGGCCTTGGCCACATGGGGACGCTCCCGGGCCTCGCGCCCTTCACCCGCGGCCCCCGCGCCTCGATGTACGCCGGGCGGCCCTGGACGATCCGGCAATACGCGGGCTTCTCGACCGCCGAGGAATCGAACGCCTTCTACCGCAAGAACCTGGCTGCCGGTCAGCAGGGCGTGTCCGTGGCCTTCGACCTTGCGACCCACCGGGGCTATGACAGCGACCACCCGCGCGTCGTGGGGGACGTGGGCAAGGCCGGCGTGGCCATCGACAGCGTCGAGGACATGAAGATCCTGTTCGACGGCATCCCGCTCGACAAGGTCTCCGTCTCGATGACCATGAACGGCGCGGTGATCCCGGTGCTGGCAAGCTTCATCGTTGCGGGCGAGGAACAGGGCGTGGACCGGGCGGCCCTGTCAGGCACGATCCAGAACGACATCCTGAAGGAGTTCATGGTCCGCAACACCTATGTCTACCCGCCCGAACCCTCGATGCGGATCGTTGCCGACATCATCGAATACACCTCGAAGGAGATGCCGAAGTTCAACTCCATCTCCATCTCCGGCTACCACATGCAGGAGGCGGGCGCGAACCTCGTGCAGGAACTGGCCTACACGCTGGCCGACGGGCGCGAATATGTCCGCACCGCCATCGCGCGCGGCATGAATGTCGATGACTTCGCGGGGCGACTGTCGTTCTTCTTCGCGATCGGCATGAACTTCTTCATGGAGGCCGCGAAGCTGCGTGCTGCCCGACTTCTGTGGCATCGCATCATGTCCGAGTTCGCGCCGAAGAAGGCCTCCAGCCTGATGCTGCGCACGCACTGCCAGACCTCGGGCGTGAGCTTGCAGGAACAGGACCCCTACAACAACGTCATCCGCACCGCCTACGAGGCGATGGCGGCGGTTCTGGGCGGGACCCAGTCGCTGCACACCAACGCGCTCGACGAGGCGATGGCGCTTCCGACGGAGTTTTCGGCCCGGATCGCGCGCAACACCCAGCTGATCCTGCAGGAAGAGACCGGGATCACCCATGTCGTCGATCCACTGGCCGGGTCCTACTACGTCGAAAGCCTGACGGCCGAACTGGCCGAAAAGGCCTGGGCGCTGATCGAGGAGGTCGAGGCGATGGGCGGCATGACCAAGGCCGTGGCCTCCGGCATGCCGAAGCTGCGCATCGAGGAATCGGCCGCGCGGCGTCAGGCGATGATCGACCGCGGCGACGAGGTCGTGGTCGGCGTGAACAAGTACCGTCCGACCAAGGAGGACCCGATCGAGATCCTCGACGTCGACAACATGAAGGTCCGCGAGGCGCAGGTGACCCGGCTTGCCGCCATCCGCGCCGCGCGCGACGCCGCGGTATGTGACGCGGCCCTGACCGAACTGGAACGCCGCGCACGCGAGGGCGGCAACCTCCTGGAGGCGGCGGTCGCGGCCGCGCGCGCCCGGGCATCAGTGGGAGAGATCAGCATGGCGATGGAAAAGGTCTTTGGCCGTCACCGGGCCGAGGTGAAGACGCTCGCTGGGGTCTATGGCTCCGCCTACGAGGGGGATGAGGGCTTCGCCCAGATCCAGAAGGACGTTGAAACCTTCGCCGAGGAAGAAGGCCGCCGTCCGCGCATGCTGGTCGTCAAGATGGGCCAGGATGGCCATGACCGGGGCGCCAAGGTCATCGCCACGGCCTTTGCCGATATCGGCTTCGACGTGGACGTGGGGCCGCTGTTCCAGACCCCGGACGAGGCCGCGCAGGACGCGGTGGACAACGACGTGCATGTCGTCGGCATCTCCAGCCAGGCGGCGGGCCACAAGACGCTGGCGCCGCAATTGGTGCAGGCGCTGAAGGACAAGGGCGCCGAGGACATCATCGTGATCTGCGGCGGCGTCATTCCGCAGCAGGACTATGAGTTCCTGAAGTCGGCCGGGGTCAAGGCGATCTTTGGCCCGGGCACGAACATCCCGGCGGCGGCGAAGGATATCCTGGACCTGATCCGCGCCACGCGGGCCTAGGCGAACGGGCTTGCCTCGGGGTCGGGGTTGACCTGTATCATGGTCGTGCCCGGCCCCGGCTGCAAAGCTGCGCGGGTCCCTCGGTTGATCTTGGGAGGAACGCATGCGTGGAAGGATGCTCGGCCTGGCCCTGGCCCTGACCGCCGGCACGACGGCTGGCGCGGATGAACTGCGCGAGGCCGCCGGCTATCTGTTCGCGCCCTTGCCCTCCACCATCCCGGCGGTGCGTGACAACCGCATCACCCCGGCCAAGATCGAGCTTGGCAAGGCGCTGTTCTTCGACCCGAGGCTTTCGGCCTCGGGCGTGTTTTCGTGCAGTTCCTGCCACAACCTCGCGACGGGGGGCGACGACAACCTTGAGACCTCGATCGGGCATGGCTGGCAGAAGGGCCCGCGCAACACGCCCACGGTCCTGAACGCGGTCCTGAACGAGGCGCAGTTCTGGGACGGCCGGGCGGAGGACCTGAAGGCACAGGTCAAGGTGCCGATGACGCCCGGCGCCCAGATGTCCAACACGCCCGAGAATGTGGTGAACACGCTGAACTCCATGCCCCGCTATGTGGAATGGTTCGGGGTGGCTTTCCCCGATGACGCGGAGCCTGTCAGTTTCAACAACATGGCCAAGGCGCTGGAGGCCTTCGAGGCGACGCTGATCACGCCCGCCCCCTTCGACGCCTGGCTGAACGGCGATGACGAGGCGCTGAGCGATGAGGCGAAGGCGGGCCTGACGCTTTTCATCGAGCGCGGCTGCGCCTCTTGCCATCGGGGTGTCAACGTGGGCGGCCATGGGTACTATCCCTTCGGCCTCGTGGAAAACCCGGGGACGGAGCTCTTGCCTGCCGACGACAAGGGCCGCTTCGCGGTCACATCGACCGAGATCGACGAATATTTCTTCCGCGCAGCACCCTTGCGCAACGTCGCGGTGACCGCGCCCTATTTTCATTCCGGCAAGGTCTGGGACTTGAAGGTCGCGGTCGAGGTCATGGCGGGCGCGCAACTGGGCGAGGAACTGACCGGGGACGAGGCGGATCGGATCGTCGCTTTCCTGCAAAGCCTGACGGGGGCGATGCCGCCGGTCATCATCCCCGTTCTGCCGAGCGAAACCTCATCGACGCCCCGCCCGGCTACGGTAAGGCCGGCCGAATAGGGGCCTGATGAGTTGCCGGGCGCGCGAGGGATCCCGCGCGCGCCGGTCGCGTCAGTGCTGCGGGGCGGCCACGTCTTCCGCTGCGGCGCGCGGGGCCGAGGCCAGGCGCAGCACCACGAACCCCATCACGGCCGAGATGGCCGAAGCGCTCAGCACGCCGATGCGCACGGCGTTCATGTGGGCGATGTCGTCAAAGCTCAGCCCGCCGATGAAGAGCGACATGGTGAAGCCGATGCCTGCAAGGCAGGCCAAGCCATAGACATGGATCCAGCCGACCCCGTGCGGCAGGCGCGCCCAGCCCGCGCGGACCATCAGCCAGGTGGTGCCGAAGACGCCAAGCTGCTTGCCGATCACGAGGCCCGCCGCGATGCCAAGGGGCAGCGGCTCGAACAGGTCCGCCACGCTGAGGCCCGTCAGCAGCACGCCCGCGTTGGCGAAGGCAAAGATCGGCACGATCAGGAAGTTGACGTAGGGCGTCAGCGCGTGTTCCAGCGAATGCAGGGGCGATTTGGCGTAGCGGTCCTTCAGCGGGATGAAGAAGGCCGCGACCACGCCCGCCAGCGTCGCGTGAACGCCGGATTTCAGCACCAGGACCCAGAGCACCGCCGCAAGCAGGATGAAGGGGGCGATGCGGTGAAGGCCCGCTCGGTTCAGCGCGAAAAGCGCGGCCAGCGGCGCCAGCGCCATAACCAGGTATTCGACGTGAAGTTCCTTGGTGTAGAAAAGCGCGATGATCACGATGGCGCCGAGGTCGTCGAGGATCGCGAGGGTCAGCAGGAAGATCTTGAGGCTTGAAGGCGCGCGCTTGCCCACAAGGGCCAGCACACCCACCGCGAAGGCGATGTCGGTCGCCGCCGGGATCGCCCAACCGCCGACCGTCAGCGGGTTCGACAGGTTGAACATCAGATAGATCAGGGCCGGCACAGCCATGCCGCCGAAGGCCGCGGCGCCCGGAAGCAGCACGTCGCGCGGGTTCTTGAGCTTGCCCTCGACCATCTCGCGCTTCAGTTCAAGGCCGATGAGGAAGAAGAACACCGCCATCAGACCGTCGTTGATCCACAGGATCAGCGGTTTGGACAGCCCCTCACCGTCCAGCAGGATCGAAAACGTCTTCTCCAACCCGGCATAATAGCCCGCACTTAGAACCGAGTTCGCTGCGTAAAGCGCAAAGACGGCGGCGACCATCAAGAGCACGCCCGGGGTGGCGTCATGGCGGTAGAAGCGGTGCAGGGCTTTTATGATGGGCATGCTTTTTCCTGTTGGTTGGCGTCGGTTTGGAAATGGGGGCGCCGCGAGCGAATTCAACAGAAAATACACATAGAAGGCCATGAGCGGAGCGATCCGCGGTGCAATGGGCCGCGGGTGTGGCGCGCCGGCAACCGGGGTCACGCATGGCCCCTTGCGAGTGTGTGCGATCCCGTGGATGCTCGCCCCCGAAAGGGGAGAGGCGCGATGCTGGAACTCGATCATATCGCCATCGCAGGCGCGACGCTTGAGGAGGCGGTCGCCCATGTCGAGGCGGCGCTGGGCTGCGCATTGGGGCCGGTCGGTCATCATGCCCATATGGGCACGCACAACCGGCTTCTGGGCCTTGGCCGCGATGTGTACCTTGAGGCGATTGCGATCGACCCGGCCGCCCCGGCGCCTGCCTGGCCGCGCTGGTTTCGGCTCGATGAGTTCAGCGGCCCGCCGCGCCTGACGAACTGGATCCTGCGGACGGACGACCTCGATGCCGCCCTTGCCGCGGCGCCCGCCGGGGCCGGGGTGGCGACAGCGCTCGCGCGCGGGGACTTCCGCTGGCGCATGGGCATCCCCGCGGATGGGCGCCTGCCCTTCGATGACGCGCACCCGGCGCTGATCGAATGGCGGGGCGGGCTCAAGCCGCAGGACCGCCTGGCCGAAACGGGCTGCCGCCTTGTCCGGCTGGAGGTCGCCCACCCGGAGGCGGAGGCGCTTGACGCGGCGCTTCCCTTCCGTGACCCGCGCGTCGTCCTGGTCTCGGGGACAAGGGCGCTGCGGGCGAGCTTTTCGACCCCGCACGGGCAAAGGAGCCTCGAATGACCATCCGTCCCGCCGGGCCCGAGGATCATTCGGCCATCCTTGGGCTGTGGAACAGCTTCATCCGCGATACGACCGTCACCTTCACCTCGGAGGAGAAGACCGAGGCCGGTCTGGCCGCCCTGATCGACGAACGCCGCGCTGCGGGGCGGGAGTTTCTGGTGGCCGAGGCCGGCGGGACCTTCGCGGGATTTGCGACCTATGCCCAGTTCCGGGGCGGCAACGGCTATGCCCATGCGATGGAACATTCGATCATGCTTTCGCCGGCGGTACGGGGGCAGGGCTTCGGGCGGCAGCTGATGGCGGCGGTCGAGGACCACGCCCGCGCGGGCGGCGCGCATACGCTTTTCGCCGGTGTCTCGGGCGAGAACCCGGAAGGGCAGGCGTTCCACGCCCGCCTCGGGTTCCGGACGGTCGCCCGCATCCCGGAGGTCGGGCGCAAGTTCGACCGCTGGCTCGACCTCGTTTTGATGATGAAGCTGCTTTGACGCGCTGACATTTCGCTGCGGTGCGGCTAGAGTGATCCCATGTCGATCTGGACCCGCATCACCGACGCGCTGGCCGCCCTGACCAAGGGCGAGGGGCTCGCGGCTGTCTTCGAACGACTGAAGACCCCGCCCGAACGCTCCGTGGCCTTCACCATCGCGGTGATTGCGCTGGGGGCCAAGATGGCCAAGGCCGACGGGCAGGTCACGCGGGACGAGGTCGCGGCCTTCCGCGAGGTCTTTACCATCGCCCCTGCCGACGAGCCGGACGCCGCGCGGGTCTTCAACCTCGCCCGCACGGATGTCGCGGGGTTCGAGCTTTACGCGGGCAAGATCGCGGCGATGTTCGGTCCCGGCGACGCCGTGCTGGTCGATCTGATGGAGGGGCTGTTCCACATCGCGGTCGCGGACGGCGAATACCACCCGCATGAGGACGCCTTCCTGCGTGAGGTCGCCCGGATCTTCGGCGTCGGCGATCGCTGCTTCCGCGCGCTTCAGGGGCGGTTCGTTCCCGACGCGGAGCCCGACCCCTACGATGTTCTGGGCGTCTCGCACGAAACGCCCTTCGCCCAGGTACGGGCCGCCTGGCGCCGCGCGGTGCAGGAAAACCATCCCGACCGGCTGATTGCCCGCGGCCTGCCCGAAGAGGCCGTGCGCCTCGCGGAGGCGCGGCTGGTGGCGGTCAACCGCGCCTGGGAAGAGATCAGTCGCAAACAGGCGGCCTGACCCATGCGCATCGCCACCTACAACGTCGAATGGTTCACCAATCTCTTCGACAAGCATGGGGCGCTGCTGGAGGATGGCGAGTGGTCCTCGCGCTACAACGTGACGCGGGCGGATCAACTTGGCTCGCTTGGCATCGTCTTCACCGCGATGGACGCCGATGCGATCATGATCATCGAGGCGCCCGACAACAATCGCCACCGCAAGACCGTGGAGATGCTGGAAGCCTTCGCCGCCCGCTATGAACTGCGGACCCGCAAGGCGCTTCTGGGCTACGAGAACGAGACCCAGCAGGAAATTGCCCTGCTCTACGACCCCGACAAGCTCAGCGTCGAGCATGATCCGATCGGGATGCCTGACCAGCCCATCGATGGAACCGCCAGCCCGCGCTTCGATTCGAGTTACAAGATCGACCTCGACATCGACGCGACGATGGACATCGTGCGCTTTTCGAAGCCGCCGCTGGAAATCTCCGCGCGCAGCGCCGCGGGCAGGGCGTTTCGCATGATCGGCGTCCATGTGAAATCGAAGGCCCCGCACGGCGCCTCGACCGAGGCGCAGCTGCACCGTCTGGCGATCGAGAACCGTCGCAAGCAGCTGGCCCAGTGCATCTGGCTGCGCGAAAGGGTGCTGGAGCATCTCAGGGCCAATGAAAGCCTGATCGTGATGGGCGATTTCAACGACGGCCCGGGGCTCGACGAATACGAAAAGCTCTTTGGCCGCTCGGGGGTGGAGATCGTCCTGGGCTGGGACGAGCCCCGCGAACTTCGCCTTTTCGATCCGCACGCGCGGGTGGCCTTTGGCAAGAAGATGGCGGCCATGCCCGCGACCGCGCGCTTCTATCTTGATGACAAGGGCGCGTTTTTTTCGGCGTTGCTGGACTACATGATGGTTTCACCGGACCTGCGCGCGCTGGGGCCGAAATGGCGGATCTGGCACCCGTTCGACGACCCTGGCTGCTACCGGGTGCCAGAGTTGCGCGACGCGCTTCTGGCGGCGTCGGACCATTACCCGGTCACGGTCGATTTGCCGATCTGATCCGCGCCCCTGTAAATCCGGACGGTTTGGCGCTATATTGCGGGCATGAAAGCCCTGACCACAGCCCTTGCCATCGCGCTCGCCTTTCCCGCCGTTGCCGGGACCGAGGAGGAGGGCGCCGAGCAGCAGGGCGCGGACCAGGGATTCAGCCTGCTGGAAGAGGGCGCGCGTATCATCATGCGATCGATGCTTGACGACATCGGCCCGAAGCTTGACGAGATGCGCGATGGCTTGGAAGGCGCGATGGCAGAGATCGAACCGCATCTGGCCGAACTGATGGACATGATCGGCGACCTGCAGAATTACCACGCGCCGGAGAAGCTGCCGAACGGCGACATCATCCTGCGCCGAAAGGTGCCCGAAATGCCCATCGAAACCGGCCCGAACGGCGAGATCGAGATCTGAACCGGCCCAAGCGCCTGCATTTGATCAGTGGGTTGCGACGGAAACCTGCGGTTGCGCCTCCAGCGCGTCTGCCAGCGACTTGAAGCGCGCCTGCACGACCTCTCCGAACAGCGCCTCGGCGTCGGGGTTCAGGACAAGCTCCAGCACCTTCTTCTTCGGCCGCCAGGTGAGCGTACCCGCCTCTTCGGGCGAGCGGATCGCGAACATCGCGCCAAAGCGCATTGCCTTGCCCAGAACCTCCGCCTCCTTGATCTGGCGGTCGCTCAGCAGCGTGAAAAGCGGCTCCAGCCGCGATCCGGCGCGCGAATTCTTGTAGCGGTGCAGCAGCGCGAGCCCGAGGAAGACGCGTTCGGCATGGCTGAGCCCGCCCAGGTTCGCGCGCGTGGCGTTGTCGAAGCAGACCTCCGCCCGGTAGTCCGGATGCGCGCGCCAGGTCGTGTCGTGCAAGAGGCAGGCCGCCCGCGCCAGCCGCAGCTTCTCGTAAGAGGCGTTCGGGTAAAGCGGCAGCAGGAAATTGAACAGTTTCTTGCCGAACCCCGGCATCCGGGCGGAGGTGCGTTCGGCGTGACGGCAGGCCTCGATCAGCGGGTCGCGCACGCGCAGACGCTCCGGCATCTGTTCGTAAAGCAGCCCCTCGCGGATGCCGTAGGAGGAGACGTCGATTTCCTTCGGGTGGAAGGTCAGCACCAGCTGCCTTAGCACCTGACTGGCGAGCGGTAGAAGCTCCATCCGCGCGGCCGAGGTGCCGGTGCGCGTGCGCAGCGCGCTCAGGTCGTTCTCCGCGATCCAGTGGACGGTCTGAAGGACCGACTGCGGGCCCATCCGGTATTCGTGCAGAACCGTCATCGGATAGTTCCGCCGCTCCATGTCGACGCGCGCGAAGGCGCGCCAGGAACCGCCGACCAGATAGATCCGCTCATGGCCCATGCCCATCGTGGCCGCGAGCTTTTCGACCTCGGCGCGGATGAACTCCGCCACGCCTTTCTTGCCGCCCTTGACCTGTTGAAGGCGGAAGGGCCCCAGCGGCGAGGTGACGCGCCGCCCGACCTTGCCCTTGGAAACCTCGGCCAGTTCCATCGAGTTGCCGCCGATGTCGCAGACCAGACCCTCCGCCTCGGGCCAGCCCAGCAGGACGCCCTGCGCCGACAGCCGCGCCTCTTCCTGCCCGTCGATGACCCAGAGCTTGAGGCCGGTGGCGGCCTCGACCTCGGCCTGGAACTCCGGCCCGTCCTCGGCCTCGCGGACCGCGGCGGTGGCCACGCAGGTCAGGGAGGGCAGCCGCATCCCCTTGGCAAGCGCCGCGAAGCGTTTAAGCGCGGCGAGCGCGCGAACGCGCCCTTCGGGGTGCAGCCGCCCGGTCTTGGCAAGCCCCTGTCCGAGGCCGGCAAGCACCTTTTCGTTGTAGAAATAGGCCGGGCTTCGCGCCGCGCCGTCGAAAACCACAAGCCGGACCGAGTTCGAGCCCACATCGACCACGCCCACGCGTTCCAGCGCGCGGGTGGAGGGGTCCTCGAACAGCGGGCGGCCGAAAAGCGCGATGTCGTCCTCGGGCATCTGCGGCTTCTTCGACTTGCGGCGCTTTGTGTTGTCGGTCTTGGGCATCCGCTCCCCTCAGTCCATGGAATGGGCCAGCTTCGGAACGTCCTTCGCCCCGGCCGAGCCGCGCCCCGACAGGGAAGGGTTTTCCATGAAGAAGCGGTGGCAGTTGAACAGGTCGTCGCGCCCCTCCGGCAGGTCGCGTTCATAGCGCCCGTCGGGGCGCAGGACCCAGCTTTGCACCTCGTCGGCGAGGTTCGCGGCCATGATCTGGCCCACGATCTGCGCCTTGACGGTGTCGTTCTTGATCTCGATCAGCGTTTCGACCCGGCGCGACAGGTTGCGCCCCATCCAGTCGGCGGAAGAGATGAAGACCCTGGCCTTTTTCGAGGCCAGCCCGTGGCCATTGCCGAAGCAGACGATGCGGCTATGTTCCAGGAACCGGCCGACGATCGACTTCACGCGGATGTTCTCGCTCAGCCCCTTGATGCCGGGGCGCAGTCCGCAGATGCCGCGCACAACCAGGTCGATCTTCACCCCGGCGGCGCTCGCGGCGTAAAGCGCGTCGATCACGTTGGGTTCGATCAGCGAGTTGATCTTGACCCAGATCTGCGCGGGCCGTCCTGCGCGGGCATGCTCGGCCTCCGCGGCGATCAGCTCCAGCAGCCGGGGCTTCAGGCTGATCGGAGAGATGGCGAGGTTCTCCAGGCCCTCCGGCTGGACGTAGCCCGACAGGTAGTTGAAGACCTTGGTCGCGTCCCGACCCAGCGCCGGATCGCAGGTGAACAGGCTGAGGTCGGTGTAGATACGCGCGGTGATCGGGTGGTAGTTGCCCGTGCCGTAGTGGGTGTAGGTGACCAGATGGTCGCCCTCGCGCCGGACCACGGTCGAGATCTTGGCGTGGGTCTTGTAGTTGACGAATCCGTAGACGACATGCGCGCCCGCGCGTTCCAGCCTGCGGGACTGGCGGATGTTCGCGGCCTCGTCGAAGCGGGCCTTCAGTTCGACAAGTGCGGTCACCGATTTCCCGGCCTCCGCCGCCTCGCAAAGCGCGCCGACGATCGGGCTGTCGTGCGAGGTGCGGTAAAGCGTCTGCTTGATCGCCAGGACATGCGGATCGCGCGCCGCCTGCTCCATGAAGCGGATCACCATGTCGAAGGTCTCGTAGGGGTGGTGAAGCAGCATGTCCTTCTGCCGGATCGCCGCGAACATGTCGCCTTCGTGGTCCTGCACGCGCTCGGGCACGCGCGGGGTGAAGGCCGGCCACTGAAGATCGCGGCGGCTGTCCAGCACGAGTTCCTTGAGGTCGGCCATGCCGACCATGCCCTTGACCTCCACCACCTCATCAGGGGCGACACCCAGTTCGTCCCTGATCAGCGCCCTGAGCGCATCCGGCGCGCCGGCGGTGATCTTCATCCGGATGACCTGGCCGCGGCGGCGGCGTTTCAGCGCGGTCTCGAATTCCCGCACGAGGTCCTCGGCCTCGTCCTCGACCTCAAGGTCGCTGTCGCGCAGCACGCGGAAGGTGCAGTGTCCGGTGTCGCGGTAGCCTGGGAAGAGCGAGCCGAGGTGCAAGAGCAGGAGCTCTTCCATCGGCAGGAAGCGTGTGCCGCCGGGCAGGGCCACGAAGCGGACGATCTGCTGCGGGATCGGCAGCAGTGCCTGCAAGGTCCGCTTGTCGCTGGCGCGTTCGAGTTGCAGCGCGAGACAGAAGCCGGTGTTGGGGATGAAGGGGAAGGGGTGCGCCGGGTCGATCGCCAAGGGCGAGAGCACCGGGAAGACCTGATTGAGGAAGTAGTCCTCAAGGAATTTCTCGTCCTTGCGCCCGAGCTTCGAGCGGGTCATCAGCGCGATGCCGGCCGCCTCCATCTCGCGTTTCAGCTTGTTCCAGACGGATTGCTGGGCGTTCATCAGGCGTCGCGCGTCGTCGTTGATCAGGACCAGCTGTTCGCTTGGCGACAGCCCGTCGGCCGCGGGCGTCGCATTGCCCGCCCGGCGCAGCTCGCGCAGGCCCGCGACGCGGACGGTGTAGAACTCGTCGAGGTTGGTGGCCGAGATCGACAGGAAGCGGAGCCGCTCCAGCAGCGGGACGCGCGGATTGCGCGCTTCGTCCAGCACGCGCCAGTTGAAGGCCAGCCAGCTGAGTTCGCGGTTGAAGAAGCGTTTTGGCCCGGCAGTCGCCGCCTCGGGCAGGGCGACGGGCTTCGGCGGAGGGGCCTTGAGGAAATCGGCTTGCGTCATGACGGGCTTATGCGCGGCCTTTGTAACGGTTGCATGACCGTATCATTGACCGCCCGCACCGAGACTGTCCAGCACCTCTGCCGCGAGCTTTTGTCCTATCGGCCGCCCCTGCGAAAGCGCCTGCACGTCAAGCCGCGCCGCGATATCGCGGGCCGCTGCAAAGGACCGGTCCATCCGGGCGACCAGCCAAGGGATCAGCGTTGCGGGCACGCGCAACTGGCGGTCGGTGAAATGCTTGACCAGAACCGCCGCCAGCAGCGCGTCATCGGGGGCCTCAAGCACCGCGATCTGTGTGGCATGCAGGCGGCTTGCCAGGTCCGGCAGCGCGAAGCGCCAATGGGCCGGGGCGCTGTGTGCGGTCAGCAACAACGGCCGGCCCTCGGCCAGCGCGAGGTTATGCAGGTGAAAGAGCGCGGTTTCCGCGGCGATCGTGCCGGCGATGCGGTCGGCATCCTCCACCACGACGGCCGGGGCCTGCGCAAGGCGCGCGACTTGGGCCCCGGTCAGGTCCCCGGACTGGACGATCAGCGCCCCGGTCGCGGCGGCGAAGACTTGGGCCAGATGGGTCTTGCCTGCGCCCTCCGGCCCGACCAGCAGCATTTTTCCCTGTGGCCAGGCGTCGGGGGCGTCCAGCACGGACAGGGCCAGCGCATTGGCGGGCGAGACGAAGAAATCCTCGCGTCCCAGTGCGGGGCGCACCGGCAGATCGAAAGTCAGCTGCCGTGACATCTCAGTTCTCGTCCCCGCCGCTCAGGCCCTGGTAAAGGCGGCTGTCGCGGTACTGGGCGACGGCGAAGCGCGCCAGCACTCCCATCGAGGCGGCCACGGGCACCGCCACGAGCATGCCCACGAAGCCAAAGACCGTGCCGAAGGCCGAAAGCGCAAAGAGCAGCCAGACCGGGTGCAGCCCGACCGAGTTGCCGACGAAGCGCGGGGTCAGAACGTTGCCCTCCAGGAACTGGCCGGCGGCAAAGACCCCGGCGACCGCGCCAATGTGGCCCCATTCGCCCCAGAACTGGAAGAACGCGAGACCGACCGCCAGGGCCCCGCCCACGAGCGCGCCCACATAGGGGATGAAGGTGATGAGCCCCGCGATCGCACCGACGATCAGGCCGAAGTCCAGTCCCACGAGCATCAGAGCGGCCGAATAGAAGGTCCCGAGCGTGACGCAGACCGATACCTGTCCGCGCACGAAACCCGCAAGCACGCGGTCGATGTCGCGGGCGATGGAGCGCACCACCTCGGCATGGTCGCGCGGGATCCAGCTGTCGACCGTCGCCACCATCTTGTCCCAGTCCAGCAGGAGGTAGAAGGCGACGACCGGCACGACGACAAGGAACAGCAGCGCGTTGATCAGCGACAGCGCGGAGGACAGGACGCCGGAGGCAAGCTTGCCGCCTTGCGACTTGATCGTCTGGCCGATCGATTGCAGCGTCTCGTGAACGACGCTCTGGGTGTCGAAGAGTTGCGGGAAGTGTTCGGTCAGGAAGGCCTGAAGCTGCCCGAAGATCGTCGGCGCCGCATTCACCAGCTGGGCCAACTGGCGCGCCAGCGTCGGCAGGATCAGCAGCGCCAGCAGAACAAAGACCAGCAGCGCCACGACGGAAATCGTCGCCGTCGCCGCGGTCCGCGACAACCCCAGCCGTTCGAGCCGGTCCGCGACCGGGTCAAGGAAATAGGCCACGGCCCCGCCGACCAGGAAGGGCAGGATCACATCGCCCAGAAACCAGAGCGCGGCAAAGAAGACCGCCAGCGCGATCCCCCAGTATTTCGCCTGTTGCCGGACGGGCAGGGCCATCTGTCACTCCTTTCCCCTCTCATGGCCGAAGCTCGTGCGCGCCGCAAGTCGCAACTCGGCCCAGACAAGGATGCCCGCGCCGCCGGGCAGCGCGGTTGGGTGGCCCATGCGGCGCTTGAGGCGCGAAGAAGGGCGCTCCGCGTCGCGGCCGACGCCCGTCGCCGGCGGATCAGCCCGCGGTTACGCGGTCCCGTCTCGCCCGGACGCCACGGAGGGGTAGCTAAACCCTGCCCGCCGTTCGAGGTCGAGGTCGAGATTGGCGAGGATGAAGGCGCGATCCTCGGCGGAGATTTCCTTCACCCTGCGCTCCGGGGTGTCCGCAAATCGGTTCCACGGCCAGCCAAAACGCCCTTTCGGCACCGAGACCTCCGCCGGTTCGGGCAGTCCGTGCAGGCGCGCGACGTCCTGCACGACGCCGCCGGGGTTGGCGACGATCCGGTCATGCGCCCAGTGAACCACCTTCACACCGCGTTCGGAGAGACCCAGCAGCCCCTCCATCTTCCAGCGGCGCAGTTCGAGCAGGTTCTTTGGCGGCTTGCCGGTCAAGGGGTGCCTGTCCTGCTGGAGGATCTGCCCGTTCAACGGATCATCGGTCGCCAACATGAACTTCTTGTCGAGGAAAGTGCGCCACTCGGCCCGGATGAAGTTCGAAAAGGACAGATCGTAGAGGTCGGGTTCCGCGTGCCAGGGCTTTTCGTACATGCTGAGCAGCCAGCCGAAGACCTCGCGGTAGACGGCCACGAAGACGACATCGTCCGGCGCCGCGATGAAGCTGGGAAACCCGTGTTTCCAGCCGAAGGCCTGGCAATCGCGGACCGGCAGGCTCTGCAGGATCAACGCCTCGGTGAAGTTGGTGCCGGAGCAACGTTCCCCGATCACCTGCACCTTGGGCTTCCCGAGACGTCGGAACTCGCCGAGCGTCTGCCTGAGGCGGCGCTGGACATAGGGGCTCCAGATCATCGCGCGGCCCCCGGTCGCGGTTCGGGCGCGGCGTGGCGGCAAAGGCCCCGATGCCGCCCGATGGCGGCGGGACGCGCCACGGCGCGCAAGGCCGTGATGGCAGTTCGGGATGCGGGTCGTCCCGCCATGATCGCTTCACCCTCTTCGGTGCAGGTGGCACAAGGCCGTTTTCCGGCAATCACAGCGCCGGGGCAAGACGTTGCTGGAAAATCCGGGAATGGCGCATCGCATTGTTTCGGTATGCGCACAAATACGGCGGCTGTCCCGCCATCGTCTATCGGGGCTGATGTCGCGGTGTTTCGCGTCGCCAAGGTTGCTTCTTGTCTCTCAGTGGCGCCGGAACGGTCTCTTCCGGGCATGGCAAAATTAGCTGGCTCGCTGTGGTGTTGGGTATTTTTTATATATTTTTCATAATCTTGTAGGGGTCCGACCCAAAGTCTAAGGTATCCGCTGCACTGGGGGCGGCGCAAGGGTGCGTCCCCCTGCGGGTCTTGTCCCGTCTGGGCGCCCCCCGATCTGCGTTGACACCGGAAAACAGAAATCTGAAACATAGTTGGTCACGATTGCGTACCGTCGCCTTGCTGAAGGAGAGCGGGCATTTTTGGGTGGAAGTAGCGGATGTTTGATACTCTTCGTGCGGATTATCGACGGCACAGGGGCGAAGGGGCGGCATTCGTCGCGTTGACCACTTACCGCTTCGGCCACTGGGCGCTGAGCCTCGGCAATCCCGCATTGCGTTGGGCTTTGCTGAAGGTCTACGGCCTCACGCATATGTTCGTCGCCAACATCACCAAGATCTGGCTGCCCCCGGAGATGATCATCGGCGAGGATTTCCATATCATCCATGGGTCAGGGTTTCTGGCCCTTCATCCGGATGTGGTCATCGGGGATCGATGCGGAATCATGCATAATGTGACCATCGGCACGAACATGGTCGGGGGCGTTCCACGGATCGGTGATGATGTATTCATCGGCGTCAACGCGACCATACTCGGACCTATCACGATCGGTGATCGGTCGAGGATCGGCGCCAACGCCGTGGTCGTTACCGATGTGCCGCCGGATTCCATCGTCCAGGCCCCGCCGCCGCGGATCTATCCAAGTCTTTCCATGAAAGCCATGAAGGCATCGCGCCCTTCGCCGTGAACCGGCCCGCCGGGAGGCATTTCGTGAACGCTCTGACGACGACCTTTTACCAACTTCTGTCGGACAACCTCGCGGTTCGTCCCGGCAAGACGGCGCTTGTCGATCCCAAGCGCTCCGTCGACTACGCCACGCTTCATGCCGAAGTCGACCGCGTTGCCGCGTATCTGGCGGGCCAAGGCATCGCGCGCGGCGACCGCGTCATCGTGCATCTTCGCAAGAGCATCGAGGAAGTGGTGGCCATGCTGGCCGTGGCGAAGGTGGGCGGTGTCATCGTGAATGTGAACGCTCAATGGACGCTTGACCAGCTTGGCTACGTCGCCGAGGACTGCGGCGCGGTAATGGTCCTGACGGACGGCCGCGCGGCCGCCGCAATGGCCAAGGCGGGATTTCCCGCCAGGGTTCGCCGCGCCCTTGCGCTTGAGCTCAAGAAAGACGCGGAGGGGTTCGACGACTGGCGGGACCTGCCGGAGGCGACCGCGCGCGAGGTTCCCGTGCTCGACACCGACCTTGCGATGATCATTTACACCTCCGGCTCCACGGGGCGGCCGAAGGGTGTCATGCTGTCCCACCGCAACATCATCGCGGGCGCGCGCTCGGTCGCCCGCTATCTGCGGCTGTCGGAGGACGACCGCCTGATCAGCATTCTCGTCTACAGTTTCGACGCGGGGCTGAACCAGTTGACGACGATGCTCCTGCTTGGCGGGACGGTGGTGCACCAGCCGGTGATGATGCCGGCGGAGATCGTGCGGACGATGGTCCGGCACGAGGTGACGGGCCTTGCCGGGGTGCCGCCGCTGATAAATCCGATCGTCCGGTTCCTGCGCGACAATCCCGTCGCATTGCCTTCGCTGCGGCGGGTCACGAACACCGGCGGCCGGATTCCGCCCGACATCCTGGATCTGATGCCCGGCGTGTTCCCGGGCGCCGACATCTACCTCATGTACGGCCTGACGGAGTCGTTCCGCTCGACCTTCCTCGCGCCGGAGCTTTTTCAGGCCAAGAAAGGCTCCATCGGCAAGGCGATCCCCGGTGCCGAGGTCTTTGTCATCAAGGAAGGCGTCGGAATCGCCGGACCGGGGGAGCAGGGCGAGCTTGTCCATCGTGGCCCCTTGGTCAGCATGGGCTACTGGGGCCGCCCGGACCTGACCAACGAAAAGATCCGGACCTGCCCGGAGCTGCGCCACCTGATCGGAGACGAGAAGGTGGTCTACAGCGGTGACATCGTCAGGGTCGATGAGGATGGCGATCTCTGGTTCATTGGGCGCAACGACGCAATGATCAAGACGAGCGGCTTCCGCACCAGCCCCGATGAGATCGAGGATCACATCTACAGCAGCGGCATCGTCGCCGAGGCCGTCGCCTACGGTGTCGAGGACGGGGATCTTGGTCACGCGGTCCACGTTGCGGTCACGCCGCTTGAGGGCTACGACAAGGATCGACTGATCGAGCATTGTTTCCGCACCATGCCCAGCTACATGGTGCCCAAGCAGATCCGGCTATGGACGGCCGCCATGCCGCGCACGGCGAGCGGCAAGCTCGCGCGCCCCGAGATCGTCAGGATCAGCCGGAGCCAACAGGACTAGGCCGATGAATTGTCAGGTGGAAGGACAGGACGTGCATATGAATGAGACTGCGGGTGCCCGCCAATGACCCTGCGAATGGATGAACTCGTCGATTACCTGACCCGCATGCTCGAACCCGACGAGCCGATCGAGCCGGAGACGGAGCTTTTTTCCTCTGGGCTGCTGGATTCCGTGCTGATGGTCGGCCTCATCATGTTCATCGAACAGAAGTGCGGTATCCAGGTGCGCGCGGAAGACGTGACGCTCGACAATTTCGACACGCCCGCGCGGATCGAAAGATATGTCGAAAGCGTCGGATAGGTCGTGAACGGTAGAATGTTGGAAGCCTGCGCAGATGATGCCGCCCTTGCCCGGGTGGCTGCCGAGTTCGGGACCCCGTCCTACGTGTATGTCACGGACAGGATCGAGCAGCGCATCGCCGAGTTGAAGGCCGGCTTCGGCGATCGCTTTGCGTTGAGCTACGCGGCCAAGAGCAACCCCAATCCCGAGCTTCTGCGCTGGCTTTCGACCCGGATCGACACGCTCGACATCTCCTCCATCGGTGAAATGCGGCTGGGGCTGAGGGGGGGGTGGACCGCCGATCGGATGAGCTTTACCGGCCCCGGCAAGCGCGACGCCGAACTGCGCGAGGCCGTCGAGGGCGGCTTGGGCGAGCTGATCGTCGAATCCCTGGACGAGGCGATCCGCGCGGACCGGATCGCGGCCGAGGCCGGCCGTGTGCAGCACATCCTGGTACGGATCGCGCCCGACCGGGTGCCGAAGGGGTTCGGCGACCAGATGGCGGGCCGGCCAAGCGCCTTCGGGATCGACTGCGAGACGATCCACGAGGAGCTTCCGCGCATTCTCGCGCTCAGGAACCTGCGTCTGATCGGGCTGCACATCTATTCGGGGACGCAATGCCTGGTCCCGGGCGCGATCTGCGAAAACTACCGGATCTTCATGCAGCTCTTCTCTGAAATCTGCGCGCGCCACGACATCCATCCCGAAAAGCTGGTCTTCGGGTCGGGCCTTGGCGTGCCCTATTTCGAGAACGACACGCCGCTTGATCTGGCGGCCACGGCGGGTGGCATCGCGGCGGAGCTCGACGCATTCCGCGCGCAGCCGAGGTTCCGTAAGGCCCGGCTGGTACTGGAACTCGGCCGTTATCTGGTCGGCGAGGCGGGATACTTCCTGACCGGCGTGACCACCATCAAGGACTCGCGCGGGACGCGTTTCGCGATCTGTGACGGGGGGATGAACAACCATCTGCCAGCGTCGGGAAACTTCGGCATGGTGATCCACCGGAACTACCGGATGCACCGGGTCGGCGGCGGCGAGCCCGCCCGCAAGGTCAACCTTGTCGGGCCGCTCTGTACGCCGCTGGATCGGATCGGCGTCGGGGTGCACCTTCCGGAACTCGCCGTCGGCGACGTGATCGCGGTTCACAACAGCGGCGCCTACGGGCTGACCGCCAGCCCGCTCCACTTCATCAGCCACGAACCGCCGCGCGAGATTCTGCTGGAGGGCGGACAGGCGCGGGACGTGACGCGGGCCCTTGGCGATACCGCCGCCTAGCGCGTCGCCGAAGTCTTCGCGATCCGGCGGAAGGTGGCCGCCTTGCCTGCGTGAGCGCTTTCGCATAATCCCTTGGCTAACCGAAGCCACAGGATGCGAGCCGTTCATGCGCCTTTCCCGCTATTTCCTCCCCGTCCTCAAGGAAAACCCCGCCGAGGCGCAGATCGTCAGCCACCGCTACATGCTGCGCGCGGGCATGATCAAGCAGCAGGCGGCGGGCATCTATTCCTGGCTGCCACTGGGCTTCCGCGTCCTGCGCCGGATCGAGGAGATCGTGCACCAGGAACAGGTGCGCGCGGGCCATATCCCGCTCTTGATGCCGACGCTGCAGCCCGCCGACCTCTGGCGCGAAAGCGGCCGGTACGACGATTACGGCGAAGAGATGCTGCGCATCAGGGATCGCCACGGGCGCGACATGCTCTACGGTCCGACGAACGAGGAGATGATCACCGACATCTTCCGCAGCCACGTGTCCTCCTACAAGGACCTGCCGCTGACGCTTTACCACATCCAGTGGAAGTTCCGCGACGAGGTTCGCCCGCGCTTCGGCGTGATGCGCGGGCGCGAGTTCCTGATGAAGGACGGCTACAACTTCGATGTGGACCGGGATGCGGCGCTGCACGCCTACAACCGCCACATGGTCAGCTACCTGCGCACCTACGAACGCATGGGCCTGACCGCGATCCCGATGCGCGCGGCCTCAGGCCCCATCGGCGGCGACAACACGCATGAATTCCTGGTGCTGGCGCAGACGGGCGAGTCGGAGGTCTTCTACGACGACCGCGTGACCGGGTTGAAGCTTGGCGCCCGCGATATCGACTACGACGACCGCGATCAGGTCGCGAAGGTCTGCGAGGAGTTCACGACCCTTTACGCGCGCACTGACGAAACCCATGACGAAGCGGTGTTCGACCAGGTCCCGGAGGCGCATCGCAAGGTCGGGCGCGGCATCGAGGTCGGGCAGATCTTCTACTTCGGCACCAAGTATTCAGAGGCCATGGGCGCGACCGTCGTGACCAAGGACGGCAGCCGCGTGCCGGTCGAGATGGGCAGCCACGGGATCGGCGTCAGCCGCCTTTTGGGCGCGATCATCGAGGCGAGCCACGACGACAAGGGCATCATCTGGCCCGAGGGCGTCACGCCCTTCCCGGTCGGGATCGTCAACCTCAAGCAGGGCGACGGGGCCGCGGACGCGGCCTGCGAGGGGCTTTACAAGGCGCTGCGCGCCCAGGGGCTGGAGGCGCTTTACGACGACCGCGACGAGCGCGCGGGCGCGAAGTTCGCGACGATGGACCTGATCGGCCTTCCCTGGCGCATCACCGTCGGCCCGCGCGGTCTGGCCAATGGCGTGGTCGAAGTCACCTCGCGCCGCACCGGCGACAGCGAGGAGATGAGCCCCGAGGCGGCGGTGGCCCGCATCGCCCAGATCTACGCGGGGCGCTAAGGCCGAGACGGCTGGCATGGCCGGGGGCGCGTCAGAAACGGCTCGCCTCCGGTCCGATTTGCGCTAATCTCGGCTTGGGCGGATCGGGATGCGCGCGATGCTGAGAATGTTGAGCCTTGCGGGGGGAATGGCGGGCGCGCTGGCGTTGTCGCAGTTCCCCGAGTTTTCGCAGCAGTATCTCCAGCGCTTGGCGGGCAAGGTCGATGCCCTGGACCGCGTGGCGGCCGAATTCGACGCCTCTGCCCAGGCCGCAGGGATGGACCGGGAACAGGCGTTGGTCTCGCTGTCGGGTAATGCCTTCGCCGGGCTCCATCAAAGCGACATGCGATCCACCTTCACGGAACTGGACCGGCTGCGCTCCGATCTGGCGCTGTTGCGCGCCGCCGGTCCGGTTGAGCGCACGCTGCTGCCGCACCGCTTTCTTGACGTGGAAACCTTTGCCGCGACCTGGGGCGACTTTCAGCCCGCGGTTCCCGCGACCACGGCGGGCGTGGCAACCGGCGCCATGGGCTATGTCGGCGGCTGGGCCTTGGTCAGCATCCTGATGTCGATCCTGACAACGCCTTTCCGGCGGCGGGCGCGGGTCTGACCTACCCGGCGATCGGGCGTCCCACGGTCAGCGCCCTGCGCAGGCTCTCCTCCATCCCGGCATAGGTCGCGTCGGGAAGGGTGCCGAGCGCATCGAGCAGCTTCGAAAAGAAGCAGCGTGCCGCAGCCGTTGCTGCGATGTCGAAGATTTCCTCCTCCATCAGGCCGAGTTGGCGAAGCCCGTCTATATCGCCTTGCGTGACGGAGGTCGCGTCCGTGGCGATCTTGGCGGCATAGGCCAGGATCGCGCGCTCGGCGGGGGACAGCGCCTCTGAATCACCCTCCGCGCCGATCTCGCGCAGCGCCTCGGCAGGCAATCCGTCCTTCAGCAACACGCTGCCATGTGCAAGCAGGCAATAGGACGACCGGATCGCCCGCGCCGCGCCGAGGGTGGCGTCGTAGCGGCGCGGGTCCTGACGGGCCTTCACGGCCTCAAGAAGGGCCGACCACCCGGCCAGCAGGGCGGGATTGAGGCTGAAGAGCCGCGCCCAGTTCGGCAGCGGCCCCGCCGCGGAGAGCCGCTCATACAGATCCGCAACGGCGCCGGTGGCGGCCTCCGGGGGTGTCGTGTGCACAAAGCTCATGGATGGCCCTCCGATCTGATGGCAGGTTACCGCGAATTGATCCTGCCGCGCTACCGGCCTGCTTGACCTTTCGCGCCCGCCCCGCCACCTTGCGCCGGCTTTCGCACCGGAGCCCGCATGGCACAGGCCACCCGTCCCTTCGCCCCTTTCGAGTTCATGATCGCCTGGCGCTACCTGCGCGCCCGCCGCGCCGAAGGCGGCGTCAGCGTCATGACCTGGATCAGCCTTGTCGGCATCGCGCTGGGCGTGATGGCGCTGGTCGCCACGCTGGCGGTGCGCTCGGGCTTTCGCACCGAATATGTCCAGACCATCCTCGGCGCCAATTCGCACGCCGAGATCGGCGCCTACCCGCAGGCGATGGACAATGGCATCGTCAACATCTCGATCCCCGATTACGCCGAGGTGACCGCGCGGATCGAGGCCATTCCCGGCGTCACCCGCGCCAATCCGCGCATCGCGGGCTTTTCAATGATCAGCTACGGTGACCGCGCCACCGTGGGCGAAGTTCTGGGCGTGGCGCCCAACGTCCTGGCGGAGCTTCCCACCTTCCGTGGCGCGCCGGAGGCGACGGGCGACATCGGCCGGTTCGAGGCGGGCATCGCCATCGGATCGGGCATCGCGCGGGCGCTTGGGGTCATTCCCGGCGACAAGGTGAAGCTTCTCCAGCCGAACGGGGTCAAGACCGCCTTCGGCACCTCGCCCCGCGTCAACGTGTATGAGGTGACCTACATCTTCTCCGTCGGGCGCGCGGACGTGGACAGCGCCCGCATCTACATGCCGTTCGCCGAGGCGCAGAGCTTCTTCAACCGCGAGGGCGTCGCCGATCAGATCGAGATCTTCGTCGACGACCCGGAGGGCATCGATGCGCTGGTCCCCGACCTTTTGCAGGCGTCGGGGCAGGGGCGCTACGTCTGGACCTGGAAGGACCGGTCCTCGGCCTTCCTGGCGGCGCTCTCGATCGAGGATGACGTGATGTTCGTGATCTTGGCGCTGATCGTGCTGATCGCGACGATGAACATCACCTCGGGCCTTGTCATGCTGGTGAAGAACAAGGGGCGCGACATCGGCATCCTGCGCACCATGGGGCTCACCGAGGGCTCGGTCCTGCGGGTCTTCTTCCTTTGCGGCGCCTTCGTGGGGGTGATCGGCACCATCGCGGGCGTCATCCTGGGCTGCCTCATCGCCTGGAATGTCGATGGCATCATGTCGGCGGTGAACTGGGCGACCGGGGGTGGGGCCTGGGACCCCTCGATCCGGGGCATCTACCGGCTTCCGGCCGAGCTCAGGGGCTGGGACGTGTTCCGGGCGGTGGCGCTGTCGCTCAGCCTCTCGTTCATCGTGACGATCTTTCCCGCCCGCCGCGCGGCGCGCATGAACCCGGTGGAGGCGCTGCGCTATGAGTGATGTGGTGCTGGATCTTTCGGGGATCGAAAAGACCTACAACCGTGGCCTGCCGGGCCAGGTCGAGGTGCTGCGCGGCCTTGATCTGCGGGTCGCGGCGGGCGAGATCGTGGCGCTGGTCGCGCCCTCGGGCGCGGGCAAGTCGACGCTGCTGCATATCGCGGGGCTTCTCGACACCGCCGATGCGGGCGGCGTCTCGATTTCCGGGCGGGCGATGGCGGGCCTGTCCGACCGGGCCCGGACCGAGGCGCGGCGGCGCGAGGTGGGCTTCGTCTATCAATTCCACCATCTGCTGCCGGAATTCTCGGCCGCAGAGAACATCGTCCTGCCGCAACTGGCCAACGGTGTTTCCCGCGCCGAGGCGCAGGACCACGCGATGCGGCTTCTGGATCTTGTGGGCATCCTGCCCCGGGCCGGTCACCGCCCGGCGGCGCTCTCGGGGGGCGAACAGCAGCGCGTGGCCTTCTGCCGGGCGCTGGCCAACCGTCCGAGGCTGTTGCTGGCGGATGAACCGACGGGGAACCTCGACCCCGAAACCTCCGACCGGGTCTTCGCGACGTTGCTGTCGCTGGTTCGGGAAACGGGGCTTGCGGCGCTGATCGCCACCCACAACCTGGAGCTTGCCGCCCGCATGGACCGCGTCGTGCGCCTTGAGGCCGGGCGCATCATCTGATCCGGATCAAGGCGCGCCGGGGTGCGACCCTGCGACACTGGCGCCGAACCAGCCCGGAGATCTGCCATGCGCCCCGCCGTCTGCCTCCTTGCCCTGTTCCTCGGCCTCGTCGCGGGTCATCCTGCCCTGGCTCAGGAAAACGCCACCGGGCGGGAGATCTATGTGGGCGCCTGCGCCGGCTGCCACGGAGAGGAGGCCACCGGCACCGGCCCGATGTCCGAACTGCTGACGATCCCGGTGCCAGACTTGACCCGGATCTCGGAGCGAGAGGGCGGCAGCTTCCCCTGGCTCAAGGTCGTTCACCTGGTAGATGGGCGCAGCGGGTTGCGCGGGCATGGCGGGCCGATGCCGATTTTCGGCGCCGTCTTCGCGGGCGATCCGGTCGCGGCGGATGGCCCCGAGGGCACGCCGGTCATCACCTCCCGGCGTGTGCTGGAGGTCGTCGACTACCTGATGTCGATCCAGCGCTAGGCCTTCTGGCAGAGATAGACCCCGAGCGCCATCAGGCACAGTCCCGCGATCCGCGCCGGGCCGACGCTTCGCACGGCGGCCCCGAACAACCCGAACTGGTCGATCAGCGTGGCCGAGATCAACTGCCCCAGAAGCACGAAGAAGATCGCGTTGCCGATGCCGAATCGCGGCGCGACCCAGGTGATCGAGAGGACGTAGAACGCGACCAGCAACCCCGCCAGCAAGAGGTGGCGCGGCTGCGCCGGGATCAAAGCCAGCTTGCCCATCCCCCCGGTCGCCACCGTGACGATGAGGGCGGCCCCGCAGGCCACCACGAACAGAACCGTCGCGGCCGCCGCAGGGGAGCCGATGCGCCCCCCGAGCTGCGCGTTCAGCGCCGCCAGGATGGGGATGCCGATACCCGCGGCAAGCATGATGAGCGCATAGCGCAGGGTCTCGGTCATGTCGTCGTCTCCTCCCGGAACGGGGGCGAGCCTAGGGGGGCGGCGCGCCCTTGTCACGGGCTGATTCAGATCATATTGCCTTTGCTAGCGCACCCTTATCCTCGGGCGCGGAGCCAAGCGGAGGAAGCCCATGAAACCCATCCTTGCCCTGTCGGTCGCCGCGCTGGTCCTTGTGGCGGCCTGCGCGCCCGAACAGCAGGTTTCGGGCCGGTCGCTCTACCTCGACTACTGCGCCTCGTGCCATGGGGAGCGGGGTAACGGCGACGGTCCTGCGGCCGAAGGACTTGGCAAGGCGCCCGCGGACCTGACGCGGATCGCGGCCCGCAACGGCGGCACATTCGAGCGCGTGAAGGTCATGTCCACCATCGACGGGTATACGCGGCGCGGCGATCGGTCCTCCGTCATGCCGGAGCTTGGCGTCGCGCTTCAGGACGGACCGCTGGTGCTGGTCGATACCGGGGAGGGCGTGATGACGCCGACGCCCGTCAATCTTGTCGCTCTGGCCGACTACCTGGAAAGCCTGCAAGAGTAGCGGGCCAGATCGCAGGTGGTGCCCTTGACTCCCCCGCGCCGGCCTGTATAAGCCGCCCGTCCCGGGACGAAGTGCCCGGGTCATTCATTTGGTGTTGGTGGCCCCCGCAAGGGGAAGCCTGTCGCCCGCAAGGGAAAGGACAACGCCCTTCATAGCCGCCCGGCTGATCAATCGGGGGCGGCGCCTGCAACGAAGGAGATCAGCGGTGACCAAACGCACCTCTGCCAAGTACAAAATCGACCGCCGGATGGGCGAGAACATCTGGGGTCGTGCGAAATCCCCGGTCAACAAGCGTGACTACGGCCCCGGCCAGCACGGCCAGCGCCGCAAGGGCAAGCTGTCGGACTTCGGCACGCAGCTGCGCGCCAAGCAGAAGCTCAAGGGCTACTACGGCGACCTGACCGAAAAGCAGTTCCGCCGCATCTACGCCGAGGCCGAGCGCGTCAAGGGCGACACCGGTGAAAACCTGATCGGCCTCTTGGAGCGCCGCCTGGACGCGGTTGTCTACCGCGCCAAGTTCGTTCCGACCATCTTCGCCGCGCGCCAGTTCGTGAACCACGGCCATGTGACCGTCAACGGCAAGCGCGTGAACATCGGTTCCTACCGCGTCAAGGAAGGCGATGTCGTCGCCGTCCGCGACAAGTCGCGTCAGCTGGCCATCGTGCTGGAGGCCGTCGGTCTCGCCGAGCGTGACGTGCCGGACTACATCGAAGCCGACCACAACAAGATGTCCGCGACCTTCGTGCGCACGCCGGCGCTGGGCGACGTTCCCTACGCCGTGCAGATGGAACCGCACCTCGTCGTCGAATTCTACGCGAAGAACTGATCTTCGCTACTGGTTTGGAAAGGGCCGCCCTTGGGGGCGGCCCTTTTTCGTTGGGTCGCCCCGGCCCGGGCCGCCCGTGGTAGCGGGAACAGGTGCGATGGCTGCAACACTCGCCCCCTCGCGGCGGCGGCGACGCGCGTTCAGGTCTGGTCTAGCGCCCTGACGCCCGCTAGAAAGCGCGCGAAACTGCGGAGTCGCTGCCATGACCGATCCCATCCGCCCGCAGCCGGGCATTATGGACATCGCCCTTTACGAGGGCGGTGCGGCGCATGTCGCAGGCATCAGCGACGCGATCAAGCTCAGCTCGAACGAAAATCCCTTCGGTCCCTCGGACAAGGCCAAGGAAGCGTTCCAGCGCGCCGTCCACAAGCTGCACCGCTACCCGAACACCGATCACCTCGCGTTGCGCCAGGCCATCGGAGAGGCGCACGGGCTCGACCCGGCCCGCATCATCTGCGGCGTGGGCTCGGACGAGATCATCCACTTCCTGTGCCAGGCCTATGCCGGTCCGCGCGACGAGGTTGTGTTCACCGAACACGGGTTCCTGATGTACCGCATCTCGGCGATGGCGGCGGGCGCCACGCCCGTATCGGTGCGCGAGCGGGAACGGACGACCGATGTCGATGCCCTTCTGGCGGCCTGCACGCGGCGCACGAAGCTGGTGTTCATCGCCAACCCGAACAACCCGACCGGCACGATGATCGGCCCGGCCGAGGTCGAGCGCCTGGCGGCCGGCCTTCCGAAGCAGGCGATCCTTGTGCTCGACGGGGCCTATGCGGAATATGTCGAGGGGTTCGATGGCGGGGCGGAGCTGATCGCCCGCCGCTCGAACGTCTTCATGACGCGGACCTTCTCCAAGATCTACGGGCTGGGTGGGCTTCGGATCGGCTGGGGCTACGGGCCCAAGTCGATCATCGATGTCCTCAACCGCATCCGTGGCCCCTTCAACTTGTCCAGCGCGCAGCTTGACACCGCCGAGGCCGCCGTGCGCGACCAGGACCATGTGGACCGCTGCCGGGCGGAAAACACCCGCCTGCGCGCCTGGCTGGCCGAGGCGCTGGCCGAACGCGGCGTGCCCTCGGACACCTCGACCGCGAACTTCATCCTGGCCCGCTTCGCGGATGAGGCGGAAGCCGCCGCCTGCGATGCCTATCTTCAGACCCAGGGGCTGATCGTACGGCGCGTGGCGGGCTACGGTCTGCCCCACTGCCTGCGTATCACGATCGGGGACGAGGCGTCCTGCCGCCGGGTGGCCCATGCCATCGGCCAGTTCAAGGGACAGAAATGAGCCGGCCCATCTATGACCGCGTGGCCTTGATCGGGCTCGGGCTGATCGCGTCCTCGATGGGCCATGCGATGAAGAAATGGGGCCTCGCGGGCACGATCGCGGGGCATGCGCGTTCCGCCGAAACCCGTGCCGCCGCGCTGGAGATCGGCTTTTGCGACGAGGTCTTCGAAACCGCCGCAGAGGCCGCGAAGGGCGCGGATCTGATCGTCCTGGCGGTGCCCGTGGGCGCCATGGGCGCCGTCGCTGAGGAGATCGGCCCGCACCTGAAACCCGGCGCTACCGTCACCGACGTGGGATCGGTCAAGCAGGCCGTCGTTGACGCCGTTTCCCCGCATCTGCCCGAGGGCGTCCATTTCGTACCTGGCCACCCGCTGGCCGGGACCGAGCATTCGGGGCCGCATTCCGGCTTTGCAACGCTCTTCCAGAACCGCTGGCATATCCTGATCCCCGGGACCGCCGCGCCCGAGGCCGTGGCCCGGCTGCGGTCGCTGTGGGAGGCGATGGGGGCGAATGTCGATGAGATGGACGCGGCCCATCACGACCTCGTGCTGGCCGTGACCAGCCATACGCCGCACCTGATCGCCTATACGATGGTGGGCGTGGCCGACCACCTGCGCCGCGTGACCGAAAGCGAGGTCATCAAGTATTCCGCCGCGGGGTTCAGGGATTTCACCCGTATCGCGGCCTCGGACCCGACGATGTGGCGCGACGTGTTCCTGACCAACAGGGAGGCGACGCTGGATATCCTCGGCCGCTTCACCGAGGAGCTTTTCGTGCTTCAACGCGCGATCCGGATGGGCGACGGCCAGCTTCTGCACGATTATTTCACGCGCACCCGCGCCATCCGCCGCAGCATCATCGAGGCGGGGCAGGACACCGCCGCCCCGGATTTCGGCCGCACGAAACCGTCCGAGGGCTAGAGCCGTGGCGCTGGACCCAGCGCGAAGGGGCCCAGATAGACCATCCCCTGCCGCAGCGTGAAGGGCAGGCTGACGCTGTCGGGGTCTGCCGTCCCGCGCGAGATTCCGTCCAGCATCCGCTCCAGGTTCGCCGCATCGACGGGGGAAAGGAGCGCCATTTCGCGCGCGGCGTCCAGCATCTGGCGCCACTGGACCAGCTTGACCGTCAGCTTGCCTTCCGGCGTGCCCGAGGGTGTCACCTCGACCGTGCCGTCGGCCTCGGCGCGCATGTCGCCCCAGACCAGCCGCGCCTCGTCGATCTCGGCGCGGGCAAGGCGCGGCACGGTTTCGCCTGCGAACCGGTCGATGGGGCGGTCGAAGCTCAGCGTCGCATCCAGATAGGCGCGTTCGACGGGCGTTGCGCCCAACCCGGTCGGGGCGGCGCCTGTCATTTCGATCCCTGTGATCTCGACCCCGACGCGGTGCGCCCGGCCGTCGTCCGAGATCGACTGGGTGGCCAGGCGCGCCTCGGTCGCGGAGGCGCGCCAGCCCAGGGCGGCGGCCAGCGTCGGCGCCTTGACCACCATCTGCGCATGGTCGAGCGGCAGTGAGGTGTCTGCGCCGAAAAGCGCGCTTGCGCGCATGTCCTCCGCCCCCAGGTCGAAGCGCTGCCCGGCCAGCGTCACCGTCTGTTCGTGCGGCCAGACCGCGATGATCTGGTTGGGCTTGTAGGACAGCGCGAAGACCTGGAGGAACGGCGCGGCCCAGCTGATGTCCTGCCCGCGCACCTCCGGCGCCTCGACCGTCAGGTCGAAGCGCGAGGGAAAGCCCACGAGCCCGATCGAGGCGTAGTTGACCTGACCCTGATCCCGGAGCCGGCTCAGCGCCGTTTCCACCCCCGAAAGCACGGCGCGCGAGCCAACGAACCAATAGCCGCCGTAAAGGGCCGTGAGCAGAATGGCGAGTGACATGAGCTTGCGCATTGACGCCCCCTGGGGTCTTTCCTGATCCTTGCAGATGGTGTTTACAGGCCCGGCGTGGAGGGGGCCAGTGCATGAACTTCAACAGCCTGTGGGTCTTCGGCTATGGATCGCTGATCTGGGAGCCGGGTTTCGCCTATACCGAACGCGCCATCGCGCGGCTTTCGGGCTGGCATCGGTCGTTCTGCATGCGCTCGATCCATCACCGCGGCACGCCGGAGGAACCGGGGCTTGTGCTGGCGCTCGACGCGGCGGAAGGCGCGCATTGCGATGGCGTGGCCTTCGCCGTCGCGCCGGACGACGCGGAGGCGACGCTTGCCTATCTGCGCGAACGGGAACTGGTCTCCGCCGCCTATCTCGAAAGGACGCTGCCGCTGGCGCTTTCCGACGGGCGCGAGGTCGAGGCGCTCGCCTATGTGATCGACCCCGATCACGTCCAGTATTGCGGGGGCCTGGCGCTTGAGGACCAGGCGCAGATCATCGCCCGCGCGGTGGGCGGGCGCGGGCCGAACGTCGACTACCTGTGCAACACCGCCGCGCATCTGGCGGAGCTGGGATTGTCCGATCCCGACCTCGATTGGCTGGTCGCGCGGGTGCAGGCGCACCGGTCAGGCAAGCCAGGGCGCTGAGGCGCGCAACACGGGCTTGGCAGGCCCCCCGCCCCCGCCTATTGTCGGGTGGAAAGAACGGGAAGCCACCAGATGATCAAACCCGCGCGCGAGGCCGAGCCGCTGTTTTCGCAACCCGTCCGCCAGGTCCTGATGATGTTGATCGTCATCGGCCTGGTCAGCGCCGGGGCCTATTTCGCCTTTGCGCGGATCTCCCCCATCTTCCTGGCCAACCCCTATCTCAACGGGCTGATCCTGGGGGTCTTCGTCCTTGGCGTCTTGACCTGTTTCTGGCAGGTCGTGCAGCTGGTGCAGTCGGTCAGCTGGATCGAGGGCTTCGCGGGCCAGCGACCGGGGCATGAGATCACGATCGCCCCGCGGATGCTGGCGCCGCTTGCAGCGCTCCTGCGCAGCCGCAGCGCGCGCAGCAGCCATATCTCGAACTCTTCCGCCCGCTCGATCCTCGAGTCCGTCTCGGTCCGCATCGATGAAGAGCGTGACATCACGCGCTACCTGATCAACCTGCTGATCTTCCTTGGCCTGCTCGGCACCTTCTACGGCCTGGCGACGACGGTCCCGGCGGTGGTCGACACGATCCGCGCGCTCGCCCCGCAGGAGGGCGAAAGCGGGCTTCAGGTCTTTGACAAGCTGATGACCGGGCTTGAGGCGCAGCTGGGCGGCATGGGCACGGCCTTTTCGTCCTCGCTGCTCGGCCTTGCGGGCTCGCTTGTCGTCGGGCTTCTGGAACTCTTCGCGGGCCACGGGCAGAACCGCTTCTATTCGGAGCTTGAGGACTGGCTGTCCTCCTTCACCCGTCTCAGCCTTGCCGGCTCGGACGGCGAGGGCGGGGTCGATGGCGCGGGCCTTGCCGATGTCATCGACCAGATGGCCAACCAGGTGGAGGCGCTGACCGACCTGATCGCCCAGGCGGAGGCCGGCCGCATCCGGACCGACGATACGCTCTCGAAGCTCGCGCAGGCGATCCAGATGATGGCGGACAGCGCCCCCGCCGCCGCGCCACCCGCGCCCCTCCCGGACACCAGCCCGGTTCTGGCGCGGATCGCCGACGGGCAGGACAGGCTGGTCGCGCTGATCGAACGGAACGCGGCTGGGCCCGGTCTGGACGGTGGCGACGCCGAGGCGCGGATGCGCCTGCGCTCGATCGACATCCAGCTTCTGAAGATCCTCGAAGAGGTCGCGGCGGGCCGGCAGGAAGCGGTGGCGGAGTTGCGTTCAGACATCGCGCAACTGACGCGCGCGGTGCGCTCGCTCGTCCGGATCGAGCCCTCGGCCCCGCCGCGGAAGGACTAGGCCATGGCGCAGTCGAACGGACGCGGCGGCCAAAGATTCTCCACCAATATCTGGCCCGGTTTCGTCGATGCGATGACGGCGCTTCTCATGGTGCTGATGTTCGTGCTGACGATCTTCATGATCGTGCAGTTCACATTGCGCGAAACCATCGACAATCAGGACGACGAATTGGCCGCGCTGGCCGACCAGGTCGCGGGGCTTGCCGACGCGCTTGGGCTGGAGCGCGACCGCTCCGCCGCCTTCGAGGTCGAGGTGCAGGGCTTGAACGCCGACCTGAGCGCCGCGCGCAGCGAGGCTGACCGCCAATCGGTCTTGATCGCGACCCTGACGCGGCAGGTCGAGGGGCAGGCCGCCGAACTGGCGCAAGCCAGCGCGCGCATCACGACCTTCGAGGCTCAGGTCGCCTCCCTCCTGTCCGAGCGGGACAGCGCGCGGGCGGAAGTTCAGGACCTGACGGAAACGCGCGACCGGCTGCTCTCGGATCAGGAGGCACTGAACCTTGCGCTTGCCAAGGCACGGGACGAGGTCGACGCCCAGGCCGAGGCCGCCCGCCTTGCCGCCGCGCGCCGTGACGCGATGAACGCGCTGATCGCCGATCTGCGCGCGCGCGCCGAAGCGCGGGACGCCGCGCTGGCCGAGGCACAGGAGCAGTTGAGCGAGGCCGAGAAGGACCGCCTGGCCGAGGCTGCCGCCGCCGCACTGCTGCGCGAAAGGCTCAAGTCCTCGGAAGGCGAACTGACGGCGATGACGCTGGCGCTGGAGGAAAAGCGCAAGGAGGCGGAGGAGACGCTGACCCTTCTGGCCGCGGCCCAAGGCAGGGACGCCGAGGGCAGGACCGAGGCTGAGCGCAAGGCGGCCCTTCTGGCGTTCGCCGAAGAGGAGCTCGCGAAGCAGAAGGAGGTCTCCCTTGCCGCACAGCGCAACGTGGCGCTTCTGAACCAGCAACTGGCCGCTCTGCGCACGCAGCTGGGATCGCTTCAGAGCCTGCTTGACGCCTCGGCCGCGCGTGACGCCGAGGCCAAGGTGCAGATTGAAAGCCTGGGCAGCCAGTTGAACTCCGCCCTGGCGCAGGTTGCGTCCGAGCAACGCCTGCGGGCGGAACTGGAAGAGGCCGAGCGCAAACGGCTGGAGGAAGAGGCGAAATCGCTGCGTGACGAGACCAAGCAACTCGCCAGGTATCGCTCCGAGTTCTTCGGCAAGCTGTCGGAGGTTCTGGCGGGCCGCGAGGGCGTGCGCGTCGTCGGCGACCGCTTCGTCTTTTCCTCGGAGGTGCTGTTCGAAACCGGCTCGGCCCAGCTTTCGGGCGAAGGTCAGTCCCAGATCGCGGGTGTGGTGTCCATCCTTCGCGACATCTCCGACCAGATCCCGCCCGCCATCGACTGGATCATCCGGGTGGACGGCCATACCGACAATGTGCCGATCTCCAGCGGCCAGTTCCGGGATAACTGGGAACTCAGCCAGGCGCGGGCGCTTTCGGTCGTGCGTTTCATGCAGGACGACCTGGGCTTCCCGCCGCAGCGCATGGCGGCGACCGGCTTTGGCGAATATCGCCCGGTGGCCGAGGGCGATACGGCGGAGGCGCGCGCGCAGAACCGCCGGATCGAATTGAAGCTGACCGAGCGATAGGGCGCGGGACCCGCAGCCGCCCGTGGTAGGCTCGGGGCGCGCGATCCACCTCTGCCGGCAATCGGGCCGTGCCGGGGTACGGGGTCGAACAGGGAGCGCCCCATGACCACAAGATACATCGTTGCGGTGGACGGCGTGCCGCCATCGCCCTCGCCAATCAGCAATGCCGTCGTGGTCGGCAACCAATGCTGGATCAGCGGCCAGCTTTCGGTCGGCCCCGATGGAAAGTACCAGCCCGGCACTGCGGGCGAAGAGGCGGAGCGGGCCTTCGCCCATGTGTTTCGCATCGCCGAGGCGGCCGGGTTCGCGCGGTCCGAGATCGTCTATGTCGATCTGGCCTTCATCGACCTGGCGGATGTGGCCGAGGTAAACGCGCTTTACGGCGCGCTCTTCCCCGAAGGCCGGCGGCCGGCGCGCACCATCTATCAGGCGGTGGCCTTGCCCTTTGGCGGCCGGATCAAGGTCCAGGCCGTCGCGGCGCGGGTATGAGGCATGAGAAAGGGGCGGCCTTGGCCGCCCCCGTTCAACACAGGCTCTGCTGCGCCTAGTCGGCGGTCAGAAGCGGCGGCTTCGATCCGGTGATCCGGCGTTGCTGCGGCTCTTCGACCTTCAACTCGATCTTGCCGTCCTTGACCAGGACCCGCACGACCCCGCCCTTGGTGAGCTTGCCGAAGAGCAATTCCTCCGCCAGCGGCTTCTTGATATGCTCCTGGATGACGCGGGAGAGCGGGCGCGCGCCCATCTTGTCGTCATAGCCCTTCTCAGCGATCCAGTTGGCGGCCTCGGGCGACAGTTCGATATGGACATTGCGGTCCATCAGCTGCGCTTCAAGCTGCAGGACGAACTTGTCGACGACCTGCATGACGATGTCCCGCGACAGCGGCGCGAAGGAGATCACCGCGTCCAGGCGGTTGCGGAACTCCGGCGTGAAGGTCCGCTCGATCGCCGCCGTATCCTCGCCCTCGCGCCGTTCGCGGCCGAAGCCGAAGGCCGCCTTGGCCTGTTCGGAGGCGCCCGCGTTCGAGGTCATGATCAGGATCACGTTGCGGAAATCGACCTGGCGACCGTTGTGATCGGTCAGCTTGCCGTGGTCCATCACCTGCAACAGGATGTTGTAGACATCCGGGTGCGCCTTCTCGATCTCGTCCAGCAGCAGCACGCAATGCGGGTGCTGATCCACGCCATCGGTCAGCATGCCACCCTGGTCGAAGCCCACGTAACCCGGAGGCGCGCCGATCAGGCGGGAAACCGCGTGCTTCTCCATGTATTCCGACATGTCGAAGCGCAGAAGCTCCACCCCCAGGCTGTCGGCCAGTTGCTTGGCGACCTCGGTCTTGCCGACGCCGGTCGGGCCGGCGAACAGGTAGTTGCCGATGGGCTTTTCGGGCTCGCGCAGCCCCGCCCGGGCAAGCTTGATCGCCGAGCTGAGCGCTTCGATCGCCTTGTCTTGGCCGAAGACCACGCGCTTGAGCGTCCGTTCCAGGTCGCGCAGCACCTCCGCATCGTCCTTTGAGACGTTCTTGGGCGGGATGCGGGCGATCTTGGCCACCACGGCCTCGATCTCTTTCGGGCCGATGGTCTTGCGGCGCTTGGATTCGGAAACCAGGTGCTGCGCCGCGCCGGCCTCGTCGATCACGTCGATGGCCTTGTCGGGCAGCTTGCGGTCGTGAATGTAGCGGGCCGACAGGTCCACCGCCGCCTTGATCGCGTCCTTGGTGTAGTGCAGGTCGTGGTGCTTTTCGAAATAGGGCTTGAGCCCCATCAGGATCTTCACCGTGTCATCGACCGAGGGTTCGTTCACGTCGATCTTCTGGAATCGCCGCGAGAGCGCCCGGTCCTTTTCGAAGTGCTGGCGGAACTCCTTGTAGGTCGTGGAGCCCATGCAGCGCAGCTTGCCGCCCTGAAGCGCGGGCTTGAGCAGGTTGGAGGCATCCATCGCCCCGCCCGAGGTCGCCCCCGCGCCGATCACGGTGTGGATCTCGTCGATGAAGAGGATCGCGTCGGGATGGTCCTCAAGCTCCTTCACGACGGCCTTCAGCCGCTCCTCGAAATCGCCGCGATAGCGGGTGCCGGCCAGAAGCGCGCCCATGTCGAGCGAAAAGATCGTCGATCCCTTCAGCACCTCGGGCGTTTCGCCGCGCGTGATCTTCAGCGCCAGGCCTTCCGCGATCGCGGTCTTGCCTACGCCGGGATCGCCCACCAGAAGCGGGTTGTTCTTGCGGCGGCGGCAAAGCACCTGGATGCAGCGCTCGATCTCGGATTCGCGCCCGATCAGCGGGTCGACGTCGCCCTTCTTGGACTTCTGGTTCAAATCCACGCAGTATTTCGCCAGCGCGGATTCCTTGGCCTCGCCGTCGGTCTTCTCCTCGGTCTTGGCGTCCTGTTCATGCGCGCCGCTGACCGGGCGGGTTTCGCCGAAGGACGGGTCCTTGGCCACGCCATGGGCGATGAAGTTGACCGCGTCGTAGCGGGTCATGTCCTGTTCCTGGAGGAAATAGGCCGCGTTCGATTCCCGTTCCGCGAAGATCGCGACCAGGACATTGGCCCCCGTCACCTCGGTCCGGCCCGAGGACTGGACATGGATGGCGGCCCGCTGGATCACCCGCTGGAAGGCGGCGGTGGGCACGGCCTCCGACCCCTCGACATCGGTGACGAGGGTGGAGAGGTCATCGTCGATGAACTCCGAAAGCGTCTTTCTGAGCACATCGAGATCGACGGAGCAGGCCTGCATGACCTTCGCAGCCTCGGGCTCGTCGATCAGGGCAAGCAGAAGGTGTTCAAGCGTCGCAAGTTCGTGCCGTCGCGCGTTTGCCAGCGCCAGGGCCGCGTGGATTGCCTGTTCAAGCGTGGTCGAAAATGACGGCACCTGCGTGCTCCTTCTCCTCGGGGGCCGAAAGGGGCGGGCGCCCGCTTCGACCCTAGCCTCATACTCATAAGGTTTGGTGGAAACGACCGATCTTCAAGCGGTTTTCACGCCTAATCCTAGCATCGCAGCAAAAGCTGCACAAATTGTGATCGGATTGCGACTTTACGGTACCGATGCGGTGGCAATTGCCTCAGAACCGGTCCTTGCGTGCCCGGATCTCGGCGAAGCACTCCACGTCAGAGGCGCCATCCATGCCGATCAGGTGTTTCACGGCGGGCAGGTTCGCGCGCAGGAACGGATTCGTCTCCAACTCCTCGCCCAGTCGTGACGGCACGGTCGCACGGCCCATCTCGCGCGCCTCGGCCACGGCCTTGACGCGGGATATAAGCGCGGGATTGTCCGGTTCAATGGTCAGTGCAAAGCGGCCGTTAGACTGCGTGTATTCATGTCCGGAACAGACGAGCGTTTCACGGGGCAGGGCCGCAAGCTTCGACAGGCTTTCCCACATCTGCGCGGCGCTACCTTCGAAAAGGCGCCCGCATCCCAGCCCCATCAGGCTGTCCGCGGTGAAGACGACGGCGGAGTCCGGGAAATAAAAGGCGATATGGCCGACCGTATGGCCGGGCACCTCGATCACCTCGCCCGCCGACATCCCGATGCGCACGATGTCGCCTTCGGACACGGCCTCCGTCAGTGGTGGCAGCCGGTGCGCGTCGGCCGCCGCGCCGATCACCCGCGCCCCGGTCGCGGCGGCAAGCGTCTCGACCCCGTCGATGTGATCGCCGTGGTGGTGCGTGATCAGGATGTGGCTGGCCCGCCAGTCACGTTCGCGCAAGGCGTTCAGGATCGGCGCGGCCTCCGGCACGTCGACGACGGCTGTTGCGCCCGTGGCCGGGTCGTGGGCCAGATAGGCATAGTTGTCCGTCAGGCAGGGAATGGTAACGATTTCAAGGGGCATGGCGTTTCGCGCGACTTTGCTTATGCTCATCGAAACGGAGTTTGACCCGATCGCGGGCTTGCATGCAATGCATCTTGATGTTCTGGACCTCAGGAATTTCTACTATCGCACGCAGCTTGGGCGTGCGGCGCAGAAGGCGATCCGCGACCAGCTTGTCGCGCTTTGGCCCGAGGCGAAGGGGCGCACGGTCGTGGGCTTCGGTTTCGCGGTGCCGCTCTTGCGCCCCTATCTTGGCGATGCGCGGCGCGTGATCGGGCTGATGCCGGGGCCGCAGGGCGTCATGCCCTGGCCCGCGGGGATGGAGAATGTCTCGGTCCTGTGCGAGGAAACCCGCTGGCCGCTGGAAACCGGCATGGCCGATCGCCTGGTTGTGCTGCACGGGCTCGACACTTCGGAAAATCCCTCGGCCGTGCTTGACGAATGCTGGCGCGTGCTTGGTCCCGGCGGGCGGGCGCTTTTCATCGTGCCGAACCGCTCGGGCCTGTGGTCGCGCAGCGACAAGACGCCGTTCGGCTTCGGGCGGCCCTATTCGATGGGCCAGCTCGATGCGCAACTGCGCAAGCACAATTTCGTCGCGGAGCGTCACCAGACCGCGCTTTACGTTCCGCCCTCGTCCCGGCGCTTCTGGCTGCGTACCGCGCCGATGTGGGAACGTGTCGGCCATCGCGTTTCCTCCGTCATGTCGGGGGGGGTCCTGATGCTTGAAGTGTCCAAGCAACTTCACGCGCCGATGCGCCCGGGCCTGCGCGCAGCGGTGGAGCGGCCGCTGCGGGTGCTGGAGGGAATGCCGAAGCCGGTTGCCGGCGCGACGTGAATCGCGCCCTCGCGGCAAGCCCGCCCCGCCGGATTCCCCCGCCTGAAACCGATGTTAACGCCCCAACCTCGCGGCCCGGAAAGGTGCCCCGGCAACGGGGTTGGTCCAAGTTGTTGAAAATCAACAAATTGGGGTTGTGAAATATGTTGGCCTAGGCGGTTGCGGCAGCAAATCCGCTCTGCTACACCCGCGCCGAACTAAGACGTGCGTTTGCGCGCGCGAAGGGGTGGCCTCGGTTCCCGTGACTTCGGGCGATGAGGCAAAGTCATCGGAAGGGTGGACGTGTCGGAACCAGCTTCGATCTCCGCAGGGATTGCCGGGCGCTATGCCACGGCCGTTTTTGAACTGGCCAAGGAGGCCAAGGACCTGAAGGCCCTCGGGGCCGATGTCGATGCGCTTCAGGGCGCGCTCGATGCCAGCGCCGATCTGCGGGGGCTGATCGCCTCGCCGGTCTACAGCCGGGAAGAGCAGGCCGCGGCCGTTTCGGCCCTCGCCAAGGCGATGTCGCTCTCCGCGACGGTGGCCAACACGCTCGGCCTGATGGCCGCGAACCGCCGGCTGTTCGTCCTGCCCCAGCTTCTGGTCGCGCTGCGCGCCATGATCGCAGAGGAAAAGGGCGAGATCACCGCCGATGTGACCTCGGCCGCCGCCCTGACCAAGGCGCAGGCGGACCAGCTTGCCAAGACGCTGAAGGCCAGCGTCGGCAAGACCGTGAAACTCAATACGACCGTCGATGAAAGCCTCATCGGCGGTCTCGTCGTCAAAGTGGGCTCTAAGATGATCGACACCTCGATCCGCTCGAAGCTCGCTTCCCTCCAGAATGCTATGAAAGAGGTCGGATAATGGGAATCCAGGCAGCCGAGATCTCTGCGATCCTTAAGGAGCAGATCAAGAACTTCGGTCAAGAAGCGGAGGTGGCCGAGGTCGGCCGCGTGCTCTCCGTCGGTGACGGTATCGCCCGCGTTCACGGGCTGGACAACGTCCAGGCCGGCGAAATGGTGGAATTCCCCGGCGGCATCCGCGGGATGGCGCTGAACCTTGAAGTCGACAACGTCGGCGTCGTGATCTTCGGTTCCGACCGGGACATCAAGGAAGGCGACACCGTCAAGCGCACCAAGTCCATCGTGGACGTTCCGGTCGGCGACGAGCTGCTCGGCCGCGTCGTCGACGCGCTGGGCAACCCGATCGACGGCAAGGGCCCGCTCAAGACCGCGAAGCGCTCGGTTGCCGACGTGAAGGCCCCCGGCATCATCCCGCGCAAATCGGTGCACGAGCCGATGGCGACCGGCCTGAAGTCCGTGGACGCCATGATCCCCGTCGGCCGCGGCCAGCGCGAACTGATCATCGGCGACCGCCAGACCGGCAAGACCGCGATCGCGCTCGACACGATCCTGAACCAGAAGGTCTACAACGAAGCGGCGGGCGACGACGAGAGCAAGAAGCTCTACTGCGTCTACGTGGCCATCGGCCAGAAGCGCTCGACCGTTGCCCAGCTGGTCAAGAAGCTGGAAGAAACCGGCGCGATCAACTACTCGATCATCGTGGCCGCCACCGCCTCGGACCCGGCGCCGATGCAGTTCCTCGCGCCCTACTCGGCGACCGCGATCGCCGAATACTTCCGCGACAACGGCCGTCACGCGCTGATCATCTACGATGACCTCTCCAAGCAGGCCGTCGCCTACCGCCAGATGTCGCTGCTGCTGCGCCGTCCGCCCGGACGCGAAGCCTACCCGGGCGACGTTTTCTACCTGCACTCGCGCCTGCTGGAGCGTTCGGCGAAGCTGAACGAGGACAACGGCGCTGGCTCGCTGACCGCTCTGCCGATCATCGAAACCCAGGGTGGCGACGTGTCGGCCTTCATTCCGACCAACGTGATCTCGATCACCGACGGTCAGATCTTCCTTGAAACGGAACTCTTCTACCAGGGCATTCGTCCGGCCGTGAACACCGGTCTGTCGGTTTCCCGCGTGGGCTCCTCGGCCCAGACCAACTCGATGAAGTCGGTCGCGGGCTCGGTGAAGCTGGAACTGGCGCAGTACCGCGAGATGGCGGCCTTCGCGCAGTTCGGTTCCGACCTCGACGCCGCGACCCAGCGCCTGCTGAACCGTGGCGCGCGTCTGACCGAGCTGATGAAGCAGCCGCAGTACTCGCCGCTGACCAACGCGGAAATCGTCTGCGTCATCTTCGCGGGCATCAAGGGCTTCCTCGACAAGCTGCCCGTGCGTGACGTCGGCCGGTTCGAGCGCGATCTGGTCAAGCACCTGCGCAGCAACCGCAAGGACATCCTCGACTGGATCACCAAGGACGACCCCAAGATCAAGGGTGAAGCCGAGGACAAACTCCGCGCTGCGATCGAAGAATTCGCCAAGACCTTCGCTTGACGCGCTGAGGAGGGGACAGGGATATGCCCAGCCTTAAGGACCTGAAAAACAGGATCGGAAGCGTCAAGTCGACGCGGAAGATCACCAAGGCCATGCAGATGGTCGCGGCGGCCAAGCTCCGCCGCGCCCAGGAGGCCGCCGAGGCCGCTCGCCCCTATGCCGAGCGGATGAACGCGGTCATGGCCGGACTTGCCGCCTCGGTGGGCGGATCGGACAGCGCGCCCCGGCTTCTGGCCGGGACGGGTGCCGACAAGACCCATATGCTGGTGGTCATGACGGCGGAGCGCGGCCTGTGCGGCGGCTTCAACTCCTCCATCGTGCGGCTTGCCCGCGCGAAGGCGGCGGAACTGATCGCGGCGGGCAAGACCGTCAAGATCATCACCGTCGGCAAGAAGGGGCGTGAGCAGCTCAAGCGCGACTACGCGGATCATTTCGTGGCCCATGTCGACCTCTCCGAGGTCAAGAAGATCGGCTACGACAACGCGCAGTCCATCGCGCGTGACTTGATCCACCGCTTCGACCATGGTGAGTTCGATGTCGCCACGATCTTCTTCAACCGCTTCCAGTCGGTGATCAGCCAGATCCCGACCGCGCAGCAGGTCATCCCGGCGAAGTTCGAGCAAGCCGAGGGCACGGGGTCCGCCGCGCTCTACGACTACGAGCCGTCGGAAGAAGAGATCCTGGCCGATCTGCTGCCGCGTGGCGTGGCGACCCAGGTCTTCACCGCGCTGCTGGAAAACGGTGCGTCCGAACAGGGTGCGCGGATGTCCGCCATGGACAACGCGACGCGCAACGCGGGCGACATGATCGACAAGCTGACGATCCAGTTCAACCGCTCGCGCCAGGCCGCGATCACGAACGAACTCATCGAAATCATTTCGGGCGCCGAGGCGCTCTAAGGGAACCGGAGAAACTCTATGGCAAAAGCACCGAAAGCAGCTGCCGCAACCGGCCGGGTGACGCAGGTCATCGGCGCGGTCGTGGACGTGCAGTTCGACGAACACCTCCCCGCGATTCTGAACGCTCTTGAGACCACCAACAACGGCAAGCGTCTGGTTCTGGAAGTCGCGCAGCACCTGGGCGAGAACACCGTCCGTACCGTGGCCATGGACGCGACCGAAGGTCTCGTGCGCGGCGCCGCGGTCGTTGACAAGGGTGAGCCGATCTCGGTTCCCGTCGGCAACCCGACGCTGGGCCGCATCCTGAACGTCATCGGCGAGCCGGTGGACGAAAAGGGCCCGGTCGTCTCGACGGAAACCCGCGCGATCCACCAGCCGGCGCCGGAGTTCAACGAACAGGCGACGTCCTCGGAAATCCTCGTTACCGGCATCAAGGTCATCGACCTTCTCGCCCCCTACTCCAAGGGCGGCAAGATCGGCCTGTTCGGCGGCGCCGGCGTGGGCAAGACGGTTCTGATCATGGAACTGATCAACAACATCGCCAAGGTGCACTCGGGCTTCTCGGTGTTCGCGGGCGTTGGCGAGCGGACCCGTGAGGGCAACGACCTCTACCACGAGATGATCGAGTCGGGCGTTATCGTTCCGGACGACCTGGAAAAGTCCAAAGTGGCCCTTGTCTACGGTCAGATGAACGAGCCGCCGGGGGCCCGTATGCGCGTCGCCCTTTCGGGCCTGACGCTGGCCGAGCAGTTCCGCGACCAGTCCGGGACCGACGTTCTGTTCTTCGTGGACAACATCTTCCGCTTCACCCAGGCGGGTTCGGAAGTGTCCGCGCTGCTGGGTCGTATTCCTTCGGCCGTGGGCTACCAGCCGACGCTCGCGACCGACATGGGCGCGATGCAGGAACGCATCACCTCGACCAAGGCGGGCTCGATCACCTCGGTGCAGGCCATCTACGTTCCGGCCGACGACCTTACCGACCCGGCGCCGGCGACCTCGTTCGCCCACCTCGACGCCACCACGGTTCTGTCGCGTGCGATCTCGGAGCTCGGCATCTACCCGGCCGTGGACCCGCTCGACTCGACCAGCCGGATCCTTGACCCGTCCGTCGTGGGCGAGGAGCACTACCAGGTTGCCCGTGACGTCCAGGGTATCCTTCAGCGCTACAAGTCGCTGCAGGACATCATCGCCATCCTCGGCATGGACGAACTGTCGGAAGAGGACAAGCTGACCGTGGCCCGCGCCCGGAAAATCCAGCGCTTCCTCTCGCAGCCGTTCGACGTGGCGAAGGTCTTCACCGGTTCGGACGGCGTCCAGGTGCCGCTCGACAAGACGATCGCCTCGTTCAAGGCGGTTGTGGCCGGCGAGTACGACCACCTGCCCGAAGCCGCCTTCTATATGGTCGGCGACATCGAGGAAGTGAAAGCCAAGGCGCAGCGTCTGGCCGCTGAAGCGGCGTAAGGGGGCGAGATGGCCGATACGATGCAGTTCGACCTCGTCAGCCCTGAACGGCGGCTTGCCTCCGTTCAGGCGCGCGAGGTCCGCATTCCGGGCGCCGATGGCGACCTGACGGCGATGCCGGACCATTCGCCGCTGATCACCACGCTGCGTCCCGGCATCCTCACCGTCGTCTCCGCCGAAGGCAGCGTCGATTATGCGGTGACCGGCGGTTTCGCCGAGATCTCGGCGGCCGGAGCCTCGGTCCTGGCCGAGCGCGCGATGCCGAAGGCCGAGGTCACCGCGGCCGAAATGGACGCGCTGATCTCGGACGCGACCGCCGAGGCGGGGGAAGCCCCCGCCGAAGGCAAGGACGCGGCGATGAAGCTGGTCGCCGATCTTCAGACGCTGAAAGCGGCGCTGGGGCTCTGAGCCGATCGAAATTGCGGGAAGGCGGGGCCATCGTGCCCCGCCTTTTTGCTTTCCGGGGCAGCGAGGGGAGGCCCGTAAGGGCTTTCCCTCCCGCCGCATTGGGATAACATCGGCCCAAGTCTGCGGGGGCGAGATGCGACGGTTTACCAGTAACATGTTGGGGGTGGAGCGCGGCTCCATCCCGCTGTTTTCGGATTTCGAGGCCGGCGGCCCGATGTGGACCGGCACAGGTCCGAGGGAGGTTCGCCGGTACGTCGGGTTTTCCGAGGCGTTCCGGGACGTGCCCATCGTGCAGGTCACGCTCAACATGTGGGATGTGCATCACGCCGCCAACATGCGCGCCGAGATCCTATCCGAGAACGTCACGCCGGAGGGGTTCGACATGGTCTTCCGGACCTGGGGCGACACCCGCATCGCGCGGATGCACGCCGACTGGCTGGCCTTGGGCGAGGTCTCGCATGCGGACAACTGGGACATCGGCTAGGGCTTGGCATTGCGTCTCGCCTCGGCCTGTCTATGCTGGCGGGCGATGAGCGGGCTCGGAAAATCCCTCAGCTATCGCACCTGTTGCGCGGCCTTGGCCGCGGCCCTTGTCGCGTGGCCAGCGGCGGCCGCTGAACGTGTCGCGCTCCTCATCGGCAACTCCGACTATGCGCTGGACGATCTGGATCTTCCCAACCCCGTGAACGACGCGCTGGCGCTTGGCGCGGCGCTTGGGGGGCTGGGGTTCCGGGTGATCGAGGCGACGGACCAGGACCTGGCGGGGATGCGCGACGCCCTGGCGCGGTTCGAGGTTGCGGCAAGCGGGGCGGAGGTCGCGCTTTTCTTCTACGCCGGGCACGGCGTCCAATACGCTGGCGATAACCTGCTGATCGGGACGGGTTTTGGCGCGCTCGACACGGCCGGGATGGTTCGCGCCTCACTCCCGATGAGGGAGGTGAGGACCGTCCTGGAACGCGCCCGGCCGGGCGCGGGGCTGATCCTGCTCGACGCCTGCCGGGATTCCCCTTTCGGGACGGGCGAGAACGCGGCCAAGGGCCTTGTCCGCACCGGCGGGGGGGCGGGATTGCTGATCGCCTATGCGACCGATCCAGGCAACGTGGCTTTCGACGGGACCGGGCGGAACAGCGTGTTCACAAAGGCGCTTTTGAACAACATCGCGACACCGGGGCTCGACGTGCGCCTGATGCTTGGGCGCGTGCGGCAAGATGTGGTGGTGGAAACCTTCGGCCAGCAGGTGCCTTGGGTTGAAGAGGCCCTGATCGGGGAACATGTCCTGGCCGATGTGAAAGGGGACGAGATCCCGACGGACGCCGATGCCGCCGAGCTGGCGCTTTGGGCCGTGGCGGAGGGCGGCGACGCGCGTGCGCTGCGCGATTATGTCAACCAGTATCCGGCCGGGACATTCGCCGAAACCGCGCAGGCGCGGCTTGCGGACCTCGACGGCGCCGGATCCGTGCCCGCGTCGCTGCCCGATGCCTTTCGGGCTGAGCCACGGGCGCGCCTTGAGGCGGCGCTGGCGGCGCTCGGTCTGCCGGGCGGGGTAGAGGCCGCTGCCGCCCGCTATGCCGCTCAGCAAGACGCAAAGGCCGAGCTGCGGCCCGCCGCGCTTTACCAGGATGCGACGCGCGCCTCGATGGCCTTGGCGGCTACCACGGCGCAGCGGCTGCGAACCGATCTGGTGGCGCTGCGCGGCATTGACCGGCTGGCCCGGCTGTCTGAGAACGCCTTGACCGAGATCCGCGAGATCGCGACCCGGGACCCGGATGCCGCCGCCCCGGTGCTGGCGCAGGCCGAGCGCGATTTCGAGGACATTCGACGGTCGCGGCAGAGGGTTCTGGTGCGGCTTGACCAGTCGCGCGAGTACTACAACCGAATATTGACACGCGCCGCCCTGTTCGTGCCTGATGGGGCGACCGAGGACCTCCTCGCCGCCGGGACCGAGGCGGGCGTTGATGGAAAGTTGCGCGCGGATGCGGCGCTTTTCTTGAAACATGTTCGCCAGTCGGCGGACCCATCAAGGAAGGGAACCTATTCATGGCTCACGGATTTTCTCGCTCAGGGCTGACGGCCGTCTGCCTTTCGGCGGCGTTGGCGCTTGGCGCCTGCGGCGGTGCGCCCGCGCCCGAAAGCTCCGTCGCGCAGCCCGCCGTCGCCGCGGATGCGGAACTCTCGCGCGTTGCCACGGCCATGCAGAAAACCATCCTTGAAGGGGCGTTGGCCGGGGCCGCGGCTGGCGGGGGCATCGCGATGACGCTCGGCACGAACCGCAAGAAAGGCATCCAGATCGGAACCGCGGTCGGCGCCTCCGCCGGGAGCTATGTCGCCTTCATCCAGCGCAAGTATTTCTTCAAGGAGCGGCGGCTTGAGGCGATGAAGTCCGATCTCGACCGGAACTCGGAAGAGGTCGCGGCCACGATTTCGGTGATGCAGGGCGTTCTGGCCGCACAGAAGGCCGAGCTTGACAGCCTGCGCGCCCAGGCCTCCACCGGCGGCGACCCCGCGGCGCTGGATGCCGGGGTCGCCCAGGCGCAGGCGAACCTGTCAGAGATGCAGCGTGCGATCGAAGGCGCGACCAACCGTCAGGCGGAATTCACCGAGGCGCGCGGGCTCGTCCCCGCCGATGGCGGCGGTTCGCGGATCGATCCGGAGCTTTCGGCGCTGTCGAGCCAGATTGCCGAGATGCGCGCCATCGCCGACGACCTGGCAGGCAGCCTGTGAGGCCCCCGGTGCGCCACCTGGGCCTGATTGCCGGACTGGCCCTCGCGGGATGCGTCGAAACCACGACCGATCCTGGCGACGGCGGCTTCTTCACCGGCGTGCAGAACATCCGCTCGGGCGCTTATGACCAGCGCGTGGCCGAACGCGAGCAGGCCGTTGATGAGGCCGGACAGCGCAATGCTGCGCTCAAGGCCGAACAGGCGTCGCTTGCCGCGCAGATCTCGGCCACCGAGAACGAACTGGCAAAGGCCCGTTTCCGGCTGCTTCAGCAACGCGACCAGGCGCGCAATCTGGATGACGCGACGCGCGCGCGAGTGAACCGGGTGCTGACCGCCAAGCCCGCGTCCACCTCAGACGCCAAGCGGCTGGCCGATCTCCAGGCGCTGCTGTCGGAGACGAAGGCGCTGAGCGCGGAACTGGCGGCGCTGAGCGGCTAGGTCAGCCGCGCGAATACATGCCTTCGTAGATCGGGCCGAGCGTTTCCGTCTCAAACAGCGAGGAGACCGAGGTGCCGGACCAGATGTTCAGGATCGCCTGCGCGAACATCGGCGCGGTCGGAACGATGCGGATGTTCTTGGCCTTGCGCACCGGGTCGGTCGGTTCGATCGAGTCGGTCAGGACAAGGCTTTTCATCACCGAGGCCTGAACCCGTTCCACAGCCGGGCCCGACATCACGCCATGGGTGATATAGGCATGCACTTCTGCCGCGCCGTTCTGCATCAGCACCTCGGCCGCCTTGCAAAGCGTGCCAGCGGTGTCGCAGATGTCGTCCACGATGATGCAGGTCTTGCCGGTGACGTTGCCGATCACCGTCATCTCGGCGACCTCGCCCGGCTTTTCGCGGCGCTTGTCGACGATGGCCAGCGGCGCGTTGATCCGCTTGGCCAGTTCGCGCGCGCGCGCCACGCCGCCCACGTCGGGCGAGACGATCATGATGTCGCCCATCTTGCCCTTGAAGTGGTGTTCGATATCGAGCGCGAAGATCGGCGAGGCGTAGAGGTTGTCGACAGGGATGTCGAAGAAGCCCTGGATCTGCGCTGCGTGCAGGTCCAGCGTCAGAACCCGCTCCACGCCCGCCTCGGTCAGCAGGTTTGCGACGAGCTTGGCGGAGATCGGCGTGCGCGCCTTGGCGCGGCGATCCTGGCGGGCGTAGCCGAAGTAGGGGATCACGGCGGTGATGCGCGCGGCAGAGGACCGGCGCAGCGCGTCCGACATGATCAGCAGTTCCATCAGGTTGTCGTTCGCCGGGTTGGAGGTCGACTGGATGATGAACATATCCTCGCCACGGACGTTCTCGAACACCTCGACGAAGATTTCCTGGTCGTTGAAACGTTCGACCCGTGCATCGACCAGTCCGACATTGACGCCCCTGTGCATCGACATGCGCCGCGCGATGGAATTGGCGAGCGGGCGGTTGGAGTTGCCGGAAATCAGCTTCGGCTCGGTCATGGACGGCATGATCGGTTCCTTGTCGAGAGGGGCGAGGAGGGTCAGGTGACAGATTCGTGACGTTGCACACCGCTTACCACCGGGCTAGCCTGCCCGCAAACCCATGCGAGAGGAGCGGCGCGACGTGGCGCAGATCGACTACTATTTCTCGACGATTTCGCCGTTCACCTACCTGGCTGGAACCCGGCTTGAGGACATCGCCGCGCGCCATGGCGCCACGATCACCTACAAGCCGGTCGACATCGTCGCGCTCTTCGCGCGCACCGGGGGAACGGGCTTGGCCGACCGGCACGAAAGCCGCAAGGCGTACCGCCTGCAAGAGCTCCGCCGCCAGGCGGCGAAAACGGGGATGCCCATCAACCTGCGGCCCATGTTCTTCCCCGCGAACGCCGCGCCCTCTGCCTACGCGATCATCGCCGCGCAGGCGGCAGTGGCGAAAGGGGGCGCGGGCGATCTGGGGGCGCTGGTGCATGGGGTCCTGCGCGCCTGTTGGGCGGAAGAGCGCAACATCGCCGAGGATGAGGTCGTCACCGACCTTCTGAAGGCCTACGGCTTCGATCCGGGTTTGGCGTTTTCCGGCATGCTGATGGGCGCGGAAACCTACGCCCGCAATCTGGAGGACGCGGTCGCCGCAGGGGTTTTCGGCTCCCCCTTCTACGTCCTCGATGACGGGGAACGGTTCTGGGGGCAGGACCGGCTGGAGGATCTGGACCTGCACCTGGCCGGAAAACTCTGATGCCGGAGGGGATACGTGCCGGCCATCGCACCTTTTGGCGTGTGATGGGCGCGGGAGAGCGACCCGCCCTTGGCATCCACTGCGCGCTGGCCCATTCCGGTGCCTGGGCGGGGGTCATGGTGCCGCTGGCAGAGCGGATCACCCTGACCGCCTTCGACCTGCCCGGCCATGGCAAGTCGGACGACTGGAGCGGGCAGGGGGATTATCCTCGGCTCTGCGCTGAAATCGCGGCCAGTTTCATCGACCGGCCGGTGGATCTGATCGGCCATTCCTTCGGGGCGGTGACGGCGCTGAGGCTGGCGATCGCGGCGCCGGAGGCATTCCGGACCCTGACGCTGATCGAACCGGTCCTGTTCGCCGCTGCCCAGGGAACGCCCGCCTGGGCCGAGTATCAGGCGGACATCGCCCCATTCCGGGCGGCGATGGCCGAAGGCCGGCCGGAAGAGGCCGCGCGCGCCTTCACCAGTCTCTGGGGAACGGGCGTCGACTGGACCCGGCTGAACGCCGAAAGCCGCAGCGCGCTGGTGGACCGGATCGGCATGATCCCCGCAAGTGACCCCGCACTTGCCGACGACAGCGGTCGCGTCCTCAGGCCCGACGGGTTGGAAAGCCTGGACATGCCGGTGCTGATGATCCAGGGCGAACGTTCCCCCGCCATCATCTCGGCCATTGCCGAGGCGCTGGCGGCGCGCATGCAGGACGTGGGCATCGCCACCGTTCCCGGCGCATCGCATATGCTGCCGATCACGCACCCCAAGGAAGTCGCCGGTCTGATCGCCGTGAACCTGGACCGGGCCTAGGCGCGCAGCGCCTCGATCAGCCCATCGACCTCGGCCTCGGTCGTCGCCCAGGAGGTGACGAGCCGGCAGAGCACCCGTTCGTCCGGGTCGCCGTCCAACGGGGTGCCGTGGGGCATGAGGTAGTAGTTCGCCCCCGCCTCCATCGCACGCTGGTGCAGGCGGCGGGGCATGGTGACGAACTGCATGTTCGCGCCGCGCGGACTGGCGAAGGTGACCTCCGGCAGGGTCCGCAGGCCCGCCTCCAGCTGTGCGGCCATGTCGTTGGCGTGGCGTGCCAGCGTCAGCCAGAGCCCGCCGTCCAGATAGGCGCCCATCTGTGCGGACAGATAGCGGTGCTTGGAGAACAGATGCCCCGCGCGCTTGCGGCGCAGCGCGAGTTCCCAGGCCCTGGCCGGGTCGAAGATCACGACCGCCTCCACCCCCATGCAGCCGTTCTTGGTGCCGCCGAAGGACAGCACGTCCACCCCGGCTTTCCAGGTCATCTCGGCGGGCGTCGCGCCGGTGGCGACGATTGCATTGGCGAAACGCGCGCCATCAAGATGCACCGGCAGTCCGAAGCGCTTGGCGACCCCGGCCAGCGCCGCGACCTCCTCCGCCGAATAGACGGTGCCTGCCTCGGTGATGTTGGTCAGCGTGACCATGCCCCGCTGTACTGAATGCACGTCGCCTTGGCCCGTCTCCCCGATCTTCGCGGCAAGCGCCTCGGGTGTGATTTTGCCGTCCTGGCCGGGAACAAGCCTGATCTTGGCGCCGCCGGTGAAGAATTCGGGCGCGCCGCATTCGTCCATCTCGGCGTGGGCCGCTTCGAAGGCGTAGATGGCGCCCCAGGGCGGGCAGAAGGTGGCCAGCGCCAGCGCATTGGCCGCGGTGCCGGTGGCCACAAGGGCCACCTCCGCGTCCGGCGCCTCGAACAGGGTGCGGATGCGGTCACGCACGCGGTCCATGATCGGGTCGTTGCCATAGGATGCTGCGGGCCCGGCGTTGCAGGCCACGACCGCGTCCAGAATCACGGGCGACGTGCCCGCGTTGTTGTCCGATCTGAATTCCATCACAGGTCCTCGATGACGTGGTCTTCCCAATCCTCTTCGTCCACCTCGAACTCGGGCACGGTCCAGCCCCGGACCGACATACCGGCGTCATGGACGCTGTCGGGGTCGCCGGTCAGAAGCGGGTGCCAGTCGGGCAGCGGCTTGCCCTCGGCCAGCAAGCGGTAGGCGCAGGTCGAGGGCATCCAGTAGGCGCTGTCCTTCAGGGTCTTCGGCGTCAGCACGACGCATTCGGGCACGAAGGTCTTGCGGTTCTCATATTGGCCGCAGCGGCAGGTTTCTCCGTCCAGCAGCCGGCAGGCGACCCGGGTGAACAGGATCTCGCCTGTCTCGGCGTCTTCAAGCTTGTTGAGGCAGCACTTGCCGCATCCGTCGCAAAGCGCCTCCCACTCCTCGGCGGTGAGGCTGTTGAGCGGAAGCCGCCAGAACTCGGGTCGCAGGCGTGGGGTGGGGCGGTGCGTGGTCATGGGCGGCAAGATAGGCAGAAGGCCGCAGGGAAGGGAAGGCCCGAAGCGGCGGGCGATGACGGGAAGGGCTCAGGCGTCGGCCAGGATCGCGCGGGCGCGGTCGCAGTCCGCGTTCATCTGCGCGATCAAGGCGTCGAGCCCGTCGAACTTCATCTCCGGCCTGAGATAGTCGATGAGCGCGACCGACAGGTGCTGACCGTAAAGGTCGCCTTCGAAGTCGAAGAGGAAGGTTTCGAGGTTCGGCTGGTTTTCCCCGAACATCGGCCGGACGCCAAGGCTCGACGCGCCGATGTAGCTGCCCGCATGGGGCCCCGTCAGCACGTCGACCTTGACCGCATAGACGCCGAGCCGGGGCAGGTGGAGCCCATCGACCCCCATGTTTGCCGTCGGGAAGCCCAGACCCTTGCCGCGCTTGTCGCCGTGCAGAACCTCACCCTCGATCCGGTGCCAGTGGCCCAGCATCCCGGCGGCGTCGCGCGGGCGCCCCTCGCTCAGCGCGGTGCGAATCGCGGTCGAGGAGATTTCGACCCCCTCGATGGCCACAAGATCGGCAATGGTCACGCCAAACCCGAGGTCCGCGCCCAGCGTCCGAAGCGTTTCGGCCGTCCCCTTGCGGCCGCGGCCGAAGCAGAAGTCGGCCCCAACGGTGACATGGGAAACGCCCAGTCCCGCGACCAGAACGTCACGGACGAAGCCTTCGGCCTCCATCACGGCCAGCGTGGCATCGAAGGGCAGGACGTAAAGCTGTTCGACCCCCAGCTTTTCCAGCCGGTGACTGCGCGCCTCGGCGTTCATCAGGCGGAACGGCGGCGCTTTGGGTGCGAAGAACTGACGCGGATGGGGTTCGAAAGTGACGATGCCAAGGGCCGCGCCCGGGCGCTGCGCCTGGGCGATCACCGACTGATGGCCAAGGTGCACGCCGTCGAAATTGCCCATAGCGACCGAAGCGCCCCGGTCGCTGGCGGAAAGCGTCGTCCAGTGAGTATGCGTCCGCATCGGCCCCCGTCTGGCGGGCGGCCCGCCGGATATCAGTCGAACTTGCGGCTTGGCGCCAGAACCAGCGCCTCGCCCTTCAGCACAACCGTATCGCCCACCGCGCAGTGGGTTTCAAGGGTCACACGGCGCCGCGCGTGGTCGATCGCCGTCACTTTCACCTCGGCATAGACCACGTCGCCCGGCCGCACCGGGGCCATGAACTTGAGGCTTTGGCCAAGGTAGACCGTGCCGTGGCCGGGAAGCTGTTCGCCGATCACGGCCGAGATCAGCCCGGCGGTCAGCATCCCATGCGCGATCCGGCCCTCGAAGATCGTGTCGCGGGCGTATTCGTCGTCCAGGTGCACCGGATTGCGGTCGGTCGAGACCTCCGCGAACATCTCGATGTCGCGGTCGGTCACTTCCTTGCGGAGATAACGGATCATCCCGATCTCCAGATCCTCGATGCAGATTGTGCCGCGGGGGAAATTATCAAGCATCATCGCGAATCCCGGTAAGGTTGCTGCGATGCGGCATAGCACGGATTGCCCGCTTGGGGCAATCCTGTCGGTAATTTATTTTCACCCCTTGCCGAAAAGTCGCAACAATCTTGCGAGATCAACTCAGCGCAGGCGGCCGATCACATAGGTCGGCGCGATCTGCTGCGCCTCGATCCAGGGGGCAAGGCGCGCCGGATCAGGGTTATCGATGTCGGTGCCGAACTCCGCCGCGGCAAGGCCGCCGGTGATGAAGAGCGTATCGATGTTTTCGCCCAGCCCGCCCAGAATGTCGGTTGCGATCCCGTCGCCTACGGCAAGGATGCGGCTCGTGTCAGGCTCGGTCCCTGTCAGCGCGGCGGTCCGGCGCCGCGCCAGGTCGTAGATCGGCGGGTGCGGCTTGCCGAAATAGAGGCTTTCGCCCCCCATCTCGGTGTAAAGCCGGGCCAGCGCGCCCGCGCACCATTCGCGGGTCTCACCCCGGTCAACCACGATGTCGGGGTTCGCGCACAGAAGCTTCAGCCCCTTGGCCTTGGCATAGAGGAACTCCGGCCGATTGACATCGGGGTCGGCCAGCGGGTCGCGCGGGCCGGTGCAGACGATGCCCTCGGCCTGATCTAGCGGGACGATGGTAATCTCCACCGGGTTATCGAGGATCTTCAGGGGCGCGAAGAAGCCCATGTCGGTCTCGGGGTTGCCGATGAAATGCACGCGCGTTCCGACGACGCCCTGGAACATCGCCGCACGCGCGGAGTCGCCGGAGCTTGCGATCGTGTCCCAGGCATCGCGGTCGACGCCGATCGCGTCGAGCTGGGTCGCCACATTGGCGCGCGGGCGGGGGGAATTCGTCACCAGAACGACCTTGCCGCCCTGGGCGCGGAAGGCGCGCAGCGCCGCGACGGCGGCCGGAAAGGGCCTTAGCCCGTCATGCACGCAGCCCCAGAGGTCGCAGAAAAGCACGTCGTAGTTTGCGGCGATGTCGGAAAGCGCGGCGATGATCCGGGTCACGGGGGGCAATCCTTTTGGATATGTCGCGCGACCGCGCGGGGTCAGACGCGCAGAAAGGGGCGGGCGCCGGTCGACCCGGCGCCCGGTTGGGTATTACATCTTGAGCGCGGGGATGATCTGCTTCTTCCGGCTCATGATGCCGGGCAGCACGACCGTATCGCCCGACACGGTGCATCCGAAGGAGGCTTCGGCGATCTTCTTTACAGTCTCGTTCGGAACCAGCAGCGTCGCTTCCTCACGGATGATGTCCACGACGAAAAGCAGCACCTGGTCGGCGCCGTCTTCCTTGGCGACGTCGGTCATCGAAGCCATCAGGCTGTCCTTGCGGTCCAGAACCATCTTCGGAGAGGTGGTCTCCAGCACCGAGACCCGCAGGTCCACGCCCTCGACCGTGTATTCCTTCGAATCCATGCGCAGAAGTTCCGCGTCGGAGAAGGCCGAGACGTCGGATTTTGCCGCGAAGAGTTCCGCCGCGTAGTCGGGGATCGAGATGCCAAGCTGCCCTGCCAGGGCCTCGGCCACGGCGCGGTCATGCGGGGTCGTGGTGGGCGAGCGGAATTCCAGCGTGTCGGACAGGATGCACGACAGCATCGCGCTTTTGATGCTGTCCGGCATCTTGGCGGCATCGTCGCCCATCAGGTCATGCATGATGGTCGCGGTGCAGGCGAGCGGGCGGATGGTGATGTCGATCGGGCCCTTCGTCTTGAGCCCACCGGCCAGAAGGTGGTGGTCGATGATCTGGACGACGTTCGCGTCGTTGATCGAGGCGGGAAGCTCGGCCGGGTTGTTGGTGTCCACGACAACGCAGGTGTCGCCCGCGGCCACGTCCGCGATGATCTCGGGCTTCGCCAGATCCCAGCGCTTCAGGACGAAGGCGGCTTCGGTATTGGGTTCGCCGAGCAGCACGGGCTTGGCGGGGGTTCCCTTCACCTCGGACAGATACCAGGCCCAGATGATGGGCGAGCCGGTGGAGTCGGTGTCGGGGGATTTGTGGCCGAAGACCTTGATCGTCATGGGGGGCGTCCGTTCTTTCAGGGAATTTGGCGCCTTATAGGCAGGTCCGGCGGCCTTGTCACGTCCGCGGGATTGACGTCCGCGCAAGGCTGCCTTGCCCCTGACGTCAGAACGACTCCCTGTCGATGCGGTAGCCGTGCTCTTCGACCAGGGCGAGGATGCCGTTGACGCCGGACAGATGCGCGGCCCCCACGGCGACGATGATCTCGTTGCCTTCCGCGGCCTTCAGGATCGGGTCGATCCAGCTGTAGTTGCGCCGGATCAGAAGGGCGTCCTCCATCCGGGCGAAGTCGGCGGCGGCAGTCTCCGGGTCCTCGGGCGATTCCGCGATGGAGCGCTCGCGCGTGTATTCCCAGAAGAGCCGGTTTTTCTCGGCGAAATAGGAATCTATCAGCGTCTCATAGACATTCTCGGCCTCGGACAGGAGCGGCAGGGAAGAGCGCAGGATGTCCAGCTGATCGGCCTCGTCCATCTCGGTGAAGACGCGGATCGCGGCGTCGTAGGGTTCGAGCGCGTGAACCGGCACGCGCGCTTCCGCCGCCGCGTCCATGATCATCTTGTCGAGCCCGTTGGCCTGGCCGCCAAGCTCCTTCACGGCACAGGGCGGCAGTCCCAGGATCGCCGTCGCATACCAGGGGCGCAGCTTGGAGGCGAGCACGGCGGGCATCCCCCGCGCGGCGAGTTCGCCCGAGAGAACCGCCCAGTCCTCTTTGCCCAGCCGTTCGGGCAGGGTCGCGCCCTCGGTCACGAAGATCAGGTCGGGGCGCTTGGCGATTTCGGACTTGAGCTGCTGCTGCTCGGCCTCCGTCGCCTCGACATAGATCGCGTCGGAATGGGCGATCACGGTCCTGAGACGTTCCAGCGGGGCGTCCATCCTCGGGTCGTGGACATGCAGGGTGCCGACGAAATGGATGATGCTGTCGCCCTTCGTCGCAACGTACCGGTTGCCCGTCGCGTAGGGGTTCGCCTCCGATCCGGCCTCAAGCGCGGCGAAGTCGTCGGCGGGCATGGCGGCCAGCAGATCCTGCCCGGCGCATTGGGCCCAAAGTGCGGCTGGCGACAGGAAGGCCGCGAGAGCAAATGCCAATCGGAACGTCGTGGTCATCAAGCCAGCAGGTCCTCGAAACCTCTTTCCGGCAGGCTGGCACGGGCGGGCGCTCAAATCCAGTGCGGTGGGGCAAGATTTTTCATCGACAAGGCAGTTGACTCACGCTTTTGTCATCCCTAACTACGGCGCGTTAGCACTCGTCAACGGTGAGTGCTAATCACATTCAAACCTGGAACCTAGGGAGTGTTACCAGATGGCATTCAAACCGCTTCATGACCGTGTTCTGGTCAAGCGTGTGGAAAGCGACGAGAAGACCAAGGGCGGTCTGATCATCCCCGATAGCGCGAAAGAAAAGCCGGCCGAAGGCGAAGTCGTCGCTTGCGGCGAAGGCGCGCGCAAGGACTCGGGCGAGCTGATCGCGATGGCCGTGAAGGCCGGCGACCGGGTTCTCTTCGGCAAGTGGTCGGGCACGGAAGTGACCGTCGACGGCCAGGAACTGCTCATCATGAAGGAAAGCGACATCCTCGGCATCATCGCCTGAGACTGTCCCTGACCTTCCCTTCCAACCAGACAACCAGGAGAAGCCAACATGGCTGCTAAGGACGTCAAGTTCGAATCCGATGCCCGCGATCGCATGCTGCGCGGCGTCAACATCCTCGCCGACGCGGTGAAGGTGACCCTCGGCCCGAAAGGCCGCAACGTCGTGATCGAGAAATCCTTCGGCGCGCCCCGCATCACCAAGGACGGTGTGTCGGTCGCCAAGGAAATCGAACTCTCCGACCGTTTCGAGAACATGGGCGCGCAGATGGTGAAAGAAGTCGCCTCGCGTACCAATGACGAGGCCGGCGACGGCACCACCACCGCCACGGTTCTGGCCCAGGCCATCGTGCGCGAAGGTCTGAAGTCGGTCGCGGCCGGCATGAACCCGATGGACCTCAAGCGCGGCATCGACCTCGCCGTGCACAAGGCCGTCGAGCACATCAAGGGCGCTGCCCGCAAGGTCGCCGACAGCGCCGAGGTTGCGCAGGTTGGTACGATCTCCGCCAACGGCGAGGCCGAAATCGGCCGTCAGATCGCCGACGCGATGCAGAAGGTCGGCAACGAGGGTGTGATCACCGTCGAAGAGAACAAGGGCCTGGAGACCGAGACCGAGGTCGTCGAAGGCATGCAGTTCGACCGCGGCTACCTGTCGCCCTACTTCGTCACCAACCCGGACAAGATGATCGCCGAGCTCGATGACGCGATGATCCTGTTGCACGAGAAGAAGCTCTCGTCGCTCCAGCCGATGGTCCCGCTGCTCGAGCAGGTCATCCAGTCGCAAAAGCCGCTTCTGATTATCGCGGAAGACGTCGAAGGCGAAGCGCTCGCGACCCTGGTCGTGAACAAGCTGCGCGGTGGTCTGAAGATTGCCGCCGTCAAGGCTCCGGGCTTCGGCGACCGCCGCAAGGCCATGCTCCAGGACATCGCGATCCTGACCGGCGGCCAGGTGATCTCCGAAGACCTCGGCATGAAGCTTGAGAATGTCGGCATGGACATGCTGGGCCGCGCCAAGAAGATCTCGATCACGAAGGACAACACCACCATCGTGGACGGTGCCGGCGAGAAGGCCGAGATCGAAGCGCGCGTCGCCCAGATCCGCACCCAGATCGAGGAAACCACTTCGGACTACGACCGCGAGAAGCTGCAGGAGCGTGTTGCGAAGCTCGCCGGTGGCGTCGCCGTCATCCGCGTTGGCGGCATGACCGAAGTCGAAGTGAAAGAGCGCAAGGACCGCGTCGATGACGCCCTGAACGCGACCCGTGCGGCCGTGCAGGAAGGCATCGTCGTCGGCGGCGGCGTGGCGCTGGTTCAGGCCGGCAAGTCGCTTGATGGCCTGAAAGGCGAGAACGCCGATCAGGACGCCGGCATCGTGATCGTCCGCAAGGCGTTGGAAGCGCCGCTGCGCCAGATCGCGCAGAACGCGGGCGTCGACGGTTCGGTCGTGGCCGGCAAGGTTCGCGAATCCTCGGACCAGAAGTTTGGCTTCAACGCCCAGACCGAAGAATATGGCGACATGTTCAAGTTCGGCGTCATCGACCCGGCGAAGGTCGTGCGCACCGCGCTTGAGGATGCGGCCTCGGTCGCTGGCCTTCTGATCACCACCGAAGCCATGATCGCCGACAAGCCGGAGCCGAAGGGCGCCGCGGCCGGCGGCATGCCGGGCGGCATGGGCGGCATGGACGGGATGATGTAATCCCGGCCATATGGCCAAAGCTTCGGGGGCCCCGTTCGCGGGGCCCCTTTCTTTTTCAAAGGCGGCCCTTGCGGGCCAGGCGATCTCTCGCCCCCGGCGCTTTCGCGCCGGGGGCCCGGGGATGAGTATTTTCGCCAGAATGAAAGGAAAGCTCCTGGTGCGCCCTGTCATTCGGAGTAACGTCGTGCGGAAAAGGGGGCTGGGGATGCGGCTTTTTCTTCTGACGGCGCTGACGATGACCGCCTTTGCGGCGAACTCGGTCCTGAACCGGATGGGCGTCGGGCCGGGGCATATCGGCGCCGTCGAGTTCGCTGTCGTGCGACTTCTGGCCGGGGCTGGCATGCTCGCGCTCCTGCTTCTGGCGCGCGCACGCGGGGGGCGGGGGCGGCTTTCCACCGGTGCGCCCGGGCGGCGTCTCGTCGGGGCGGGGTCGCTTCTGCTTTACCTCTTCGGTTTTTCGATGGCCTACGGGGCGCTCGACGCGGGTGTCGGTGCGCTGATCCTGTTCGGGACGGTCCAGATCACCATGTTCGCGGGTGCGCTTGCGTTGCGCGAGGAGGTTCCGGCCCGGCGCTGGGTGGGGGCGGGCCTGGCCTTTGCGGGACTCCTGTGGCTGTTCGCACCAGGCGAGGGGGCGGCGCTGAGCCCCTCCCACGCCGCGATGATGGCGGCGGCGGGCCTCGGCTGGGGGATCTATTCGCTCTCGGCTCGGGGGGCCGCCGATCCGCTGGGCGCGACTGCGTGGAATTTCCTTTTCGCGGGGGTGCCGGGCGTGTTGCTGGCGGTCGCTTTGGTTGCACGGGGGATCGAGGCGGATGCTGCCGGCCTTTCGCTCGCGATACTGTCGGGGGCCGTCACCTCCGGATTGGGCTATGCGCTTTGGTATGCGATCCTGCCCGCGCTGGGGGCCGCGCGGGCGGCGGTGGCGCAGCTTTCGGCCCCGGTGATCGCGGCCTTCGGCGGTCTCGTCCTGATCGGGGAGCCGGTGACCCCGCGTCTTGTGGTGGCGGCGCTTATGGTCCTTGGCGGGGTCGCCTTCGCGAGCCTTCCTAAGCGGCGTTAGCTGGGGGTTCAGAGCACCTTCACGAGGCGGCAGATGCGGTGGCCCGATTCTGGGTCGTCGCGGAAGACACCGGTATCCGTGAACCCCTCGCGTTCCCAGAAGGCGCGTCCGCGCGGATTGGCCTCCAGAACGGCGAGGTAGAGGCGCGGCGTTCCGGCCCGGCGCGCGCGGGCCTCGATCTCGGCGAGGAAGCGGCGGCCATGGCCCATCCCGCGCAGGCGCGGGGCAAGGATCATCAGGCCAAGGTAGCCGTCCCCGGCGTCGGGGAAGCCGAAGGAAAGCTCCGCCACACCCGAAAGCCGATCCGCGATGAAAAGACCCAGACGATGGGACGCGGCCGCATCGGCGCCGGGCGGGCCGTCGGTAAAGAACGCCGCCGCCTTGGCGCGGTCGGGCGCGGCACGGTCTGCCAGCAGCCAGTAGTCGGCGGCTTCGGCATAGAGGGCCTCGACCAGGTCGGTGTCGGGGCCGGGCGACAGGGGCCGGATCAGCACCGCAGGGGCTCGATCGCGAGGAGTTCGAGGGTGACCGTTCCGGCTGGTCGTTTCCAGTCGACGGTATCGCCAACCCGCGCGCCGATCAGCGCGCGCGCAAGCGGCGATTGCGGCGCGATGCGGCCAAGGGCGGCATCCGCCTCGTCCTCCCCCACGATCTCGAACGCCTGCTCGGTGCCGTCCTCGTCCGCGACCGTGATACGGGTGCCGAAAGCGGCCTCCCCCGGCGGGGCGTCGTTCGGATCGACCGGGATCGCGGAGCGCAAGCGTGCCTCCACATAGCGGATGTCGCGCTCGACGGCGCGTTCGGGAAGGCGGTCCAGCCGCTCAGCCCGCGCGCGAAGGCGCGAAAGCTCCGCCTGAAGCGCGGCCAGCCGGTCGCGCAGCGCGGCCAGCCCACGGGGCGTTACGTAATTGGGGTGGGGGCTGATGGGGAGGTCGGGCAGCGGTTCGTTGTCCGGCCCGTCCTCCTTCACGAAGGCGCGGCTCATCGCACGATGACCTCCAGCGGATCGTAGAGGATACCTTCGCCCCAGGCGGCGGCAGCCAGGCTGTCGGGCTTGTGGCGAAGTGAGGCCAGTTCGTCCCGGGCGACGAAGCGGCGCTCGGTCACCACGCCTTCGGGGTCGCGCCAGGTCGGGGGCAGGGCGTTCAGCGGCTGGCAGCGGAAGTAGATGTCCACCTGGTGGAAGCCCGTCGCGGGATCGTGGAATTCGTTGACCAGACAGGGCGCGCCGACCTCGATCCGCAGGCCCGTCTCCTCCTCCACCTCGCGGGCGAGGTTCTCGGGCAGCGAGCTTCCGGCATGAACGCCGCCGCCGGGCGCGCACCACAGGTCCGACTTGCCCGCCGGGTAGGCGTTGACGACCAGGAGCCGATCCCCGGACAGGATCAGCGCACGGGCGGCAAGGCGGGGGGAACGGCGGCTCATCGCGGCAGAGTGGCCCGCGTCGCCGCCATTGGCAAGCGCGCCGCGGTGGCTTATCTGCGGCATATGCGCTTCGCCCTGATCCTTTTCGGCCTGCTTTCCCTCGCCGCCCCGGCGCGCGCGGATTGCGTGGTGCTGCTGCACGGCCTGCACCGGTCCGACGGCTCGCTCCTGGTCTTGCAGAAGGTGCTGGGGCGTCACGGCTACCGGACGGTGAACCCGGATTACCCCTCGACCGAGGCGCCGATCGAACAGATCGTCGACGACTATGTCGGCCCCGCCGTCCGGGCCTGCGGCCGGGACAAGGTTCATTTCGTGACGCATTCCATGGGGGGTATCCTGGTCCGGGCCTGGCTTGCCAGTCACCGGCCCGCGGACCTTGGCCGGGTGGTCATGCTCGCCCCCCCGAACCGCGGCTCGGAACTTATCGATGTCGCGCGGGATTACGAATTTCTCTCCCGAATCCTCGGACCCGCCGGGCTGGAACTTGGCACCGGCCCCGGTTCCGAGCCCAACAGCCTTGGACCGGCCCGCTTCGAATTGGGCGTGATCGCGGGCGATGTCAGCTTCAACCCGCTTTATTCCTGGGTGATCGGGGGCAAGGACGACGGCAAGGTCTCGGTCGCTTCCACACGAGTCCGGGGCATGACCGATCATATCGTGCTTCCGACCAGCCATACCTTCATCATGAACAACCCCCGGGCGTTGGCGCAGGTCCTGGAGTTCCTGAGCACGGGCCGCTTCGATCACATGATGACGCTTCCGCAGGCGCTGGAGCGCATCTGGGGCTGACTTCTTCATTGTCTGAAATACCCCCGCCGGAGGCCGCGCGGCCGTCGCGCCCGCGCGATGGCCGCGCCGGGGAATGGCATCGCGCGCCGCACCGGCGCGCGACCGCCGGGTCCCCTCAGCCAGAGGTGCGAATGCGGTTCACGTGGCCCATCTTGCGGCCGGCGCGCGCCTCGGCCTTGCCATACAGGTGCAGCGCGGCATTCGCCTCGCGCGCGATGGCCGGCACCTTCAGGATATCGTTGCCGATCAGGTTCTCCATCACCACGTCGGAATGGCGCGTTCCGTCGCCCAGCGGCCAGCCGGCGACCGCGCGGATGTGCTGCTCGAACTGATCGACCGCGCAACCGTTCTGCGTCCAGTGGCCGGAGTTGTGGACCCTTGGCGCGATCTCGTTCACGACCAACCCGCCGGCGGTCACGAAAAGCTCCACCCCCATCACGCCGACGTAGTCGAGCGCGTTGAGGATGCGCGCGGCCAGCAGGACCGCATCGGTCCGCTCACCGGGCGTCAAGGTCGCAGGCACCGTCGTGGTGGACAGGATGCCGCCGACATGGACGTTCTCGCCGGGGTCGTAGGCCGCGACCTCGCCCGTCAACCCGCGCGCGGCGATGACCGAAACCTCGCGCGTGAAGGTGACGAACCCTTCCAGCACCGCCGGCGCCCCGCGCATTTCGGCAAGCGCCGCGGGGGCGTCGGAGCGGTCCATGATCCGCGCCTGGCCCTTGCCGTCATAGCCGAGCCGCGTGGTCTTCAGGATCGCGGGCGTGCCGATATGGGCAAGCGCCGCCTCAAGGCTTTCATCGTCATCGACCGCCGCGTAGGGCGCCGTCGTAAGGCCGATCCCGCTCAGGAAGTCCTTTTCCAGGATCCGGTCCTGGCTTACGGCCAGCGCGCGCCGGTTCGGGCGGATTGGGCGCAGGCTTTCCAGCAGGTCGAGCGCCGCCGTGGGCACGTTCTCGAACTCATAGGTAATGACATCCACGCCTCCGGCAAAGGCGCGCAGCGCCTCGGCATCGTCATAGGGGGCGGTCACGACCTTTTCGGCGACATGGGCCGCGGGCGGATTGGCCGCGGGTTCGAACACATGGGTCCGGTAGCCCAGGCGCGCCGCCGCGACCGACAGCATCCGGCCAAGCTGCCCGCCGCCGAGGATCCCGATCACCGATCCGGGGGGCAGCATCTCAGTCATCCTTGGGCTCCTCGGGGATGGAGGCCGACAGCGCCTCGCGCCAGGCGTCGAGGCGGGCGGCAAGCTCGGGGTCGTTGATGGCAAGGATTCCGGCGGCCATCAGTCCGGCATTGGCCGCGCCCGCCGCGCCGATCGCCATTGTGGCGACAGGGTAGCCCTTGGGCATCTGCACGATTGAATAGAGGCTGTCCACGCCCGAAAGCGCGCGGGTCTGGATCGGCACCCCGACCACCGGCACGCGGGTCTTGGAGGCCATCATGCCCGGCAGATGCGCCGCCCCGCCCGCGCCCGCGATGATGACCTGAAGCCCGCGTTCCACCGCCGTCTTGCCGTAGGACCAGAGCCTGTCCGGCGTGCGGTGGGCCGAGACGATCCTGGTCTCGTAGCGCACACCGAGTTCGTCGAGCAGCAGCGCCGCCTCCTTCATGGTGGGCCAGTCCGACTGGGATCCCATGATGATACCGACTTTCACGCCCATGCGGACCTCCCCCAGCGGATGGAGCGCGCAATATAGCGGCGAGGGGGCAGGCGGCAAGGGCCGAAAGACGGCCCCGACGCGCTCAGGCGATGATGTCGGGGGTCAGAAGATCCTCGATCCGGGCGATGCGGTCCTTGAGGTTCAGCTTCTGCTTCTTGAGCCGGCGCAGGGTCAACTGATCGGCGCGGCCCGATTCCTCCATCAGGTGGATGGCCTCGTCCAGGTCGCGGTGCTCGGTCTTCAGGACCCCCAGATTGACGCGCAAGACGTCATCGCTGTCCATGGTCGTTGGGGCGTTCATGTTGTTATGGCCCGACTCGGTTCCCTGCAGTTGCAAAAACTATATCAACACGCGCCTCGCGCGGGAAGCGCCACGCCGTCGCATCGGCCCTTGCCCATGCGCCCGGGGCATCCCATATTCAATCCATGGGTTGCCGGTATCGGGGCCCTTTCTGCACGTCGCTTGACTTCGAGGACCTGCCCGAGATGACGAAACTGACCTTTGGCGCCCATCCCTTCCTTCTGGGCTTCGATCAGCTGGAACGGCTGGTGGAACGCACCGCAAAATCGGGGAATGAGGGCTATCCGCCCTTCAATATCGAGCAGTCGTCGGACAACACGTTCCGGATCACGCTCGCCGTGGCGGGGTTCCGGGATGAGGATCTGGCCATTACGGTCGAGGACCGGCAACTGGTGATCCGCGGCCGCCAGGCCGAGGAGCCCGAGGGCCGGATCTACCTGCACCGCGGCATCGCCGCGCGCGCCTTCCAGCGCAGCTTCGTGCTGGCCGAGGGGGTGGAGGTCGCCGGGGCCCAGATGGAACACGGGCTGTTGCACGTGGACCTCAAGCGGTCGCTTCCCGACCCGGTCGTGCAGACCATTCGCATCTCGCGCAAGTAAGTAAAGGAGGCAGGCATGGATACGAAATTCGACTTCGGACCGGAGCCGGGCGAGCGCATCGTCTATGTGCGGCCGGTCGCGGTGGAGGATCTACCGGACGAGGTCCGCGAGCAGGTCCCCGGCATCAAGACGCTTTACGCCGTCTGCGACGCGGACGGGGAACGGCTGGCGCTGGTCAAGGACCGCAAGATGGCCTTCCTGCTGGCCCGCCAGAACGACATGGCGCCGGTGAACGTGCACTGACGCAGCCCGCCGGGCCGGATGGCCCGGCCGCAAATGCAAAAGGCCGGGCAGTGACGCCCGGCCCCTTGTGGATTGCCCGCGCGATCAGGCCTTGATCAACCCCATGCTTTCGAGTTTGAGCAGGACCTGGTGTGCGCAGTTGTCGACCTCGACGTTTTCGGTTTCGACGCGGAGTTCGGGGTTTGCGGGTTCCTCGTAGGGGTCGGAGATCCCGGTGAACT
>NZ_JAOWLA010000018.1 GCF_025751575.1 Albidovulum sediminicola | reverse complement strand
GTCCTCGATCTGGGCCTGAGTTCTAAGCGCGAAGGGCCCCCGGCATCGGGCTGAAGATCGCCCCGCCACAGACCGAACGGACCAAAGATCGACCCCGCCCAGACCGTTCGGTCCGCAGGCTCGGCGGGCGTCCCCCCGGCCTCAGCGCTTCGGGCCGTCCACAAGGCGCCGAAGATCAGGACGGGCGTCAGGACGGGGCGGTTTCAGCGCCGCACGCCCCGGACCACGAGCGCGGTCCGGGGAATGACCAGGCCGAGGCCGGTTGCAAACGGGCGGTGAAGCTCCGCGAAAGCGGCTCTGAAGGCCTCCCGCCGCTCTGGCGGCAAGGCGGCGTGGGTCGCCGCGACGGGGCCGAAGCCGTTCAGGTATTCCTGCCAGACCGTCGGGACATCCGGGGCATAGAGCGTCGTCACCTGTTCGCGGATCTCGATCTCGAAACGCGCGCCGACGACCTGCCGCAGCCAGTCCTCGCGCCCCCAGTCGAAGGGCGAGGGGGAGGCCGGGGTGGAGGGCGGCGGCGCGTCGGACCACGCCCCGAGCAAGGCGAAGAAATCCGCGATGTAGCCTCCGGCCCGGTCGGCCCATGTCGCGAGCGCCAGGCGCCCCCCGGGGCGCAGCACGCGCGCCATCTCGGCCACGGCCGTCGAGGGCGCGTCCGAGAAGATGACGCCATAGGTCGAAATCACGCCATCGAACTGCGCATCGGGGAACGGCAGCGCCTCGGCCGCCGCGGGGCGGAAGACGGGGCGCGGATCGAGCCTGGCCGAAAGCCTTTCAGCCGCTTGAAGCATTCCGGGCGCGATGTCGACGCCGGTCACCTCGGCCCCGCGCCAGGCCGCGAGGCGCGCGGCCCAGCCCGTGCCCGTGCCGATGTCGAGGACCCGCTCGCCGGGGCGTGGCCAAAGGGCCTGAACCGTGTGCGCGATGGTATCGGAAAGGCCGAACGAGATCCCGTCATAGGGTTCGCCCGGGGCGCCCCACATCCGTGCTGCGGGGCTGAGTGTGTCGAGGGTCATCATGGTCTCTCCTCCCTGGCCTGGACCCAAGGTTGCCAGTCGGGCCGGCCGGCGGATACTCCACGATCTGGAGTATTCAGGCCGGGGCGTCCGGTGTACCCTGCGTTCCGAGGGGAGGGCGCCATGAAAGGGTATGGGCAATTCTGCCCCATCGCCAAGGCTGCGGAAATCTTCTGCGAGCGCTGGACCGCGCTGGTCATTCGCAACCTCGGCGCCGGTGCGGAAAGGTTCAATGACATCCATCGCGGCGTCCCTCACATGTCCGCCACATTGCTCACGCGGCGACTGCGGCAGCTGGAGGCCGAAGGCCTCGTCCAGCGCCGGCGAAGCCCGACGGGGAGGAGCTGGACCTATCACCTGACGGAGGCCGGGGCGGAGTTCCTGCCGCTCGTCGGCGCACTCGGGATCTGGGGGCAGCGCTGGACCCGGCGTGAGCTTACGGAGGGGGAACTTGATCTGGGCCTCCTGATCTGGGGCCTTGAACACTCCGTCGATCCCCTGGCCTTTGGGTCGAAGCGCCATGTGCTGCGTCTTTCGGTGTCCGACCAGCCGGAGCACAAGCGCCGCTACTGGTTCGTCTGCGAAGAGGGTGGCCTTGACCTCTGCGTGTCCGATCCCGGCGGGGCAACCGACCTGTTTCTGGATGCCACGCTGGAGACGCTGATCAGGATCTATCGCGGCGATGTCGCGCTTGAGGCCGCGATCGCGGACGGGCGCCTTCAGGCCGATGGCGCGCCGCGCCACCTGCGCCGTCTTCGCCAGTGGTTCAACGCCGACGCCATGACCAAGACCCCGCCGGCCAGGTCCGCCGGGTGAGCTCACGCCAGGCCTTGAGGACCTGGCGCGGGGCAACGCGCGGGCCGCCACCGAAATGGCTACGGCACAGTCTTCCCCGCTGCGCGGGCGGCGGCGTCCTTGAGGAAATCCAGGGTGGCGAGCACCCGTGGCGCGCGCCGCATGTCGACATGGGCGATCGCCCAAACCTCGGCCAGGGCGAGGCCAAATCCGGGGATCCGCTCAAGGCTGGGGTCGGGTTCGCCAACAAAACAATCGATGAAACCGATGCCCAGGCCAAGCTTCACCAGTTCGGTGATGCGTGCCTCGGTGTTGGCGCGCGCGACAATCCTGCCTTGCGGAACCTTCGCGACAAGGCTGTCATTGTAGGCGGCATGTTCGGGTCGGTCGGGCAGCCCGATCAGGGGAAGGTGACCTGCCCAGTTCATCCCGCGCCGCTGGTAGAAACCGGTGGGAAAGGATCCCAGTGAGCGCGCGACCAGTTCGGGTTTGACCGGCTTCACGGATCGCACCGCGATATCGGCGTCCCCTTCGGTCAGCTCGAACAACCGCAAGTCGGACTCCAGGGTTACTTCTATTCCCGGATGCCGCCGCAGGAACTCGGGCAGAGCAGGCACGACGATCGCATCAAGAAAGTTGTCCAGTGCCGTGATCCGCACGGAACCTTCCACGCGGTTGTCCAGCCCCTTGATCTGCCGGTGCATCGCATTGGCCTGCAACTCCATTTCCTCTGCGCAGGCCACCACGCGCAGCGCGGCGGGTGTCGACTGGTAGCCGCCGCCTATGCGGTCAAAAAGCTTGGCTTCCAGGCTTCTCTCCAGCGCGAGGATGCGGCGGCCCACGGTGCTGGTGTTCACATGCAGAAGCTTCCCGGCCCGCACCAGGGTACCCGCCCGATGCAATGCCAGCACGTATTTCAGATCATCCCAATCCATGATTGCATAATTGCAAAACTGCTTCGCAAAGATAGGACTATTTTGCACTGACGCAAAGATTTACCCCTTTATTCAGAGGTGCCAGCGGGTATCTCGACGACTGAAAAGGGGAGATCGACATGACCAAAGCTGCAATCGACGTGGTCACGCAGTTCTACGAAACCGTCTTTCAGACCGGGGATATCTCAGCCACCGAACACTTCATGTCGGAGGATTTCCTCGATCATGCGCCCTGGCCCGGGCATCCGGCAACGCGCGAGGGGTTCCGGGCGGGAACGGCGGAGATGAAGGTCGCTTTTCCCGACTTGGCGATCAAGCCGCTGAGGGTTTTCGAGGAAGATGGCAAGGTCGCGGCCGTCGTCCGCATCAGCGGCACGCATCACGGCGAATTCCTTGGCGAAAGCCCGACTGGCCGCGCGTTCGAGGTCGATGGGGTCGATATCCTGCGGGTCGAGGACGGCAAGCTGCGTGAACACTGGGGCGTCATCGACAGCGGCCAGATGCTGGCCCAACTCAGACTGTCGCCAAGCGTTTGAACGCCGCGCGGACGGTAAGGCGTCGCCCGGCAGCATCCACCTTTTCGCCTCCTCAACCTCAGGCGCCGACGCGCCGCGACTATCGCGGTGCGTCCCCGTCTTCGTAGTAGGCATTGCGCAGGATCGCCGCCGGGTCGTGGTCCATGAGGCCCGCCTTCTCGATCGCGTCTCTGCGGTGGGCGAAGACGTCCAGTATCGGGGAGGTGAGGCCGAAGGACTTCAGGACATGCCGGGCGACATCGTTGTCCTTGAAGACCGCGCTGACGGCAAACCCCACCGTGTCGTCCTCGCCGAGGATCTTCGGGATCCGCGCCGCAATGACCGGCTGGCCGGCCGGCCCGCCCGACAGGATGCGCAGCGCGTTCTCCAGCGAAAGTCCGGCCCGTTTCGCCAGCGGCAGCAGGTCGGCCAGCCCGGCCATGTAAGCCTGCATCATCCCGTTGTTGATCACCTTCATCACCAACCCCGTCCCGTTGGGCCCGACGTGGAAGATCCGCCCCGAGGTCGCCGAGAGACTCGCGCGCGCCCGCGCCGCCTCCGCGTCTTCGCCACCGATGAAGACCCCGCAATTCCCGGCGAGGACCATCTCTGGCCCGCCCGAGATCGGCGCGTCCACGGCACTCCCCCTGCGGCCCTGATCGCCCCGAGGCGCGAGAGGAGAACCTAGGGCGTCACCGTGCTGGTGTCGATGATCTGCTTGCCCGCGAGGGTCATCGTGGTGAGTTCGTCAAGCACTTCGCCGACCGCGACGTCGTCGAGCAGGCTCAGGATCAACGTGTCGCTCCGGCTGACGAGCGTGCCGAGATCCGGAGCGCACGCCACGCCCTCGACCGTCCGCCCGCTTCGGGTCCATCCCAGGACGGCCCTGCCCTGCGCCGTCAAACGCTGGGCAATCGCGGCACCCATCCTGCCCAGACCGATCACCCCGATAGTTTCCATGCGCCCGCCCTCCCCTTCACGATCAGAATGCCCGCACCGCAGCCGCAAGGAAAGCAGCGCGAACACCCTGCCCCGGCGGGACGCCGTGTCGCCGACCGCTTGGGACGAAGACCGTCAGCTGTCCTCAAAGACCGGCCGTGGCACTCCATTTTCGTCCAGGGCCACGAATACGAAATCAGCGTCTGTCACCTTCTCGGCTTTCTCGGAAAACCTCCGGCGCGCCCAGGCATCCACATGGATGCGCATGGAGGTGCGGCCCACCTTGCGCAACGTCGCGTAAAGCGTCACCTCATCGCCGACCTTGACCGGGCGGAGGAACTGCATCGCCTCCACGGACACCGTGGCGCTGCGCCCCTGGGAGACGCGACCGGCCATGTTGCCGGCGGCAAGATCCATCTGCGACATCAGCCATCCGCCAAAGATGTCTCCCGCCGGGTTGGTGTCCGCGGGCATGGCGATGGTTCGGATGACGAGCACACCCTCTTCCTGTTGCCGGCCGTGAGATCCGCGTTGCTGCCCGCGCGCCAGCGTCCGTTCCGTGTCATCGCTCATCATGGTTTTCCCGGTTAGACCGCGAGAGCCGCGGAGTGGCTTCGTCTCGGTCAAGCTTAAAGCCTGGGATCGCGCGGCAAAACATAGCAACTGCATGTTCGTGCGACAGAACCATCTGCCCGGGCCGCCTTCGTGCGGCGCGCGAAGCGGCAGCGCTTTCAGACCCCGGTGCGGCTCCGTGCAACCAATTTCGTTCGGGATCAGGAGTAGCCTTCGCGTGCCAGCAGAACCTCGACATGTGATCCGCTTGAAACAAGCAGAGGTTCCGGTGAAGCTGAATGCAAACGGTTGCATCGCCTCTGCCCTTGCACCGCCCGACCAAGGAGAACGGATATGACAGCCCAACGCCGCAAGGCGCCGCGCCTTTCCTTTGATCTGCCTGAGGTCTCCCATCTGAACGTCTTGGCCGGTCCCCGGCGGGTCTGGCGAACCCGTACCGATCCCGCCCATGCCTGGATGCTGTCTCGGGCCGACAGCGGCTTGTAGGCGGCGCGCAGGCGTCGGCTCGGGCGGGCGACAGGATCTGGCTGGCAGACAGCGGCGTTCGGGACCAAACAGCGCGGTTGTTCCATCCTTTGTCTTGGCGATCTTCGAACCCTGGGGGCAACCACGGGCGATCATCACCGACAAGCTGCAGCCCCCCGGTGCCCTTACCCCTCCCGCATTGCCCTCATGAAGTAGTCGGTGAAGGGCTTGACCAGGTAGCTCATCGGGGTGCGGTCTGCGGTCCTGAGAAAGACCTCGACCGGCATGCCCGGCAGGATCGCGAGCCCGCCCCGTTGGGGCTCTGCCGGATCGCTAAGCTCCACCACGGCCTCGTAGAAGGAGGCCCCGGTCTGCGGGTCGCGAAGGGCGTCGGCCGAGAGGCGCCGGACGGTGCCTTCGAAGACGGGTGTCGTCCGCTGCTCAAAGGCGGTGAAGCGCAGGCTCGCGGTCTGGCCGGGATAGACCTGATCGATGTGAACCGGGTCGATGCGCGCCAAAACCTGGATCGGACGGTCGGTCGGGACGATATACATCATCGCCTCGGCCGGTTTGACCACCGATCTCTCGGCCAGGACGACCGAGCCGAAGACCGTCCCGCCAACGGGTGCGCGCACCTCCATCCGGGCCAGTTTTTCCAGCGCCACCAAACGGCGTTCCGCCAGTTCAATCTCGCCAAAGCGCAGGTCGCGCAGTTGGGTGATGGCATCCTCGCGGCGCTGGTTTGCAAGCTTCAGCTTCTCGATGTCCAGCGCGGCGATCCTGGCGCCCGCCTCCCCGATCGCGGCCTGCAGGCGGCCGGCCTCTCCCTTGGCCTCTGCCTCGGCGCGGCGAAGGGCGCTGAGACGCGCCACCGGGACCAGGCCCTTTCGATAGAGTGACGATTGGCCGACAAGCTCCTCCTCCACAAGCGCAAGCTGGGTCTGCATGGCGTCGAGCTGCGATTGAAGCCCGTCCACCTGACGCTCCACCTGGATCTGCTGTTCGCCGATCTGTTCGGTTTCCCGTGCAAGCGCGTCTGCACGGGCCTGAAAGAGCGCCACCTGGCCCTCGATCTGGCCCTGCACCCAGGCAGGATCGAGCTGCGCGAAGCTGTCCGGCAGATCGATGGAAAGCGTCTCGTGCCCGTCGCGCTCCGCTTCGAACCGCGCTTGGCGGGCATGGATCTCCAGAAGCTGCCGGTCGATGATTTCCAGTTCCGATCTCAGGAAGGTATCGTCGAGGCGGACCAGCAGGTCGCCAGCCGCAACGTGGTCGCCGTCCCGCGCGAGGATCGCGCTGACGACGCCGCCTTCGGGATGCTGCACAACCTGGCGGTCGGTCTCCACCTTGACCGTTCCCGCCGCGATGACCGCGCCGGCGATTTGCGTCCCGACGGCCCAGGCGCCGACACCACCGACAAGGACCGCGATCGCCAGAAAGCCGAGCGCGATGGGCAGGCGGGCGCTCCAGCGTGTGCGCTCCCTGCTCACGTCCGCCCGCCTTTCCGGATCGCCTGATGCACGTTCTGGGCATTGTGCATCATCGACCTGATGATCTCGTCCCGCGGCCCATAGCCCGCGACGCGGCCTTTTTCGAGGACCAGAAGCTGGTCGCATTGCGAGATGGCGCTTGGCCTGTGGGTCATGACGATCACCGACTTCTGCGCCGCCTTCATCTCGGCCACCGCCCGGTTCAGCGCTTCGGAGCCGTCCGCGTCCAGCGCCGAGTTCGGCTCGTCGAGAACGAGGACGATCGGATTGCCATAAAGCGCGCGCGCCAAGGCCACGCGTTGCTTCTGTCCCCCCGAGAGTTGCGTATCGGAGGGGCCGATCAGGGTGTCATAGCCCTTGGGAAGCTCAAGGATCACGTCATGGACCCGCGCCCGTTGCGCCGCGGCCACGACCTGCCGGGGGTCGGGGGTCAGGCTCATGCGGGCGATGTTCTCGGCCACCGTTCCATCGAAGAACTGGATCTCCTGCGGCAGGTAGCCGATAAGCGCGCCGATCCGCGCGGGGCCGTATTGTTCAACCGTCGCGCCGCCGAGCCGCACCTCGCCCGCACTGGGCGTCACGAGGCCGAGCACGACCCGCGCAAGGGTGGTCTTGCCAGAGCCGCTTTTCCCGATGATGCCGAGCGCCTCGCCCGGTGGGAGATAGAAGGTGATGCCCCGAAGGATCGGCTTGTCCTGCGCCGACAGGACCAGGGAGATGTCGCGGACATTGATCGCGGCGGCCGGTTCCGGCAGCCGCAGGGGCGCGGGCCGGTCCTCACAGGTGTCGAGCAGGCGCTTGAGGTTCTGCCAGCTCGTCCACGCGCGCTGCACGACCGGCCATTGCGGCAAGCCCTGCTCGATCGGGGCCAGGGCGCGGCCGAGCAGGATCGATCCGGCGATCATGGCGCCCGCCGTCATCTCGTGCCGCAGCACCAGCCAGGCCCCGAGCGCCAGGATGGCAGACTGCAGCAGAAGCCGGAAACCGCGCGTGAAGGCGCTGAAGGACCCGGTCCAGTCATGCGCGGCAACAGCGCCGGCAAGCCCCTCGTCCTCGATCCGCTCCCAACGCTGGCGAAGCGCGCCCCCCATTCCCTGGGCCCAGGCGAAGGGGCTCGCGTCATGCACACGTTTCGCAAAGCCGGAGGCGCCGAAGGCAAGGCTCTGCGCCCTGGCGATCTTGCGCGTGGTGAGCATCTGGTTCAGGACCGCCGTCACCACCAGCACCGAACCGCCAGCGATGGCGAGCCAACCGAGCATCGGGTGAAAGACGAAGATCGCCGCGAGGAACAGCGGGGTCCAGGGAAGATCGAACAGCGCCAGCAGGACGGGCGATGAGAAGAACGTCCGAATGGCCTCGACATCGGCCAGCGAAACCTGCCGGCTCAGCCGCCCGCCCCGCGTCGCCCGGTCTTCAAGGATGGCATCGAACACGCGCGGCCCAAGCTCCGATTGGAGCCGGGCCCCCACCCGCGCCACCAGCCGCCCCCGGGAAAACTCCAGAACCGCGTAAAGCGTGAAGAGCAGGACAACCAGCGCAAACAGCGCCACGAGTGTTTCCTCGGACCGCGACCCCAGGACCCGGTCATAGACCTGCAACATGAAGAGCGGGCCCGTCAGAAGCAGCAGGTTCGTGAACAGGCTGAAGAAGAACGCGAGGCGCAGAAGCCTGCGACCCCGGCCCGGAAGATCCAAAACCGTCTTGGAGCTTGGCTTACTCATCTGAACCAGGTTCGCTCGTTCTACCGCAGAGCATGCAATTCTTCCGAAACGTCGAAACACCTGCCTTGACCATCACCTCACAGCGCCCGGAGCTAATGGCGGGTTAACAAGGTGACGCGAGACCCGGCCTCGGCCCGCGCAGGCTAAGAATTTGCGGGCTTCATCGGGGCCGCTGGCCGGTTTCGCCGCCGGGATTTGCCCGTCCGACCGGCGCCTTCTGACCGATCGCGCCCGTGGGGCCGGTCGCCGTTCTGGGGTCAGAGCCGGGCCTTCATTCTTGCGCGGGCGCCGGGAACCCGTTGGCGTTCAGCCCTTCTGCGTTCTGGACTTTTCCCGATGGATGCACTCAGTGTCGAAAACGCGCGAAACGGGGCGAGGTATGCCGCTCAAAGGGAACCACGGATGGCGGGCATACCGCCCTTTGTCGGGCTTCGGCCCGGCGATCGGCCGTGGCACGCCGCTTGATCTGGCGCGGGGTCCGCTCGGGGCGGGGGTGGCGTTTGTCGTCAGCGGCGCTGCGTTGCTCCTGCCTTGGCTGCGACATGGGGACGGTTTCTTCCTGATTGCGCCTTTCGGGGCCTCCGCGGTGCTTCTCTTCGCGGTCCCGAACAGCCCGCTTGCCCAGCCCTGGTCTGCCGTCGTGGGAAACAGCATCTCCGCCCTGATGGCGGTCCTTGTCCTGTCCTTCCTGCGAGAGCCGATCACCGCCGCCGCGCTGGCCCTCTGCCTCGCGATCGCCGCGATGGTCGTGTCGCGATCGCTGCATCCCCCGGGCGGGGCGGTGGCCTTGGTCGCGGCGCTCGATCCGGCACTGATCGACCGTCTGGGCCCCGCCTTTGTCTTCGCGCCCGTCATGGCGGGGACGGCGGTCCTCGTCGGCCTGGCGATGATCTGGCATCGGTTGACCGGGCGCACCTACCCCTTTCGTCAGCCTGAGACCGGGGGCCCGCACGGCACCAGCGACCAGACCCCGGCGCGGCGGCTGGGCCTCAGCCCGGATGACCTGCGCGAGATCCTTGAGGTCAACCGCCAGTCAAGCAACCTCGGCGTCGAGGACCTCGGGCGGCTGATTGCGGCGGCAGAGCAACTGGCGGCCGTCCACCAGATGGACGCCCTCAAATGCGAGGCTTTCATGTCGCGCGATCTTGTGACGGTTTCCCCCGGCACACCGGTTGGCCGCGTTGCCGGGCTGTTTCGCCTGCACGGGTTCACATCCATTCCGGTCGTCACGGCGGATGATCAGCTTGAAGGTGTCATTTTCCAGATCGACCTGATCCGCGGTGCACGCCGCGCGGCCCGCCGCGACCACAGGGGTTTCGTCGCGGCCTTGACGCAGATGACCAATGCGACCGGCCGCACCGCGCCCCGGGCGCGCGATATCATGTCGGTGGGCCTGCCCACCGTTACACGGGACGCCCCGATCGGCGAGTTGCTTCCCCTGCTCGAAGACGGGCGCGCCGAAGCCGTCCCGGTCATGGAGGGCAGCCGCATCGTCGGCATCGTCACCCGATCGGACCTGGTCTCCGCCTTGGCCCGAAACAGCGCGCGATCGGCGAACGCCTGAAACCCTCGGGGCCGTTAGGCTCCGTAGGGCGGTCCTGCTAGATCCGCATCCGCGGAACGTCGTTCGGATCAAGGTGAAGGTCGATCAGAAGCGGGCGATCGAGCGTTTGCAGCGAGGCCAGCGCCGCATCCAGATCGGCGGCGGAGCGAACCTCGATCCCGTGTCCGCCCAGGGATCTTGCGACGTCCGAGAATGAGGGCCAGTCGAACTGGGTCAGACTCGGTTCCATCTTGCGGTCGAGGAACTGGATATGCTCGGCCCCGTAGGCCGAGTCGTTGGCGACGATCACGATCAGGTTCAGGCCCAGACGCACGGCCGTGTTGAACTCGTTGATGCCGCCCATCATGAACCCGCCATCGCCGGTGAACAGGACGACCGGCCGTTCGGGATGACCGATCCCCGCGCCGATGGCCTGCTGCAGGCCCAGACCGATCGACCCGAAATTGGCGGTCACGACGAGGCTCTTGGGATCGGGGACGGAAATCCGGCACCAGACCTCAGTCATGAAGCGCCCCCGTCGGTGACAAGAATGCGGTCCTCGGGCAGGGCTGCCTCAAGCCGCTCCAGTGCGGCCACGAAATTCACGCAGCCCTCGACCGTCCTTGAGGATCCGATGGGATGGGCGGTCAGGACGGAAGTGTCCAGCTCGCGGGTGAAGCCGCTTGGCGCGACCTCTGCCTCATCGAGCCAGTAGAGGATCAGGTCAGCGGTCAACCCGGCATCGGCGACGAGGGCGGCGTCGGGATGGACGCCGCCGCCGATCGAGGCCGGATCGATGTCGATCTGGATGACGCGCTTGCCTTTCATCAGCTTGCCCCGGTCGGTGGTGAAGTCGCCCAAACCCGAGCCGAAACAGATGACGCAGTCGGTCTTGGCGATCAGATCGTAGGCGGCAGGCGTGCTCAGCGTGCCGAAGATATCCATGTTGTTGGGATGACCGTTAAAAAGACCCTTGGCCTTGAGCGTGGTGGCCAGCGGTGCCTACAGCCGATCCGCCAGGCGGATGATCTGCGCGCGGGCATGGATCGCGCCGCCGCCCGCCAGGATCAGGGGCCGGCGCGCACCTGCTCGAACCCGGCGCCGGTGGCCTTGACCACCTCGCGTTGGTCGATCGCCTGGATGTGGCGGGGATTGGAAACAGGCGTGTCCCCCGCAAGCAGCACCATCGGCAGGTGCCCGCGCGCCCCTTCGGCAAGCGCCGTGACACAGTTGGTGAGCGCGGGCCCGTGGGTCACCGTTGCCACGCCGACCTGGCCCGAAACATAGGCATAGGCAAGCGCCATCAGGATCGAACTGCCCTCATGCGCCGCAGGAACGAAACGCCCGCCCCATCTGCGCACGAAATCGTCGACCATGAACAGATTGGCATCGCCCATCAAGCCGAACAGCGTCGAGACCGAATGCTCCGAAAGCGATCGCGCCAGGGATTGGTAGGTCGGCATCTTGGTTTCGGTCATCTCGGGTTCCCGCGATAGGGCGCTTGTCGCACCATACATCGGAATCCCCGGAGGGAGTGCGCAGAGTGCGGCATGCGGCCGGACAATTTTGCACGCCTTGTGCACCATTGAGGATAAGCCTGCACCGCCCGTGCATGGCGCAGGATTGGACCGGCCATGCTGGACGATGGCGCCTACACCCTGACACGGTCTGGCCCGGTCTACAGGGCGAAACTGTCGCGCACCACGACCGCGGCGCGTTTCAGCTCCTCTTCGGAGAACGGACCCGCGACGCCGAAGCCCTCTTTCCCGTTCGCCCATATCACCGCCGCAGACTCGGTCTGGCGCCGGAAGTGCATGCCGGTCGGGCCGTCGCCGGCGAACTCCGGGCTCATCAGGACGACCAGGCGCCGCCCCGCGGAATCCTGGTACATGAGCAGCGCCGCCGGCCGGTTCCCCCCTGCGACGAGACGCCCGCCCATGAAAGCGAGCCCCTGATCGTCGAGCGTCGGCACCACGACGCTGCGCCCGGTGCGGTTGGCCAGCCAGCGCACCAGCTGCGAGGCGTCGGCGGCCGCGATTTCGACCGGGCGGCGGGCATCGGGCGCGTAGGTCGCCCAGCTTGCGCCCGCTTCGCTGGCCAGAAGGTCGAGCACATCGGGCCGAGGGGTCAGCACCGCGTGCGCCACCCATCCCGCGGCGGCACCGGCGGCCATCAGGGCGAGCGACGCGGCAATCAGCGGCGCGCGGGGCTTGCGGTTGACCGCTTCGATATGCCGCTCCGGCAGCGGCACCCTGTCCGCCATCGCCGCCCGCGTCAGGATCGCCGCGTTGATCGCGCGGTAATCCTCGGCGACGGTGGCGGCCTCGGGGTGCTTGTCCAGAAAGTCCCGAACCAGCGCTGCGGCGTCTTCCGACAGCTCTCCATCGACATAGGCGTGGATGTCCTCGACGGTGATCTTGTTGTCCTGAACCATTACAGCACCTGCCTGATCGAGGGAGATTTCGTTCGCCCGAGCATCTCGCGCAACCGGCTCCGCGCCCGGTGCAGCCGCGACATGAGCGTGCCGGGCGGGATACCGAGCACCGAGGCCGCCTCGGCATAGCTCAGTTCGTTGAGACCGACGAGGACCAGAACGTCGCGCTGGTCCTCGGGCAGGAGGTCGATGGCGGCCAGGACCTCGCCGGCGCTCATCCGCTCCTCGGGGCTGGCATCGCTCGACGGGATCTCCGGCACCTCGTCAAGCGGGACGCCGCGCTGCGGCCGCCGCCTGCTGTCGCGATAAAGGTTGTGCAGGATCGCGAACAGCCAGGGGCGCAGCCTGCGCTCCGGCTGCCACTGGTGAAAGCGCGCCACGGCGTTCTCAAGGCAGCTCTGCACCAGATCCTCGGCGAAATCGCGATCGGCGGTCAGCGCGAAGGCAAAGCGCCGCAGATGCGGGATCTCGCTGATCAGGATGGTCAGGTCGCGTGCCAACGGTCTCTCCGGCAAATCGTCCCGGGCGCGCGCAAGGATCGCACACCCGGGATCTTCGTCAACCTTGGGGTCCCGCACGTTCCGCCAGCCGTTCTTCGAGGCTGACCGGATCGAATGCCGGCGTGCCACGGTCGGCACCGGCATTGGGATTGCCGAGGCCAGGCACCGTGCCCGGGTCAGAGGCCCCACCGGAGGTGTCGGAGGGGTTGGCGGCCACCGGATTGGCAAAGCCGCGCGCGGCCGCGCCGGGGGCCGTCGCGCCATTGGCCAGGTGATCGTCCGCCCATGCGCCGGTGCCGGACCAGGCAGCGGCAAGTGCGGTGGCGGCAAGCAATATCCTCATGCGTTCCTCCTGTCGGAATAAGCGCCGGCAAGATACCGACAGGGAATTTACGCGCTCCGCCGGAAATTATTCCGCGCCGGGCCGAGAGTTTTTTTCGCGCGCGGGCCGGTCCGCCCGGAATAAATCCGCCGCGCGGGCCGTAGATCCCTGTGCCTGCATCGCTCAGGCGTTCAACAGGAAAGACCGAGATATGCCCAGATTGACAGCCGCCACCGCCGCATTTGCCACCGCATTTTCCGTCGCAGCCGGGATCGGTTTCGCCGCAGCGGGCGAAACTGTGGTCATGACCGCCACCAGCGGCGATGTGACCTATTTCACCGATGCCCAGAACATGACGCTTTATACCTTCGACAAGGACGAGGCGGGCGTGTCGAACTGCTACGACGCCTGCGCCGAGAACTGGCCGCCGCTCCTGGCCGATGACGGCGCGTCCCTGCCCGAAGGCTTCGAACTGATCGCGCGCACGGATGGGACGATGCAGGTGGCCTACCAAGGCCAGCCGCTTTACCTCTGGATCAAGGATGAGAACCCCGGCGACATGACCGGCGACGGGGTCAAGGGCGTCTGGCACACGGCGGTCGCGCAGTAACCCCGCAGTAACCCCAAGGCCCGCGGCGGCAGAAGACCTGTCGCCGCGGACCGGGGGCCGCATGGCCGATCACCGGTCCAAGCTCACGCCGGTTCCCCGCCGAGGACCTCCCAGAAATCCGCCCTCAGGTTGTGGTGCGGAAACGGCTCGTCTGGGACATCGACCTCAAGGAACTCACAAAGCGGTTGCCATCCTTCCGCGACATCGAAGACAAGCAGCCGGTCCGCGGGCAGCGCCTCGCGCACCTCCCTCGTCCGGAGACGATAGGCCGCAAGCCCGATGTCCTTGTCGTCCAGAACGCCGCCAAAGGTGCTTTTGCCCGCAAATTCGTTCCATGCGGCAAGCATGTCGCGAATATGCGGCGGCAGCGGCAGATCGCTGTAGCGGGCCATCAGCTTGCCGATCGTCTTTTCGAAGCTGGCCCACCATTTGTCGTCCGGCCGGACAGTATGGACCACCTTTGCCTTCGGAAAGGCTTCGGCCAGCTCGCGCCAGACATGGGCGCCCGGCCAGTCCACCTGCGACCTGTACCCGGCGAAGACCGCATCCCAGTCAACCGCCTCGCCTGCCGCCAGCTTCTGCCAGTGAACCACCTGTCCAGGGTTCTCCACGACTTCATGCATGTGATGGCAGGGGCCGAAGCCCAGCCGCTCCAACGCAGCCTTCAGCGATTTCGTACCCGTCCTGCCAAACCCAGAACTTATGACTTCCAGCACCATGGCGTTTCCCTCCCTGAGGATGGGACCAGCATCGGCCGTCGTTCCAATTCTGTCCATGGTGTTCCTGCCGGCGCCCCGAACAATCTCGGGACGGGGAACGGCGGATTGCAGGTCGCCCGAAACACTTGCGGCACCGCGTCAGCCCATGAGCGGCGCCAGCGCTTTTTGCAGGCCGGCGTCCTGGGCCTCCGTCAGTTTCTGGAGGGGGCGTCGCACGTTCCCGGTGCCGTAGCCGCGCAGCTGGGCGGCCCGCAGGACGGCCGGCACATAGGGATTGCGCCAGATGAACAGGAGCGACGGCAGCATCCGCTGCCAAAGGGTCAGCGCCGCCTCGAAATCCCGGGCGGCGATCAGGCGGTAAAGCGTGGCCGCCTCGTGCGGCATGTAGTTGGCCGCGCCCCAGATGACCCCCTTGGTCCCCGCCATCAGGGCCGCGAAGGTGGTGGTGTCGCAGCCGTTCAGCACGTCGGTCCCGGTCTGGAGGTATTCCTGATGGGTGGTGAAATCCCCCGCGCTGTCCTTGATCCAGCGATAGCGCTTGAGCCCCTTCAGCCTTTCAAGCAAGGGGACGGAAACCGCGATCCCGGTCGCCTGGGGGATGTTGTAGCCGACGATGTCGATCCCGACCGCCGTGTCGAGCGTGCGGTAGAATTCGAACAGGCCATCGTCATCCGCCGGCCCTTCCAGATAGGGCGGCAGGATCATCAGCGCGTCGGCCCCAGCCTTCTCGGCATGTTGCGACCGGCGGATCACCTCATCCATGTTCAGGGCGGAGGTCTGGCAGATCACGTTGACCCGGCCCGCCACCTGGCGGATGCCGGTCTCATAGAGCCGGTTGCACTCGGCTTCCGTCAGGTAGGGATGCTGACCCGTGCCCGCACCAAGGACCAGCCCCTGCACCCCGGCGGCGATGTAATCCTCGATCAGCTTTTCATAGGTGGCGAAGTCGATTGCCCCTTCGGCATCGAACGGGGTCTGCATGGCGAGGTTGACGCCCTTGAGATCGGCCATAACGGTTCCTTTCAAACTTCTTGCCCGGCGCGGCGGAAGCGCCAGCCCGTGACCAGGCGAACGCCGGTGGAGGTGATAGGTTCGGGATAGGCCCGCGACGGCGGGGCGCGGCGCCCGAGGATGTCGATGACGGGCGAGGACCGTCCCAGCGCGAGTTCCGCGACGGCCTTTCCAAAGGCGGCCCCGCGGGACACACCGGTGCCGTTGCAGAAGGCGGCGCCGTAGACGTTCCGGGCAAGCTCGCCAAAGACCATGCCGCCGTTCTGCGCGAGCGTCAGCAGGCCGCCCCAGCTGATCTCGAACCCGATCGCGGCAAGGTCGGGCCAGCGGCGCCGGAACGCGACCATCTGCTGTTCGCGCGCGCGCTCGACGTCCAGACGGGTGGTCCGGAAGTTCGGGGCATAGGCGTAGACGTTTCGCAGCAAAAGGCGGCTGTCTGCCGTCCGGCGAACGGTGGTGCCGAAACTGTTGGCCGGGATCAGGCCATAGGCCGCTTGATCCCCCGCCTGCGCCCGTTCGCCTTCGGTCAAGGGCCGGGTCATGCTGGCAAAGGTATAAAGCGGAATGGCGGTCTGGCTGTAAAAGCCGAAGCGCGTCAGGTAGCCGGCGGCGCAGATGATCACCTGTTTGGCGCGGATCACGCCCGAGGGCGTTTCGAAGACATGTTCGCTTGCGCCGAAACGCGCGGTGCTGATCACGGTGTTCTCGTGAACCGTCACGTTCTCAGGCAGGGCGCGCGCCAGGTTCTTCAGATACTTGGCCGGCTGGATCAGGATCGTGCCGGGATGGTGCAGCGCGCGGATGTAGTGGCGGCTGCCGGTCATCGCCAGCATCTCGTCACGCTCGACCCAGCGGTATCTCTGGCCCATCGCGTCCAGCGCCTTGGAAAAGCGCAACAGATCGGCCACGCCGTGATCCGTGGCCGCGCTATGGTACTTGCCCTGGGGGTCCCAATCGCAGTCCACGCCCAGATCCTCGACCGCCGAGCGAAGATAGGCATTGCCGTCAAGATTGGTGAAAAGCTCCTCCTTGTTGCCCTGGATGTCCTCGACGAAATCGTGCTTGCGCGGGTTATGCGCCAGGTCGATCGCAAAGCCCATGCAGCGGCCCGAGGCGTTGTTGCCGATCCGCCCGGCATCGACCAGCAGGACGGAGTGGTCGGGCGCCAGCTCCCCGTAGCGCCGCGCGGCGTGCAATCCCATCCAGCCCGCACCGATCACAAGACAATCGCAGCGCGTCTCGCCCCGGTGCGGCACCAGCGGCAGGTCCGGCCCCGAGGTGACATACCAGCCGGAATCCGTCGGCTCCTGTACCGGCGGGTCAATCATGATGCGCCCCCGGGGCGCGTCGTGCGGGCTCTGTGCCATTGGCGTCTCACCGGTCCCTGATGTCGGCCGCGTTTTCCGCCAGAAGGAAAGCACGGCAGCGGGCCTGGCTGTAGACGGAAAAGAAAGCGCCTGATATCGGCTGTGCTTATGTCCAGGCTGCGATCCCTGATCCCCTCCCCCCACTCGCTTTTCGTCTTCGAGGCGGCGGCGCGGCATCTGAACTTCCGCAGCGCCGCGGCGGAACTGAACGTGACGCAGCCCAGCGTGTCGCAAGCCATCAAGGCGCTGGAACGGCACTGCGGCGTGCAGCTTTTCATCCGGGAAAACCGTGGGGTAAGGTTGACCGAGGCGGGCCGGCTGTTCCACGACAGCGTGCGTTTCGGATTCCGGCGCATGGAGGACACCCTCGGGGCGCTGAGCCCGTCCCGGACCCGCTATCTGACCTTTGCCGCCTCGACCTCGGTCGCGGCGCATTGGCTGATGCCGCAGCTCTATCAGTTGCAGCACGATCACCCGAAGCTGAAGATCAAGGTCGTGACGACCGATCGCGACGTCGAACCCGACACCGAGATCGATCTGACGATCTGGATCCGCGAACGCGGCTTCCAGCGCCCCAACAGCTGGCATCTTTGCGATGAGGTGATCTTTCCGCTCTGCGCGCCCGGCTATCTGGCCGACACGCCCCGGATCGACACCGTGCAGGACCTGGCGCGCCATCGGCAGCTTCACGCCTTCGACCGTTTCCGCAAGCGCATGAGCTGGGCCGAATGGCTCGCCGCCGTCGGTGCCGAGGCCGAGCCAACCGAGCCCGACATGGTCTTCAACGATTACCAGCTGACGCTGCAGGCCGCGCTTGCGGGCGAAGGGCTGGCCCTCGGCTGGAGCCTCTCCTCGGCGCTGCTCGTGCAGGCGGGCCTCCTCATGCGCCCGCTGCCGGCCGAGGTCAGGACCGGCAACGCCTTCTTCCTGATCGCCGCGCCCGGAGCCGCCATCACCGAGGAACTGGGCACGCTGGTCGCCTGGGTCCAGTCCCGGACGGCGGGGCTGCGCGGCGCATAGCGCGACGACATCCGTCGGGCCGCCATTCAGTCGGGGTGATGATCCCGCACGGCGCAACTCGATTCCAACGCCACGGCAAGCCAGTAGATCCCGCTTTCAAGCCCCGCCTGATCGAGGAATTGCTCCTGAAGCTTGTAGGCGTCCCACTCCATCGCCTGCGCGCAGTACCAGTGGCGGGCCTGCACCTGCCGGTGATGAACAAGCTCATGCAAGAGGATGCTGCGATCGTAGGGCAAGTCGGCGAACCACGGCCGCAGCAGGTAGATCGTCGCGGTTTCGGCATCGTAGGCGCCCCGGGTCGAAGGGCCATAATGGGCGGCGGACGAAGTCGCCGAGGCCCGCGGCATGGCCGGAACAAGCGCAATGCGCAAAGGCCTGTCCCTTGCCCTTGGGTATTCCGCGAACCGGTCGATCCAGGCGTCGAGCACGGGGACGGCATCTTCGATCGCGGCAACTTCCGTGTGGGTCCTGGCGCCGGCCACCTCCACCTCGGCCCCGGCCGAGGCTGCGGCGACGGCAAGGGCCGCCAGTCCCCCGAACAGCGCACGTTGCAAGCGTTCCATCTGATCTCACCTCCTCGCGTTGAAGATGCGAGGAGGATGACAGGCGGGCCTCAACCCGGGGTCAGCCGGCGCTCAAATCGCGCTCAATTGCTGGGCAATTTCCTGCGTCCGGCAGGTTTCGGGGCACCCGCCCCGTCGATCTTTCCGGACTTTTCCGCGCTAGTCGCCCGCCCGCTCCTGGGGCGTCTGAGGTGGGGCGGTTTCCGGCAATCCCGCTGTCCTCAGATCGTCGAGATACCGCGCGATGTCCGCGGGATTTCGATACTTGCCGCGAAAGTTCAACCGGACCGCCTCGATGGAGTAGTCCGGGTAGATCTGAAGCAGCTTTTCGATTTCCGCGCGCGCCGCCCCCATGTTGCCGAGGCAGACGTGGATGATCGCCATGGCGCGGTGGGCCAGCGGCGGCATCTTCGACATGTCCTGCATGGCCGCCAGCGCGCCCTTGCAGTCGCGGCGCAACCAGCGGATCCAGCCCAGGTTCCATTCGTACCAGGGGGGATGAAACGGATCGAGGCGGCTGGCGCGCAGCAACAGATCCTCCGCCTCCGCCGTTCGCCCGAGGTAGCCGAGCGTTTCCGCCAACTGGGCCATGGCGTTGGTCGCGTTGGGATTGAGGTCCAGCGCCTTTTCGTCCCGGACGATCGCCGCGTCGAGTTCGCCGGACTGAACGTGCACATAGGCCATCGCGTGATGCGCGGCGTAATCGTCGGGCGCCAGGGCCAGTGCCTTCTGCGCCGCCTCCCGCGCCGCCCGCAGCGCCTCTTCCCGGCCCATGTCGGTCCAGCCCCAGCGGTAGCCGTTGACATGGACATAGGCCAATCCGACATAGGCATTCGCGAAGGAAGGATCGGCCCGCAAAGCGGCCAGGTTCGCCCGCAGTGCCTTGTCGTTTCCCTCGCGCGTGAGTTCGTGGAAGTCCTGCCGCGCCTGCGACCACAGCTGGTATGCATTCAGGGTGGCCGGGTCGGCGCGCTTGGCCTCTTGCCCGGCGCGCACCTTCAGCTTGTTGGCCACGGTCGCCGCGACCGTATGCGTGATCTCGTCCTGCACCGCGAAGAGATCGAGCATGTCGCGGTCATAGCGTTCCGCCCACACATGGTTGCCCTTGGGCGCATCGATGAGCTGCGCGGTCACCCGCAGACGATCCCCGTTCTTCTGCTGGCTCCCTTCCAGAATGTAGCGCACACCCAGTTCACGGGAGATCTGGCGGATGTCGGTCGCGGTTCCGCGATAGTGGAAGCTGGAATTTCGCGCGATGACGAAAAGCTCGGGAAAGCGGGACAGCTGGTGAATGACCCCCTCGCTGATGGCATCGCTGAGATCGCCGTGGTCCTCTCCGGCGCTGAGGTCGTCGAACGCCAGAACCGCGATCGACGGTTTGTCCGGTAGCGGATAGGCCATGGTCGCGGCACCGATCGGCTGGACCTCCGGGCGGCCCTGAACCATGAGCAGCGACATCGCCGCGATCCCGACGACGACCGCGCCCGCAGATATCAGGCCGCCGACCCCCCGGCGCCTTGTGGGGCGCCTTTGCCGGGTTCGCGACAGACCGCCCGCTGCCTTCTGTCCCGGGGCACGATGCGCGAGGATCCGGTAATGAAGCGCGGCTGTCTCGGGGTCAGGCGCCGTCTGCAGATCCTCGGCCAGCCGGGCTTGCAGATGATCATAGGTTTCACAGGCCAGCGCGATCTGATCCTGCGCGGCGTAGTGCCTCATCAGGCAGCGCGCGGCCTGTTCGCTGTAGGGATCAAGATCCTGAAGGCGGTGCGCCGCCTCTAGCATCTGCGCGCGCGCACCCTGCTCCTCCAGCATCGGCAGAAGCCGGGTCAAAACGTCCACGGCCTCCACCCGCAGGCGCTGGCGCGTCGTGATCTGCCAGTCCTCGAACTCCGGCGTCGGCGCCACGAACCCTTCAAGGAAGGGCGCCGCGTAAAGGGCCGCCGCGGCCATCAGATCAGACGGGTCAGTGCCATGTGCGCGCCGCGAAAACTCCTGCGCATCGACCAGGACAGCAGTCTCCGAAAGGCGGATGGTCTCGGCATCTGTTTCAACGACCGACGAACTGTCCCCCAGCGCCTTGCGCAGGGTGTAAAGCGCCTGGCTGAGCGACGCATTGGCCTGTTTCTGCGGGCGGTCGCCCCAAAGCAAGGCGCTTGCGGTCTCCCGCGCGACGGCCTTTCCCTGGTGGAGCGCAAGCCAGGCAAGAAGCGCGCGCAGCTGTCTTGGCACGACCAGGGGATCTTGCCCTTCCGCGCGGATTTCGAGGGCGCCCAGTACTCGGATACGAAGCCGCGTCATGATCCCAGTTAACGATTATGGCCGTTCGCATCACTCTACCACACATTCGGGCTGCAGGCTGCGGGGCCATCAGTGGTGGGCAATGCACAAGCCCACCCTGACGCCGCGCGCCTACGACCCCTGGCGGCTCATAGGCTCCATGAGCGGTACGAAGAGATACTTGAGCCGCCGCTCGTTTCTCAGAAGTACGGCCTGGTTGCTGTTCATATCCGGCGTGGCCGCGCTGCGCGTGCAGAAGTCGAACTCATCGCCGGTCGCGCGAATGATCCGCGGGTCGCCGTGGCTGACCTGCGTCCGGAGGCTGCGGATGTAGTAGCCGGCGGGATTGGCGACGACGTCTTCGCCGGGGGCGGCTTCGTTCAGATGGCCCGCGCCACACAGGGTCTCGATGCCGGACTGGGCCATCGCGGGACCGGCGGAAAGGACGCTCAGGGCGATCAAGGCAGTCGTGAGTTTCATGGGACACTCCTGTCAGTCAGGGTTTGCGGGCCGGCCTTCGGGGAATTGCGGCGTGTTGCCAGCGGGGCGGCCGGCTGGTTAGACTATGAAGCGGGAGGAGGCTCCTAAATGTCCCGAAAGCACGACGAAATTGAGCCGAAATCGGTGGCGGAGCTTAGGGTTGGTACCTTTCGGTTCATCAAGAATACCAAGGAGTTGCTGGACGCCGAGGGCCAAACCGTCCCGCTGCGAAGCCAAAGCGCGGATGTCCTGGCCTACCTTGCCGACCGCCCCGGCGACCTCGTCACGAAGGCCGAGCTGATCGAGGCGGTCTGGCCCGACACTTTCGTCACCGACGACAGCCTGGTGCAATGCATCGGCGATATCCGCCGCGCGCTTGGCGACAAGAAGCAACGGCTGGTGCAGACCTACCCGAAGAAGGGCTACAGGCTTGTGGACACCTCCGCGCCGGGCGCCTTGCGGCGGCCCGCCCTCAGCCAGGCGTCGCGCCGCTGGGCGCTGCCCGCCTTCGGCGCCATGGCGGCGGCGGTTCTGATCCTCTTCGCCGCCTGGGTCTACAAGGGTGCCGCCGACCTGCCGGTGGACCTCGGGGACAAGCCCAGGATCGCGGTGCTGTCCTTCGATGACTTCAGCGTCGGCCCGGACAAGGGCTACCTGTCCGACGCAATCGCCGAGGGCGTCATCACCGAACTGGCGCGAAGTTCCCGGATCGCCGTCATCGCGCGCAACTCAAGCTTTCGCTACCGGGACAGCGACGCGGATGTCCGCCAGATCGGCCAGGAGCTTGGCGTTCACTACATTGTCGAAGGCAGCCAGCAGAAAAGTGGCGACAGCCTGAAGGTCACGGTGCAGCTGATCCTGGCCGCCAGTGGCGAGCATCTCTGGGCGCACACCTATGACCAGGAGATCGGCAGCCTCTTTGCCGTGCAGGACGCGATCGTCAAGACCGTCGCCGACCGCATCGGCGTGCGGATCGAACGCCCGGTGCCCGGTTCCGATCCTGCCATGGTCTCGGCCCTTCATTTTCATCTTCAGGGGATCGCGATCATCCACGACAGTTTCGACGAGGCGTCCAACGCGAAGGATCTCGTGCTGAACAGGCGGGCGATCGAAGCCGATCCGGGGTCGCAATTCGGCTACATCGGCCTCGCGCATGGCTATCGCGCGGCGGCGACCTTCGGATGGCAAGGGCTGGAGCGGCAGGAGGCGCTCCGGCTCGGCCTCCAGAACGCGAAGAAGGCGCTGCGCATCGCCCCGGACGATGCGGCCGTCCACTTTGCGCTCGCCCGCCTTTACGACGAAAGCGGCGATCGCGCGATGGCCATGGCCAGCTTCGACAAGGCCATCGCGCTCAACCCCAGCGCGTCCAACTATCTGGTCGGAAGCACAAATCCGATGCTTTATGCCGGGCAGGCGAAAGAAGCGGTCGAACGGCTGAAACAGGCCATGGGGATCGACCCGTTCCATCAGGACTGGTTCCACTGGCAGATGGGCTGGGCGCTTTGGGAACTGCAGGATTGCGAGGGCGCGCTGGCCGCCATGATGAAAATGAAGAAGATCGACCGCGGCGCCCACCGGATGCTGGCCGGGATCTACGCCTGCCTGGACCAGGTTGAAAAGGCGCAGGAGGCCTACAAGGTCTTCTATGCCGAGGCCCATGAGCCGACGATCTCCGAGCAGCGCGCGGAGTGGCAGGACATCTGGACGGCGCCGGGCAGCCTCGACCGCTGGCTGGACGACATGCGCGTTGCGGGCATGAAGGACTGATCCGTTTTCCGGGTCCTGTCCCGTCAGGATCGCCGCGCCCCTCGTGGTCTGGCTATGACGTCAAAGCGCCGCGTGCCTTGCGCGGATCAGGTCGGACCCCTTTTCGGCGATCATGATCACCGGCGCGTTTGTATTTCCGCTGACCATCGTCGGCATCACCGACGCATCGCAGACCGACAGACCCTCCAGCCCATGTACCCTAAGGTCGGGGCCGACGACCGCCCTGCCCTCCTGCCCGATCCGGCAGGTGCTTGTCGGGTGCCAGAACGTGCCGGCGGTTTCGCGGATCAGGTGTTCAAGCTCCGCATCCGTCATGTCGGTCTGCGTGGCCGGGCCGTCGCAGATCGCGTCGAAGGCCGGGGCATTGAGGATCTCCGCGTTCTTCCGGCTGTGGGCGATCATCAGGCGAAGGTCCTCGGGATCGGACAGGTAATTCGGGTCGATCAACGGCGCGTCGAGCGGATTGGCCGAGGCCAGGGAGACCGAGCCCCGGCTGCGCGGCCGGCAGACATAGCCGCCGAGATGAACCGCGCTGCGGTCGATCCGCCCGGCGGTCCGGTAGAATTCGGCAAGGCTGGGCGTGAAGAAGGACTGGAACTGCGGATACTCCGCCCCGGGATCGGCGGAGTGAAAGACGACGGAGTCGAGATGCTTGGTCGCCAACGGGCCGCCGCCGGTCTCCTGAAACTCGGCGATGGCTTCGGCAAACCCCTCCGTCACCGGCCCATAGATCGCATCGGGATCGCTTAGCCTGCGCGACACGCCCGTCTGCGCGTAATGATCCTCAAGGTGCTGGCCGACATCCGGATGGTCGAGGACGACCGCGATCCCGTGGTTGCGAAGCTGATCGGCCGGGCCGATGCCAGAGAGCATCAGAAGATGCGGCGAGCCGATGGCGCCCGCCGACAGAACGATCTCCGCCGTGGCGGTCAGACGGCGCAGGCTGCGGCCACCCTCCAGGATCTCGACCGCCACCGCACGTCCGGCATCGACGGCGATCCGGGTGACGAGGGCGTTGGAAAAAACCGTCAGGTTGGCCCTGTCCCGTACCGGGTCGAGATACGCCGTCGCGGTGTCGCAGCGCTGGCCGCCGCGCGTCGTCGCCTGCATGTAGCCAGAGCCATGCTGACGCGCCCCGTTGACGTCGGGGTTGAAGGGGATGCCACATTGCGCGGCGGCTTCAAACAAGACCTCGCAGACGGGGTGCGCGTGCCTGTGGCGTTCGACCGACAGCGGACCATCCTGCCCATGGTAGCCGTCGTCGAAATCGGCGTTGGCTTCGGCGCGCATGAAATAGGGAAGGACGTCGTCATAGCCCCAGCCGGTGTTGCCCTGCTGCGCCCAGCCGTTGTAGTCGCCCGCATTGCCGCGCGCGTAGATCATGAAGTTGAGCACGCTCGTGCCGCCAAGGACGCGGCCCCGGGGGTAGTCGATGGCGCGATCATAAAGGTGCTTCTGCGGGACCGTGCGGAAGCGCCAGTCCGCATTGGTGCCAAGCTGGCGCGTGGCGGCGCCGGGGATGCGCGACAAGACGGGGTCAGGCGCCCCGCCCGCTTCGATGAGCGCGACATTTGCGTCGCCGCTTTCGCTCAGCCGGTTCGCCAGGACACATCCGGCCGAGCCGGCGCCGATCACGATAAAATCGAAATCATCTTTCACGAGACCGGCTCTCCCTCAGGTCGGTATGCACGAACGGTAGAGATCGAGGACCGCGTCGGTCTCGAGCGCGACATCGCCCATCCGCACGACCTCCCCCCGGGGGACGTCCCGTTTCAACGCGACCCTGTGGGCCAGACCGATCGGCAGCGCATCGGCGGCGGCCTCGATCGGCAGGGCCTTGCCCCAGACCGTGTAGCCGCCCTCGCCGTCCAGGACCTCCCCCGCCTTCAGATCGCGCTTTGCGACGGCGGCCACGGTGCCGCGCATCTCGCGCGATGTGCCGGTCGCCTCGTGGCGCAGGGCGGCACTGAGGACTGAAATCGACAGTTCCAGACCGATCAGGTGAAACGGCTTGTACATCGCGGCAAAGCGCCCGGTCGCGTCCGTGGGCAGGCCATACTGCCGGAAACAGCCGGCAGCGTAGTCGTTCGGCGCTTCCAGCACCACATAGACGCCCCAGCGCAGGTCTCGGTAGACCGGCCGCCCGTCGCGTTCCAGGGACGAGACCGTCTCGACCATGCCGCGGCCCTCAAGCTGTCCGCCCAGTGCCCGCGGGCGCATCACATGGGCCAGGTCATCGACCCCGCACGGCGGAAAGGCGAGCCCGCCGGAGGGCACCGACAGCCCGCAGGCGTTGGCGATGGCGACCATCTCGATCGCGCTCTTGGTGCCATCGAGGAAGGAGTTGAACATCTGCGGGTTCATCCCCGCCGCCGCGGCCTCCTCCGGGCTCAGCCCGTAGTGGGCCCAGACATCCCTGGGCGTAACCTCGTGATACGCCGGAAGATATTTCGTGCCCTTGCCCGCCGCCGCGACGTGAAAGCCCGCGGCGCGCGCCCAATCGACCATCTCGGCGACAAGCGCGGGCTGATCGCCATAGGCCATGGAATAGACGACCCCTGCCCGCGCGGCCTCTCGCGCCAGCGCCGGGCCGACAAGGACATCGGCCTCGACATTGACCATGACGACATGCTTGCCCGCCGCGAGCGCGGCACGGGCATGGGCGATGCCCGCCCGGGGGTTACCCGTGGCCTCGATGACCACATCGACATCATCGCGGGCCGCCAGCACCGCACCGTCCTCAACGAACGCCGTCCCCGCGATGCGATCGCCATCCCAGCCAACCGCGCGGCAGGCGCTCCGCGCCCGCTCCACGTCCAGATCGGCGATTGCCGTGACGGCGAGGCCCCGGATCGTCGGCACCTGGCTGAGAAACATCGAGCCGAATTTCCCCGCGCCGATCAGCCCCGCCCTCACCGGCGCGCCACGCGCCCCTGCCTCGCTGGCGAGCCTCGCAAGATTCATTCCATCCCCCTCGTGCGGCGGCGATCCAAGGTTTGATCATTGTGCGATTCCCGTGATCGCGCCAGAAAATCGTGCCCGCGGATCGGTTCCACGCCCAACAGGCCCCTTCGCTACAGGCTGGCGGCAAATCCCCGCACGAAGTCGCGCAGCTTGTCGCGGGTCTTCTCATCGGTCAGGTTGCCCGCTTCGTCGAAAAGATCGCGCGCGCGGGACACCAGCAGCCGCCCCTCAAGCCAGGGCCGGGTCTTCAGCGTGCGCAGGACCGGCAACCAGTGGCTCTGCGCAAGGATCGTGCCGAAGCCGCCGGGCGAGGCGCCGAGAACCGCGACGGGTTTGCCGACGAAAAGCTTCAGCCCCGGCCCGCGCGACATCCAGTCGATCGCGTTCTTGAAGACGCCGGGAACGCCGTTGTTGTATTCGGGGGTGACAAGCAGCAGGCCGTCGGCCTGCGCAAGCTGCGCCTGCAGCACCTCGACGGCGGGCGGCAGCCCCTCCTCGGCCTCGCGGTCGGCGTCGTAAAGCGGCACCTCGCGGATGGAGCCGATCGTGATCGCCGACCCCTCTGGCGCCAGGTCCGCCGCCGCCCGCAGAAGGCCCGCGTTGAAGGAGGCTTTGCGCAGGCTGCCCGAGAGGCCAAGGATGCTGGTCATGATCTCCGTCCTGTCTTTCCGGTTTCGTCGCACGCCTTGTCCGAGTGTCCCCGGCTTGGGTCCCTGCCGCAAGCCTGCCCTTCCCGCTCAGGAAACGATCATAACCCGCGCGATGGCCGGGTCCACGGCCCGGACGGCGGCGCGCAGGCGCTCCATCAGGTTCTGCTCGACATAGGTGGCGTGAAACCGCGTGGGCGCGGCGAGCGTCAGGCAGCCGGCCTCCGCGCCCACCTCGGCCAGCGGGTGGAACCAGGCGCCATAAAGCGCCGGCTCCTCGCTGTGCAACCGCGCCTGGGCGGCGAACCAGATCGTGCCGTCGGCGACCGGGCTCGGCGGCGCCCGCAGCGGCACCACGTTCGAGGGTGCGGCCCCCCTGCCCTCTTCCGGCGTCAGCCGCGTGATGAAATCCTCGCCGATATTGGGCCAGGCGGGGCGCGTGTCCGCCAGCATCCGGGCCAGGTCCAGCCCGTAGGTGCTGACGCGGCCGCGCGCGCCCTGCCGCTTCAGGACCAGCCAGCCGCTGGCCCGCAGCTTCGCCATCTCGCGCTTGACGGTGCGCTCGTCCACCGACCAGAGCCGCGCGATCTCCCCCTGCCCCATCGACAGCTCGTCGCGTTGCCAGTTGTAGCGCGTCGTGATCAGGGCCATGACCCGCAGCACCTGCCGCTGCACGATCTTGTCCCGGGCGAGCGCAAAGGCCATCAGGGCAGAGAGGATGTCGTATTTCTTTGATGCCGCCTCGCGCCCGACGGGCCGGGGAAGCTGCATGGTGCTCTCCTGTCGCTTGCCCGCCGGGGGGCTATGTTCCGTGCCTCAAGTGCCGGGCCATTGATGGCCTCTATCGGTGAAGGGGCGCTTAACTCAACGTACTTCACCGGATTTCACCTATTTGCGTCCGATGGATCGATTCTGTCAAGGCGGCTGCGCGGATCGGGGATGGGAAACCCAAAGACCTGTTCGAAGAACAAAGGTTCAATGGTTAAGGGGGACGTCCTGAGTGTCCCCTATTATGGCTGAAATGTCCCCCAATATCCAGACGCGCGCTGCGGGGTGTCCCCCAATATATGCGGCGGTCGCGGGGCTGGGCCCCCTGCCCTGCCTGCGGGCCCGATTCGTGGCCGTCGGCGCTGCAAGCGCTGGAATAAGGCCCCGGATCTTCCCCGCGGGGAAGGTTTCGCCGAGTATAACTTTGCTTTTGCGTTTTTGGCAAATTCGGCGTATTTCCGAGTTCAACGATAATTAGCGTTCTCTTTGAGGTCGAGCATGTATACGCACGAAGACCTGGCCCGTCTCCAGGCGCAGTCCCTGAAGATGCAGAGCTGGATCCGGCAGAAGACTTTCAGCCCCGAAAGCACCAAGACCCTGCGGCGGTTCTCGTCGTGGGAGGTGTCGGAGCTGATCTTCAAGATCAACCAGTCGACCTTCCGTGGCAGGCTTGTTGCCCACCCGGACCTTCCCGGCGGGGAAGTCGAGCCCGACGGCCGCCAGCGCTGGTTCTCGCTCGACGAGATCAACGCGCTGAGGCGCCGCATGAAGATCAACCGCAAGTCACTGATGCCGCCGCGCCCCGCCGGCAAGCGGGCCTTCCGGGCGGCGGTCGCCAACTTCAAGGGTGGCGCGGGCAAGTCGACGGTGGCCCTGCACCTCGCGCATGCGGCGGCCCTCGACGGTTACCGGGTGCTGGTGGTGGACTTCGACCCGCAGGCGACGCTCAGCCACTCCATGGGCCTGACCGACGTGGCCGAGGACTATACCGTCTGGGGCATCATGGCGCGCGACCTGATCCGCGAGACCGACCGCATGAACCAGGCCGTGACCGGCGCGGAAAGCGGGACCGCCCTGCCCCGCCGGCAGATCCCGGCCTCGATCCGCGACCTGGGCCTGGGCGAGCTGCGCCACGCGGACTTCATCAAGACGACGGCCTGGTCCACCATCGACATCATCCCCTCCTGCGCCAACGCGGCCTTCGTGGAGTTCGCCTCCGCCCAGTACCGGCACCTGAACCCGGAATGGTCCTTCTTCGCGTCGGTCTCGCGCTACCTCGACGGGCTGGGCGATGACGACTACGACCTGATCCTCTTCGATTGCCCGCCCGCCATCGGCTACCAGTCCATGAACGCGGTCTTTGCTGCCGACATGCTCTACATCCCCTCGGGCCCCGGCTACTGGGAATACGACTCGACCACCAGCTTCATCGGCCAGCTGGCCGAGGCGCTGGAGGATCTGTCGGGCTTCGGCGCGGGCTTCCCCGCGGGGAAGATCTCGCTCCCCAAGGCCTTCACCGACATCCGCTTCCTGATGACGCGCTATGAGCCGGGCAACGACCTGCACCGTGCGATGTTCGAAGCCTTCCGCAAGGTTTTCGGCGCACATGTGGCCGAGCATCCGATCGAGATGACGCGCGCGGTTGAACAGTCCGGGCGCTTCCTGTCCTCGGTCTACGAGATCGACTACCGCGAGATGACGCGGGAAACCTGGCGCCGGGCACGGGCCAGCTTCGACCGCGCGTATGAGGAATTCAAGGGCAGCGTCATCGCCGCCTGGGACAAGATCTGAGGGGTTTAGGCCATGTCAAAGAAACGGCGCATGTTCGACATCGACATTCCCGTGGATGTCGTGAGCGATACGCCCGAGACCTTCCCCGCGGGGAAGGTTTCCGAACCCGCCACCCGGCGCGGGCCGATGGCCGCGGCCATCGCGGAGACGGTGGAATCGACGCGCGACCGGCAAGAGATCGAGGCGCGGATCCGGGCCGAGAACGACGCGCTCGCGCATGAACATGTGCGGCTGAAGCGCCTGGGCCTGGTGCTGGACCTGGTGCCCCTCGACGCGATCGGGATGCACAAGCTGGTCCGCGACCGCAAGAAGGGGCTCGACCACGAGCTGAAGGACCTCAAGGCCTCGATCACCGAACTGGGCCTGTCGAACCCGATCCGGGTCGAGGCCGGGCCGGACGGCCGCTACGAGCTGATCCAGGGCTTCCGCCGCCTGTCCGCTTACCAGGAGCTTCTGGAGGAGACCGGCGACGCCGACCGCTTTGGCCGCATACCGGCCGCCGTCAGCCAGCCCGGCGACAGTCTTGAGGCGCTTTATCGCCGCATGGTGGACGAGAACCTGGTGCGCAAGGACATCTCCTTTGCCGAGATGGCGATGCTGGCGCTCGACTACGCCCGCGACCCGGACACCGAGGTCAACGACCCCGACAAGGCGGTCGCGATGCTCTTCAAGTCGGCCGGCTACCAGAAGCGCAGCTACATCCGCACCTTCATCAAGGTGGTGGAACGGCTGGGCGCCGAGCTGCGCTTCGTCGAGGAGATCCCGCGCGCCCTTGGCCTGGCGCTGGCGCAGCGGCTGGAGGAAATGGACGGGCTGGTCCCGGCGATCCGCGCCGAGCTGGCGGATTGGGACGACCGTTCCATCGAGGACGAGCTGTCGGTTTTGCGCCGCTTCGCGGGCGATCCGCAGGCCGAGGGTCGCGCAGAGGCGCCCGCCGCTGCGGTGAAAGCGTCCTCCGGGGCGCGGCCCGCGCGCGCCAAGACCAGCTTCCAGTTCGACCGCCGTGAGGGGCGCGCACGCTGCGTGGCCGCCAACGGCAAGCTGGAGATCCGGCTGGAGCGCGACTTCTCGACCGTTGACCGGCGGCGGCTGGAGCAGGCCGTGCGGCTGATGCTGGACCAGCTGGACGGCTAGGGCAGGGGGCGGATCTTCCCCGCGGGGAAGGTTTCGCCGTCAGCCCAGCAGATCCGTCGCCGGGTTATCCTCGATCTCGACATCGGCGTAGTATTTTTGCGCCTGCACGACCGAGCGGTGGAGCGAAAGCTTCATCGCGGCGGCCAGCGGCGCGCCGTCGAGCGCGGCCTGCGTCAGGAAGCCCGCGCGCAGCCCGTGGGGGGTGGCGTAGTCCTCCGGCAGGCCGGCTTCCTTCAGCCGGTGGCGCAGGATATGGCGCAGCGCGTCGGGGCGCAGGCCGCGCGCCAGCACCCGGTCGGCCTGGCTGACGGGGCGGAAGAGGGGGCCGGCGCTGATCCCGGCCTGCGTGATCCAGTCCATGACCGCCACCGCCGCGCGGCCCTTGAGCGGCAGGCGCGGCGCCTCGTCCTTGCGGGTGGTCTTGGTCTCCAGCAGCCTGACCCAGATCAGGCCCCTGGCGGCGAAGTCGGCGGTGCCGATGTCCTCACGGTACAGCGCCGTGACCTCGCTCCGCCGCCGCCCGCCGGAGGCGAAGGCGAGCATCAGTATCGCCCGGTCGCGCAGACCCCGGAAGGTTCCGTCGCAGGTCGCGAGCAGCCGTTCCAGCACCTCCCGCGTCAGGGGGCGGGGGGATTTCGGCTGACGCGGCTTGGCGGCAGCCCGGCGGGCCTTGATGCGCGCGGCCGCAACCAGCGGCGCCTCGAACGGGGAGGGCAGGTTGCGCATCCGGTGGAAGGCCCGCCAGGAGGCGATACGGCGGTCAAGCGTCGCGGGGGCCGGGCAGTCGAGCGTGCGGCGCAACCCCGCGCCGATCAGCGCCAACGCGGCCTCCTGCGCCGGGCCGGGGGTGTCGGAAAGGTCCACGGCATGGTCGAGCACGAAGCGCAGCGCCACGCGCTCCTCCTCCGGCCAGGCAAGCTCGGCCCCGAAGCGGGCGCGTTTCCAGGCCGCGATGTAAAGCAGGTCGCGTTCCCAGGCGCGCAGCGTGTTTTCCGGCGTGCCCTTGCGGAAAAGATCGCTGAGCGCGGCCTCATCCTCGTCCGACAGCGCCTGGGGCAGGGGCAGGGCAGGGGGCGACACGGGCGGCTTCATGGGCGGCCCCCGGACTTGCCGCACGGCCCGTTTGAGCCTATATATCTAGCCAGACAGCTAGACAGGTAAAAGACGATGTGGAGCGTGCAGGACGCGAAGAACCGGTTCAGCGCCGTGGTTGAGGCAGCCCTTGCGGGCGTGCCGCAGGAGGTGTCGCGCCGCGGCAAACTCGCGGTCGTGGTCCTGTCGGCCGAGGAATACCACCGTCTGCTCGAAGGGGCGGTGAAGGCGCGGGGCAGCTTCGCCGACCACCTTCTGGCCTTTCCGGGGGAGGAGCTTGATCGTGCCGAGGCCAGGCCCCGGGACGTGGAGTTCTGATGTACATCCTCGACACCAACGTGATCTCGGCGGTGCGCCGGCCAGACCGCGCGCCGCAGGTCGCCGCCTGGCTGAAGGGCAGGGCGGAACAGGACCTGTTCCTGAGCGTCATCACGCTCGGCGAGATCGAGCGGGGCATTGCCGCGCAGGAACGCCGCGACCCGGGCTTTGCCGCCGACCTGCGGGCCTGGCTCGACCGGACGATGCTGATCTTCTCGGATCGCATCCTGGGTTTCGAGGCCGAGGACGCGCGGATCTGGGGCCGGCTGTCGCACCAGCTTGGCCATCCCGGCGCAGATCTCATGATCGCGGCCACGGCGTTGCGTCACGGCGCCACGGTCGTGACCGGTAACGGGGCCGACTTTGCGCCCACCGGCGTCCGCCTCGAAAATCCGTTCTGAACGCATCCGGACCCGCCTGGTTCCACCCTTGATCAGGCCTATCCTGCCCGCGTTTGGTCTCCGATTTCAAGAGCCATGATAAGCCATACTTATCGTGATTAACTGATCGCACGCATAATCTCTTGAGTGCTGCGCAGAAGCGCGAAATACTGCGCAGCATGAAGAGACCACTTCAATCAATCCGCGATGACTACGAGGACCCGGAGGACGGCCCCGCCGGGCTTTTCGACCCGCACCCGGCAACGGAGGACGATCTGTGGTTCCTGCCGGGCGATGCGGTGGATGAGGACCCAGATCTCCTGCCGCCCGGCCCGCGCCGGGACGCGCGGCGGCTCTTCGACCCGGCGGAGTGGCAGGCGGCGCAGGACCGGCTTTCCGGTCCGCTGGCCGACCTTGCCGTCACCTTCGGCGCGCTGGACGAGCGGTTGCGATCGGGGCCGGAAGGTTGGCGGCACCGGCTCGCGCTCTTGGAGGTCGCCGACCTTGGCTGGTGGACGGGCGAGCGGCTAGGCATCGAGCGGCTGGCGCTTTGGGTCGGGCTCCGGGTGGGCGCGGTGGGCGAGGACGCGCAGGCGCTGACCCGCGCCGGCTGGGCGGTGCGGCGGCTGTCGGCCGGGCCGGGGCCGGACGGCGGGGGCTGGGAGGCCGGGCTGGCCGCCTTCCTCGGGCGCGGCGATCCGGGCGCCGAGGCACCCCCCGACAGCATCGCCGACCTGACCGAGATCATGGGCGGGGTAGGGGGGCTGCACCCGGTGACGCAGGCGGCGGTTCTCTTCCACGCCTGGCGGATGCTGGCGGGCGAGGGCCCTGGCCGCGCCTTCGATATCGAGGCCGCGGCGATGGCGGCGCGTTGCGGCGCCGGGATGGCGCGGGGCGGGGCGGGGCGGGGGGGCGCGCTGTTCCTGCCCCTGGCACTGACCGGGCCGACCGCCTTGCGCGCGACCGGATCGGTGGCGGAGCGCCTGTCGCGCTGGATCCTGGGCGCCACGCAGGCGACGCTCGCGGCGCTTCTTCACCTCGACCGCATCCGCAACTGGCAAGACCGCGCCGAGGCCGCGACCTGCGACCTTTCGGGCCGCACCCCCGCGCGTCTGATCGCGGCGCTGGCTGCCTGGCCCATGCTCTCGGCCCCCATGGCCGAGGACCTGACCGGCGCTTCCCGTGCCGCCGTCCAGCGCAACCTCGATACGCTCGCCGCGCGTGGGCTGATCCGGGAGGTCACGGGGCAGGGCCGCTATCGCGTCTGGGCGGCGGCGGTTTGAGGCCTTTAGGTAATGTGGCGCGCGGTTGGATTGTCCGGGCCAGCGCTGACGGCGCGTCACCAACGCACCGGAGCGAATTGATTTCCTGAAGTAAAGCAAGGCTGGCGCGTTCGTCACGCTGGATCGGGATGGCAACCTTGCGGTCTATCGCGGCTATGTTCGGTCTGAGAACGAGCCGCGTGAGGCGCCTGTGGTCCAGGATGCTGAAGGCGCGGATAGCACAGGGCAGGGGATCGGTCCCGGGGGTTTCGGTTGACAGCTCACCGCGACTTCTATTGGGGGGCACCGTCATCACCTCGGGTGGTCAGCCGATCGGCGCGGACCTCTCCGACGAAGAGGACGACGGCGCACTGAGGCCGCTGCCCGAACGGCGGGTCATGGATCTGACGGCCCACCGGACTTTGGCGCTGCGCGAGGCCTTGGCATGAAACCTGCCGCGGAGCGTGTCGAGCACCTTCGACCGAGATTCATGGATGGCTCGCACCCTGCCGCAGTCAGGACAGATCCTGCTGGCTTCGGAAACTTCCTCAATCTGGTCGAGCAGGATCGCATTCTGCAATGTCCCAGGATCGTCTTGGCATCTTCGAGCAACAGCCCGAACCCCTGAGGCTGCGTACGTCGAAACGGGCGGGACAAGCCGCCGAGACCACGCGTCTTCGTGGTTCGGTTCTCAAAGGTCGTCTCGACAATAATCCGCACGCCCATGGCAGTTCCGCTCTCAATGAACCACCAGCATACACAGTCACCCCCGGGTTTTGCCCACTCCCGGCAGGTTGAGACTCTACTGAAACGGTACGTCGATGCGGGTAAGGGTTACCAAAAATCGGCCCGCCAGGCATGGGTATTGATGAAGCGCTGATCAGGTCTCGCGGCATAGAACTTGCGATACCAGACGGCGCACCGAGAGAAATCATGGACGCGTTGAGCAATGCGGCGGCCTATGGCAAGACACAAGGTGTTACGTCATCCTCACGGTTGTCGAGTAGGGCGGGAATGAGCGATTTTGACTACGGAAAAGCCACCGGCAACATCCTGTTCTGGGACATGGGCGAGTTCTACAGGCTGACGAGTCGCGTCTTTTGTTTCGTCGAAGGTCTGGACTTTGATCAGGGTTTGGACCTTTTCGTTCCGCACGGTGCTTCCGATGCAGAACTGGGTGCAGAGATCAGGCGATGCCATGCCGCGAGCAGACGGGTAAACGTCAAGGACATGCCGCGCTACGCGAGTGCGGCCAAGGAACGGGCGGCCTATCGAGCGTGGGAGAAAATTGCGCTCGACAAGCTTGGTGTCAAAAAATTCGCGGATATCGTGTCTTTCTTTTCAGCAGCGGATTCTTACAGCAATGACCAAGTATTTGTTTTTAAGAACTATGAAGAAAAAAAAGGGGAGTTCTTCGCGGTTAGACAGGCCGATCCAGCCTTTCGGGAATTTGTCGTTTCCAAGAGCGCAACTGATGCGGAGCTTGGACACATCGCTAGGGACGCACTTTCGGCCATTGTAAGACCCAAGAAGTAACAAGCCGCATGCGCCCTCGCTGATCGGCGGTCGCACCTGCAACTACGACGCGGGCGAGCGTGTCATCAAGCGCGGACCGCAGGTCGAGACGGCCTACTGTCGCGTAGCCCTTAATTGTGAGATGAGAAATCCAACGAAATCAACGGCCGTGCTTTGCGCTGAAGTATGAGGTTTTGCCCACTCCCGCCTGCGCAGGCACCGATCGAAAAATTTTCCCTGTCCCCTGAAACTTTCCGGTGCGCCGGTCCGTGACTTCAGTGCTCGTTCACCATGAAAGGAGATACGACATGAAACGGACAATCCTCGTGACCACGGCGGCGCTCTGTCTCGCCGCAAGCGGCGTTCTGGCGAAGGGCCATGACCAGGGTCAGACCGACATTCCCGGCGTGGGTGTCGGCGCGCAGACCGTCGGCCCGGCCCAGAGCCTTGGCGGCGCAAAAGGCAATCGCCCCGACGACAAGGGACCCATCAACAGCCCGGCGATTGGCAACGCCGGCCGCTGATCCCCGATGACCGGAAGCCCGGCCGCCAAGGCCGGGCTTCATCCGTCACCGCGACGCGGCGACAGCGAAGGTGAGGGACGCCCAATGGCTTTGCCACACGACCGAACCCGGCCCCTCGACGGGCTCCATATGCACCGAGTTGAGCAGGTAGGTGCCCGCAGCGTCGATCGCGATCCTTGCCCGGCCCTTTGCGTCGGTGCGCGTCAGGGTCCGGACGGTGTCGGCGGGCGCGGTGCCGCCCAGCGGCAGATGGAAGATCGCAAGCTGCGTTTCCGCCTCGGCCACGCCCTGCCATTGCAGCAGAACCTCGATCCCGGACTGGCCCGGCAGATAGGGATTGCCGAGCGCCGTCAGTTCGAAGGCCATGCCAGTGGGCGCGTCGCGCTGGTCCTCGCGCGCGGGTCCGACCTGCACCAGCGTGCGCGCGTTGCGGATATAGGCCTCGGCGATCTCCGTCTCGGCCAGTCCGCGTTCGCGGTGCAGGGCTGCGACCGCGTCGAGCCCCTCATAGGCGAGGTAGTCCGCGAAGTCGGTGAGCGTGTCAAAGACGATATAGGCGGGGTTCGTCTCGACCGAAAGGCGGTGAAGCCCCGGGGCGTCGAGGCCGACACCGGCGATCGCGGGCAGATCGCCCTCGCGGGCGCCGATCGCGCTGGTGCTGTCGGGGCCCCAGTGGCCCATGCCCGCGACCGTGCGCGACAGATAGGGGATGGCGTCGCCCGACATGTCCTGCCCGACACGCAGGTGAGCGGTGATCTCCGCGCCTGGATCGCTGCGATAGCTCTCTGGCGCGATCCAGAATTCGTGTCCGACCGCGCCGGTGACGGCAAGGATGTTGGCGACCAGCCCTATCCAAATCGCGCGCATTTCGCTTTTCGCCTCCTACGGGCTCTGCTCGGGCGGCCCCGGCCCGAGGCTGCTTGCGGCCAGTCTTGGCGATCCACCCGGGATCGACAAGCGGAAAGGCGTGGCGGCTTTCCGCTTGTCAGGGCCGCCGCATTGGCATTCGCGCTCGCGCTTGCCGCGCCGGCGGCCCATGCGCATGAAATCCTTCCCGCCATCGCCGACATGGAACGCGACGGCAATACGCTGCGGTTTGACCTGCGGCTGAACCTTGAAGGCATCCTGTCTGGGATCGACCTTGGCGCGGTCGCCAATTCCGACCTCGCGCCCGAGGCGGCGGATTACAACGCGCTGCGGGCCTTGCCCGCGCCGCGGCTGGCCGCGCGCTTCCAGGATTTCTGGCCGGACATGGCCGGGGATGTCCGCGTCCTGGTGGATGGCGCGGCGCTTTCGCTCGAACTGGATGGCGTCGAGGTGCCCGAGATCGGCGACCCGGCGCTGACGCGTACATCGACGCTGCGGTTTCATGCCGACCTGCCAGCCGGCGCGCGTGCGGTGACACTGGGTTGGGCGGCCGCCTATGGGGCCATGGTGGTGCGCCAGAACGGGGTCAAGGACGGCTATGCCGGTTATCTCGAACCCGGTCAGCTCAGCCCGCCGGTGGCGCTTGCCGGCGGCAACGCCGCGACGCCGCTTGGGACTTTCCTGCGCTACATCCCGGTCGGGTTCGATCACATCGTTCCGAAGGGGCTGGACCATATCCTCTTCGTGCTGGGCCTTTTCTTCTTCTCGACCCGGCTCAGGCCGCTGCTGATGCAGGTATCGGCCTTCACGCTGGCCCATACGATCACGCTCGCCGCCGCCGGGCTTGGCTATGTCCGCGTGCCCGCATCGATCGTCGAGCCGGTGATCGCCGCCTCGATCGTCTTCGTCGCGGTCGAGAATATCCTGTCCCACGGCCAAAGCCGCTGGCGCCCCCTTCTGGTCTTCGGCTTCGGGCTTCTGCACGGGCTTGGCTTCGCCTCCGTTCTTGGAGAGTTCGGCCTGCCCGACCGTGGATTCCTGGCCGCGCTGATCGGCTTCAATCTCGGGGTCGAAGTCGGGCAGATCGCCGTCATCGCGGCGGCCTATGTCATGCTCGCCTGGTGGATGCGCGCCCCCGCGCCGCATTTCGCGCGGATTTCCGTGATGGCTTCCATCGCCATCGCCGCGGTGGGGCTTTACTGGTTCGCAGAGCGGATCGTCTGATCCGCCGGGCCGCCCCTCCCCTTGGACCATGCCGATCCCGTCAGGGCTACAACGTCGATAGCGCCCCCACGGCAAGCACCGCGCCCGTCGGCTGCCCGGTCGGCGAACCTCCCGGCGGTTCGTCGCTGATCGCGAGCGTGCCACCCGCCATCAAGCCGATGATCTCGCCCGCCAGAGCTATCTCGGCCTGCGGATCGGCGGGCAACACACCCAGCGAAACCGGCGCGGCGGCGCCCTCCGCGATGAGCCAAAGTTCGAGCACGCGGTTTTCGGCCGCCCCGCCTGCCAGCCGGTCGACCGCCAGCGTACCGCGCACCGGATCAAACCGCGCCGCCACGACAAGCGAGCGGTCCTCGGCCGCGACTTCGGCGACATAGGCGGGACCGGCGGGCCGTGACGGCGGCAAGAGCGCGACGAACGCCAGAACCAGAACCGCCGCTGTCAGCAGGCCGCCGAGCAGCCAGATCCTTGACCGGCGCGGGCGGGCGGGTTTTGCTGCCGCGAACAATCGCTGCTCGATTGCGGGCTTGAGGTGCCGGGGCGGAGCCACAGATGCGATTTCGGCGGACAGACCGGCGAAATGCTCCTCCCATTCGCCAAGAAGCGCGCGCAGATCGGGTTCGCGCGCCAACCGCTCCTCGAAGGCGCGCCGTTCGTCGGCATCGAGCAGATGCAATGCGTATTCGCCCGCCAGGGCGATGTCGTCGTCGCGCCTCTCATCCGTTGCGGTCATCGGCTCAGACAGTCCTTCAGTTTCAGCAGGCTGCGGCGCAGCCAGGTTCGCATCGTATTGAGCGGGACGCCGTGGCGGGCGGCCAGTTCCTGGTAGCTCTCCCCCTTCAGATAGGCGCCGCGAACGGCATCGGCGCGCGGCGCTTCCAGTTCGTCCAGACAGGACCCGATGCGCGCGGCCTCAGAGGCCGCGATCGCCGCAGCTTCCGGCGTCGGGCCTGGATCACGCATATCGGGAACATCGCCAAGATCCGCCGTCCGGGGCGCCCGCGCCCTGAGCCGGTCGATGGCCAGGTTGCGCGTCAGCGTGATCAGCCAGGTCATCGGACTGTTGCCGGTCATCCCGTAGCGGTGGGATTTCTGCCAGATCCTGACAAACGCCTCCTGCACGGCGTCCTCGGCTTCGGCGGTGTTGTTCAGGATACGCAGGCAGACACCGAAAAGCTTCGCGCTCGTCGCATCGTAAAGCGTTGAAAACGCGTTGCGATCTCCAAGCCCGACCTTCAGGATGAGCTGTTCGATATCCGCTGGTGTCCTCACGCCGCCTCATCCCGTCCCGTCCGCAACCGCGACCATACCCCGCGAGCGCGGCAGGTCCAAACGAATACGCCCGCGACCGGTCCGGCCGCGGGCGCCACCTTCGCACTCGTTACCGACTACTGCGCGGTGATGACCGTCATCACCAGCTTGTCGTCGATGCGGATGGGGCCGTCTTCCGTCGCGCCGAGTGTGTATTCGAAGATGCCCGTCTGCATGCCGCCCGCCTCGGAATGCACCATCAGCATGAGCATCTCGCCGGGCGCGACCGCCTCGGTCAGGATCGCCGCGACATCCAGGTTTTCGCCCTTGCGCAGCGGCGCATGGCCGACCACCGGGCCGGGCTTCATCTCGGCCCCGGTGCGGTGCACGACAAGCCAGCCGGTTTCCGGCGCGACGATCTTTTCGGCGGTCACGACGCCCTCGGCGACGGGCTGATCCACCGCTTCCACCATTGGCGCCATGCCATGCGCCGCGGCATGTGCCGTCGAAGACAAACCGCAGAGCGCAAGTGATAGCCAGACAACTTTCATCAGGTCATTCCTCCTAATCGGGTTTCAACAACCACGCCGGTTGTGTTTGCAGTCACGAAGGGGATGACGCGAAAGTTTCAGCGCTGCGGCAGAAAAGATCGGGCGGGGACTGAGTTGCGGCCTTCATCCACGGGCCAACCCGCGCAAGCCCGCGCGACACATGCGCACCGTTTCAGATTTGCTTTTCAGGCATGTGCACGATCAGCCCATCCAGCGCGTCACTGACTTTGATCTGGCAGGTCAGTCGGGAGCGGTTCGGGTCGGAGTCATAGGCGAAGTCTAGCATGTCTTCTTCCATCGAATCCTTTGGAGGCAGCTTCTCTACCCAAGCCAGATCGACATAAACATGGCATGTCGAGCACGCGCAGGCGCCGCCGCAATCGGCTTCAATCCCGGGAATGCCGTTGTCGCGGGCACCCTCCATTACGGTTTGGCCGGTTGGAACGTCGACAGTATGCACGGCTCCCCCGTATTCGATGTAGGTGATTTTCGCCATGTCGTGACCTTCTGCTATCCGCGTAACCTGATATCGGCTCTCTTTAGGCGCTCTGGAGCATGGCATGCACCCATCCGGCGATAGAGAGCAGTTTTCTGTCGTCGCCCTTTCGGCCGATCAACTGGATCCCGAGTGGCAGGCCCCTTGGCCCGACACCCAGCGGTAGTGCGACGCAAGGCAGCTGCAGCAGGCTCCACATACGGCTGAACAGCGGGTCGCCGGTCGCGCCCAATCCTTCTGGCGCCTCGCCTGGCGCGGATGGCACAAGCAGCGCATCGCAGTCGGCAAACATTTCGTCGATCATCGCGATCGCCCGGTCACGCGTTGCTAGCGCGGCTTGATAACGAGCTTCGGTGACTCTCTTGCCGTCTTCGATCAGCTGCGCAAACTGATCGCTGATAGCGGCGCGATGGGAGTGATATACATCGGCCCTGCTGCGGGCGGTTTCATAGCCCATCACGATCTTATGGGCCTCGGTCAGTTCGGCAAAGACTGGCGGGTGGGCCGCCTCGCCGGTTTCGGCGCCGGACTCTGAAAGCGCGCGCATGGCGCGACGACAGACGTCGCGCATTTCGATGGTTCCGTGCTGCCAATGGGGTCCGCGCATAAGGCTAACGCACCGCAATATATCGGAGAAATCTTGCGGCGCGGGCAAAATGGTGCCTGTCAGCAACGCATGTGCGAGTACGAGATCCTGCGGATCCCGTGCCAGCACCCCGAGGGTGTCAAGACTGGGAGCAAGGGTCATCACACCAGAAAGATCGAAGGCTCCGGTCGTTGGCTTGAAGGCGCAGACACCGCAATAGGCTGCGGGCCGGATCAGGGAGGCCGCCGTTTGCGATCCAAAAGCCAGCGGCGCCATGTAATCAGCGACCGCCGCTGCTGAACCGGATGACGACCCGCCAGGTGTATGGGACAGGTTCCATGGGTTTGCCGTCTTACCGGGCCGGAAGAATGCGAACTCGGTGGTGACGGTCTTGCCGACCGGGATCGCGCCGGCATCGAGCAGGGACTGCACGCAGCTTGCGTTTTCGGTGGGCCACCGATCGACGAAAATCTCACTGCCCCAGCTTGTCGGCATGTCATCGGTGTCGATGATATCCTTGATGACAAATGGCACGCCATGAAGCGGTCCAGTTGCCGGCTTGTAATCGGCAGCGCGCGCCCGTTCCATCGCGCGATCGGCGTCGAGATGGATAAATGCGCCAACGACGGCTTCGCGGGCGGCAATGCGATCGAGATGCGCGGCCATGACGGCACTGGGTGTGGTTTTGCCTTCACGGATCATCCGCGCGAGATCCGTCGCGCCGAGCCGATTAAACGCGGTCATTCCTCAAGCGCTTTCATGGCTTGTGCAAAGGGCGCAACCGGCATGTCGTAGATCCCACCGCCAAGCCGTCCAGCCTTGCCTAACCGATCGAGAATGCCGAGCCCGACAACCGGGCCCGCCCCTATTGCCACAGCGCCGCGCGCGGTGCTCCCTAGTCGTACGTCCAGCGCACGGAAGTAGGGGTGGGAGCCGACCGACAGTCCGGTGGTGCGCGCTTGGCTGTCGCCGGGAAGATAGGTGCCAAGCGCGGCTTTTTGCGCCGGGCAGAGATCGATGGCCATGGCGCCCAGGCCGAAAGCTTCGACCACGGCGCTGTCGCCGATCGCACCAAGTGCGCGGGTCGGCGGCAGATCGACATCGAAGTTGCCCTTCGGCGGTTTGGCAGGAACGGTGAACCAGCGCCCCGGCAGGCCCGATATCTGAATCCCCATCTCGTGGCCGTTACCACCGGCGGCGGTGACAAAACTCGACCCGTCTATGCCTTCGGCCAGCTTCATCATGCACTTCGTGGCGGCCATCCACAGGTTCAGGAACAAGGAAGGAGAGCTCGCCATGAAATCGAGCGCATCTTCATCGGTGATGCCGCCCCTTGTGCGATCCTTCAGTTCCCCAATCAGTGCCTTGGTCGCGACCGAAGTGCGCCCATGACAGTCGTCGCCGCCAACAAGACCAATCACCGCAAGCGGTACCAACGCTAACCCTTCGGCAACGCCATTTTGCAGGACCTCCAGAAAGCGCGTGTTGAGCCAGCGGATATGGGTGAGTACCGCCTCGGAGCGCAATCCCAGCCGAATGGCAGGTCGCGAACCGGCATTGATCGGCGCATATACACGCTGCTGGCCACGCCACGCATCATAGATCGTGTGGAGCGGCATTGAAGCACTTACCACGGCTGCCAGCGGCGTTACGACATCGTGATCTTGAGCGGGACGGAGCTCGATTTCCCCGGCCATGATCATTGCCTCGGCTTGATCAAAATTCCTTGCCAAACCCTCATAGACAGCGGCCACGCAGGCGGAATTGAGGATCGGTGCCGTAATCAGATCCGGCGCGGCAAAGGCCGGTCCGGCGTGAAGCAGCACATTTTCGGGCAAGGACAGGGCCTCGGCGGCCGTGTTGAACCGGTTCCAGACAGGCTGGGTCACCATGGCGCGGTCAAAAGCCAGGCGGTCGGCGGGATGAAGTGTCATGCGACCTCCGGCGGAAGGACCCATGTTTCCGAGAAGTAAAGAAACGCCGTTGTGGTCTTGAACCCAGCCTGGATCCTTTCGCCCACCGCCCCTGGCAAGAGATGCCCGTTAACGATGATCTTTGCATCGTTGGCGGGGACCAAAAGCGTGAACATGGTATGTTGCCCCGTTCCAACTTGGTTTGGCATCAGCTCTAGCGCTCTCGGCGGCCCCAGATCTTCCCAGACCAGTTCGACCGTCAATCCCTCGCCCGAGACGGTTTCAGTGTAGCGATGCCCCATCGGGTCGCCGGTACTGCGTACCGTCTGCGCCAACTTCACCGGGAGCGCGTCAAAAGCGGGTACTGAGCGAAAGGCGGGCAGTTTGCCGATGAAGTTTTCCTTCAGGAATGCAGCTAGCGGCATGTTGTCGGCCAACATTACATTCGGCGCCCCCACCGTGCCTTCGGCCGCGCCCGGCGTGCCGTAGAGCAACAGCACCTGGCCTTGGCCGACGGGTGACCAGGCAACGCGGAAAAAGAGCGCCATCGCGGAAAAATTGCCGTCCGTGTCTTTCAACAGGATGCCGGGGTTTTCGCCGGTCCAGTCAACGACACCCGGGGTGATGGGGTCCGTAAGTGGCATCATGCGTCTCCTGGCCGCGTCGCCGGCATGGGCGTGACCCAGGTTTCGGAAAAGGCCAGAAACGCTGTCGACATGGTGCGGCCAAAGAACTGCCGTTCCGCGACCGCGCCCGCAAGTGCTGTCCCGTTCACAATGACCTGCGCTTCTCGTGCTTCTAGAAACACCGAGTACATCTCGTGCTCCTTGGTGGCCGAATTTTCTTTTGTCACCTCCACCGGCAATGGTGGCCCCATGTCGCGCCAGATCATCTGCACCGTCACGCCCGAACCGCGCAGGGTTTCGCTGTAGCGAGATCTCAGGTCACCCGGGCGCTTCTCGACAGAGTCGCAATCAAGCCAGGTCATCGCCCCGAGCCCAGCCTTGCCGAGGAAGGTCGGCATCTTCCTCACCCAGCCGTCGACGATCCAGCGCATCATCAGCTGGTTGTCGGTCAGGATCAGGTTCGGCACGTCAGGCCAGCCCTTCGCCACGTCGGGCGCACCGATGACCAGCGCGGCATGTCCGCGTCCATGAGGCGAGAGAACCACCCGGAAGAAGAGTGCGAGCGTCGTGTAGGTGCCACGCGGATCGGTCTTGAGATAGATGCCCGGATTTTCGCCGGACCAGGCGACCTTGCCCGGGTTGATCGAAACTCGCCTCATGCCCAGCCCGCCTCGTAGTCCTGAAGCGCCTTGACGATGAAGGCCCGGCGCTCAGCCCCTGCCAAGTGGTCGCCGCTGCGGTAGATTCGTGCCACATCGTGCGAGATTTCCTTTAGAAGTGCGCCGTCGTCGCGGCCCTCTTGCGGTCCGATCCGCAGCACCGTGTCGCCGGCATAGGTGGGGATTACGCCCGTGTAGTGGTCACTGGGCTGAGCCGGAGCTACGCCGTTCTGGAGTGCGCGGATGGCGTTCCTGAGCATGCGCCGCACCTTGGCCACGCCACGGTCGGTGAACGAGAGATTCTCGCGTGCGTGGACGTTGATGGGACCCTGGCTGACCCAGGCGTCGTAGTCTCCCGGATCACGTTGTCGCTGCTCGTATGTCCGATCCGGGCCCTGCCCGTAAAAATCGGTCTTGCCGAAACCCACCTGACTTTTGTCGGTCAGCCCGCGCGGGTCGTCGTTGAATTCGGGATCGCGGAAATGTCGCCACGCGATGACCATCGTGTGTGTGTCGTCGACGGGCGTGATCCAACGCGTCAACCCACCGCGGCCAAAGTAGCGCGATCGGTCCGGAACCGGGAAGTGCCCGCCGTTCTGAGTGAAGGAAGGCAGCATGTGATCATGCACCCGGATCCAGACGAAGTCGCCGACGCGCCGCACGTTGGTATAGAAGTCCCCCGCCGCGCTTTCGTGGAACTCGATCATCGGCATCTCGGCGAAAGCGTCGATAAACTGCGAGCGCACCGCGAGTGTGTGCAGATAGACGACGTGAAACGGGTCCCAGGCATTCTCCATGACCTGAAGCCAATTGCAGGGCGAGGTGATGAGATAGGGCACCAGTTCGTCGCCCTCTTCATCGAAAGTATCCATCACCGGAAAGGGCGGTCTCTGCGCAGCCGGACCCATATAGGTGAAGGCGAGCCCTTTGTATTCGATCACTGGATAGGCCCCGAGGCAGGCCTTCTTCTTCACCTGGCTCGCCGGCGGTTCGCAGGGCGTTTCCAAAATCGTCCCGTCAAGACCATACTTCCAGCCATGATAGGAGCAGCGGATGCCGCCGTCCTCGACGATGCCAAACTCCAGGCTCATGTTGCGATGGCAGCAGTGCAGATGCGTCAGCCCCAACTTGCCCTCCTTTTTCTCGCGGAACAGCACCAGGTCCTCGCCGAGGATGCGAATTCGGTAGGGCAGGTCGCCCACCTGGTCTGTCATCGCGACCGGCATCCAGAAGCGGCGAAGATATTCGCCGCAGGGAGTGCCGGGACCAACCTCGGTCAGTTCCGGGTCGTGCTTCAGCTTCCAGACTTCCTGCCTCTCATGGCCGGAGAAATTGCCGACAGGGATATCGAAAGGGCTGGTCATACTTCCTCCTCAGGGCGACGGGAACGGGTCCGGCATCGGCTGATGACCGGTCCAAACCGACTTGACTTGCAGGTAGTCCTTCACCGCGTCGGGCCCGAGTTCGCGGCCATAGCCCGAAAGTTTGACCCCGCCGATGGGGCTGCCCGGATCGGTACTGCGGTAATGATTGATGTAAACGGTGCCAGCGTTGATTGCACTTGCAACGCGCTTGCCTTTGCCCGGATCTGCTGTCCAGACGCCGCCAGCCAGCCCGTAGTCGCTGTCATTGGCCAGCGCGACCGCCTGACACTCTTCGGTGAAGCTTGTTACGGCAAGTACCGGGCCAAAAACTTCCTCTTGCCACAGCCGGGTCTTCGGGGCGACATCGGTGAAGATCGTGGGCCCTACATAAAAGCCACTATGACCGGCCGCCGCTTTGGTCCCATCCAGCAGACAAGTGGCGCCATCTGCCTTCGCCTGTTCGATCATGTCCGTCACCTTTCGCCAATGCGGCTCGTTGGCCAGCGGACCCACCTGGGTGGTTGGATCCATCGGGTCACCGAGCCGCAGGATCCGGGCTCTCTCGAGCAGACGCTCCACGAAAATTTCGGCAATCGAAGCCTCGACAATAAGTCGCGAACCGGCAACGCAGCTCTGCCCATTGGACAAGAAGATGCCGGATAGGATCCCGTTCATCGCGTTGCTGAGATCGGCATCGGCAAATACGATCTGCGGCGACTTCCCGCCCAGTTCGAGAGTGGTTGGCACGACGCCTTCCGCCGCTGCGGCGGCCACCTTGCGGCCACCAGTATCCGAGCCAGTAAAGGTCACCTTGCGGGTCAGTGGATGACGCACCAGCGCTTCGCCGGCTTCATGGCCATATCCGGTGACCACGTTCAATACGCCTGCCGGCAGACCCGCTTCATGTGCCAAGCGGGCAAATTCGAGGGTCGAAGCCGAGGCCAACTCCGACGGCTTCACCACCACCGTGTTGCCGGCTGCCAAGGCCGGGCCCAACTTCCACGCCAGGATCATCAGCGGGGAGTTCCACGGCGTGATCGCCACGACCACGCCATAAGGCAGGAACTGCGTCTCGCTTTCCACGCCTAGGACGCGATTTGCTTGTGGCTCAGGCCCGATCTTGCGCGCCTGGGCCGCAAAATGCCTGTACCACATGTGGAGGTTGGAAAACTGTCCGCGCACCTCGCTGATGCGCTTGCCGTTGTCGCGCACTTCGGCTTCAACAAGCTCTTGCCAATGGAGTTCCAGGTGGTCAGCAAGCCGCTCCAGAAAATCTGCCCTTGCGATGCCGTCGGCCTCCGCCCAGGGCCCTTCGCGGAAGGCATGGTCGGCGGCGCGCATCGCCCGATCTGCATCTGCGACGCTCCCGCGTGAGATCCGTGACCACGCGCGACCGGTGGCAGGATCCACGCTGTGGATCTTCTCGCCGGTTTCGCCCGTGAAGGCGCCGCGGATAAAATGCGTGTATTCCTTCATTCAATGACCTTCGGGGACATCGCGGGCAACCAGGGCCAGCAACTCGCCGCGGCGCACCATGCCACGGCAGATGTGAGCAAGCACAAGCCCGTCGGTGGGAAAGGACAGCAATCGCGACGCTCGCTCGGGCTCGGCCGGATGATGGACCCAACCGACGGTCTGGCCGGCGCTGACGTCCTGTCCGGCGCTAACGGCGCGATCAAACAGGCAGTCGGCCGGCGCATAGACCGAATCCAGTGGCGAAGCGATCTGCACGCGTCGGGGCGGTGTGTTTGAAACAGGCGGGCTGTCAACCAGGCCAAGGTATCCCAGACATTGCAACAGCCCGAATTCCGCCAGCCCGGTGATGGCGGGGTCCGACCCGCCTCCGCCTCCCAGTTCGGCCGCGATCATCGGCACGCCTGCACGTTCGGCGGCGGCATTGACTGACCTGTTGTCATTGTTTTCGCCCAGAACCCAGATCAACGGCAGGCCAAAAGCCTTTGCAAGAGCCAGGTTGCGCGCATAGAGGCCAGAGTCTGCAGTGCGGGTCGCCAGAGCGCAGGGCTGGAAGAACGCGGCCTTGCCACCGGAGTGCAGATCGATAACTGCGTCAACGCGCGGCATCAGCACCGTTTCGACGAAATGTGCCAGCATCGCGCTGGGACCGCCGTCGGCATCGCCAGGAAAGGCGCGGTTCAGGTTGGCCCCGTCCAGAGGGTTCACTCGGGAAGAGGCCGCGAGCGCTGGGGCATTCAATGCCGGTATTAGGATAACCTGGCCCGCGAGCGTATCGGGCGAAAGGCGGCGAGCCAGCCGCATGATCGCGGCAGGGCCCTCGAACTCGTCACCGTGAGTGCCGCCGAGAATCAACACAACCGGCCCGTCACGGCCTTTGATGCTAATCACCGGGATCGGGTGATAGCCCAATGGATTGGTGTTGTCTGACCAGCGCAGCATCAGATCGCCGACGCTGCGGCCGGGCCTGTCGAGGTCGATGGTTAGCCGAAGGCGGCTATCGGAAGCATGGTTAGGCATCTGCAGTCCTTCGGTGTGAGGAATTTCGCGCCTGCCGACCAGTTTTCTAACATAATAAAATAGAAAGTGAATTGAAAAAATAAGTGCTATGTGTGATACGATAATTTTTGTGTACTCGGAGGTAGAGATGGCCGTCCCGCGCGCGAAATCGGCAATTGACAAGATTCGGCCTCACATGATCGGCGCGGCTGACACGACGATCTCGCCTGCTGCGATCCATCTGAATTCAAACGAAAGCGTTTATGGGCCGAGCCCCCATGCGGCCGCTGCGGCGCGCGCAGCGGTTGCCGGGATCGAGCGCTACCTTGAAGATCCAGATGCGGCCCTTGCGCCCGCGATAGCTCGCCGTTTTGGCCTGCAGGCCGACCTAATCACCATCGGTCAGGGATCAGATGACCTGCTTGCGCGTCTGGCGCGCGCCTATCTCGGACCCGGCACCGAACTGATGCGCAGCGTCAACGGCTATCTCAAGGTGCCGAACTATGCCTACGCCAATGATGCTGCATTGATCTCGGTGCCTGATGACAATTTCAAACCGTCAGTCGACCGAATGATTGCCGCCATCAGCGAGCGAACGCGCATCATCTATATTGCCAGTCCTGAAAACCCCGCCGGCACCTACCTGTCTGGGGTTGAGCTGCGTCGATTGCATGCCGCCATGCCCAATGACGCACTGCTGGTCATTGACAGCGCTTACGAGGAATATGTGGACGCCCCCGACTATGAGCCTGCACACAAGTTGGTAGAAGAGTCCGGCAACGTCGTGATGTGTCGCACCTTCTCCAAGATATTTGGACTGGCAGGTGCGCGAGTGGGCTGGGCCTATGGCCCCGACGATGTGATTGACACGCTGCGCCGCATCGCGCTGACCTTCCCGGTTGCTTCGCCGTCGGCTGCGGCGGCGATCGCCGCGCTGGAAGATCATGCCCATACCTCATTCGTCCGAAGCGCCAATCTTGGCAGTCGCACCTGGCTGACTTCTGAACTTGAGGGTTTGGGGCTTCAGGTGGTCCCAAGCCAAGCGAACTTCGTTCTGGTGAAATTTCCTAATCCTGAAAAGACGGCAGAGGCTGCCGACGCCGCGTTGCGGGCGCGTGGTATTTCGGTGCGCAGGTTCGCTTCGCCCGCATTCCACGACTTTATCCGGATCACGATCGGCCGGCCGGAGGAACTGCGCGCCTGCGTTGCCGTGATTTCATCCTTTCTGATCGGAGATGGATAATGGTTGCCTCTCCATCCATCGCCCCTCTGGCGTCGACCGTCGCCCATCCTGCCGGTGCCAAGATTATCGCTGGTATCAAATCCGCTGGTGTGCGCGAAATCATTGCCCTGCCCGATATCGTGACCAGTGACGGGCTGCTCTGGCCCATCTCGCGTGACCCTGACTTCCGCCTGACCCGGATCTGTAAGGAGGATGAAGGCGTGTCGATCTGTGCGGCGATGTCTTATAATGGCACCCGTGCGGTTTTGATCATGCAGCAGACCGGGTTGATGGACTCCCTGAACGCAATCCGCGCGATCGGCATGGATTACAAGCTGCCCGTGGTGATGATGGTGGGGCTCCAGGGCAAAGAACCTCATCTCGGACCGGAACAATCGGCTGTTTATGGCGTGCGTATCATCCGCCCCGTACTCGATGCGATGCAGTTATCGCATTCGCTGATCGAAGATCCCGAAGATGTCGACCACATTCAGGAGGCAATCGTCGCAGCATATGCCACGTCTCGCCCCCATGTATTCCTGATTGGCCGTGCGCCGGAGGCACCATGACATTGCGACGTGACGATGCATTGAAAGCCGCGATCCCGCATGTGGCCGACGAAGATATTGTCGTCGCAGTCTACCAGAGTTGCTTTGACTGGCTGGTCCTGAATCCCCGAGATCTTAACTATGTCGGGGTCGGCGCGATGGGCCAAGCGTCGTCCCACGCGCTCGGACTAGCGCTGGCAAATCCTGAACGAAGAGTATTCGTCTTCGATGGCGATGGCAGTCTGCTGATGAACCTCGGCTCACTTGTGACCATTGCCAATGCAGGCGTCACCAATCTTTACCACTTCCTGTTCGCGAACCGGGTTTACGAGGTCAATGGCGCGCATCCAATCCCGGGAGCCGATAGGGTCGATTTCGCGGCTATGGCCCGCGCCGCGGGATATGTCGGTGCCCGCAGCTTTGACGATCCCGATGCGCTTCGCGAGGGGCTACCCGAGCTGCTCAAGGCGCCGGGACCGCAGATGGCGGTCCTGGAGATAGTTCCGGGCGAAGCCTATCCGCGCGACTATGCCCATGTCCACAGTGCCGCCGCGCGACAACGCTTCCGCGCGGCGCTCAACCGGCGCTGACGGATCTTTGCGCGATCTCTAGGAACGTGTTTGCAACCGCAGAGAGCGGCCGGTTCTTCGACCAGAACAGTACCGCGCGAAAGCTCAGAGGTGCCGCGAAGGGCAGCGCGACGCAATCGGGCATTGTGCTGAGATAGCTCTCGCTGGAGCCGACCACCGCGACCCCGAGGCCGCGCGCAACCAGACGGCAAATCGCATCGGTGGTGCGTGTCTCATACAGCATCCGGCGTTCGATCTTCTTCGCCTCGAAGAAGCGGTCGATTTCAAACCTGAATCGGGATGTGGCAATGTATGAGATGAAGACCTCGCCGGAAAGGTCATGGGCGTGTATCAGGTTTTTTCCCGCCAGTTCGTGATGGCTCGGAAGGACGCAATAGACATCGTCGTTCTTGATCATCAGGCTTTCGAACGAGGGATTCACAGGTTCGTTGGCAGTGATCCCGAAATCGTGGTTCTGCGACACCATCCATTCGACCGTGTCGTCGTTGGCCTCGATCTCCATGCGCGCCATAGCCTCGGGGCGCACCTTGGCAAAGCTGCTGATCAGGTCGGGGGCGAGTTGCGTAGAAAATGTCGGTGTGGTGACAAGCGTGAGCCGGGCGTGGCCGAACTTGCCTATCGCGATGGCCGCCTGCTTGATATGCTCCATCCCGCTGATCGCCTGCCGGACTTCACAGACCAGCAGCCTCGCTTCCTCGGTAGGGACCAGAACCCGGCCCGATCGCTGGAAGAGCTGAAACCCGACTTCGGATTCCAGATCCGAAATTAGCCGGCTGACAGCGGGTTGCGAGACGCCCAGCATCGCCGCCGCCTCCGTCACGGTGCCGGTTGAAACGACGGTGCGGAACGCGTCGACCTGCCGAAACGTAATCTTCATGGCGCTTTATCCCCTTGGTGCCGCGACGACGCATAGTGATTAGTCAAACTTACGCCAGCGAGTAGTCATCATTATAATCTTATTTGATATGAGCATACAAAAAAAGTTGACTAGGCTATATGTGGCACCGATACTTGTTCAAAGGTGTCGGCCGTGAGTCTTGGGAGCGTTCATGCAAAGCAGGACCGCAGCGTCAACCCCTCGCGAACTGCGTGTGCGAGAGGAGGTCGGGCTGGACGTCCGCGCCCTCACACGGACGATCTGGCAGGTTGCGCAGGCGGTGCTGATTTTTCTTGTGCTCGGCGTTCTGATCTGGCGCGGCGCGCAAGCGATGGAGTACAGGTGGCAATGGTACCGGGTCGAACCATTCTTCTATCGCGTCATTGACGGAGAGATCATCTGGGGTCCGCTGGTCAAGGGGCTGATCCAGACTTTGAAACTGGCTGCGGTGAGCGGTTTCATCGCCGTTTCGATTGGGTTCTTGACCGCCTTCGCGCGTCTTTCGAATTCGATTGCGGGGCGGATCATCGCCAAGTGGTATCTGGAAGCGATCCGCAACACACCGCTGCTGGTGCAGCTCTTCCTGTTCTATTTTGTATTGGCCCCGATCTTCGGTATCGACCGTTTCTGGGCGGGCGTGTTGTGCCTGGCGTTCTTCGAGGGGTCATTTGCGGCCGAGATCATTCGTGGCGGGATCACTGGCGTCGATCACGGACAGTATGAAGGCGCCGACGCTATCGGCCTGAACGTCGTCGACAAGTACCGCTTTGTGGTCATTCCGCAGTCACTGCCGCTGATCCTGCCGCCACTCACCGGGCTGCTCATCTCGCTGATCAAGCATTCAGCGATCGTCAGCGTGATCGCTGTGTCCGAATTGACCACTGCTGGACTGAATCTGATCTCCGACACGTTTATGGCCTTCGAGGTCTGGTTCCTGGTGGCAGGAATTTACCTGGCCGTGACGGTCACCTTGTCGATCAGCGTGAGCCTGTTCGAACGTTCGTTGAACAAGACCAAGCGCTGAGACCAATAACCAGAACACGTTCAAAACACTGGAGGAGAACCGATGAAATTTCTGCAATTCATGAAAGTGTTAGTTTCTGCCGCGAGTTTTGCGGTCGCTGCGGTTGCCACTTCGGCGACACCTGTCGCCGGACAGAGCGCTTTGGAAGAGGTCCTGCAGCGCGGCAAACTACGCGTCGGCATGTCCACCTTCGTGCCCTGGGCAATGCGGGATAAGGAAGGAAATCTGATCGGCTTTGAAATCGATGTCGCCAAAAAGGTGGCAGCGGACATGGGAGTCGAAGTGGAATTCGTTCCTACCGCCTGGAGCGGGATCATTCCGGCACTGCTCGCGAAAAAGTTCGATGTCATCATCGGTGGCATGTCGATCACGCCGGAGCGGAACCTGACGGTGAACTTCACGATCCCCTATGCGCATTCCGGCCAGCAGATGGCCAGCAACAAGGAGCTTGCCGGAGGCTTCACGTCGCTCGACGACTATAACGATGCCAGTGTGACGATTGCGTGCCGTCGCGGCGCCACACCCTGCAACTATGCACAGAAGCGTTTCCCCAAAGCGACGCTGCGACAATTTGATGATGACGCGCAGGCCTTTCAGGAGGTGGTCAACGGCAATGCCCATGCGATGATTTCATCGGCACCCAAGCCGCGTTTCTGGGCGGATGCAAACCCGGACAAGGTGTTTGTTGCCAACGACGGCGAGTACTTGACCCGCGGCGACGAAGCCTTCGGAATTCGCAAGGGCGACGTTGATACGCTGAACTTCTTCTCCAACTGGATTCTGGTCAACACCTCGAATGGCTGGCTCCAGGAAACGAACGACTACTGGTTCAAGGACCAGTCGGCCTGGAAGGACATGGTGGCCGCGGAATAGGAAGCACAGCCACGACAACGAGAGGCGCGGGGATCGGCCAGCGCCTCTTTTTTGCCCCAAGGAATAAACTGAATGGATCGCACCTCTTCGCCTCCGGCGCCGCCGAAAAAGCGATTGAGCCTGGTCGATTTCGCTCTTTTTGCAGGCGTAGCAGCGTTGCTTCTTTACGCCGGCTATCGTGTAAACGACGTTCTGGTCTATAATTGGAGTTGGTCGCGAGTTATCAATTTCATCATTCGCTATGATGAGACATCCGGCGCATATGTCGCTAACCTGCTGCTTTTCGGGCTGGCCACGACATTGCGTCTGGCGGTCTGGGCCACCATCCTTGCAAGCATCATTGGCGTCGTCATGGGATACTGGCGCACAAGCGAGAATCTGACCCTGCGCATTCTCAGCCGCGGTTATGTCGAGTTGATCCGGAACCTCCCGCCACTGGTCTTCATCTTCATCTTCTACTTCTTTATCTCAAGCCAGATTTTTCCCCTACTTGGCATTGAGGATATCGATAGAAGCGCAGTGCTCGTCGACAATCCCATGTTTCGCGTCCTGTTCGGAGACCCTCAGCTTTTCCCGAACTTTCTGGCCGGGGTCCTGTGCCTGGCGATGTTCGAAGGCGCTTATATCACTGAAATCGTTCGCGCGGGAATACAGTCGGTCCCACATGGCCAGTGGGAGGCCGCGCGTGCAATCGGACTGTCGCGCACGAATGTACTGCGCGATGTAGTCCTGCCCCAAGCGTTGCGGAAGATCCTTCCGCCGTTGGCGGGACAGTTCATCACGCTAATCAAGGATTCGGCGATCGTCTCGCTGATTTCGATCCAGGAACTGACCTATCTGGCGACCGAGGTTGCGTCGACGACCACAAAGGTCTTCGAGACATGGATTCTGGTCGGCGCTATGTACTTCATCCTGTGCTACAGCTTTGCGCTGCTGTTCGGCTGGCTGGAACGCCGCGCCTCCCGAAATCGCCGATAGGAGATCGTAACCATGCTCGATGCGACTGCAAAACCGCTGGTCGAAATCAAACACATGTGCAAGTGGTACGGCGAATTCAGTGCGCTGCATGACATAAACCTGACGGTCGCCGAGGGAGAGAGAGTGGTGGTCTGCGGCCCCTCCGGGTCAGGAAAATCCACGATGATCCGCTGCATCAACCAGCTTGAGGCCCATCAGAAGGGCACGATCCTGGTTGACGGGGTGGAGGTGAAGCCCGGAATGAAGAACATCGAGCTGATCCGGCGCGAAGTCGGCATGGTATTCCAAAGCTTCAATCTCTTTCCGCACATGACCATTCTTGACAATCTCATCTTGGGCCCGATGCGCAATCGTGGCGCATCGAAGGCCGAGGCTACCGAACTCGCCATGGGCTACCTGGAGCGAGTTCATATTGCCGGGCAGGCGGGCAAATACCCGCCGCAACTGTCTGGTGGCCAACAGCAACGTGTGGCGATCGCGCGGGCGCTCTGCATGAAGCCCAAGATCATGCTGTTTGACGAGCCTACTTCGGCGCTGGACCCGGAGATGATCGCGGGCGTGCTCGATGTGATGATCGAGTTGGCTGAGGAAGGAATGACGATGATCTGCGTGACACACGAGATGGGATTTGCCCGAAAGGTCGCCGATCGCGTCGTGTTCATGGATGAGGGCGAGATCATCGAGATCGCCGAACCGCAGGAGTTCTTCAGCAATCCGCAGAGCGATAGGGCGCAACTGTTCTTGAGCCAACTGCTCGGGCACTGACACGATCGGCCCAGATCACGGAAAACGGTTTTAGCGCGCTGCAGCCGGGACCGCCCGGCAACCCGGATTGAGGCTCAAGAGGGCAGGGGTGGCCCGCGGCGCGTGAGTTCAATCGTCTTTCGAATAGTAGCCAATGACATCGCCGTCGGTTGTCACGCCGAGTCCGTTCAGCAGCCGGTTCACATAGTTGAAGTATCCGATGATCTGGTTGGCCTCCAGGATCTGCCCGTCGTCCAGCCCTTCGCGCCGGAGATCCTCGACATCGGTTTTTGCCATCTTGCCTGGCGTCAGGGTCAGTTTTTCGGCATAGCGCATCAAGGCCAGCTCTCGCCCAGCAAGGGCCGTATCCGGCTTGCGTGCATGCAGCGCCTTTTCGATCTGGTGCGCCCGTACATCATCACCGATCAGATGGCGTGCATTGGCCCAATGGTTGGCGAGAGAGTAAGGACAATCGTTCAGTATCGATACATAGGAGCTGAGGGTTTCCTGAAGCCAAGTCGGCAAGCTGTTGGCCTCGTCATGCAGGGCGGCGCGGTAAAGGAAGACATGGCCTTTCATCGTGTTGGGGCGTAGTGAATGCACACGCATGACGTTATCCACCGTACCGTGCGGCGTCCGGGCGAGGTCGAGAACGTCGCGCAGCGCCGGATCCGCATCTTCGTCCGAGATCATTCTTATCCAGGCGGACATAGTCTTCCCTTCTTTGTTGTCGATGCCGAACGGAGCACCAATCGGCTGTTGTCCTTCGAAGCGTCGGCCGTCTATCCGCGTCGGCAGGCCCTGCGATGCGAGAGCCACAGGCTCAGGTCCGTCGTTTGCCAGACTATCGCGCTGCCGTAACGGCGGAGGCGTCCTCATCAATCAGTCGCTGCAGTTGCAATCGAAACAGCTTTGCGCCGGAGTCGAGCCCGAGATCGATATTGGGGGTCTTCTTGTGCTTCATGCCCTTGTGAACCGCGACCAGAACCGCCCGGTCCTCTTCGAAAGCCATGCGGGCGCCAGCATTCATCTTTTCGGAAATCGCTTGGTCTTGTGGGTCGGAATTGCGGTGCTGGAACCAGAAATAGCGGCTGCGATCCTCGTCGATCGGGGTCATGAAATTGTAGGAGATATTGATGAAGGTTTTTTCGACGGGCGCCATGTCCGGCCCGCCGGTGCCCACCGGCGTGTAGACCGACTTGTTCAGTCCTATGGCGGGATAACACATTTCGTAGTGTTGGAGCCGGTCGCAGTTTCCCTCGAACCGGACCAGACCGGCGTAATAGGGCGACGGCGGCCGGTCGTAGATCCAGCGCGACACGATCACCCCGCGTTCGGTCCGCGCAACATGGAGCGGCTGGTCCTCTGTGCCGGCACCGGCGAAGGAGGTAAGATGGACCCATGCCACATGGCTTGGATCAAGCAGGTTGTCGACGATCCACAGGTAATTGCACTCTATGTCAATAACCCCGCCGTCGGTATATCCCCATTCCGGACTGTCGAAATTCTCGATCGGGAAAATCTTGTCCGGGTCGGCTAGCGAAGGATCGCCCATCCAGATCCACAGGAATCGGTACCGGTCAACGACCGGATAGGACCTAACCACCGCCCGGCTCGGGATCCTGTCGGGCTGCGTCGGTGCCGCAACGCAGGCGCCGCTGCAATCGAAGGTCAGACCGTGATAGCCACATACCACGGTATCATCCTTCAGACTGCCCTTTGACAGCGGCAGCTTGCGGTGCGGGCAGGCATCTTCCAGCGCCACCGGTGAGCCGTCCCTCTTGCGGTAGATGACGATCTCTTCGCCAAGAAAAGTTTCGGCTTTCAGATCATGGTCGAAGTCCTTGCTCCAACCTGCGACGTACCAAGCGTTCTTTAGATACATGCCTTTGTTGCCTTGTTCTGGAGCCATATTCGGCCAGTCTAGGGCAGGGCGAGCCGCTCCCCCAATAGCTCTGTCATAATGTATGGCATTAGGTTTTCTTAAGGTGCCGCTCCTGACTATTGCCGGCCTCATGAAACAGCCATTCGTGGAACCGCAGGATACGATCGGATTTCATCGCCGCCTTGGGGCAAACGAACCAATAGGCGAACTGGGACACGGCAATGCCTTCGAGTGGACGTATGAGTTGGCCAGTCGCCAGCGCATCCGTTACGAGCGGTTCCCGGCCGAGCGCAACTCCCAGACCCTGAATCGCGGCCTGTACGACCATGTTGGCTTGTCCGAACCTTCGGGTGCGCGCGGGTTGTGGCAAAATCTGCCGTGTCTGCTCCGCCCAGAACGCCCAGGTCGGTGGGTTGCCGCCAATATCGGCCAGCTCGTCCAGCAGGAAAGTATGGTGGGCAAGGTCAGCGACCTTATTCAGCGCGGGCCCCCCGCTTAGCAGCGCCGGTGAGCAGACCGGGAAAACCCGCTCATTCAGAAGCCGTTCCGTGTGCAATCCGGGATGGTCGCCCATGCCGTAGAGGATTGCCACATCGACCTGTCCTGCGGCAAATCCGACCGGTGAGGGATCGGTTAATATTGACACTGGCGTGTCGGGGTGAAGCTGATCGAATTTGATCAGGCGCGGAAACAGCCAGTTAACAGCAAAGCCCGGCGCACAGGATACGGTGATCGTGGGGTCCGCGCGCCCGCTGTGGCGCAGCTTATCGCACAGCTCTCCTATTTGCCCGATACCGGCGTCGATCGCATTTGCCAGCATCTGGCCTTCCTTTGTCGCGACCGTTGTTCTCGGTCCACGAACCAGCAGGCGGCACCCAATCCAATCCTCAACCATTTTAACATGTTGGCTGACCGAACTTTGTGTCACGCCCAGTTCTTCGGCAGCGCGGCCGAAGCCGCGCAGGCGTACGACCGCTTCAAAAGCGCGCAGAGCGACGAAGGGAAGGTTCGGCAACATATTAGATATGTTAATGTATCGGATAATGAGACTCAAATTGAAATCTCTCGGCGGCTGCCGCTATTGAGGCGCATCAGTCAGATCTCAGGTATGCTATGCCAGCTCAGGAGCTTTCCGTTGAAAGAGGTGCGGCGAACCTTTTGGTCAACTGCGCTGGCACAAGGCGAAACGACCGGCTGCTCATAATTTGTGAGGAACCCGGACTGGGATATTATGATGAAGATATCGCAAGAGTGATCGCCGAGGCCGGGCGCCGGATCGGAGCGAGCGTGACCCTCAAGGAAGTGGCATTCGAACCGCAAGCCACGGAGGTTCCCGCCGAAGTTCGAACAGCGATGGCTCTAGCTGATCGAACTGTCTTTCTTGCCCGCATCGGTGACCAGCTTCGCTTCTCTGATATGAAGTCGAACGGTCAGGCGGTCGTATCCTATGCGCTCGATGTCGGCATGCTCGGATCGGCCTATGGCACGGCTGATTTTCGCGCATTCGATCTGCTAAAATCTGCCCTCAACCGGATGCTCGGCGGGGCCAGGGCCATCCATGTAACCTGCCCCGCCGGAACGGATTTTCGAGGCGGTGGGCCGCGTTCGGTCGCGCCGTTGCAGGATGTCAGCATCTACCGATTTCCGATGCCGGTCTTTACACCGATCCCCGCAGCGGGTTTTACCGGTACCGTCGCGCTGCCCGGCTTCCTCGTCGGAACCGGATCGATGTATTATGATCCTTATGCGCGCGAATACGACGGCGCGCTTTTCGCGACGTTCACGGAAGGCCGTATCGTCGGATTTTCTGGCGACAAAGCGGCCGTCGATGCAGCCGAAGCGCACTACCGGTTCGTGGCGGACAAGTTTGGTGTCGACAGGGATTTCGTTCATTCATGGCATGCCGGGATCCATCCGGGATGTGAGTTCTCCGGCAAGGCGTCGGACAATTATGAGCGTTGGAGCGGCGCGGCTTTCGGCAATCCGAGGCTCTTGCATTTCCACACCTGCGGCGCTTACGCGCCCGGAGAGATTTCCTGGAATATCGTTGACCCGACGATCATCGTCGACGGCATCGAAGTCTGGAAGGACGGTGTTCTGCACCCCGAATTGGTGCCCGGCGGGCCGGAAATTCTGGATCGCTATCCATGCGCCAAGGCGATATTCGCCGCTCCGAAGCGTAACATCGGATTCTAGGGGGCCAGTTGTGCAGTCCCGGCATCTGGCGGGTGGGATCCACGATGAAACGATCGGGCTCTGAAGTCCAGGCTTCGCGGTTGTATTGGAAAGGCGTGAGCCCGCTCAGGGTCTTGAGGCTGCGAGCGAAGTTCCAGGCGGCCATGAGACCGGCGAGATGGGTGGGGAACGGCCTTGAGCAGACGCTCCAGGACTTCCCGTGCCGTCCGTCTCTCAGACTATTCGACAAGCCGGGTCACAGCGAACTTGCTGGTGCGGTTGAAGATTGTGATCGCTGTATCGTTGCTCTGAAGGTGTAGGTAGCCGTGGCGCCGCCGTGACGTATCTCTCCCATAGAGTTTCGTTGCCCACGGTGGTTCACAGGCCGGGACCTGAACCGTCAAAAGCCTGCGCATCGGTGCGATTTTTCCTTAGAGGCTTTGGAGCTTGATCAGTCCGGTCTTGCCGACACGGTGATGAACTCGATCGCATCGCTGGCAATCTCGCCGAACCCGTGCGGCAGTTTGGCATCAAAGCTGAGCGTGTCGCCCGACTGCATCGTGAAGCTTTCTGTGCCGCAAGTATAGGTGGCCTCGCCGGAGATCATGTAGATGAAGACGTGTCCCTCATGTTGATAACGGGGCAGCGTACCAGCGCCAGCGCGGCGGATGCGGATACGGGCAGATTGAAATCTGCCGCCGGGGCCGAAGTGCTTGCCAAGCAGTAGATAGTCATGCGCGTGCCCCGGTGTGACCCGCCGGGCCGGCAGGCCGCCGCCGGAACGCACATGATGGATATCGGCCGAATTCTCGCTGTTCGAGAACAGGGCCATGATGGAGACAGACAAGGCTTCCGACAGGGAGTGAAGCGTGGAGAGCGATGGCGAGACATTCCCGTTCTCGATCCGGGAAATCATCGCCGTCGAAAGGTTTGCCCGCGCCGCCAGATCGCTCACGGTCATGCCGCGTTCCTGGCGGAGCCGATGTAGCGCGCGCCCGACCTCTGCCTCGACCTCCGAACTTCCGGCCATTCGCTCCTCTCTATTCTCCCATGAGCTTCGGTTTCTCAATGTGTCCCGTCTAATAACGGCCTGGGCGACTTACCATAGGTCGGACAGATTCCAGCGGGATTCAAGTTACGCTCATTTCCTGCCGACCGGTTCTGATGCGGTGCCAAATGGCCACGGAGGAGGGCGTTTGCCATCTGCAGCGCGAGTTTTGCGTTGCTGGCAAGAACCGATCCGTCGGCCAACATTTCCCTTGACCGATTATAACTGATGATGAGAAATGTTACTATCATGCAGAATTACTCAATCCTCTCCCTCGCCCGGAACGCAGTCTGCAGCCATAGAAACTGGCGACAGGCTTGGCGCAGCCCGCCGTTGAAGGATCGCTACGATGTCATCGTGATCGGGGCAGGGGGGCATGGATTGGCCACGGCCTATTATCTGGCCAAGGAGTTTGGCATCACCGGCGTCGCGGTGGTCGAGCGCGGCTGGCTGGGTGGCGGCAACATCGCCCGCAACACCGTCACCATAAGATCAAACTATATGCGCGACGAATCGATCCCATTCTATGTGAAGTCGGTCGCCATGTTCGAAGGTCTGACCCGCGAACTCAATTTCAACATGATGCACTCCAAGCGCACGATGGTTGACGTGGTCCAGACCTATCCAAAGATGCGCGAGCTGCGCCGCCGCCAGCTGACGATGGACATCTATGGCGCAACATACGAGCAAATCTCGACGGCAGAACTGCGCCGCCGCATTCCCGCGCTGACGGGTGGCGGGGCGGATGCGCGTTTGCCGATTATCGGCGGTATGGTTCACACAGACGCGGCCGTGAACCGCCACGATGCGGTGGCATGGGGCTATGCGCGTGCCGCGGATGCGCGGGGCGTGGAAATACATCAGCAGACTGCCGTTAAAGCCCTGATCCGAGACGGGCAGGGCGCCATCGAAGGTGTAGAGACCAACCGAGGGACGATCCGAGCGCGAAAGGTGGTGGTGGCTGTATCCGGTCACACCACCTCAGTGACCGAGACCGCCGGACTACGCCTGCCGCTCCGAACGATGAACCTGACCGCTTTCGTGTCGGAGCCGGTGAAGCCGCTCGTCGATGTGATCGTGAACTGCCCGGACAGCGGGTTCTATTTCAGCCAGTCGGACAAAGGCGAGATGGTTATCGGCGGCGCGCCCGACATGGGGCAGAGCTTTCGTCGGGACATCAAGCAACACGTCTTCGAAGATACCGTCTCGGCGATGCTGTCACTGTTTCCGGCGTTCAAGAAACTCAAGCTGATGCGGCAATGGGGCGGGCATCTCGATATCGCGCATGATGCATCCCCGATCATGTCGAAGACCGATGTCGAAGGGCTCTTCGTCACAGCGGGCTGGTGGGGGGGCTACAAGGCGATCCCTGCAGGCGGGCTGACGCTTGCGCATCTGGTGGCTAAGGGCGCGCCGCATCCACTAATGGCGCCCTTCACACTCGATCGTTTCCGGCATCTGGATTTCATCATGGAATCTGGCACTACAACGGCCCGTTAGAAAGAACAGGCGCATGCTTATCATCACCTGCCCCTTTTGCGGCGAACGCAATGAAAGCGAGTTTAGCTTTGGTGGCCCTGCCGGAGCCGACAGGCCTGACCCGACCAAGGTCAGCGATGCCGAATGGGTGGACTATCTGACCGTCGTGCCAAACCCTCTTGGCCCAGTCCAGGAGCGCTGGTGTCACACGCGTGGTTGCGGTGAATGGCTGACAATCTGGCGTGATACGCGCACGCATGACATCGTTGGAGGCCCCGATGGCGCATGACTACCGGCGGCCCACAGGTGGACGCATCGATCGTAATCGTAAGTTGCGTTTTCACTTCAACGGCAAGCCCTACGACGGCTTTGAAGGCGATACCCTTGCCTCGGCCCTGATCGCGAACGGCGTATCTGTGACCGCGCGCAGCTTCAAATACCACCGCCCGCGGGGGATCGTGGGAAGCGGGGTCGAGGAGCCGGCTTCTCTGGTTGAGCTGGAGGGCGCGGATGCTTCGGCCAACAATCAGATTACCACGGTCGCGATCAGAAGCGGCCTCCGGGCCAAGTCGGTCAATTGCTGGCCCTCAGCCGAGTTTGACCTTGGCGCGATCAACCAGTTGTTTGCGCGCCTGATCCCTGCGGGGTTCTATTACAAGACCTTCAAATGGCCGAGCTGGCATCTTTTCGAACCGATCATACGCCGCGCGGCGGGACTGGCCGCCGCTCCGTCGGATCCGCCTGCCCATGGGCATTTCGAAGCCCGCCATGCCCATGCGGATGTTCTAATCGCCGGGGCAGGACCTTCGGGTCTTATGGCTGCGCTGGTTGCTGGGCGCGCCGGCGCACGGGTGTTTTTGGCCGACGAAGCGACTGAAGCGGGCGGGAGCTTGCTGAGCCGTACGCTCCAGATCGATGGCCGACCGGCCATGGATTGGGTCGCGGATGCTGTGGCGGAATTGGCGATGATGGATAACGTCACCCATTTGCAGAATGCAACCGTCTGGGCCTATCGCGAGCACAATCTGGTGGTCGTGAATGAACGCAAACCAGATCATGGTGCGCTTCTAGAACGCAGTTGGCGTGTGCGCGCGCGGAAGGTAATCTGCGCGACTGGAGCCATCGAACGCGCAATGGTGTTCGCAAACAATGACCGACCGGGTGTGATGCTCGTCTCGGCCGTTCAGACGTATGTAAATCGCTATGCTGCGATTCCGGGCAATCGCGCGGTAGTATTCACCAACAACGACAGCGCTTATGCGGCGGCCGCGGACATGGCCGCAGCCGGGATTAGCATTGCTGCCATCGTCGACTGCCGCGATTCAGTGTCCGCTAGGAATTTGGAGCAGGTTGCTGGTATCGAGGTTCTGGCTGGCCATGTTGTAACTGCGGCCAAGGGACGCAAACGCATCCGCGCGGTCACTGTGTCGCGCCGGGATGGCGGGACCGCGCGGGAGATCCGCTGCGATCTTCTGGCGCATTCCGGCGGCTGGAACCCGGCGGTGCATCTGTTTTCGCAATCTCGGGGAACCCTGCGGTATGATCCGACGATTGCGTGTTTCGTCCCGGATGTCCCGGCGCAGCCAACCCTCAGCGTCGGTGCCGCGACCGGCCGAATGACGTTGGCTGACGCGCTCAGAACTGGGGCCGAGGCCGGATCAGAGGCGGCTTCGGCCTGCGGATTCGACTCCGGGCCGTGCGATGTCCCCGAATCCGACGATATAGCTTACACGATCGAGCCACTGTGGCGGGTGGACACGCCCGGTCCCAGCGGCAAGGCATTTCTGGACATCCAGAACGATGTTTCGGTCGATGATGTGCTTCTCGCGCTGCGCGAAGGCTACAGCAATGTCGAACATGTCAAGCGCTACACAACGGGCGGCATGGGTATCGACCAAGGCAAGACCGGCAACATCAACATAATCGGTACGATCGCCCAGCATCACGGTGTCAACTTGCGCGATGTCGGCACGACGACTTTCCGCTCGCCCTATACGCCAGTGTCGTTCGGCGCGATTGCCGGCCTGCGTGAGGAATCGGTCCTGTTCCCTTATCGCCACACGCCAATCACCGCCTGGAACCAAGCAAACGGTGCGGTCATGTACGAAGCCGGCGCGCGCTGGCGGCGCCCCGGTTACTTCCCACGCGAGGGCGAAAGCTTTCAGGACACGGTGAACCGGGAATGCCGGGCGGTGCGCGAACGGGTTGGTGTCTATGATGGCTCGCCGCTTGGTACGTTTGAGCTTAAGGGGCGCGATGTCGCCCGGTTTCTTGACTTCATCTACACCAACGTCATGTCCAACTTGAAACCTGGGAACGGTCGCTATGGTCTGATGCTGTCCGATGACGGGCTGATACTGGATGATGGGGTGGCCTTTCGCATCGATGAACACCGGTGGGTGGTGTCAACTTCGACGGGGCATGCCGATGCGATACACCAGCATATGGAGAAAATCCTCCAGACACTGCGACCCGACTGGCAGGTGTATGTCACTACGGTCACAAGCCAGTGGAACAATGCAACCGTCTGCGGTCCGAAGGCCCGAGAGGTCATGACGGCACTCGGTACCAGTATCGATCTGTCGCCGGAGTCGTTCCCATTTATGTCATTCCGCGACGGCACTGTCGCAGGGCTGCCCGCACGAGTGATGCGGGTCAGTTTTACCGGCGAACTGTCCTACGAGGTCAATGTCGCCCCACGCCACATGCGCATGCTGTGGGACAGGGTGATGAAGGCAGGCGCGTCTTTCGATATCGAACCGGTCGGTTCCGAGGCGAGCCATGTGCTGCGTGTAGAGAAAGGTTTTCTGTCGCTCGGGCATGAGGTGGATGGGACCGTTGACCCCTATGACCTCGGAATGAGTTGGGTCATGTCGAAGACGAAGGCGGATTTTCTTGGCAAGCGCTCGGTCGATCTTCGCCGCCAAGGGTCACGCAGACGGCGCGAACTGGTAGGGCTGCTACCGTTAGATCCCAACCGCGCGATCCCAGAGGGTGCGCCACTCACCCCCGGTGGGCGCAAGGAGGCAACCGAAGGTGTGACGACGGCCTGCGTCTGGAGTGTCGTGCAAAATCGGTGGGTGGGTCTGGGTCTGATCGAAAATGGCCGAACAAGACATGGGGAAACCGCGTATGCCCGGCTGAAGGACGGCGCAATCCCCGCGATAATCACGGCCCCGGTGTTTCATGACCTGGAAGGCGAGCGGCTGAGATCATGAGATGAGATATGATGTGAAAATACATCGCCAAGAAATCTCGGCGCTTTTCGATCTGAAGGGTGACCCCGACGCTCTCAGGCAATGGGCCGGCCGGATTCTGCCGGCCTTTCCAGATGCACCCAACCGGAAGTCGGTTTCAGACCGCGACAGCCTCTATCACATTGGCCGCAACCACTGGATCCTGCGGGCGGAGATCGAGCGTGAGGAACCGCTGTCGGCGGCGCTGAAACCGGACGCAGCACCGGCTGACATTAGTATCGTCCGGATATCGGATACGCTGACATTCTTTGACGTCACCGGTCCAGATGCGGCGCAGATCATGGCAATTGCCTGCCCGCTTGACCTGCATCCGGCGACCTTCGGCGATACGGCGGTGACGTTCACCGAGGTTTTCGGCCTCAAGGCGCTTCTATGTCGAGTGGCAGATGGGTTCGAATTCGCCGTCGAACAGAGTTTTGGCAACATGGTTTCCGACTACCTTGCGCGCGCCACGGCAGACTGAAAAGGAAGGAGACAGGCTCATGAGGCGTACACATATTTGGAGATATCCTGCCCGCTATCATGCGCCGCCGACTTATTCCAAGTGACGTCGCCCCCGGCTTTTATCCAGCGTGAGCGAGACTCCGGGTTTGAGTTTTGCCTGTTCGGGCGGGTTGTTCAACGGGGCTGGCGCGGCGCTTTACGGGTTGCGGAGCGTCAGCCCCCGTCGCGGTATGAAGGTCTGGGCGAAGGCGGCGGGGGTCTGCCAGCCGAGGCGGGAATGTGGGCGTTCGGTGTCGGCTCTGCGGGCGCGATGTGACCCGCGTCCCGGCTTCCCTCCAGCCTTTGGGAGAATCCGTCGGTTGGTTGAAGCGAGACCCATCCTTGGATCGCCCGGGGCTGGAGTTTCCCGGCTTCATCGGGGCAGCTGGCCGGATTCGCTGCCGGGATTTGCCAGCTCATGCGAATGCGCAGGTAATCGTGGTGCAAGGCAGGTCCCCCTCGACCTGACAGCTCCCCCTCAGCTCCAGATCACAGTGCCGCCGCGTTGCCGGATGGCGCTGGCAAGCCGAGGCGGCGGCGGCGCGTCGGTGATCAATGTGACGTTGCGGTTCCATTCGACGATCTGCTGAAGCGAGCGGTTCCCGAGCTTCGAGCTGTCGGCGACGATCAGTGTCTCATCAGCATGGTTGATCATCGCCGAGTAGACCTGCGCGGCGTGAAGCAGTGCCTCGCTCACGCCGTCTTCGTCGATCGCGGACGCGCCCACCACGGCGATCGGCGTGCGGAACTGTCCGATGCATTTCAGCGTTTCCGCACCGTGGACCAACCCCTCCTTCGGCTCGACGATGCCGGGCAGCGACATCACCTGGATCAAAGGGTTCATGGACAGTTCGGTTGCTATGCTGAAGGCGGCCGTCAGGACCGTCAGCGGACGGTCGATTGCGCGCAGGGCCCGCGCGAAATGCAGCGTGGTCGCCCCCCCCCCGATGAACAGGCTGTGGGTGTCCCCGATCCGCGACAGCGCCAGTTGCGCAATCTTTTCACGCGCCTCGATGTGCAGCTTCGAGCGTTCGGACAGCGCGGGCTCGAACGCCTTCGTGCGCACCGCCCCGCCATAGGTCCGCTTGATCCGCCCGGTCTCGTCAAGTTCCGCCAGATCGCGGCGGATCGTCTCCGCCGAGACGCCGAGCTGTTCGCAAAGCGCGCTGACACGGATCGAGGGGTCGATCTCGAGCGCGCTCAGGATGTGGTCGTGGCGGATCGACTTCTTCGACATGTCGGGTCCTGTGCCGGATTCTCTCTGACCCTACCTTATGAGGCTACGGGCAGAAATCCCACAAAAAAATGCCCGTAGTCAGTCAAAATATGTTGCGAGTCAAACGTTAGATGCTAGGATTTATGTGGAATGACGGGAGAATCAGGTGTTCAACTACGGATACTTCGCCTTTGACTCGAAGGAGGAACTTCTCGCCAAGGCGGCAGAGTACTGGAATCCCGGAAAGGTCAGCTTCTGGAGGGATGCCGGCACGCCGATGGTGATCGACCGTCGTGAGGGGTACTTCCTCTACGACATGTCGGGCAAACGGCTGATTGACCTGCACCTGAACGGCGGGACCTACAATTTTGGCCACAGGCATCCCGAACTGGTCGAGGTGCTGAAATCCGGCCTCGATTATTTCGACATGGGCAACCACTGGTTCCCGTCCGTCGCACGCGCCGCCTTTGCGGAGAAGCTGGTCAAGACCGCGCCGCACATGAAATACGCGATCTTCGGATCCGGCGGCGCGGAGGCGGTCGAAATAGCCCTGAAAACAGCGCGTTACGCCACCAAAAGGCGCAAGATCGTCTCTATCATAAAGGGCTATCACGGCCATTCCGGCCTTTCGGTCGCCACCGGGGATGAGCGGTTTTCGAAGATCTTTCTCGCCGACCGCCCCGATGAATTCATCCATGTCCCCTTCAACGATGAAGGCGCGCTGGAAGAGGTGCTGAGAAAGGGTGACGTCGCCGCCTTCATCGTCGAGACGATCCCCGCGACCTACGGTTTCCCGATGCCGCGCGACGGTTATTTGAAGGCCTGTCAGGACCTCTGCCGCAAATACGGCACCAAGTTCATCGCGGATGAGGTGCAGACCGGCCTGATGCGCACCGGCATCATGTGGGGCTGGCAGGGCTATGGCCTGCAGCCCGACATCTTCGTCTGCGGCAAGGGCCTGGGCGGCGGGATTTACCCGATCAGCGCCTGCATGGTGAACGAGGAATGTGGCGGCTGGCTGATCGAGGACGGCGCGGCCCATATCTCCACCTCCGGGGGCGCCGAGCTTGGCTGCGTCGTCGGCCACCATGTCATCGAGATGCTGCAACGGCCCGAAGTCATATCGAACGTGCATTTCGTGGCGGAATTCTTCGCGCGGGGCATGGCCGAGATGATGAAGCGCCACAGCGATATCTTCGTGGGCGTGCGGCAGCGGGGCGTGGTGCTGGGGCTCGAATTCGACCACCCCGAAGGCGCGGTTGCGGTGTCGCGGGCACTTTACGAAAACGGGGTCTGGGCGATCTTCTCCTCTCTCGACAAGCGCGTGTTGCAGTTCAAGCCGGGCGTGGTCCTTGACGTCGACCTCTGCCAGGAGATCCTCGACCGCTTCGACTCTGCAATGCCCCGCGCAAGGCAGCTTCTCAAATCCGGCAGGCGGGCAGCATGAGCGAACACACGACATTCGATGCGCCCCGTCTATCGGTCCCCGACCGCGCGCTGTCCAGCGCCCGGATGAAGGTCGGCCGCGCGGCCTGGGCGGCACGCTACTACCGCAGCTTCAGCCGCGATGCGGTGCTGGCGATTGCCGAGGCGGTCGCGCGCGCGGGCTATGAGAAGGCGGGCCATTTCGCCGACCTCGCCGTGACCGAGACCGGCTTTGGCGTCGTCGAGCACAAGAAGATCAAGAACGAGCTTTGCACCCACGCGCTTCTCGATCACTACCGCGACCTGGATCTGGTCACCCCGCGCATCGACGCGGCGCGCAAGATCGTCGAACTCCCAAAACCGGCGGGCGTGGTCTTTGCGCTGGCCCCCGCGACGAACCCGGTCGCGACCGTCTACTACAAGGCGATGCTGGCGATCCTGAGCCGCAATGCCATCGTCATCAGCCCGCACCCCGTCGCGAAGGCGGTATCGGTGGCCGCGGCGCACCACCTGGCCGAGGCGGCCGAGGCGGCGGGGGCGCCGTCGGGCCTGATCCAGTGCGTCGAGGAACCGTCGATCCCGCTGGTGCAGGACATCATGTCCTCCGACCGGATCAACGTCATCATCGCCACCGGCGGAACCGCAATGGTGCGCGCGGCCTATTCCTCGGGCAATCCGGCGCTTGGCGTCGGGCCGGGGAATGCGGTCGCATATGTCGATCCGACCGCCGGGGTCGATGCCGCCGCGCGCTGTCTGGTCGAGAGCAAGAGTTTCGACAATTCCATCCTTTGCACCAATGAAAGCGTCGTCCTGACGCTGGACAGCAATCGTGGCAACATGGAACGCGCGCTGCGCAGCGCAGGCGCGCATGTCTGCAATGAGGCGGACACGAACCGGCTGCGCGATTACCTGTTCGGCAAGGGCAGCCTGAACCTCGAGTCCATCGGCAAGAGTGCTGCCTGGATCGCCGAACGCGCGGGCATCCGCGTCAGCCCCTCGGCCCGGATCCTGGTGCCCGTGGTGGCAACGCCGGGGCAGGACGATCTTCTCTTCCGCGAAAAGCTTTGCCCGGTGCTGACGCTGACCTCGGCCGTGGATTTCCAGCAGGCGCTGACCTTCGCCAAGCACACGGCGCGGCGCGGCGCGGGGCATTCGGCGGCCTTCCACGGCGACGATACCGCAAGGCTGGTCCGCTTCTCACAGGAAATGCCGGTCTACCGCGTGGTGGTGAATGCGCCCTGCTCTCAGGGCGCGGCGGGTTTCGCGACCTATCTGCCGCCCTCTTTCACCATCGGTACCGGCTTTGCCGGGCGGTCCTCGGTGGGGGAGAATGTCGGCCCGCAGCATCTGGTGCAATGGACCCGGATCGCCTACGGCAAGGATGTGCCGGCGGACCTTTCCGGCATCGACCTTAGCGCGGTATCGACGGACCGGGCCGCCGCGCGTGCCCCTGCCGCCGCGCCGCCGCCCGCGCGTGAGAGTTTCGACCGTGATACGTTGCGGCAGCTGATCCTCGAAGAACTTCGCAGCCTTCAGGGGGCCGGGAAATGACCGACCTCAGGGCCTCCATCTTCATCGACCAGCTTCAGCCGCAGACGCTGGCCTATATCTCCACCTGGATGCGCGGCACACTGCCCCGGCTGCGCATGGCCGCACAGATCGTGGAAATCGCGCCTGGCCTTGATGTCGAGGCGCTGACCGACATCGTGCTGAAAAGCGCCGATGTGCGCGCCGGGCTTCTGGTCGTCGAACGTCAGTTCGGCACCTTGCAGTTCCACTCCCGCTCCACCGCCGAGGTGCAGGCGGGTGCGGCGGCGATCCTTTCGGCGCTGGACAAGACGGCCGATGACGTGGCGCCGCCGAAGATCCTCGCCTCGAAGCTCGTGACCAATGTCAGCGACCAGCACGCCTTCCTGATGAACCGCAACAAGCTGGGGTCGATGGTGCTGGGTGGGGACAGCATCTACCTGCTGGAATGCCAGTCGGCTGCCTACGCCATCCTCGCCTGCAACGAGGCGGAGAAGGAAGCTGACGTGAAGCTGATCGACATGCGGATGATTGGCGCCAACGGGCGACTTTATCTTGCCGGGACGGAGGCCGATGTCCGCAATGCCAGAAACGCCGCCGAAGGCGCGTTGCGCGATGCAGGGGCGTTGTGATGTCAGCCCTTCGGGACGAGATTCGTGCCATCTTGCGCGAGGAAATTGCTGCGCTCCGCGCCGATGCGGCCCCCGCCGCGCCGCAGACGGAACGGATCCGCATCGGGTCGAGTGCCGAGCTGAACCGTTTCGCGCAGGATCTTCTGCGCCGCGCAGCCTCGCCCGAATTCGCGGCGCGGGTGATGGCGGGAGATCATCGCTTCGATCTGGAAGAGGGGGCGAGGGTCGGGGCCGCATACACTGCGCCGATCGTCACAGGCCCGGCCCGTACGCCACCGGGCACGATCGACAAGGCGCTTATCACGGAACGCGACATCGCGGCCCTGGGTAACGGGGTGCGCTCCTTGCGGCTTGGCCCGCAAAACCGGCTGACGCCGCTTGCCAGGGACGAGGCGCGGCGCAGGGGCATCAGGATCGAAAGGGCAGACAGATGATTCAAGGACGCGTCATAGGCAAGATATGGTCGTCGCGCCGCGTCTCCTCCCTGCCCGCAGGGGCGCTGCTGGAAGTTGAGACGGAAAGCGGCGCGAAGCTGATCGCCTTTGACCCGCTCGGCTGCAACACCGGCGAGCCGGTCCTGATCACGCAAGGATCGGTGGCGGCCGCCTTCTTCACGGGCAAGACCGCGCCGGTCGATGCCCTGATCATCGGCTCCATCGACGAAGACAACACCAGCAAAAGCAAAGCATGAAGGAACACATCATGGCGAATCTGGCTATCGGAATGATTGAAACAAAGGGCTATGTGCCCGCGCTGTCGGCCGCGGATGCGATGGTCAAGGCGGCAAATGTCGAGATCGTGGCCCGCAACGAGGTGGGCGGCGGGCTGGTCTCCGTCGTCGTGCGTGGCGACGTGGGTGCGGTCAAGGCCGCGACCGAGGCTGGCGCAGAAGCCGCCAGTCAGGTCGGCGAGGTGACGGCGGTGCATGTCATTCCGCGCCCCCATGCCGATCTTGGCAAGCATTTCTCGGCCGCTGCCGCGAAGTGATGACCGTCCGCGCGCAGGAAAGGGTGACGAGGGTATGACCGAGCTTCGCGTCTATTTGCCGATCGAGGATCTGCAACCGCAGTTCGCGGCCTACCTGTCGTCGCCGTCGCGCGCGCGGGCCTATCCTCCGTTTCGCGGGCAGAACTCGCTGATCATCGAAGTCGCGCCCGCGCTGAGCATTCACCGGATCACCGATCTGGCGCTGAAGGCGGCGCCAGACATGGAGCCGGGCATCCTCTTCACCGAACGCCAGTTCGGCCTCTTGGAGCTTCATGCCGACGACATGGCCGACCTGACGGCGGCGGGAAATGCGATCCTGAAGGGGATCGGCGCCAAGCCCGAGGATCAGCTCGCCCCCAAGGTCCTCTATCACGACATCATCGAGGACCTGTCGGACCAGCATGCCATCATCCTCAACCGCTCACGCGACGGATCGATCCTGGTGCCGGGCGTGGCGCTTCTGATCTATGAGATGACGCCTGCCCTCTTCGCCTGCGTCGCGGCGAATGAGGCGGAGAAGGCCGCGCCGAACTGCACGTTGAACGATGTGCAGATGATGGGCGCGACGGGCCGCATCTTTATGTCTGGCACGCTGGCCGACATGAAGCTGGCCCGCGACCGGATCACCGAAGTTCTCGAAAGTATCAAAGGCCGCCGCGCCTGAACGGGGCGCAAAAGAAGGGGGGAACCCCAAACCAACCAACAGGAGGCAAACAAATGAGAAAAGGACTATCCAGACGGCAATTCATTGGGCGGACCGCCGCGCTTGCAGGGCTTGCCGGGGCCGGACCGCTTGGCCCCGCCTTCGCGGGCCGCACCGACGGGATGAATATCCTTTGCTGGGAAGGCTACAATTCCGACCAGGTGCTTGGCCCCTTCCGGTCGGCACATCCCGATGCGACGGTGCGCGCCGAAAGCGGCACCTCCGACCCGGACATGATCAACAAGCTGCGGGCGGGCGAAACCTCGGTCTGGGACCTGATCAACGTCAACCAGCCCTGGGCGCGCGACCAGCTCTATCCCGAGGGCCTGATCAAGCCGCTGAACAAAGAGCGGTTCCTGCCCTATTTCGATAAGATGCTGCCGGAATTCGCGAGCCCGGCCTATCCGCTGGCCTTCGCCGATGACGGTAACCTGATCGGTATGCCGCAGCGCTATGGCCCCTTCAGCTTCGTTGTGAACACCGATGTGATCAGCCGCGAGACGGCAGAGGAGCAGGGCTGGAACCTCTTCCTCGACCCGGCGATGAAGGGCCGTTTCGGCGTTCTGACCTATGACAACTGGAACGTCATCCACATGTGCCTGACCGCCGGCCTCAATCCCTTCGCGCCGATCGAGGGGGGCGATGTCGACAAGTTCCGCGAGACGGCCAAGACTATCTTCGGCGGCGCGAAGCTTTTGACCGACGATCTGGTGGCCATGAACACCGCGCTGATCAACGGCGAGATTGACGCCTATTTCACCGGCGGCACCTACACCGCCTCTCCGGCGCGCTACGACGGCGCGACGAACGTGCGCGCGATCACGCCGAGAAGCGGGCCGGTCGATGGCAAGGGCGGTTGCGTCTGGATCGAGCTGACCTCGGCTGTCAACAACCCGAACCCGAGCGATCTGGCCGAGGACTTCCTCGAATTCGTTCAGGCGCCCGAGGTTGCCAAGGCGGTGGCCTTCACCGAGGGCACCTACAACCCGGTCGCCCAGATGGGCAATCCCGAGGTCATGGCCCAGTTCGACGAGGAAGAACTGGACGCGATCCAGATTGACAGCCTGGAAGAAGAGATGGCGCGGTCGCTCGATTACGATGTCGTCGCCTCTTATGACGCGCTGATCGAGATCTACACGCAAGAACGCCGGTCGTGACACTGCCGGCTCCGGGGCGGCGAAACCTGCCCCGGAGGTGCCTGAAATTGAATGAATGCAGCAAGGTTGGGGCATGGACTCTCCGGGACTTCTGCGCCTTCGCGGCGTCGTCAAGCGGTTTGGTAACTTCACGGCGCTGAAGGGCATCGACCTCGACATCGCCGAGGGCGAGTTCTTCACGATCGTGGGGCCGTCCGGCAGCGGCAAGTCGACGATGATCCGCCTGCTCGTCGGCATGGACGAGGTGACAGAGGGCGAGATCTGGCTGCGCGACAAGCGAATTGACCAGACGCCCGCGAACCTGCGCCCGACGTGCATGGTGTTTCAGTCGCTGGCGCTTTTTCCGCATATGACGGTCGGGCAGAACATCGAGTTCCCGATGAAGATCCGCAAGGAGGCGCCGGCCAAGCGGCGCGCGAGGGCGGAAGAGTTGCTCGACCTTCTGCGGCTGCCGCGCAGATACTATGACAAGCGCATCTCCCAGTGTTCGGGCGGCGAACGGCAGCGCGTGGCGCTGGCGCGCGCGCTTGCCTTCGATCCGGAGATCCTGTTCTTCGACGAACCGCTCTCGGCGCTCGACTACCGGCTGCGCAAGACGCTTGAGAAAGAGCTGAAGGACCTGCACACCCGCACCGGCAAGACCTTCGTCTACATCACCCATTCGCTGGAAGAGGCGATGGTGATGTCCGACCGGATCGCCATCATGAAAGACGGTCAGTTCGAACAGATCGCCGTCGCCGACCAGATCTATAGCGCCCCGGTCAGCCGCTTCGTCGCCGAGTTCATGGGCGAGGTGAACCTGTTCCCGCTGCGTGCCGGCGCGGATGGCCGGATCGAAAGCCCGACGCTGTCGGTCCGGCCGGGGGTCGCGCTGTCGGACCTGGCGCCGGGGCATGACGGCCTGTTGATGGTGCGTCCCGAATATCTGCGCCTCGCGGACAGCGGGGGCAGCTTCGACTTCACGCTGAGCGGCGTGGTCCACGGCGAATACGCGCTCGGCTCCCGCATCCAGTATGAGATCAAGACCGAAAACGGCATGGTGACGGTCGAGAAGCTGCGCGAGGAACGTCTGAGCGCAGCCGAGGGACAGAAGGTCACGCTGGGTTTCAACGCCGCGAACACCCATTTCATCGGCGAGGCGGCATGAACAGACTCGACGGGAAACTGGGGTTTCTTTCCGCGCTGCCGCTGGCGCTGGTCCTGCTGTTGTCGTTCCTGGCGCCGCTCGTCGTGGTGGCGCTGTTCTCGATCATGCCGCCCAAGGTCTTCTCGCTGGCGAACATGCCGGATTTCTCGGCCTATTCGCTGTTCTTCTCGCAAGGTTACTACAAGTCGCTCCTCTGGTCGCTGGGCATGGCGCTTTGCGCGACCGTGATCCTTGTCGTGCTCTGCTGGCCGCTCGCCTATGCGATGGCGAAGGTCTTTGGCCGCTTCAGCCTGATCCTGACCGTCGCGGTGGTGATGAGCCTTTTCGTCTCGGAAAACATCCGACTCTTCGGCTGGGTGCTGACGCTGATGAAGGGTGGGCTGATCGAGGGGCATCTGCGCTCATGGACCGGGGTCGGCTTCGAAGGCCCGCTCTACTCCGTTCCGATCATCATCTTCGGCCTGGTCTACGTCTACCTGCCCTTCATGCTCTTTCCGCTGGCACAGGGCATTTCCATGGTGCCCGACGACACGCGGCAGGCGGCCTACGATCTTGGCGCCTCGCGCTGGCAGGTGCTTTGGCAGATCGAGGTGCCGCTGGCGGCGCCGGGCATCGTGGTCGGATCGCTCCTGAGCTTCGTTCTGGCGGCGGGGGCACTGGCGGAATCCAAGATCCTTGGCGGTCAGGCGGTCATCGCGATTGCCGACGATGTCGAGACGGCCTTCACCTTCGGGCAGAACTGGCCGCTTGGCTCCGCCCTTTCTATGATCCTGATCGTCATCATCGGGGGGCTTGCGCTTTTTGGCGTGTCCAAGGTCGATCTGGATGCGATCATGGGGAGGAAACGCTGATGTCCACCAGCCGCTCGACCCGGATCGTGCTGTACGTCTACGGCGTCATCGTCATCGCGTTCCTTTACCTGCCGCTGGTCTCGGTCGGCTTTGCCTCGGTCTCGCAGGCGCGATACCTTAGCTTTCCGATCAAGCGTTATTCGACAAAGTGGTATGGCGAGGCGATGGCCAGCAGCACGGTCAGCGAGCTTCTGACGACGTCGCTTTCGGTCGCGGTGCTGGTGACCGTGATCTCGGTGGTGGTGGCCTTCTTCGGCGCGCTGGCCTTCGCGCGTTATCACTGGCGGTTCCGCACCACGTTCCAGAAGCTGATCCTGCTGCCGATCTTCTTCCCGCAGACGGTTTTGGGCCTTGCCCTTCTGATGTGGTTCAACTCTCTCGGCATTATCCCGACCTGGAAGACGGCCGTCGTCGCCCACCTTGTCTGGATTGCCCCAATTGCCACGCTGATCGTCGCCATCCGCGCCTACAGTTTCGACCCTGCGCTGGAAGAGGCCGCGCGTGACATGGGCGCCAACACCGTCACAATCCTGCGTGAGATCACGCTGCCCCTGCTGATGCCGGGGCTGGTTTCCGCCGGACTTTTCGCCTTCCTTCTCAGCTGGGGGAACTTCCCGCTGTCACTTTTCACCACGGGCGCGGATTCCACCCTGCCCGAATGGCTCTATGCCAAGATGGTGTCGGGCTATTCACCGTTGGTGCCGACGCTGGGCGTCATGTCGGTGGTCGGGTCCTTCGTCCTGATCCTTGCCGCCTTCGCGGTGGCCTGGCTGGTGCGGGTCAACAGGGACGCACGGGTCGCGCAGGACTGAAAAACAAGAAACTCGCAGGGAGATCGCATCATGCTTACGTCACTGAAAGGCAAAAGTGTCATCGTCACAGGTGGGTCCAAGGGGATCGGCCGCGGCATTGCCACCGTCTTCGCCCGCCAAGGGGCCAAGGTCACGATCGCCGCGCGGAACGAGGATGATCTGAAGAAGGCGGCAGCAGAGATCGAGGGCGACGTGCGCTATGAGGTCTGCGACGTGTCCGACTGGTCATCGGTCAAGGGCATGGTCGATAGTACGGCGGCGGCGCAGGGCGGGCTGCATGTCATGTGCGCCAACGCGGGCGCCTTTCCACAGACAAAGATCGTCGACATGGACCCCGGCGAATGGGACCAGGTGATGGCCACCAACCTGCGGTCGGCCTTCCTGTCGGTCAAGGCGGCGATCCCGCATTTCGAAAAGGCTGGCAAGGGCCGTGTGGTGCTGACTTCTTCGATCACCGGGCCGATCACGGGCTTTCCGGGCTGGTCGCATTACGGCGCGTCGAAGGCGGGGCAGCTTGGCTTCCTCAAGACCGCCGCGATGGAACTGGCGCGCTACAACACCACCATCAATGCCGTCATGCCGGGGAACATCTACACGGAGGGGCTTCAGGATCTGGGGGAGGACTACCTGGCCACGATGGCCGCCTCGATCCCGCTGAAGCGGCTTGGCGCGGTCGAGGATATCGGCAACGCCGCCCTTTTCTTCGCCTCGGATGAGGCGGGCTATATCACCGGCCAGCAGATCGTTGTCGATGGCGGCCAGATCATCCCGGAATCGCTGGAAGCTATCGCCGAAATCTGACTGTCGAAGGAGGACGCGATGTCCGGTTCCGATATGCCTCTGGAAGAAATGCTGGGCCATCTGAACGATCTGGCCCAATCCTCCCTGCCGCTTTGGGACGTGCCGGATGGCGCGACGGCGCGGCTCATCAACGTGTCCGAGAACGCGACCTATCTGGTCGAGGCGCCGGGCGGGTATCGCGCGGTCCTGCGCATCCACCGAGAAAATTACCACACCCACCGGGCAATCGAGTGCGAGCTGGGATGGTTGGAGGCGCTGGACGGCGCGGGCGTGGTGATCACCCCCGGTGTCTATGTCGGCCGCAACGGCGACCCGATCCAGCAGGCGCATGGGAAAGGGCTTGCGGCCCCGCGCTACATGGTGCTGTTCCATTTCGTCGAAGGGTCCGCCCCCGACGAAAGCGCCGACATGAGCGCCGGGTATGAGGAGCTTGGGGCGATCGCCGCGCGCTGCCATGACCATGTTCTTGGCTGGGAAAAACCCGATGATTTTCAGCGCCTGACCTGGGATGAGAAAACGGTCTTTGGCCCGAACCCGACCTGGGGCAACTGGCGCGACGCGCCCGAAGTGACGCCCGAGGTCGCCGGTGTCCTGGAAGAGGTGGAGCGGACGGTGCGCGCGCGCCTTGCCGCCTTCGGCAAGGCCCCGGACCGTTTCAACTTGATCCATGCCGACATGCGGCTGGCCAACCTCCTGATCGACGCCAAGGGCACGCGGCTCATCGACTTCGACGACTGCGGCTGGGGTTGGTTCCTTTACGATTTCGCCGCGGCGATCAGCTTTATCGAGGATGACCCCCGCATTCCGGGCCTGAAGGCGGCCTGGGTCAGGGGATACCGCTCCGTCCGCCCGCTGAGCGCGGCCGAAGAGGTCGAGATCGACACCTTCGTCATGCTGCGGCGCATGGCGCTTCTGGCCTGGATCGGCAGCCATATCGAGGCGCCGGAACCGCAGGCGCTGGCCTCCGGCTTCGCCGCCACAACGGCGCGGTTGGGACAGGCCTATTTGGAGCGTATGCGCGCCCTGGCATGAGGAGCAGGGGATGAGTGACTGGAAGAAAGCCTTTCGCAGCTTCTATTACGAATTGGCGGAAGATCCCGAGGACATCGTCTTGAGCCGCCGCCACACAGCGGTGCTGGTGATCGACATCCAGAATACCTACCTTGAGCCCAAGGACGACCCCGCAGAGCAGCGCCGCTGGCAGCCATTCTTCGACCGCATGACCGGGACCGTGATCCCCAACTGCGCCCGGCTGATCGACTGGGCGCGCGCTGAAGGGATCGAGGTGATGTATGCACGCATCGCCTGCCAGACCGAGGACGGCCGCGACCGGTCCCTCAGCCAGAAGAGGCCGGGGTTCAACTACCTCCTGCTGCCGAAGGACAGGGTCGACAGCCAGATCGTCGACGCGCTTGCCCCGCGCGGGGACGAGATCGTGGTCACCAAGACGACAGACAGCGCCCTGACCGGCACCAACCTGCGGCTCATGCTGCGCAATATCGGCATCACACATGTGATCGTCGCAGGCATCTTCACCGATCAATGCGTCAGTTCCACGGTTCGTTCGCTCGCCGATGAAAGCTTCGACGTCCTCGTCGTCCACGATGCCTGCGCGGCGGCCACCGATGCGCTGCATGAGCGGGAGCTTGAGATCATCAACATGATTTATTGCCATGTCGTCGGCCTTGACGATCTGGCGGCGCTCCTGACCGGCCCGGACTGAAGGACTTCACCTCAGCCAGACAGCGGGATCGAAGGCTTCGCGCTGCCCGTCGCGGAGCCAAGTGCCGCCGAGGATCTTCGACACAAGCGGGCCGCCTGACCCTGGAGCGTTGAACAGTCCCACGGATGACGAACGCCTGCGAAATCTCAATCATCGTCTTGTTACCTTTGATCGCGGTAATCGCCGCTTTTGTCTCGAACGCCAGGCTGTGGTTCCGGCATGGTTGGTTTGTCAGGGCCATTCCACCGTCGGCAGCATCGCGCTGGGTGCGGTCATGTTTCCGGCCTTTGCGCGCGGTGCGACTGACCGCTGGCCCTGATCAAGTCCGCGAGCCGGTTCCCATTCAGATGATCGAGCTGCAACGCCCTGACAGCACCTCGGGGTGTTCCGGCAGCGGTCTCGCTTGATCATCACCACGCAACTCTGCCCTTGCATCTTGTAGCGGTGCCCTTCGGGCGCCGCTTGCCTCCGGTCAGATGGCCGCTGCGACCCTGTAGTTCTCGCCCCTCACGAGCCGCGTTGGTGTGCGCTCGAGCAGGGATCCGAGCCAAGCGCCGGTCCGCGTGTCGATCGTCTCCGCTCGCCGTGTCACAGAGGTGGCGCCGATACCGAGCAATCGGCACAAAACGCATGTTTGGTCGTGTCACGGCCTAGCAGATCGCCGCGGCGTCAGCCGCGTCATTCTTCTGCCGCTTCACATAGGGCTTTACAAAGGCGGGCGGGATCCGCCTGACCTCATGGCCAAGTGCCGCGATCTCACGCGCCCAATGGTGTGATGTGGCGCAGGCTTCCATCCCGATCAGGCAAGGGCTCAGCTTGCCGAGAACGTCGAGTACCGCGCTCCGGCGCAGCTTCTTCTGCAAGACGACGCCACCATCCGCGTCAACGCCGTGAAGCTGAAACACGGATTTGGCCAGGTCGATCCCGAGCGTTGTAATCTCCATGTGGGCGGCTCCCTCCCTCCGTTGGGTTACGACAGCACCAGCATGGCGCGTTGCGATGCCGTCGAGGTGGAGCCGTGCACACCATCAGGCGAATGCGAACCAGTCTCCACGAGGACAGCTGTCCCTTATGCCGCGTAGAGACCGCGCCACCCGTCGAGAGCGGCGGCGCGGTTCTGCTTGAAGAGGGGCCTGCTGGAGAGGCTGCATTCCTGATTGAAGTGGTTGCAGACGGAAGCGTGAACGGCGGCGAACTTCCGCAAACTTCGCATCCGCCGAAAGCGGAGCATGGCTCGTTCCCGACGTCGGAACGGAAGATGTGAACTCTCCACCCGGTTGTTCATCCAGCGTCCTGTTTCCTGCCGGTAGACCGCGTCGGGATGCCTCAAGGCAGCACCATATGACCGAAGCTTGTTGCTGTGCCCCCCGAGAATTCTTCCATCTGATGCTAGGGTCTGGCCCAACGAAGGGACGGACGATGAATCGCTCGAGATACACGGACGGGCAGATCATCGGCATATTGCGCGAGCATGAGGTCGGGGCGAAGCATCGATTGCGCCCCATGCGCGGGTTCCAGACGCTGGCCGGAGCCAAGGCTGCGCTCGCTGGTATGGTACCTTCTGCACCATTCGAGAAGACCTGTTCGAGAATTGTGAGACAGGGGTAATCAACGAGACTGTCTTTGTAGAAAGACTGTTCCGGGACGCTGCGTGAACGGCGAGCATCCCCGACGATAAACGCCGCTCTATTCCGTTAATGCAACGGACCCGAATTGAGGGCTGCGCGACAGAGGAACACGCCATGCTGGGCTGCTGACGCTCATCCAGGGTAATCACGCCGCTTAACACGAGGTCTGCCTACAGCCCAGCCGGCACCCGGAGTGCGATCGCTTCGAGTTCTTCAACAAAAAGCATAATCGATCTATCCGGGTTTTACGACGAATGGGCCATGCCGGCCGCCGTCCGCGCCGCCTCATGGCGCAGCGCCTTGATCAGGGTTTCTGCCGCCGGGGAAAGCCGGGCATCGCGGCGGGTTGAAATACCGATCGGGCGGCGGGTGGTGGGCAGGTCGATGTCAAGGATCTGCACAAGCCCCAGATCGCGCTCGGTCTGGGCCAGTTGCACCGGCCAGACCGCGAGGTAGTTGGCCCGCAGTACAAGCGCGCGGTTGGTCAGGAGCGAAACCGATTCAACGATATTGATCGGGGCGCGCAATCCGGCCTGCCGGAATGCCTCATCAATCTGGCGGCGCAGGCTGGTTTCGTGTCGAGGCAAGATCCACGGGTGGCCCATCAGATCCCCAAGGCCAAGCTGCTTGCGCTCAAGCAGCGGGTGGCCCCGGCGCAGGACGATGCTTGCGTAATCCTCGCACAGCGTTTCTTCGGCAATGCCGCTGCCGGAGGAAAAGACGGGCAGGCGACCAATCACCAGATCCAGCTCCCCCGTGCGCAACAGGGGCATCAGCACATCATTGGTGCCTTCGATCACCTTCACCGCAAGATTGGGGCGGTCCTTCATGACAGCGGCAATCGCCATCGGCAGGATCGACACCGCCGCCGAGACCAGAACCCCTACCGCAACCCGCCCGCCCGAGCCCGTGCGCATATCCTCGAGCTCCTGACCCGCATGGCGAAGCTGTGTCAGAACCAGCTTGGCATGGGCCAGCAGCACCTGCCCTTCCTGCGTCGCCAGCGCACCGCGATTGGTGCGCTCAAACAGGCGGGTTCCCACCACGGCCTCGGCCTCTTGCAGCGCCTTCGTCACGGCCGATTGCGTCAGCCCAACGCTTTGCGCCGCGCCCAGCAGACTGCCCTCCCGGTCGATGGCGGTCAGCAGGGTCAGGTGGCGAAGGGACAGACGGGTTTCAAGACGCGGGATGGGGGCCATGTCTGATATTCCAATTAAGAATATATAACTTCGATTACTTCATTTGCGTTCAATATGCCAGTGCGCCTTAATCGGGCCGGACATATCGAAGGCCACGCCATGACCCTTTACCCCGAGCCGAGACTTTTCATCGACAACCGCTGGCTTGCCACCAGCGAAACGCTGCCGGTCCTGAACCCGGCCACCGAGGACGAGATCGGCCGGCTCCCCGTTGCTGGGCAGGCGGAGCTGGATCTGGCGCTTGAGGCCGCGGAACGCGGGCACCGCATCTGGAGCCGCACCGCGCCACGGGTCCGGGCGCAGATCATCGTGAAGGCGGCGGCGCTGCTGCGCGAACGCATGAACGATATCGCCCCGTCGATCACCATGGAAAATGGCAAGCCGCTGATGCAGGCAAGGCTTGAGGTAATCCGTGGCGCCGAGTTCTTCGAATGGGACGCGGGCGAGGCCCAGCGGCTTTTCGGGCAGGTCGTGCCATCGGTGCCCGGCATCCGCTATACCGTGGTACGCGAGGCGGCGGGCATCGTTGCCGGTTTCTCGCCCTGGAACTTTCCGCTTAGCCAACCCGCACGCAAGATTGCGGGCGCGCTTGCCTCGGGCTGTTCGATCATCCTAAAGGCCGCCGAGGAAACCCCTGCGGGGGCAGTTCATATCGCCCGCGCCTTTCAGGATGCCGGCCTGCCCGCCGGGGTGCTGAACCTTGTGTTTGGCCACCCGTCCGAGATTTCCTCCTATCTGATACCACAAGACAAGGTGCGTGTGGTCGCCTTTACCGGCTCGACCTCGGTCGGGGTTCACTTGACCGAAATGGCCGCCAGGTCGATGACGCCGGTTCTGATGGAACTGGGTGGCCACGCCCCGGTCATCGTTTGCGATGATGTCGATGCCCAGGCGGCGGGGGTGATTTCGGCGGTGCGCAAGGCCCGCAACTCCGGGCAGGTCTGCACCTCGCCCACCCGGTTTTTCGTGGCGGAGAAGCGCTGCGAGACCTTTGCCCGCGCCTTTGCGGAACGGGCCGCACGGGTGCGCATGGGTAACGGGCTGGACCCGGCAACGGAGATGGGGCCGGTGGCCAATATCCGCCGCATCGCCGCGCTTGATGCGCTGGTGGAAGATGCCCGCGCCAAGGGGGCCAGGGTGCTTGCCGGCGGCACGCGCCCCAAAGGGCCGGGCTACTTTTTCCCTGTCACCGTGCTTGCGGATGTGCCGGACAATGCCCGCGTTATGACGGAAGAACCCTTTGGCCCGGTGGCCATTATCAACCCGGTGGCCAATCTGGGCGAGGCCATCACCCGCGCCAATGCCCTGCCCTATGGGCTGGCCTCGTATGCCTTTACCCATTCCGCCGCCAATGTCGAGCGGTTGACCAACGAGATCGAGGCCGGGACACTTTCGATCAATACGCTTGAGGCATCGGTGGCCGAAGTGCCGTTCGGCGGCGTGAAATATTCTGGCCATGGGCGCGAAGGCGGGTCGGAGGGGCTGCATCACTACACCGTCACCAAGACCATTTCGCATCGGATGGAGCTTGAAACCGAACCGACTGTCGCAGGAGCCAAAGCATGAAATACAGCCGCAAGGACGCCAAGGCCCACGCCTTTGCCCATACGAAGGGGATATGGGCGGCGGCGCTCATGCCGTTCCGCGCAGACCTCTCCATCGACGAGGAGGGCTTTGCCCGCAACATGAACCACTGGATCGAAGATCTGGGGATCGACGGGTTCTTCATCGCCGGCAAGCAGGGCGAGTTCTTTTCAATGTCGATCGACGAGCGCAAGCGCGCCTTCGATCTGGCGGTCAGGGCGGCGGACGGACGGGCACAGACGATCATGTCCTGTTCAGACCAGAACATGGATGTGGTGATTGATCTGGCCCGTCATGCCCAGAACTGCGGCGCCGATTACATTGTGGTTCACGCGCCGGTTCTGCACTTCTTCAGGCAGCAGGACGAAACCCTGGTCCGCTACTATGAGACCATCGCCAGCAAGGTCGATATTGGTATCGCGCTTTGGAGCCACCCGGATTCGGGCTATCTGATGAGCCCGCAGCTGTGCAACCGGCTGGCCGATATCGAGACGGTCGTGGCCATCAAGTATTCGGTTCCGCGGGACATGTATGCGGAACTGACGAGGCTTGCCGGTGACCGGATTCTGGTTTCCACTGCCTCCGAGGAAGAATGGCTGGACAACATCCTTGAACTTGGCTGGCGGCTTTATCTCTGTTCATCGCCGCCCTATCTGATCCAGACGGCCGCCGACCGGCGGATGCGCGACTACACCGATCTTGCCTTTGCCGGAAAGGCCGACGAAGCCCGCGTGCTGCGCGACAGTCTTGAGCCGGTTCGCCAGGCCCTGCGCGCCACCCGGCCGTCCGAGAAGCCCCACGCGCATCAGAAATACTGGCAGGAGCTTCTGGGCCAGACCGGCGGCCGGGTGCGCCCGCCGCTTCTGGAGCTGACGAGGGCTGAGATGGCCGCAACGAAACAAGCGTTTGAAAACTGCGGCCTGAAGCTGGCCTGATCTGCGGAGGACGGAATGACACGCCTTGCTGCCTTCAATTTCCAGAAATGGATCGACGAACACAAACATCTGCTGAAACCGCCGGTGGGCAACCAGCTTGTCTTCAAGGATGCCGAACTGATGGTGACAGTGGTGGGCGGTCCGAACGCACGCACCGACTATCACGACGATCCGGTGGAAGAGTTCTTCTACCAGTTGAAGGGCGACATGCTGCTGAAGCTGCACGACACCACGACCGGCGACTTTTATGATGTGCCGATCCGCGAGGGCGACATATTTCTTCTGCCCCCGCATATGCGCCATTCACCGCAGCGCCCGCAGGAAGGCTCGATCGGGCTGGTGATCGAACCGGCCCGTCCCGAAGGGGCGCTGGACGCGATTGAATGGTATTGCTTTGAATGTCAGGCCCGCGTTCACCGCGCCGAGGTGGATCTGGAGTCCATCGTTGACGATCTGCCGCCGATCTATGCCGCCTTCTATTCCGACGAAAAAGCCCGCACCTGCCCGAACTGCGCCACCGTGCATCCGGGCAAGCGGGCACCAGAGGGCTGGGTGAAGCTGTAGGTATATTGTGCTTGAAGCACAGCGAAAGCCTGCACCATCATGGGCCAAAGCCAAAGAACACGACCAATAACGACCAACAGGAGAGTGCGATGAAGAAACTGCTGCTGACTGCGAGCCTGGTTCTGGCCGCGGCAACGCCCTTGTGGGCCGAGGGAACCAAGATCGGTGTGATCACCACACTGTCCGGCCCCGCGGGCTATCTGGGCGAACAGATCCGCGACGGGATGAAATTGGGTCTTGAGGCCACCGGCGTGCCGTTTGAACTGGTCGTGGAAGACGACGGGCGCGACCCGAACACCGGCTTGCAGATTGCCGACCGGATGATGAACGAAGAAGGCATCAAGCTGTTGACCGGCATCGTCTTTTCCAACGTCGCCATGGCCGTGGTGCCCGAGGCGATGGATCTGGGCGCGCTCTATGTCAGCCCGAACGCCGGCCCTTCGCCTTTGGCTGGGGCCAAGTGCAACGCCAACTATTTTGTCGTAAGCTGGCAAAATGACAGCCTGCACGAGGCGGCTGGCGCCGCGGCCAAGGGCCGGGGCTACAAGACCGCCGTGGCGCTTGCCCCGAATTATCAGGCCGGCAAGGATGCCATCGCCGGATTCAGCCGCGAATTCGGCGGCGAGGTCAGCGAAATCTACACCGGTGTTGATCAGTCGGACTTTGCAAGCGAAATGGCGCAGATCCGCGACAGGGCGCCCGATGTGGTCTTCCAGTTCCATCCTGGCGGTCAGGGCATCGCCTTCCTGAAACAGTATCAGCAGTCTGGCCTTTTGGGCGCGGTGCCGATGGTGGTTGCGGAACCCTCGTTCGATGCTGTCATCCTCAAGGCGGTTGGGCCGGCGGCCCTGGGGGTCATCGGCACAACGCATTGGGGGGCCGATTTCGACAATGAGGCTTCCAGACAGATGCTGGCCGCATGGTCCGCAGCCTATCCCGACAAGCCGCTGACGAACTATGGCCAGCAGGGCTATGACACCGGCCTTCTGATCGGATCGGCGCTGCAACAGGTGGGTGGCGATGCCGATGTGGATGCCCTGCGCGCGGCGCTCAAAGAGGCCAATTTCATCTCGACCCGCGGCAATTTCGCCTTCGGACCGAACCAGCACCCGGTTCAGGACTGGTTTGTCACCGAAGTGGTGGCCGATGAAGCCGGCAACCCCAAGAGCGTGACCAAGGGCAAGATCCGCGAGCAGGTGGGCGACGTCTACGCAGCCGACTGCAAGATGTAACTGCGTCAAATCCCCCAGCGGGCCGGGAAACCCCTGTTTCCCGGCCCGCTATCGCAGGGCGAACCAGAAATCCTTTCCGGGGTTCCAGGCCGATGATCCTTCTGACAGAGCAGCTTTTGAACGGGCTGCAATATGGGGTTACGCTTTTCCTGCTCGCGGCGGGGCTGACCCTGATTTTCGGCATCATGGGGGTGATCAACCTTGCCCATGGCGCCTTCTATATGGCCGGGGCCTTTGCCGCGTCATGGGTGGCCATTCAGACCGGCAGTTTCTGGGGCGGTTTGCTTGCCGGGTTGCTGGTCTCGGGTCTGATCGGGGTACTTGTCGAGGTCGGGGTCATCCGCCGCCTCTATGCCCGTGACCATCTGGATCAGGTTCTGGCTACCTTTGCGCTGATCCTGATCTTGAATCAGGGAACGGTACTGATCTTCGGGCGCCAGCCACTGTTTTCCAGCATGCCAGAGATCTTTTCGGGATCGGTCGAGATCCTCCCGGGCCTGCCCTATCCGGTCTACCGCCTGTTTGTGATCGTGGTCGGGCTGACGGTGGCGGCCGGGCTTTACCTGCTGATCAACCGCACACGCATTGGAATGCTGGTGCGGGCCGGGGCCACCAACCGCGAAATGGTACGCGCGCTTGGCGTTGATATCCGGCGGCTTTACACCACGGTCTTCGGCCTTGGCGCGTTGCTGGCCGGGCTCGCCGGTGTCATGGCCTCGCCCATCGTGTCGGTTCAGGTCGGCATGGGAGACGAGATCATTCTGGCAACCTTTGTCGTGGTGGTGATCGGCGGTGTCGGATCGGTCAAGGGGGCCTTCGTCGCCGGGCTTTTGCTGGGTCTTGCCGATACCATGCTGCGCGCCTTCCTTCCTTCGCTGCTGGCCCAGGTGATGTCCGGACCCGAGGCACAGGCGCTGGGAACGGGGATTTCATCCATGGGCATCTATCTGATGATGGCGATCGTGCTTCTGCTTCGACCGCGCGGCCTGTTTGCGGCGCAGGGCTAGGAGAGGTCGGCGATGAGACGAGAAACCCTCGCCCTGCTGGCCGTTTTCGCGGTGTTGGCGCTAGTGCCGGTTCTGGCCGAGCTGACAGGCCAGACAAGCTGGACCCGGCTGGTCGGTCAGGCGCTGATCTATGGCATGGCTGCGGCGAGCCTGAATTTCATCCTTGGCTATGGCGGGATGATCAGCTTTGGCCATGCCACCTTTTTCGGCATCGGCGGTTATGTTGTCGGTATCCTGTATTTCCATTTCGATGAGGGCACGCGCTTTCTGGGCATCATTCCCGGCACCGGCCAGATGTTGCTGACCCTGCCCGCCGCCATTCTTGTCTCCGGTCTCGCAGCGGCTCTGGTCGGCGCGCTTTCGCTGCGAACAGGCGGGGTGCAGTTCATCATGATCACCCTGGCCTTCGCGCAGATGTTCTTCTTCCTGTTCATCTCGCTGAAAACCTATGGTGGCGAGGATGGGGTGATGGTGCGCCGAACCAACAGCCTGCCGGGGTTGAACATGCGCGACAAGGCCACGCTTTACTGGGTCATTCTGGTGGTGGCCGCGGGCTATTATTTGTTCCTGCGGCAACTGGTGCGGTCCTCGTTCGGACAGATCATCGCCGGCATCCGCCAGAACGAACGCCGGATGACGGCGATGGGCGTCGCAACCTATCGCTACAAGCTCGCCGCCTTCATCCTCTCGGGCATGGGCGCCGGGCTTGCGGGGGCCTTGATGGTGAACTTCCTGCGCTTTGCCTCGCCCGACATGCTGCACTGGACCCGTTCGGGCGAGTTGATGGTGATGGTGATCCTTGGCGGCGTCGGCACACTGGCGGGACCGTTTGTCGGAGCGGCGGCACTGACGATCATCGAGACCCTGCTATCGCGGCTGACCGAACACTGGATGCTGCCGGTGGGGGTGCTGCTTCTGGCGGTGGTCTTACTGTCCAGAGGCGGGCTGATGGCCCTGATCGCCCGCATGACCGGCGGGCGCGGAAAATGAGCCGCGTTCTCGAAATCGCGGGGCTTGTCAAAAGCTTCGGCGGGCTGACTGCCACCGACCATGTTTCGCTGACCGTGGAAAGCGGTGAGATCCACGCGCTGATCGGCCCGAACGGGGCGGGCAAGTCAACGCTGATCAACCAGATCTGCGGCGAACTGGCCCCCAGTGCCGGGCGCATCCATCTTGCCGGGCAAGACATCACCCGGTTGCGCGCTGATGAACGGGTGGCGCTTGGGCTGGGGCGCACCTTCCAGATCACCTCGCTTCTGGAAGACATGACGGTGCGGCAGAACCTGGGGCTTGCGGTCCAGGTCCGCGAAGGTCGGAATTTCGCCTTTTTCGACAATGTGGCCCGGCGCCGTGAGATCTGGGATGAAACCGACGCCGCTCTGGCAGAAACCGCATTGGGGCCACGGGCCGGCGTGCTTGTCGCCGATCTGTCGCACGGCGAGAAAAAGCAGCTTGAACTGCTGATGGCGCTTGCCCGCAGGCCCCGGCTTTTGTTGCTGGATGAACCGATGGCGGGGCTGGGCCATCTGGAAAGCCAGCAGATGATCGAAACGCTGGCCGCGGCGCGGACCGGCTGCGCGATGCTTCTTGTTGAACATGATATGGAGGCGGTCTTTGCCTTGGCCGACCGCATTTCGGTGCTGGTTTATGGCCGGATCATCGCGGTGGGAAAGGCGGATGAAATCCGCGCCAATCCCGAGGTGCGCGAAGCCTATCTTGGCGAGGAGGAGGCCTGAGATGCTGACAGTTCACGCGCTTGAGGCCGCCTATGGCGCCAGTCAGGCCTTGTTCGGGGTTTCCTTCGATATCCGTGACGGCGAAGTGGTCACGCTGATGGGGCGCAACGGCATGGGGAAAACCACAACTGTGCGCGCCATCATGGGACAGTTGCCGCTTCGGGGGGGGCGGGTCGAGTTCGATGGCCGCCCCATCTCGGGCTTGCCACCGGAAAAGGTGGCGCGGCTGGGGTTCGGTCTTGTGCCAGAGGGGCGGCAGATCTTCCCGACGCTAACGGTGCGCGAAAATCTTGTGGCCACGGCGGCACACCGGCTGAAGACCCCCAATCCCTGGACCCTGAACCGGATCTATGAGTTGTTCCCACGCTTGAACGAACGTGCCAGGCAGATGGCGGGGACACTCTCGGGCGGCGAACAGCAGATGCTTGCGGTTGGGCGTGCGCTGATGACCAACCCGCGCCTTCTGATCCTTGACGAGGCGACCGAGGGCCTTGCCCCGGTGATCCGCGCCGAGATCTGGCATGTGGTCGAGAGGCTGAAGGCCGAAGGCCAGTCGATCCTTCTGATCGACAAGACCTTCTCGGTTCTCAAGCGATTGGCCGACCGGCATTTCATCTTGGAGAAGGGGCGCACGGTCTGGTCGGGAAGCAGCGCCGATCTGGTCAACGACCATGACAGGGTGCAGGCATGGGTGGGGGTATGATGCGACTGGTGCTTGTGGGTTCAGGGGCCATCGGTACCGAGGTGGAGCGCCTTCTTGATGCGCGGCAGGCCCCGGTGTCGCTGATCGCCAAGGCAGTGCGTCATCCGGGACGAGATCGGGGGCGCACGGGTGACGCAAGGGCGGTGCCCTTGATCACCGACCCTGGCCAGCTCGCAGAACTGCGCCCCGATCTGGTGGTGGAAGCCGCCGGGCGCGCCGCTGTGCTGCCATGGGGTGAGGCGGCCCTTGCCGCTGGGGCCGATTTCGCGCCGGTTTCCACCTCGGCCTTTGCTGAAGACGGCGCGCTTGACCGGCTTTTGGCACATGCCCGCCAAGCCCGCCGCCAGGTGTTGATCACGCCGGGCGCTTTGGGGGGGATCGATGCGCTTGCTGCCGCCTCACGGCTTGCGCTGACAACGGTGATACATGAAGTGACCAAGCCCGCGACCGCATGGCGCGGGACCGGGGCCGAGGCGCTTTGCGACCTTGACCACCTGACCGCCCCGCATTGCTTTTTCGAAGGATCGGCGCGCCAGGCTGCGCAAGGCTTTCCGCAAAATGCCAATGTGGCGCTGATCACGGCCCTTGCGGGCCTTGGCCCCGACGCCACCACGCTGCGCCTGATCGCCGACCCGGCGGCCACGGCCAACCGCCACCGCCTGATCGCCACGGGCGCCTTCGGGAGGATGGAGATCGTGCTCGACAACCTGCCGCTGGCGCATAATCCCAAATCCTCGGCCCTGACGGCGCTGTCTTTGGTGCGCCTGATCGAAAACCGGGCCAACCCGTTGGTGATCTGATGCTGGAAGGCGAAAACCTGCTGCCTCTGGCGCAGCTTGATGCCGATTACACCGCGCGCGCGACTGTCAGCCCCGACCGTTTCGCCGCAATCATGGGCCTTTACCAAAGCCTGTCAGACCAGGCGCTGGAGCTGCCCCATGGCCGGACCGGAATAGAGTTTTGCCGCCAGACCGGGCTGAAGCTGGATCTGTTCGGAACCGTGCCGGGGCAGGCAAGGCCGCTGGTTCTGTTCCTGCATGGCGGCTATTGGCGGGCACTGTCGCGCGAACAGTCACGCTTTGCGGCGCCGATGCTGGCCGCTTGCGGGGTGGCCTGCGCAGTGCCCGACTACCGGCTTGCGCCGGGGGTCTCGATCACCGAAATCATTGACGATTGCCGCCGCGCCCTTGGCTGGTTGTGGCACAATGCCGAGGCGCTTGGCATTGACCGCGACCGCATTCTTGTCACCGGATCTTCCGCCGGGGGCCACCTTGCCGCTGCGGTGGCGCAACCGGGATGGCAAGCCGGCGCCGGACTGCCCGACCAGCCGCTTTGCGCCTGCCTGCCGGTTTCAGGTCTATTCGAACTGTCGCCGCTTGCAGCCTGCCATGTGCAGGAATGGATGCGCTTCACCCCTGCCGAACTGAGCCAGAGCCCGCTCCTCCATCCGCCGCAGGGTTTGCGCGGGGCCTTGGCCCTGGCGGCGGGCAAGGGCGAGGCCGCAGGCTTTCACCGGCAAACGGCCGCTTTTTCCGCAGCAACCGGCTGGCCGGTGCGAGAGGTTGATGGCCGCAACCATTTTGACGTGATCCTCGATCTGACAGACCGGGACAGCGCCCTGTCCCATTTGCTTTTGGGTCTTCTGTAAGCGGTGCGCCAATCACGCTGTGACGTCGCAGCGCCACGCAAGCTGGCCGTCGATCGGTCATCCTCCCCGTTTCAACTGGGCGCGACCCTGGGGCTCACGCGGCCATTTTCCACTTCGTGGCGGGGGTGATCCCGCCGATACCCATGTTGAGCGTAAGCTGTTGTGGAGCCATCGCCATTCTATGGCGATGTGCTGCACCTCCTGGCGGTCTGTCGCGAATTTCCTGGGTGGGTAGGGAAACATCCTTGACCTGGTCTGGTCAGGCAGCCGGGGCCACGAACGGCGGAGAGGGCATGTGCGGGCGAGGATCTGTTCCGCCAGAAAATCATGACGATGAACGCCATCAGGCCGGCTGTCTCGCATGTCGCGGTCCGGGACGGCCGGATCCTTGGGTCGGGCACCCTTGCGGCCCCCGGGGCCGGGCGGCCTTCGCCCTAGGCCATCACCTCGAACCGGTCGACATCGACCATTCCGTGGTCGGTTATCTTCAGATGCGGGATGACCGGAAGTGCGATGAACGCCATTTGCAGGAAGGGTTCTTCCAGCGCCACGCCCAGCATCCGCGCGGCTGCCCGCAGGGCTCTCAGCTTCTCTTCCACGATCTCGAACGGCTCAAGGCTCATCAATCCGGCGATCGGAAGCGCCAGTTCGGCAAGGATCCGGCCGTCGCGGACGACGGCAAATCCGCCCTCGATCTCCTTCAGGCGGTTCGCGGCCAGCGCCATGTCGGCATAGTCCACCCCCACGGCGACGATGTTGTGGTGGTCGTGGCAGACGGTGGCGGCTATCGCGCCGGACGCGATCTCGAAACCGCGCACGAAGCCGGTCGCGACATTGCCGTTCCTGCCGTGGCGTTCGATCACGGCAACCCTTGCCAGATCGCGGGCGGGATCGGGGCGCTTGTCGCCGGCGTCGGGAAGGATGTCCTCGGTCAGGTGTGCCGTGATGATCTTGCCCGGCAGAATGCCGATGACCGGGGTTTCGGCCCGGTTTCCCGCGCAGCGGAACGACGCGGCGGCAATGGCCGGGGGCTTGACCGAATGGCGCGCGACCGGCGCAATCGTCCGCCGCGCGGCGAAGGCCGCATCGTCCGCGACCTTGCCACCGCAGATGACAACCCTGGCGCGGCAGGTGGCGAGATCCTCCATCACCACGATATCGGCGCGCTTGCCGGGGGCAATCTGGCCGCGATCCTTCAGCCCGAAGGCCTCTGCCGCCGACAGGCTGGCCGCGCGGTAGACCGCGAAAGGATCGGCCCCCCGCGCGATCGCCGTCCGGATCATGTGGTCGAGATGGCCGTGCTCGGCGATGTCGAGCGGATTGCGGTCGTCGGTGCACAGGCAGATGTAGGGGGAGTTGCGTTCGGTGAGCAGCGGTGTCAGCGCCTCCAGATCCTTGGACACGGACCCTTCCCGGATCAGGATGCGCATGCCCTTGCGCAGCTTTTCCAGGGCCTCGGCGGCCGTGGTCGCCTCGTGCTCGGTCCGGATCCCGGTGCTGAGATAGGCGTTCAGATCCTTGCCCCGCAGAAGCGGCGCATGGCCGTCGATGTGCTGCCCGCGAAAGGCGTCAAGCTTGGCCAGGGCGCCCGGCGCCTTGTTGATGACGCCGGGGTAGTTCATGAACTCCGCCAGGCCGATCACGGCCGGATGATCCCGCAGCGCGATCAGATCCTCGGCCCCGATCCGGGCGCCTGCGGTCTCCATTTCGGTCGAGGGCACGCAGGACGACAGCTGCACCCGGATATCCATCAGCGTATGGGCGCTGGCATCGAGGAAATAGCGGATCCCCTCCACCCCGGCGACATTGGCGATCTCGTGCGGATCGCAGATCGCCGTCGTTATGCCCTTGGGGCAGACGCAGCGGTCGAACTCGAACGGCGTGACGCAGGAGCTTTCGATATGCAGATGCGTGTCGATGAAGCCGGGAACGAGGTATTTCCCCGAGACGTCGATGACCGCGCGCCCTTCGTAGCTGTCACAGATGCCGACGATGGTATCGCCGCAGATCGCGACATCGCCCGTCAGCAGGTCGCCGGTCACGGTATCAAGGACGGTGCCGCCCCGCAGGACCAGATCGGCCGGCACAAGGCCGCGCGCCTGGTCGATCAGGGCCTCCAGCGGTATCGCGCTTTTCATGGTCATTCCACCCACTGCATCCCCAGCCGGGTCAGTGTCCGCCGCTCGATCAACAGGATCGCGTAATAGAAGGCGACAGAGAGACAGACCGACACCGCGGCGACGGTCCAGATCATGCCGTAGTCCAGATACCCCCTGGACTGGTTCAGAAGATTGCCAAGCCCGGTGCCCGTCGCCAGCCACTCGGCGATCATGACGCCAAGCAGCGCCCGGGGCACCGTCAGCCGCGTCGCGGCGAAAAGGTACGGCAGCGCGGCCGGGATCGAGACCATGCGCAGTTCCGTCCAGGCTGACGCCCCGTAGGCGCGGGGCAGGTCGAGCACGGATTGCGGCACCCTCTGGATACCCTGCACAAGCAGCACGAAGGCCGGAAAGAACGTCACCGAAATCGTGATCCAGAGCGTGACCGAGGTGCCGCGCCCAAGGATCAGCACCAGCAGCGGCGTCAGCGCGACAAGGGGCATCGTCTGGGTGACCAGCGCGATGGGCATGAAGGTCTTGATGAAGCCGGGAAACATCCGGGCCGAGATCGCGAGGAGGAACGCGAAGCCAAGGCCGGCGAGCATGCCGATGGCGGTGATGGGCAGCGTCTCGGCCAGCGCCGCGAGCAACTTGGCCCTTGCGATATGTGACGTGTCGGACAGGAAAAGGTAGTCCAGAACGCCAAGCGGGGTCTTTGCGATCAGATCGGGGACGCCTGTCAGCTTGATGAACGCCCACCAGAGAAAGAAGGGCAGAAGTGCTGCACCGGCGATGACCGCCAGGCGCAGGGGCAGCGATCTTTCCGCCCCGTCGTCCGCATCGGGGATCGCGGTGTTGAGCGTGACCGACCGGCTGCTGCCCAGCGTTCTTGCCGAGATGACGGCGAAGACCAGATAGCTCAGCCCGGCGATCAGGGTCGCGACCAGCCCGATCCCCCAAAGCCGCGCCGGATCGCCACGGCCAAGCGAGCCGAGAAGGTAGGTGCCCAGGCCCCAGCGCCCGCCGCCGCCGAACTCGGCCAGGATCGCGCCCAGAACCGCGTTCGGCGCGGCGATGCGCAGGCCGCTCAGGATGTCGGGCACCGCACCGCGCAGGCGCACCAGCTTCATCACCATCCAGTCCTTGCCGCCATAGGCGCGCACGACATCCGCCGCGCGGGTGTCGAACTGCGACAGGCCGACGACGGTCGCGCTCATGGTCACGAAATAGACCCCGAGGGCCGCGAGCGTGATCCGCGGCGCCATGCCCGACAGGGTCAGGACCAGGATCGGCGCGATGGCGATCGGGGGCAGGGCGAAGACCGCGATATTGAAGCCGCGCGTCAGCCGCAGCAGTGTCGGGAACAGCACGAACAGGATGCCCGCACCAACCGCGACGAGGTTTCCGATCACGAAACCCAGGACCGAGGCCTGGACCGTGGCCCAGACGTGGCCGGGATAATCGCCGCGGTCCGCCCAGAGGCGGATCAGGATCTCGCTGAGCCCCGGCAGCGCCCCGCCGGCGATCCAGTCCACGCGTCCCACGACTTCCCAGACAAGGATCAGGATCGCGAGATTGCGGAAGGTGCCGCTGCGAAGGAAACCGGCCCTATTCGCCATGAAGCACCTTTGCGATCCTGTCACAAAGAGCATGGAACGCGGGCGCGGAATAAAGCTCGTTCCGGCGCGGCCGTTCGAAAGGAACTTCGATGATCTCGACCACGCGGCCGGGATTTGCATGCATCACCACGACATAGTCGGCAAGAAAGGCCGCCTCGTCGATGCCATGGGTGACCAGAAGCGCGGTGGACCCAGATTCCATCCAGATCCGCTGCAACTCCACATTCATCTGGCGCCGCCGGATCTGATCGAGCGCCCCGAAGGGTTCGTCCATGAACAGGACCTCGGGTTCGGTGATCAGCGAACGGGCAATGGAAACACGCTGGCGCATGCCGCCGGAAAGCTGGCCGGGAAGCGCGGTCTCGTAGCCCTTCAGACCGACCAGGTCGATCAGCTTCGCGATCTCGTGACCGTGCTTCGCCGGATCGCGCCCCAGGACCTCAAGCGGCAGGGCGATGTTGCGGGCGACGGTTCGCCAGGGCAGGAGGGCGGCGTCCTGAAACGCCACCCCCGTGACCCCGGACGCCGTCGCGGCTGCCGGCGGATGGCCCGCGATCCGGACCTCGCCGGTGTCGTAGTCCTCAAGCCCCAGGGCGATCCGCATCGCGGTCGACTTGCCGCAGCCCGAGGGCCCGATGAGCGCGGTGAACGATCCCGGCGCACAATCCAGGTTCATGTCCCTGAGCGCCTCGACATCCGCGCCCCGCCCGCGATAGGTCTTGCAGACGGAGCGCAGGTGGATGCCCTGATCGTGGTGCATCAGACCTCCTCAAGAAGCGTGGTGTCGAACATCTCGCGCGTGCCGTTGATGCCGACCGCCTGCAACGCCGCCAGGTTCTTCTCGATCGCTTCCTCGGACATGGAGAAGATGCCGCCGCCGGAGACGATCAGATCCTTCTGGGCGGTGTTGAAGAAGACCTCGTTGTCGATGCTGCGGCCGGTGCCCTTGAACCAGCTGTCTTCCCATTGCGGCGGATAGAGCGACGGGTCGGCCAGGTTTTCGTCCCACCCGCGGCGGCTGGCGCGCAGCCAGGCCACCAGGTCGGCCCGCCTGGAGGCAAGCGTTTCCTCGGTCACGACGACCGTGTCGTTGAAGAGCGTCACGCCATGATCGTAAAGCAGGAAGGATTGCGCTTCTTCGCCCAGCAGCCCGATCGTGTAGGGCACGTTGGTCGTGAAATCGAGCGAGGCGTCGATTTCGCCGCGTACCAGCGGGGTCGGATCATAGGCGTAGGGGACGATGTTGACCGCGTTCCGGTCGATGCCGTTCAGGCTCAGCAGCGCCTCGACGGTGACGGTGTTCACCGGCGGAACGGCGACGGTCTTGCCGACCAGGTCCGCGGGGGTGTTCACCGGGTTCTTCTTGAGCGAGACGATCCCGATGGGGTTCTTCTGGTACTGCGCGCCGATGATCTTGAACTTGGCGCCCTGCTCGGAAATCGCGCGGATCGTCGTGTCGGGCGTCGTCAGCGCAAGATCCGCGCGCCCTGCGATGATCGTGCTTTCGGGGATCACGTCGGGCCCGCCGGACAGATAGGTCAGCTCAAGCCCCTCGTCGGAATAATACCCCTTGTCCATCGCCAGGAAGTAGCCCGAAAACTCTGCATCGTTGATCCAGGCTGCCTGCATGGTCAGCGCCGAGGCCGCGCGCGCCCGCAGCGGCAGTCCTGCCGACGCACCGGCGATTGCCGCGCCCTGGATGAATGTCCGACGGTTGATCGTGAATGCCATTTTAACCTCCGTTGAGCCGCGACGCGCGGGTTGTTTTCGTTGTTCAGGCAGACGGTGCCAGGCCCTGCATCGCGCGCAGTTCCCGAAGTGGCGGTGTCTGGTCGATCTGCTTGGGATCGAGCAGATCCCAGATCACGCCGCGCGGGCGCTTCGCGCGGCGTTCGACCTTGTGCAGGCCGCCCGGCGTCGCGATGTAGTCGACCAGGATATCGGTCGGGCTCGGATGCAGCTTTTCCTGCACGACCTGGCAGTCGTGGACCGCCGCGACAACCGGCGTATCTTCGCCGACAAGCCCCAGGTCGGTGAACATCCCCCATTCCAGATCGAAGAAACCGTGCCCCTTTCCGAAGCGCACGCCATCGACGGACACCGCCGATGCGCCGGTGACGAGAAAGTCGATCTTCCCGCGCCGCGCGACATCCTCAAGCGAGATCGGCACGCCGAAATGCTCCATCCCGTCAAGCCAGGCGGCGTAAAGCTCATGCCCCTTCGGAACGGAGCCGGGTTCGATGTAGAGAAAGCCGCGATAGATCCCATAGGTGGACATGAAGAAGGGCTTGCCCATCTCGATCAGCTGCCGGCGCAGGTCCACCAGGCAGTTGTCCGGCGTGATGAACAGAAACTCCGCGTCCTTGCAGGCCTTCATCTCGAGAATGCGGTTCGTCGCGATCTCGGAGCCCTCAAAGTCCGGGATGACCTCCGCGAAATTCTTGTCGAACCTCGTATCGGGCTTGGCCACGTCCTTCAGCTTGCTCCAGATCTGCTGACGAATGATGTTTGATTTTGACACGTTGCGCCTCTACTGTTTCAGAGTGCTGTTTCACTGTTTCAGACATTGTTCCAGTGTTCCAGAATTGTGAAACACCCGTTTCACTCAGTCAAAGAAAAAATTAACGGTCTGAAAAGGCTGAAGATGTCGACGAGATTGTCCCTGAGAATCCAGGAACGGATCAACCGGCTGACGAAAAGCGAGCAAAAGCTTGCGCGGGTGATTCTCGAATCCCCGACGCTGATTGAAACGCATTCTGCAACAGAACTGGCGAACATCGCCGATGTGTCCAAGGCGACGGCCGCAAGGTTCTTCCGCGCGCTTGGTTACGCCGATTTCGAGGAGGTGAAGCTTCAGGCGCGCGAAGAGCGGAACCGGACGCAACCCTACAGCTATTCCGTTTCGCCTCAGGGCGGCACCGTCCTTGGGCGCAAGATCAGCGAACATCTTGAGCTTGAACTGACCAACCTGACCCGAACGTTCGAGGAAATGGACCCGGACGCGCTGCGCCAGGCGTCGCGCATGATCGCGGATGCGCCACGGGTCTGGTTCCTGGGCCTTGGCGCGGACGGGTGGTTCGCGCGCTACGCCCGGATAACATTCGCTCGCCTGCGCCATAACGTGAATGTTCTGGGCACCGGCGAGGGGGCGCTGGCCGAAGACCTGGCGATGATGGGGCCGCGCGATGTGCTGGTGGTCACTGTGCAGGGGCCGCAAACGAAAGAGCTGAAGGCGATCCTGTCCTTTGCCCGCACGACGCGCGTCAGCATCATCATGATCACCGACCACAGCAACCTTGCGCAGGCCAAGCGCTTTTCCGACCTTGTCCTGCGCTGCCATATCGCGAGCTACGGGCTGGTCGCGACCCATACCACGATGGTCAGCTTGCTGCGCCTTCTGGCGGTGTCCTATGCGGGTCATGTCGGCGAAACCGCGGTTCAGCGCGCCGGGCTGATCGACGACATCAATGAAGAGCTTGAGATCAACGGATAGCGGCGATCAAGCCCCGCTGCCCAGACGCGACAGCGCCCCTGCGCCGCGAGCGTCGCCTGGGTCGCGCCCAGGGTCCAGCGCGACAGCCGCTCCGTGACCTGCCACGGGATTTTTCCTCCACCTGCGATTAGAGTCCGACCCAACGAAGGGACGGACGATGAAGCGAACGAGATACAGCGACGAGCAGATCATCGGCATTCTGGCCGAGCATGAGGCAGGC
>NZ_JAOWLA010000017.1 GCF_025751575.1 Albidovulum sediminicola | reverse complement strand
CCATGCAACTGGAACACACTTTTCGCCAGATCGATACCCATGAATGCAATCGCCATCTTCTCCTCCCATGTTGGCCGCATCTCGCGACCAGCGTTGCCGTTGGTGGGAGAGACGTCCATCCCATTAAGTGGCGCGCCAAGTATGGCGTCATGGACGCGTCGATGGTGAGCCAGATGAAGGCGCTGGAGGACGAGAACCGGCGCCTCAAGCGTATGTTCGCGGATCTCGGCATGCAGGCTGATCTGCTGAAGGAGGCTCTGGGAAAAAAATGACTGGGCCAGCTCAGCGCCGGGAGTTGGCAGAGAAAGCGGTGGCGACAAGAGGGGTCAGCATCGCGCTGGCCTGCCGGGCGTTCGGCGTCAGCGAGACCTGTTGCCGCTACAGTCCGAAGCGTGACGAAGAGAACGAGATGATCGCCGACCTGCTGGTCGGGCTGACCAGGGCGCACAAGACCTAGGGGTTCGGATTGTGTTTCCTGCACCTGCGGAACGTGAAGGGGCATGTCTGGAACCACAAACGCGTGCGCCGGATCTATTGCGAGTTGGAGTTGAACCTGCGGATCAAGCCGCGACGTCGGCTGAAACGCGAAAAGCCCGATGAACTCGCCGTGCCGGATGCGCCCAACATGGTCTGGTCGATGGAATTCGCGTGCCGCGGACTTTCGGTTCATGGCCGACCGCCTGGCCGACGGGAGGCAGTTCCGGCTGTTGAACGTTTTGGACGACTTCAACCGCGAGGGCCTGGGTATCGAGACAGACTTCTCGCTGCCCGCCGAGCGTGTTGTTCGAGCCTTGAACCAGATCATCGCGTGGCGTGGCAAACCTCTGGCAATTCGGGTCGACAACGGCCCCGAATACGTCAGCTCCACCCTGATGACCTGGGCTAAGAAGCAGGGCGTCGCCCTGACCTGCATCCAGCCCGGAAAGCCTCAGCAGAACGCCTATGTCGAGCGCTACAACCGGACGGTCCGGCACGAATGGCTGGACCTCTACATCTTTGACACCATCGAGGAGGTGCAGCAGATCGCAACCGAATGGCTATGGGCCTACAATAACGAGCGCCCCAGCATGGGCATCGGCGGGATCACTCCTGCCATGAAGCTGAAAAGGGCCGCGTGAATTCTACGAAACCACCCCGCTAAAATGGGGAGGATTACCACACCACCCAGTTACTACCTTGGATTCACGAGATGAATCCCCCATGCGATTTGTGCAACAGAGCCCGCGGCACGCGTCTTCCAAACGGCTTGCTGCGAAATAAAAAAGGAGTATACTACCTAATATTCCCGACGCCGAGATGCCGGGAATCTGGCTGGAGCGGGAGGATACAGATGGCGGATATGAGCGTGGACTTCTGTGGCGTGAAGTTCAAAAACCCGGTGGTCATCGCGTCGCTGGAGACAACGAACAGCCCGGATCTCATGCGCCAGTGCTTCGATGGGGGCGCCTCCGGTGCGATCATCAAGACGCTGACCGACATCGAGGATATGGCGCGCCTGACGCAAAACTCGAAATACTGCGTGATGAACTCCAAGGGCGATATCATCCGGGGCAAGCCGGCCCGGGATTTCGTCTTCTACAGCCGGTCGGGCTATTCCAGCACCTATTACAAGGACTGGATCCCGGACCTTAAGGAAACACAGAAATACGCGGCCGAGCGCGGCGCCCATCTGATCGGCAGCGCGGGCGCCAAGGACATCAACGGCTGGAAGGACATCTGCCGCACGATCGAGGATTGCGGGCTGCCGATGGTGGAGTTGAACTTCGGCTGCCCGCACCCGGCGATGATGCCGGGCGTGCATGGGGGCTCGATGATCGGGCAGGAGCCAGAGGTGGCCTATGAGGTCACGCGGCAGGTCTGCGAGTCGGTTGATATCCCGGTCATCGTCAAGCTGACGCCGGACCAGTCGAAGCCGCTTGCCATCGCCAAGGCGGTGCGCGAAGCGGGCGCGGCCGGCGTCACCGCCATCAACCGCCATACGGGCTTTGTCGTCGATATCGACACCGGCCAGCCGCGCATCGGCGGCCCGGCCGGGATCGGCGGGACCTGGGTCAAGCCCTTGTCGCTTCGCTGGGTGCACCGCATCCACGAGGAACTCGGCATGCCGATTTCCGGATCGAACGGGATTTTCGACCATCGCGATGTGATCGAATTCATCATGGCCGGATCGACCATCGTGCAGGTCGGCTCGATCCTCATGGTCAAGGGCATCAAGTGGCTGCCCAAGATCATCGAAGGCGTCGAAAGCTTCATGGATGAGCACGGTTACGCGACGGTCGATGAAATGGTCGGCCTCGCGTCGAAGAGATCGGTCAAGGATTATTCGGAGCAGTTCTCGAAGAACCGGATTCATGCGGTGGTCAACGAGGACACCTGCAAGAACCCGACCTGCAACATCTGCGTCCAGGTCTGTTTCTACGAGGCGCTTTCGCAAAACCCCGAAGGCAAGATCGACGTGCATACCGATAACTGCATCGGCTGTGAACTCTGCCTCGACGCCTGTCCGTTCGACTCCATCGAGATGCGGGAGACGACCCCCACACAGCTCGACGCCGGGTTCTTCAACATCCCGGCGGAGGTCTTCGAGCAGGACAAGTTCAAGACCCGGCGCAACAACATGGACACGATCCGCGCCAACAGCCCGAAGTTCAACAAGGAACCCGCCGAGTAAGGAGACGGACATGGCCATAAACAAGGAACACCGCGAATTCTACCAGCTCGATATGGACAGCGGCTGGGAGACCCCGAAGGGTTACCCGTCGGGGATCAAGCAGAAGATCCTGTCGGGACATCTCGACATGGAAAACCGGCAGGGCGGCTGGACCCGGCTTTTGAAGTTCGAGCCAGGCACCTACACCACGGTGCCCTTCGAACATGACTACTGGGAAGAGGTCTTTGTGATCGAAGGCGACATGTGGGTCGGGAATGAGGGCCCGAGCGGGGGGGAGCGTTTCGGTCCTTTCACCTATTGCGTGCGCCCGCCCCATGTCGCGCATGGCCCGTTCCGGACCGAGGAAGGCTGCCTCCTTCTAGAGCAGCACTACTACGATCCGCAGTAATCCGAACCGTCGTCCAGGCCGCCCCGATCGGGGCGGTCTGCGCTTGTGGTGCAGCGAGACATGATCCAGAATCTGACCGACCTATCGCGTAAACTCGACAAGGGCGTCCTGAGAAGCGCCGACCTCGTGCAGGAGGCGCTGTCCCGCATCGCGGCCCCCGGGGGACAGGGCGACGTCGTGTTCCTCCGTACCTATGCCGGGGCGGCGATGGCGCAGGCCGAGTGGATCGACGCGGCCCGCGCCAAGGGGTTATCGCTGCCGCGCTATGCCGGGGTGCCGCTGGCGATCAAGGATCTTTTCGATGTCAGGGGTGAGGTGACGCGCGCCGGGTCGCGCGTTCTGGACGAACAGCCACCCGCAGAAGCCGATGCCACCATCGTCCAACGGCTCCGCGCCGCTGGCTTCGTCATCGTCGGCAAGAACAACATGACCGAGTTCGCCTACTCGGGGCTTGGCATCAACGCGCATTTCGGCACCCCCCGCAATCCGCATGATACGTCGGAACACCGGATACCGGGCGGCTCTTCATCCGGTGCGGCCGTCGCGGTTGCCGAGGAAATGGTTCCCGCCGCCATCGGAACCGATACCGGGGGATCGTGCCGGATACCGGCCGCCTTCTGCGGCGTCGTCGGGTTCAAGCCGACCTCGACCCGCGTACCCAAGGATGGCACGGTGCCGCTTTCGACATCGCTTGACTGCATCGGTCCCTTCGCGACTTCCGTTTCAAGCTGCGCGGTTCTGGATTGCGTGCTGTCGGGGGGCGCGGGCGAGGATGTGGCATCCTTTCCCGAAGGAGGGCTGCGCCTCGCCGTGCTTGAGGGCTATGTGACCGAGCACATGGACGACCAAGTGGGCGCCGCGTTTCAGAAGATGCTGTCACGCCTGTCGGCCCGTGGCGTGCGCCTGATGCCGCTGACGGTCGGGGAGCTCGCGGAGCTGCCAAAGATCAACAGCAAGGGCGGCCTGGTCGGGGCCGAGGCCTATTCCTGGCATAAGCCCTTTCTTGAGACACGCGCGGATTTTTACGACCCTTGGGTGCGGGAGCGGTTCGGCGCCGGTCAATCTCAGACCGCGGATGACTATATCCGCACGCTTGAGGCGCGCGCGCGCATGCGTTCCCTGTTCGCCGAAAGGACGGAGGCGTTCGATGCCGTGATCCTGCCGGCGGTGCAGATCGTCGCGCCGACGCTTGATAGTCTCAAGGACCCGGCGAAATCCGCCGCGACAAATCTTCTTTGCCTCAGGAACACGGCGGTCGGCAATTTCCTCGACCTGCCCGCCATCACCATCCCGTGCCAGGAGAGCGGCGCGCTGCCGGTCGGCGCGATGCTCATGGGCCGGACGGGGGGCGATCGGCATCTTTTGTCCATCGCGCGTGGACTGGAAGGCACCATCCGGGGCCAATAACCGAAAGGGCAATTCATGTCTGCGAAAGTCGAATTCGACGCCACATTCACCTCCCGCTCGGGCCAGACCCGTGACAGGGTCGTCATCGAAAAGGTCATCGTCGGGGGCTGGACGGGCCGCGACAAGGCCGCGCTTCAGCATCATATCGACGAACTTGCGAAGATCGGCGTCAAGCCGCCTGCGAAGACGCCCTTGTTCTATCGTGTTGGCGTGTCCCGGCTTTCTGTTGCCGATGCGATCGAGGTGATCGGGGATGGGTCGAGCGGCGAGGTCGAGTATGTGCTTGTGAACCACAAGGGCCGGATCTGGGTCGGTGCCGGGTCGGACCATACCGACCGAGTGGTCGAACACATGGGGATTACCGTCGCCAAGCAGCTTTGCGACAAGCCGATCGCCACCGAATTCTGGCCTCTGGACGAGGTTGAGGGGCACTGGGACAAGATCCTGATCCGTTCGACCATCCACGAAGACGGCAAGGATGTGGTCTATCAGGATGGCGGTGTGGCCGGGCTTCTGTCTCCGGCGGAGCTTCTTGGCCATCTGAGGGCCGACGGCGGCGAGCTGGGCGAGCGGACATTGATGTTCGGCGGCACTTGCGGCGCCATCGGGGGTGTCAGGTTCAGCCCGCGCTTCTCGCTCGAACTCACGGACCCGGTCCTGAACCGCCGGATTTCGCATAGCTACGACGTCGTGCCGGTGCCGATCCTCGGATAGGGTTTGCACGCTCTAAATTTAAGGAGTATACTTCTTAAAAATGAGAGGTGAATCATGACCTATGTCGTCACCGAGAACTGCATCAACTGCAAGTTCCAGGACTGCGTGACGGTTTGCCCCGTGGACTGCTTCTACGAGGGTGAGAACTTTCTGGTCATCCACCCGGAAGAATGCATCGACTGCGGCGTCTGCGAACCCGAGTGCCCGGCCGATGCGATCCGGGCGGATACCGAAACCGGGCTGGAGGCATGGCTCGCTGTCAATGCAAAATACGCGGAGATCTGGCCGAACATCACCGAGATCGGGACGGTTCCGCCCGACGCCGAGGACTGGAACGGAAAGCCCGGCAAGGCGGGGCTTCTGATCACCGGCGAGGCCCCGGCAGAGCCCCATGCCCAAAAGCCCATCTATGACGCAGGCGACACGGCGCGCGAACCCGTGGGCGAATGCTACGAGATCGATGGCGCGGCCGTTCCCTTCCCCGAGGCGGAGGCAGGGGCAAGTACCGTCACGCTGGAGCCAATCGACAGCGAAGAACCTGCCGGCTTCGAGGTTGACGGTCTGCGTGTGAAGACCTGACCGCTGGACGCACGCCCGCGCCACAAATTCCAGAACAGGAGACTATCCATGAACGTCGCTTCCACGCCGGGCATCGCCCCCGTCCAGCCTATCGCTGACGCCCAGACCGTCCTGAGTGTCCGCCATTGGGATGACCGCCTGTTCTCCTTCCGAGTCACCCGGCCTGCAAGTTTCCGCTTCCGCTCCGGCGAGTTCGTGATGATCGGCCTTCCGGGTGAGAACGGAAAACCGATCCTGCGGGCCTATTCCATCGCATCGCCCTTCTGGGACGAAGAGCTCGAATTCTATTCGATCAAGGTGCAGGACGGGCCGCTGACATCGCGTCTTCAGAGGATCGGGGTCGGAGATCAGGTGATCGTCAAGACCAAGCCGACCGGCACGCTGGTCCTTGATGCGCTGTTGCCGGGCAAGCGGCTCTGGATGATCTCGACCGGAACGGGTGTCGCGCCCTTCGCGAGCCTGATGCGAGAGCCCGAGACCTACGAGAAGTTCGAAAGCGTGATCCTGACCCAGACCTGCCGTCTGAACAGCGAGCTTGCCTATGGCGAGGACCTCGAACGGCGCCTGGCCGAGGACCCGCTGGTCGGCGAGGAGGCGGCGGTCAAGTTCCGGCGCTATGCGACAACCACCCGCGAGCCCTCCGCGAAGATGGGGCGGATCACCGACCTGATGGAGAGCGGGAAGCTGTTCGAGGATCTGGGCGTCCCGCCGCTCGATCCCGCCTGCGACCGGGTGATGATCTGCGGGTCGATGGCTTTGAACCTCGACATGAAGCGCATTCTCGAAGCACGGGGCTTCAACGAGGGGGCGAACAGCAAGCCCGGCGAATATGTGGTCGAACGCGCCTTCGTCGACTAGGGTCGGTGGGGGCGATCCTGATCAGCGCGAGAAACGCGCCTTGAGGACCGCCCAAAGCATCGCGAAGAGGCTGAGCCGTCTGGCGGGTCCGGCTTCGCCGCCCGCGAGAACCGCGTCGCAATTCGCCGCGAACTGCGCCAGGATGTAATCGACGAACCCTGCGACCAGTTCGGGTCGGTTGAACTGTGCCAGCATCCCGTCGATCTCGAAGCGAAGCTCCACCTCCGCCTGGCTCGTCTGAGGGTTCGGTCCTTGGGAAATCGCGTAGCGCAGTTCACCTCGGACCTTCGACTTGCCAAGCTTGTCGTCGCCCTGGCCGCGGATCGTGCCGGCGCGCTTGTCGTCGTCGTTGTCGTAGGTGCCTTGCCCGCCGAACCGCGCCCCGATCGGGCCGAAGCGGATCTCGACCGCGCCGGTGAACGCCTCGGGGCTCAGGCTCTCGATCGATGCACCGGGTATGCAGGGCGCGACCCGCGCCGGGTCCCTGAAAAGTTCCCAGACCCCGTCGGGGCCGTGGCTCAGGGTGAAGCGGCGCTTGACCACGGTCCAGCCCCCATCGGAGGAGACCGACCCGGTCGGCGCCGCCGGGCGCCCCTCGGCGAGATTTGCCTCAACGGGTTCGAACGGCGTGAAAGGCTCGGCGGATCGCGACGGGGCAGGGCGGGCGGCTGTGAAGCCGCCGGCGCCCTTCGCCGCGATCACCTCGCCGATCGCCCCAACGATGCCGACATAGCCGGTGCAGCGGCAGAGGTTTCCGCTTAGTTCATGGCGGATCGTCGCTTCGTCTGCCACATCGAAGCGCGCAACGATATCGCGCGCGGTGGCAAGCATTCCGGGCGTGCAGAACCCGCATTGCAGCGCGTGATGACGTGAAAATGCCGCTCGCAGATGATCCATCACCGGATCGCCGACATGGCCCTCGATCGTGTCGATCACGGCGCCGTCGCACGCGTGGGCAAAGGTGATGCAGGATCGCACAGGCTTGCCGTTCATCATCACCGTGCAGGCGCCGCAGACGCCCTGTTCGCAGCCGATATGGGTGCCCGTCAGGTCAAGGTGGTCGCGCAGGACCTCGGCAAGCTGGGTGCGGGGCGGAACGGTGAGGCTGCAAACCTCGCCATTAACGGTCAGGGTCAGGGTATCAGACATCCGAAAGTGCCCCCGAAACGGCGCGTCTGTGGGCGACGGCGAGCTGGTGGATCTTGACCTCGGACAGATCGAGGCCGCTGTCACGAAGAACCGTCTTCACGGTGGCGAGTGGCGCAGCGCCCCCCGTTGTGGCGATGTGGCGGGCCAGGTCCCGGCAGGCCAGTGGCGCGCCGCCGGTCGAACCGAACACGACGCGGCAGGTGCGCGTTTCCGGGTCAGCGACAAAGGCCGCGATCGCATCGGCGAACTCCCCGACCTTGCGGCAGATCTTGTAGTAGCCCCAACGTGCCCTTGGCGAATAGCGCGGAATGCGCACCGTCGTCAGGAACTCGCCCGCTTCCATCGCGGTGCGATAGGCGCCGAGCATAAAGCCGGACATGGGAATTTCTCTCACCCCACTCGAGCCGCTGCGCACGACCAGGAGCGCCCCAAGGGCGGTCATGGCCGTCACCCAGTCGGCGGCGGGATCGGCATGGCAGAGGCTGCCGCCGATCGTGCCCCGGTTGCGCACCGCGCGGTAGGCGATGCCGGAGGCGACATGGCGCAGCATCCCCGGTATCGGATCAGGCACCTCACCGTCTTCGATGCGGGCATGGGTGACGGCCGCGCCGATCTCGACATGGGTGGCGGTCTGGCGGATCTCCGTCAATTCCGGCAGGCCCGTGATGTCCACCAGCCGTTCAGGCCGCGCAAGCCGCAGGTTCAGCATCGGGCCTAGGGACTGGCCGCCGCTGATGATCTTGGTGTCATGCGAGGCCGCGTGCAGCGTCTGCTGAGCCGCGTCCAGGGCGGCCGGGCGCGCGATTGTGAAGGGCGCGGGTTTCATTCGGCAACCTCCTGCGCGGCGCGGGACCGAAGGATCGCCCCCAGCACCTTATCCGGCGTCGCAGGGATGGTGTTGATCTCGACCGCGAAAGGTCTCAGCGCATCGTTGATCGCGTTGACGATGGCCCCGCCCGGGGCGATGGCCGCGCCCTCGCCGACGCCCTTGATGCCGTGGCGGGTATAGGGCGACAGTGTCTCTGCGTGGCCGAGACGGAAATGCGGCAGCTCCGCCGGACCGGGCAGGACATAATCGGCTAGCGTCGAGGTCAGGGGCTGCCCGTTGGCATCATAGAGGACCTCTTCGAAAAGTGCGGTCCCGATCCCTTGGGCCGCCCCGCCAAAGGCCTGCCCTTCCAGGATCAGGGGGTTCACCCGGCGGCCGCAATCCTCGAAGATGTAGTAATCCTCGATCGCGACCTTGCCTGTATCGGGATCGACCTCCACGATCGCAGCGTGGGTCGCGTAGGTGAAGACGCCCGTGTCGATATCGGGCTTGTAGCCCTCGGTCACTTCGAGACCGGCCGTCTCGACATCGTCGGGAAGCTGGTCGGGGCGCAGGTACCAGGCGCGGGCGATATCGTCGAATCCGACATGCGCCTCCTTGAACCAGGCCTTGCCGTCGGCGAGGCGAACGTCGTCGGGTTTACATTGGAGAAGATGCGCGGCATGGGTCTTGACCCGGCCGGCCAGAACCTCTGCCGCCTTGGATACGGCCCCTCCCGCCATGACCATGCCGCGCGATGCGTAAGCGCCGGTTGAGTAGGGGGTCACGCCTGTGTCGCCCATGGTGACATTGATCCGGCTGACATCGATGGTCAGCCATTCGCTTGCCACCTGCGCGAGCGTGGTTTCCAGGCCCTGCCCGAAACTGTGATTGCCCGAGCGGACCTCGACCGAGCCGGAGGGCGTGATCTTGACCATCGCCTGCTCATACCCAGGCACCAGTGGCAGGCCCCAGGCCGCAAAGACCTTGGTTCCATGCGCCGATTGTTCGGTGAAGGTCGAAAACCCGATGCCGAGGTGGCGGCCCTCGGCCCGCGCCGCCGCCTGGCGGGTGCGGAACTCGGATAGTCCGATGTGTCTTTCCGCCTGCGCGACGCTTTCGGGATAATCGCCGCTGTCGTAGAATTTCTTGGTGACATTGGTGAAGGGCATCTTCGCCGCGGCGACCAGGTTCTCCTTGCGCACCTCCGAGGGCTCCCGCCCCACCGCGCGGGCGATGGCGTCGATGGTCAGCTCCATCGCAAAGCAGACGCCAGGGCGCGCGACCCCGCGATAGGGGGTGAAGGCCGGTTTGTTCGTCGCGACCGACCAGGTCCGGCAACGATAGGTGCCAAAATCATAGGGGCCGGGCAGGTTTCCCCCGGCCTGCGCGGCCTCAAGGCAGGCCGTGAAGGGCCAGACCGAATAGGCCCCGACATCCACGGTGATCTCTGCGTCCATCCCAAGCAGCTTGCCGCGTTCGTCGGCAAAGGCCGTCAGCTTGTAGTGGTGCTGGCGGGTGTTCGCACCGGCGACCAGATGTTCGCGGCGGTCTTCGGTCCAGCGGATCGGTCGCCCCGTTCTTCGCGCGACCCAGGAGACGGAAAGCTCCTCGGGCTGAAGCACGCATTTGTAACCGAACCCGCCGCCGACATCGGGGGCGATGACCCTGACCTGCCCCTGGTCGAGCCCAAGAAACTCCGACACGCCGGTCCGAATCAGATGCGGCACCTGGGTCGAGGTGTAGACGACGAGTTGGCCCGCCCTTTCGTCCCAGTGCGCAAGCGTGCCCTTTCCCTCCATCGGGTTCATGCACTGACGGGCGGTCGAATATTCGCGCTCGATCACGACGGGCGCCGTCTTGCGCAGCGCCTCTATATCGCCGTCGAAGAAGGTCGTCAGGAACAGGTTGTTGCCCCATTCCTCATGCACCAGGGGCGCGCCCGCTTGGCGCGCCTTGAGCGCGTCGATCACGGGGGGCAGGGGCTCTATGTCGATCTCCACCGCTTCGGCAAGATCCTCGGCCTCCGCACGGGTCGGCGCGATACAGAGGGCCACGCATTCGCCCACGAAGCGAACCTTGTCCTTGGCCAGCGGATACTGATCCGACGCGTTGTAGGTCGGAAGGGACGATTCGGCGCGTATCGGGCGAACATCGCACAGATCCGCCGCAACGAAGACCCGATGCTCCTGGCCATCTGGCTTGCGGATCGCCCGGATGCGGCCATGCGCGACCGGACTGCGGACGAAGGCGGCTTCCCATTGCCTCGGCAGCTTGATGTCGCCGACGAATTTCGCCTGACCCGTCAGCAGCCGGCGATCTTCCTTGCGTTCGATGCGGGCGCCAATTCCGGTGGTCAAGTCCTGTTCCCTCCAACGTTGGCCGCGCGGTTCTCCGTGCCACTGAAGTCGAAAGGGTTGCCGGCCCTGTGGCGACTGGACAATAAAAGAAGTATACTGTGTATTATTGTTGATGCAACACTCCAAGTCGCGCCCGGACTTGTCTCGAAAGACCAGAATGGGCAATAAACGTGGGCCGCATGTTCTGGCGCCATCTGCCCGCATCTATCTTTTGCAACATAGCTGTGAACAGGGATATGGAAAATACACCCAAGAAAACGGAGCGACCCGGAAAGGTCAAAAGCCGCACCTACGAAGAGCTTTGGACGCGGCCCGGCTACCTGATCCGCCGCCTTCACCAGATCCATGTGGGCCTGTTCGCGGAAGAATGTGGCAGCGACGATCTTACCCCGGTTCAATCCGCGATCCTGTCCGTCCTCCAGGGCGGAGAGGAGATGGACCAGTTGACCTTGTCCACGTCAGTGGGAATCGACCGGACAAGCGGCGCAGACGTAATCCGGCGCCTGGAGCGGCGCGGGTTCTTGACCCGGATGGCGTCCGAGTTCGATCGGCGCGCGAAAATCGTGAAGATCACCGATGAGGGCAAGAAGTTCATCAAACGGGTCCGGCCAAACATGGTCAGGGCGCAGGACCGGCTGATCGCCCCCCTCGACGACGAGGAGCGCGAGGAGTTCTTTCGTCTGATCAACAAGCTGGTCGATGCCAACAACGAGGCGAGCCGCGCCCCGATGGGAACGATCTGAGGCCAGCTCCACCATCCGTCTCTGTGTCTTGATGCACCGCGACCGCCCGTCCCGGGGTGCCGGGTTCAGGCTAGCGCAAGAAAATCATTGCGTTTGAATTAAAGAGGAGCATACTTCGTATATAGAAACTGATCGCGACCCTCAGGCCGGCCTTGGCTGGACGATGGAACAAGCCGCGACGCCGACAAGTGCCAGCGGGGTGAAGCCGCCGCAGGTGGAAGGGAGCGACGATTGACCTTACTGGCGCAATACGCCCTGACCGGAGTGGTGACCGGTTGCTTTCTGATCCTCGCGACGATTGGGTTTTCGCTGACGCGGCAGGTTGAGGGTTTTCTGAATATCGCGCACGCCGAGATGCTCGGCGTTTCGGCCTTCATCACCTGGGGCCTGAACGCCGTGGCGGGCTGGCCCATCGTTCCCTCGGGCATCGTCGCGATCGTTGCGACCGCATTCATCGGACTTGCGATCGGCCGCATCGTCTACGACCCGATCCGAAAGCTGGGGCCCGCCGTGGTCCTGATCTCTTCGGTCGGGGTGGCCTACGTGATCGCGGGCCTCATGCACGCGGTCATCGGGACAGGGATCCGGACGCTCGATATTCCTCTGGCCACGACCTACAAGGCCTTCGGCCTTCGGATCACCAACTACCAGATGATCGTGGTGGCGCTCGCCGCGCTTACCGGCGTGTCGCTTGCGCTGTTCCTCAATCGCACCAAGACCGGCCTTGCCATCCGGGCGATGTCGACCAACCCCGAGCTTGCGGCCTCACGCGGGATCGACGTGCGGCAGACCTCGCGCGCGACCTGGCTTCTGTCCTCGGGCCTGGCGGGGCTGGCCGGGGTCATGCTGGCGCTGATCGCGACCTTGTCGACGGATATCGCGTTTCACCAGATCCTTCAGATCCTTGCGGTCGCGATCCTTGCGGGGCTGGGCTCGCTCTACAGTGTGATCGTCGCGGGCCTGATCGTCGGGATCGCCATGGATGTCTCCGTCTTCTGGATACCTGCGGGATATCGGCCGCTGATCGCTTTCGCCGTCGTCATCATCGCCCTGCTGGTACGTCCCGAGGGCCTGTCGATGATGAAACGCTCATGAACACCATCGCCCAGATCGCGCTCACCGTCCTGATGTTCGGCAGCCTGTTTTCGGTCCTGACGCTGTCGCTGAACCTGCAATATGCCCGCGGGGGGATGATCAACTTCGGCACGGTCGCCTATTTCGCGGCCGGCGCCTATGCCTACGCGATCGTCACCCAGGAGCCGCCGCACGGCCTTGACCAGTATCTCGTCGGGTTGAATGCGCCGTGGTGGGCCGGCTTCATTGCCGCAGGCTTTGCCGCCATGGCCTTCGCGTTCCTCACCGGATGGCCGACCTTGCGGCTGCGGGGCGAATACCTTGCCCTGACGACTTTTGCCTTTGCCGAGATGCTGAACTCGCTTCTGGTCAACGAGCGCGGGATCGGCAACGGCACCGTCGGGCTTGCCAATGTCGAGCGGCCCGACGCCGCCATCCTTGGCCTGTCCGAAAACCTGGTTTACGCGGGGGCGGCGTTTCTCCTGATGCTGGCGACGGCCTATGCGTTTGGCCGCCTGCTGGCCTCGCCCTACGGTCGCGCGGTCGATGCGATCCGGGACGACGAGGTCGCGGCGGAGGCGATCGGGAAGGATGTCGCCCGCCTGAGGTTCCAGGTCTTCGTCATCTCCTCGATACCGATCGGGTTCGCCGGTGCGCTATATGCGATGATCACCACACTCGTGAACCCGGATCTCTTCTCGGCGGAGGTCACGTTCTTCGTCTGGATCGCGCTGGTCCTTGGCGGGGAGCGCACGATCCTCGGTGCGGTTGTCGGGACGATGGCCCTCGTCGGGTTCCAGGAGGTCATCCGCGCCATTCCGTTCGAGTCCGTGCGCGCGGCCGAAATCGCGGCCGCCGCCGAGGATATCGTGACCGGCGCCCTGTTCATCGTGATCCTGCGTTGGCAACCCTTCGCCGCCCTTGCAAGAAGGAGGCACAGCGCATGAGCCGCGATCTTCTCGTCATCGACAAGGTTACGAAGCGCTTTGGCGGCCTCAAGGCGGTCGGCGGCGATGCCGGGCTGAGCTTTAGCGTGCCCGAAGGCACCTTCCTGGGGCTGATCGGACCGAACGGCGCCGGCAAGTCGACGACGTTCAACCTCATCTCCGGTGTCCTGAAACCCACCTCGGGCGCGGTGATCCTTGACGGCAAGGACCTGTCGACGGCCCGTGCCTCCGAGATCGCCTCCTACGGCCTTGGGCGGACCTTTCAGACCCCGCGCGCCTTCCCCTCCCTGACGGTGCTGGAGAACGTGATGGTGGGTGCCGACAACGAGGGCGAGACACTTCTGTCGGTGTTGCGCGGCGGCTGGAAAGCGCGCGAACGCGCCCTGCGCGACAAGGCCACGGAAGTGCTTCGCCGCGTCGGCCTGACCGAGCGGATCAACGATGTTGTCGCCAATCTCTCGGGCGGGGAGCTTCGGATGCTCGAAGTGGCGCGGCAACTGGTGCGCGATCCCAAGATCCTTCTTCTGGATGAGCCGACCGCCGGGGTCGATCCCAGCCTGCAAGCAAAACTCAGCCGCATCCTCGTGGATCTGCATGCCGAAGGGCGCACCCTCGTGGTGGTCGAGCACAACCTGCACTTCCTCTTGCAGATCGCGGATTCCGTCGTGGTCCTTCAGCACGGAGAGCTGCTTTCCAAGGGGACGCCCAGCGAGATCAAGGCCGACGAGAAGGTCATCGCGGCATACTTGGGGGCCGATCATGCTGCTTGAGGTCAAGGGGCTCAAATCCGGATACGGCAAGGTGCAGATCCTCCACGGGATCGACATGATCGTTCCCCCGGGGGAGATCACGGCGGTGCTTGGCCCGAATGGCGCCGGCAAGAGCACGCTGATGAAAACCATCGCCGGCCATCTGCCGGTGATGGCGGGCGAAATCCATTACCGTGGAAATTCGCTCGCCGGGCACACGGCGCTTTCGGTCTGCAAGGCCGGGATCGGCTATGTGCCGCAGGAAAAGAACGTCTTTGCCGAATTGACGGTCCGCGACAACCTGTCGGCCTCGGCCCTCGCCTTCGAAGGGGCGGAGGAGCGTATCGGCGAGGTGCTTCGGCGCTTCCCGATTCTGGGCGAACGGGCGGGACAGCTTGCCTCCACGCTGTCGGGGGGCGAACGCCAGACCCTCGCCATCGCGATGGCTCTGGTCGCGGGACCGGATGTTCTGATCCTCGATGAGCCCACCGCGGGCCTGGCCCCGATCTTCGTCGATCGCATCGTGTCCTGGGTGCGCGAACTCGCCCAGGACGGCATGGGCGTGATCTGGGTCGTCGAACAGAACCCGGAAAAGATCCTGGCCACTTCGGGCACTGCCTATGTGGTCGATGCCGGCCGTAACTCCGAAACCGTCGAGGCAAGACGACTTCTCGAACCCGGCCGGCTCGAGGAAGTCCTGCTTCAAGTCCACAAATAGAGATCACAGGGAGAACTGAAATGAAGAGTACAGTGTCTATCAAGGGCGTCCTTCTGAAATCCACCCTGCTTGCCGGGGCTCTTGCGGTATCGACGGCTTCGGCGCGGGCCGATGTGACTATCGGGGTCCTCGTCCCCTTGACCGGGGAACTTGGCGAGTTCGGCAAGATCGTCGCCGGCGCGGTCGAGCTTGGCGTGGCCGAGGTCAATGCCGCGGGCGGCACGAAATGCGGCAACCTTCGCACGGTCGTCGCCGACACCGGCGGCAATCCCGAGGTCGGCATTCGCGAAGCAACCAAGATGATCGAGTCCGAAGGGGCGGTCGCCGTCGTCGGCCCGACCTCCGGGGTGATGGTGGCGCTCGTCGATCTCGCCAAGCGGACCAAGACGGTGATCATGTCGCCCTATGCCGGAACCATCACCCTGAACGAACTGGGTGGCGATTACGTTTACCGGACGGTGTCGTCGGACCTTGGCGACGGGGCGGCCTCGGGCCTGTGGCTGACCGACCAGGGCTACAAGCGCGTCGCCTTCATGGTCCAGAACGAGGAGTCCACGATTTCGCCGGCCCAGGTCGCGCGCGACAAGCTTGAAACGTCGGGGATCGAGCTGACCGACTACGTCGTCTACAACCCCGGCCAGCCGTCCTATCAGGCGGAGCTGGTCTCGGTGCTGGCGAACGAGCCCGACGCGATCTACCTGGCGGGCGGTCAGCAGTCCGGCGTGACCGTCATCAAGGAAGCAACGGCCGGCGGCTTCGAGGGAGAGTGGCTTTTCACCGCCGACCTGGCGGTGCCCGAGGTCTTTGATGCCGTGGGCGCGCAATACCTGAACGGGCGCGCCTATGTGGAGTTCGCCGATGCCGACAGCTCGTTGCCGGAGTTCAAGGCCTTCGATGCGCTCTACCAGGAGAAAACGGGCGGCGAGCCGGGGCCGTTCGCGGCCAACTCCTTCGATATGGCAAACCTCATCGCGCTCTCGCTCGAAAGTGCGGAGAGCTGCACCGGCGAGGGGATCAACAGCGTGATCCGCGATGTGGCCGATGGCGGGGAAGCCGTCAGTTCGTTCGCGGCCGGCAAGGAAGCCATCGGCGCCGGCAAGGACATCAACCTAGAGGGCGCATCGGGCCCCCTGGCCTTCGACGCAAGCGGGACCCCCGCCGGGGCGTATTCGATCCAGCAGGCCAAGGACGGCAAGTGGGAGAATGTGAAGTTCTATCCCGCCAGCGCATTCGAGTAAGTTCGACCCCTCACAACGACGGCACCCCCCGTACCCTTCGGCGGGGGGTGTTCAATTCTGGCGCATGCGTAAAAGAGGGGCACCCCGAGATGAGCCCGGCCGCATCGAGTCATGCCGCGATGCTGATCGTCTCGGCCCTGGTTGCCGGATCGTTCAGCCTCGGCGCGATGGCGGCCCCGCATATGGCGCCAATCGCTCTGACTGCGGTGCGCTTTGTCGTCGCGGCGGTGGCGCTTTGGGCCTTCCTGCGCGTCAGGCGCGAAGAAGCGCCAGCCCGGGCTTACCGGGCCGTCTGGCGATATGTGGTGCTGGGCGGTCTTTTCTCGCTTTACTTCGTCCTGATGTTCGAAGGGTTGAGGACCGCGGCGCCTGTTTCTGCCTCGGCGGTCTATGCGACGACCCCGCTCGTCACCGCCGGGTTCGGGCTGCTGCTGCTCCGGCAGCGGCCGACGCCGCGGAGTTTCGTCGCGATGTCGATCGCCGCACTCGGTGCGCTCTGGGTTGTCTTCCGTGCCGACATTGCCGCCTTGCTCGCGTTTAGGCTTGGCCGGGGGGAGGCCGTCTACTTCCTCGGCTGTGTCGCGCATTCTCTCTATATCCCCCTGATCCGGATGCTCAATCGCGGTGAAACCGCCCTGGTCTTCACACTGGGGACCGTCATGGGCGCGACGTTGGCGCTGATTGCGGCGGGCCTGCCTGCGTTGATTGCGACCAATTGGGCCGCGTTGCCTCCGATCGTCTGGGTCACGATCGTCTACACCGCGCTCTTCGCGACCGCGACAAGCTTTGCCCTGACACAGTTCGCCAGCCTCCGGATCCCGGCCGCAAACGTCATGGCCTACACTTACCTCGTTCCGGTTTGGGTCATCGCGTGGGAGTTCGCGCTTGGGGCGGGGGGGGCGCCAGCCATGATCCTGCCCGGCATCGGCCTCATCGTCATCGCGCTTCTCGCCATGCTGGGGGAGGATGACCGTGAGCCTCAGGGCCGGGGCATCCGGGGCCGGCAGGGCAAGCGCGCTCAGTAAACCGCGTTCGGCAGCCAGAGCGCGATCTGCGGCAGCGCCATCAGAAGCAAGATCATCGTCATGAGCGCGAGGACGAAGGGCAACGCGCCATAGATCACGTCGCCCACCTGCCCGCGGCCTCTGACGCCCTGAATAACGTAGAGGTTCAGGCCGACGGGCGGTGTGATCAAAGCGGTTTCGATCAGCAGCATGAGGATGATCCCGAACCAGACCGGATCATAGCCAAGCGAAAACACCACCGGCGCGATGATCGGGATGGTCGTGATCATCAATGTCAGCGTTTCCAGGAACAGCCCGAGAACGACGTAGAGCCCGACGATCATCAGCAGTGTGACGGTCGGGGAATAGTCGAGCTCGGTCACAAAGGCGCTGACGGCCTGCGGTAGCCCGATGGCCGACAGGACCAGGTTCAGGAAGAAGGCCGCGACGATGATCAGCATGATCATCGCCGTGGTTTGCATCGCCCCTTCGATCGAGGCCTTCAGCATGGCCAGAGAAAGCCTGCGGTAGGCGGCCGCGAGGATCAGCGAACTTACGACGCCAAGCGCGGCCGACTCGGTCGGCGTGGCCAACCCGGCATAGATCGAGCCTATGACGATCACGAAGATGATCGCGGGCGGCACAAGATCCACAAGCGATCGGAACCGTTCGCCCCAGCTGTGGCTTTCGCGCTCGCCACCAAGGGCGGGACGAATGAGGCAGGCGATGACGACGGTCAGGGAGAAAAGCGCCGCAAGGATGAGGCCGGGCAAGATGCCTGCAAGGTAGAGCTCAGGGATCGAGGTGTCGGTCAGCGCGCCGTAGATGATGATGTTGATCGAAGGCGGGATCAGGATGCCAAGCGTGCCGCCCGATGCCAGCGTCCCCAGAAACAGGCGCGTGCCGTATTTGCGCTTTTCCATCTGGGGGATTGCGACGGTGCCGATCGTTGCGGCGGTCGCCACGGTCGAGCCCGAGATCGCCGCAAAGGCGGTGCAGGCGGCGATATTGGCATGCATGATGCCGCCCGGCAGCCAGGTGATCCAGGCCGAGACCGCGCGATAGACACGATCGGCGATGCCGGAACGCAGCAGGATCTCGCCCATCAGCACGAAAAGAGGGATCGCGACCAGAAGGAAGTCGGTGGAGGCCGACCATGCGATATCGCCGATCGCGCGATACAGTGGCATCACCGTGAAGAGCTGATCGAGCGAAAGCCCGAGCAGACCCAGTGCGGCGGCCACCGGAATGGACAGCCCGATCAGCGCGAATAGAAGCACCAGTGCGAATGTCAGCATCGCTCGCCCCCGTTTGCCGGTGGCTGCCCGCCATCCTCGGACAGCTCTTCCTCCGCCGTCCGGCTTCCGACGAGGTGCCTCACGCGTTCGGCCTTGCCCGCAAGCAGGGCGAGAACCGCGTGGAAGGACAAGATGAGGCCGAGCGCGCTGAAGATAAGGAACCCGGTGATCCAGAGCCCCTGGGGAAGCCAGAGCGGGATCGAGAGCGTCGTCGTCGATCTGGCGCCGAGCGTGATCGATTCCTGCAGCACACCGGCGCAGAACCACGTCAGGACCAGCGCGAACCCTGTCATCGCCAGGATTGCGAGGCAATCGAGCCAGGCGCGCGGCGTGGCCGAGAACTGCCCGTAGAGCGCATCGACCCGGACATGCGCGCGGCGTAACAGTGCAAAGCCCATCGACCAACTCGACCCGACGGCAAGCGCATAGCCCGAAAGCTCATCCGCGCCCCCCGTCGATATGTTGGCGATCTTCCTGAGAAGGACCTCCGCGGTGATCAATCCGGCGGTCAGGACGATCATCAGACCGCCGATCCAGACGGCGATACGGCTGATGCGTTCGCCGAGTGCCAGAAAGCGCGGCCGCGGAGCGTCCATCACTGCCCCTATTCAGTCGGCGCGGTCAGGTTAAGCTCTTTCCCGATCGTCTCGTTCCAGCGCGCGGCGCACTCGCTGCCGCAGCGCTCGGCCCAGCGGGGCACGACGACCGAAGCCAGCAGGTCGCGCAACTTCGCGTAGTCGGCGTCGTTCACGGGGATCAGCGTCATGTCCGAGACATGCCCGTCCACGCAGGCGCCGCCGGTGTTGCAGGACGTGCCGTCCGCCGTCTCGGAGCGGCCCGATTCCCAGGCGAGGTCTTCCCAGGCGCTCATCTGTTCCTCAAGGAAGGTCTGCACCGCGGGGTCGAGTTTTGCCCAGAAGTCATTTCCGGCCGCGACGAATGTCGTCGCCCAGCTGATGGGCAGCGGGTAAAGATGCGTCGTCGCCTGGTCCCATTTGGCCAAGTTGCCGCTGAGCGCGCCGGTGATGCCGCAATCGATGACCCCCTTTTCGAGGGCGGGGACAACCTCGCCGAAGGCCATGCCGACCGGCGTGCCGCCAAGCGCTTCGATCAGATCGCCTTGCGAGCGGCCGGAGGACCGGATCTTGAGACCCTTGAAATCATCAAGGCCGGTGATCGGTTGGCGGCAATAGGCGATCTGCGCGTGGTAGGGAATGATGGCCAGCAGCTTGACCCCGTATTGCTTTTCAAAGACCTCGGCCAGGACCGGCTTGTAGGCATCGGTCATGCGGTGCGCCTCGTCGATGTCGCGCGTGATGCCGGCCAGATCGACGGCCTCGGCCTCGGGGATATCGCCGCCGATATAGGACAGAAGCGTCGCGCTCATGTCGAGCACGCCGCTGCGCAGCAGCCGCAGAATTTCGGTCCCCTTCAGGCCCATTTCAGTGAAGGGCTGTACCGTGACGGTGATGGCGCCACCGGACTGCTCCGGGATCGTCTGTTCGAAGAAGGGCTTTTCCACCTTGTTGTACAGCGAAAGGTTGCCCCAGGTGCCGACATAGTTGAAGGACGTCTTTGGCAATTCCTGAGCGATCGCGCCCTGGGCGAAGCCGATGGCTGCGCAAGCGGTTGCAAGGCGCAAGATCTTCGTGACCGTTCCTGACATTTCACTCTTCCCCCTTTGGGCGCTCGGTCAGGGCCGCATGCCGGGCCTGATCCGGGAATATAGGGAGTATGCGTCTCGTTATCGCGGCTGTCAAATCATATGCCGCCCGCCGATGATGCGCCCCTCGGTTTCAGGCACATCGGTAATCAGCATCGCGCCGGGCTTGTGGGTGATAGCAAAGGGGACCCGCGCGGCGGCCAGGGCCATCTGTGTCGTCACTCCGCAGGCCCAGAAGGCGCAAACTTCGCCCTCGCGAATGTCCGAAGGGTCGCCCCAGTCGGGTTGGCCGACATCCCGGATGCCGATTTCCGACGGGTCGCCGACATGAACCGGGGCGCCGTGCGCAAAGGGGTAGCGGTCGCAGATTGCCCGCACATCCGCCAGCCGTTCCTTCGCGATGGGTCTCATGCTGACAACGAGATCCGAGCCGAAGACGGCGTTGGGGACGGTGGAAACATTGGTGCGGAACATGGGAACCGTCGTCCCGGCTTCGATGTGGCGCATTGGAATGCCGGTGGCAATCAAGGCGTTCTCGAACGTGAAAGAACACCCAAGTGCGAAGGTCACGAAATTCGGTTGCCAAAGCGCCCGGATGTCCGTGTGTTCCTCGATCGCCACACCGTCTCGGTGGACGACGTATCGCGACACGTCCGTGCGGATGTCCAGATCGTCCCCGAGGTCCCGAAGATAGGGATCGCCGGCATCGCCAAGGCCAACAAGAGGGCAGGGGCGCGGGTTGGCGAGGCAGTAGTTCAGAAAATCCTCGGCCAGGTCCCGAGGCAGGATCACGATATTGGCCTGAAGCCGCCCTGGGCAAAGCCCCGAGGTTGGCCCGGAATAGCTTCCGGAGCGGATCTTCTCACGGACGATTTCACAGCGTTCCAAGATGTCACCTTCCTATGGCTTGCATCTGAAGGTCTCGCGCGTGCGGCCGGAATGCAAGACCTTGCAAGAGGCGTGTAGGTGCCGAGACCTCGTACCCGGCAGCTGACTGCCGCGCTCTGTCAGAAGAACATGGCTTGAGATCAAAAAAACAGGCGGCGGCTGGCATCTGGTCATGACGAATACTGGAGCGGTTGACCTGAGCCCCGTATCTTTCTTCAGGTTGAGGTAGAGTCCGCCCCAACCAGGAGACGGACAATGAAGCGATCAAGGTTCACGGAAGAACAGATCATCGGGATGCTGAAGGAGCGGGAGGCCGGGATGTCCACGGCCGACGTTTGCCGGAAGCCTGGGGTCAGCGCGGCGACGGTCTGCAAATACAAGGCCCGGTTCGGCGGGCTTGAGGTGTCTGATGCCCGACGTCTCAAGGCGCTTGAGGACGAGAACAGCCGGCTGAAGAAGCTGCTGGCCGAAGCGATTCTCGACAACGCGATCCTGAAGGATGTCGCCTCGCGAAAGTGGTAACGCCCGGCGTGATGCGGGAAGCGGTGGCCCCTGTCGTGGCGGTCCGCGGGGTGAGCCAGCGAGGGGCGTGCAAGGCGCTGGCGGCGGATCGGTTGGGCGTACGCTATCGCAGCGAGCGGCCAGATGATGTCGAGGCGAGCGCAGCGATGAAGGCTGTGGCGGCCGAGAGGCGGCGGTTTGGCTACCGGTGCATCCACGTGATGCTGGAACGGCAGGGGATCATGATGAACCTGAAGAAGCTCAGGCGGCTCGATCGCGAGGAGAAGCTGTGCCGCCGGGGCGGCCGGAAGCGGGCCTTGGGAGCACGTAGGCCAATGCTGGTGCCGGATGCGCCGAACCAGCGTTGGAGCCTGGACTTCGTGAGCGATGCGCTCACGGATGGGAATAACCGGACATAGCGGGCGTCTTGCATGTTCAGGGTGAGCCACTTGTCGGTCATCGGCTCTCCTTCTCCGGCACTACTTTCGGGAGTGCAGCCGCTGCGCCCCTCCTTGAACCGCCATGCTTCCGATCGACCAGCTGGCGCGACATCCGGAAGCCACGCGTTGCAGGTTGGTAGATGCGAGGCGCCGGGCTACCTTGGTTGTCTTCGTCCTGTTCAAGGAACGAAAGCGAGGAGCGCACCCTTGGGAGAGGCACTCGCCTACATCGCCAAATACCGCGACGGCCTTGGCCGCTTCGCCACCGATGGACGCATCGAGATCGACAACATCGCCGTCGAACGCACCATCCGCCCCATCGCCCTGAACCGTACGAACGCCCTCTTCGCCGGCCACGATGCCGGTGCCGAAAACTGGGCCGTTGTCGCCTCGCTGATCGAGATCTGCAAAATGAACGGCGTCGATCCCCACGCATGGCTGACAGCAACACTCACCGCGATCGCCCGGGACCATAGGAGGAGCCAGGTCGACGACCTGCTCCCGTGGAATTACACCGTCACGGTGTCATCGGGACACCGCTTACGGTCTTCTTCGCCGTCGTCAGCCCAAGGAGCAGGTCGGCGATCTGCTCGTTCTCGCCGTCCAGCTTGGGGCTGTCCCGGTAGGATGCCGCGCTGACAGCGAAGGCCCGGCATGCCAGCGCTATGCTGACACCCATCATCGCCACCGCTCTCACAGCCAACTCCCGGCGTTGAGCTGGCCGAGTCATTTTTTTCCGAGCGCTTCCCTGCGCAAGTCGTTCTGCACGCTGGCGTCGGCGTACAGACGCTTCAGCCCGCGGTTCTCCCCGGCCATTGCTTTCATCTCGCTGATGAGACTCGCATCCATGCCGCCATACTTTGCCCGCCATTTGTACAGCGTCGCACCGCTCATCCCGTGCGCGCGGCACGGCTCGGTCGCAGGCACACCGACCTCCATCTGGCGCAGCACACCCATGATCTGGACCTCGGTGAAACGTGGCGTCTTCATCGGAACCTCCTCGTTCATCCGGCCGAGAAAATCCTACCGCCGCATCCCCCTAACATCGGGGGGGATTGCCCGCGCCGCGTAGGCCCAGAAATCAAACTGCGGACTCTCCGCTAAGTCGGACGAGAGCCGGGTCTCGAGGCACTCTGGCGCGAGTTGCCGAACAACGCCAGCATCCGGGGGCCGCACGGAATCCCGGGCTCGATGGCCGTCCATGCGGGCGCCATGATGTCGAACGGGGCCGACCCACGCATGTCGCTCCTGCGCGCATTCATGTCGGAATGACGGTATTGGCTGTTGGTGTGGTTGCATGATATTGCGACACTGCCTAAGGTGGGAAGAACTTCGGCGAAGACCGAAGTATCATGATACGGGGAGCACGATTTGACCAATCAGGGTGCCGGGGACGCGTTTGTCCTTTTTGAGAGGGTCCAGAAAAGCTACGACGGCGAAACGCTCGTGGTGAAGGATCTGAACCTGTCCATTGGCAAGGGTGAGTTCCTCACGATGCTGGGGCCGTCCGGATCGGGCAAGACCACCTGTCTGATGATGCTGGCGGGCTTCGAAACGGCCACGCATGGCGAGATCAAACTGGCCGGGCGCCCGATCAACAATATCCCGCCGCACAAGCGCGGCATCGGGATGGTGTTCCAGAACTACGCGCTGTTCCCGCACATGACGATCGCGGAAAACCTCGCCTTCCCGCTGGAAGTCCGCAACATGGGCAAATCCGAGCGCGAAGAGAAGGTGAAGCGCGCGCTCGACATGGTGCAGATGGGCACCTTCGGCGGCCGCCGCCCGGCGCAGCTTTCGGGCGGTCAGCAGCAGCGCGTCGCGCTGGCCCGGGCGCTGGTGTTCGAGCCTGAGCTGGTGCTGATGGACGAGCCGCTTGGTGCGCTCGACAAGCAGCTTCGCGAGCACATGCAGTTCGAGATCAAGCGCATCGCCGACGGGCTGGGGATCACGGTTGTCTACGTGACGCACGACCAGACCGAGGCGCTGACCATGTCGGACCGTGTCGCCGTCTTCAACGACGGCAAGATCCAGCAGCTCGCCCCGCCCGATGTCCTCTACGAGGAGCCGGAAAACAGCTTCGTCGCCCAGTTTATCGGTGAGAACAATACGCTCGAAGGCGTGGTGAAAGAGATCAACAATGGCGTCGCGCTGGTCGAGCTGGACGATGGCGAGCTGATCGACTGCAAGCCCGTGAACGTCTCCAAGCCCGGTGAGCGTACCCGCGTTTCCATCCGTCCCGAGCGGGTCGAGATGAACAAGGCGCGCCTGCAGCCAGGGGCGCATACGCTCAAGGCCGAGGTGCTGGAGTTCATCTATATGGGTGACATCTTCCGCACACGGCTTCGCGTCGCAGGGAACGAGGAATTCGTCGTCAAGACCCGCAACGCGCCCGACCAGCGGCGCATGCAGCCGGGCGAGCAGATCGAGATCGGCTGGCTGCCGACCGACTGCCGCGCGCTTGACGCCTGACCCATTGGCCGAGGCTTTTCCCGGAGCCTCGGCTCAGCACTATGATTTCGGGAACCAATAGGGAGAAACCAATGAAAACAACTCATCTTCTTCTCGCTGCCAGCGCGCTTGCGATGTCGGCGGGCGCGGCTTCCGCGCTCGACCTCACGCTGGTGTCCTGGGGCGGCGCTTACCAGCAGTCGCAGCTGAAGGCCTATGCGGAGCCGTACATGGCGATGCACCCCGATGTTAACATCATCTGGGACGAAAGCTCGGCCGAAGCGGTGGCGAAGCTGCGCGCGATGAACGAAGCCGGCAACCTGACCTGGGATCTCGTCGACGTGACCGTGTCCGACTCGATGCGCCTGTGCGACGAAGGCCTCGCGCGTCCGATCGACGGCGCGACCGAGCTTGCCCCGGCGCCGGATGGCACCTCGGCCGACGACGACTTCGGCGCGACCCGCGTGAACGAGTGCTTCGTTCCGCAGATCGTCTATTCGACCACCTTCGGCTACCGCACCGACCTCGTCGGCGACACGCCGCCGACCTCCGTTTGCGACGTCTTCGACCTGGCGAAGTACCCCGGCAAGCGCTCGCTGCAGAAGCGTCCGATCGACAACGTCGAATGGGCCCTCTACTGCGATGGCGTCGCCAATGACGACATCTACGATGTGCTGTCGACCGACGAAGGCGTCGCGCGCGCGTTCGCCAAGCTCGACACCATCAAGGACCAGGTCGTGTGGTGGACCGCCGGCGCCGAAACGCCGCAGCTGCTGGCCGACGGCGAAGTCGTGATGGGCTCGACCTTCAACGGCCGTCTGTTCTCGGCGATCGCCGAACAGAACCAGCCGATCGCGATGCTCTGGGACCGTCAGTCCTTCGACATCGACGGCTGGATCGTTCCGGCGGGCCTCTCGGCCGAGAAGGAAGCCGCCGTCATGGATTTCCTGATGTTCGCGACCGACACGCAGCGCCTTGCCGACCAGGCGAAGTACATCTCCTACGGCCCGGCCCGCGCCTCCTCGGCGCCGCTCGTCGGCAAGCACGAAGTGCTCGGCATCGACATGGCTCCGCACATGCCGACCGACCCGGCGAACGCCACCAACGTCCAGATCTACGACTACGGCTGGTGGGCTGACCATCGCGACGACATCGACGCGAAGTTCCAGGCCTGGCTCGCCCAGTGATTTGATCGACGGGACGGGGCCAGCGGCCCCGTCCCACATTCGTTTGTCGCTTTTCAACGAAAAAAATGAATGGGGAGAAGATGAGCGAGACAACCCACTCCGGCCCTATGCTCGCTGCCGATGGAATGCCGCTCAAGCGGTCATTGGCGCGTGCCTTGCGCCGGCAGAAGCTGCGGGCGCTTGCGCTGGTCGCGCCGCTTCTGATCTTCGTCCTCCTGACTTTCGTGACCCCGATCGTCTCGATGCTGTGGCGGTCGGTCGAAAACCAGATCGTGCCGGAGACGCTGCCGAACACGATCGTCGCGCTTCAGAACTGGGACCCCACGGCGGGCGAACTGCCCGGTGAGGACGTGTATGCGGCCTTTGCGACCGACCTGGTCGCGGCGGTCGATGCCAAGATCCACACCAAGCTCGGCACGCGCCTGAACTATGAGATGCCCGGTATCTCCTCGCTGTTCCGCTCGACCGGGCGGGACGTGAAGAAGTGGAACCTCGAAACCGATGGCCCCTTCAAGGAGAAGTTCATCGAGTCCGACAAGGACTGGGGTGACATCGATGTCTGGAAAACCTTCAAGCGCTACAGCGGCAATTACACGAGCGGGTATTTCCTGAACGCCGTGGACATGGAGAATACGGCGACGGGCGTCCAGCTCCGCCCTGAGGATCAGCGGATCTATGCGACGCTGTTCATCCGTACCATGTGGATGTCGCTTCTGATCACCGGATCGTGCCTGCTGCTTGGCTATCCCGTCGCGTGGATCCTGGCCAACCTGCGCGCCTCCACCGCCAACGTGCTGATGATCCTGGTGCTGCTGCCGTTCTGGACGTCGCTTCTGGTACGGACCTCGGCCTGGAAGGTCCTGCTGCAACAGCAAGGCGTCATCAACGACCTGCTCGTCTGGGTCGGGCTGGTCGATGACGGCAATCGCCTCGTCATGATCAACAACCAGTTCGGCACGATCATCGCGATGACGCATATCCTGCTGCCCTTCATGATCCTGCCGCTCTACTCGGTGATGAAGACGGTTCCGCCCAGCTACCTGCGGGCCGCAAAATCGCTCGGGGCGACGAACTGGACTGCCTTCTGGCGCGTCTACTTCCCGCAATCGGTGCCGGGTATCGGCGCGGGGTCGATCCTCGTCTTCATCCTCGCCATCGGCTACTACATCACGCCGGAACTGGTCGGCGGGACGCAGGGTGTCTTCATCTCGAACCGGATCGCCTTCCACATCTCGACCTCGCTGAACTGGGGTCTGGCGGCGGCGCTTGGCACGATCCTGCTCGCGGCGGTGCTTCTGCTCTACTACGTCTACGACAAGATCGTGGGCATCGATAACGTGAAGCTGGGGTGACCGGAATGAGCATCAAGACCGTCAATATTCCGACGCCCAGCCTGACCGGCTTCACGCTGCCCATCAACGCGGCCGCCGGTGCGCTCTTGGGCTATCTCGTGGGAACGGCGAAGCACAACCCGCTGCCGGGCGTCGTGCTGGGGGCGCTATTCGCCGCGGCACTCGCCTTCGTGCTGATCCGCTTCGCGCCGTCCCGTGCCGCGGGACGGATCGCGGGCGCCGTCATCACCGGGGTGCTGGGCGCCGTTCTGTCCGGCGTCGCGGGGCTGGTCTTCGGCGGCATCGTCGGGCTGGTGCTGAGCTGGCTCGCCTACTGGCTGCATTCGAGCGATTACCGCGCCAGCGTTCCGGTCTACGCGACCAAGGGCGATGTGCTGTGGCACAATACCTTCCGCCTGATCTGCGGGCTGATCTTCTTCTTCCTGATCGCGCCGATCGTGGTCGTGATTCCGCTCAGCTTCAACGCCGAGGATTTCTTCACCTTCACGCCGGCGATGCTCGCGCTCGACCCCGAAGGCTATTCGCTGAAGCACTACCAGGACTTCCTGACCAACCCCGACTGGCTGCGCCCGCTGAAGAACTCCTTCATCATCGCGCCCTTTGCCACGATCATTTCGGTCTCGCTGGGTACGCTCGCGGCGATCGGCCTGTCGCAAAGCCATGTGCCCGGGCGCCGGGCGATCATGGCGGTGCTGATCTCTCCGATGATCGTGCCGCTGATCATTTCGGCCACGGGCATGTTCTTCTTCTACTCGCGTCTAGGGGTCTTCCTGGAGGATACGCTGCATTTCTCCAAAGACCTGTCGGGCTATATCAAGGTCATCCTGGCGCATGCCGTCCTGGGCATTCCCTTCGTGATCATCACGGTGACCGCGACGCTCGTCGGCTTCGACCGTTCGCTGACCCGCGCGGCCGCCAACATGGGCGCGGGACCGGTGCGCACCTTCTTCAAGGTCCAGATGCCGCTGATCCTGCCGGGCGTGATTTCGGGCGGTCTCTTTGCCTTCATCACCTCCTTCGACGAGGTGGTCGTGGTGCTCTTCGTCGGCTCCGCGGTGCAGAAGACCCTGCCGTGGCAGATGTTCATCGGCCTGCGCGAACAGATCTCGCCCACGATCCTCGCGGTGGCCACGATCCTGGTCGCGATCTCGATCGCGCTTCTCGCGACGCTTGAGATGTTGCGCCGCCGGTCGGAACGCCTGCGCGGCATGTCCCCGACCTGACCGCGCCCTATCGGCGGGGTGTCTTGGGCGGCGCCGGAAGGCGCCGCCTATTTCGTTCCGTGGCTGCGGTCGTAGGCGTTCACGGCAGGCGAGGACCAGCCTGCGATGGCGCCGTCAGCCGGGCGAAACACCTCGACAAGAAGCGGGTAGCAGGCGGCGGCATCGCTCGAATGTTCGGCCGAACAGTCGCCGCCGGGGCAGGCGGAAAGGGCGCCAAGAAGGTCGATCTCGGCGAAAAACTCCAAATAATCTCCGGGACGGACCGGGCTTGCCTTCATGAAGTACTGCCCGGTGTCCGCCGTGAATCCCGTGCACATGAAGACGTTGAGGACATCGTGCACGCGCATTTCGGCCTCGCCCACCGCCTGCCCGGTTTCCTCGGCGAGCGCGCGCGTCAGGTTCGAGTGGCAGCAGTGGTGGTAGGTGCCGCCCGAGAGCAACTGATGCGTATACGGATCGCAGCGCGTGCCGATCACGTCGTGGACACGTCCGCCGTAGGCATCGGTGCCGTACCAGCCCAGCGTATCCTCGACGACCGTCGCCATGGGGCGAAGGAAGGGAAGGCAGGACCAAAGCCTGTCGCCGACGGTCACGTGAGTTCCATGCAGCGCGCGGGTCTTCCCGGAAAAGAACTTCTCCTCAAGGTTGGCCGCGTTCCAAAGGTTAAGATCGCCGACCTGCGGCCCCTCGACCGAGGAAATACGAAAGAAATGCCCAGCCGGAACGTGGAAGGCGCGCGCGTCGCGCGGCGGCACGGTGACTTCCGCCACCTTCGCAGCGCCGGGGCGCGCTGCGCGATAACGTCCGAGGTCGACGGCGGGAAGGCCGTCATCAGGATAGCAAATGACCGGACGGATCGCGCGCCGAGCTTCGGCATCTTCCGGTATTCCGTCATGGTTCGACATGTTGCGCTCCGCCTGCGATGTTCGACGCGTCAACCTAGACCCTGTTCCGCCGCATGGTCAATCGGGCCGGGACCCGCCGCTATTGCACGATGAATTCCGCGTGAAGCGCGCCCGCGGCATGGATGCTTTTCAGGATGTCGATCATGTCGCGGGGGGGGACACCCAGCGCGTTCAATCCGGCCACGACTTCGGACAGCGAAGCACCCGCCGCAACCTCTGCCAACCCGGACCCGCCATCCCCCTCGATCGCGGCCCGGGTCCGCGGGACGACAATTGTATCGCCCTCCGAAAACGGATTGGGCTGCACGGCGACAGGTGCTTCCTCGACGCGGAGTGTCAGCCCGCCCTGGCTGACCGCGACGCGGCTGATCCGCACATCCTGACCCATCACGATCGTTCCGGAGCGTTGGTCAACCACGACCCGCGCCCGCTGGACCGGCTCCACCAGCAGGTTCTCGATTCGCCCAAGGGCATGCGCGGTCGAACGGACGCCTGTGGCCGCGATATCGACCGCGACCGTTCCGGGGTCCGTCATTCGCGCCACCGGCCTGCCGAAGTCACCGTTTATCGCTTCCTCGATCCGCCCGGCCGTCGTGAAATCCGGCGAGCGGAGCGCGATGCGGACGGAGGAGAGCGATCCCAGTTCGAACGCGACCTCCCGTTCCACCCGCGCGCCCAAGGGAATGATCCCGGCGGTCGGCACGCCCTGGATCACCTTGGCCCCATCGCCCTCGACGGAGGCGCCGCCCGCGACGATGGCCCCTTGGGCGACGGCATAGATCTGGCCGTCGGCGGCGTTCAGCGGGGTCATCACCAGCGTGCCCCCAAGAAGGCTCTTGGCGTCGCCGATCGCCGAAACCGCGATGTCGATCCGGCTGCCCGCGCGGGCGAAGGCCGGCAGCGTCGCGGTCACGAAGACGGCGGCGACGTTCCTGGGGCGAAACTGCTCGCCCGTGACGTTAACGCCCAGCCGCTCCAGCAGGTTTGACATGATCTCCTCGGTGAACGGGGCGTTGCGAATCCCGTCCCCGGTTCCGTTCAAGCCGACGACGAGGCCGTAGCCCACCAGATCGTTGCCGCGCACGCCCTCGAATTCGGCAAGATCCTTGATCCGGATCGGCGCCGCCAAAGCGGACAAGGGCAGGAGGATCAAGGCGAGCGCCGCCAGAAGCCTCATCGCAGATACTCCATCAGGGACAGGTGCGAGAGCCGCGCAGTCAGGGCATAGAGCATTTCCAACTGGTTGCGCGTCTCTTCAAGCCCCGAGGCGGTCTCGTAGGGATCAGCGGCGGCGATCCCTTCGCGCGCGATTTCCAGGGCGGATGTCTCGGCCGCCTGGCGCGCCCTGGCGCCCTCGATCTTGGCCTCGATCGCGCCGATGCGGCCACGCAGTTCGACCACACCCGCGGCAGCCCCCAGCAGTGTCTCACCGGCGACGGAGAGCACCTGCGCACAGGCGGCACTGTCACCGCTGAGCGTACCTGCGTCGATCAAGGCGCCGAGGGCCAGCCCCTCCATGGTGTGTCGAAGAACGGGGTCGGCCGCCGACACGTCGAAACGGGCGGATTCGCTTATCGCAATCGGCATGGGCCCCGCCGCGCCATCGCTTCCGCCGTAGGCCAGGTCCAGAAAGCCACCGCCCCCGCGCGGGGCGTCGAACCAGCCGCGCACAGCGTCAAGCACAGCCTCTGCCGTCGGCAATCCCGAGGTGACGGTCGCCAGTGCTGAAAGGATCGGCTCGCCACCCGGCAGCGCGGGCCGGTCGGTGTCCGCGCCGGAAAAGAGGTAGCGGTCTCCGACATTGGCATTGAGCGCTGACACCGCCGCATCGAGTTGAAGGCGCGCCGAGGCAGCCGTCATGCGAACGGCCACCGCCCCGCCGTTCGAGGCGGCGGACGTGAAGGCGATTCCGCTGTCCTCCGCCAGACCCTGAACAGTATCGAGCGCGCCTTGCATCGCTTGCCCGACCAGCGCGGCCTCATCTGCCGTCGCCGAGAAGCTTCTGAGCAAGCCAAGAGAGCGCTCGATGCCAGCCAGAAGCTTGAAGTCGCCCCCGGTTGCGCGGGCGAGGTCCTGCCTTCGCCCGCTCGCCAGTTCGTCTGCCAACTGCGTCAGCCGCCCCTCGGTCGCGCGGCTCGACCGCCTGAGGAGCTGCGCCTGCGCCAGATCACCGTAGGAAACACTGGTCATGGTCAAAGTCCGATCAATTGCTGGATAAGCTCGTCGAGGGTTCGGATCACGCGCGCGTTGGCGGAGAAAGCCTGTTCCACCAACAGCAGGGTTTGCATCTCGGCGTCGGTGTCGACGCCGTCCGCAAGCTCCAGATCGCTGAGGGCCGATTGGCGGGCGGCGGCATGCGCCCCAGCGGCCTCCGCCGAGAGCCTCGCGCCGGACATTTGCGACAGCACATCCGCCGCGAGTCCCGCTGCCGCGCGCGCGGCGCCGATGAACGTGCCAGAGGCCGGAACGCGCTCATCTGCCAGACGATCGGCCAGCGCCAAAAGGCCGGACGCGTTCCCGACGGGGCCAGGCGCGGCAGCCCCCAATCCGTCCCTAAGCCGCCAGAGCGCGCCGCCGCTTGCCGGGTCCGCCGCGGCGTTCACCGTAATTCGTCCCGCAAGCCCAGCCTCATTCATCGCGTCAACCGGGCCGCCCGCATCCGTGAACAGGCCGGGCGCGCCTGCGGGAAGCGTGGGGTCGCCCAAAAAGCGCTCGACCAGATCGCGGGCGAGGGCGTCGAACTGCGATTGCGCGCCGGTCGCAATCTGGTCGCGCACCGTGAACAGCGCGGCCAGCGTTCCACCGCGCAGCGGCCCCGCCTCGCCTGCGCCGATCGTTATGCCGTTGATCGAAAGGCCGGAAAGGGCGCCGGAGTCCCGGGTCATCTCAGGGGTGATGACCCCGACGGTCGAAAATCCAATCTCTGCCGGGTTGCCGTCGAGCAGGATCGCGCCGCCTGTCGTGAAAAGCGCGATCTGGTCATGATCCCGCGCTACTTCACGGACCGGAACGATGGACGCAATCCGGTCAACGAGCACTTGGCGCTGGTCCATCAGCGCGGTCGCATCGCGCCCGGCACTGCGTTGGGCGAGGATGTTGGTGTTCAGCGCATCGATCTGGCGCAGCGTGGTGTTCAGCGTCTCGACCTGCTGCCCGATTTCCTGATCGGCATCCATCCGGATGTCCTGGAGTTCACGCGTCAGGTCTTGCAGCGCCCTTGCCAGACCCGTAGCGCGTTCCCCCACCGACTGCAGTCGCGCCTCGCTGTCAGGCCGCCCGGCCGCCTGAACCAGCGCCTGCTCAAGGCCGACGATCCGCGCAGAAAGGGAATAGGGCTCGCTCGGTTCGCCGATCGCTCCCTCGATCCGCGCGAGGGTCTGGGCCCGCTGCGTGGCGTTGCCGGCGTCTGCGTCAGCCAGCCGCCGGTCGCCGATCACGGTCAGGTTGACGCTGCGAGTGATGCCATCGACCCGGACCCCCGCACCCTTTCCCCCCAGCGATATCGCGGAAAGCTGAACCTCCCGCCTGCCATAGCCGGGCGTCAGGGCATTCGCGACATTGGCGGAAACGACCTCGGCACGGCGCGAGGCCGCAGTCAGGCCGCTCAAGGCGTTCGACAGCGCGGAGGAGATGCTCATTTCGGACCCTGTCCCTGTGCGTCAGCGCTTGATGTTCGTGGTTTCCTGCAACATGTCGTCCACCGTCTGGATGACCTTGGCGTTGGAGGAATAGGCCCGCTGCGTCTGGATCAGCGCGGTCAGTTCCGCCGCGACATCGGTGGTGGAGCCCTCGCGCGCGTAGCCGACGATGGCGCCCGTCGGACCGTCGCCCGCATCCCACAGGAAGAACGCGCCGGAGTCCGGCGAGACCCGATAGGCCTGGTTATCCAGCGCGACCAGCCCGTTGGGGTTGGGGACGCCCACCACCGGGATCTGGTAGATGCGGCGTGTGAAGCCGGAGTCGTAGCTCGCGGTGATGTAGCCGTGCTCGTCCACCTCGACCGCGGTCAGGTTGCCGACCGGTGAGCCGTTCTTGGTGATGGCGGTCGGGGCGAAACTGTCGGAAAGCTGTGTAAGCCCCTTGGGATCACCGAGCTTGCCGATGGTGAGGCTCATGGGGCCGCCCGCGACGGTCAGGTCCAGCGTTCCGGTCGCGCCGTCATACCCCCCGCCAGAGAGCGTCGTGACCGAGGACAGCGTGCCCCCGTTCGCGCGCGTATCGTCGAAGACCAGCGAATAGAGCCCGATCACGGCGCCGCCCTGGGCGGAATCGCGGACCTCCATCGTCCAGGTGTTGGACAAACCGGTACCCGGCACGCTGGGCGTGAAGCTTATGTCGAGCGATTCAGAGGTCCCGAGATTACCGAAATACTCCAGCGAAAGCGGCAGCGAGGTGCCATTTGCACCTGCCGCCGTCTCGGTCGCGGGCAGGTTCACGCCGAGGGTGATCTGGGTCGTCGGGTCGCCCGCCGTCTGGTTGGCGGTGATCACGACCGGCTGAAGACCCGCGAGCGTGTCGCGCGGCAGGACCGGGATCGTGCCGTCCGCATTCGCCGGCCAACCCAGCAGCACAAGCCCCGAGTCAGTCCGCAAGACCCCATCCGCATCGGCGCGGAAGGCCCCGGTCGTGGTCATCATCAGGGGCTGCTCGCCGATTGCCGAACCCGCTGAGACGGAGGCCGTCACCGGCAACATTCCGCGCCCCGCAACAGCAAGGTCGAGCGCGTGCGAGGTCGGGACCAGCGCCCCCTGCTCCTCCACCAGGCGGGCGGTGGAGGCGCGTACCCCCCCGGCCGAATAGGTGCCGGACCCCGAGGCCTGCTGGATCACGAAACTGTCGAAATCGGCCGTCGCGCGCTTGTAGCCGTAGGTGCCGGAGTTCGCGATATTGTCGGAGATCGTGGCAAGCCGGGTGGCATTTGCGTTGAGCCCGGCGACCCCGGCATTGAGCGAAGACGAAATCGACATTGTGCCGCCTTTCTGCTGCTGCGTATCAAGTGCCGACACCTTCGCGCGCGCCGCTTAATTTCCGGCTAACGGGCGTAGTGGCCTGATTTCATTGGTCCGATCGGATCAGAATCACCTCGATCCGGTTGTTGCGAACCGCCATGGGGTTTCGGTAACCGGGCTTGCGATCGGCGTATCCCGTGACCCTCAGGCTGCGGTCGCCGGAAAGGCCGCCCGCCTCCAGGAGCAGCCGTGCGCGCATCGCCCGGCTGGCGGAAAGGTCCCAGGTCGGGTTCTCGATCAGCACCTCGGGCTGGGCTGCCATATGGCCGTTGATCGCGACCGGGTTGTCGACCACCGCGAAGACCTCCGCCACCAGGGCGATCAGGGCGCGGGCGATGTCGGTCGGCTCATCCGTGCGCCCGGAGAACAGCGGCTCGTCCTCCAGGTCCGAAAGCTCGACCACCAGCCCCTCATCGGTCAGCCGCGTCTGCACATGGCGCAAGAGGTTGTCGATCACCGCGCTTTCGCCGCCCAGACCCATCAGCGCCTCCTCGATCTTTCGCGCGCGCTCGGCGAACGTCCCGGCCTCGGCCTCCTCCTGCGCGGCGGTGCCGGTCTGGCCAAGGGCCTGCCGTTCCTCAGACGGCTTGGCGCTTGATGCGCCGGTGCCGTTCTGGGCAATCTGGTCCTCTGAAAAGACGCTTTCCCCGCCGAAGGACCCGTCGCCCCCGCCCGAGATCCGGCTGAGCGGGATCGTTGGGCTGAAATAGTCCGCGATCCCCTTTCTTTGCTTCTCCGTCGTTGCGTTGAGCAGCCACATCAGCATGAAGAAGGCCATCATGGCGGTGACGAAATCGGCATAGGCGACCTTCCACGCCCCGCCGTGGTGCCCGCCGCCGTTGACGACCTTCTTGCGCTTGATGATGACCGGCGCCGCATCGTTGCGCCCTGCCATCCCACCAGTTCCTTTCCTTCACCCCAGGGCCGAACCTAGCGGCAAAGCCCTAACGCGGGGCTAACCGCGCCGGGTTTACTCTGTGCTGCCGGGTGCTATGTCTTGGGCGGGTCAGTAGCGGAGGGTGACGATGGCGATGGGGGGCGGATATCCGGCGATCCGCACGCTGGGCCTCGGCGGCCTTTTGGTCAGCTTTGCCGACCGCCTGTCGGAGCCCGCGAACCGGGCCGCGCTTGCCTTTCGCGCGGCGGTCGAGCGCGAGACCTGGCCGGGGGTGGAGGAAACCTCGACCTCGCTCGCCTCGGTGTTTCTGCGGTTCGATCCGCTGTCGGTCGCGCCCGCCGATCTGCGCGCGCGCCTTGCGGCCCTGCTCGAACGCCAGGACTGGTATGGTGCGGCGCTGCCCGCCAACCGGCGCCGCTGGCGCATTCCGACCGTCTACGGCACCGATCTTGCCCCGCAACTGGAGGAGGCCGCCGCCGCGGCAGGCATGTCCGTGGCCGATGCGGTGGCGGAACTGTCGCAGGCGACCGTTCGGGTGCTGACCATCGGTTTCGCGCCGGGCCAGCCCTATCTGGGGGAACTGCCCCCGGCTTGGGACATTCCCCGGCAGGTCGCCCTGACCCGCCGCGTGCCGGAGGGGGCGCTGGTGGTGGCGATCCGGCAATTCGTGCTGTTCTCGGCCGCGACGCCAACCGGCTGGCGCCATATCGGCCAGACCGCCTTCCGCGCCTTCCGGCCCGAAAGCGAGGAGCCCTTTCCGCTGAGGCCGGGGGATGAACTGGTCTTCCCCGCCGTCAGCCGCGAGGCGTTCGAGGCGATTCGCGCCGCCGACGCCAGTGGCGATGGCGGTGCCGTGGTGGAGGCCATCGGATGAGGGAGCTCATCGTCAGCCGCGCGGGTCCCGCGGTCACGGTGCAGGATACCGGCCGCCCGGGGATGCTGATGCAGGGGCTGTCGCGGGGGGGTGCTGCCGATCCCGTCGCGCTGGCCGAGGGTGCGGCGCTCCTGGGCCAGGCGGGGGATCTGGCCGCCCTGGAAATGGCGGGCTTCGGCGGGGCGTTCGCGGTCACGGAACCGGCGCGCTTCGCCCTGACCGGCGCGCCGATGCGCGCCGATATCGACGGCAAGGCGATCGCCTGGAGTGCCTCCCACCTGATCGTGCCGGGACAAGTTCTGACCGTCGGCGGCGCCGAGCGTGGGGCCTACGGATACCTGCACCTGGGCGGTGGCATCGCGACGGAGCCGGTCCTGGGGTCGCGGGCGGCGCATCTGGTGGCGGGGATCGGGGCGCCCGTTCAGGCAGGCGCGCGCCTGCCGCTTGGGCCCGATCCCCGCACCGAGGCCGGCCTGATCCTTGATGTCGAAGACCGCTTTTCGGGCGGCATGATCCGGATCGTCCACAGCGCACAGACCGCGCTTTTCGCGCCCGAGGAACGCGAGCGGTTCGAGGCGACAGAGTTCACCCGCGACGACCGCGCCAACCGGATGGGCGTGCGCCTGACGATGGCGGGCGCGGGGTTCGCCGCCGACCGGCAGCTTTCGATCCTGTCGGAGGTCATCGTGCCCGGCGACATCCAGGTGACCGGCGATGGCACGCCCTTCGTTCTCTTGCCGGAATGCCAGACGACGGGCGGTTATCCCCGCCTTGGCACCGTCATACCGGCGGACCTTCCCGCGATGGCCCAGGCAGGCCCCGGCGCGCGGCTGCGCTTTCGCTTCGTCGGCTTTGACGAGGCGCTGGAGGCCGAGCGGCGCCACCGCATGATGCTGCGGGACCTGCCCCGCCGCCCGCGCCCCGCCATCCGCGACCCGCGCGAGATCCCCGACCTTCTGTCCTACCGTCTGATCGACGGCATGATTTCGGCACACGACACCTGAGGAGGAGCCCCGATGACACGGTCCGTCGATCTGAACGCCGACATGGGCGAAAGCTTCGGCCCCTGGAAGATGGGGGAGGATGAGACGCTTCTCGACATCGTCTCATCGGCCAATATCGCCTGCGGCTTTCACGCGGGCGACCCAGATGTGATGGCCGCGACCATGCGGATCGCGGTGAAGCGGGGCGTGGGGGTCGGCGCGCATCCGGGCTTTGCCGATCTTCAGGGTTTCGGACGCCGGCGGATGCATCTGCCCAAGGAGACGCTGCGCAACCTCGTGCGCTACCAGCTTGGCGCCGCGCAGGCGATGGCAAAGGCCGCGGGTGGCGAGGTGCGGCACCTGAAGCTTCACGGCGCGATGGCCAACATGGCGGCGGAGGACCCCGCCATGGCCCGCGCCTGCTACGAGGCGGCGCTGGACATCGCCCCCGACATCATCGTCATGGTGCTGGCCGCCACCGCTCAGCAAGAGGCGGTGCGCGAACTGGGCTGCTACTGGGCGGGGGAGATCTTTGCCGACCGCGCCTATAACGACGACGCGACGCTGGTTGACCGCAGCCTGCCGGGCGCGGTCATCCATGATCCGGACGTCGCCGGGCCACGGATCGCCGCCATGGTGAAGGCGGGCGCGATCATCACCGAGAGCGGCAAGCACATCCCCACTCGCATCGACACGATCTGCCTGCACGGGGACGGGGCGACGGCCGTTCGGATCGCACGGTCGGTGCGGGAAAACCTGCTCTCCGAGGGGATCGAAGTCAGGCCCTTCGCCGCTACGCGATGACGCGCTCAGACCGCGTTGACGCGATTGGAAGCCCGCTCTAACGTGGCCAGGCAGAGCTTCCCGGCTCTTGTCATGGTGCCATGGAGCGGCCTGCGCGGCGCTCGCACTTTGCGAGGGGAACCGGGACCAACAGGAAGAGAGCGATCTTATGCAATATGTGGCTGCGAAAACGGCGGATGAGGCCGTTGCGCTTCTTGCCGGTCATTCCGGCACGGCGCGCGTTCTGGCCGGTGGCACGGACCTTCTGGTCCAGATGAAGTCCGGCATGGTCGAGCCCGACCTCGTCGTCGATATCAAGCGCATTGCCGGAATGCGGGACATCACGCCCGAGGCCGGGGGCTTCCGCGTCGGCGCCGCGGTTTCGGGCGCCGAACTGGGCGAACATGCGGGCGTCTGCGCCATGTGGCCGGGCGTGGTCGAGGGGTTCAACCTGATCGGCTCCACCCAGGTGCAGGGCCGCGCCACGATGGCGGGCAACCTCTGCAACGCCTCGCCTGCGGGCGATGCGGTGCCCTCGCTCGTCGCGGCGGCGGCGGTTGCGCGCGTTCAGGGCCCGAACGGGACCCGCGACGTGCCGATCCGCGACATTCCCGCCGGGCCCGGCCGCACGACGCTGTCCAAGGGAGAGATCGTGACCTCGATCTTCCTGCCCGCGCGTCCCGCGCGCGCCGCCGACGCCTATCTGCGCTTCATCCCGCGGACCGAGATGGACATCGCCGTGGCCTCCGCCGGGGTCAGCCTCGTGCTGGCGGCGGACGGCACGGTCGAAAGCGCCCGCGTGGCGCTGGGCGCCGTGGCCCCGACCGTCCTTCTGGCCGAAGAGGCCGGGAAGGTGATCACCGGTACCCGGCTCGACGACGAAACGCTTGCCCGCATGGCCGCCGCCTGCGAGGCGATCTGCAAACCCATCGATGACAAGCGCGGAACCATCGAGTTCCGTACCAGGACGGCGGGCGTCATGGCCAAGCGCGCCGCCCGCATCGCCTATGACCGCGCGGGAGCGAAAGCATGAAGACGATCCAGGTTTCCACGACCATCAATGGCGATCCTGCCGAGTTCATCTGCACCCCGGATGAGACGCTTCTGGACGTGCTGCGCAACCGCCTGGGCCTGACCGGCTCCAAGGAGGGCTGCGGCACGGGCGACTGCGGCGCCTGTTCGGTGACGGTGAACGGGCGGCTCGTCTGTTCCTGCCTCGTGCTGGGGGCCGAGGCCGAGGGGGCCGAGATCTCCACCATCGAGGGCATGGCGGAGGGTGAGACGCTTCATCCCCTGCAGCGCGCCTTCATCGAACACGCTGCCCTGCAATGCGGCGTCTGCACGCCCGGCATTCTGGTTGCGGCCAAGTCGCTTCTGGAAAAGAACCCCGATCCCACGGACGAGGAACTGCGCTACTGGCTGGCCGGCAATCTTTGCCGCTGCACGGGCTATGACAAGATCATCCGGGCCGTACAGGTGGCCGCGGCAGAGATGAGGGGGGCTTGAGATGGCTCTGGACGCCTATCAGAAACGTGAGTTCAAGCAGGTCGGCACCCGGCCCAACCGCCCCGACGGGGTAGACAAGGTCACTGGCCGCGCGATGTACGGGGCGGACGCGACCGCGCCGGGGATGCTGCACGCCAAGGTGCTGCGCAGCCCCCATGCCCATGCGCGTATCGTCGCGATCGACACCTCGGCCGCCGAGGCGCTGCCTGGCGTCAAGGCCATCGTGACGGCCGCCGATTTCGGCGTGCCGGAGGATGCCTTCCTCCTCGACGTGCAGGATCACTGCATGGCGCGCGAAAAGGCGCTTTATGACGGCCACGCCGTCGCCGCCGTCGCCGCCACCAGCCTCGCCGCCGCCAAGGCCGCGCTGAACCTGATCAAGGTCGATTACGAGGTCCTGCCCCACGTCACCGATGTCGATGAGGCGATGAAGCCCGGCGCGCCGGTCGTCCAAGCTGGCCGCGCCTTCGAGAACGTGCCCGCCGGCATGTCGGAGAACGTGACCCATCACTGCGAGTTCGGGCACGGCGACCTCGACGCCGGTTTCGCTAAGGCCGACCACATCATCGAACGCAGCTTCAGGACGGCTGCGACCCATCAGGGCTATATCGAGCCGAACGCCTGCCTGGCCTCGGTGACTTCGGACGGACGCGCCGATCTTTGGGTCTGCACCCAGGGCCAGTTCTTCTACCGAACGCTCTGCGCCGCGATCCTGGGGATGGAGGCCAGCCAGCTGCGCGTGACCGCCTCCGAGATCGGCGGCGGCTTCGGCGGCAAGACCATGGTCTACATGGAGCCCGTCGCGCTGGCGCTCTCGAAAAAGGCCGGACGTCCGGTGAAGCTCGTCCTGACCCGTGATGAGGTCTTCCGGGCGACGGGGCCGACCGTCTCGTCCTCGATGGACGTGAAGATCGGCATGACCAAGGATGGCCGCATCACCGCCGCGCAGGCGCGCCTGCGCTATTCCGGCGGCGCCTTCCACTGCGGCACGGTCGACTTCGGCGCCCAGGCGGCGTTTGCGGCCTATGACCTGGAGGCCGTCCAGACGCTTGGCTGGAACGCGATGACCAACCGCCCGAAGGAAAGCGCCTATCGCGCACCGGGGGCACCCTTGTCGATCTACGCCGTCGAAAGCGTGGTGGATGAGCTTTGCCAGCACTTCGGCCTCGATCCCCTGGCGGTGCGGTTGAAGAACGCTGCCGACAAGGGCACGAAATCGTCCTACGGTCCGACCTTCGACCAGATCGGCCTGAAGGCGACGCTGGAAGCCGCGAAGGCGCACCCGCATTACGCGGCACCGCTTGGGCCGAACCAGGGGCGGGGCCTGTCCTGCGGTTTCTGGTTCAACTTCGGCGGCAATACCTGCGTCAGCCTCTCGGTCAATACCGACGGCACCGTGGGCGTGACCGAGGGCAACCCGGACATCGGCGGCTCGCGCGCCTCGATCAGCCTGATGGCGGCCGAGGAACTGGGCATTCCCTATGACAAGATCCGCACCATCGTCGCGGATACGTCCTCGCTCGGCTACAACGACGTGACCGATGGCAGCCGCGTGACCTTCGCGGTGGGGCTTGCCACGATCAAGGCCGCGCGCGACGCCGTCCAGAAGATGTGTTCCCGGGCCGCGAAGATCTGGGGCATCGACGAGGACGCGGTGGAATGGGTCGATGGTGCCGCCGTGCCCGCCGGCCCCAATGCCGGGAAGTTCCCGCCGATGACGCTCGCCGAGATCGCGGCCGTGTCGGCGGAAACCGGCGGCCCGATCTGCGGACACCACGAGGTCAACGCCGATGGCGCGGGCGTCAGCTTCGGCGTGCACCTTTGCGATATCGAGGTCGACCCGGAAACCGGTGCGACCAAGGTGCTGCGCTACACGGTCTTCCAGGACGCGGGCAAGGCCGTGCATCCTTCCTACGTCGAGGGTCAGATGCAGGGCGGCGCGGTGCAGGGCATCGGCTGGGCGCTGAACGAGGAATATATCTACGGCGCCGACGGCAAGCTTCAGAACCCCGGCTTCCTCGACTACCGCATCCCGGTCGCCTCGGACCTGCCGATGATCGACACGGTGATCCTGGAGATCCCGAACCCCGGGCACCCCTACGGCGTGCGCGGTGTCGGTGAAACCGGGATCGTGCCGCCGCTCGCGGCCATCTCGAACGCGGTATCGCGGGCGGTGGGCGTGCGGATGACGGAACTGCCGATGTCGCCGCCCAAGCTCCTCAAGGCGATCGAAGCGAAGGGCTGAGCCATGGTGAAGGTCCTGCTTTGGGGCACGCTGCGATCGGCGGCCGACGGGCAGGCAGAGGTGGAAGTGGCGGCGCGGACGTTCAAGGAGCTTCTGGACGAACTCGCCGCCCGCTACCCCGGGCTGGAACCGCAGATCAAGCGCGGGGTGTCGCTCGCGCTTGATGGCAAGATCTACCGCGAGGCCTGGTTCACCGAGATCGGCCCGGACAGCGAAGTGGTATTGATGCCCTACATGACGGGGGGCTGAATGGCGGGCCGAAACGGGCACTGTTCCGTTTTGCCCGCGAATCCCATATAAGGGCGGACCTCGAAACCCCCGGGACCGCCATGAACGAAGCCACCGCCCCCGTCACGCAGGATGTCGTGACCCTTCCCCGCAAGCTGCCCGAGGGCGGTCGTGTCAACCTTGTCGGTCTGACGCGCGACCAGTTGCGCGACGCGCTGATCGCGGCTGGAACCCCGGAAAAGCAGGCGAAGATGCGGGTGGGGCAGATCTGGCAATGGATCTACCACTGGGGCGTGCGCGACTTTGCCGGCATGACCAACCTTGCCAAGGACTACCGCGCCCTTCTGGCCGAGAAGTTCGAGATCGCGCTGCCGGAGGTCGTGACCCGCCAGATCTCTGCCGACGGGACGCGGAAATACCTGTTACGCATCGCGGGCGGGCATGAGGTTGAAACCGTCTATATCCCCGAGGAAAATCGCGGGACGCTCTGCATCTCAAGCCAGGTCGGCTGCACGCTGACCTGTTCGTTCTGCCACACGGGCACGCAGAAGCTGGTCCGCAACCTGACTGCCGGGGAAATCGTGGGCCAGGTCCTGGTCGCGCGCGACGACCTGGGCGAATGGCCGAAACCGGGCGATCCCAAGAACGAGACGCGGCTGGTCTCCAACGTCGTGCTGATGGGCATGGGCGAGCCGCTTTACAATTTTGAGAACGTGCGCGACGCGATGAAGATCGTGATGGACGGCGAGGGGCTGACGCTGTCGCGCCGCCGGATCACGCTGTCGACGTCCGGTGTCGTTCCGGAAATCGCCCGCTGCGCCGAGGAGATCGGCTGCCTGCTCGCCGTCAGTTTCCACGCCACCACCGACGAGATCCGCGACAAGCTGGTGCCCATCAACAAGCGCTGGAACATCGAGACGCTGCTAGGCGCGCTGCGCGAATACCCACGCCTGTCGAATTCCGAGCGCATCACCTTCGAATATGTGATGCTGAAGGGCGTGAACGACAGCGACGAGGACGCCAAGCGCCTTGTGAAGCTGATCCGAGGCATCCCGGCCAAGATCAACCTGATCCCGTTCAACGAATGGCCCGGCAGCCCCTACGAACGCTCAGACTGGGAGCGGATCGAGACCTTCGCGGACATCGTCTACAAGGCGGGCTATGCCTCTCCGATCCGCACGCCCAGGGGCGAAGACATCATGGCCGCCTGCGGGCAGCTGAAATCCGCGACCGAGCGCGCCCGCAAGACCCGCGCCCAGATCGAGGCAGAGGCGGGGGGTCAGGTGCCCCGTCTTGAGGGATAATTAACGATCCTGCGGCAAGGCTTGGGCATGGAACGCACCATCGCCCTTGCCCCCGCCGCCTGGTCCGCGCTCGACGCAATTGCCCGCGCCGAAGGAACCACGGTTTCCGATCTGGTCCGCGGCTGCGTCCATCGCGACCTTTCCCGGCGCCGTCGCGCGAAGACCGCCGGTCTGCCGGATGAGCGGCTCATTGCGCGGCTGCGCGCGCTGCTCGCTGATGACTTCGCCTATGCCTCGGGTTGGGGTGATCTCAATCGCCGCCTGCGGGCCAAGGGCTATGTCATGATCGAGGCGGGTGAAGGCGTCGCGCTGGCCGAGGCGGCGACCGGCCAGAGATTGTGCAAGGGCGCCGACCTCGGATACAGCCACGCCCGGCTGGCCCGCCGCTTCCACGCGCCGTTCCCAGGCCATATCCGGGCGGGTGTTTTCGGCAGTTGACCCGCATCGCCGGGCAGATCACCCTTGCGCCATGTCTGGCACCCTTCCGATCCTTCCCAACCGCGCGGCGCGGCGGCTCTTCCTGGACCGCCACGCTTTGGCGGAGCGCCCATCGGGCCCCGCGAAGGGCGATGCGCTGCTCGCGCTGATCGAGCGCCTTGGCTTCGTCCAGCTCGACAGCATCAACACGGTCGAGCGCGCCCATCACATGATCCTCTTTGCCCGGCGGCAGAGCTACCGGCCGGAATACCTGTCCCGCCTGCACGATCGCGATCGCAAGCTCTTCGAACATTGGACCCATGACGCGTCTATCATTCCTGCGGCCTTTTTCCCCCATTGGCGGCTGCGGTTCGCGCGGGACGAGGCGCGGCTGCGCGAGCGCTGGGCGAAGTGGCATGGCGAGGGTTTCGATGCGAAGTTCGACGAGGTGCTTTCCCAGGTCGCGGGCCGCGGGCCCGTCTCGACCTCCGAGGTGGGGGAGGCGGAGGCGCGCAGTTCAGGCGGCTGGTGGGACTGGAATCCCTCGAAGATCGCGCTGGAATACCTGTGGCGCGTGGGCAAGCTCTCGGTCGTTCGGCGCGAGGCGTTCCGCAAGATCTACGACCTGACGGAGCGGGTGATCCCCGCCGACCACCTGTGCGAGCTTCCCGAACCCGAGGCGACGCTGGACTGGGCCTGCAACGCGGCGCTGGACCGGCTGGGCTTTGCCACCTCGGGCGAGATCGCCGCCTTCTTCGCAAAGGTGACGCCGGGCGAGGCGAAGGACTGGTGCGACGCCGCTCTGGCCCGGGGCGAGATTGCGGAGCTTGGCGTCGAGGGCGCCGATGGCCGGGTCCGCCGGTCCTTCGCCCGCCCCCGGGTTGCGGCAGCCCGTGACCTGCCCGAGCCGCCGGCGCGCATCCGCATCCTCAGCCCCTTCGACCCCGCGCTGCGCGACCGCAACCGGGCGGAGCGGCTTTTCGGCTTCAGCTACCGGATCGAGGTCTTCGTGCCCGAAGCAAAGCGAAAGTACGGCTACTACGTCTTCCCGGTTCTGGAAGGCGATAGCATCATCGGGCGCATCGACATGAAGGCCGACCGTCAGGGCGACACGCTGGCGGTGCGCGCCTTCTGGCCGGAGGCCGGGGTCGCGATGGGCGTCGACCGCCGCGCCCGGCTGGAGGCCGAGCTTGGGCGGATGGCGGCCTTTGCCGGGGTGTCGCGGATCGACCTCGCCCCTGGCTGGCTGCGCGAGACGCTGGCTTGAGGATCAGTCCGGAAAGCCGTTCGGCCAGTGCCCGATGATCTCCATCGCCTCTTCCGCCGTCTCGACATAACGGAACAGTTCCAGATCCTCGGCCGAGATCGTGCCGGCCTCTGCCAGCGCGTCCCAGTTGATGATCTTTTCCCAAAAGGCCTTGCCGAACAGCAGGAAGGGCACCCGCTTCATCCGGCGGGTTTGAATCAGCGTCAGCGTCTCGAACATCTCGTCAAGTGTGCCGAAGCCTCCGGGGAAGATGCAGATCGCCCGTGCGCGCATCAGGAAATGCATCTTGCGCACGGCGAAGTAGTGGAAGTTGAAGCACAGGTCGGGCGTGACGTAGATATTGGGCGCCTGCTCGTGCGGCAGCACGATGTTGAGCCCGATGGAATGGCCCCCGGCCTCGTGCGCGCCGCGGTTGCCAGCCTCCATGATCCCCGGTCCGCCGCCGGTGACGATGACGTTTTCGCGCCCGTAGCTTTCCATGCTTTTCTCGGTGATCAGGCGTGCCAGCTTGCGCGCCTCCTCGTACCAGTCGGCAAGCGCGTCGGCGGCCCGGCCCGTCTCTGCGCCCTTGGCGGGGATGCGCGCGGAGCCCATCAGAACGATGGTGGACTGGATCCCGCGTTCGTCCATGATCATCTGCGGCTTGAGAAGCTCAAGCTGGAGGCGCACGGGCCGCAGTTCCTCCCGGCACATGAAGTCGTTGTCGGTGAAGGCAAGCCGATAGGCTGGCGCGCGCGTCTGGGGCGTATCGGGAATGCGGTCGGCGGCCTCCACGTCCTGGTGACTGTGGCGGAAGGGATGGCTGCGCAGTTCTTCGGTCATCGGCTGGTTCCTTGTGCAGTCCTTCCCCCAGCCCTATAGCTTTCACACCCGGCTGACCAGAAAGGGAGTGCGCGGCATGGATTGGCGTCAGGAAATCGACGCGGCCGCGGGCCGGATCGCGGATCACGTCCTGCGCACGCCGGTTGTGACGGTTGATTTCGGGCTTGGCCGACCGGTCGAACTGAAGCTGGAGCAGATGCAGCATACCGGCAGCTTCAAGGCCCGGGGGGCCTTCAACACGCTTCTGTCGCAGCCCGTGCCGCCCGCAGGGGTGGTCGCGGCCTCCGGCGGCAATCACGGCGCAGCCGTGGCCTATGCCGCGCGCCGCCTCGGCCATCCGGCCCATATCTTCGTCCCCGAGATCGCGGGCCCCTCGAAGATCGCGCTGATCCGCGAGACCGGGGCGGACCTGACCGTCGTGTCCGGGGCCTATCAGAACGCGCTCGATGCTGCGCGCGACTACGAGGCGCGGACAGGCGCCATGCAGATCCACGCCTATGACGCGCCCGCGACGCTGGCCGGTCAGGGCACCGTCCTGCGGGAATGGGAGGCGCAGGGCCTTTTGGCCGAAACGGTGCTGATCGCGGTCGGGGGCGGCGGCCTGATCGGCGGCGCGCTGGGCTGGCTGCAGGGGCGCCGCAAGGTTGTCGCGGTCGAGCCCGAGCTTGCGCCGACGCTGCACCGCGCGATGCAAGACGGTCCGGAGGCAGAGGTGGAGGTCGGCGGGGTCGCGGCGAATGCGCTGGGCGCGCGCCGGATCGGGCGGCTTGGCCACGGGCTTGCGCTGCGCCATGGCGTGACCTCGGTCCTCGTGCCGGATGCCGCGATTCTGGAGGCGCGGCGGCGCCTCTGGCGCGACCTCAGGCAGCTCGTTGAGCCCGCAGGCGCCGCGGCGTTGGCGGCGCTTCTGTCGGGCGCCTACCGGCCCGAAGCGGGCGAACGGGTCGCGGTTCTGATCTGCGGGGCCAACACCGCGCCGGATCCGCTTGAAACCTAGTCGCATTGCGCCTGTCCGCGATGCGTCTTATGGACCATACGCAAGTCAACCGGAGTGCCAGAGGGGGAGCCCGCCCATGTCGAATGCCCAGCTAGAAGCCGCCATCGAAGCCGCGTGGGACGCGCGCGACACCATCACGCCCGCGACCACCGGCGAAACCCGCGAAGCGATCGAGGACACGCTCAACGCGCTCGACGGCGGCAAGCTGCGCGTGGCCGAGCGTCAGGCCGATGGCCAGTGGCATGTGAACCAGTGGGCGAAAAAGGCCGTTCTGCTCGGCTTCCGCCTCAAGGACATGGAGCTTCAGGGTGGGTCCGCGCAGGGCGGGTCCTGGTGGGACAAGGTCGATAGCAAGTGGAAGGACTGGGGTGAAAACCAGTGGCGCACCGCTGGCTTCCGCGCCGTGCCCAACTGCGTCGTGCGCAAGTCGGCCTATATCGCGCCGGGCGTGGTGCTGATGCCCTCGTTCGTTAACCTCGGCGCCTACGTCGATAGCGGCACGATGGTCGACACCTGGGCGACCGTCGGGTCCTGCGCCCAGATCGGCAAGAACGTCCACCTGTCCGGTGGCGTCGGCATCGGCGGCGTGCTGGAACCGATGCAGGCCGGCCCGACGATCATCGAGGACAACTGCTTCATCGGCGCGCGCTCGGAGGTCGTCGAGGGCTGCATCGTGCGCGAGGGTTCCGTCCTCGGCATGGGGGTCTTCATCGGCAAGTCCACCAAGATCGTGGACCGCGAGACCGGCGACGTGATGTACGGTGAGGTTCCGCCCTATTCGGTGGTGGTCGCGGGCTCCATGCCCTCCAAGGGCGGCATCAACCTTTACTGCGCGGTGATCGTGAAGAAGGTGGACGCCCAGACCCGCTCGAAGACCGGAATCAACGAGCTTCTTCGCGACTGAGAAACCTGAGATCGCGAGAGCGGGCGGCCCCTTCGCGGGCCGCCCTTTTCGTTTTTGCGGCTGTTGCAATGTCCCGGCGCGTGGCCCTGTGCTAAAGCCTTGGGCGGAAACAGTCGGGACAGGCAGCATGGCGAAGATTCTGGTTCTCCACACCGGCGGCACGATCGGCATGGTGCCGGGCCCTGACGGGCTTGTGCCGGCCGCCGGGGTCGTCGAAACGGCCTTGGAGCGAATCAAGCGGGCGGGCAGCGAGATCGAATTGCGCGCCTTCGATCCGCTGGTGGACAGCGCCGAGGTCGGACCTGCGCACTGGAACCGCATCATCGACGATGTGGCGGGATTCGATGGTGACGGGGTCATCGTGACACACGGCACCGACACGATGAGCTTCACCGGCGCGGCGCTGGCGCAGGCGCTCGCGGGGGTCGGTATTCCGGTCGTCCTTTGCGGCGCGATGCACCCCTTGAACACCGGCGGAGATGCGGAAGGAAACCTGGCGCTGGCGCTCGATGCGGCTCTGGGCGGGCAGGTGGGTGTCTGGCTTGCCTTCGCGGGGCGCTTGCTGCCCGCGGCGGGGCTGGTGAAGCACCACTCTCAAGACGCTGACGCCTTTCGCTCGGTCCCGCAGCCCGGGGATGCGGGGCCATTCCGGCCGCGCCGTTTCAAGGATCGCAGGTTGGCGATCCTGACGCTGTCGCCGGGCATTCCGGCGGGCGCCGTGGCCGCGATGCTGGCCGAACTGGACGGTGCCGTTCTGCGGGTCTTCGGCGCAGGCACGATCATGTCGGACCCGAAGCTTGAGGCGGCGCTTGCCGCGGCCATCGCGCGTGGCTGCCGCATCCGCGCCGTCAGCCGTTGCGAAGCAGGGGGGCTGATCCCCGGCACCTACGCGGCCGGGGCGCCGCTGTGGCGCGCAGGCTGCGAGAACGGCGGCGCGGAGACGCCCGAGGCCGCGTTGATTCGCCTCTGGCTCGACCTTTCCGAGGTGCCGCAGGGGTCGTGAAAAAGGAAAAGGTCCGCCATCTGGCGGGCCTTTTGCTGTTTCGAGCGCGTCGTCTCACAGCTTTTCGGTGAGTTCCGGGACGGCGGTGAAGAGGTCGGCGACGAGGCCGTAGTCGGCGACCTGGAAGATCGGGGCCTCTTCGTCCTTGTTGATCGCGACGATCACCTTGCTGTCCTTCATGCCGGCGAGGTGCTGGATCGCGCCGGAGATGCCGACGGCCACATAAAGCTGCGGCGCCACGACCTTGCCGGTCTGGCCGACCTGCCAGTCGTTCGGCGCGAAGCCCGAGTCGACGGCGGCGCGCGACGCGCCCACGGCGGCGCCGAGCTTGTCGGCGAGCTTCTCGATCAGCGCGAAGTCGGACTGGGAGCCCACGCCACGGCCGCCCGAGACGACGATGCCGGCCGAGGTCAGTTCCGGACGGTCGGAGGTCGCGACCTTGTCCTCGACCCACTCCGACAGCCCCGGGTTCGCCGCGGCCGAGATCGTCTCGACTGGTGCCGAACCGCCCTGGCCCGCCGGATCGAAGGTCGCGGTGCGGATCGAGACGACCTTCTTGCCGTCCGAGGATTTCACCGTCTGAATCGCGTTGCCGGCGTAGATCGGGCGTTCGAACGTGTCCGCATCGACGACGCCCGAGACATCCGAGATCACCATCACGTCGAGAAGCGCCGCCACGCGCGGCAGCACGTTCTTGGCGTCCGTGGTCGCGGGGGCGACGATGTGCGAATAGTCGCCCGCGAGCGACACGATCAGCGCCGCCGTCGGCTCGGCCAGACGGTGACCCAGCGAGGGGTCCTCGGCGCAGAGCACCTTCTTGACACCGTCAAGCTTGGCCGCTTCCGCCGCCGCCGCCGAGGCATGGGCCCCGGCGCAAAGCACGGTCACGTCGCCCAGCATCTTCGCCGCCGTCAGGGCCTTGGCGGTGGAATCGACCGACAGCTGGCCGTCGGTCACTTCGCCCAGAAGAAGAACAGCCATCAGATCACCCCTGCTTCGTCTTTCAGTTTCGCGATCAGCTCGTCGACCGAGCCCACTTTCACGCCCGCCTTGCGGCCCGCCGGCTCCACCGTCTTGACGACGGAAAGGCGCGGCGAGACGTCGACGCCGTAGTCGGCGGCGGTCTTTTCCTCGAGCGGCTTCTTCTTCGCCTTCATGATGTTCGGCAGCGAGGCATAGCGCGGCTCGTTCAGGCGCAGGTCCACAGTCACGATGGCCGGCATCTTGACCTTGATGGTCTGCAGGCCCCCGTCGACCTCGCGCGTCACCGTCGCGCTGTCGCCGTCGATCGAAAGTTCCGAGATGAAGGTCGCCTGGGACCAGCCCAGGAGCGCCGAGAGCATCTGGCCCGTCGCGTTCATGTCGTTGTCGATCGCCTGCTTGCCGCAGATCACGAGGCCCGGCTGTTCGGCATCCACCACCGCTTTCAGCAGTTTCGCGACCGCCAGCGGTTCGATGTCGGTGTGCACGTCAGAGGCCGCCTCGATCAGGATCGCGCGGTCCGCACCCATCGCCAGGGCGGTACGCAGCGTCTCTTGCGCCTGCTTCACGCCGATCGAGACAACCACGATCTCCTCGACCGCGCCCTTCTCCTTCAGGCGGATCGCCTCTTCGACGGCGATCTCGTCGAACGGGTTCATCGACATCTTCACGTTGGCCAGATCGACGCCCGTGCCATCCGCCTTCACGCGGACCTTCACGTTGTAGTCAATCACCCGCTTCACAGGCACCAATACCTTCATCGGCGTGCATCTCCTCAAGATCAGAGCCGCCCCAGAAGGGCGGCGTGAAAGCTTCCGCCGATTTGTTAGCGATTCCTCGTCGCAGAGGACAGTGCAAAATCGACACTGGTTGTCGCAGGGCCGCCACGTTTTGGCGTGTTAGCGCCGGACATCCGTCCCGCTTAGCGGTTTGCCCCCGGGACCCAAAGGACATCGGCGCGACCGGCGTCGTTCGCCATGCGCGCCGCGCAGAAGAACCAGTCCGACAGGCGGTTGAGATAGCGCACCGCCGCCGGGTTCACCCCTTCTTCCGCCGCAAGCTCGACCGCCAGACGCTCGGCGCGGCGCGCGACGGTGCGGGCATGATGAAGATGCGCGGCCAGCGCCGTCCCGCCGGGCAGGATGAAGCTGCGCAGCGGCTCAAGCGCCGAGGTCATCGCGTCGATCTCGCGCTCAAGCCGGTCGATCTGGGCATCGACCATGCGCAGCACCGGATAGCCCGCCTCGCCGTCCTTTTCCATCTCGGGCCGGCACAGGTCCGCGCCAAGGTCGAAAAGGTCGTTCTGGATGCGCTGAAGCTCCGCGTCCACGGCGCCCTGGGCGTGGAGCCGGGCCATCCCGATGACGGAGTTCAACTCATCCACCGTGCCGTAGGCCGAAACGCGCGCCGAATGCTTGGCGACCCGGACCCCGTTGCCAAGGGCGGTGTCGCCGGCGTCGCCTGTGCGCGTGTAGATCTTGTTCAGGACAACCATCAGCGCCCTCCAATGCCGCCGCGAATGAAGACGAAGAGAAGGATGAGCAAGACCGCGATCGCCTGGGCGATGATCCGGTAGCGCATGATCCTGTTGGCGTGCTTGCGGTTGAAATCGCCGCCCTTGGCAAAGCCGCCGATGCCGATCATCAGCACGATCAGGACGATAAGGCAGGCGCCAGCCGCGATCAGGAAAAGCGGGTCGTTCAGCATTGGTCTCTCCCCCTCGACGGGGCAGGTTTAGTCCTTCCCGGCCCGAAAGCGAAGCCTGAAATCACCCCATCCCGCCGCGTCAAATCCGCCCCAGAAAGGCGTCGAGCGCCCGGCCCGGCAGAATCCGGCGCAGCATCGCGATGACATGGGTGGGCACGGTGACCCGGTAGCGCGGGCGCGGATTGCGGGTCGAAAGCGCCTTGATCAGCACCGCCGTCACGGCCGAGGCGGGCAGTTCCCAGCGGTCGGGCCCCCGGCTTTCGTAAAGGCGCTTCAGAAGCGTCGATTCGTACTGCGCCGCGCGTGGGGAGTTGCGCCAGTCGATCCAGCGTTCGAAATGCGGGATCGAGTTCTGGCGGATGAGGCTGGTGATCGGGCCCGGCTCGATCAGGACGATGCGGACGCCGGTGTCTGCCATCTCCAGCCGCAGCACATCCGAGAGCCCCTCCATTGCGAACTTGGTGGCTACATAGGCGCCGCGCCATTTCAGCCCGGTGAAGCCGAGCACCGAGGAGCAGTTGACGATATGCCCGTGGCCCTGCGCCCGCATCACGGGGATCACTTGGCGCGTAAGGTCGTGAACGCCGAAGAGGTTGGCCTCGAAGATCTCGCGCAAGGCGGCGCGCGGTAGATCCTCGACCGCGCCGGGGCAGGCGAAGGCGCCGTTGTTGAAGACCGCGTCAAGCGTGCCGCCCGTGCGCGCCAGTGCCTCTTTCACCGCGGCGGCGATGCTGTCTTCCTCCGCGTAGTCGAGCCGGAAGCTTTCCAGCCCCTCGGAGCGCAGGCGCGCGCAGTCTTCCTCCTTCCGGCAGGTCGCGAAGACGCGCCAGCCTGCGCGGGCCAGTCCAACCGCCGCGTCATAGCCGATGCCGGAAGAGGAGCCCGTAATCAGGATGCTTTTTTGTTTCACGTTTCTCGCCGTGTCCGCTGCTCGCCTCTAGCGATAGTGCAAAGCCCGGCCGCCGGAAACCGTCTTTTTTCGATCCTCTTTTGTTGGGGTGCGAGAGAACTCTCGGGCGAAATTGTTCGCCGCCGGGCTCAATTGGGACACCGTTTTGCCACAATGGATTCATAGCCTCCGGCAAGGATTGTGAAGCTTCTGGCGACATTTACCGAGTCGCTCGGGACGCTTCGCGGAAATGCGTGGATCTGGGGCGCGTTGACAGTGGGAACGGGGACGACATTCGCATCGGAAAGCGCCGCGCCAGCGTCGGCAGGCGGGCTTGGCGCCGCGCTGACCGCGCTGGGTGATGCCGCGCCGGGCGTGGGGATCGGCATTCGGCTGGTCGGCTACGACAGCCGGACCCGCCGCCTTGGCAACGCGGCGATGAACGCGGTGCTGGCGCGCGGCCGCCGCTTCGACGATTGCGATGTTCTGGCCGAGTTTCGGAACGGGCGATCCTATGAACGGCTCAGCGTCCTCGTGGACGAACCTGCCGGCGGTCTGCCGGCATCGGAGCGGTTCGCGCTGGTGACCATGGGGCTGGAGGTGCTCAGTCACCTGGATGATTTGGGGGCTGCTTCCGTCGCCGCCTGAGGGCGTGGACGGTAGGGTGTGAAAGGACTGGTACATGTTGCAGAACAGGGTGTTGCTGAAATCGGGAAATGCGGCTTTTGCGGGGATGGCCACGTCCTTCGCGGAGTTGTCGGAGACGCTTGACCGGCTTGCTTCGGTCGGGGACGAGCGGACCGCTTCGCGTGCCGTGGGTCTGAAAGCGCGGCTTGAGGAGTTTTCGGCGAAGATCACCTTTGTCGGGCAGGTCAAGGCGGGCAAATCCGCACTGACCAACATCCTTGCCGCGACGCCGGAACTTCTGCCGTCGGATGTGAACCCCTGGACCTCCGTCGTCACCACGGTTGCCATCAACACCAAGGCCCCGGCCGACACGGACGGACCGACCAACACCAAGGCGCGCTTCACCTTCTTCAACCGGGATGAGTGGGACAACCTCGTGGTGGGCGGCGGGCGCCTGGGGGAACTTGCCGAACGCTCTGGTGCACAGGAGGAACTGGCCGACATCCAGCGCCAGGTCCAGGCGATGCGCGATGCGACCAAGGCGCGGCTCGGCAAGCACTTCGAGCTGCTTCTGGGTCAGCACCACGCCTACGGCTATGTCGATCCCGAATTGGTCGAGCGCTACGTCTGCCTGGGCGACGACATCGCACCGGGCGAGGGGAATGCGCAGAGCGGGCGTTTCGCCGACATCACCAAATCGGCGGAGCTGTTCCTCGACATCCCGGAATACGATGTCTCGCTGACGCTCTGCGACACGCCGGGCGTCAACGATACCTTCATGATGCGCGAACAGATCACCCTGCGCAGCCTGCGCGGGTCCGAGCTTTGCGTGGTCGTGCTGTCGGCGCACCAGGCGCTTTCGACCGTCGATATGGCGCTGATGCGGATCATCTCGAACCTCGAAAACCGCCAGATCATCCTGTTCGTGAACCGTGTGGACGAGCTTCAGAACCCGGCCGCCCAGATCGACGAGATCCGCAAGGGCATCCTGGCGACGCTGAAGAAGTTCAACATCGCCGCCGACGTCGGCATCGTCTTCGGCAGCGCGAAATGGGGCGAGGCCGCGCTGACCGGGACCTATGAGTGCCTGTCCTCCGACAGCCGCAAGGCGCTGGAGGAATTCGCCGCCGCCCATCCCGAGCACGCGGGTGCGGACGAGTGGGAAACCGCTTGGAACCTGTCGGGTCTGCCCGGCCTGCTGACCGCGATCGCGGAGCGGGTGAGCGAAGGCGCCGGTCGCCGCCTGCTGGAGCGTATCCGCCGCAACGCCCGCAACCTCACCAACGAGGCGCGCGCGACGCTTCAGGCGCGCCGCTCTGGCGGGGCCACGGTCACGGTCGATTTCGCCGGGCATTCGGCCGCCTCGGTGATGACCCAGCTGGGCGCGAAGTACGAGGGCGATGTGGCGACCCTGTGCCAGCAGTTGCGGGACGACCTGATCCAGCGGATGAACGCCGCCGAATCCGGCTTCGTCAAGCGCGCGACCGATTCGCTGCTGGAACATCTGGAACGGCACGGCGAGAGCGGCACCTGGCAGTACGATCCGACCGGCCTGCGCGTGTTGCAGCGGGCGGCCTATCTCAGCTTTACCCGGGCGATGTCGACCAAGCTGTCCAAGCTTTACGAGGACGCCGCGCGCCATGTGGAGGCCGTCTATGCCGCCGTTCTGTCAAGCGAGGAGGGCGAGTTCCGGATCGAGGCGCCCCATCTGCCGCGCGTTCCCGCCCCCGTGGGCCTGGGCAAGACCATCGCGCTTGACCTGCAAAGCACCTGGTGGCGCCGCTGGTGGCAGAAGCGCCGCGGATACGAGGCCTTCGCGAAGGATTATGCGCATCTGATCCGCGCCGAGGCGAATTCCATCACCCGGGACCTGGAGGAAAATCAGGTCGCGGCGGTGCTCGAAAACGCCCGCGCCATCCTGCGGGAGTTCATGAAGGAACATCAGGAAACGATTCGCCGCATCACGCAGCCCGATGCGGAGATCGCAGAGGATGCGCGCAAGGCACTGGGCGTGCTGCAAGCCGGGACTGACACCGGCGCGGCCTTCGGAGAGATCCTCCGCGGGCTTGACGAAATGGCAGCCTGAAGGGGACGGGCAGAATGAACGACGGGCAGACAACGAACCAGCGGCCGGTTTCGCCGGCTGGCATGACCCGGCTTGAAAGCTGGGCGAGCAGAAAGCCGTGCATCGCGCTGATGGGCGAGTTCAGCGCGGGCAAGACGACGCTGACAAACCTTCTGGTGGGCGAGGACGTGTTGCCCACGCGCGTGACCGCGACGCAGCTCCCTCCGGTCTGGATGAGCTATGGAGACCCCGCGGCGTGGTATGTGGACACCGAAGGGCACCGCCATGACATCGGCTTTGAGGAGCTACACACCGTTCCCGTCGAGGGCGTGCGCTACATCCGGATCTTCTGCAAGGGCCGCATCCTTGAAACCATCGACCTGATTGACACGCCGGGGATATCGGACCCGAACATCCCGAAGACGGTCTGGGAGATGGCGGTGGGCTATGTGAATGCCGTCCTGTGGTGCACGCATTCGACCCAAGCCTGGCGGGAATCCGAGCGCAGCGCCTGGGAATCGCTGCCCGAACGGCTGCGCGAAAACTCGATCCTGCTGGCGACCCGGTCCGACAAGCTGCTTGCGGGCGACCGGCAGCGCGTGGCGCGGCGCCTGAAGCGCGAGGCGGGCGACATGTTCCGCAGCATCATCATGTTCTCCGCGATGGATGCCATCCGCGCGGTGAGCGAGGAGGATGCGAGCGGTCTCTGGGTCGAAAGCGGCGGTGACGAACTGCTCTCGGCGCTTCATGAAATCTCCCATGACATTATTGAGGCGCGAATGGGCATGCTGTCCCGCTACGCCGTGATCACGGGGGAAAATGTGCAGCCCTCGCGTGTCCGGCCTGGTCGCGCCGTTCGCCCCGCCCGCGCGGAGCGGGACGACGGGGCGCCGCGCGAACGCCTCAGCCGCGACGATGCGGCGACGATGCGGTCGTTCGTCGTCGACTCAGGGGACCGGCCTGCCGCCGCCACGGGCGAAGCGTCGGAGGTGCTTCACCTCGACTTCTCCTTCCGCACGGGTGTGGCCGAGCCGGAGACTGAAACGGTCGAGCCCATGGCAGAGGATCAGGTAGAGGAGAGCGCCGAAACACCGGCCGCCCAAACACCGACCGCGGATGCGGCAGGTGCCGAAGTTGGCGACCCTGTCGAGCGGAAGGCGGAGGCAGACGTCTCCGAAGCCGAAGCGCTTCCGTCGGATGTGGTGGCAGAGTTGGCGCCCGAAGACACCGAGAATGTGCCGCTCAGCGAGGTTGCAGAGTGGGACGTCAACCCGGTGCAGGCGGGTGAAGACACCGAGCCCGAGGTCCTGCAAACCTCCCTGACGCGGCTCTGGCGGGATCTTCTTGCATCGGAGCCCGAGGCCCATACCGTGCGCGATGTCCTGGCGCTGTTCGAAAAATTCCTGACGGCCGTCGACCGCGCCGAAGGTGTCGAACCCGATGAGGAGGACGCCGGGATACGCCGTCACGGCTGACGGGATGCCTACGCGGCACTGGCATCTCGCCGCCCGCCCCTGTATCTGCTGAAGGCGGGGCGCTTTTGGGCGATGGAGGCGGGTCATGGCGCTGAACGAGTTGATGGACGGGACGCTCAGGGCGCTGCCGGAATGTCTGGCGGTGTGCTACGTCGATATGCCCGAAGAGCTTGTCCTGACGCGCCGCAGCAGCCGCGCCTTTTCGCAGGAAGTCCTGGATGCGGTCGCCACACTTGCGTCGCGCCTGCTGGAGGGGCGGGGCGTCGCGGAAGCGTGGCGACAGGCCGCGGTGGCCCCTGAAGAGGAACGCCCCGGCGAAGCCATTCTCGCGAACGATGATTTCACCTGCCTGTTCCTGCGCATGGAAAAACACGACGAGCACGCGTTGTGCCTGATCGCCAACCGCGGCGCCGATGTCGCCCAGATGCGTCTTGCCGGCCGGGCACTTGGGAAAGACATTGCAAATATCTTATAAATCCGCAGGATTTTAGAACCGTTACAGGTCGAGAAGAGTTAGTAAACGCCATGGCGGTCAGCCGCGAAATCATGTCGATCATGGCCGGGATCGAGGTCCTTGCCGAACCGCAGGCCAAAGCCCTGCGCCCGCTTCCAGGGAAGTCCGACACGGCGCGCCTGGAAGCGATGCTGCGCGTGGTAAGCGGAACGATCCTGCCGCGCCGGCTCGTCTTCTGCGCGAGTGAGGGGCGGCAGCTTGTCCTCACGGCGCGCAGCGGACGGCTGTTTGCGGTAGAGGGCATCACCGAGACCGATCTGGAGGGGGTCGCGGCAGCCCTCGCGGCGCATGCGCACGACGAAGGGCCGCACGGGTATGAGGTACAGATCGCCGGAACGGACGATAGCGGCGTCGGGGTGGGCTACCCCTCCGGCGAACTGCGCGCGGCCTGCGCGGCCGCGCTTCAGGCCCCCGAAGCCACGGCGCCCGCAGATTTCGGCGCGCGGCTGGCGGCATTGTCGACCGCTTCCGGAACGCTCAAGGAAACCGGGCAGATTGCGGATCAGGCCGGTGACGCGGCGTCTTTGCCCGGTAGCGCGGGTGCGGCGCTGGTCGCTGACGTGGCTGATATCCGTGGCGCGCTCGACCGGTTGGGCGGTGGCTTCGGCATCGTTCTTGTCGGAGCGGCGGAGGACGGGGCGCCGCGCCTGGCCCTCGCCGAGGCAGAGGGCGCACTGTGGATCGCGGCCGCCCGCCCGGGCACGGCGGTGCAGCTGCTGCGCGCCTGGGCCGAAGCCCGCCGCAGCGAAAGGGGATAAGCCATGGGTGGATTTCCCCGGCCGCAGAGCGAAATCGATATCCTTCGGCGCTTCGTGCGCGCCCTGGAGGGCACCGGGGCGCAAGCCAACCCTGCGCTTGAAAACGCGAAGGGCCAGGCCGAGGCCTATCTCGCGCGGCTTGAGGCGCCGGTGCGCATCGCCGTGGCGGGGCTTTCGCGCGCCGGAAAATCCAGCCTCGTCAACCTTCTGGTCGGGGAGGCGGTGATCCCCACCCAGCCCCGCCGCGCCGTCATGCCGGCTGTGATCCTCCGGCATGCGGAGAGCTATCGCACCACTGCCGGTTGGTGGGACCGGGAGGAAAAGGTCTTCGACCGCCTCGACATCGCTGCCGCCATGGCCGAGGCGCCCGACATCGTTTCGGTCGGGATCGACTGCGAGGTGCTGCGCGATGTCTGGCTCATGGACCTGTCCGATCTGGAGGAGTCCGGGGCGCAGGCCAACGCGCTGTTCGTGCTGAGCCGGCTGGCCGACATGATCGTCTGGTGCACGAACGCCGAGGAGCCCTGGGCCGAGGAGGAAAGCCACCTCTGGGGCTTGGTCCCCAAGGCGGTGCAGCGGCGGGCGATCCTCGCCGTGACGCATGCCGATCACCTGCCCGCCGGAACCCTGACGCCGACACTCGAACAACTGGGCAAGACGGTCGGCGCGGCCTTCCGGAAGGTCCTGCCGCTTGCGACGACGGACGCCTGGCGCGCCCTTCAGGGCGAGGTCGCGAAGCCCGAAGTGCTTTGGGCGGCAAGCGGGATCGAACCGTTCATGCTGGCGATGATGGAAATGGCGATCGACTGCCGCAAGGCGGAGATCGAAAGGGTCCGGCGCAGCATGGCGCAACATCTCGAACCGCTTCTGGACCAGCTTCCGTTGGAGCAGGCGCCCCCGCCGCCGCCCGTCCCCGATGGTGCGGAGCTCGCGCGTGCGCCCGAACCGCCCCCACAATCAGCGGCAGGAAAGACCGATGAGGCCGCATCGCAAACCGGGCGCGCGAGCCCGGCCTTGACGGCCTGGAAGGCGCGGATGGCGGCCTTCGTCGCCGCGCTTCACTCCGGCGAGATCGCCGAGGACGAGGACTTCCTGACCGCCGCTCAGGATGCGGTTTCGGACTTCCTTGGGGATCTGGCCGCGATCGGGCCGGTCCCGGCCAGCGATGCCTGGATCGAGGAGGAGTTTCAGCGCGCGCAGGACCTGCTGATCCTGATGCAGTACGAATCGGACGAGGCGAAGTCGGAAACCGCAGCGCTTCTTCTTGCGCAGCTGACCGAAGGGCTCGCCCATTCCGGCGCCTCCGCCTGACCCAAAGGGTCAGAGCCGGATCAACAAACGAGAAGGCCCGCGCAGGATGCGCGGGCCTCTTGCGATTAGGCGGGTGCCGCCGGGGTGGCGGCACCCGGACGGGTTAGTTCGCCATCTTCATCAGGTTCTCGTTGTGCTCTTTCAGCGTGCTCGAGATGATCGCGTACCATTCGCCGCTGTTGCGCATCTCGGTCAGACCCCGGTTCAGGAGCGTGATGTACTGCTTGCCGAACGGGTTCGACTTGTGCGCGATGAAGGACATCGACAGCACCTTCGACAGGTTCGGGTTTTCAACGACATCCGTGCCGATGCCCAGTTTGGCGACCGCATCCGCGGCGGACTGGACCTCGATCCCGGCCACGTCGGCCGTGCCGGTGACCAGCGCCTCCATGCAGTCCTCGGGCAGGACCGGGCGCACAAGCTCGATGACCGGCGGGGTCAGGCCTTCTTCTTCCAGGTCGAAGGTGAAGTACCCGTCCATGCGGCAGATGCGGGCGCCCTTGTAGTCGTCGAAGCTCTTCGCACCGGCGAAAGAGCTGTCCTTCATCGTGTAATAGCCGACGACGGGTTCGTAGACGGGCAGCGACGCATCGAACTGGTCGCAGCGGTAGCGCATGGCGTCGCTCAGCATGTCGCGCTTCTCGCAGTTCGGCATGAACCAGCCCAGGCCGACATCGAATGCCCCGGTCGGAAGCAGCGTTTCGAGGTGCGCGCTCCAGTCGTTGACGAAGGCGCTCATGTAGTCGCGGTTGTTGCCGCCGCGATGCATCGCCGTTTCGGCAAGCCGAAGGAGGAAGCCACCGCCCGTCAGGCTCTCGTCGCTGAAGGGCGCGTAGTTGCTGCCGGCCAGGAACTTGACCGGCGGTTCATAGGCGTTCGATTTCGGCGCGGAGAGGGCCTTCTTGTTCTGCTCTTCGATGATCTGCTCGGCGGTGACGGTTTCGGAGATCCGGCCGTCCTCACAGGGCATGTTCAGAACCGTGCCCGCCTCGAGATTGGCGGGGTTGTCGCCGATGATCTCACGGTTGGCGTTGAAGATGTTCTGGTAGTCGCCGGTGCCGAATGCGGCCTGTGCGATCGTGCCCAGGGTGTCGCCCGCCTGGACGGTGTAGGGCTTACAGGCCTCCTGTGCAGAAGCCGAGGTCCCGATCAGCAGGGCCGCAATCCCGGCAGCTGCCACTCGGAAGAATTGGATGCGCTGTTCCATCTATACTCTCCATTAATCCTTTTTGCACCATCATCGGCGGTGCGCGCTTTTAAGGCAGCGGGTCGGCTCATCCGGCCCGCGGTGATCGTTAATTCTCAGAAAGCTTCTCGTTCGCCTCCTTGAGGGAGCTGGCGACGATGTCGTACCATTCGCCGCTGTCGCGCATCTCATCGAGACCGGCGTTCAACTCGGTCAGAAACTCAAGCGCGCGCGCGTTCTTCCGGGAGGCCATAGCGGAAATTGCCTGGATCGAGGTGACGAAGGCGTTCTCCACGAACTCCTCCCCGAGGCCCAGATCCTTGCGGACCGAGACCATCGCCTGGGACTCCACCGACATCACGTCGTAGCGGCCCTGGACCACGCCTTCCGCGCAGTCGCCGAGCGTCGGCGGAATGGAGATCGTGACGGCAGGTTCGATCAACCCGGCCGCGTCGAGGTCATGCATCGAGTAGCCCTCGGGCCGGCAGATGCGGGCGCCCTTGTAGTCCGCGATGGTCTTCGCCCCCGCATAGGGGCTGTCCGCGCGGGTGAAGAAGCCGAAAACCGCGTCATAGAGAGACTTCGAGAAGAGGTAGTTGTCGCAGAAGTCCTGCGTCATCTCCGATACGGTGTCCGTCGCACCGCAATCGGGGGCGTACCACGCGATGCTCAAGTCATAGGCCTTGGCGGGCAAGAGGACCGACATATGCGAATCCCAGTCGTCGACCCAGCCGATCAGGTATTTGCGGTCGTTGCCGGCACGGTGCATCGCCGTTTCCACGAGGCGGATCAGGAAGCCGCCGCCGGTAAGCCCTTCGTCCGTGAAGGGATACCAGTCGCCGCCGGTGACGAACTTGACCTTGGGCTTGTAGTCATCGACCGCCGGCGTTGTGCGGCTGGCCGAGGCCTCGGCCGATTTCGCCACGTCCGGGATCGGGGCATCGGCGGTCAGCCGGCCATCGGGGCAGGGCAGGATCAGCTCGGTTCCTGGCTTCAGGCCGGAAATGTCGTTGCCGATCCTTTCACGATTCGCGTTGAACACGATCTGGTAGTCGAGCGTACCGTAGGCCTGGATCGCGATGGTGCCGATCGTGTCACCGTCCTGGACCACATAGGTGGAGCAGGCCTGCTGCGCAGAGGCGGACCCGAAAAACGCCGCGGCGAACAACGATGATGCCGCGAGTGTCTTGCTGTTAAGGCGCAAGATCATGAGCTGATCTCCTTTTTGTTCCTGGTGGCCCCTCTGGCCTGTCCCGTCGGTGGGGTTGTGTTGCTTTCTCCCGGGTGGTCCCGGCCCCTGGGAGGGCCGGGCTGTCCGTCAGTTCTTCTTCATCTCTTCCTCGGTCTGCGCCATCAGCCCGGCGGAGACGATGTCGAACCACTCGCCGCTTTCGCGCATTTCGGTCAGCCCGCGGTTGATCACCTCAAGGATTTGGCCCGCGTGGGGGTTCGATTTGTGGACCAGCACCCGCAGAGTCTTGACCTGCGCCAGGTGCGGGTCTTCGACGATGTCGTTCTTCAGGCCCAGATCGGCGAGCGCGTCCGAGGCGATCTGCAGATCCAGATGCACCACATCGACCGCGCCCGTCGCGAGCCCCTCGAAGCAATCCGCGGCCGAGACCGGGCGCACGAGCGTGATGTCGGGTTCGACAAGGCCCACCGAAGTCAGCCCGGAGAGCGAGTAGCTTTCGGGCCGGCAGATCCGCTTGCCCTTGTATTCGTCATAGGACTGGGCCTTCTCCAGCCCGCTCCCCTTGATCGCGAAGAAGCCGTCAACGATCTCGTAGAAGGATTCGGAGAAGTCGAAGTCGGTGCAGCGATAGGCGTCCGTCGGCGACAGGGCGCCCAGGGTCTCGCAATCCGGCCGGCTCCAGGGGAAGGTCGCATCGAAGGCCTGGCGCGGCAGCAGGCTGTCGAGGTGCGAACTCCAGTCGTTGATGAAGTCGATGGAGTAGGTCTGCTGCTTGTCGCCGCGCATCATCGCGGTGCGGACCAGCTTGGTGAAGATCCCGCCATCCGGGAGGTCTTCGCCGCTGAAGGGCGGGTAGTCGCTGCCGGTTACGAAAGCGATCGCCGTCAGCGCCTCTTCCGCCGCGGCGGTCTCGGTCACAGTGGCCGTCGCGGGCGCTTCCGCCGGTGCCGGCGCCTCTGCCGGTGCGGGCTGGGCCGCCGGGGCCGCGGCGGTCTCGCCGCAGGGGATCTCGATCCTCTTGCCGACCTCGATCAGGTTCGGGTTGTCGCCGATGGTCGCGCGGTTTGCCTGGAAGATCTTGGCGAAATTCTTGCTGCCATAGACGCGCAGGGCGATGTTGGTCAGCGTATCGCCGCGCTGGATCGTGTAGCTGGAACAGGCTTCCTGGGCGGAGGCAGAATAGGTTCCGGCCGTCAAAGCGACCAAGCTCACCGCAAGAACCTTCTGAATATCGGTTCGCATAATATCGTGCCCTTTCTCGAGCATTGGTTGCAACCATCGGTCCGGTGCCCTGAGCGCCGACGTGATCGCCAGTGATTTGGGGATAGGCCGCCCGGTCGGTTGGCCGCGAACTCGTTAACTGACCTTTATGACGGCGAAGGAAATATTGTCCTGTTCAGGGTCCTCCAAAGACTGGACCTCAGCCATCAGCGCCTTGGCCAACTCGGCGCAGCTTTCTTCCTTGTACCGCTCGACGACCTGCTGGATTTCCTTGTCGGACAGAAACTGAAGCCCGTCGCTCGACGCGATGATGATGTCGCCCGGCTCCAGCGCGACCGGGTCCTTGCCGCAGTCCATGCGCGGGATGGGGGCCCCCATCAGCACCGAGGTCAGGCAGTTCCGGTCCGGATGATTGCGCGCCGTTTCCTCGTCCAGCATGCCGGTGCGCACCATCAGGTCGATCTGGGGCGCCATCGAGTGGTCCTCGTTGACCTGGCGCAGCCGCCCCTCGCTGAAGACATAGAGCGGCGAGTCCCCGACCGAGACCCAGTGCAGACGGTTTTCCATCAGCACCGGCGCGATGAGCGTCGTTCCCATGCCGGAAACCTCGCGGTTCGCCGCCACATAGGTCGCGATGGAGTTGTTCGCCGCCGTCGCGACCTCCTTCAGGATGACGGGAATATCCTCATCCTTGAGAGCATAGGGCTGGAGCCGCGCCTTCAATCCGCGCGAGACCTCGGTCACGACGATATTGCTGGCGACATCGCCAGCCGCGTGCCCTCCCATGCCGTCGGCGAGCACGGCGAAGCCGAGCGCGTGATCCTTGAGGAACGCGGTTGCGACCGCGTCCTCCTGATAGGCGCGTTTGCCCTTGTTAATGGCTGTTGCGACATCATAACGCATTGATAAAAAAACTTTCTTACTCTTCTTCCCAGACGAAATCCTCGCCGCAGAATGCAACGAACGTCATTGTGGTCTCGCCGATCCGGATCAGGTCACCGTCCGAAAGCGGCTCGGTGCTCAGAACGGGCTTGCCGTTCAGGCGCACGATATTGGCCTTGCCGCCATGGCCCAGGTAAAACTTGCGGTCCTCGTCATCAAAGGCGATTGCCGCATGGTTCTGGCGCGAGATCGAGTTGTCGCCGAAATCCAGCTGGATCGCCTGGTCGTCGCCGCGGCCGATCTGCGAAACCCCGGCGCCGATGGCGATCGAGGTGCCGCGCCCGGGGCCCTTGGTGATGACGACCCAACCGAACGGAAATTCGCTGCGGTTGGCGTTCTGCTTGGGCGAGGTGTCCTTCGCGAACACGTCCTCGAACCGCCCGTCCGACCGTTCGAAGCCGAGGAAGGTCGTCTTGACCCGGCTGCCGCGGCGCGGTTCGCTGGAAACCGGCTGCGGCGCCTCGGCGGCCCGACGTTCGGGCACTGGGGCAGCCTCGGGCTTCGGCGCGGGCCTCACGGCCTGTTCGGGCAGCAGCCGCAGGATCTCGGCGATGGGTTCGCGGACCGGTTCGGGCGCGCGCTCCGCGACCTCGGGCTCAGGCGCGGGATCGTGGGCGGCATCAAGCTCTTCGGCCATCTCGTGGCCGTTGAGGGCCAGCGGCTCGTCCTTCACCTCGGCGGGCTTGTCCTTGGCCTCGGCGTCCAGCGAGACGCGCAGCTGCTGAAGAACGGATTCAAAGGGCTCGACCATGAGGTCGGGATCGTCAAGCACCTGATCCTGTTGCGGTGCCGCCGCTGCGGCGCTGGTCGCGTCGTCCTGTTCCAGCGCGCCGCTTTCGGCCTCGTCGTTTCGCGCGGCCTTCCTGCGGGACACCAGATCGAACGAGAAGCCCTTCTCACCCAGCCCTGCCAAGGGACGAATACGCATGGTCGTGACCTCGCATTTCAATGACTTGTTGCTGCGCGAAACGGCGCCGTGAAACTCGTACTGAAACAGGTGCGCCGGGGCGCGGGGTCAGTCTTACTCGACGGCCAGATTGAGGCTGGCGGTCGTCTTCACATTGTTCCTGAGGACCTCAAACTCGGCGACGGTCTTGCCCATCCGCACCAGGCCCCGCATCACGTCTTCAAGGCTGCTTGCCTCTTTCAGCTCCAGGCCCGTCGCGGTCTCCGAGAGGATAACGTCGCCTTCGCGCAGCGAGGTCTTGGCATCGCCGACCTCGCGTACGGTGGTGACCCAGCTGTCCTCGCCACGACGCGCGGCGGCTCGGACGCCCTCGACAAGGCCGACGCGACGCAGAACCGGCACGACCAGCTGCACGCGGCTGTATTGCGCGTTGCCCGGCAGCTTGATGCGAACCGAGGCACGCTCAAGCCCGTCGCGTTCCACCGTCAGGTTCCGGAGGATCAGCGCACCGACGTTCTGTGTGGGCGAAACCGGGTTTCCGTTGACCGAGAAGATCGTCGTGCCCCTCATGATCCAGTCGCCCGCGACGGACAGGTCGGCATCCTCGTCGATCGAGGTGATGTTCGCGTAGTTCACGCCGCCGATCGAACGGACTTGGGTGTTGAACGGCACCGTGACGTCCCAAAGCGCGAAGGCGATCTGGTTGGCGACCGGAACGGGCGCGGGCGCCACCTCGACGGGCTCCGACGGCGCTGTGGCCGGCTCGGCTGCGGCCGCTTCCTCTGCGGCCGGCATCACTGCGGCGGCCGTTTCGGCAGGGGCGGGCCCCTCGGCCGGGGCATCCTCGACCGCCACAGCGGCTGCGGCCGTGAGGATCGGCTCGCTTTCGGGTGCTGCCACCTCGGGTTCGGGGGCCGGGGCCTGTGCCTCGGGCTCGGCGGCTGCGGTCACCGGGGGCGCGGCGGGGGCTTCGGGCGCCGACTGCGCCTCGGGCGCGGCTTCGGCGGTCTTTACCGGCTCGGGCGCGGGTGGCGCCTCGGGAGCCGCTTCCGTGGTCTTTTCCGGCTCGGGCGCTGGCAGCGCGGCCACGCTTGCCGATGCGGTCGGTTCGGCGGGCACGTCGGCGGCCGGCGCCTTTTCACCCATCTGCATCACGACGAAGCCGAGGACGGCCAGAACCGCCACCGTCGAAAGGCCGAGCAGCAGGCTACGGCCCGACCCGCCACGCGCCTCCGGCAGGGGCGCCGGCGAGGGGGCGCTGGAGACGTGCTTGGGCTGAACCTTGGCGGGGGCCGGCTTTTCCGCTGGGGGCGCCGTGGTGGCCGCGACTGGCGCTTCAGGCTTGGGTGCCGCGGGTTCCGGCGCCTTGGCGGTCTCAGCCGCGCGCGTCTCGGGTTCGGCCGCCGCGGCAGGCTCATCGAGCGCTGCCATCTGTTCGCTCATCAGGCGCGAAACCGCGGCCGTCGCGTCGGCGTTCACGATCTCCGGCGCCGGGTGCTCAAGCATGTCCAGCCATTCGTCGGCGCTCTGGATGCGCTTGCGCGGCACGGCATGCATCGCCTTGTCGATAGCCTCGAGGAAACCGACGGGGTAACCCGGGAACCGCCCGGCGAGGGCGTGGTAGGGGTCGCCCTTGCCCTCGGCGATCGCGGCAAGCCGGACCTGGCTGTTGGCCGCGGGCGTCCCGGCGATCGCGTGGTAAAGCGTTGCCGCCAAGGCGTAAAGATCGCTCCACGGGCCTTGCTCGCTGCCGGCGATGTAGAATTCCTGCGGCGAATAGCCGTCCTTCACGACCCGCAGCGCCGACAGGGCGCGGCTCGCGCGCGAGGCTTCCTCGCGCGCTGCGCCGAAGTCGATCAGGATCGGCTCGCCGGTCTTGTCGATCAGGATGTTGTCGGGCGAGATGTCGCGGTGCAGGATCCCGTTCTGGTGGATGAACCCGACTGCCTTCAAAAGCTTGCGGGTGATCGAATCGAGCCTTGCGGGCGTGATCTCGGCGGGCGCGCGCTCGATGATGTCGAGCATGTCGCGTCCGTCGATGAAGTCGATGGCCATGTAGGCGGTGTCGTTGTCCTCGAACACCTGGTGGACGCCGACGATGTTCGGATGAACCAGCTTCGAGAGGCTGCGGGCCTCCTGGACGAAGAGTTTGACGATCGACTTGAACTCGGCCTGGTGGGCGCGGGAGCGCGCGCCCACAATCGTGTCGCTGCGCCGGCAGAAGCTGCCCGGAAAGCATTCCTTGATGACGACGTCACGATCGAGGCTGTCCTTGGCCAGATAGGTGATCCCAAAGCCGCCGCTGTTGATGAAACGCGAGATGGTATACTGGCCCTGAAGCAATCTGGTGCCAGGCTTGAGTTCATCGACGAACTCTTCCTTCGAAGCCTTTTCAGCGGCTAGTTGCGGTGCCGTCATTTTCGCTTCCCCAACTTCTCAACAGTCGTCCGTCTCACTCGGAATTGTGTCTGGTCCATTCACAAATGCAGGAGGCAGAAACAGTCCGTCGAGTTCGTGAGGGTTAGCTTCTCTCTGAGAAAGGGGCGAAAATTGGGCGCAGTGTGGGCGTAATGGCGAATTCGATCCCGTGCCGGCCGTTTCACGGAAATTGTCGCTAAACCTGCGACAATGAAAGCCGGTGCCGGGTTGCCTTGGGTGCGGTTTCGTGCCCGGCGGCCGGGTTCTCGCATGCCGAAGAGGCGCGGGCCGTGTGCGATTCTCAGGGCCCCGGGACCCGCGCGGCGCGCCACAGGCTTCGCAGTCGGGCGCCTTCTTTGGCGGTTTACCAAGGCCCCTACGGCGGATAAACATCCCCCATGAGCAGCACCGACGCGAACGAGCCTGCAACAGGGCCGATCCAGACATCCGAACCCCTCAGCCGGGCGATCGGCGAGCGCTATCTGACCTATGCGCTCTCCACGATCATGCACCGGGCGCTTCCCGACGCGCGCGACGGGCTCAAGCCCGTGCACCGCCGCATCCTTTATGCGATGCGCGAGTTGCGGTTGTCGTCCACAGGCGGATTCCGCAAGTCGGCCAAGATTTCGGGCGATGTCATGGGGAACTACCACCCCCACGGCGACGCGGCGATCTATGACGCGATGGCGCGCCTCGCGCAGGATTTCAACGTCCGCTATCCGCTGGTGGACGGGCAGGGCAACTTCGGCAACATCGACGGCGACAATCCAGCGGCCTCCCGCTACACCGAGGCGCGGCTGACCGCCGCGGCCGAGGCGCTGATGGAGGGGCTGGCGGAAAACGCGGTCGACTTCCGCCCCAACTACGATGGCACGTTGGAAGAGCCGGTGGTGCTGCCCGCGGCCTTTCCGAACCTTCTGGCCAACGGCGCCTCGGGGATCGCAGTCGGCATGGCGACGAACATCCCGCCGCACAACATCCACGAACTGGTCGATGCCTGCCTCGCGATGATCAAGCACCGCGACGTGACGGATGAGGATCTGCTGACCCTCGTGCCCGGTCCCGATTTTCCGACCGGCGGCGTGATCGTCGAGCCGCGCGACTCGATCCTTGAGGCCTATCGGACAGGCCGCGGGTCGTTCCGCACCCGCGCCCGCTGGCAGACCGAGGATCTGGGTCGCGGAACCTGGCAGATCGTCGTGACCGAGATCCCCTACCAGGTTCAGAAATCCAAGCTGATCGAACGCCTGGCCGAGGTCATCCAGACCAAGAAGGTGCCGCTTCTGGCCGATGTGCGTGACGAAAGCGCCGACGACATCCGCATCGTGCTGGAGCCGCGCTCCAAGAACGTCGATGCGGAGATGCTGATGGGCATGCTCTTCCGCAACTCCGACCTGGAGACGCGCTTCAGCCTCAACATGAACGTGCTGATCGACGGGCGCACGCCGAAGGTCTGTTCGCTGAAGGAGGTTCTGCGCGCCTTCCTCGATCACCGGCGCGAGGTGCTGATCCGCCGCTCCCAGCACAGGGTGGAGAAGATCGACCACCGGCTGGAAGTGCTCGAAGGGTTCATCACCGCATTCCTGAACCTCGACCGTGTGATCGACATCATCCGTTACGACGGCGATCCCAAGGCCGCACTGATGGCCGAGGACTGGACGCGCAAGCAGGCGCGTGCCACGTCGGAGAAGGACTATGTCTCTCCGCTGTCGCTGCCGCGCGTCGTGGATGGCCTGACGGACGTGCAGGCCGAGGCGATCCTGAACATGCGCCTGCGCTCTCTCCGTCGGCTCGAAGAGATCGAGCTGGTGAAGGAACGCGACGCGTTGATCAGTGAACGCGAGGGGCTGGCGGCGCTCTTGGCCTCCGAGGGGCTTCAGTGGAAGAAGATCGCGTCAGAACTGAAGGACGTGCAGAAACAGTTCGGCAAGGAGGCCCCCGGCGGCGCCCGCCGCTCGATGTTCACCGACGCCGCAGAGGTCGAGGAAGTGCCGCTGGAGGCGATGATCGAGCGTGAGCCGATCACCGTGATCTGTTCGAAGATGGGTTGGATTCGCGCCATGAAGGGGCACCAGCCGCTGGATGCCGAGGTCAAGTTCAAGGACGGGGACGAAGGGCGCTTCATCTTCCACGCCGAAACGACCGACAAGATCATCCTGGTGGGCAGCAACGGGCGTTTCTTCACGCTTCTGGGCGCGAACCTTCCCGGCGGTCGGGGGATGGGCGAGCCCGTGCGCCTGATGGTCGACCTGCCGAACGAAGCGGAGATCGTCGACCTGATCGTGCATCGGCCGGGCGAACGCTACATCGTCGCCTCATCCTCCGGCGACGGGTTCATGGTTCAGGCCGATGAGATCGTCGCCCAGACCCGTGCGGGCAAGCAGGTCATGAACCTGGGCGACGACGCGAAGACCGTCGTCTGCAAGCCGGTGGCTGGCGATCACGTCGCCGTCGTGTCGAAGAACCGCAAGCTGCTGGTCTTCCCGCTTGATGAACTGCCCGAGATGACCCGGGGCAAGGGTGTCCGGCTTCAGAAGTATAACCTGGCGCGGGGGCGGCAGGGCGTTCTGGAACTTGACGGGGGTCTCTCCGATCTCACGACCTTCGAGATCGCCAAGGGCCTCTCCTGGTCGATGTCGAACGGCAATACCCGGACCGAGCCCATGGCCGAATGGGTTGCCAAGCGGGCCAGCGTCGGCAAGGCGCCGCCCCACGGATTTCCGCGCGACAACCGCTTCGCGTGACGCGGCCGCCGCCCCGTCAGGGCTGCGGCGTGCTTCGGCTCAGGCCGCCCACATGCGGATCAGGTTCGACCGGGTCTTGCAGAGCGTGTCGAAAAGCCCGGTCTTGCCCTCCCGCGCGAAGATGTCCGCGATCGCCCGGTCGAGGTCGAAGAGGATCTCGCGCTGTTCAACTGAGCGGACCCAGCTTTGCACCCAGCCCACGACGCAAAGCCGGGTTCCCGACCGTACCGGCTCCACCCGGTGGAGCGTTGTGGAGGGGTAGAGGATCAGATCTCCGGCGGCGAGCTTGAACGCCCGTTCCTCCACGGTGTCCGCCACGATCAGCGCGCCGCCCTCATAGCTTTCGGGATCGTTAAGGAAGAGCGTGAAGGAAAGATCGGTCCGCACCCCCTGCATGAGGGCGTCATCGACATGCATCCCGTAGGTCTGTCCCTCCCGGTAGCGCGAGACGATGAGCTTCGTCATCGCCCTTGGCCGGGCCGCCGAGGCGAAGACCGGATGCGCCATCAGCGCGGCAGAGACCTTTGCCTGAACCGCCTCAAGTTCAGGTGAGGGGCGGGCCTGGTCGTTGGCCTTGATCTCCCGAACATAACGGCCGGCCGTGGCGCGGCCATCGCCGAAGTCGAGCGCGGCGGCGGCCTCTCTCAAGGCCGCCACCTCGCCCGCGTTCAGAACCTGTTCCAGCGCGAGAAACATCGGTCTACTTCAGCTTGTAGGCCGCAAGCTCGACCTTGGCCGCGGCGGCGAGGATCAGGCCGGCATCGGCCTCGACGCTGCCTTCGGGCGAGATCGAGGGGAATCCCGGCGCGGTTTCGTCGATGGCCGCGACGGCCTTCTCGCCGAAGGCCTTCTCGGCCGCGTCATCCTCGCCCGCCATATGCGCCGCAAGCGCACGGGCGGTTTGCACGAAGCCCCAGGCGTCCTGGTATTCGTGCAGCTCGCTGACCGCGCCGTCCTTGATGCCTTCGTCATATTCCTCGGCGGCGTGGCGCATCAGGGCAAGGATCGCCTCGGCCTCCTCCGGTTCGGAGGCGCCGGAATGTTCGCGGGCCTCGTCGATCTCCTTCAGGACCTCGGCCAGCGCGGCCTCCACCTCTTCAACCGGCTTGCCGGCCTCGACGGCCTCGGCCAGCGCCGTGAGCTCTTCCGCGAAGTCCTCGGCCCCGAATTCGTCGAGGTGGCCCTTCAGATCCTCGTAGATCTCGTCCTGCGGGTGCTTCATGTGGGTCTTCGCCTGGTCGGCCAGCCCTGCGCGGTAAAGCTCGACGCCCGCCCGCAGATGGCCCTCGACCAGCCCGAGGTCGGTCAGAAACTCCACCACCACCTCGGGAACCGCGCCGCTGCCGCCTTCCCCACCTTCGCCACCCTCTCCGCCTTCGCCGCCCTCGGTCTGGGTCAGCCAGAGCGTTTCGGGGCCGCCGGTCGTGATGGTGAAGGTGTCGGCCTGCGCGCTGCCCGCGAGGGCGACGCCAACCGCGGCACCCGCGATTGTCAAGGTGCTCCAGCTGCGGGGCGTGACGCGACGCGCGGTCCCCTTTTCCGATTCGGTCATTTGACCCTCCTGTTCGCTACATGTGCTCTGCATAGGGGGGGCTCCCGATCAGCGTCAAGATGTTCCTGATTATTTTTATCGGGAAATATCAGGCGGGCGAGATTTCCAGCCAGACGCCGCCCTGGGGCCGCAGTGTCAGGATCAGCACCGGGTCGGGTTCGCGGCCGCCCACACGGTCAAAGCGGAACCGCGCCAGCAGCGTCGCAAGGATGATCACCGCCTCTTGCAAGGCAAAGGACGCGCCGATGCAGATCCGCGGCCCGGCGCCGAAGGGAAGGTAGGCGTAACGGTCGATGACCCGCGAATCGGCGAAGCGGGACGGATCGAAGCGGTCTGGCTCGGGCCAGAGCAGGTGGTTGCGATGCAGCGCATAGATGGGCAGCATGACCGTGTCGCCCGGCCGGACCTCGCGCCCGCACAGGCGGTCGTGGCTGCGCGCGGTGCGCGACAGGAAGGCGGCAGGCGGATAAAGGCGCAGCGCCTCGTCCACGATCTGACGGATGTAGGGCAGGGCCGGAAGGTCCGCGGCCGTCGCGGCACGCCCCCCCAACACGGCCTGCGCCTCTGCCCGCGCGCGGGCCTGCACGGCCGGATCGAAGGCACAAAGATAAAGCGCCCAGGCCAGCGTCAAGGCCGTCGTCTCATGCCCCGCGACGATGAAAGTCAGGAGGTTGTCGCGCAACTCGCCCGTGTCCATCCGGCGCCCGGTTTCGGGGTCCTCCCCCGCCAGGAGCAGGTCCAGCAGATCAGGCACCGGCCTGCGCCCGGCCTTCCGGCGCCCCTCGATCGCCATGTCCGCGATGCGCTTCATCTCCCGCATCGCGGGTCCGGCGACGACGCGCCCGGGTCGCGGCACCCACATCGGCGCCCCAAGGATATCCAGAAGCGAAACCCTGGCCGTCTGTGCGATATAGGCGTCGATGGCGCGATGAACGGCGGCGCGGTCGAATCCCTCGGCGCCCGAGAAGGTCACGTCCGAGATCACCTCGAACGTCGCCGTCACCATTTCCTGATAAAGGTCGGCGGCGCGGCCCTCGGCTTGCGCGATCCGCTCCGACGCGCGCTCGGCGGCCGCCGTCATGACCGGGGCCAATCCTTGAACGTTGCGCGGTGAAAAGGCGGGGGCCGCGGCCCGGCGCTGCCAGTGCCAATGGGGGCCTTCGGCGATGAACAGGCTTTCCCCGATCGCCGGGGCAAGGATCAGCTTGGTGACATCGGACTTCGGATAATCCTCGACGGCATCCTTCAGGATGTGCCGGTTCGCCTCCGGGTCCATCACCATGTGCCAGCGCTTGCCCGTCCGCCCCGAAACGATGGGCTGGCGCGTGGCGATTTCGGGGATCAGGCCCAAGAGGTTGCGCCGCGCCGCCCGGAAAGAGCCCCATATGCCCATGGGCTCGGTCGCGAGGGACACGCGCGCCGGCACTTCAGGCTGGGTTTCAGGAACCATTCAAACCTCCGCCCTGCAAATATAGCGCCCTAGCGCCGGGCGCCAAGCCGAACGATTGCAGCAGCGCGGCGAAGCCGTTAAGCCTTGCAGGAGCCCGATCCGAGCCCGACCCGAGGAAGACATGACGCCGATCAAACGTTTCGCCGCCCTGCTTGCCGTCGCCCTGGCGGTCGCCTGCACGCCCGCCGAGCAACGCCCTGCCAAGCCCCTTGGCGATTTCGCGCTGGGCTATAACATCGTCGTTGCCAAGAACGCGAAGCCCGTCGGGCCGTCGCGCAAGGCCACGCCCGAAGAGTGGGAAGCGGCGATCAAGAAAGAGATCGCGGCGCGCTTTGACAAGCAGACGGGCGAGAAGCTCTATCACATCGGGATCGGCGTCGATGCCTATGCGCTTGCGGTTCCCGGCATTCCCATCGTGCTGTCGCCCAAGTCGGTGCTGGCGGTCACGGTCAACGTCTGGGACGATACTGCGGGGCGCAGGGTGAATGCCGAACCACGCCAGTTCACGGTCTTCGAAAAGGCCTCCGGCTCGACCTTTATCGGCTCGGGCCTGACCTCTTCCAAGGAGGAGCAGATGCAGCGCCTGGCCGCCAATGCGGCGCTCAAGATCGAGGCCTGGCTGGATGCGAACAAGGCCTGGTTCACCCCCGAGGCTGCGGCGGCGCGGGCGCTTCTGCCGCGTGAGGACCAGGGCGGCGCCGAAACCGCCCCGGACGAGGCCCCGGCAACCAACTGACGCTTGATTTTTACCGCCCTTGCCGATAGGCAGCGCGCGAGCGAAAATCGGGTCCCCTTCGGGGCCCCCCAACTCATGAGGCGCCGCGGACATGGCAAAGGCAAAGTTTGAACGGACGAAACCGCACGTTAACATCGGGACGATTGGTCACGTTGACCACGGCAAGACGACGCTGACGGCTGCGATCACGAAGTATTTCGGCGATTTCAAGGCCTACGACCAGATCGACGCGGCGCCGGAAGAGAAGGCGCGGGGGATCACGATCTCGACGGCGCACGTTGAGTACGAGACGGCGACGCGCCACTACGCGCACGTCGACTGCCCGGGCCACGCGGACTACGTGAAGAACATGATCACGGGTGCTGCGCAGATGGACGGCGCGATCCTGGTTGTGAACGCGGCCGACGGCCCGATGCCGCAGACGCGCGAGCACATCCTGCTCGGCCGCCAGGTCGGCATTCCGTTCATGGTCGTTTACCTGAACAAGGTCGACCAGGTTGACGACGAGGAGCTTCTGGAGCTCGTGGAGATGGAAGTTCGCGAGCTTCTGTCGTCCTACGACTACCCGGGCGACGACATTCCGATCATCAAGGGCTCGGCCCTGGCCGCGCTCGAGGGCCGCGATCCGGAGATCGGCGAGAACTCGATCCGCGCGCTTCTGGACGCCGTTGACAGCTACATCCCGACGCCGGAGCGCGCGGTTGACCAGCCGTTCCTGATGCCGATCGAAGACGTGTTCTCGATCTCGGGCCGCGGCACGGTTGTGACCGGCCGGGTTGAGCGTGGCGTGATCAACGTCGGCGACGAGGTTGAGATCGTGGGCATCCGCACGACGCAGAAATCGGTCTGCACGGGCGTGGAGATGTTCCGCAAGCTTCTGGACCGCGGTGAGGCGGGCGACAACATCGGCGCGCTGCTGCGCGGCATCGACCGTGACGGCGTTGAGCGCGGTCAGGTTCTGTGCAAGCCGGGTTCGGTGAAGCCGCACACGAAGTTCGAGGCCGAGGCCTACATCCTGACGAAGGAAGAAGGCGGCCGTCACACGCCGTTCTTCGCGAACTACCGTCCGCAGTTCTACTTCCGCACGACGGACGTGACGGGCACGGTGAAGCTGCCGGAAGGCACCGAGATGGTGATGCCGGGCGACAACCTGAAGTTCGAGGTCGAGCTGATCGCGCCGATCGCGATGGAAGAGAAGCTCCGCTTCGCCATCCGCGAAGGCGGCCGCACCGTCGGCGCCGGCGTCGTCTCCAAGATCATCGAGTAATCGAGACCGGGTCTTCCGGTTGCGGGGCCGCCCTTCGGGGCGGCCCTTTGCGTTTCGGCGCTGCGCCGCCACCGATCCGGCCGGGACCTGTGCCCGCCCCGCCGCAGGTCTTGTCACAGAGGTGAAAACACCCCTTGATTTCGCCGCGCCGCTCGAATACCCACCGCGCAGGCCTAGGGGTATAGCTCAGTTGGTAGAGCATCGGTCTCCAAAACCGAGGGTCGCGGGTTCGAGTCCTGCTGCCCCTGCCAGGCCCTCCCAGACATCGACGCAATACCGGCGCAGGTACGGGCGCAACGGGTTCTGGCATCCTGCGGCTTGCGCGTCACAGGCACGCCTGCGAGACTCGCGGCCACAAGCGGCGGGCGCCGCCGATCCGCCTCGACAGCCCGCCATCCGTGTCCTCGCCGCCATGAGGCGCGCCTGACAGGCGCATGTCGCGCGGGCCAAAAGCCCCGCCGCCCGGCACATTCCGGCCGTGCGCGCACCGGCGGGCTTGAATTCGCGGCTCATGCGGCGTATCTCGCGCCGATAGTATAAGGCAAGGCGAGACCAAGATGGCCAGCAACCCCGTCCAGTTCATCCAGCAAGTCCGCTCGGAAGTGGGCAAGGTCCATTGGCCGTCGCGCCGCGAAGTGGTGCTGACCACGGTCATGGTCTTCGTCATGGCCGCGCTGACCGCGACCTTCTTCTTCCTCGTCGACAAGATCATCCAGCTCGGTCTTGCGGCGGTGCTCGGGATCTGAGGCGCGGGCGTCCCGAGGGCCGACCATTCGGCCTTGAAATCGCGGGCTTTCGCCTGTAGGTGGGGCGCACTTTTCCGACACCGGCGTGCATCGATTCGGTATGCGCGCTGTTTTTTGTTCGGGTAGTGGTGGGACAGCCCACTGAAAACACGGAATTCTCCGGCGGCAATCCGTCGGTCGTAGCGAGGTCTGAGGCAGATGGCGAAGCGGTGGTATTCGGTGAGCGTTCTCTCGAATTTCGAGAAGAAGATCGCCGAACAGATCAAGCATGCCGTGGCCGAGAAGGGCCTTGAGGACGAAATCGACGAGGTTCTCGTTCCGACCGAGGAGGTCATCGAGATCCGTCGCGGCAAGAAGGTGACCTCGGAGCGCCGCTTCATGCCGGGCTATGTGCTGGTGCACATGGACATGACCGACCGGGGCTACCACCTGATCACCTCGATCAACCGGGTGACCGGGTTCCTCGGGCCGCAGGGCAAGCCGATGCCGATGCGCGACGGTGAGGTCAACCAGATCCTCAAGCGCGCCGAGGAAGGCGAAGCCGCCCCGCGCAACCTGATCCGCTTCGAGATCGGCGAACAGGTGAAGGTGACCGACGGGCCGTTCGACGGCTTCTCGGGCATGGTCGAGGAAGTCGATGAGGATGCAAACCGTCTGAAGGTGACGGTTTCGATCTTCGGCCGGCCGACGCCGGTCGAACTGGAATTCACGCAGGTGCAGAAAGTCGCCTGACGTGAGGCCGTGGGAGGTCGGCGGCAATGCCGGGGCCGGACCACTAAGCAAGGCCCTTCCGAATGGTTCGGAACGGGCGTGTGAGAAGGAGCAGGCCAAATGGCCAAGAAGGTAATGGGCAGCCTCAAGCTGCAAGTGAAGGCGGGGCAAGCCAATCCGTCGCCCCCCATCGGTCCGGCGCTGGGTCAGCGCGGGATCAACATCATGGAATTCTGCAAGGCCTTCAACGCGAAGACCCAGGAGATGGAAGCCGGTTCGCCCGTTCCGGTCATCATCACCTACTACGCCGACAAGTCCTTCACCTTCGAGATGAAGACGGCGCCGGCGTCGTACTACCTCAAGAAAGCCGCGGGCCTGAAGCCGGTTGGCAAGCGCAACCGTCCGAAGGGCTCCATGAAGCCGGGCCGCGAAACCGCCGGCACCGTGACTGTCGCCCAGGTGCGCCAGATCGCCGAAGCCAAGATGAAGGACCTGTCCGCGAACGACATCGACGCCGCGATGCAGATCATCCTCGGCTCGGCCAAGTCCTGCGGCATCGAGGTTAAGGGGTAAGTCATGGCCAAGATCGGTAAACGTAGCCAGGCGGCTCGCACCGCCTTCGAAGGCAAGTCGGACCTCTCGGTCGAGGACGCCGTCAAGCTGATCAAGACCGCCGCCTCGGCGAAGTTCGACGAGACGCTGGAAATCGCGATGAACCTCGGCGTCGATCCGCGTCACGCGGACCAGATGGTCCGTGGCGTCGTGACCCTGCCGAACGGCACCGGCAAAACGGTGCGCGTGGCGGTTTTCGCCCGTGCGGCCAAGGCTGACGAAGCCAAGGCGGCCGGCGCGGACATCGTGGGCGCTGAAGACCTGATGGAGACGATCCAGTCGGGCAAGATCGAGTTCGATCGCTGCATCGCGACGCCGGACATGATGCCGCTGGTCGGCCGTCTGGGCAAGATCCTCGGCCCGCGCAACCTGATGCCGAACCCCAAGGTCGGTACCGTGACGATGGACGTGAAAGCGGCCGTCGAAGCGGCCAAGGGCGGTGAAGTCCAGTTCAAGGTCGAAAAGGCCGGCGTGATCCACGCGGGCATCGGCAAGGTTTCGTTCGACGAAGCCAAGCTGGCCGAGAACGTTCGTGCCTTCGTCGACGCCGTGTCGAAAGCGAAGCCCTCGGGCGCGAAGGGCGCGTACCTCAAGAAGGTCTCGCTTTCCTCGACCATGGGGCCGGGCGTGTCGGTCGACCTCGCGTCGGCCGCGGTCAGCGCCTGACAAGCGATAGAAGGGCGCAGCCGAAAGGCAGCGCCCTTTTTCTTTGCGGAGACGATCCGGAGCGAGGGGATCATGGACATTTCTAACTGGCTGCCCATGGTTTCCTATCGCCTGCCGCGCTCGCGGAAGGATTGCCCGCTCTGTGGCAGCGAGCAATCCGAAAGCCTGGCGGATCTCGACCGTAGGCTGAAGCGCCTGCCGCATGTGAAATGCGGGCAATGCGGCTTCGTACGCCAGTTTCCTCTGCCGACGCCCGAAGCCCTGGCGGACTACTACGCGACGCAGTATCGCGCGGATTATCAGGGCCAAAGCGCCGCCCCGACGCCCCACCATATCGCAAAGCGCCGCAAGGAGGCCGAGCGGAGGTTCGCCATCCTTCAGCCCTTGCTGAAGCCCGGTGCGGCGGTTCTCGACTGTGGATGCGGGTCCGGGGAATTCGTGGAACTTCTGTCCGAACGCGGCTACGCGGCCTCCGGGTTCGAGCCGGGCCAGGGCTATGCGACCTATGCCCGCGATGAAAAGGGGCTCGATGTCACATGCGCAGGCTATTCCGACTTCCAACCGAAGCGGACCTATGACGCCGCAACCTCGTTCCACGTCTTCGAACATCTGACCGACCCTCTGGATGCCTTCGCGCGGCTCGCAGCCTTTGTGGGGCCGGAGGGCCTGATCCATATCGAAGTGCCGAACATGGAGAATGCGCTGGTGAAGGGGTTCGGCTGCCTGCATCTGGCGCATACGATCGGGTTCACGCGCCCGACGCTGGAACTGATGGCGGCCAAGCACGGCTTTGCTGTCGCGGTTGTCGAGGATGCCTACGACATCGGCATGGTTTTCCGTCGCGGTCAGCCGCGGGACCTTGAGGAGATCATGGCCGACGGCCGTGCCGCGCTGGCGCGCTGGAATCGCGAGACCGTTCATCGGCAATTCTGGCGGTACACCTTCGGAAAACTCCTTCCCGGCGGCAAATCCGCGCAGTAAGTTTGGCGAAAATCGCCGCCTCTCTGCATTTTGTGTGTTTCCTTCCTGGCCTGAAAGCTTTATTGACGCCCGCGGTCTGCGTGGCGCCTTACCGGCGGTGCGTGATCGATTCGTCCGAGATGGCGGGTGAGGACTACCTCATAATTCCTGCCTGAGACGGGATTAGACCGGATTTCTTAGGGCGCGGGTCCAAGACCGCGCGTCCCTTGGGTGATCTCGGCTCAGCCCGCTTGGACCCCGACGTCGGGACCAAAGGCCCCGGCGAAATGAGCCGGAGGGTAACCCCCTCCCATACTTGGAGTGAAACCGTGGATAGAGCCCAGAAAGAGAAAGTGGTCGAGGAACTCGGCCAGATCTTCGAAAGCTCTGGCGTCGTGGTGGTTGCCCACTACGAAGGCATGACGGTTGCTCAGATGCAGGACCTCCGCGCGGACATGCGTTCCGCCGGCGGCTCCGTCCGCGTCGCCAAGAACAGGCTCGCCAAGATCGCCCTTGAGGACAAGCCCTGCGCAAGCATCGGCTCGCTCCTGACGGGCATGACCGTGCTCGCCTACTCCGAGGACCCTGTGGCTGCTGCCAAGGTCGCGGACGCCTATGCCAAGAAGAACGACAAGTTCGTGATCCTTGGCGGCGCAATGGGCAACACGGCCCTGGATCCGGCCGGTGTGAAAGCCGTCGCCTCGATGCCGTCGCGTGAAGAGCTTATCGCTCAGATCGTGTCCTGCATCGGCGCGCCCGCTTCGAACATCGCCGGGGCCATTGGCGCACCTGCTTCGAACATCGCGGGCATTCTTTCCACTCTGGAAGAGCGGGAAGCCGCGTGAGCAATCAGTGCCTTCGTGGGGTTGTTGCCCTGACGTTGGAAACCAAATTAGGAACGGAACTGAGAAATGGCTGATCTGAAAGCACTCGCCGAGCAAATCGTGAACCTCACGCTGCTGCAGGCGCAAGAACTGAAGCAAATCCTGAAAGACGACTACGGCATCGAACCCGCTGCCGGTGGTGCGGTCATGGTTGCTGGCCCGGCGGCTGGCGGTGCGGCTGAAGCCGCCGAAGAAAAGACCGAGTTCGACGTCGTCCTGACCGACGCCGGCGCGAACAAGATCAACGTGATCAAGGAAGTCCGCGCGATCACCGGTCTGGGCCTGAAAGAAGCCAAGGACCTCGTGGAAGCTGGCGGCAAGGTGAAGGAAGCTGCGGCGAAAGCCGAAGCCGAGGACATCAAGAAAAAGCTCGAAGCGGCTGGCGCCAAGGTCGAGCTCAAGTAATCCGGGCCGGGGCCCTTCAGGTCCCACCCAGATTTTCAGGCTGGGTCCGGCTTTTGCCGGGCCCAGCCGAACCCGTCTTGGAAGGGGCATCCGCGATGCTGCCCCTTCCCAGGCCGGGTTCGGTTCGGGAGCCCGCCGGTGGGACGGCAGGCATGAATGGAACCGACCCCCTACTCGCAAGCGGCCGCCCGCGTGACCCCGACGCGACGCGAACCGCGCGAAGAGACGAAAGGTGACGACGAGCATGGCTCAAGCGACCGTTGGCCGGAAGCGTATCCGCAGATACTACGGCAAGATCCGCGAAGTCCTGGAGATGCCGAACCTGATCGAGGTTCAGAAATCCTCCTACGACCTGTTCCTGAAATCCGGCGACGGCCCCAAGGCCGCCGATGGCGAGGGCATCCAGGGCGTCTTCCAATCGGTCTTCCCGATCAAGGACTTCAACGAGCATGCGATCCTCGAATTCGTGAAATACGAACTCGAAAAGCCGAAGTACGACGTTGACGAATGCCAGGCGCGCGACATGACCTATTCGGCGCCGCTGAAGGTGACGCTGCGCCTGATCGTGTTCGATATCGACGAGGACACCGGCGCGAAGTCGGTGAAGGACATCAAGGAGCAGGACGTCTACATGGGCGACATGCCCCTGATGACGCCGAACGGTACCTTCATCGTCAATGGCACCGAGCGGGTCATCGTCTCGCAGATGCACCGCTCGCCCGGCGTGTTCTTCGACCACGACAAGGGCAAGACCCATTCGTCGGGCAAGCTCCTGTTCGCCTGCCGGATCATTCCCTATCGCGGCTCCTGGCTCGACTTCGAGTTCGACGCCAAGGACATCGTCTTCGCGCGCATCGACCGCCGTCGGAAGCTGCCGGTGACGACGTTGCTTTATGCGCTCGGCCTCGACCAAGAAGGCATCATGGATGCCTATTACAACACGGTCGACTTCAAGCTGGTGAAGAACAAGGGCTGGGTGACCAAGTTCTTCCCCGAGCGGGTGCGCGGCACGCGGCCGACCTACGACCTGGTGGATGCGGCCACCGGCGAAGTGATCTGCAAGGCCGGTGACAAGGTCACGCCGCGCATGGTCAAGAAACTGGTCGATGAAGGCAAGGTGACGGAGCTTCTGGTGCCGTTCGACCACATCCTTGGCCGCTTCGCCGCCAAGGACATGATCAACGAGGACACCGGCGCCATCTATGTCGAGGCGGGGGACGAGATCACCCAGACCCTCGACAAGGACGGCGAGGTTTCGGGCGGCACGCTGAAGGTGCTTCTCGACAACGGGATCACCACGATCCCGGTGCTCGACATCGACAACGTGAACGTCGGCCCCTACATCCGCAACACCATGGCCGCGGACAAGAACATGGGCCGCGACGGCGCGCTCATGGACATCTATCGCGTCATGCGTCCGGGCGAGCCGCCCACCGTGGAAGCGGCCTCCGCGCTTTTCGACACGCTCTTCTTCGACAAGGAGCGCTATGACCTCTCGGCCGTCGGCCGGGTGAAGATGAACATGCGCCTGAACCTCGGCAAGCCCGACACCCAGCGCACGCTCGATCGCGACGACATCATCTCCTGCGTCAAGGCGCTGGTGGAACTGCGCGACGGCAAGGGCGAGATCGACGACATCGACCACCTCGGCAACCGCCGGGTGCGTTCGGTCGGCGAGCTGATGGAAAACCAGTACCGCGTCGGTCTGCTCCGCATGGAGCGCGCGATCAAGGAGCGTATGTCCTCGGTCGAGATCGACACGGTGATGCCGCAGGACCTGATCAACGCGAAGCCGGCCGCGGCCGCGGTGCGTGAATTCTTCGGCTCCTCGCAGCTGTCGCAGTTCATGGACCAGACCAACCCGCTTTCGGAAGTGACGCACAAGCGGCGCCTTTCGGCCCTTGGGCCGGGCGGTCTGACCCGCGAGCGCGCCGGCTTCGAGGTGCGCGACGTTCACCCGACCCACTATGGCCGGATGTGCCCGATCGAAACGCCCGAAGGTCCGAACATCGGTCTGATCAACTCGCTGGCCACCTTTGCCCGCGTGAACAAGTACGGCTTCATCGAAACCCCGTACCGCAAGGTGCTGGGCGGCAAGGTGACGGACGAAGTCCAGTACATGTCCGCGACCGAGGAAATGCGCCACACGGTCGCCCAGGCGAACGCGACGCTTGATGCGGACGGCAACTTCATCAACGAGCTCGTCTCCACCCGTCAGTCGGGTGAATACACGCTGGCGCCGCGCGAAAGCGTGGACCTGATCGACGTGTCGCCGAAGCAGCTGGTTTCGGTCGCCGCCTCGCTCATCCCGTTCCTTGAGAACGACGACGCCAACCGCGCGCTGATGGGTTCGAACATGCAGCGTCAGGCGGTTCCGCTTCTGCAGGCGGACGCGCCCTTCGTCGGCACCGGGATCGAGGCCGTGGTCGCCACCGACTCCGGCGCCGCGATCATGGCCAAGCGTGGCGGGATCATCGACCAGGTCGATGCGACCCGTATCGTTGTGCGCGCGACCGAGGACCTGGAGATCGGCGATGCCGGCGTGGACATCTACCGTCTGCGCAAGTTCCAGCGTTCCAACCAGTCGACCTGCATCAACCAGCGCCCGCTGGTCAAGGTGGGCGACCGGGTCGCCAAGGACGAGGTCATCGCCGATGGCCCCTCGACCGACATGGGCGAACTGGCGCTCGGCAAGAACGTGATCGTCGCGTTCATGCCCTGGAACGGCTACAACTACGAAGACTCGATCCTGATCTCCGAGCGCATCGTGCGCGACGACGTCTTCACCTCGATCCACATCGAGGAACATGAAGTCGCCGCCCGTGACACCAAGCTTGGGCCCGAGGAAATCACCCGCGACATCCCGAACGTCGGCGAGGAAGCGCTGCGCAACCTCGACGAGGCGGGCATCGTCTACATCGGCGCCGAGGTCGGGCCGGGCGACATCCTCGTGGGTAAGATCACGCCCAAGGGCGAAAGCCCGATGACGCCGGAAGAGAAGCTTCTGCGCGCCATCTTCGGCGAAAAGGCGTCCGACGTGCGCGACACGTCGCTGCGCCTGCCGCCCGGTGACTACGGCACCGTCGTGGAGGTTCGCGTCTTCAACCGTCATGGTGTGGACAAGGACGAGCGCGCGCTTCAGATCGAGCGCGAGGAAGTCGAGCGTCTGGCCCGTGACCGGGACGACGAACAGGCGATCCTTGAGCGCAACATCTACGCGCGCCTGAAGTCCATGATCCTCGGCAAGACCGCGGTGAAGGGGCCGAAGGGCATCAAGTCCGGTGCGGTGATCGACGAGGAACTGCTGGGCTCGCTCTCGCGCGGCCAGTGGTGGCAGCTTGCCCTCGGCGAAGAGCAGGACGCCCAGAACGTCGAGGCGCTGAACGCTCAGTTCGAGGCCCAGAAGCGCGCGCTTGAGCACCGCTTCGAGGACAAGGTCGAGAAGGTACGCCGTGGCGACGACCTGCCGCCGGGTGTCATGAAGATGGTCAAGGTCTTCGTCGCGGTGAAGCGCAAGCTGCAGCCGGGCGACAAGATGGCCGGCCGTCACGGCAACAAGGGTGTCGTGTCGAAGGTGGTTCCGATCGAGGACATGCCGTTCCTCGGTGACGGCACCCCGGTCGACATGGTGCTGAACCCGCTCGGCGTGCCCTCGCGGATGAACGTCGGTCAGATCCTTGAAACCCACATGGGTTGGGCCGCGCGCGGCCTGGGTCTGCGCATCGACGACGCGCTGGCCGACTACCGCCGTTCGGGCGACCTGACGCCGGTGCGCGACGCGCTCAAGCACGGCTATGGCGACGAAGCCTATGAAGAGGCCTTCGCGGGCCTTGATGCGGACGACCTCGTCGACCGGGCGGAGACGGTGAAGCGCGGCGTTCCGATCGCGACCCCGGTCTTCGACGGCGCCAAGGAGGCGGATGTCAACGACGCGCTGAAGCGCGCGGGCTTCGACATGTCCGGCCAGTCGAACCTTTACGACGGCCGCACGGGCGAGAAGTTCCAGCGCAAGGTGACCGTGGGCGTCAAGTACCTTCTGAAGCTCCACCACCTGGTCGACGACAAGATCCACGCGCGTTCCACCGGCCCGTACTCGCTCGTGACCCAGCAGCCGCTGGGTGGCAAGGCGCAGTTCGGCGGTCAGCGCTTCGGGGAGATGGAGGTCTGGGCACTCGAAGCCTACGGCGCCGCCTACACCCTGCAGGAAATGCTGACGGTGAAGTCGGACGACGTGGCAGGCCGGACCAAGGTCTACGAGTCGATCGTCAAGGGCGAGGACAACTTCGAGGCCGGCGTGCCGGAATCGTTCAACGTTCTCGTCAAGGAAGTGCGGGGCCTCGGCCTCAACATGGAACTCCTGGATGCGGAGGGAGAGGAATAAGGCGGGTCCCCTCCCGCCCCATTCCCACCGCGCCATTTCAAGGATTTGAAGATGAACCAGGAACTGACCACCAACCCGTTCAACCCGCTGGCACAGCCCAAGCAGTTCGACGAGATCAAGATCTCGCTCGCCTCGCCGGAGCGTATCCTCAGCTGGTCCTACGGGGAGATCAAGAAACCCGAGACGATCAACTACCGCACGTTCAAGCCGGAACGTGACGGTCTGTTCTGCGCCCGGATCTTCGGGCCGATCAAGGACTACGAATGCCTGTGCGGCAAATACAAGCGCATGAAGTATCGCGGCGTCGTCTGCGAGAAGTGCGGCGTTGAAGTGACGCTCCAGAAGGTGCGGCGCGAGCGGATGGGCCATATCGAACTGGCCGCCCCCGTCGCCCACATCTGGTTCCTGAAGTCGCTGCCGAGCCGGATCGGCCTCATGCTCGACATGACGCTGCGGGATCTGGAGCGCATCCTCTACTTCGAGAACTACGTCGTGATCGAGCCGGGTCTGACCGACCTGTCCTACGGCCAGCTGATGAGCGAAGAGGAATACCTCGACGCGCAGGACCAGTATGGCGCCGATGCCTTCACCGCCAATATCGGCGCCGAGGCCATCCGCGAGATGCTGGCCGCCATCGACCTGGAGGCGACCGCCGAACAGCTCCGCGAAGAGCTGAAGGAAGCCACCGGCGAGCTGAAGCCGAAGAAGATCATCAAGCGGCTGAAGATCGTTGAAAGCTTCCTCGAATCCGGCAACCGCCCGGAATGGATGGTGCTGACTGTCGTTCCGGTCATTCCGCCGGAACTGCGCCCGCTGGTTCCGCTGGACGGCGGCCGCTTCGCGACCTCGGATCTGAACGACCTGTATCGCCGGGTCATCAACCGGAACAACCGTCTCAAGCGCCTGATCGAGCTGCGCGCGCCCGACATCATCGTGCGCAACGAAAAGCGGATGCTGCAGGAATCCGTCGACGCGCTCTTCGACAACGGCCGCCGCGGCCGCGTCATCACGGGAGCCAACAAGCGCCCGCTGAAGTCGCTCAGCGACATGCTGAAAGGCAAGCAGGGCCGCTTCCGCCAGAACCTTCTGGGCAAGCGCGTGGACTTCTCGGGCCGTTCGGTCATCGTGACCGGTCCGGAACTGAAGCTGCACCAGTGCGGCCTGCCGAAGAAGATGGCGCTCGAGCTTTTCAAGCCGTTCATCTACTCGCGGCTTGAGGCGAAGGGCCTCTCCTCGACGGTGAAGCAGGCGAAGAAGCTGGTCGAGAAAGAGCGCCCGGAGGTCTGGGACATCCTCGACGAGGTGATCCGCGAACACCCGGTGCTTCTGAACCGTGCGCCGACGCTGCACCGCCTGGGCATCCAGGCCTTCGAACCGGTGCTGATCGAGGGCAAGGCGATCCAGCTTCACCCGCTGGTCTGCTCGGCCTTCAACGCCGACTTCGACGGCGACCAGATGGCAGTTCACGTTCCGCTGAGCCTTGAGGCGCAGCTGGAAGCGCGCGTCCTGATGATGTCGACGAACAACGTGCTCTCGCCCGCCAACGGCGCGCCGATCATCGTTCCCTCGCAGGACATGGTCCTGGGTCTCTACTACGTGTCGATGGCGCGTGACGGGATGCAGGGCGAAGGCATGATCTTCGGCTCCGTGGATGAAGTGCAGCACGCGCTCGACGCGGGTGCGGTTCACCTGCACGCCAAGATCCAGTGCCGCGTGCCGCAGATCGACGCGGAAGGCAACGAGGTCTTCAAGCGCTTCGAGACCACGCCGGGCCGGGTGCGGCTGGGCGCGCTTCTGCCGAAGAACGCCAAGGCGCCGTTCGAACTGGTCAACCGCCTGTTGCGCAAGAAGGACGTTCAGAACGTCATCGACACCGTCTACCGCTACTGCGGCCAGAAGGAATCGGTGATCTTCTGCGACCAGATCATGGGCATGGGCTTCCGCGAAGCCTTCAAGGCCGGCATTTCCTTCGGCAAGGATGACATGGTCATCCCCGACAAGAAGTGGACGATCGTCAACGACGTGCGCGATCAGGTCAAAGAGTTCGAGCAGCAGTACATGGACGGCCTGATCACCCAGGGCGAAAAGTACAACAAGGTCGTCGACGCCTGGTCGAAGTGCTCGGACGCCGTGGCCGCCGCGATGATGAACGAGATCTCGGCCGTCCGGAAGGACGACGCCGGGGCCGAGATGGAACCCAACTCGGTCTACATGATGTCGCACTCCGGTGCGCGGGGTTCGCCCGCGCAGATGAAGCAGCTGGGCGGGATGCGGGGCCTCATGGCCAAGCCGTCGGGCGAGATCATCGAGACGCCGATCATCTCGAACTTCAAGGAAGGCCTGACCGTGCTCGAGTACTTCAACTCGACCCACGGCGCCCGTAAGGGCCTGGCCGACACCGCGCTGAAAACCGCGAACTCGGGTTACCTGACCCGCCGTCTGGTGGACGTGGCGCAGGACTGCATCGTCCGGCTGCGCGACTGCGGCACCGAACAGGCGATCACGGCCTCGGCCGCGGTCAACGACGGTGAGGTGGTGTCGCCGCTCAGCGAGCGGATCCTGGGCCGCGTGGCTGCCGATGATGTCATGGTGCCGGGCACCGACGAGATCATCGTGCAGAAGAACGAGCTGATCGACGAGCGCAAGGCCGACGCGGTGGAATCCGCGGGCGTCGCCTCCGTCCGCATCCGCTCGGCGCTGACCTGCGAGGCCGAGGAAGGCGTCTGCGCCATGTGCTACGGGCGCGACCTTGCGCGCGGCACGATGGTCAACATCGGCGAGGCTGTCGGCATCATCGCCGCGCAGTCGATCGGTGAACCGGGCACGCAGCTGACCATGCGGACCTTCCACATCGGCGGCATCGCCCAGGGCGGACAGCAGTCCTTCCAGGAAGCCAGCCAGGAAGGCAAGGTCGAGTTCCGCAACGCGATGCTTCTCGAAAACGCGCATGGCGAGCAGATCGTCATGGGCCGCTCGATGCAGATCGTGATCATCGACGATGCGGGCCAGGAACGGGCGTCCTACAAGGTGTCCTACGGGGCGAAGATCCACGTCAAGGACGGCCAGGCCGTCAAGCGTGGCGCCAAGCTCTTCGAGTGGGACCCCTACACGCTGCCGATCATCGCCGAAAAGGCGGGTGTGGCGAAGTTCGTGGACCTCATCTCCGGTATCGCCGTGCGCGAGGATACCGACGATGCGACCGGCATGACCCAGAAGATCGTGACCGACTGGCGCACCGCGCCGCGCGGCAACGACCTGAAGCCGGAAATCATCGTCATGGATCCGGCGACGGGCGAGCCTGTGCGCAACGACGTCGGCAACCCGGTCAGCTACCAGATGTCGGTGGATGCGATCCTTTCGGTCGAGGACGGCCAGGAGGTTCGCGCCGGCGACGTGGTCGCCCGGATCCCGCGCGAAGGTGCGAAGACCAAGGACATCACCGGGGGTCTTCCCCGCGTGGCGGAACTTTTCGAAGCCCGCCGTCCGAAGGATCACGCCATCATCGCCGAGATCGACGGCTATGTCCGCTTCGGCAAGGACTACAAGAACAAGCGCCGCATCACGATCGAGCCGACGGACGACAGCCTTCAGCCGGTCGAGTACATGGTGCCCAAGGGCAAGCACATTCCGGTTCAGGAAGGTGATCACGTCCAGAAGGGCGACTACATCATGGACGGCAACCCGGCTCCGCATGACATCCTGCGGATCATGGGGATCGAGGCGCTGGCCGACTACCTCATCGACGAGGTGCAGGACGTCTACCGGCTCCAGGGCGTGAAGATCAACGACAAGCACATCGAGGTGATCGTTCGCCAGATGCTGCAGAAGATCGAGATCCTGGATTCGGGGGAAACGACGCTTCTGAAGGGCGAGCACGTCGACAAGGCCGAGTTCGACGAGGAAAACGACAAGGTCATCGCGCGGGGCGGACGCCCGGCGGTGGGCGAGCCGGTGCTTCTGGGCATCACCAAAGCCTCGCTGCAAACCCGGTCGTTCATCTCGGCGGCGTCGTTCCAGGAAACCACGCGCGTGCTGACCGAGGCTGCCGTGCAGGGCAAGCGCGACCGCCTGGTCGGGCTGAAGGAAAACGTCATCGTCGGCCGCCTCATCCCGGCGGGTACCGGTGGCGCCACCCAGCGCGTGCGCCGCATCGCCCACGACCGCGACATGGAAGTGATCGAGGCGCGCCGGAGCGAGGCCGAACAGGCCGCGGCGCTGGCCGCCCCGATCGACGACATGGTGGCGGACGACGAGCTTGGCCTGGTCGATACGCCCGAAAGCCGCGATTGATCCACGGCGTTCATGACATCGCGAACGGCCCCGGATTTCCGGGGCCGTTTGTCTTTCGCGAGGCTGCCAATACCGTTCACCGGGGCAGGGCGGCGCGGCCCAAGAATTTGCCACTGGCGCGGCGACATGGCCGCTGATACCGCTGGCGCATGACGCTTTCCGACAATCTCCGCGGCGCCCTGCTGATGGCCGTGGCCATGTGCGCCTTCACGCTGAACGACGCCTGCATGAAGGCCGTCACGGCGGAATTGCCGCTATACCAGACGGCGATGCTTCGGGGCATGCTGACGCTTGCCGCGCTGACCGCGATCGCGCCCTGGCTCGGGGGGCTGACCCTGCGCATCGCACGCGCCGACCGCATCGCCCTGATCTGGCGCACCTTCGGAGAGATTTTCGGAACCCTTTTCTTCCTCATGGCGCTCCGGCATCTGCCGCTGGCGAACCTCTCCGCCATCCTGCAGGCGCTGCCGCTGGCAGTGACGCTTGGCGCGGCGCTGGTCTATGGCGCCCCGATCGGGTGGCGGCGGCTGACCGCCATCGCGATCGGGTTCGCCGGCGTCCTCCTGATTGTGCGGCCGGGGCTTGCGGGCTTTGACGGCTGGTCGCTCCTGGGGCTGGCCTCCGTTCTCTGCGTGGTGGTGCGCGACCTTGCCACGCGCCGGCTTTCGCGTGAGGTCTCGTCCGTCACCGTCGCCTTTCTGGCGGCACTGGCCGTGGGCACGGCGGCGGGCCTGATGGTCCCTTTCACCGGATGGCAGGCGGTGAGCCCGCAAAACTGGCTGCTGATCCTCGCGGCCGCGGGCTTTCTTGTCGGCGGGTACCTCAGCATCGTGATGGCGATGCGTGTGGGGGAAATCGCGGTGGTCGCGCCGTTCCGCTATACCTCGCTCCTGGCCGCGCTGGTGCTCGGGTGGCTGGTCTTCGATGAACTGCCCGGGGCGATGACACTCATCGGAGCTGCGGTCATCGTGATCACCGGCATCTACACCTTCCACCGCGAAAGGACGGCGGGCGCCCGCGATCCGATTCCGGCGGCGATCGCCAGCCCGCTTCGCGGGACCGCGCGGGGCCCAGCCGGCCTGCCGCCGCGCGCGCCGGGAGCGTCGTGACGCGCGCCACCCGAAGGGCCTGTTGAGCCAGCCGGATCTCCTCCCGATCCCTCAGGGGTGATGTTGACATCCCCTGCGACTCCCCCTATACGGCGCGCACTTGTGCGGCGGGAAAATCCCGTCCGTACCGGTATCAAGAACTGAAGTGGTCATGATCCGGGCCCGTCAAAGGCCCCGATCCTCTGGAATTCCACCGCGTCGACCCCGCGAAGGGGCCGAATGCGGTTTTGGTGTTTTGCGGACGCGCGAGGCATGACAACGGTGAAATGCCCCCGGGAACGTCGCTGACGGGCGAACGTCGATCGGGTTGCAACATAGGGCGAGATTAATGCCGACGATTCAACAGCTGATCCGGAAGCCCCGGGAAGCCAACGCAAGAAAGTCCAAGTCGCAGCACTTGGAAAGCTGCCCGCAGAAGCGCGGCGTCTGCACGCGGGTCTACACCACGACCCCGAAGAAGCCGAACTCCGCTATGCGGAAGGTTGCCAAGGTCCGTCTGACCAATGGCTTCGAAGTGATCAGCTACATCCCCGGTGAAAAGCACAACCTTCAGGAACACTCCGTGGTCCTGATCCGCGGCGGCCGGGTGAAGGACCTTCCGGGTGTCCGTTATCACATCCTGCGCGGTGTCCTCGACACCCAGGGCGTCAAAGATCGTCGTCAGCGTCGTTCGAAGTACGGCGCGAAGCGTCCGAAGTAAGGAGAAAGCGCCATGTCGCGTCGTCACGCCGCTGAAAAGCGCGAAATTCTGCCCGATGCCAAGTACGGCGACCGGGTCATCTCGAAATTCATGAACAACCTGATGATCGACGGCAAGAAATCCGTTGCCGAACGTATCGTCTACAACGCGCTGGACCGCGTCGAAGCGCGCCTGAAGCGCCCGCCGGTCGAGGCGTTCCACGAGGCGCTGGACAACGTCAAGCCCTCGCTCGAGGTCCGTTCCCGCCGGGTCGGCGGTGCGACCTACCAGGTCCCGGTCGAAGTCCGCCCCGAGCGCCGCGAAGCGCTGGCGATCCGCTGGCTGATCACGGCCGCGAAGAACCGCAACGAGAACACGATGGAAGAGCGTCTTGCCGCCGAACTGTCCGATGCCTGCAACGGCCGCGGCACTGCGGTGAAGAAACGCGAAGACACCCACAAGATGGCCGACGCCAACAAGGCGTTCAGCCACTACCGCTGGTAACCGGCGGCACCGAGGATATCTGAAATGGCACGCGCTTACCCCCTTACGCGATACCGCAACTTCGGGATCATGGCCCACATCGACGCGGGCAAGACCACCACGACCGAGCGGATCCTTTACTACACCGGCAAGTCCCACAAGATCGGCGAAGTCCACGACGGCGCCGCGACCATGGACTGGATGGAGCAGGAACAGGAGCGTGGCATCACGATCACCTCGGCTGCCACCACCACTTTCTGGCAGCGCCAGGAAGATCCGACTGCCGAAGGCACGTCGGACACCAAGTACCGCTTCAACATCATCGACACCCCGGGCCACGTCGACTTCACCATCGAAGTCGAACGCTCACTGGCGGTTCTCGACGGCGCGGTCTGCCTGCTTGATGCCAACGCCGGCGTCGAGCCGCAGACCGAGACCGTCTGGCGCCAGGCCGACCGCTACAAGGTTCCGCGGATCGTGTTCGTCAACAAGATGGACAAGATCGGCGCCGACTTCTTCAACTGCGTGAAGATGATCAAGGACCGCACCGGCGCCACCCCCGCCCCGATCGCGCTGCCGATCGGCGCCGAGGACAAGCTGGAAGGCATCATCGACCTGATCAAGATGGAAGAGTGGGTGTGGCAGGGCGAAGACCTCGGCGCGAGCTGGGTCCGTCAGCCGATCCGCGAAGATCTGAAGGACGTCGCCGACGAATGGCGCTCCAACCTCATCGAGCTTGCCGTCGAGCAGGACGATGACGCGATGGAAGCCTACCTGGAAGGCAACGAGCCCGACGAGGACACGCTGCGCAAGCTCATCCGCAAGGGTACGCTGTCGCTCAGCTTCGTTCCGGTCACTGCCGGTTCGGCCTTCAAGAACAAGGGCGTCCAGCCGCTCCTGAACGCGGTCATCGACTTCCTGCCCTCGCCGCTCGACGTGCCGGCCTACATGGGCTTCGCGCCGGGTGACGAAAGCGAAGAGCGTAGCATCGCCCGTTCGGCCGATGACGCGCAGCCCTTCGCCGGCCTCGCGTTCAAGATCATGAACGACCCGTTCGTCGGCTCGCTGACCTTCACGCGCCTCTACTCCGGCGTCCTCCGGAAGGGTGACCAGATGGTCAACTCGACCAAGGGCCGCAAGGAGCGCGTCGGCCGGATGATGATGATGCACGCCATCAACCGGGAAGAGATCGACGAAGCCTTCGCGGGCGACATCATCGCGCTGGCCGGTCTGAAGGAAACGACCACGGGCGACACGCTCTGCGATCCGTCGAACCAGGTCGTCCTTGAAACCATGACCTTCCCGGAGCCGGTGATCGAGATCGCGGTGGAGCCGAAGTCGAAAGCAGACCAGGAAAAGATGGGCCTCGCGCTCGCTCGTCTGGCCGCCGAAGACCCGTCGTTCCGCGTCGAGACCGATCTGGAATCGGGCCAGACCATCATGAAGGGCATGGGCGAACTTCACCTCGACATCCTCGTGGACCGCATGAAGCGCGAGTTCAAGGTCGAGGCGAACATCGGCGCCCCGCAGGTGGCTTACCGCGAAACGATCAGCCGCGAGGCCGAGATCGACTACACCCACAAGAAGCAGACCGGTGGTACGGGTCAGTTCGCGCGGGTGAAGCTTGTCATCACGCCAACCGAACCGGGCGAGGGCTACTCGTTTGAGGCGAAGATCGTCGGTGGCGCGGTGCCGAAGGAATACATCCCCGGTGTGGAAAAAGGCATCAAGTCGGTGATGGACTCCGGCCCGCTGGCGGGCTTCCCGGTGATCGACTTCAAGGTCGCGCTGATCGATGGCGCCTTCCATGACGTCGACTCCTCGGTGCTCGCGTTCGAAATCGCGTCCCGTGCGGCGATGCGTGACGGCCTCAAGAAGGCCGGTGCGAAGCTGCTCGAACCGATCATGAAGGTCGAAGTGGTGACCCCGGAAGAATACACCGGCGGCATCATCGGCGACCTGACCTCGCGCCGGGGCATGGTGCAGGGCCAGGACACGCGCGGCAACGCCAACGTGATCAACTGCATGGTGCCGCTTGCCAACATGTTCGGCTACATCAACAACCTGCGCTCCATGTCTTCGGGCCGCGCGGTGTTCACGATGCAGTTCGACCACTACGAGGCGGTTCCGCAGAACATCTCGGACGAGATCCAGAAGAAATACGCATGACGGGAAGGCGGGGAGTACCCCGCCCTACCCTTTAACCCGTAGGGCGGGGCCACCCGCCACCCGAAACAGGAGGCCATCATGGCAAAGGCAAAGTTTGAACGGACGAAACCGCACGTTAACATCGGGACGATTGGTCACGTTGACCACGGCAAGACGACGCTGACGGCTGCGATCACGAAGTATTTCGGCGATTTCAAGGCCTACGACCAGATCGACGCGGCGCCGGAAGAGAAGGCGCGGGGGATCACGATCTCGACGGCGCACGTTGAGTACGAGACGGCGACGCGCCACTACGCGCACGTCGACTGCCCGGGCCACGCGGACTACGTGAAGAACATGATCACGGGTGCTGCGCAGATGGACGGCGCGATCCTGGTTGTGAACGCGGCCGACGGCCCGATGCCGCAGACGCGCGAGCACATCCTGCTCGGCCGCCAGGTCGGCATTCCGTTCATGGTCGTTTACCTGAACAAGGTCGACCAGGTTGACGACGAGGAGCTTCTGGAGCTCGTGGAGATGGAAGTTCGCGAGCTTCTGTCGTCCTACGACTACCCGGGCGACGACATTCCGATCATCAAGGGCTCGGCCCTGGCCGCGCTCGAGGGCCGCGATCCGGAGATCGGCGAGAACTCGATCCGCGCGCTTCTGGACGCCGTTGACAGCTACATCCCGACGCCGGAGCGCGCGGTTGACCAGCCGTTCCTGATGCCGATCGAAGACGTGTTCTCGATCTCGGGCCGCGGCACGGTTGTGACCGGCCGGGTTGAGCGTGGCGTGATCAACGTCGGCGACGAGGTTGAGATCGTGGGCATCCGCACGACGCAGAAATCGGTCTGCACGGGCGTGGAGATGTTCCGCAAGCTTCTGGACCGCGGTGAGGCGGGCGACAACATCGGCGCGCTGCTGCGCGGCATCGACCGTGACGGCGTTGAGCGCGGTCAGGTTCTGTGCAAGCCGGGTTCGGTGAAGCCGCACACGAAGTTCGAGGCCGAGGCCTACATCCTGACGAAGGAAGAAGGCGGCCGTCACACGCCGTTCTTCGCGAACTACCGTCCGCAGTTCTACTTCCGCACGACGGACGTGACGGGCACGGTGAAGCTGCCGGAAGGCACCGAGATGGTGATGCCGGGCGACAACCTGAAGTTCGAGGTCGAGCTGATCGCGCCGATCGCGATGGAAGAGAAGCTCCGCTTCGCCATCCGCGAAGGCGGCCGCACCGTCGGCGCCGGCGTCGTCTCCAAGATCATCGAGTAATCGAGACCGGGTTCGAAGCAGGCCGGGCATGAGGCCCGGTCTGCCTCTCAACCCTTAAAAGAAGCCTGCGAGAGGCAAGACAATGACTGGTCAAAACATTCGCATCCGGCTCAAGGCCTTCGATTACCGCGTGCTGGACGCCAGCACCGCGGAAATCGTCAACACGGCCAAGCGCACGGGCGCCCAGGTGCGGGGTCCGATCCCGCTGCCGAACAAGATCGAGAAATTCACGGTTCTGCGTGGTCCGCACATCGACAAGAAGTCGCGCGACCAGTGGGAAATCCGGACGCACAAGCGCCTTCTCGACATCGTCGATCCGACCCCGCAGACGGTGGACGCGCTGATGAAGCTCGACCTCGCCGCCGGCGTCGACGTCGAGATCAAGGTCTGAGGAGGGCACCTGAAATGTTGCGCTCTGGCGTTATCGCAAAGAAGCTGGGCATGACCCGGCTGTTCATGGAAGACGGCAAGCAGATTCCTGTGACCGTTCTTCAACTCGACAATCTGCAGGTCGTCGCGCAGCGCACGACCGAGAAGGACGGCTACACCGCCGTTCAGCTCGGTGCGGGCTCTGCCAAGGCCAAGCGGACCACGGCGGCTCAGCGCGGCCACTTCGCCAAGGCGAACGTGGCGCCCAAGCGCAAGATCGCCGAGTTCCGCGTGAGCCCGGAAAACCTGATCGAAGTCGGCGCCGAGATCTCGGCGGCCCACTATGCCGAAGGGCAGTTCGTGGACATCGCCGGCACCTCGATCGGTAAGGGCTTCGCCGGTGTCATGAAGCGTCACAACTTCGGCGGTCTGCGCGCCTCGCACGGCGTGTCGATCTCGCACCGTTCGCACGGCTCCACCGGTCAGTGCCAGGACCCCGGCAAGGTGTTCAAGGGCAAGAAGATGGCGGGTCACCTCGGTGCCGTCCGCGTGACCACGCAGAACATCCAGGTCGTCCGCACGGATGCCGACCGTGGCCTGATCATGGTCAAGGGCTCGGTTCCGGGTTCCAAGGGCGGCTGGGTCACGATCAAGGACGCGGTCAAGAAACCGCTGCCGAACGACCTGCCGATGCCGGCCGCGCTGAAGGCTTCTGCCTCTGCCGCCCCGGCTGAAGAAGCGCCCGCCGAAGGGGGTGAAGCATGAAACTCGACGTGATCAAGCTCGACGCCGGCAAGGCCGGATCGATCGATCTTTCGGATGAGGTCTTCGGCCTTGAGCCGCGCGCCGACATCCTGCACCGCGTGGTGCGCTGGCAGCGGGCGAAAGCCCAGGCCGGCACGCACTCGGTTCTCGGCAAGTCGGACGTGAGCTACTCGACCAAGAAGATCTACCGCCAGAAGGGCACCGGTGGCGCGCGTCACGGTTCCCGCAAGGCGCCGACCTTCCGTCACGGTGGCACCTACAAGGGCCCGACCCCGCGTAGCCACGCCCACGACCTGCCCAAGAAGTTCCGGGCGCTTGGTCTGAAGCATGCGCTGTCGGCCAAGGCCGGCGCTGGTCAGCTCGTGATCCTCGACTCGCTCGACATGCAGGAAGCCAAGACCAAGATCCTCGCGAAAGCCGTGAAGGAAATGGGTTGGAAGCGCGTCCTGATCATCGACGGCGCCGACGTCAACGAGAACTTCGCCCGCGCGGCCGCCAACATCGAAGGCATCGATGTGCTGCCCTCGATCGGCGCCAACGTCTATGACATCCTCAAGCGTGACACGCTCGTGCTCACGAAGGCGGCTGTCGAAGCACTGGAGGCTCGTCTGAAATGAGCGTGAAGCCTGAACACTACGACGTGATCGTGAAGCCGGTCATCACGGAAAAGGCGACCCTTGCCTCGGAAAACGGTGCGGTTGTCTTCAAGGTGTCGATCGACGCGACCAAGCCGCAGATCAAGGAAGCGGTCGAGGCCGTCTTCGGGGTCAAGGTCAAGGCGGTGAACACCACCGTGACCAAGGGCAAGACCAAGCGGTTCCGCGGCATCGCGGGCACCCGCTCTGACGTCAAGAAAGCCTATGTGACGCTCGAAGAGGGGAACACTATCGACGTCTCCTCCGGCCTCTGATAGAAGGCCCGCGAATCTCGCGGCCCCGGGCTTCCGGGGCCGTGACATTTTTGAAGCTGGGGACCTACGGGGCCCTTGAAACGGAACGGACCGACAGGTCCAAAGCAACGGAAGACAGAGAGCATGGCACTCAAGTCGTATAAACCGACGACGCCTGGCCAGCGTGGGCTGGTTCTGATCGACCGTTCGGAGCTTTGGAAAGGTCGCCCGGTCAAATCCCTCACTGAGGGTCTGACCAAGACGGGCGGCCGGAACAACACCGGACGGGTGACGGCGTGGCACAAGGGCGGTGGGGCGAAGCGCCTTTACCGTATCGTGGATTTCAAGCGCTCGAAGTTCGACGCCCCCGCGACGGTCGAGCGGATCGAATACGATCCCAACCGCACCGCGTTCATCGCGCTCGTGCGCTATGAGGATGGCGAACAGGCCTATATCCTCGCGCCGCAGCGTCTGGCCGTGGGCGACAGCGTGATCGCCGGCGCCAAGACCGACGTGAAGCCGGGCAACGCGATGCCGTTCTCCGGCATGCCGATCGGCACGATCGTTCACAACGTCGAGCTGAAGCCCGGCAAGGGCGGCCAGCTGGCGCGCGCCGCGGGCACCTACGCGCAGTTCGTCGGCCGTGATGGTGGCTACGCGCAGATCCGCCTGTCCTCGGGCGAGCTTCGCATGGTCCGCCAGGAATGCATGGCGACGGTTGGTGCCGTCTCCAACGCCGACCACTCGAACCAGAACCTGGGTAAAGCGGGCCGCAAGCGGCACATGGGCGTCCGCCCGACCGTCCGCGGCGTCGCAATGAACCCGATCGATCACCCGCACGGCGGTGGTGAAGGCCGCACCTCGGGTGGCCGTCATCCTGTCACCCCGTGGGGCAAGGGGACGAAGGGCAACAAGACCCGCAAGAACAAGTCGACCGACAAGTTCATCGTCCGCTCGCGCAACGCCAAGAAGGGTCGTTAATCCATGTCACGTTCTGTTTGGAAAGGCCCCTTCGTCGACGCCTATCTGCTGAAGAAAGCGGAAAAGGCGCAGGCTTCGGGCAAATCGGAAGTGATCAAGATCTGGTCGCGCCGCTCCACCATCCTGCCGCAGTTCGTCGGCCTCACCTTTGGGGTCTACAACGGTCAGAAGCACATTCCGGTCAACGTGACCGAAGAAATGATCGGCCAGAAGTTCGGTGAATATTCGCCGACGCGGACCTACTACGGTCACGCCGCCGACAAGAAAGCCAAGAGGAAGTAAGCCATGGGTAAGGAAAAGAATCCGCGCCGCGTGGCGGACAACGAGGCCTTCGCCAAGTCGAAGATGCTTCGCACCTCGCCGCAGAAACTGAACCTCGTCGCCGCGCTGATCCGTGGCAAGAAGGTGGAAAAGGCCCTTTCGGACCTCACTTTCTCGAAGAAGCGGATCGCTGACGACGTGAAGAAGTGCCTGCAATCCGCGATCGCTAACGCCGAGAACAACCATGGTCTCGACGTTGACAGCCTGATCGTGGCCGAAGCCTATGTCGGCAAGAACCTGACCATGAAGCGCGGCCATCCGCGTGCTCGCGGCCGGTTCGGCAAGATCGTGAAACCGTTCAGCGAGCTGACCATCAAGGTGCGGCAAGTCGAGGAGCAAGCGTAATGGGTCAGAAGGTCAATCCGATTGGCATGCGCCTCCAGGTCAACCGCACCTGGGACAGCCGCTGGTACGCCGACAGCAAGGACTACGGCAATCTGCTTCTTGAAGACCTCAAGATGCGCGACTTCATCCATGAAGAGTGCAAGCAGGCCGGCGTCAGCCGCGTGATCATCGAGCGCCCGCACAAGAAGTGCCGGGTGACCGTGCATACCGCCCGTCCGGGCGTGATCATCGGCAAGAAAGGTGCGGACATCGAGACGCTTCGCAAGAAGCTCGCGAACTTCACCGCCTCGGAACTGCACCTCAACATCGTCGAGGTTCGCAAGCCGGAACTCGACGCGATGCTGGTCGCGGAATCGATCGCGCAACAGCTTGAGCGCCGGGTTTCGTTCCGCCGCGCGATGAAGCGGTCGGTTCAGAACGCGATGCGCATGGGCGCGCTCGGCATCCGGGTCAACGTCTCTGGCCGCCTCGGCGGCGCCGAGATCGCCCGGACCGAATGGTACCGTGAGGGCCGCGTTCCGCTGCACACGCTGCGCGCCGACATCGACTATGCGCTGGCCGAGGCCTCGACCCCCTACGGGATCATCGGGATCAAGGTCTGGATCTTCAAGGGCGAGATCATGGAACATGATCCCCAGGCCCGCGATCGCCGCATGGCCGAGGCGCAGGACGGCCCCGCACCGCGCGGGCCCCGTCGCGACCGCGACGCTCGGTAAGGAGTAGAGAAGATGCTGCAACCGAAACGGACCAAGTTCCGCAAACAGCACAAGGGCCGGATCCACGGCGAAGCCAAGGGCGGGTTCGAACTGAACTTCGGCGGCTTCGGCCTCAAGGCCACCGAGCCCGAGCGCATCACGGCGCGTCAGATCGAAGCGGCCCGCCGCGCGATCACCCGCCACATGAAGCGTCAGGGCCGGGTCTGGATCCGCGTCTTCCCGGACACCCCGGTTTCGTCGAAGCCGACCGAGGTCCGGATGGGTAAGGGCAAGGGCTCCGTCGATTTCTGGGCGGCCAAGGTCAAGCCGGGCCGGATCATGTTCGAGATCGACGGCGTGAACGAGGTCATCGCCCGCGAGGCGCTCCGCCTCGGCGCGATGAAGCTCCCGGTCAAGACCCGCGTCATCCAGCGTGAAGACTGGTAAGTCTGATCATCATTTGAATGCACGGAGGGCGGGGTAACCCGCCCTTTGTCGTTTCTGGGCGTGTATCCGGTTTCGGACTCGTGATGCGGCTCTGGGGCGCCTTTGTGGTAGTGACCTGCCACGGGATTTTTCCTCCACCTGCGATTAGAGTCCGACCCAACGAAGGGACGGACGATGAAGCGAACGAGATACAGCGACGAGCAGATCATCGGCATTCTGGCCGAGCATGAGGCAGGC
>NZ_JAOWLA010000016.1 GCF_025751575.1 Albidovulum sediminicola | reverse complement strand
TGCCCATACGGCAGCAGATGCTCCGTCGGAATCCCAAGCTTGTCGCCAATCTCCTGGATCGGCCTCTTCTTCGCTTCACGCGCAATCTCAATGTCGGTCTTGAACGCCATAATCCTCGTCTCTCCCTGCGGTAAGCGGCCGGTTCCGCCTCTCTTAGCCCACTGAATGCCGTGGTATTCGGAGATTTCCGACACTTAAGTTGTCGGAATCGCCAGTCCTGCCGAACTTCGCGCTCCCTCATTTGTTTGCGTGTACCGGATCGGAAAGCCGGTTTCCGATCCGGAACGCGGATCGACGGCGCGCGGGGCTCAGCGCCGGAGCACGAAAAACACCCTGCGGAAGGGGAACAGGACCGATCCGTCGACCTCGACCGGATAGGCGGAGGCCAGTGCGGCCTCGTAGCGCGCGAGGAAAGCGGCGCATTCGGCGTCGGATAGTTTCTCCGCAAAGGGCCGCACCGCGGTCGATTCCATGAAGCGCCGCACAGGATGCCCTGCCTCCGCCGGGACCAGACGTTGCACGTAGTCGGTCTCCCAGACATCGACCTCGCCGAGCGGAGACAGCAGCCTGAGATATTCGACCGGCGTGGCCACCGGGGCCTTCCAGCCCGCGAAGTCAAATCGGTCCGGGAACATCTCGGCTGCGAATTCCCGAAGGAAACGATGGGATGGCGCACCATACTGGCGCGGCATCTGCACCGCCAGAACACCACCCGGCGCGACAAGTCCCGCCAGGCGGGGCATCAGCGCCTCATGGTCGCCAAGCCACTGCAACGCCGCGTTCGAAAAGACCAGCGCCGGGGCGCGGGCGGGTTTCCAGGCGGCGATGTCGCCGGCCACAAGTTTGCCGTAGGCGCCGGTGCGTTCGGCCTGCGCGAGCATGGCGGGCGAGGCATCGACACCCAGGATCTGCCGACCCGGGAAGCGGTGGCCGAGCGCGTGACCGACCGAACCGGAGCCGCAGCCCAGATCGACGATGTCGCCCGACGGCGGCAGGACACCCACCCGCTGCAGCAAGTCAAGCGCCGGGCGAAGCCTGAGGTCGGCAAAGCGCGCATAGGCTTCGGGGTTCCAGTCGGGCGATCCGGTCATGCTGCGCCTTCCTTCAAACGGGCCCCGCCCCGAGGGCGGCGCTGGCACAGTAGGGGCTTCGCAGGCGCCCTTTCAAGTCATCGCCAGGCCGGGCGCCCGGAAACGGCGCCAGAGCGCCTGCGCGAAGCAAAAAAGGACCCCCGGGCGGGGGTCCTTGAAACGGTGTTCCCGAGGGGCCTCAGGCCGAGGGTTCGGGCTCCATGCCGCCCTTGGGCGACTTCGGCTTGGTCTTGGGAATGGCGGTAACGCTCGGCGCGTTGCCTTCATCGGGCTTGTCGCCCTCATCGTCGCCCGCGACAGGCGGCTCGCCCCGCATGACGCGCTTGATTTCATCGCCCGTCAGGGTCTCGTATTCCAGAAGGCCCTGCGCCAGGCGCTCGAACTCCTCGGCATTCTCCTCGATGATCCGCGACGCGGTGGCATAGCCCTCGTCGATGAAGTTCTTGACCTCTTCCTCGATCAATTCCTTCGTATGGGCGGAAACCGAGAAGCCGCCCGTGTTGCCGCGATAGCCCTCATGCGCCTCGGAATAGTCGATGTTGCCGACCTTGTCGGACATGCCCCAGCGCATGACCATCGCCCGCGCCAGGCCCGAGGCCTGCTGGATGTCGCCCTGCGGACCCGAGGACACGCTGTCGGCACCGTACTTGAAGATCTCGGCCGCCTTGCCCGCCATGGTCATGGCGATCTTCTCGCGCGCCTCGTCCTTGAACATCTGGAGCTTGTCCATCTCCGGCAGGCTGACGACCATGCCCAGCGCGGCGCCGCGCGGGATGATCGTGGCCTTGTAGACCGGATCGGTCTTGGTCAGCTTCAGGCCGACGATGGCGTGACCGGCCTCGTGATAGGCGGTCTTTTCCTTCTGCTCCTGCGTCATGACCATCGACCGGCGCTCGGCCCCCATCATGACCTTGTCCTTGGCGCTCTCGAAATCCTCCATGGTCACGAAGCGGCGCCCGACACGCGCGGCCATAAGCGCCGCCTCGTTCACGAGGTTGGCGAGGTCGGCGCCCGAGAAACCGGGCGTGCCGCGCGCGATGATGCGCAGATCGACGTTCGGCCCCAGCGGCACCTTGCGGGCATGGACGCCCAGGATCTTCTCCCGCCCCTTGATGTCGGGGTTAGGCACGGTGATCTGGCGGTCGAAGCGGCCCGGACGCAGAAGCGCCGGGTCCAGAACGTCGCGGCGGTTGGTGGCAGCGACGATGATCACGCCCTCGTTGGCGTCGAAGCCATCCATTTCCACCAGCAGCTGGTTCAGCGTCTGCTCGCGCTCGTCGTTGCCGCCGCCGATGCCCACGCCGCGGGCCCGGCCCACCGCGTCAATCTCGTCGATGAAGACGATGCAGGGCGCATTCTTCTTGGCCTGTTCGAACATGTCGCGCACACGGCTGGCGCCGACGCCCACGAACATCTCGACGAAGTCCGAGCCCGAGATGGTGAAGAACGGCACCCCGGCCTCGCCCGCGATCGCGCGCGCAAGGAGCGTCTTACCCGTGCCCGGAGGACCGACGAGCAGCGCGCCCTTCGGGATCTTGCCCCCCAGGCGGGAGAACTTCTGCGGGTTACGCAGGAACTCGACGATCTCCTCAAGCTCTTCCTTGGCCTCGTCGATGCCCGCGACATCGTCGAAGGTCACCCGGCCCTGACGTTCGGTGAGCAGCTTGGCCCGGCTCTTGCCGAAGCCCATGGCACCGCCCTTTCCGCCGCCCTGCATCCGGTTCATGAAGAAGATCCAGACACCGATCAACACAAGGAAGGGCATCCAGAACCCGAAAAGCGACAGGAAGCCCGATTGTTCCTGCCGCTTGGCGGTGACGTTCACGTTCTTGTTGATGAGCTGTTCGGTGATCGCTTCGCCAAGCGGCCGGACGGTCGTCAGCTGCTTGCCGTCGACGGTGCGGATCTGCACCGTCTCCCCGTCGAGCGTGACGCTCTCGACCTCGCCCTTGTCGACCCGCTGAATGAACTCCGAATAGGAGATGGGACTGCCAGCCGAGCCTGTGGGATCGCCCTTGAACAAGGTGAACAGCGCCAGGACGAGCAAAAAGAGCACGACCCAGAAAGCCAGGTTTCTCGCGTTACCCAAGGGGGACCTCCAAAAATCCGTCGAACCGCACGAGGGCGGCCTGCACTTAAAATAGAGATATGCCGGGCAGGTTCAATGCGCGAAAATAGAAGAGATGAAGCTCTCTTCGTCAAAGAGCGGCTCTGCGCGCCAATCGCCGCCGCCCAAGGCGAGCGGTGCGGCGACAAGCCGCGCACCCCGCCAGACCGCGGGCGAGGCCAGAAGCGTCGCATGCGGCAGGCCGGAATCGCGCGGGTTGCCAAGTGCGCGAAGCCCTTCGGGGCCGAGGGCGCGGACCTCTGCCCCATCGCCGCCGGGGCCTGAAACCGACCAGCGCCCGTCCCAGACCATGCCAACGGGGGCCGACAGCCCGGCGACCGCCTTGTATTCCCGCGTGACGCGGATGGTTCGTTTCGCCGACGACAGGAACGCGCCGGCAAGGGTCCGCCGCCCGCCCCCCGCCAGCGCGGCTGCGGCCTCAGAGAGCGGCTCGAACCGGGGGCGATAGGGCGCCGAGGTCACGAAACGGATCGCGTGGGCCAGAAGTCTGAGCCGAATCTCCTCCGGTGCCGGATCGAAGCGGTCGCGCGAGATGATCACGTCCCCCGCCGCGATGCGGCAGGCCGCGCGCGCCAGATCGGCCACGCCCTCATCGAGCGCGGCGCGTGCACGGGCCATGTGGGTCGCAGTCTCCGCCAGCCGGGCCACGGTCAGGCCAAGGGGCGCCAGTGTGTCGAGCGCCTTGCGTGCCTTGACACGGTCGTAGCTGTCGTCCGCGTTGCTGGGGTCTTCCGCCCAAGGGACCCCACGCGCGACAAGATCGTCGCGCAGTGCCTGCCGCGTGACCCCCAGAAGCGGACGCACCCATTCGACCCCCAGGAAGCGGCGCCGCGGACTGATGCCCGACAGGCCATCGACGCCGGACCCGCGCGCGAGCCTCAGGAGCACGGTCTCCGCCTGGTCCTCAAGCGTGTGGGCGAGCGCGACCGTCGTAACGCCCTGCCGGCGCGCCCAGTCGGCGATCAGGGACTGGCGCGCGCGCCGCGCCCTGTCGGACAGGTTGCCCCGACCGTCCCAACCCTCCCATCGCAAGATCGCATGATCGACCCCAAGCCGCGCGCAAAGCGTGGCGACCGCCGCGGCCTCGTCGACGGCCTCGGGGCGCAGGCCGTGATCGACCGTCACTGCCGCGATCTCTGGCCCGCCCTCGGCGCGCCAGTCTGCCAGCAGACACAGCAGCGCGGTGGAATCGCCACCCCCCGAAACGGCAACGCCCAGACGGTCGGGCCGCCCGGGCGCAAGGAATTCCCGCAAGATGGCGCCGGGACTTGTCCCGCCTTTCACTGGCACCCGAGGCTTTGCATCGTGCTCGCCGCCTCGCCCGCTTCCGGCGCCGAGGGGAAGCGCCGCGGCACCTCGCCCAGTGTGACGCAGGCCTCCTGAACCTGGCCCAGCATGCCCAGCGCGGCGCCCAGACGCAGCAACGCCGCCGGCGCCTTCGGCCCGTCGGGCGCGCCCGAAAACGCGTCGAGATAGGCGCGTGCCGCACCCGAAGTGTCGCCGAGCCCCGCCAAAGCCTCGCCCCGCGCGAAATGCGCGTCCCCCATCAGCGGACTGCCGGGGTAGGTCTGGGCAAAGGCCGCGAAACGGTCCGCGGCAGCCTGGTATTCACCACCGTCGAGCGCCGCCTGCGCGCGCTCGAAATCGGCCTTTTCGCTGATCGCGAGCTCCGGGGTCCCGCCGTTCGCGGCGGGCTGAGGGGCTGGCGCGGGCGCGGGCAGAACGCCGCCCCCGCCGCCCGCAGCCCCGCCCAGAAGCCCCGTGATCGGCATGTTCGCGACATCGCAGCCAGCCTCAAGCTCGCAGATCCGGAATTCGAGGTCGCCAATGCGGTTGGTGGCATCCGAGACGACGCGGTCGATCCGGTTCTGCAACTCTTCCGTCCGCGCGGTCAGGCGGACGATCTCCGCCTCCATCGCGTTCATGCGGTCCAGCGCGCCGGTTCCGCCGGCCGACTGCATCGCCGACTGCCCGCCGGAGACGAGCTCAGACCTGAGCGACTGGAGCTCCTTCGCAAGGCTCGTCAACTCCGACCGCAGATCGGCCAGCGTTTCGGCACTCTGGGCGGCAGCCGGAAGGGCCGCCGCCGCGAGCAGGGTGGAAAGAACCAGCGCCCGGATCATGCGCAAGCCCGGATCAGACGCCGCCGCCCACGGTGATCACCGTCACCGCGCGCCGGTTCTGCGCATAGCAGGCTTCGTCCGAGCAGATCGCCAGCGGCCGTTCCTTGCCGTAGGAAACCGTGCGCAGGCGCGCGGGCGACACGCCTTGGGCGATCAGGAATTCCTGGACCGCGGCGGCGCGGCGCGCACCCAACGCGATGTTGTATTCGCGGGTGCCCTGTTCGTCGGCATGGCCTTCGACGACGGCATTGTATTGCGGATGCTGGTTCATCCACTGCGCCTGACCGGCCAGCACGTTTTGCGATTCCGGCGTCAGCACCGACTGATCGACCGCGAAGCGGACCGTATCGCCGATCGTCTGGTTGAAATAGGCAGGCGAGTTCGGGTCGTTGGGGTCGCCGAGCGCGGCGCTCATGATGCCGCCGCCGGCCCCACCGGCGCCGTCCGCGCCCCCCGCACCGAAACGGTCGGGATTGTTACAGGCCGACACGCCCAGCGCGCCCGCCAGAAGAAGGATCATCGAGAGTTTGTTCATTGCACTGCCGCCTCTAGTTTATGGCTCGATGGCCGTTACCTTATCATTCCGCCCGGCGCTTGGGAACGCCGCGCGGGGCTTTCCATGTCAGGGCAGAAGCGGCGACCACGCAGGGTCGGACGCCGCCCCCTCGGTCGGGACCGCACGCAGGTTCCGACCCGAGATATCGACAGAATAAAGCTGCGCCGACCCGCCCGCACCCGCGCTTTCGCGGGTGAACATGATCACGCGGCCATTGGGGGCCCAGGTCGGCCCCTCGTCCAGGAAGGAGGCGGTCAGCAGGCGCTCCTCGCTGCCATCGGCGCGCATGACGCCGATGTGGAAGCGACCCGCGTTCTGCTTGGTGAACGCGATCAGGTCGCCGCGCGGGCTCCAGACCGGGGTGCCGTAGCGGCCCTCGCCGAAGCTGATGCGGGTGGGTTCCCCCCCGCCCACGGGCATGACGTAAAGCTGCTGCGTGCCCGAGCGGTCGCTTTCGAAGACGACCCGGCTGCCATCGGGCGAAAACGACGGCGCGGTTTCGATCGAGGGCGCGTTGGTCAGCCGCACCGGCTGGTTCGAGCCCAGCGCCAGCGCGTAGAGGTCGGTGTTGCCGCCCTGCTCGACCGAGTAGATCACGGTGCCGCCATCGGGTGAGAACCGCGGCGCGAAGGTCATGTTGCCCGAGAGGTCCGCCAAGGGTTGCGAGGTGACGGAGGCGATGTCGAGCATCTTGATGCGCGGAAACCCGGTCTCATAGGACGTGAACAGCACCCGGTTTCCGTCGGGCGAAAAGCGCGGGGCCAGCACGATGGCGGAACTGTCCGTCAGGTACTGCACATTGGCGCCGTCGTAATCCATGATCGCCAGCCGCTTCAGCCGCTGGTCCTTCGGCCCGCTTTCCGAGACGAAGACCACCCGGCTGTCGAAATAGCCGCCCTCGCCCGTGATCCGCGAATAGACCTGGTCGGCGACCTTGTGGGCGATCCGCCGCCAGTTGCCCGAGCCGCCGCCGAATTGCAGCCCATCGCCCATGGGCTGACCGGAGAACACGTCGAAAAGGCGGAACTTGACGTTGAGCCGCCCGTCGGAACCCAGCGCGACCGACCCCGTCACCAGCGCCTGCGCGTTGATCGCCTTCCAGTCCGCATAGGACACTGGCGCATCGAAGTTCGAGATGCGGGCGATATGGGCGGATTGCGGGATCTCGCGGAAAAGCCCGGTGCCGGCAAGATCTGCCGCCACGACGCGCGTGATCTGGTCCGCGAACTCTGCCGCAGAAGGGTTTTCGGCCAGGAACCCGGGGGCGGCGAAGGGCAGAGGCTCGATCACGCCCTCTTCGATGACGATGCGCAGGGGGCCGTTCTGCGCCAGTGTCGGCATCGCGGAAAGACCAAGCGCGGCCAGGGCCAGGCAGAGTGTGCGGAGCATCGGGGTCATTCTTCCTCCGGCAGAGGGGTGGTTGAGGGGGCGCGATGTCCTTCCGGTCATCGCAATCGGGGCCGCATCGCGCAAGCCCGCTTTGGGCTGATGGGCGGGCGACCGCCGGAAAATCGCGGGCAGAAGGGTCATCTCAGCCTCATCTTCTCGGGGTTGAAGACGATCTCGATGTCCTTCCACTGCTCGTATTTGTCGCGCGGCAGCGGATAGCCGTCGCCCGCGCAGCGCAGGATCGCGCGGCGTCCGGCCTCGAAGGCCTGCATCGCGGCGGCCTCGGTGCCACCCTCGTAGCCGACCATCCGGATGGAGCCGCCATCGGGCTTGCCCTCGGGCGACATCGAGACCGAGACCGTCACGATCGTGCGCAACGCGTCGGTCGAAAGCGCGCCGACGTTCCAGCATTGCTTGACCGCGACGACCAGCGCATCCTTCTCCCCGCCCGTCATCGGCGGGCCGGAGGGCGCGGTGCCTGTCCCCGGTGCCGGTTCTTCCGACGCGGCCCCCGCCAGCGCTTCGGCCAGCGCATCGGCGACGGCGTCGGATTGGGTCGGCTCGTCCGCCTCGGCGGCCGGGGCGGCGGGTTTCGCGGCGGCCGGGGCTTCGGGCTTGGCCTCGGGCTTCTTCGGCTTTTCGGGCCGCGCCTTCGGGCGGGCCGAGGTCAAGGGCGCGGCGGAGGCCACCTGTTCCGGGTCCTTGTTTTCCTCGGTCTCCAGAACCTCGCCCGCCTCTTCCGGGGCGGCGGCTTCCTGGGTTTCCTCGGGCGGGGTTTCCTCGGCGGGCGCCTCGACCGCCTCTTGCGCGACCTCGGGCGCGGGGGCGGCGTCGGGCTCCGGCGCCTCGGTCGGGACCGGGGCGACGCGGGGCGCGGGGCGCGGGGTGGGCTTCTTCGCGATCTCGGTCACGATCGTGGCCGAGGGTTCCTCGACGGGCGGCATGATCGGGGTGGGCGGCGTGTCGGTCACCTCTGCCACGGGGGGCGTCAGTTCGGTCACGTCGGGCGACACGTCGGGCTCCGCCTCGGCGGCGGGCGGCTCGGGCGTCTGGGTTTCGGGCTGCGCCTCCGCCACCGGGGCGGGCGCGGGCTCCTCGGCCGCGGGGGGCGCGGGCAAGGAAGGCTGGGCCGGCGTTTCCTCCGGCGCCTTGGGCGCCGCGGCGATCATCGCGTCGTATTCGGCAGATGAGATCAGCGACACTTCCGTCGCGACCGAGGTTGGCGGCATGTCATGCGAAAAGAAGATCCCGCCCAGGAGCAGCCACAGGATCACGCCAAGGTGAAACCCTGCCGAGACCATGAAGCCAATGCGTTCGGCTCTTGCGCGGGGCATCTGCCCTAGTTCCCACCTTGGCCGCCGAAGCGGGGGCCGCCTGCGTCCGTCACCAGCACGATGTTGGCGAAGCCGGCCGAATTCAGCGCGCCCATGACCTGCACCACCCGCTCATACGGGATCGTGCCGTCCGCGCGCAGGAACAGCTTGTCGCTGCTGCGCTCGGCCGAAATCGCCTTGAGCTTGCCGATCAACTCGCCCTCGGCGATCGGCTCGTTCTGGATCGAGATCGCCCCATCGGCCTGCACGGAAATGGTCAGCGGCTCTTCCTGCTCTGTCGGCACCGCCTGCGCGGCGGTCTTGGGCAGGTCAAGCGGCACGCCCACCACCTGAAGCGGCGAGGCGACCATGAAGATCACCAGAAGCACCAGCATCACGTCAACGAAGGGCGTGACGTTGATCTCGCTCATCATCTGCTGCCGGCCGCGGCGGCCGCGGCGGCGGTGCCGTCCGCCCCCGCCGCCACCTTTCATGACACCCGCCCCCATCGCTCAGGCGTCCAGCTGGCGCGAAAGGATGGTGGAGAACTCGTCGGCGAAGGCCTCATAGCCCGCGACGATGCGGTCGCCGTCAGTCGAAAGCTTGTTGTAGAAGATAACCGCCGGGATCGCGGCAAGAAGGCCGAGCGCGGTGGCCAGCAGCGCCTCGGCGATGCTGGGGGCCACGACCGAGAACGAGGTGCTTTGCGAGATCGCGATCTGCTCGAAGGCGACCTTGATGCCCCAGACCGTGCCGAAAAGCCCGATGAAGGGCGCGGTCGATCCCACCGTCGCCAGGACTGGAAGCCCGCGCATGACATCCTCGGTCGCCTTCTGGATCGCGACATCCATAGAGCGGTCGATGCGCGCCTGCGCGCCCGCGATCAGTTCCCCGTCCTGACGGTGCGAGCGGCGCCATTCGACCATGCCGCTTGCAAAGATCCGTTCCGACGCGCCGTCGGGCTGCGACCCGATCCGCTCGAAGAGCTCGTCCAGCGGCTCGCCCGACCAGAAGGCCCGGTCGAACACCGAGGCCTCGTGCCGGGCGGTCCGGTAGGCGATGAACTTCTGCACGATGATCGCCCAGGACCAGACCGAGGCCACGGTCAGAAGGATCATCACAAGCTGCACGGTTACGGAGGCGCGCATGAAGAGCGCAAGCAAGGAGAAGTCGATCTCCTGCGCCATCGCAAGGGTTTCGGTTTCCATCAGGATCTGCTCGCCGGTTAGGCCGCGTTTCAGGCGGCTCTGATTTGACGCGATTGTATCGTGCTTTCTTGGCCGATGCCAACAGATTGCCGTGATGGCATGTTACAGGACCGGCCCGCCAAGCGGCTTCAATGAAGCGAAGGCTCCATCTTTCGGCGAAGTTCCGCCGGAAGGCGCGCGGGCTGGCCGGTGTCGGTCAGGCAGACCAGCGTCACGACGGAGGCAAAGAGCCGCTCCGCCCCGCGCATCACGTCCTGTTCCAGCACGATGCGCGCGCCGCTGGTCGCCTGCGGGCGGGTCACGACGGTCAGTTCGTCGTCGAATTTCGCCGACCGCAGGTAATCCGCCTCGACCCGGCGCACGGCGAAGACGATGCCTGCCTCGGCCTTCAGCTGCCCTTGGTCGATGCCGAGCGCACGCACCCATTCGCTGCGCGCGCGCTCGATGAACTTCAGGTAGTTGGCGTAATAGACGATGCCGGCAAGGTCGGTGTCCTCGTAATAGACGCGCAGGCCGAATTCGTGGGTCATCGCCGATCGCGAGGTCAGAGACCGCGCCCCTCCTCGATGCCCAGCATGATGTTCAGGTTCTGCACCGCCGCGCCGGAGGCGCCCTTGCCCAGGTTGTCGAGGACCGCGACCAATGTGGCCGCGCCGGTTTCCGGGTTGCCGTGGACCGACAGCTCCAGCCGGTTGGTGCCGTTCAGCCGCTGCGGCATGACGCGGGGCTGGTCCGCCGCGGCGGGAACGACCGCCACGAAGGCCTCGCCCGCATAGGCCTCGGCCAGCGCTGCCTCGGCCGCCGCGATCCCGTCGCGGCCCAGTTCAAGCTCGGCCGCCACGGCCATGCCCTGGGCATAGTGCCCGACGGAGGGAACGAACACCGGCACGCGATCCAGAAGCCCGTGCGTCCGGATCTCCGGCAGGTGCTTGTGGGCCTGTCCGGTGCCGTAAAGGAACGATCCCGCGACCTTGCCGCTTTCGAATTCCTCGATCATCGCCTTGCCGCCGCCGGTATAGCCCGACACGCCCGAGATCGCCGGCGGATGGGCCGGGTCGATGATCCCGGCCGCCACCAGCGGCCGGATCAAGGCGATGGCGCAGGTCGACCAGCAGCCGGGGTTGGACACCCGCTGCGCGCCCGCGATCGCCGCGCGCTGGCCCTTGGCCATCTCGGGGAAGCCGAAGACCCAGTCCGGATCCACCCTATGCGCGGTCGAGGCGTCGATGACACGCGCGCCCATCGCCTTGAGGTCCGGCGCGACCTCATGCACCGCCGGGTCGGGCAGGCAGAGGATCGAGACATCGGCCTCGGCAAAGGCGTCGAGCCGGGCGGCACGGTCCTTGCGCACCGCTTCCGGCAGGGAGATCAGGCGAATGTCATCGCGGCCCTGAAGACGCTCGCGGATCTGAAGACCCGTGGTGCCGACCTCGCCATCGATGAATACTGCCTTCGTCATCTTCAAACTCCCATTCGCGCGGCAAGCCGCAAGGCGTGGGAGGCGTCGCGCGCCGCCGCCGGAAGGACCGGATCATAGGCCGCGCGGATCACCCCCGCAACGTCGGGGCGCAATATCACATTATGCCCCGCCTGCGCGAGGGGGGAACGATCCCGAAACGCACGATCCGACCACAGCAGGATGATCTGCGCCGCAAGGCCTAGCGCCAGGACCTCCGCCGAAAGCTCGGCCAGCTCCGCGTCCATCCGCACGAAGGCCACGCAGGCTCGGATCGCGCCCGTCTGCTCGAACCGGAAATAGCGGTACTGGTTCGCGCCCTCGGTCTCAAGCTGCGCGACCAGCGGCCCGAGGCCGGACACCAGCCGGTCGAGATCCGGCACCTCCAGCAGCTCCGGCCACTCCCTGAAAAAGAAGATCATGAGGTTCGCGCCCTGTTCGGGGTCGGTTTCCGCCATGCTGTGCCCGGCGAGCGCCACGACCGCCTCGATCGCGCCCTTGACGGTCTTGAGCGTCGCGTCATCGACACCGAAGACCACGGGCGCGATGGGGCGCGACCAGCGGGCAAAGACGTAGCCGTCCGCGCTGCGGGTAAACAGGGCCTCGATCGCGTCTGGGGTCATGGCGGGGGTCATGGCGGGGGTCACAGCAGGCGTCATGGCGGCTCCTTTCGCTTGGCGCCTGCTTGCGACAAAGCGGGAACCGATGCAACCCGGCGGGCCGCCGGGCGCCGCCCGTCACTTTCCGAACAGGTCGCCCTGCCCCGGCACCTTCGGCTGCGGCAGGCCCAGATGCGCCCAGGCCTTCTGCGCCAACATCCGCCCGCGCGGGGTGCGCTGGATCAGCCCCTGTTGCAGCAGATAGGGTTCGATCACTTCTTCGATCGCATCGCGGCTTTCCGAGAGCGCGGCAGAGATCGTCTCCACCCCCACCGGCCCGCCGGCGTAGTTCTCCGCGATCAGGGTCAGATACCGCCGGTCCGCGCCGTCAAGGCCCAGGTGATCCACCCCGAGCCGCGTCAGTGCGCTGTCCGCGATCTCGCGCGAGAGCGTGCCGTCGCCTTCGACGAGGGCGAAATCGACCACCCGGCGCAAAAGCCGCCCGGCGATGCGCGGTGTGCCGCGCGCGCGCTTCGCGATCTCTCGCGTGCCCTCGGGATCGGAGGGCACCCCCATCAACCGCGCGCCGCGGGTGACGATCAGGTCCAGTTCGTCAATCGTGTAGAACTGAAGCCGGGTCGGGATGCCGAAACGGTCGCGCAGCGGCGTCGTGAGCAAACCGAGCCGCGTGGTCGCGCCGACAAGCGTGAAGGGCTGCAACTCGATCCGGACCGTGCGCGCCGCCGGCCCCTCGCCGATCACGAGGTCCAGTTCGAAATCCTCCATCGCGGGATAGAGGACCTCTTCCACGGCCGGGTTCAGGCGGTGGATCTCATCAATGAAAAGGACGTCGCGCGCTTCAAGGTTCGTAAGAATCGCCGCAAGGTCCCCCGCGCGCGCCAGGACCGGGCCGGAGGTCATACGGAAGTTGACACCCAGTTCCTTCGACATGATCTGCGCCAGCGTCGTCTTGCCAAGTCCGGGGGGGCCGTGAAACAGCGTGTGATCCATCGCCTCGCCCCGCAGGCGCGCGCTTTCGATGAAGACCCGCAGGTTGGCGCGCGCCTCCTCCTGGCCCACGAACTCCGACAGAGCCTGCGGCCGCATCGGGCGGTCGGCATCCTCGGGCTGGGGCGCGGCTCGGAGCGTGGGGTTGGGGTCCATCGCTTACCCCTTCGGCGCCAGAAGCTTCAACGCCGCGCGGATCAGGGCGGGAGTTGCGGCACCCTCGTTTTCGCCGGACGCCTGCGCGACGGCCGCCGCCGCCTCGCCTTGCCCATAGCCGAGGTTCACCAGCGCCGAGAGCGCGTCGGCCGTCGCGGCCGCCGCCGGGGCGGGCTGCGGCGCGGGTCGTGCCTTGCGGGGAGCGGGCGCCTCGACCACCTCATCGGAGGGCGCGACATCGACGCTGAGCGCGCCGCCAAGCGCCATCACGGTGGGCGCCTTGTCCTTCAGTTCCATCACCACGCGCTGCGCCAGCTTCGGCCCCACGCCCGGCGCGGCCTTGACGGAGGACGCATCGCCAAGCGCGATCGCCCGCGCCAGCCCCTCGGCCCCCAGCGTGCCCAGGATCGCCATCGAGGCCTTGGCGCCAACGCCCTGAACGGTTGTCAGCAACCGGTGCCATTCCTTTTCCAGGAGCGTCGGAAAGCCGAAAAGCTGCAGCAGGTCCTCGCGCACCAGAAGATCGGTATAGAGCGCCACCGCCTCGCCCACCGGCGGCAGGGCCGCCGCCGTGCGCTGGGAGACGTGGACGACATAGCCCACGCCCCGCACGTCGATCAGGACATGGTCCATCGCGCGGTGCAGGATGACCCCCGCGATCCGGCCGATCATGCGACCCCCTTCAGCGCGGCGGCCATGCGGCCTGCGCTTTGCAAATGGTGGGCGTGACAGATGGCGACAGCCAGCGCATCCGCCGCGTCGGGCCCGGCAAGCTCGACGCCCGGCAACTGGAAGCGCACCATGTGTTCGACCTGCCCCTTGCCCGCGTGACCCACGCCGACCACGGCCTTTTTCACGGCGTTGGGCGCGTACTCCCCGACTGCAAGCCCCGCCTGCGCCGGCACCAGCAGTGCGATCCCCCGGGCCTGGCCCAGCTTCAGCGTCGCCACCGCGTCCTTGTTCACGAAGGTCTGCTCCACCGCTGCCGCATCGGGGATGTAGCGCAGGATGACCTCGGTCAGCGCCGCGTGCAGGGATTTCAACCGCCCAGCGAGATCAGCGCCCTCGGAATGGATGATCCCGTTCGCAATATGGCTGAGTCGCGAGCCCTTGGCCTCGATCACCCCCCATCCGAGGTTTCGAAGCCCCGGATCGATCCCGAGAACGCGCATCTTTCATCCTGCTCGTGTTGCTTTTCGGACACGACTAGCACGAAACGCGAACATCGCAAAGGGAGAATGGCGGGGCCCGCCCCGAGGGCAAGCGGCCTGCCGCAGCACGTTTTCGCCTTGGCGCGAGACGAAAACGACAATTTCGCACTTGCAGAAACCCTTTTATTGCAAGAATGTAACCGGAGTTTGACCCATGCAAATGCTGCATGGCAGCACTGCATGGCTGCGCCTTGTGGTTCGTTTTCGCCGGATCTAAATCCGTCTCAGCAGCAGGGACACAGTCCTGCAACACAGCTTTCTGAGGAACACGAAAATGGCGTCCTACACCAACACCCGCACCGCTACCGGCCTGCACATCGGCTTCTTCTCCAGCCTCGTTTCCATCGTTGCCGCGTGGAACGATGCCCGCGTGACGCGCAATGCGCTGTCGCGTCTGACCGATCGCGAACTGGAAGACATCGGCCTGTGCCGTGGCGATATCGAAGAGATCTCGCACCGCTGAGACCCGCGCGACGGGACAGAGAAAAAGGCCGTGTCCGGGATGCCGGACACGGCCTTTTCTGCTCGAAGGGTGCGGCGGATCAGGGAATTGCGCCGCGGATGACTTCGGAGACCCAGACGGTTGCCTCGCCCGCCTCAAGGACGTAGGCGCCCGCCTGATCGATCGTACTACCTTGCTTCAACATGGCGATGCGGTCGTCGTAGAAGTCGCGCCCGATCGTCGCCAGAACGGCGGCCTTGATCAGCAGGACGGTCAGGCAGACCAGAAGAACCGGCATGATCCAGGTCGCGCGCCGCCGCTTCCTGCGCAAGGAATTGTAGTGGAACATGCCGAGGGTGCCCTGGGCTTCGAAACCACCACCGGCGGCATGAACCCGCTGGATCCGGTCGAGACGACCGTAGAAGTCCTTCATGTTGGGATCGACCACTGCCAATCTCCTGCACTTTCCGGCGCACCCCCGCCAAAGGTGATGCTGCGTTGAAAATGCGGCGAAAATTGGGCGCGTGTAACCCCGACTGAGGGATTCACCCCTTCCGAAGAACCAATGTCGTCCACTCGCCGTGTTCGTTTCGCGCTTCCGCAAACAATCCTGTCAATTTGTAGGCCTCGACCACCGCATCCGCCTGCGTATTGAGGATGCCGGACAGAATCGCCCTTCCGCCGGGGGCCAGTGCGGCGGCCATGTCCGGCGCAAGCTCGATCAGCGGGCCCTTGAGGATATTGGCGAAGATCAGGTCGTAGGGGGCGCCCGCGCGAAGGTCCGGGTGGCCGAAGCCTGCGGCTTCGACGCAGCGGACGCGGCCGGTCAGCCCGTTGGCCGCGACATTGGCCTCTGCCACCTCGACCGCCACCGGGTCGATGTCCGAGGCGATGACCGGTTCGGGCCAGATCGCCGCGGCCGCCATGGCGAGTACCGCCGTCCCGCAGCCGATATCGGCGACATTTCGGGCGCGGACGCCCTCGCGTTCCAGCCGGTCAAGCGCGAGCAGGCAGCCCTTGGTCGTGGCGTGGTGGCCGGTACCAAAGGCCATCGCGGCCTCGATGAGCAAGGGCACTGAGCCGTCGGGAACCTTGTCCGCGTCGTGGCTGCCATAGACGAAGAAGCGCCCCGCCTCGACCGGCTGCAATTCGCGCTTCACATGGGCCACCCAGTCGGTTTCGGGAACCTCGGACACCGCGAAGGGCCGCGCCCCGTGGGCCATGGCAATCAGCGCGAGCGCGATATCGTTCGGCGCATCCTCGAAATAGGCGCCAACCTCGTACTGGCCTGAGCCGTCCTCAATCTCGAACACGCCGACTCCCGCCGGTTCCGGGTCCAGATTCTCGAGCGCCTCGGCCAGGGCTTCGGCCGGTTCGCGGGCATCCAGTGTGGTGAGGGCGGAATAGACGGGCATTGGGGCCTCCGGCGCCGGTTGCATCCTTCGGCCTTAGGCCGCGCCCTGCGGGAGGTCAAGCCGGACCCCGGGCAAGACCATCCCCCGCCTGTCGATCACGGAGTCGTGAATTGATTTCTTACAGTGTAAGTTTTAACAATTTCATACCGCCTTACGCCGTAAGGCAATCACCGAATCCAGAAAGGAAGGCCGAAGATGACCCGCTTCACCACCGCCGCTTTCGTTTTCTCCACGCTGCTTGCCGTACAGCCCGCGATCGCGGACGACGCCGAGGTCAAGGCGACCCTCGACGACGTTCAGGCCACGTTCGGGGGCGTGCCGACCTTCATGGCCTCGGTCTCCCAGGCAGCACTTCCGGGCCTGTGGAAGCAATACAAGGAACTGGAACTCTCGCCAGATACGGCCCTTGATCCGAAGACAAAGGCCCTGATCTCACTCGCCGTCGCGGCGCAGATTCCTTGCGACTACTGCATCTGGGCCGACACCGAGTCCGCCCATGCGGCCGGCGCGACGGACCAGGAAATTGCCGAGGCCGTCGCCATGGCCGGCATGACCCGCAACTGGAGCACGATCTTCCACGGGATGCAGGTTGACTTCGAAACCTTCCGCAAGGAGCTTGGCGGCAGCTGAGCGCTGGCCCGACACATGCCCCCGGCGCGCCCGCCCGCGCCGGGATTTCAGCGTCAGAGCGAGACAGGGGACCGATGCCGGAGACCAGCCAAAACCCGGGAAGGAAGAGGCGCGAACCGCTCAACGCCGAGCGGATCGCGCAAGAGGCCATGGCCCTTGTGGACGAGGCCGGGCTGGATGGATTCAGCTTCCGCAATCTCGCCGCCCGTCTGAACTGCCAGGCGATGAGCCTTTATCACTACTACCCCTCCAAGGCGCATCTCTTCGAGGCGCTGGTCGGGATCTGCATCAGCGAGACCCCGATCCCGCCCGAAGGCGCCCCCTGGCGGGCGCGTATTTTCGATTTTTGCGCAAGCTACCGGCAGACGGCGCTTCGACACCCCGGCTTCATTCTCTACTTCGCGACGTTCCGGCTGAACAACGCGGCCGGCATGGCCTTCCTTGAGGACATCGTAGGGATGATGGCGGCCTCGGGCCTTGGCGGACAGGCGCTGGCGCTACATTTCCGCGCGATCAGCTACTATGTCACCGGCGCGGCGATCGACGAAGCGATGGGCTATGCCAAGGGACCTTCCGCCGTGGACCCGGTGGCGGGCGAAAGGGCACGGGCCGACTTCCCCGCGATCACCGCGATCGGCGCCTATTTCGGCAAGGATCACCATCGCGCCATGTTCGAACATGGCCTGAACATCCTGCTTGACCGGATGGAGGCGGACGCGGCCAGCACGCGATCCAGCACCAGCCGATAGATCTTATGCCCGCGCCTCAGGCAGGCCGATCGGGCAGGAAACGCCCGTGCCGCCGATGCCGCAATAGCCATCAGGGTTCTTAGCGAGGTACTGCTGGTGGTAGTCCTCGGCGAAATAGAAGGTCGGAGCAGGCAGGATCTCGGTCGTGATCGGTCCGTATCCAGCCGCCGCCAGCTTTTCGCCGTAAAGCGCGCGGCTGGCCTTGGCCGCCTCGGCCTGGGCGGGGGTGAAGGTATAGATGCCCGACCGGTACTGGGTCCCCACATCATTGCCCTGCCGGTTGCCCTGCGTCGGGTCGTGCCCTTCCCAGAAGACCTTGAGCAGCGCCTCGTAGCTCACCACCTCGGGGTCGTAGATGACGCGCACGACCTCGTTATGGCCGGTCAACCCGGTGCAGGTTTCCTTGTAGGTCGGGTTCGGCGTGATCCCGGCGGCATAGCCGACCATGGTCAGCCAAACGCCTTCGGTCCGCCAGAACTTCCGCTCCACGCCCCAGAAGCACCCCATGCCGAAGATCGCCTCCTCCATCCCCGGCGGCACGGGGGCATCGAGCGGCAGGCCAGATATGAAATGAAACTCGGCCGTCGGAATCGGGTCCTTTCGGCCAGGCAGCGCCTCCTCGCTGGTGGGCATCCTGCTGGGCCGCGCGAACATATCCCTGAGCATCTGGGCTCCTCCTGCGCGTCAATCGCGGCGATTATAGGGTGCCCGCGCGCCGCGATCTATCCGCGCGCGTTCACATTAACGGCAGATGATGTGTCAGCTCACGCGGCGGGGACTGGCAAAGGGCGCGTCAGAAGGGTTTCCCGCCCGGGCTCGGGATGGCGCGGGATCAGGAACGCCAGCCCCAGCGACGCGGCCGCAATGCCCGCGGCGATCAGGAACACGGCGGCGGGCTGCGCGACCCAGACAAGGCCAAGGATCACCGGCAGCACAACGGCCGAGATATGGTTGATCGTGAAGGCCACGGCCGCCGTGGGCGCGATATCCTCGGGCGCGGCGATCTTCTGGAAATAGGTCTTGAGCGCGATGGCCAGCGCAAAGAAGAAATGGTCGATCACGTAAAGTGCCGCAGCCAGCACCACGCCCCAGCCGAACAGGTAGATCCCGCCATAGGCCAGGAACACCCCGACGAGCCCCGCATATTCGAAGATCAGCGCCCGCCGCTCACCCCAGGCTGCCACGACCCGGCCCATCAGCGGGGCGAAGATCATGTTGGCGACGAGGTTGATCAGGAACAGCCCCGTCACCTCATCCACCCGGAAGCCGAAGCGTTCGACCATCATGAAGCCCGCGAAGACCACGAAGATCTGCCGCCGGGCGCCCGCGAAGAACTGCAAGAGGTAGTAAAGCCAGTAGCGCCGCCGCAGGATCAGGCGCTTGATCTGGGGGTGCGGGGCCTCGAACCGGGGGTAGAGCACCAGGCAAGCGAGGCCGATCGCGGCCGTGAACCCGCCCGAGGCGAGATAGACGAAGTTGTAGGACAGCTCGAACCGGCGCCAGGTCAGCACGATCAGCACATAGGCGACCAAGGTGGCCGCCGATCCGGCCGCCGCGATCCAGCCCAGCGTCTGCGGCGCCCGCTTGCGGTCGATCCACTGGAGTTGCAGCGACTGGTTGACGGTCTCGTAGTAGTGAAACCCGATCGAGGACAGCAGCGTGATGGCCAGGATCCCGCCAAGCGAGGGGAACCAGGCCGTCACCGCCGTCGCCGCCCCCAGAAGCGTCAGGGACGCCAGGGCCAGGACCTGCTCGCGCATGAAAAGCAGGACCGCGATCACCCCGATGGCAAGGAAGCCGGGGATCTCCCGCACGGTGTGCAGCAGTCCGATATCGGCCCCGTCGAATCCCGCGACCGTGATGACGAAATTGTTCAGAAGCGCCGACCAGGTGGAAAAGGCCACCGGCATCGCCGCCGCCATCACGAAGAGAAGCGCCTGCGGCCGGCGCCAGAGCGGCAGGCCGGCGGTTTCGCGAAGGGGGAGGACGGGATGGGCCATGCGCCGGGCATATCCCGCCGGGGGCGCCTTGGCGAGGGCGAATTGCGGATCGCTACCAGAAGCTCTGCGGGTCGATGTCGATGGCCAGCCGCAGGTTGTTCGGCGGCCTCAGCTGCCCCACCCATTCGGCAAGGGCGGCCTGCAACGGCGCGCCCTTCGCGGCCTTGACCAGAAGCCGAACGCGGTGCCGCCCCCGAACCCGCGCGATAGGCGCGGGCGCGGGGCCGAAGACCTGCGCCCCGATCCGTCTGAGCGGCGCATCCCGACGCGCCAGTTCATTGCCGAAGTCGAAGACCGCCTGGACATCGGGCGAGGACAACACGATCCCGGCCAGCCGTCCGAAGGGCGGCATGCCCGCCGCCTGCCGCTCTGCCGCCTCGGCGCGCCAGAACGCCTCCTCCTCGCCCGAGAGGATGGCGCGGATCACGGGGTGTTCGGGCTGGTAGGTCTGCAAGAGCGCCAGCCCCGGCCGTTCACCCCGCCCCGCGCGGCCCGAGACCTGGCGCATCAATTGGAACGTGCGTTCGGCCGCGCGCAGGTCCGATCCCTGAAGCCCGAGGTCCGCGTCGATCACCCCCACGAGCGTGAGCAGCGGAAAGTTGTGCCCCTTGGCGACAAGCTGGGTGCCGATGATGATATCGGCCCCGCCGCCCGCGATCTCGCCAATCTTGTCCTTGAGCGCACGGGCCGAGGCGAAAAGATCCGAGGACAGGACGGCGACCCGCGCCTCGGGGAAGCGTTCGGCGACCTCTTCGGCCAGCCGCTCCACCCCCGGGCCGACCGGCGCCAGCCGCCCCGCCACCCCGCAAGAGGGGCAGGTTTCCGGCATCGGGGTCGTCTCTCCGCACTGATGACAGACAAGGCGCTTGAGGAAGCGATGCTCAACCATCCGGGCGTCGCAATGCGCGCAGCCGATCTGATGACCGCAGGCCCGGCAGATCGTGACCGGCGCATAGCCCCGGCGGTTGAGGAACAGAAGCGCCTGTTCCCCAGCCTTGATGCGCGCGCGGACCCCGGCCGCAAGCGTCGGACCGATCCAGCGGCTGGGTTCCAGCGTCTCGGCGCGCATGTCGATGGCGCGCATCTCGGGCAGTTCCGCCACCCCGAAGCGCGAGGTCAGATCGATGCGGGCGTATTTCCCCGCCTCGGCATTCACCCAGGTTTCCAGGCAAGGCGTGGCGGAGGCCAGAACCACCTGCGCATCACACAAGGACGCGCGCAGCACCGCCATGTCGCGGGCGTTGTAAAGCGCGCCGTCCTCCTGTTTGTAGGAACTGTCGTGCTCCTCGTCGACGACGATCAGGCCAAGATCCCGGAACGGCAGGAAAAGGGCCGAGCGCGCGCCCACGACCAGACCCACGCCGCCCTCGCCCGCCATGCGCCAGAGCCGCCGGCGCTCTGTCTGGGTCACGCCCGAATGCCATTCGCCGGGGCGCGCCCCGAATCGATCCTCCACCCGGTTCAGGAATTCGGCCGTCAGCGCGATTTCCGGCAAGAGGACCAGGGCCTGACGCCCCTGGCGCAGGCATTCCGCCACGGCCTCAAGATAGACCTCGGTCTTTCCGGACCCGGTGACACCCTTCAAGAGCGTCGTGCCATAACGCCCACCCGCCACCGCGGCGCGGAGCGTCCCGGCGGCCCCCGCCTGATCGTCGGCCAGCGCCTTGCCCGGCTGGTCCGGATCAAGGCGCGGATAGGGGACATCGCGGGGCGCGTCCTCCTCCGCCACTGCCCCCTGTTTCACGAGGCCCTTGACCACGCCGGAGGATACCCCCGCCAGCCCCGCAAGCTCACCAAGGGTAAAGGCCGCGCCGCCGTAATCCTCCAGCACCTCCAAGACGCGCGTGCGCGCGTCCGTCAGGCGATCGGGCGCCGACCAGCCCTTGCGATAGACCTTGCGCGGCCCCGGCGGATCGGCAAGCCCCGGCGCGCGGGTGGCCAGGCGCAGCATGGCGGGCATGGGCGTCAGCGTGTAGTCCGCGGCGCGTTCCAGGAAAGCGCGCATGGCGGCCCCCATCGGCGCCGCGTCCAGGACCCGCGTCACGGGCCGGATACGCGCCGGGTCGAAGCCCCCCTCGCCCGCGCCCCAGACCACGCCCATCACCCGGCGCGGGCCCAGCGGCACCTCGACGAAGGCGCCCGCGAAGCAGCCCCCCGCCGGCGCGCGGTAGTCAAGCGCCCGGCCCAGCGGCTCGGTCGTCAGCACCGCGACCAGTTCGCCGTCGTGGAAAAAGTCCCGATCCGTCAACACCCCCCTCCAAAGAAGGGTTCCGGCAGAGGCGGGCTTGCGCTAGAAGGGCCGCAAACAGCAGCTGCCATCCGGGGAACCGCCATGAAATTCTTCGTCGATACCGCCGACACCGCCGCCATCAAGGAACTCAACGACCTGGGCATGGTCGATGGCGTGACCACCAACCCCTCGCTGATCCTGAAGTCGGGCCGCGACATCATCGAGGTGACGAAAGAGATCTGCGACATGGTCTCGGGCCCTGTTTCCGCCGAAGTCGTGGCCCTCGAGGCCAAGGCGATGATCGCCGAAGGGCTGAAGCTTTCCAAGATCGCACCGAACATCGCGATCAAGGTGCCGCTGACCTGGGACGGGCTCACCGCCTGCAAGGCTTTCGCATCCGAGGGGCTGAAGGTCAACGTCACGCTCTGCTTCTCCGCCGCGCAGGCGATCCTCGCGGCCAAGGCCGGGGCCGCCTTCATCTCGCCCTTCATCGGCCGGATCGACGACATCCACTACGACGGGACCGACCTGATCGAGGATATCCGGATCATCTACGACAACTACGCCTTCGAGACCGAGATCCTCGCGGCCTCGGTCCGTTCGGTCAACCACGTCATCGACTGCGCCAAGATCGGCGCGGATGTCGTGACCGCGCCGCCCTCGGTGATCAAGTCGATGGCGAGCCACGTCCTGACCGACAAGGGCCTCGACCAGTTTATGAAGGACTGGGCAAAAACGGGGCAGAAAATCATCTGAGAAGGTGTATAGTAGGCGAAAAGTCAGTCTGATCAGGCAGATAAAGGGGCGGACATGACGGAAAGCGCGGCGATCGCAGCAGAACTGCGTGCCAAGATCATGGCCAGGCCGGAAGCGATCCTTGAGGATCGCGACGTGATGCGCGCCCTTATCGCCGCCAATGAGCGCGCGATGGGGGCGAATGTCGTGGATCTGCGCGGGGTCGCGATGGAGCGGCTCGAGGCGCGCCTGGACCGGCTCGAAGACACCCATCGCAGCGTGATCGCGGCGGCCTACGAAAACCTTGCCGGGACGAACCAGATCCACCGCGCCGTCCTGGCGCTTCTGGAACCGCCGAGCTTCGAGGCCTTTCTGTCCTGTCTCGCAACCGAACTCACCCAGATCCTGCGCGTCGAATCCATTCGCCTTGTGCTGGAAAGCGCCCAGGCGGACGAAGGGGCCGCCCTTGAACGCTTCCGCGACGTCCTCGTGGTGGCGGAGCCCGGTTTCGTGGAGGATTACATGCGCGGCGGCCGCCCGGCGGGCGGGCGTTCAGTCGTCCTCAGGCCAGTCCAGCCGAACCTCGCGGCGCTTTACGGCGACAAGGCCGAGTGGATCGGGTCCGAGGCGCTGATGCGGCTCGACCTTGGTGCGGGGCGGATGGCCGGGATGCTGGCGCTGGGCTCCGAGGACGGCGAGCAGTTCCGCCCGAGCCATGGCACCGACCTTCTGACCTTCTTCGCGGGTGTCTTCGAACGCGCCATGCGCCGCTGGCTGGGCTGAGCGCGGGGGCGCGCGCATGAGCCTCGCGATCTCTCCGGCGCTGCGCGAGGCTCTGGCGGGATGGCTGTCGCATCTCAAGGCGCTGGACGGGGCGGCGGCCAACACCCTTCGGGCCTATGAGGCGGATGTTTCGGGCTTCCTCGCCTTCCTCGCGGTGCATCACGGTGAGGCCCTGGGCCTCGGTCGCCTGAAGGACACATCGCAATCCGACATGCGGGCGTTTCTCGCCCAGATCCGCGGGGCGGGAAGCTCCGCCCGCTCCGCCGCGCGGACGCTCTCGGCGGTCAAGGGCTTCTACCGCTGGCTGTCCGAGCGCGAGGGCTTCGACGCGACGGCGGTCCTGGCCGCGCGCAGCCCGCGCTACCAGCGCAAGCTGCCGCGCCCGCTGGCCGAGGACGCCGCCCGCGCCGTGATTGGCACCGTGGCCGAAATGGCGCGCGAAGACTGGGTCGCGGCGCGCGACGCGGCGGTCGTGACGCTGCTTTACGGCTGTGGGCTGCGCATATCCGAGGCGATGTCGCTGACGGGGGCGGAGGCAAGGCTTCCGGCGGTCCTGCGTATCCGGGGCAAGGGCGGCAAGGAACGCATCGTGCCGGTCCTGCCGGCGGCGCAGGCGGCGGTGGCTGACTATGTCCGGCTTTGCCCCTTCCCGGTGGTGGACGAACCCGCCGCTGCGCTCTTTCGCGGGGCCCGGGGCGGGGCGCTCAACCCCCGCCTGATCGCGCGGGCGATGGAGCTTGCCCGCGGCGCGCTGGGCCTGCCCGCCAGCGCCACGCCCCATGCCCTGCGCCACAGTTTCGCGACCCATCTGCTGGCGGCCGGCGGCGATCTGCGCGCGATCCAGGAACTTCTGGGCCACGCCTCGCTCTCGACGACCCAGGCCTATACGGCCGTGGATGCAGCGAGGCTGATGGAAGTCTACGAAAAGGCCCATCCCCGTGCCTGAGCGGTTGCGCCACGCCGGCTTTTGCGCCAAGAGGGTCCCATGACGCCTCCTATCAAAGCCCTTCTCGTTCACCTTTTTACGGCGACCGGCGCGGTCCTTTCGATGCTCGCGATGCTGGCGGCGGCAGAGGGCAAATGGAGCATGATGTTCCTCTGGCTCGTGGTCGCGCTGGTGGTCGACGGGATCGACGGCCCGATGGCCCGGCGCTATCACGTCAAGACCCAGTGGCCCACCTATGACGGGGTGCTGCTGGACCTGATCATCGACTACCTGACCTATGTCTTCATCCCGGCCTTCGCGCTTTTTCAGTCGGGGCTGCTTCCGGGCTGGACGGGATGGCTCGCCATCATCGTCATCACCTATGCAAGCGCCATCTACTTCGTCGATACCCGCATGAAGACCAAGGATAATTCCTTCGCGGGCTTCCCGGCCTGCTGGAACATGGTGGTGCTGGTGCTGTTCGCGCTGGAGCCCAATTTCTACCTGATCACGGCCATCATCGTGGTGCTGGCCGCGACGATGTTCACCAACCTGAAGTTCATCCACCCCGTCCGGACCGAGCGCTGGCGGAGTGTCTCGCTGCCCATGGCGCTTGCCTGGACGGGCTTTGCCGGCTGGTCGGCCTGGCTTGACTTCGCATCGGGCAGCCTGGCGCACTGGGGCCTTGCCGTGACCTCGATTTACCTGCTGGTCGCGGGCGTCGCGCAGCAGGTCCTGCCCGAACGGGAATAGGCCGCCGCCCCCTCAGATCAGCAGCGACGCCGCGCCTTCGTGCTTCAGAAGCGCGACCTTTGTTTCCACGCCGCCGGGTGCCGAGAACCCGCCAAGGCCGCTGGCCCCCAGGATGCGGTGGCAGGGCACGATGACCGGAACCGGATTTGCGCCGCAGGCCTGGCCGATGGCCTGCGCCGGCGCGCCAAGCTCCTTCGCCAGATCGCCATAGGTGCGGGTTTCGCCGAAGGGGATGGCACACATCGCCCGCATCACGGCGCCGACCAGCCCCGAGGGGAAGAGAATGGGAAGGTCGAAAGCCTGCCGCGTCCCGGCGAAGTAATCGCCAAGCTGTCGGCAGGCTTCCTCAAGCAGGGACGAGCCGCCCTCAGGGACGGCCACCGCCCATTCCAGCCGGGTGATGGCCCCGTCCGCTTCGGTCAGGACCAGCCGGCCAAGCGGCCCGTCGAAGGCCGCCTGGTGCATCACCCCAGGACGTCGTTGCAGCGGTGGCAGGTGCCCGCATGGGCATGGCTGCCGACATCGGGCAGGATTTTCCAGCACCGCTGGCACTTCTCCCCGTCCGCCTTCTCGAAGACGACGCCGACGCCCGGGACCTCGGGCAGGCGGAAGGATTCCTCCGGCGCCGGGTCGGCGGTCAGCTGGATGTCCGAGGTGATGCAGATATCGGCGAAATCGACCGACTTCAGCGCCGCCAGAACCTCCGCGTCCTCGACATGCACGACCGGCGCGGCCTCAAGTGAGGCGCCGATGACCTTGGCGGTCCGCTGGATCTCCAGCGCGGCGGTGACGACGCGGCGCACGCGGCGCAGCGCGTCCCACTTGCGGGCCAGCGGTTCGTCCAGCCAGTCGGCGGGCGTTTCCGGCATGTCGATCAGGTGGACCGAGGACGCCTCGCCAGGGAAGCGGCAAAGCCAGACCTCCTCCATCGTGAAGACGAGGATAGGGGCGAGCCAGGTCGTCAGCCGGTGGAAGAGGATATCGAGCACGGTGCGGGCCGCGCGGCGGCGCAGCGCGGTCGGCGCGTCGCAGTAAAGCGCGTCCTTGCGGATGTCGAAATAGACCGCCGACAGGTCCACCGTGCAGAAGGTGAAGAGCGTCTGGAACACGCCCTGGAAGTCGTATTTCGCGTAGCCCTTGCGCACGACGTGGTCGAGTTCCGCCAGCCGGTGCAGGACCCAGCGTTCCAGTTCCGGCATGTCGGCGGGCGCGACCCGCTCCTCCTCGGCGAACCCGGCGAGGTTGCCCAGCAGGAAGCGCATGGTGTTGCGCAGGCGGCGGTAGCTGTCGGCGGTGCCCTTCAGGATCTCTTTCCCGATCCGAAGGTCCACCGTGTAGTCCGACTGCGCCACCCAAAGACGCAGGATGTCCGCGCCGTATTCGCCGATCACCTCTTGCGGGGCCACCGTGTTGCCCAGCGACTTCGACATCTTCATGCCCTTTTCGTCGAGCGTGAAGCCATGGGTCAGCACGCCCCGGTAGGGCGCGCGGCCCTTGGTGCCGCAGGACTGAAGCATCGAGGAATGGAACCAGCCGCGGTGCTGGTCGGTGCCTTCCAGATAAAGGTCGGCCAGCCCGTCCTCGGTCCCGTCGGGCCGGTCGCGCAGCACGAAGGCGTGGGTGGAGCCGCTATCGAACCACACGTCGAGGATGTCGAAGACCTGTTCATATTCGGACGGATCGACAATGCCGGAAAGCGCCTTCTCCTTGAATCCTTGCACATACCAGACATCCGCGCCCTCGGCCTCGAAGGCGGCCTTGATGCGGGCGTTGACCTCCGGATTGCGGAGCAGGAAGTCCGCGTCGGTCGGCTGCGCGCCCTTTTTGACGAAGCAGGTCAGCGGCACGCCCCAGGCACGCTGGCGCGACAGCACCCAGTCGGGCCGCGCCTCGATCATCGAATGCAAGCGGTTGCGGCCCGTGGCCGGGGTCCACTCGACCAGTTGATTGATGGAGTTCAGCGCCCGCTTACGGATCGTGTCCCCATAGGTGCCCATGCCGTCGTCCAGGCTCTTGTCGATCGCGACGAACCACTGCGGCGTGTTGCGGTAGATCAGCGGCGCCTTGGACCGCCAGGAATGCGGGTAGGAATGCTTGACCTTCCCCTTGGCAAAGAGCGCGCCCGCGTAGGCCAGCTGCTTGATGACCGAGACGTTGGCCGGGCCTTCCTTGCCGTCGGGCTGGATGATCGCCTGCCCGCCGAACAGCGGCAGGCTGATACGGTAGGTCCCGTCCGGCTCGACGTTATAGGTCATCTGGAGGTCCGGATAGTTCGGCCCCTGGAACCTGAGGAAAAGCTGATAGTCGTCGTCCCCGTGCGAAGGCGCGGTGTGGACAAAGCCCGTACCCGCGTCATCGGTGACATGATCGCCCGGCAGCATGGGCACGTCGTAGTCCCACTCACCGTTCGCGCCATCGACGCCCCGGAAGGGGTGCGACAGCGTCAGGGCGCGGAGTTCTTCGGCGCTCACATCGCGCAGGCGCGTGTGGCTTTCGACCTTGGCCGCGGTGAAGATGCTTTCGGCCAGCTTGTCGGCCACGATCAGCTTTTCGCCGGTCTTGGCCGAGGCGTTCTCGGCCACCGCGCCGACCTCGTAGAGACCGTAGGCGATCTCGGGGTTGAAGGCGACGGCGCGGTTCTGCGGGATCGTCCAGGGGGTCGTGGTCCAGATTAGAACGGAAAGGACGTTAGGGTCGCCCATCCTCGCCATCACATCTTCCCCTTCTGGCGCGAGGTTCTCGGGCGCCACCACCGGGAACCGCACCCAGATCGTGTGGCTGGTGTGATCGTGGTATTCGACCTCGGCCTCGGCCAGCGCGGTCTTTTCGACCGGCGACCACATGACGGGCTTGGAGCCCTGGTAGAGCGAGCCGTTCATCACGAACTTCATGAACTCTTCGGCGATCACGGCCTCGGCGTGGTAGGCCATGGTCAGGTAAGGGTCGGCCCAGTTGCCGGTGACGCCCAGGCGCTTGAACTCCTCGCGCTGGATGTCGATCCAGCCCTCGGCGAACTTGCGGCATTCCTGGCGGAAGGCGACGGTCTCGACCTCGTCCTTGTTCAGGCCCTTGGCGCGGTACTGCTCCTCGATCTTCCACTCGATCGGCAGGCCGTGGCAGTCCCAGCCGGGGACGTAGCGCGCGTCCTTGCCCATCATCTGCTGGGACCGCACGACCATATCCTTCAGCACCTTGTTGAGCGCGTGGCCAATGTGCAGGTGACCGTTTGCGTAAGGAGGGCCGTCGTGGAGCGTGAAGGGCGCGCGCCCTTCCTTTTCGCGCAGGCGGTCGTAGACGCCGATCCGTTCCCAGCGGGCGAGCCAATCGGGCTCGCGCTGGGGAAGGCCCGCGCGCATGGGAAAGTCGGTTTCGGGCAGGAAGACAGTATCGCGGTAATCGGGTGCGGTCTTTTCAGGCGTGTCGGCGCACATCTTTTGCGTCCTTGGCAAGGGGATCGGATCAGGGGCGGCGCGAGGGCTCATACGCCTTGTCCCGGCGACTGAAGGCTCAGTGCGCCGGGCAGGTAATTCGAATGATGATCGCGGATATGCGCCTCATGGCCGGGGCTTATACGAAGGCCGCCCGCGTTGGTAAAGGGGCGCGGCAAAGCGTCCCTTGCCCCTGCGGCGCTTTCGGCGCAGGAATGGGGCCGAAAGGACCCGTCATGCCGCCGCCCCGCCCCCTGCCTCCGCGCTTCGAAATCACGCCGGAAGAGATCGAGACCGTCGTGACCGAGTTCTACGCGGCCATCCGTGAACATCCCGGCCTGGGTCCCGTCTTCGCCGCCCATGTGACGGACTGGCCCGCGCATGAAGCCAAGATCGCCGCCTTCTGGCGCAACGCGATCCTGTTCGAGAAGAGCTATGACGGCAATCCGCTGATGGTGCACAAGGCGGCCGGGAACGTCCGGCCGGGCATGTTCGACCCCTGGCTGGGGCTGTTCGACAGCGTGCTCAGGCGCAACTTGAGGCCCGAAACCGCCGCCGCCTGGTCGGCGCTCGCGCACCGCATCGGACAGGGCCTGCGCTACGGCGTGGTGGAAACGACACGCTTCGACGACGGCGTCCCGAAGCTGCGCTAGCCGTCGCGCGCCCCCCCCTGCCGTGCCGCGACCCAGCGGTTCAGAAGCCCCAGGCCGATCAGTGCCAGACCAAGCGCCAGCAGCGAAAAGACCCGCGTCAGCCCGGTCAACCCCGAGATGTCGATCAGGAAGACCTTGGCGATGGTCAGCGCGATCACCGTCATCGCCCCGCGCCGATAGCCAACCGAGCCGCGCAGCAAGGAATAGTAAAGCAGCCCCGCGCCCACGACCATCAGCGCGACGGTGTAGCTGTAAAGCTCCCCCTGCAGGACGCCATCGACGCTCAGGTCGCGGCCCTGCCAGATGCGGCGGATCTCAAGCCCGGTGTAAAGCGACACAAGTGCGACGCCGCCCATGGCCAGCAGCACGCGCAGCGCCTTGTGCAAATGGCGAAGCCGGGTCAGCGCCAGCAGGATCAGCAGCCCCGGCGCGGCATAGGCCACAAACAGCGTATCGAGGATCGGAGGACCGAGGACATCGTCGCTGCGCCCGCCGATCAGGCCCCAAAGCGGGTTTGCGAGGATCGCGGCCAGTGCCAGCCCCCCAGCGGCAAGCAACCCGGCGACCACGGCGATCGCCCAGCGCAGCCAGCGCATCGCGCCGCCCAGTTGCACGCGGTGAAGCTGGGCCAGCATGGTGATGAGCCAGGGCAGAGCGTTCAGCGTGAACCCCCAATGCGACACAAAAGCGTCGCCGCCACGATCCAGAAGCCAGCGCAAGAGCATCACATTGGCAAAAAGCGCCGCGTATCCCCAAAGCGCGCTTTCCAGAAACACCCGCGCCACCTTCCGGTCGAGATCGCGCAAGAGGTAGAGCGCGCCACCTGCCGCCGCGACCGCGCCCGCGTAAGAGGCCATGACCTCCCACAGGGGGCCGCGATCGACGGCCCAGTCGAGGCCCGGGTCGATCACCAGCCGCCAGGTCAGCACCGCGGCGGCGGCCTGGATGAACCAGCCCATTTCGGGCAGGCGGAAGCGCCGGTCGAGCGCCGCCGCGACCACGATCAGAACCCCGAGCGCGAGGCTCAGCGCCCCTTTCGTCAGGATCAGGAACAGCGCCAGCGCCACAAGCGACAGGGTCGAGAGCACCGCGTAGGCCGCACGGCGGCGGTCCTCTCCGTCGGCGGCGGCGAACCGCAACGCCAGACCGGCCATCAGGGCGGCCAGCGCGATGACATGCAGCGCCCAGGTATACGCCCCGAGAACGGCCGAGGGGTTCCAGAACAGCTCCAGCACCAGCGCGGCAAGCGGCGCCGCAAGGGTCGCACCCGCCGCCCAGCCGGCCCGCCACTGCGACGCGCGTGCGCTTTGCCGCGCGGCGGCCAGTGTGATCGCAAGGGCCAACGCCAGAAGCAGGGCCGCCGTCATCGGGGGCGCGGTCTCGGGGGCGCGGAGGGCGATGGCCCGGGCCGCGTATTCGGCGGCCAGCGGCCCGTGGTCCAGCCCCTCGAACCCCAGGCGCAACAGGAAACCTGCGGCGGGGATGGCTGCCAGATCGCTCAGCGCAGGCGCCCCCTCGGCCCAGATGATGAGGGCCAGCGCCAAGGCCGCGAGGCAGAGCAGGATCAGCAGGCTTTCGGCACCGGTCCCGGTCGCCATGTCCACCAGCCAGACCACCGACAGCGCGATGGCGCCTGCGGCAAGTTGGGTAGGGAACAACGGCTTGGCGGCGCGGCGCAGTACCGCCTCGGCCAGCGTCGGGCCCTGGTGGTCGGGCATGAACCCGCGCGCGGGGATGCAGACCGCGACCCCGGCCAGTGCGACAAGCGCCAGCCCCGCCCAGCCTGCGCCCCCGGCGCCTGCAAGCACGAGCCAGGTTCCCCCATAGCCCAGCACCAGAGCAAGCACCGAGACCCAGGCCCAGCGGCGGATCGTGTCGACAGTCAGCCCGATCGCGGCCAGCAGGGTGAAGTAGCCGTAAAGCCAATAGGGCGCCTCACTTTCGCCCCCAACGACAAAGGGGGCGGCGGCCGCGCCGATCAAACCGACAGCCGCCAGGAACGGCCCGTGGAACCAGCCCAGGACCACCGCCAGCGCGGCCGTCAGGAGAAGCCCCGCGAAGGCCGTCTCCGACCCGATCAGACCATACAGCTGGCGTGCGGCAAGGATGCCCGCGAAGATCGACACCAGCCCGGCGCCGGAGAGCGTCGAGGGGACATAGGCCGTCACCGCGCCGCTGTCGTCGCCCCAGCGACGGCGCACCCATTCCCCGCCGGCGATCAGGATCAGGCCGAAAAGAATCGCGCCAAGAACCCGCACGGGCGGCGGCAGCAGGCCTTTCTCGACCCCGTATTGGACAAAGAAGACCCCCGCGAGCGCCAGCGACAGGGCCGAGACGACATAGACCCAGTTCGCGACGATCCAGGTGCCGAGAGCCGACACGCGCTCGGGCGAAGGCTGCGGCCTGGCGAACGGCGGCCTCTCTTCCTCGGGGGGAAGGCTTGACCAGGGGCCGGAAACGGGGGCGGTTTCCGGTGCTTCCGGCTCAGCGGGCGCGGGTGCCGCAGCCTCGGGCACCGGTTCGGGTTCTAGGGCGAAGGGCGCTGGCTCGGGGGCGGGTTCGACCGGGGTTGCGGCTTCCGGAGTGCGCACCGCATCGGCCAGCCGCGCGAGTTCCCCGATCCGCGCCTCAAGGGTCGCCACCCGGCCCTTCAGCCGCGAAAGGGCGACGAAAAGCACGATGACGGCTACGGGAATCGCCATGTACAGCGCGAGGAAGAAGAGGTCATCGAAGATGTTGAAGATCATGCCCTGCCCCCTTTGTGCCGGCGATATCCCGCCTTTTCCCAAGTGATAGCCGATTTCCGCCTCAGGTCGCTCAGGATTTTTCCTGCCCCCCGCCGGAGAACAACCCCGCGAGCCCGCGGCTGATCAGGTTGGTCACGCGCGGCCTGGGCAGGGCGCGGAAGGGCATGGGCCGGCAAAGCTCCATCGCCGCGATGCCGACCCGTGCGGTCAGGGCGCCGTTGATCACCCCCTCTCCGAAGCGGCGCGACAGCTTGGCCAAGAGCCCCCCGCCCGCAACGGAATGGATCAGGTCGTCCCCCACCGCGACGGCGCCGGTCGCCACCAGATGCGCCATGACCCGGCGCAGGAGCCGCCAGCCCCCGAAGGCGCCGGTACGCCCGCCGTAGATCTCCGCGATGCGGCGGATCATGCGCAGGTTGGCAAAAAGCGCCGCCGCGACATCGGCCAGAGCCAAGGGGACGATCGCCGTCACCGCCGCGACCTGCCGGGCTGAGCCCTCGATCTCCGCCCGCGCGGCCTTGTCGAGCGGCCCCATCAACTCGCCCTCTGCCAAGGCGATCAGGGCGTCGGCATCAAGGACGTCGCGCCCCTGGTCCTTCAGCCGCGCGAGGCCCCAGGCCGCGTCCTCGCGCCCGGCATAAAGCGCTTCGAGTTGTCCGACCACCCGCCGCGCCGCCTGAAGATCGCCCGCCGCGATGGCGGCATCGACCGCGTGCGACAGCCGGTCGATCCGTGCGAGCCGCAGGTAGGCCGACACCTCACGCAGCGCCAGAAGGACCAGCGCGAGCACGAAGGCCAGGACCAGGACCGCCGCCACCCACCCGAGGATCGGGCTCGACGCCAGCAGGCCCTCGACGAAGCGCCACGCCATGACAGAAGCGATGAAGGTCACGAGCGCCGAGAGCGTGGCCAGCGCAAACCGCCCCAGCGCGCTTCCCCGACGCCCCGCGACCGCGACCGCCCGCTGCATGGCGCGACCCTCGGCCGGCAGGTCCGGGACCGGGGGCGCTGCGGCCGGATCGACCGAGGCCGGTGCGTCATGTTCGATCAGGACCGGTCGCTTCATCTGCCCGCACCCCCTGCCCCCCGTTCAACGCACCATTCCCGCATCAGAGCAGATCCCCGAACAGAAACTCTGCTGCACGGTCCAGCCGGATATGAGGCGGCCCCTCCCCCGCCCGAAGCGAAAGCCGCGCGGGCGCGAAGGCCATTACGGCATAATCGGCATCGAGCCAGCTTTCCGCCCCGCCATGGGCCTCGGCCAGCATGGCGGCGGGGCTTTCCGGCAATTCGCCCGGAAACAAGGCGGCCTCCCGCCCCCCATCGAGAAGGCGGCCGCGCACGCAATCCACCACCTCGCCGCCGCGCGCATGGCTTTCCTCGACCGTGGCGCGGAGCGCGGCGATGGCCATGGCCGCGGTCTCGGCCCCCGCGAAATCCGCCCGGTCGCGCGCCGAGCGGAGCAGCCCCGCGAGGAACCGCGTCATCCGGGCATGCTGCGCGTGGTGTAGATGGTCGGCCTTGGTCGCGGCGAAAAGGATGCGTTCCACCCGTCGCCCGCCCAGCAGCGCCGAGAGCCAGCCCGGTCGCCCGGGGCGGAAGGCGCTCAGCACCGCCTCCATCGCGCCGCGCAGGTCCTCGACCGCACGCGGGCCCACGTGGATCGCGCCCAGCACATCGACCAGCACCACCTGCCGGTCGATCCGGGCGAAATGATCCCGGAAGAAGGGGCGCACGACCTTGGCCTTGTAGGCCTCGAACCGCCGCGCCATCTCGTGCCAGGTCGAGCCGCGCACCACCCGGTCGGGCCGGGGCAGTGGGGCGAAGGTCAGGACCGGGGAGCCTTCAAGCTCCCCCGGCAGCAGGAAGCGCCCGGGGCCGCAGTCCGAATAGCCCGCCGCCTTCGCCGCCCTCAGGTAGCTTGCGTAATGCCCGGCCAGCGCCTTGGCCTGCGTCTCCTCGAACGGGGCGGCGGGGTCGATGGTGCGGAGGGCGTCCAGATAGCCCGCCGCCTCCGCCCGCGCCGCGATGCGGGTCAGCACCTCGCCCGACCATTGCGCGAAATCCTTCTCCATCAGCCCGAGATCCAGAAGCCACTCCCCCGGATAGTCCACGATGTCGAGGTTGACGCGCCGCTCGCCGCCCAGCCCCGCCAGAAGCCCCGAGGGCGCGATGCGCAGCGACAGCCGTAATTCGCTGACCGCGCGGGTTCCCTCCGGCCAATGCGGGTCGGGGCCGGTCAGGGCGGCCAGATGGCTTTCGAAGTCGAAACGCGGCACGGTGTCGTCGGGCTGCGGCTGAAGGAAGGCCGCAAGGATACGCCCTTCGGCGGCGGCCCGCAGGCCGGGCATGCGCCCCCGCTCCAGCAGGTTGGCGACAAGCTGCGTGATGAAGACGGTCTTGCCCGCCCGCGACAGGCCCGTGACGCCCAGCCGGATCGTCCGCGTTCCGAAGCCGCCGGTCAGCCCCTGGCCCAGCGCCTCGGCCCGTGCGGCCAGGTCGTCCACGAAATCGCCGATACCCAAGACCCGTACCCTCGCCCCTTGGCCTGCCGCTTTTCCCCAACATAGGGCCCCGCCGCCCCCGGCGGTAGGGGCGTTGCCAAGACGGTGCCGCCGGGGTAGGTCGGGCCATGCCCCGCTACGCGCTCAAGATCGAATACCATGGCGGCCCCTTCGCGGGCTGGCAGCGCCAGACCGGCCAACCCTCGGTCCAGGCCGCGGTCGAGGCGGCGCTGGCCAAGCTCGAACCGGGGCTGTCCTCCATCGCGGCGGCCGGGCGCACCGACGCGGGCGTCCACGCCACCGGCCAGGTCGCCCATGCGGACCTGAGCCGCGACTGGGACCCGTTCCGCCTGTCCGAGGCGTTGAACCACCATCTGCGCCCCGCCCCGGTGGCCATCCTCGCCGCCGCCCGTGTAAGCGATGACTTCCACGCCCGTTTCACCGCGATAGAGAGGCGCTACCTTTTCCGCATGATCGTGCGCCGGGCGCCGGTCACGCATGACGCGGGGCTTGTCTGGCAGGTGCGCGGCCCCCTGGATACCCAGGCCATGCGGGCAGGCGCTGCCCACCTGGTCGGATGCCACGACTTCACGACCTTCCGCGCCGCGCTCTGCCAGGCGAAAAGCCCCGTGAAGACGCTGGACGAAATCACGATCGAGACCCGGGACATTCCCCACGGGCGCGAAGTCCGCTTCCATCTGCGCGCGCGAAGCTTCCTGCACAACCAGGTCCGCTCGATCGTCGGCACGCTGGAACGGGTCGGGGCCGGCGGCTGGCATCCCGACCAGGTCCGGGACGCGCTGGAGGCGCGCGACCGCGCCCGCTGCGGCCCGGTCAGCCCGCCCCAGGGGCTCTACCTGACCGGCGTCGGCTACCCCGAAGATCCCTTCGCCTGATTACACACCCCGGGGCCCCAGCCCCCCTCTCTTCTTCATTGCCAAAAATACCCCGGGGGAGTCGCCGGAAGGCGACGGGGGCAGAGTCCCCCCTCTCAGGCGTTCAGGTCCTTGAGCAGCCGCCCGTGCTTCTTCACCTCGGCCAGGACATCGCCGAAGGTGCGGATGCCCTGCGCCTCCAGCATCGGCAGGAGCTTGAGGAAAGCGTCAGCGGTGGCGAGCGTGTCACCGATGGCGGTATGGCGCGCCTCTTCCGGGATGGTGATGCCCAGGCGGTGGGTCAGCGCATCAAGGCTGTGCGTCTCCCCCTGACCGAAGACGACGGCCGACAGGAGGACGGTGTCGAGGATCGGGTTGTCGAAGCGCGCGCCGATCTCCGCCTCGTGGCGGCGGAGGAACTCCATGTCGAAGGGCGCGTTATGCGCGATCAGTACCGCGCCCTCGGCGAAGTCGTGGAAGCGCCGGCCGACCTCGGCGATGCCGGGCGCATCGGCCACCATCGCCTCGGTGATGCCATGCACCTCGGTCGCGCGGGGCGGGATGGAACGGCCCGGGTTGACGAGCAGGTCCATCGCCTCGCGCTCCACGCGGCGGCCGTTGACGATACGGACGGCGGCAAGCTGCACGATCTCGTCGCCCTGGCTGGGCAAAAGGCCCGTCGTTTCGGTGTCGAAGACGACATAGGTCAGATCGCCGAGCGCCGCCTCCATCACCGCCGCGCTGCGGCCCTTCGACAAGAGGTCGAAATCATAGACGACCGCCCGCGAGATGGGCGCCGGGCGCCGGGCCGCCCGGCGGGCGTCGCGCAGCGGCAGGCGGATCACCGCCCGCCCGCCGGGCCGCCGTTCGGGCCAGCATTCCGTCGCGTGCGTGTCCAGCACCGCGCGTCCCGTGACATCGGGCGCCGCGGCATCGACCGGGGCGGCAAGCCAGCCGTCGAGGCGGCCGATGGCGATCGGATCGCCTTCCCACTCAAGGTCAATGACCGCGCCGGCCCCGTCCTCGGCAAGGCTCAGGGCGAAGCTCTGCTGTCCGGTCGCCTCCGCGACCGCCTCGGCAAGATGCGCGACCAGCGCCACGATCTCGAACCCGTCGCAGCGCAGGATGAGGTCGGCGGCCCCGGTCGTCATCGACAGGCCCGCGGCCTCGGCGCGCGCGCGCAACGAATCCGTCAGGTCCGCCGCGCGCACCATCGGAAGGGGCCACCAGCCCGCCCGCTCCGCGTCGTAGCGCGCGGCCAGATCGTTGACCGCGTGCACGAGCGTCGTCGCCTCATGCACCATGGCGCCCGCGACCTCGGGGGACCGGTTCCCCTCGGCCATCACGCCGATCGCGGTCTGCAGGTTCGCCGCCGGTCGCCGGATGCGGTCGAAGATTTCCGCCAGAAGGCGTTCGCGCGCCGCATGGGCGGCCAGATCGCCGGTCACATCGCGCAGCGTCAGCACATAGCCGCCGTCCGACAAAAGACGCATCCGCGCCGCCAGCACCCGCGCCCCTGAAACCGTTGCGCACAAAAGGTCCGAGGCCGCCTCGCCATCGCCGATGGCGATGAGCCTGTCATGCGCCTGCCGCACCGGGCCTTCGCGCAGATAGGCGAAGATCGAGCGATCAAGGCCAGGGGCCGCGCCGGCGCCCAGAAGGTCCACCGCCTGACCGTTGTAGAAGACGAGTTGATGATCGGCGGAGCACAAAAGCACCCCCACCGGCACATCGGCCAGCAGCGTTTCAAGCCGCGCCTTTTCCGCGGCCAGCCGCACGGTTTCCCGCTGCACGGCTTCAGCGAGGGCGTTGCGGGTTTCGCTAAGCGTTTCCGTGACCGCCGCCGCCGCCGGTGCCAGATCGCCCAGGTAGCGCGCGGCGTTTTCGTTAAGCGCCGCGCCGCCCGCATGGGCCTCGGCCCGCATCCCGCCGGCGATACGGCCGATGGCGCGGGCGACGTTCTCGTCGAACAGGAACCAGACCCAGGCGGTCAGGCCCAGGACCGCGAACCCGCCGACAGCCCCGGCCATGACGAAGGCCGACACGATCCCCGCGCTTTCAACCCGGTGATAGCCGACCCAGAGGCCGAGGACGATGGCCGCGATGCCCGCCGTGGCCAGGAAGGCGAAGAACAGGAAGACCCTGAGCCGGAGGCCCAGTCTCTCAAGCATCGCTGTTGCCCCCTTCGGCGTCGATCAGCCGCCGCAGTTCCTCGCGCAGTTCCTTCAGTTCAAAGGGCTTGGCGATGAAACCGTCTGCGCCCAGGGCCAACCCCTTGCGCCGTTCCATCGCGGAGCCGCGCGCGGTCATCATCAGGATCTTCACCCCGCGCAGGTCGGGGTCCATGCGGATGTCCTGGCAGATCTCGTAGCCCGAGACCTCGGGCAGCATCACGTCCAGAAGCACGACATCGGGGCGATCGGAGCGGATGCGCGGCATGGCCTCGGCGCCATTGGCGACCCGGTCGTGATCATAGCCTTCGCGCGTCAGCAGGTAGTCGAGCGCGATGGCGATGTTGTCTTCATCCTCGACAACCAGAACCCGCGGTTTCGTCGCGCTGTCCGCCATGTCACCCTCCCGCGCAGGCCGCAGCCAGGAGGTCGTCCTCCGGCCCCGGCGTCAGCCATTCCGTGTCTTCGATCCTGCCGCCGGGGAACACGTCGGACCGGCGGCCGCCCTCGCAGTCGAAGGCGAAGGGAAGCTGTCTGATCGGCGCCCAACGCTCGACGAACATCACCGGGGCAACGAATTGCCGCGGCGCGGTTTCGGAGTGGATCGCGGCGCCCAGATCGATCGCCACGAAGCGCCGGACGATCGGGAAGGCATAGGTCCAGGGCTGGTAGGCGGCCGAGCTGCCGGGGGCCGAAACGATGCGGACACTTTCGGGCAGCTCATCGCGGACGCGCGGATACCAATCGTATTCATTCCAGACGGCGAAGGCGAACATCGCCAGGCCAACCGTCGCCGGGACCGCCCATTTCGGCAGCTTCCAGCGGAAGATCCGGGCGACCAGCAAGAGGGCGCCCGCCGCTCCGACGCCCGCGATCACCATTGCAACCAGTTCCCAGATCATGTCCTGCCCTATCCCAGCATGCCTTTGCCCTGCCCCACCGCCGACTGCATCGTGCGCACGACCACGAAGGCATCGCGCAGATGGCTGCGCTCGAAATCCGACAGGTCGGAGGGGGCAAGATAATTGTCGGGCTTGCGCCCGGCCTTGATCTGGCGGGCCTGGTTGGCCAGCCGCGTTTCCGCGATCAGGTCATAGGCCTCGGTCAGGTCGCGCGCGCCAGAGGCGGAGATCACCTCGGCCCCGGCCGCCGCGAGAAGCCGCGCGCGCGTGTTCGCAGGCGTCAGCCGCCCTTGCAGTGCGTAGACGCGCGCCAGGTCCGCGACGGGAACCACGCCGTTGTGCTTCAGATCAATGTGGTTGCGGTGTTCGCCCGACCGGATCGTCGCGAACCCGCGCAGGAGCCCGAGCGGCGGGGTGTGTTTCAGAGAGTTCGAGATCATGTGCGCGACGAAGATCGAGTTCTTCGCCGCCGCCTCCAGCGTCTCGGACTGAAGGTTGCCGAAGAGGCTGACCGCGCCGCCGATCGGGCGCAGGTCGAACATGACCGAGGCGAGCATCTGCGCCTCCGGGTTGGGCGCCGCGATCCAGCCGCGGAAGTAGTCGCGCCAGACGCGAACCGGTTGGCACCAGCGCGGGTTCGTCGCCATCATGTCGCCGGGGCAGTAGACATAGCCGCAGGCATCCAGACCGTCCGAGACGAGCTTGGCCAGATCGCGGAAATAGGCCATGTCGTCGTTGGTCGCGCTGTCGTCGATCATCAGGCAGTTGTCCTGGTCGGACACGCCCGTCTGTTCCTGCCTTCCCTGCGATCCGCAGGCGAGCCAGAGGTAGGGCACGGGCGGGGCGCCAAGCGTGACCTCCGCCATCGACAAGAGCCGCCGTGTCACCGCATCGGCGATGTCGGTGATCAGCCGGGTGACGACCTCATGCGCGTTGTGGCCGCCGACCAGTTGCACCAGAAGCGAGGGGATGCGCGCCGTGACCGCCGCCATGTCCGCAACTGTCGCGGCATCGGCGAGATCGCGGATCAGGACGGCCGAGGACAGGGCCTGGAAGCGGGTCAAATCGGTCTGGGTGACCATGCCCGCCAGCCTGCCCTCGCGCACCACCGGCAGATGGCCGATCTTGCGCTCAAGCATCAGGTGCAGGATGTCGGTCCCCAGCGCCTCGGGCGTCAGCGTGACCGGATCGGGGGTCATCACCGCACTGACCGGCGTGGTCCCGTCCAAACCCTCCGCCAGAACGCGGTTCGACAGGTCGCGTGTCGTGACGATGCCCAGAAGCCGCCCGCCCTCGTCCGTCACGCCGAGGCTGGAGACATGGGTATCGCGCATCTGGCGCGCGGCTTCCGCCACGGGGGTTTCCGGGCCGCAGGACACCGGATCGCGCGCCATCAGGTCGGCAACCTTGCGCGCGCTCAGATCGTTGGCGCGCGCCTCTCCACCCCGGCCACGGTTGAAGAACCGCTCGAAGGCCGGGAACCCGGCGATCAGGCGGCGCAATTCGCCAACGGGCAGCAGCAGGAGCCGGCTATCCTCGATCGTCCGCGCGCAGGTCACGGCCAGACCGTCGCGCAGAAGCCCACGTTCGCCGAAGGAATTGCGCGGCCCCAGCAGCGAGACGAGCCCGCCGTTGCGATCCAGGATCTCGACCCCGCCGGCCTCGACCAGGAAAAGTCCCGAAAGCGGGTCGCCGAAGGCATAGACCTCGGTCTTGCCGGGAAGTTCTCTGCGGCTGAAGGAACCGGCGACACGCGCCAGTTCGTCCCGCGGCAGACTGTCGTAGGGATGCACGGTTGCGAGAAACGCTGCAATGCTCTCAACGCTGTCGCTCAACCGAACCTCCTCAAACTGGGTTGGCGCGCCCCCGAAGGGACGCGCCGATAGTCAGATCGATCAGTGGTGCGTGGCCGCGCCAGCGCCCTTCGGGACGCGGATCGATTCCACGAGGTCCTGGATCTCGACCGGCGGCTCCTTCGTGGCGCCCGAGACGACGTAGGCCACCGCGAAGTTGATGAGCGCGCCAACCGAGCCGAACGAGGTCGACTTGATCGACAGCAGCAGCGGGTTCGCGTCGGTGAAGCTGTTGGTCTCGGGGATGAAGAACCAGCCCTTGTGAAGGAAGATGTAGACAACCGTCACAAGGAGGCCCGCCAGCATCCCGGCCACCGCGCCGGCGTTGTTGATGCGCTTCGAGAAAATGCCCATCATCAGCGCCGGGAAGATCGAGGCGGCAGCCAGACCGAAGGCCAGCGCAACCGTCTGGGCGGCGAAGCCCGGCGGGTTGAGGCCAAGGTAGGTCGCGACCGCGATCGCCACACCCATCGAGATACGCGCCGCAAGCAGCTCGCTCTTTTCCGAGATGTTCGGGTTGATCTGACCCTTGATCAGGTCGTGCGACACCGCGGACGAGATCGCCATCAAGAGACCGGCCGCCGTCGAGAGCGCGGCGGCAAGACCACCGGCGGCGACGAGCGCGATTACCCAGCCCGGCAGATGCGCGATTTCCGGGTTGGCCAGAACCATGATGTCGTTGTTCACGGTCAGTTCGTTGGCTTCCTTGTCGCCGACGTACTGGATCATGCCATCGCCGTTCTTGTCCTCGAACTTCAGAAGACCGGTCTTGGCCCAGTTGTTCACCCAGGTGATGTCCTTGCCCTGGGCGTCAGCGCCAGCCTCGATCTCGGCGAGCGACAGCGTCGCTTCGCCCACACCGTTCGGGTAGAAGGTGTTGATCAGGTTCAGGCGCGCCATCGCGGCGACGGCCGGGGCGGTCAGGTAAAGAAGCGCGATGAACACCAGTGCCCAGCCCGCCGAGGAACGCGCGTCGGCAACCTTCGGCACCGTGAAGAAGCGCACGATGACGTGGGGCAGACCCGCGGTCCCGATCATCAGCGACACCGTGAAGAGGAACATGTTCAACGTGGTGTCGGACTGCGTCAGGTAGGACTTGAAGCCAAGCTCGGTCACGAGCCCTTCGAGCGTCGACAGGAGCGGCTGGCCCGTGGCGGCGTCGTTGGAGAACAGACCCAGACCCGGGATCGGGTTACCGGTCAGCTGGAGCGAGATGAACACGGCCGGGATCGTGTAGGCGATGATCAGCACGACGTACTGGGCAACCTGCGTGTAGGTGATGCCCTTCATCCCGCCAAGAACCGCGTACATGAACACGATGGCCGCGCCGATGTAGAGGCCGGTGGCGTTCGACACTTCGAGGAAGCGCGAGAACGCAACGCCGACGCCGGTCATCTGGCCGATAACATAGGTCAGCGACGCGGTGATGAGGCAGATCACGGCCACGAGGCGCGCGGTCGGCGAATAGAAGCGGTCGCCGATGAACTCCGGCACGGTGAACTTGCCGAACTTGCGCAGGTATGGCGCAAGAAGCAGGGCAAGCAGCACATAGCCGCCGGTCCAGCCCATCAGGTAGGCGGAAGTGTCGTAGCCGCCGAAGGCGATGAGGCCGGCCATCGAGATGAAGGAAGCCGCCGACATCCAGTCCGCGCCGGTCGCCATGCCGTTCATCACCGGGTGAACGCCGCGTCCGGCGGCGTAGAATTCGCTCGTCGAGCCCGCGCGGGCCCAGATGGCGATGCCGATGTAGAGCGCGAAGGTCGCGCCGACCACCAGCAAGTTAAGGGTATACTGATCCATTATCCCCGCTCTCCCTTATTCTTCCACGCCGTGTTCACGGTCGAGCTTGTTCATGCGCGCGGCATAAACGAAGATCAGCACCAGAAACACGAGGATGGAGCCCTGCTGGGCAAACCAGAACCCGAGATCGGTCCCACCGACTGCGATACCCGACAGCATCGGGCGCAGCAGGATCCCGAAGCCGAACGACACCAAGGCCCAGACGACCAGGAGGATCCTGATCAGCCGGATATTGGCGGCCCAATAGGCGTTGGATGAAGATTTATCCGCCATGTTGTTACTCCCTGAACTCCCTCGTTCATTTCCGGCCCCCCCTCGCGGGGAGCCGGCCTCCCCTAGGCCGAAACGCGCCCGACGATGGTCCCTAGCCCCTCGGCGATCGCCTCGATGGAACCCATCGCGTCGATCGTCTCAAGGACACCCATCGCCCCGTAATGCGCGATCAGCGGCGCCGTCTGGGCGTGGTAGGCTTCAAGCCGCGCACGCACCGTCTCGGCATTGTCGTCGGCGCGGCGCTTGAACGCCGTGCCGCCGCATTTGTCACAAGCGCCGGCATTGGCGGGCTGCTTGAATTCGTCGTGATACCCTTCGCCGCAATCGGCGCAGGTGTAGCGGCCGGAAACCCGGCCCACCATCGCCGCGTCATCGACCTCCAGGCTGATGGCGGCGGTGACGCGGCCCCCGGCCTCGGCCAGCAGGCGGTCGAGCGACTCGGCCTGGCCCGCCGTGCGCGGGAACCCGTCGAGGATGACGCCACGGGATGTGTCGGGCTCGGCCATGCGGTCCTTGAGGATCGCCAGCACGATCTCGTCGCTGACAAGGCCGCCGGCCTCCATCACCGCCTTGGCGGCGAGACCCGCGGGCGTGCCCGCTGCGACGGCCGCGCGCAGCAGGTCCCCGGTGGACAGCTGGACGAGGCCGAATTTCTCTTCCAGCATGCGGGCTTGCGTGCCCTTCCCGGCGCCCGGCGGCCCAAGAAGGATCACGACGGCGGGTGCGTTCGAAGCGCCCATGCCCTCAGCCCCGATTCATGCGGTTGTCGATCAGATCGTCGACGACGGACGGATCAGCCAGCGTCGAGGTATCGCCCAGCGCGCCGAAGTCGTTCTCGGCGATCTTGCGCAGGATGCGGCGCATGATCTTGCCCGAACGGGTCTTGGGCAGGCCCGGCGCCCATTGGATGAGATCCGGCGAGGCGATCGGCCCGATCTCGGTGCGCACCCACTTGACCAGTTCCTTGCGCAGGTCCTCGGTCGGCTCAACCCCGTTCATCAGCGTGACATAGGCGTAGATGCCCTGGCCCTTGATCTCGTGCGGGTAGCCTACGACAGCGGCCTCCGCGACCTTGGCATGGGCGACAAGCGCGCTTTCGACCTCGGCGGTGCCCATACGGTGGCCCGAGACGTTGATGACGTCATCGACGCGGCCGGTGATCCAGTAGTAGCCGTCCTCGTCCCGGCGGCAACCGTCACCGGTGAAGTAGTAGCCCTTGTACTGCTGGAAGTAGGTTTCCTGGAAGCGCTGGTGATCGCCCCAGACGGTGCGCATCTGGCCCGGCCAGCTGTCGCCGATGCACAGCACGCCATCGACGCCGTTGCCTTCGACAACCTGTCCGCCCTCTGCGGTCAGGACCACGGGCTTCACCCCGAAGAAGGGCAGCGTCGCCGCGCCCGGCTTCGTCTCGATCGCGCCGGGCAGCGAGGTGATCATGTGACCACCCGTCTCGGTCTGCCAAAAGGTATCGACGATCGGGCAGCGGCCCTTGCCGACATGCTTGTCATACCAGACCCAGGCTTCCGGGTTGATCGGCTCGCCGACCGACCCCAGCACGCGCAGCGAGGACAGATCGTACTTCTCGACCCACTCCGGTCCCTGGCCCATCAGCGCGCGGATCGCGGTCGGGGCGGTGTAGAACTGGTTGACCTTGTGCTTTTCGCAGACGGCCCAGAAGCGGCCCGCGTCCGGATAGGTCGGCACGCCCTCGAACATGACGGTCGTGGCGCCGTTCGCCAGCGGGCCGTAGACGATATAGCTGTGCCCCGTGACCCAGCCCACGTCCGCCGTGCACCAGAAGATGTCGCCGTCCTTGTAGTCGAAGGTCATCTGCTGGGTCATCGAGGCATAGACGAGGTAGCCGCCCGAGCTATGAACGACGCCCTTCGGCTTGCCGGTCGAGCCGGAGGTGTAGAGGATGAACAGCGGGTCCTCGGCGTTCATGGCCTCTGCGGGGCAATCGGCGGAGGCGGCCCCCATGAGGGCCAGCACGTCGATGTCGCGGCCTTCGGTCCAGGTGGTCTGGTCGCCGGTGTGCTTGACGACCAGGCAACGCACCGAGTCCTTGCAGTGCAACAGCGCGGCATCCGCGTTGGCCTTCAGCGGTGTGCGCCGGCCGCCGCGCGGGGCGGTGTCGGCCGTGATGACCGCCTTGGCTTCGCTGTCGTTGATCCGGTTGGCGAGCGCGTCGGGCGAGAAGCCCGCGAAGACGATGGAGTGGATGGCGCCGATCCGCGCACAGGCCAGCATCGCGTAGGCGGCCTCGGGGATCATCGGCAGGTAGATCACGACGCGATCGCCGCGCTGGATGCCCTGATCTTTCAGGACGTTGGCCATGCGGCACACCTTGTCGTGCAATTCACGGTAGGTGATGTGCTTCGCGGGCGTCTCGGGCCCATCGGGTTCCCAGATGATCGCGACCTGATCGCCGCGGGTCGCCAGATGGCGGTCGATGCAGTTGGCGGCGACGTTCAGTTCGCCATCCTCGAACCACTTGATCGACACTTCGCCGAAGTTGAAGTTGGTGTTCTTCACCTTGGTGTAGGGCTTGATCCAGTCGATCCGCTTGCCCTGCTCACCCCAGAACGCGTCGGGGTCGGCCATCGAGGCTGCGTACATTTCCTTGTAGGCTTCCGGCGAGACCAGTGCATTCTCGAAGCCGGGCGGGATGGGATGCTTTGAAGCCGCCTCGGCCGTACCCTGATCTTTACCCGCCATCGTATGCTCCTTCGCTTAGCGTTCACCTACAGGGACACCCCGCCTCGCCGCTCGCTCGGTGCCGGGCGCGGTGTGTCAGGAGGCATTGTAAACCAATTCTTCGATTTTCCGTAACCCATTTTATTGATTGCATATTTCTGTAAATTATTTCACAAACAGTAACGCGTTTCTGTAAATTTATTGACTGCGCGCGAAAATCTCGTTGGATTTCCCGAAGCATGCCTGTTGCGGCATTGAAGGGATTTCGGCGGATTGCCGCCGGGTCGCGGAATCTTGAGAAGTTTCCGACTCCGAGGGGTCTTGAAAGCACGTCAAAGGTCGCAGCCCCTGTTAGCGATCTCAACGAATCAGTGATTCGCGGCAGGCTGGCGCCCCGTGCAGGTCGCTTGGTCCCGGTGCAGAAAAGGAAGCGAGGTCGCGGCGATGACCGACAAACCCTCTCCGATCCGCGAAACGAACGATGAGGCGCGGGCGCTGGCCGCGGCGCTTCTGCGCGACGCGCGCTTTGCGGCGCTCGCGGTCCTGCATCCCGATACCGGCGCACCCCACGTCACCCGCATCGGCTTCGGCCTGTCGCCCGATGGCGCGCCGGTCACGCTCGTCTCTGACCTGGCGCTCCACACGCGCGCGCTCTCTGCCGATCCTCGGGCGTCGGTGCTGGTGGGCGAGCCCGGGTCGCGCGGTGATCCGCTGACCCATCCGCGGCTGACCCTCTCGGTCGCCGCGCGGTTCGTGGGGCGCGGCACCGCGGAACATGACACGATCCGCGCCCGCTGGCTGGCCGATCATCCGAAGTCCGGGCTTTACGCCGACTTCGCCGACTTTCACTTCGTCCGCTTCGACATTACCCGCGCGGCGCTGAACGCGGGCTTCGGCAAGGCCTTTGCCCTCGGGCCTGAGGACCTCGGATAGCAAAAGGTCCGCGCCCTGGGGCGCGGACCGGGTCTGGTCAATCTTGAAACGGGAAGCGGGTCAGCGCGGGTTGTCCATGCGCACCCGGACATGGGTCCGCCCCTTGGAGATGTTCGCCCAGTTCAGCGTCACCTGCTGCTTCGCGGCCCCCTGCTCGACGTTGACGAAGGGCATGTCGGACCGCCTTTCGCCCAGGTTGCCAGTGATCATCCCCTCGGCGACGACCGAGTCCACATTGCGCGCCCAGCCCCCGAACGGCAGGAAGGCCGAGGGGTCGATGGTCCAGGTCGTGGCCGCCGTCGCCTGGACATGCTCGATCGTCACCGGGTTCGCGATCGGCTGGTTGACCGATCGGAAGGTGTTGCCCTGCACCAGGATATTGACCATCCGCGCATTGTCGAGCGCGGCATAGGTCGTGTCCACCTTGTCCACCCGGTCGATGGAGCCGTTGAAGACCTTGAAGGCGTTCCCGGTCAGGTTCAGGCCCTCGATGAAATGCCCGGCACCGTAGGGTTTGAAAACGATCCAGCTGAACCAGCCCGCTACGTCGGAGGCCACGAAGGTATTCCCGGTGATCGTCAGCCCGCCGAACGAATACTGGTTGGCAAAGCCCGGATCGGCCTCGTACTCATTCGTGATCTCAAGGAAGCAATTGTCGATGTAGTTGCCGGTCAGTGTCGTGGAAAGGTTGCTGCCGGCCAGGACAAGGCCCGCCTGCCGCACGCCATTGGACTGGTTGTCCCCTTGGAAGAAGTGGTTGCCGATGATCAGATTGTTGTTCCCGCCCAGAACCCCGAAGTGGCGGAACCGCACCGCGCGGCATTCGCGAACCTTCACGTCATTGCCGTTGGTGTTGAACAGGATCGAGACGCGGTCAGGGGCGGGCAGCGACACCTCCGCCGACAGGAACTGGCAGCGGTCGATCTCCATCCCCTGGCAGCCGTCCCCGTGGGAGGTGATGCCGCGGTTCTTCGGCTGGTTGATCGCGCAGTCCCGGATCAGGAAGTTCTTGCCCGCGGGTGGCAGCAGGATGCCGTTGGCCTCGGCGTTGCACTGGATCTCCACCTCCGCCAGCGACATCTTGTCGAGCGCCGCGAAGCCCGAGAAATCGAGCACGTACTTGAACCGCGTGAAGGTGAAGGTCTGGGTCCCGAGCGCATCGTGGAGCGGCTTGCTCAGCCGCAGCGTCCCCGCCCCGACGTTGACCGAGGTGACATAGACCTCGCGCCCCACGCCGTTGCCCTCCACCAGCGACCCCGGCAGGATGTTGGCGATGTTTGCAACCGCGGTCAGCGTCGTGTCGCTGGAGGCGGAATAGGTCGCGATCGAGGTCACGACCGTCGGGTCCCAGGCGGGCCCGCTTTCCACCTCGAACTGGCCGTTGCGGATCACCCGGCGGGTATAGAACGTCGTCTTGTTGTTGACGGCGGCCTGCATGTCGATCGGCGCGGTGACGTTCACGCGCCGCCCGCCCATGTCGAGCGAATCATGGTCGGTAAAGTTGATCAGCGCCTGGAACGCCTTGCGGAACCCCTCCTCCTCGTCGCCGAAGGCGTCGATATAGGCGTCGAGCGTATAGTTGCGCGTGATGGCGAGGCGCCGGTTGACGGGCATGGTGAGCGTCCCCTCGAACCGCACCGGCGCTTCAAGGGTCACGTCGGCATTAAGGAAATAGGTCCCGGACGACACCAGAAGCGACCGCCCCGTCGCGGCGGCCGCGGCGTCGGCCGCGTCGAATGCCGCCGCGTCATCGGTCACCCCGTCGCCCTTCGCCCCGTAGTCGCGCACATCCACCCAGTCGATCAGGTCGCGCAGGAAGGCCGAGGTAATATCCTCGACCTCGATATCATCAATCCGCACGACCCCGCCAAGCGCCCCGTTCAGATCGAGCCCGACATGGGCATAGATCGCGGCAGTGCCCCAGGCCATGTCCACGCCCTGCCGCGCCCCGGTGCCGATGATCGCCTGCACCGTCTCGACCTTGCCATAGGCGGTCAGCGCGACGAGAGGGCCGGTTTCGACCACGCCCGCAAGATGCGTGTTGCCCGCAGCCCCGGCCCAGGCCGCGATACGGACCGAAGGCAGGTTGCCGCTGATCGCCTTCACCCGCGCGGTGACGCGCAGGTAGCAGCCCGGCAGGATCGGCGTTTCCCCCATGTAGCGCAGCTTCTGCGTGGCCTCGGTCTTGATCATCTCCAGACAGCTGCCGAAGTCCTGATCCGCCGTGACCAGCGCCGCGTTCGCGGCCCCCTCATAGGTGGCCGAGCCCGGCGTGCCGTCGCCGCTCGACCACATGCCAAGCCCGCTTTCGAAAGCCGCCGGCATCAGCACCAGCCCGTCCGTAATCGCCTTGTTCATTCCGTGAACCCCTTGTGATTGCCAGCCACCCGGCAAGCGCCCGATGTCCCATCACGGGAACTGCGCCCCCTCGAAGACGGGGCGCGGTTGGGTGCTCATGCCGGGTGGCAGGGCCATCGGCCCTCGGGGGAACGGCTATCCCAGAGCTTTGAGCAGCGCGTGAACAGGCCGTGCGCCGCAGCGCGGGGGGCGGCAACACCTTGGCTGTCATGCCCCTGTCATCGAACTGTTGTCTGATGTCACCGCCGCATGACTCGGCGACATTCACGACAGGTACGAAATGCCATTCACTTTCCCGGATCGGGACCAGCCCATCGCCAAATCGGTCCGCAAACTTGCGCGCAACCGCCTGGAGGCGTCCCTTGCCCTGATCGCCGAGGCCGAGCGCCCGCAGGGCGAGCGCGTGCGCGAGCTGCGCAAGAACATCAAGAAGACCCGCGCGCTGATCCGCCTCGTACGGCCGAACTTCAAGGGGTATGAGCGCGAGAACGACGCCCTGCGCACGGCCGGGCGCGTCGTCGCGGATCTCAGGGACCGCGATGCGCTGCGCGACTCCTTCGATGCCCTCGCGCGGCGTGTCTACCTGCCGCTCGATGCGCGCGCGGCGCTGCGCGAGGCGACGCTGACACCGCACGAGCCGCCGGCCGAAGATGCCGCAGCCGCCGCCCTGACCGAACACGGGCGGCTGGTGCAGGAGATCGCCGAGCGCCTGCGTGGCTGGAAGATCGCGGGCTCCGGGTTCGATGCGCTGGCGCCTGGACTCGAACGCACCTGGACCGCCGCGCGCCGCGCGATGCATCAGGCCGCAGCCGACCCGACAGGGGAGGCACTGCACCAATGGCGCAAGCGGACGAAGGATCACTGGTATCACGCCCGCCTGCTGACGCCCATCTGGCCCGAAATGACGGCCCATCACGTCGCCGCCGCCGACGCCCTGGGCGAACGCCTGGGCGAGGCGCGCGACCTGGCCTTCCTGATCGAGGCCCTGGAACGCGCAGGCGAAAGTGCCGGCGGCGGCAAGGATTTCATCGCCGCCGCGCGGGAAGAGAAGGAGCGCCTGCTCTCCGACGCCCGCACCCTTGGTGCGCGTTTCTTCAGCGAGCCCGCCGAGGGGCTGTCGCGCCGCTGGCGCGGCTGGTGGAAGCTCTGGCGGGCCTAGCCCGCCATCTCTCCGGCCAGCGCCCTTTCGATCAGGGCAACGGTTTCACCGACACCGTAAAGCGCGATGAACCCCCCGAAACGCGGCCCTTGGGAGGCCCCCAGAAGCACCTCGTAAAGCGCGGTGAACCAGTCGCGCAGCGGCTCGAACCCGTGCTCCTTGCCGACGGCGAAGACCATGGACTGAAGCGCCTCGGCATCGAGGCCGCCGTCCCAGACCTTCAACCGGGCCACGAGGTCCTCCATCGCCGCGCGCTCCTTCTCGCTTGGCACCCGGAAGCTGCGCGAGGGCGCCACGAAGGCGTTGAAATAGCGCACCGCGAATTCCGCGGCCTGGTCGAGCTGCGGATTGGCCTCGGGCGTCGCCTCGGGCGCGTAGCGCTGGATGAAGCCCCAGAGCCCCGACTTGTCCTTGGCGCCCGCGACGCTCGCAAGGTTCAGAAGCATCGCGAAGGGCACCACCATGTCGGAGGCCGGCGGGTTGCCGTTGTGAATGTGCCAGACCGGGTTGGCGAGCCTGGCCGCTTCGTCCTGATCGGGGAAGGCGCGCAGTTGCTGGTGGTATTCATCGACGGCCTTCGGGATCACGTCCCACCAGAGCCGCTTTGCCGTCTTGGGCTTCTGGTACATGAAGTAGCCTAGGCTCTCGGTCGAGGCATAGGTCAGCCATTCGTCGATCGTCAGCCCGTTGCCCTTCGACTTCGAGATCTTTTGGCCATGTTCGTCCAGGAACAGCTCGTAGGTGAAGTGTTCCGGCGCCTTCGCGCCGAGCGCCTCGCAGATGCCGTCATAGATCGGCGTATTGGTGGAATGATCCTTGCCATACATTTCGAAATCGACGCCAAGGGCCGCCCAGCGCGCGCCGAAGTCGGGCTTCCACTGGAGCTTGACGTTGCCGCCCGTCACCGGAAGCGTCCATTCGCGCCCGTCCTCGTCATCGAAGGTGATCTCGCCCTTCGCCGCATCGACGTTCTTCATCGGAACGTAAAGAACGCGCCCCGTTTCGGGGTGGATCGGGAGGAAGCAGGAATAGGTCTGCTGGCGCTCTTCCCGCAGGGAGGCCAGCATGATCTTCATGATCGCGTCATAACGTTCACAGCAGCGCAGCAGGATTTCGTCGAAACGTCCCGATTTGTAGAAATCGGTCGCGCTGATGAACTCGTACTCGAACCCGAAGGTGTCGAGGAACCGGCGCAACATCGCGTTGTTGTGATGCCCGAAGCTTTCGTATTCCCCAAACGGATCGGGGACCGAGGTCAGCGGACGCTGAAGGTTCTCCTTCAGCATTGCCTGCTCGGGCACGTTTTCGGGAACCTTGCGCATCCCGTCGAGGTCATCCGAGAAGCAGATAAGCTTGGTCGGGATGTCCGAGATCATCTCGAACGCGCGGCGGATCATTGTCGTGCGCTGCACCTCGCCGAAGGTGCCGATATGTGGCAGGCCCGAGGGGCCATAGCCGGTCTCGAACAGAACGTAACCCTTTTCCGGTGCCTTTTTCTCATAACGTTTGAGAACGCGGCGCGCTTCCTCGAAAGGCCAGGCTTTGGAGTTCATCGCGGCATCGCGTAGAGAAGACATGGGTCACACCATCCGAAAGGGCGGCACCCGTCGTGCCGCAAGGCTCGTCTCCTATTGAACGGGGGCAGGATCGTCAATAATTTGCCTGCCAAACGAGACAAGGACCAGGACAGTGCCCCATACCCTTCCCGCCTTCACCCCCCAGGATGCGCTTGTCGCGATCATGGTCACCGTCTCGGTCTCGGACGAGAACATCCGCACCTCGGAACTTGTCGCCATCGAGCGCCAGGTGAACCACCTTCCGATCTTCGCCGACTACGACATCGACGCGGTCAAGGAGGTCGCGCAGACCGTCTACAAGCTGATGGAAGAGGAAGACGGCCTCGACACGCTCTTTGCGATGGTGCGCGATGCGCTGCCCGAGCGGCTTTGGGAGACGGCCTATGCGCTGGCCTGCGACGTGGCGGCGGCAGATGGCTCGCTTGGGCAGGATGAACTGCGCCTGCTGGCCGAAGTGCGCCATGAGTTGAACATCGACCGCCTGCACGCCGCCGCGATCGAACGCGGTGCGCGGGCGCGGCACCTGACGCTCTGATAGCGGCGATCAGGCCAGCCACCTCCGATCGCTAGGTCCAGCGCATCCGCTCGATTGCCGCGATGGTTGTGCTATGCTAGCGGCGGGCAACGCGTGAACAGGACAAAGCCATGAAAATCGTCGTGATGGGCGCCGGTGTTATCGGTGTGACCACTGCCTATTTCCTTGCCAAGGCCGGGGCCGAGGTCATCGTGTTGGACCGCCAGCCGGGCCCGGGCCTTGAGACCAGCTACGCCAACGCGGGCGAGCTGTCCTATGGCATGACCTCGCCCTGGGCCGCGCCCGGCGTTCCGATGAAGGCGCTCAAGTGGCTCTTCATGAAGCGCCGCCCGCTTTTCATCTGGCCGCTCATCAGCCCGCGCATGTGGAAATGGGGCGCGCAGATGCTGATGAACTGCAACGACGCCGCCTATGCGGTCAACAAGTCGCGGATGGTGCGCGTCTCCAACTACTCACGCGACGTGATGCCCGACCTCATCGCCGAGACGGGCATCGACTACGACGGGCGCGCGCAGGGCACGCTCCAGCTTTTCCGTACCGAGAAGCAGATGAAGGCCTCGAAGGCGGATCAGGACATCCTGGCCGAGTTCGACAGCCCGTTCGAAGTTCTCGACCCCGACGGCTGCATCGCCGCCGAACCGGCGCTCGCCCACGTCCGTGACAAATTCGTGGGGGGCCTGCGCCTGACCGCCGACCGCACCGGCGATTGCCGGATGTTCACCATGGCGCTGGCCGAAAAGGCGGCCGCGCTTGGCGCGCGCTTCCACTACGGCCAGAAGATCGAGATGATCCGGATCGAGGGCGACCGGGTGAAAGGCGTCAAGACCGACAAGCTCGGCCTGGTGACGGGCGACGCCTATGTCTGCGCGCTCGGCAGCTTCGGGCCGCGGCTTCTGGACCCGATCGACCTGCGCCTGCCGGTCTACCCGGTCAAGGGATACTCCGTCACGCTCCCGGTCACCGATGACGCGGGTGCCCCGCAATCGACGATCATGGACGAAACCCACAAGGTCGCGATCACCCGTCTGGGGGACCGCATCCGCGTGGCCGGCACGGCCGAGATCGCGGGCTATTCAGACCGGCTTGGTCCCAATGCCACGGCCACGGTGCGCCATGTGATCGGCGACCTTTTTCCCCATGGCGGCGACCTGGAACGGGCCGAGGGCTGGACCGGTCTCCGGCCGATGACGCCCGACGGGACGCCGATCCTTGGCCCGACGCGCTATCCGAACCTGTTTCTGAACACCGGCCACGGCACGCTGGGCTGGACGATGGCCGCAGGCTCCGGCCGCGCGGTGGCCGACCTCGTCCTCGGACGCAAGCCCGAGATCAGTTTCGAGGGCCTGACGGCGGCGCGATACGGGCTCTGACACCTCAGGCGCCATGCACCTTGGACCAGCGCGCGATCAGCTCGTGCTGAAGCGCGCGCGCGCGCTTCACCCAGGCCTTGCCGCCCTTGGGCCGTTCGCGCTCGCCCTCGCTCAGCGCGTCGCGCCGCTTGGTGTCGGCCGACAGGATCGCGAAGACCAGTTCGCGCCCGTTCGGGGCGGTGAAATAGCCCGTGAGGGCGGACACGAAGTTCAGCGTGCCGGTCTTCGCCTTCACCGTCGCGGGCAGCTTCTGGCCGTCCTGCTCGACGCCGACGTCCTTCATCAGCGCAGCAAGCCGCGCGCCCGGCCCTAAACGCGCCAGCGCGCCCGCCATCGCCTCGGCCGAGATGCGCGAGGCGCCGCCCAGACCGGAGTGATCGACAAACCGCGCGCCCTTCACCCCGGAGCGATCCGCGAGCCAGTCCGACATCTCCCGACCCGAGGCGTCGTGCTGCGCCACCCCGCGCCGAAGGGACGCCGACATGCCGACGGCCTCCGCCGTCATGTTCGTGGAATAGCGCATCATCTGGCGCAGGACCTCGGTCAGATCGTCGCTGCCGCTCTCCACAAGAACCGTACCCCTGGGGGCCGTGGCAGTCTGCTCGGGCGCGGGAAGTTTCATGCCGGCCCCTGCGGCCAGAGCGCGGAACACGTCGCCCGCGTAAAGATCGGGGTGACGCACCGGAAGCCAGCGGCTGCCGCCGCCGCCAAGCGCCTGGCGCGACACGCTCCAATCCTCGAACCCACCCTTTTCGTCATAGGCGTAGACCGGCAGATCCCGCTCCGCCAGCCGGACGCGCGCCACCGTCACGGGCGGGACGAAGCGGCGATCCTCGGCGTTCATGCCGACCGAATAGCCCTGCCCCTCGCGCTTCCAGGTGAAATTCACGCGGTTGAAGTTGAGGTTGAGCCCCGCGACCGCCGGGTTATAGCCCAGCCAGTCGGGCTGGTCGGGGTCGATCTCCCTCACATAGGGCAGGGCCCCGCCCCAGACCAGAAACCGCCCCTGAATGCCGCGCACGCCCAGCTTCGCCAGCGCATAGGCCATCTCTGCCAGCCGGTCGGTCGTCAGCGTCGGGTCGCCCCCGCCCGCCAGAACCAGGTCGCCCGCGATTACGCGGTCCTTCAGCGGACCCGTCGCGATCAGCCGGGTCGTGAAGCGATACCCCGCGCCCAGATGCTCCAGCGCGTAAAGCGAGGTGATGGCCTTCGCGGTGCTTGCCGGTGGCATGGGGCGGGCGGGGTCGATCGCCTCGATCACCTGTCCCGATTTCAGGTCCAGAAGCGCATAGGAACTGTGCCCGCCAAGCTTGGCCTTGGTGATCAGATCGGAAGCGTCCCCGACCAGCGTGCCCTGCCGGGCCACCGCCGGCCGCGCGACCGGACGGATCTGCGTCAGCGGCGCGTCGGCCCATCCGCGGGTCGCAAGACCCGAGGCCAGCAGTCCGACGAAATGCCTGCGATCCATGCGCACAGCCCCTCCCCGGCCTAGCGCCCGTTCCACCCTTCCCGCACTATCCCCCCGCCCGCGCCCGCGTTCAAGCCCCCTGCCGCCAATCGCCCCGCTCCCGGATCGCACTGGAGGAGATATCGACCATCGGCACATCCAGAAAACACCAGACCGGCGGATGAAGACCGGGAAGCAGGCGCGCGGCCTCTCCGGGCAGGCGGAAGCGGTCGTATTCCTCGGCCGCGCGGGCGCCACGCGCGGCAAGCCTCGCGCCCGGTCGGGCAAAGACCCCGACGGGCACGTTGCGCATGATCCATTCCCAGTCCTGCCAGCGGTCGAACTGCACCAGGTTATCCGCGCCCATCAGCCAGACGAAGCGCACCCCCGGATAGAGCGCCTTGAGCCGCCGCAGCGTCTGGGCCGTGAACCTTGTCCCAAGCCGCGCCTCGAGATCGCTGATGACGACGCGCGGATCGTCCATCACCGCCCGCGCCTGCGCGATCCGGTCCGCCATCGGCGCCGGCTGGCGCGCCTTCAGCGGATTGCCCGGCGAGACCAGCCACCAGACCCGGTCAAGACCAATGCGCTTGATCGCCTCGCGCGTGATATGGGCATGACCGGCATGGGCCGGGTCGAAGGACCCGCCCAGAAGGCCGATGGTCTGGCCCGCAACGGCTGTTGGAAATCCGGCCCTCATCCCCGCCTCGATTTGCGCGCAACCTTACTGTCGCCCGCCAGTGCCGAGGTCAAGATGCTTGTGCGCCGAGCCAACGGCTGGCGCGCGGGGGCTGCCCACCGCGCGCCTACCCTTCGAAGCGCACCGGCACCTGGCGCGCGCGATGGACCTCAAGCGTGAACACGTCGGGCCGGGCATAATGGCCCGCGACATCAAACTTCCGGCGCGAGGCGCGCGCCTGCGCGACATCGATCTCTGCGGTCAGAAGCCCCTTTTCACGCCGCATAGGTCCCGCAAGACATCCGCCGAAGGGCCGGTAGACCACGGCATCCCCGGGATTGATCCAGCCCTCGGCCTCCTGGAACAGCTCCTCGCGGAACGGCAGGTCGGCCGGAATATCCGACAGTTCCAGCGCGGTGGCGCAACCGACGACCCAGCACCCGCCTTCACGCGCGATGTGCTGCATGGTGGCCAGCCAGGTGTCGCCGCTGTCCCAAGTCGGGGCCAGGTAGATGTCGATGTTCTGCGCATAAAGCGCGAACCGTGCGAGCGGCATGTAGTTTTCCCAGCAGATCAGGGCACCGACCCGGCCCACCGCGGTCTCCACGACATTGAGGGTGGAGCCGTCGCCAAACCCCCAGACCATGCGCTCGGGGTTGGTCGGCATCAGCTTGCGGTGATTGTTGAGGATGCGGCCATCCGCGTCGATGATCGCCACGCTGTTGAACAGCGTGCTGCCGCTGAAGCGCCCGTCGACCTCCTGGTGCCCCATCACCACCACGACGCCATGTTCGGCCGCCGCCTCTCGCAGCGGCGCCAGGTCATCGCGCTCCAGATCGACCGAATTGGCCTGGGATCGCGCGAAGAGCGTGTCCGTGGCCAACATCCCCGCGCCCGGCTTCAGACGCCAGACATAGCTTGGATATCCCGGCAGCCAAACCTCGGGGAAGACGATCATCCGGCAGCCCTCAGCCGCAGCCTGCCCGACAAGCTCCACCGCCCGCTCAAGCGATGCGGCCTTGTCGAGATAGACCGGCGGAACCTGCACCACGGCAAGTTTCATCACCATACCCTCCCTCTGATGGACCCAGTGTAGGGCAAAGGGCGCCCTGCGGCAAAACAAGGGCCAACTTAGCCCCGTTGCGCCGCCCCCTTCGCCCGGATAGAACGCCCCAGACCCGGATTTCAGCGCGACGAGGCACTCTCATGGCATCTTACCAGTTCGTCTATCACATGGATGGCGTTTCCAAGACCTATCCCGGCGGCAAGAAGTGTTTCGAGAACATCCGCCTGAACTTCCTGCCGGGCGTCAAGATCGGCGTCGTCGGCGTCAACGGCGCGGGTAAATCGACGCTTCTGCGCATCATGGCCGGCATCGACAAGGATTTCACCGGCGAGGCTTGGGCCGCCAAGGGCGCGACCGTCGGCTACCTGCCCCAGGAACCCCAGCTTGACGAAAGCCTGACCGTGCGCGGCAACGTGATGGAAGGGGTGAAGGCCAAGCAGGCCAAGCTGGAGCGCTACAACGAACTGGCCATGAACTACTCGGACGAAACCGCCGAGGAGATGGCGCAGCTTCAGGACGAGATCGACGCAGAGAACCTCTGGGATCTCGATAGCCAGGTCGATATCGCGATGGAGGCGCTGCGCTGCCCGCCGGACGACGCGCAGGTCGACAGCCTTTCGGGCGGCGAGAAGCGCCGGGTCGCGCTCTGCAAGCTGCTTCTGGAAGCACCCGACATGCTGCTGCTCGACGAACCGACCAACCACCTGGACGCCGAAACCATCGCCTGGCTGCAAAAGCACCTGATCGAATACAAGGGCACGATCCTGATCGTCACCCACGACCGCTACTTCCTCGATGACATCACCGGCTGGATCCTCGAACTCGACCGGGGCCGGGGCATTCCCTACGAGGGCAACTATTCCGCCTGGCTCGAACAGAAGGCCAAGCGACTCGAGCAGGAAGCGCGCGAGGACAAGGCCCGCCAGAAGGTTCTGGAAAAGGAACTCGAATGGATCCGCGCGGGCGCCAAGGCCCGCCAGGCCAAGCAGAAGGCGCGTATCAACGCCTACGAAGAGATGGCATCGAAGTCCGAACGCGAAAAAATCACCTCCGCCCAGATCGTCATCCCCAACGGCCCGCGCCTTGGCGGCAAGGTGATCGAGGTCGAGGGGCTGAAGAAGCACATGGGCGACAAGCAGTTGATCGAGGACCTCTCGTTCGCGCTGCCCCCCGGCGGCATCGTCGGCGTCATTGGCCCGAACGGCGCGGGGAAAACCACGCTCTTCCGGATGCTCACCGGGCAGGAACAGCCCGACGCGGGCGAAGTCAGCTATGGCGACACGGTGAAACTGTCCTACGTCGACCAGTCGCGCGACGCGCTCGATGCGAACAAGACGGTGTGGGAGGAGATCTCGGGCGGCGCCGAACAGATCGAACTGGGCGACGTGACCGTCAACTCGCGCGCCTACTGCTCCTCCTTCAACTTCAAGGGCGGCGACCAGCAGAAGAAGGTTGGCCTGCTTTCAGGCGGTGAGCGCAACCGCGTCCACATGGCCAAGCTTCTGAAATCCGGTGGCAACGTCCTGCTGCTCGACGAACCGACAAACGACCTGGACGTGGAGACCTTGCAGGCGCTCGAAGCCGCTCTCGACGACTTCGCGGGCTGCGCGGTCATCATCTCGCACGATCGCTTCTTCCTCGACCGCCTCTGCACGCACATCCTGGCGTTTGAGGGCGAGGCCCATGTCGAATGGTTCGAGGGCAACTTCGAAGCCTACGAACAGGACAAGATCCGCCGCCTTGGCCCGGATTCGGTGGAACCGAAGCGGGTAAAATACAAGAAGTTCACCCGCTAGGCAGCGGGCCCGACGCGCATGGAGATGCGACCTGGTCGCACCTCCATGTCGATTGCCGGCCTAAAGGCAAAGGAACAGGTGTTCGGCGGAGTAGTCCGGCAGTTGCCGTGTCGAGGCATATTCAGCCCGCTTGCTGGTGCCCAGAGCACAGATGCGATCCGCCTCTTTCTTGGCCACTTCAATCTGGTCCTTCACGGGAACCAAGTTCGTTGTCTGCACCTTGACACTGGCGCCGTTGTAGTCGCTGACGGTGGCGGTGTTTGCCACGCAGCCCGATAGCAATGTGAAAGCTAGAATAGTTGCGGTCGCAAATTTCATTTCTAATCCTTGTCTAGATTGAGATTAACAAGCCCCTCCGCCGCGCACTCTGGCAGAGATCAAGAGGAGGTCAAGCACATATTATTGAAAGAAAAAATATGATCTCGCGCGGCTGATGCCGCGCGAGTTTCGATCTTCTGCGGATGGTCGCATCCTGCTCGACCCGATGAGACATGAAGCCATTCGCCGCCAGACTTTCGGTGGCGCGAAACCGCAGGCGGCTTCGCCAAGCAGGACGGTAGATGAAGCCTGCAAAACAAGAAAACGGCCGAGGTGGCCGTTTTCCCGGTTATCGCGCAGGTCAAAGGGGGCACCCCGGATCAGGCTGACGTCAACCCCGCAGCCGTTCCCCCGTGGGGTCGAAGGCGGGCTCGGCCAGGATCACGCCCCGGTGGTCCCTGCCAAGGATCGCGACCGACAGTTCGGTTCCGGCTTGCGCATGCACGGTCTTGATGAAGCCGATCGCCAGCGACTTGCCGACCGAGTAGCCGTAGGCGCCGGAGCTGACCCGGCCGACCGGGGTGCCGTCGGGCAGGAAGATCGGCTCACCGCCGGTCGCGTCGGCGATGTCGGCTTCGACCTCGATCATCACCAGCTTCTCGCGCGGGGCCTGTCCGGCCAGCGCGGCATAGGCGTCCTTGCCGAGGAAGTCGGGCTTGTCCATCTTGATCAGGCGGTCGAGGCCAACCTCTTGCGGCCAGTATTCGGGGCTATACTCACGGCCCCAGGAGCCATAGCCCTTCTCGACCCGGAGCGAGAGCAGCGCGCGGCTGCCGACCGGGCAGACGCCAAGGTCGCGCCCGGCCTCAAGGAGGGCGGCGTAAAGCTTCACCTGATCGGCCTCCGCGACATAAAGCTCCCAGCCCAGGTCGCCGGTGAAGGACACACGGATCGCGATCGCCTCGACGCCCGCGATGGTGATCCGGCGCGACCGCATGAAGGGGAAGGCCGCGTTCGACAGGTCTTCCTGCGTCAGCCGCGACAGCAGCCTGCGTGCTTCCGGACCCGCGACATTGACGCCGCAGAGATCGACGGTGAGGCTTCGGAAGGAGACGGTTTCCGGGCGCGGCACCGCGTAGAAGTAGCGCTGGTGATAGCGCTCGGCCATGCCTGAGCCGACCATGAAGAAGTGATCTTCGCCGAGCTTCGTCACCGTGAAGTCGCCCGCGATGCCGCCGCGCTTGCCGATCAGGGGCGTCAGGCAGGACCGCCCCACCTCGGACGGGACCCGGTTCGCGATGATCCGGTCAAGCCAGTCGCCCGCGCCCGCACCCTTGACCTCGTATTTCGCGAAGTTCGAGATGTCGATGACGCCGACACCGCTGCGCAGCGCCTTCACCTCGGCCCCGACATGGTCGAACCAGGGCTGGCGGGTGAAGCCGTAGGTCTCTTTCGGCTCCACGCCTTTCGGCGCGAACCACAGCGGATGTTCCCAGCCGTAGTTGAGGCCGAAGACCGCGCCCAGGTCCTTCTGCATCTGGAAGGCGGGGCGGGTGCGGACCGGGCGCCCGGCCGCCCGCTCTTCATAGGGGAAGTGGATCTTGAAGCGGTTGGCGTATTGATCCTGAACGCGCGCCTTGGTGAAGGCCTTGTCGGCCCAGTCGCCGAAGCGGGCAAGGTCCCAGGCGAACATGTCGTACTGCGGCTCGCCCTGAACGATCCACTGCGCGCTCATCAGGCCCAGACCGCCCGACTGCGAGAAGCCGGGGATGATGCCGGTGCAGCAGAAGTAGTTCCGGAGTTCGGGCACCGGGCCGTAAAGGGCGGCGCTGTCGGGCGACCAGATCATCGGCCCGTTGATGACGCGCTTGATGCCGGCCGAACCCACGGCGGGAACCCGCGCGATGGCGCGCATCATGTTTTCCTCGATGCGCTCAAGGTCGTCGGCGAAAAGCTCATGCCCGAAGCCCTGCGGGGTGCCGTCCTCGGCCCAGAAACGCATGTCCTTCTCGTAGGCGCCGACCAGCAGGCCGTTGCCCTCCTGGCGCAGGTAGTATTCGCCGTCCCGGTCGGCGACCGACGGCAGGCGACGGCCCAGCGCCGCGATCTCCGCGATCGTCTCGGTGACGAAATACTGGTGTTCGGTCGGTTGCAGCGGAAGCTCGATCCCGGCCATGCGCGCCACCTCGCGCCCCCAGAGGCCGGCGGCGTTCACCACCCATTGGGTATGGATATTGCCGTTCGGTGTCTCGACGATCCAGCTCCCGTCGGGTTGCTGGATGGTGGCGGTGACGGGGGTAAAGCGGTGGATCTCCGCCCCCATCTTGCGGGCGCCGGCGGCATAGGCCTGCGTCACGCCAGAGGGGTCCACGTTGCCGCCGTCGGGTTCGTACATGATGCAGCGGATGCCGTCGAAATCGACGAGCGGGTGCAGCCGCTCGGCCTCGTCGCGGCTGATGTTGTGGAAATCGGCCTTGAAATAGCGGGCCTTCGCTTCCTGAAGGCGCAGCTGGTGTTCGCGCGCCTCGGTCTGCGCAAGGTAGAGCGACCCGGGCTGGAACACGCCGCAGCCCTGTCCGGTCTCGGCCTCAAGCTCCTTGTAGAGCTTCATCGTGTAGTACTGGATCTTCGAGATGTTGTTGTTGTCATGCAGGCCGTGGATGTTCGCGGCCGCGTGCCAGGTCGAGCCCGAGGTCAGCTCATCGCGCTCCAGCAGGACGACGTCGGTCCAGCCCAGCTTGGCGAGATGATAGAGGATCGAACAGCCAACCAGACCGCCGCCGATGACGACCGCTTGCGCATGTGTTTTCATGATTTGCCCCAAAGCCGATGTGCGCGGCCAAAATGGCGAGGTTTGCAGACGAATCCATATCTATCTATACTATTGCATCTGCCGATCGGAGGTATTGCGTTGGGCAATGATGGCGCCGCTGAACTGGTCTTGCTGCGAAGCTTTCTGGCGGTCGCGCAGACGCGGAACATCTCGCTTGCGGCCCAGGCGCTTGGCCTTTCGCAGCCGACGGTGACACAGCACATCCAGCGGCTTGAATCGCTCCTCGGGGTTCCGCTTCTGCTGCGTTCCTCGCGACCGCTTGGCCTGACCCAGCCGGCCGAGACCTTGGCGCGGGAGCTTCCGGACAGGATCGCCGCGCTCGACTCCCTGCTCGATCGGGTCAGCGCGTCGCGGCAGGCGCCGCCCGACGTGCTCCGCATCGTGATGCCCGACAGCCTGTCCTGTATCATGGGGGCGGAATTCCTGATCGCGGCGGGCAAGCTCGCCCGGTCGCTGGAACTGCGCTCGGGGATCTCGCCCTGGATCGAGGAATCCCTTCAGGCGCGGCGCTGCGATCTGGCCATCGACTGCCCGCCGTTCAACCCCGAAACCCGCGCCCACCGCCTTGAACTCTTCCACGACCCCTATCTTGTGGTCCGGCCGCGCGCGATGGCGGACCTTCCGTTCGAGCGCCTGTCCACCGAGAAGCCCCAGGTCGCCTTCGGGCGCAACTCGAAGTTCGGAACGACAACGGCGGCAATCGCCTCCGAACTCGGGGCAACGGAGCCACCCCGTTTCAGCTTCGATTCCACCCAAAGTCTGCTGCGCTTCGTTCAGGCCGGATATGGCTGGGCCGTCACATCGGCATTCTGCCTGTTCCAGTCGCCCGGGGCGCTGCGCGATCTGGACATCTGTCCCTGCCCCTCGGATCACCGGCGCGCCTTCTTCCTGCTGGGCGATCAGGATGCGCTGGCGGACCTGCAACCCCGCGTCGCCGAGCGGTTGATCTCGGTCTTCCACCAGCTTCTCGCCGGCCGCTGGACCGCAATTTCGCCAGAGGTCGTCTCGATGGTGATCTCCGCCAACGACCGTGCGACGGGCGGCATGCCGCCAAGCGCGGCGGCGTCGGTGCGCGAACATCCCACCGGCTGAACGATGATGCCGGGCCTGCCCCACGCGATCTTCGCGGTCGCTTGATCGGCGTTGAGATCCTGCGCCAAGAGGGGCACGATTCCGCTCAAGGCGCAGGATCAGGCAAGCAGCGGTGCTGAGCGCAATCATCGGGAATCTCCATCGATACTGACGTGTCGCATACACATCGCGCGATGAGGTCAAGATGAGCGGTTCGTCCCGCCGCTGCTGTTACCCAGGTTACAGCCCGGCAATCTGCGCCCATGGGTCGGAACACCCGGGTAGAGGATCATTCCAGCGCCTCGGCCATCGCGCGCAACGCCGTGCGGAACTCGGGAAGTAGACGGTTGACCCTCGGACGGCTCGCGCCGAGGAACAGGCTGAGGTCGCCTGCGTCAAGTTCAGCGCGAGATGGGGCGCTGCCCCGGTCGGGCTCGCGTGCTGGGTATCCGGCGCGAAAAGGATATAGCGGGCGCGCCGCTCCTGAAGGCTGCGCAGCGCCAGCGCCTCCGGCCTGTCGTTTGTTCCGCGAAGCAACGCCCCGAGGTAGGCGATCATCGCCTCATGCAAGCTGGGATGGCGCGCCGCGATCGCGCGCAGATCCGCGCGTGACAGCACCACGGCGCGCACCGGCTCCATCGCGACTGCATCGGCGCTGCGCAGACCGCCGTCGAAACAGGCGATCTCGCCCGCCAGGTCACCAGGCGCGGCGACGCGGATCGGCAACTCCCGCCCGGCGGGCGATAGGATCGAGAGCTTCAGCCGCCCTTCCAGAACGACAAACAGGTGATTGCCCTTGTCGCCCCGGGCAAACACCATCTCTCGCGCGCGCCAGTTGCGCCAGTTCGCCCGCGCCTCGATGTCGGCCTGGACTTCGTCTTCCAACCCGCCGAACACCGGGACGGACCGCCAGATGGCACGGTCTTGGCGCCCACGACCCGACCCGCTTTCGCAAGGCTCGCCCTGCATTCGCCAAGACCCCACCCGACTACGCTACCGGAAGGGCTTCAGACTTCGGTATCAGGCCGGTTCCGGTCAAGTGATTTCGCGCGGAGATGCGATCTGGTGCGCGGACCTGGAAACCCCGATAAGGGGGTGGGGACACCCCCCCTGCGCGAGACCGGCAAGGAGGCGGACAGAGGCATGAGCGAGAGATTGAACAGGGCCGAGGAAGAGCTTGCCCATCTGCGCCGCATCGTCGATGACCTGTCCGAGGTCGTGGCACGCCAATCGCGGGAACTCGACCTTCTGAACCGCCGCGTCGCCCTGCTGATGGAACGCGCCGCAGAGGCGGAGGCCGAACGCACCGGCACGATCCCCCTTGCCGATCAGAAGCCCCCGCACTGGTAAGCATTTGCCGACGCCCGGCGGCTGACAGGTTGGTGTCAGGCTCGCGGGCAAGATCCTCCTCCGGATATTCTTAGACCAAGCGCGATGACCTCCCGACTGTCCGCCTTTTTCGGCGCACCGCACTGGCCGACCGTGGCCGCGACCTATGCGATCGGCACCCTGGGCGGGGCCGCCGCCATGCTGCTGCACCTGCCGCTGCCCATGCTGCTGGGCTCGCTTCTCGGCGTCGGCGCGGCCGCTCTTCTCGGCCTGCGCCCCCTGGGCAGGCTACCAGAGGCGCCGCAGCGGCTGCGGATGCTCTTCATTCCGGTGGTCGGCGTGGCGATCGGCGGGGCGGTGCAACCGGGGCTTTTGCAGGAGGCGGCGGCCTGGCTACCCTCGCTCGCCATCCTCACGCTTTTCATCCCAGCCGTGCATTACGCCGGCTTCCGCGTGCTTGTGGCCTCCGGCCGTGTCGACCGGGTCACCGCGTTGTTCGCAACGGCGCCGGGTGGGCTGGTCGAGACCGTGCAGATGGGCGAAGAGGCTGGCGCCGACATGCAGATGCTGATCATGCTGCAGTTCCTGCGGCTGATCCTGACGATCATGTTCATTCCGCTCTTCTTCACCTGGATGGTCGGGCACGCGGTCGGATCTGCCAGCGGCGCTGCCGTGGCGGGCAGCGAGATGGGGCTTGTGGACCTGGCGGTCCTGGTCGTCGCGGGCGTGGCGGGCGCGATCTTGGGGCTGAAGCTGAACCTGCCGGCGGGGCATGTGCTGGGACCGATCGTCCTGTCGGGGGCGGCCCATCTCACCGGGCTTACCGCGGCCGTCCCGCCGCAAGCCGCCGTCTGGGCGACCCAGGTCGTGATCGGCACCTCCTTGGGCGTGCGTTTCAGCGGGATGCCGAAGCGGCGCATCCTTGAGGCCCTGCGGCTCTCGTTGATCAGCGTCTCTCTCATGATGGGGGGCGCGGGCCTGATCGCCTGGGGCCTGGCGGGCGCGGTCGGCGAAACCACCCCGGCGGTCTTCCTGGCCTTCGCCCCCGGCGGCCTGGTGGAGATGGGGTTGATCGCGCTCAGCCTGAAGCTGTCGATCCTTTACGTGACGGCGCACCATCTGCTGCGCATCATCCTGGCGGTGTCGGTGGCCCGGATCTTCGCCCGGCGTTTCGCCCGCTAAAGCAGCCACTCGACCGGCAGAAACCCGATCATCCAGACCGCCGTGCGCAAGGGCCAGGTGGTGTTCGGCTCGTGCGTCCAGACAGTTTCCTCGCCCGCGCCGCTGCGATCGATCCAGACCAACCCGCCCGAGGCATCCCGCAGCACGCGGTAGGCGAGCCGGGGCAATTCCCGGTCGAGCCATCCCGAAATCAGCCCCGCAAGCGCGGGACTGTCGATCATCAGGCCCATTTCACAGTTCAGGCGTTTCGAGCGGGGATCGAAGTTGAACGAGCCGACAAAGGCCCGGCGCCCATCGATCTGAAACGTCTTGGCGTGAAGGGCAGTGCGGGAAATGCCGATGATCCCGAAATCATCGACCGACTTGCGCTCGCCACCCTCGCTTTTCAGCTCCCAGACCTCGACCCCCGCATCGACGAGCGCGTCCCGATAGCCGATATAGCCCGAGTGCACCGGCGCCACGTCGGTCGACTCAAGCGCATTGGTGAGCGTCCTGAGCTTGATGCCCCTCTGCGCCATCCCGGCCAGCATCCGCGTCGCCTGCCGACCCGGTACGAAATAGGCCGAAACGCTGTCGAAGCTGTGCGCGGGGCGCTCGATCTCCGCCATCAGCAGGCTAAACATCAGTGCCTCGCCGTTCACCTGCCCGAGCGCCTTGGCCGGATCGTCGCTGAAGAGCCGCACCCTCGTCCATTCGATCGGAAGGCTGCGGTCCCGGATCAGCGCGGACAGACGCGAGGACCGCACCGCCTGGCCGTAGAGTTCGGCCTGCGCCGTCTCGCGAAGGGCCGCATCGCGCGCGGCCAGACGGGTGCCGCCGCCGGGTTCCGGCTTGACCAGAAGTTCCACCGGATAGGCCGAATGGCTGTTCCAGTAGCGGTCGAAATCGGCGCCCACATCGGCGGCGGCGGGGCCGAAGGCCATCACATCGAGGTCGGAGTAGAGATGCCCGCTGCCCGTCTCGAAATAGAGATTGCCGATGTTGCGGCCGCCGACGATGGTCACGACACCGTCCACCGTAAAGGACTTGTTGTGCATCCGTCGGTTCAGCCGGCTGAAGTCGAACATGTAGTTCAACCCGCGCGGCGCACGCAGGACGAAGGGATTGAAGATGCGGACCTCTGCCGAGGGTAGGGCCGAAAGCGCCAGAAGTTCCTGATCAAGCGCGGGCGTGCCGTTGTCATCGACCAGGAGCCGCACGCGCACCCCGCGGGTGGCCGCGGCGGACAGTTCCGACAGAAGCCTGAGGCCGGTCAGGTCGTCCTGCCAGATGTAGTATTGCGCGTCGATCGAATGCTCCGCCGCAAGCGCAAGGGACATGCGCGCGGCAAAGGCGTCGATCCCGTTTTCAAGCGCGAAGACACCTGAAAGCCCCGGATGGCGCGCGGCATCGGGCAGGATCGCCGCGCCAAGCGTGGTTTCGGCAGAGGCGGGTATCGCCGCGCTGACGGTCCGCGCATCAAGCGAAGGGAGGGCGTAGAAGGCGCGCAGGCCCAGAACCGCCGACACGACAAGTGCCCCAAACGCCGCCAGGTTGCGCAGCGCGCGGACCAGCCTGCCGGGCCTCGGCCTCATACCTCTTCGACCAGCACGACGCCGGACATGGCTTTGATCGCGCCCTTGATCTGCGGATTGACCGGGAAGTCGCGGCCGGTCTCGACCTCGACTTCGGTCCCGGTGGCGCGGTCGGCGACAAGGAAGCTGACCGGACCGCGCGACCGGATCTTCGCCTCCTGCTGCATGCGCGCCAGAAGACCCGCGACGGAGGCGACGGCGGCCTCCGTCTCCACATGAATGCGCAGGCCCGCGCCCCCGGCATCGGCGGCCACGCTGTCGACCGGCTGCGCCGCCCGCGCCAGCAGCTTCAGCGTCTCGCCCTCAAGGTTGGCCTCGACCGTCAGGACGACGGCGTTCCCGGGCTCCAGGTGCTGGCGCGCGGTTTCCAGCGTGTCGGAGAACACCGTGACCTCGTAAAGCCCGGTGGGATCGGAAAGCCCGACAAAGGCAAAGCGGTTGCCGCGCGCGGACTTGCGTTCCTGCCGGTTCGACACGGTACCGGCCATCTTCGCGACCAGCGGCCCGCGCTCTGCGGCCTCTGTCACCTCGCTCAGCGTCATCACCTTCTTGCGCTTGAGGGCGGGCATGTAATCGTCCAGCGGGTGGCCCGACAGGTAGAAGCCCACCGCCTGGTGCTCCTCTGCCAGCCGCTCCACCGGCAGCCAGTCATCGACCGGCGCCAGCCGCGGCTCCGGCAGGTCATCACCCGCATCCCCGAAAAGAGAGACCTGGCTGGACGAGGACGCCTCATGCACCGCCGCCGACCAGGCCGAAAGCGCGTCGAGGCTGTCGAAGACCCGGCGGCGGTTGGCGTCCAGCACGTCGAAGGCCCCGGCGCGCGCGAGCATCTCCAACGGCCGCTTGCCGAGCCGCTTCAGGTCCACCCGCCGCGCAAAATCGAAAAGCGAGACGAAGGGCCGATCCCCCCGCGCCGCGACGATCATCCGCATCGCCTCGACGCCGACGTTCTTCAGCGCGCCAAGCGCGTAGACGACCTTGCCGTCCTTGACCGTGAAGGTCGCGAAGGACCGGTTGACGCAGGGCGCCACCGTCGCGATCCCCATGCGGTCGACCTCGCGCTTGTAGATGGCGAGCTTGTCGGTCAGGTGGATATCGCAGTTCATGACCGCCGCCATGAACTCCACCGGGTGGTTGGCCTTCAGCCAGGCGGTCTGGTAGCTGACGACGGCATAGGCGGCCGCGTGCGACTTGTTGAAGCCGTAATTGGCGAATTTCTCCAGAAGATCGAAGACCTCTCCGGCCTTCTTTGCATCGACGTTGTGGGTCTTCTTGGCGCCCTCGATGAACTTCGGGCGTTCCTTATCCATCTCCTCCTTGATCTTCTTGCCCATGGCGCGGCGCAGAAGGTCGGCGCCGCCAAGCGAATAGCCCGCCATGACCTTGGCGATCTCCATCACCTGTTCCTGGTAGACGATGATGCCTTGGGTTTCCTTCAGGATGTGATCGATGGTCGGGTGGATCGACTCGATCTCGCGCAGGCCGTTCTTGACCTCGCAGTAAACGGGGATGTTCTCCATCGGGCCGGGGCGGTATAGCGCCACCAGCGCCACGATGTCCTCGATGCAGGTGGGCTTCATGCGCCGGAGCGCATCCATCATGCCCGTGCTTTCCACCTGGAACACCGCCACCGTCTGGGCGCGGGCGTAAAGTTCGTAGGTGGGCGCGTCCTCCAGCGGGATGGCGTTGATCTGATCGACCGCCCCCTCCGGCGGGGCGTAAAGCTCCCGCCCGTCGGCGGCGATGTGCAGATGCCGCCCGCCATCGCGGATCAGGTCAACCGCGTTCTGGATCACCGTCAGGGTCTTGAGGCCGAGGAAGTCGAACTTCACCAGACCCGCCTGTTCGACCCATTTCATGTTGAACTGGGTCGCGGGCATGGTCGAGCGCGGGTCCTGGTAGAGCGGCACCAACTCGTCCAGCGGACGATCGCCGATCACCACCCCCGCCGCGTGGGTCGAGGCGTTGCGCAAAAGCCCCTCGATCTGCTGGCCGTAATCCAGAAGGCGCTTGACCACCTCCTCGGCGCGGGCGGCCTCACGCAGGCGCGGCTCGTCGGCCAGCGCCTTTTCGATGGAGACGGGCTTGACCCCCTCGACCGGGATCAGCTTCGAGAGCTTGTCCACCTGTCCATAGGGCATCTGCAACACCCGGCCCACGTCGCGCACCGCGGCCTTGGACAAGAGCGCGCCAAAGGTGATGATCTGGGCCACCTTCTCGCGCCCGTAGCGTTGCTGGACGTATTCGATGACCTCTTCGCGGCGATCCATGCAGAAGTCGATGTCGAAGTCCGGCATCGAGACGCGTTCAGGGTTCAGAAAGCGTTCGAAGAGCAGCGAATAGCGCAAGGGGTCAAGGTCGGTGATCGTCAGCGCATAGGCAACGAGCGAGCCCGCGCCCGACCCCCGGCCCGGTCCCACCGGGATATCGTGGTCCTTGCCCCATTTGATGAAGTCGGCAACGATCAGGAAGTAGCCGGGGAAGCCCATCTGCTCGATGATGTCGAGTTCGAATTTCAGCCGCGCCTCGTACTCCTCCACCGGGGCGGAATGGGGGATGACGGCGAGGCGGGCGCGCAGCCCCGCCCAGGCCTGGCGGCGCAGTTCCTCGACCTCGTCGTCGGCGAAGCGCGGCAGGATCGGCTTGCGCTTCGTCGCCTTGAAGGCGCAGCGTCGCGCGATCTCGACGGTGTTTTCCAGCGCTTCGGGCAGGTCGGCGAAAAGCGCCGCCATCTCCTCCGGCGTCTTCAGATAGTGCTGCGGGGTCAAGCGGCGGCGGGATTCCTGCTGATCGACATAGGCGCCCTCCGCGATGCAGATCATCGCGTCATGGGCCTCGTACATGCCGGGCTTGGGGAAATAGACATCGTTTGTTGCGACCAGCGGCAGGCCCAGGTCATAGGCCATCTCGACATGGCCGCGCTCGGTCAGCTGCTCGGCCTCGGTCAGGCGGCCGCCCTCGCCGGGGTGGCGTTGCAGTTCGACATAGGTCCGTGTCGGGAAGGCCATGGCCAGACGTCGCAACAGCGCCTCGGCCTTGGCGCCCTGTCCGGTCTGCAAAAGCCGCCCGATCGGCCCGTCCGGCCCGCCGGTCAGGCAGATCAGGCCGCCGGAATGGGCCTCCACCTCCTCCGGGGTCACATGCGGCAGCGACCCGTCGCCGCGCAGGTAAAGGCAGGAGTTGAGCTTCATCAGGTTCATGTAGCCCGCCTCGGACTGCGCCAGCAGGACGATGGGCGCGGGCGGGCGCGCACGTTCGCCGGGCTGGACGGGGTCGAAGTCCAGCGAGATCTGGCAACCGACGATGGGCTGAAGCCCGGCGCCCGAGGCGCCCACGGAGAACTCCAGCGCCGCGAACATGTTGTTCGTGTCGGTCACGGCGACGGCGGGCATCCCCATCTTCTCGGCCAGGCCGGGAAGCTTCTTTACGGGGACGGCGCCCTCCAGCAGCGAATATTCGGTGTGGACGCGAAGATGGATGAATCGGGGGGCACGGGTCATGCGGCCAGACTAGCGGAGCGGGCGGGAGAGCGGAAGCGGGGCCCGGCTCAGGCCAGGACCTCGTAGCTCAGAATGCGGCCGCGGAAATAGACCTCGTACCCCTCAGGGTAGACATATCCCACCTCTCCCCTTTCCGGCACGCGGCGGTCGCCGATCCGGCGGTAGTCGCGGAAATGCCCCCGCCAGTCGTAAGCCACCGCGCGCCCCTGCGCATCGAAGGCCGGGCGATCCTTCGCCTCGACGGTTACGAAGTCGCCCTGGGCATCGAGGCTGAAGGTAACGCGCGCCATGGCGTTCCCCACGGGCAAGGAGGCCTCGACATGGGTCGCGTCGGTCATCCGCCAGCCGATGTCGGGATTGCCGAGGATCGCATCCGGCGCCCAGGGCAATTCCGCGAGGTAGCGCAGCGCCTCGCCCAGGGCGATGTCTTGCCCCGACCTGGCGGCCAGCGGGACGGCGCCAAGGAAGCGCGCCTCCAGCAGGCCGCCGGTGCCGTCATAGGCATCGATCACCCGAAAGAGGGGAAGCGGCCCGATGGGCCGGACGGCATCCCAGGCGAAACCGGCCTCGCCCAGGGCCACATGCTGGGTCGCAAGGATGGCCTGGAACGGCGCACCCGGCTTCAGGCGCAGGTCCGCCGCCTGGGTGAACCGCGCGGCGCGCCCGCCGGATGCCGCCCCGCAACGCAGGGCAAAGTCGCGCACCGGCGCGGGAAGGTCGGCCCCGCCCGACGCCGCCCGCCCGGCACGAATCCGCGCCACGCGCGCGGCGATCCGCCGCGAAAACGCGGACGCCAGGAAAAGCTGCGCTGCAGCAAGAGCGGCGAGCAGAGCCGCCGAACTCAGCACGATCGCGTTCATTGACATTGCCCCCGGGGTCTCTATCCTGCCACCCAAGCGCTCATTATGCCTTGGTTTTCAGATTTTACAGCGGCCCGCGTCCGGAAAATGCAGTTGCAGCGACGCCGGGTCATTTTATGCACTTTCTTGAAATACCATTCGGGTTATCATGAAACATAGTTCTTGCCTTGCGTGCGTCATGCAGGCTTGATTGCAAACAGAATACGGGGCGTGTCCCGCTTTACGCCGCATCGGGCGGACACGCGCAAACCCGACCGAAGAGAACGCGGCGGGACCACAGGATGAACGACATCGCGTTTCTGTTGAATGGAACGCCTGTCCGCGTGTCGGCCGACAACCCGACGCGGACACTGTTGGATTGGCTGCGCGACGATCGCGGTCTCAAGGGCACAAAGGAGGGTTGCAACGAGGGCGACTGCGGCGCCTGCACCGTGATGGTGACCGACGCCGACGGCACCCGGGCACTGAATGCCTGCATCCTGTTCCTGCCGCAGTTGCACGGCAAGGCGGTGCGCACGGTCGAGGGGCTGACCGGCCCCAAGGGCGAGCTGCACCCGGTCCAGAAGGCGATGATCGACAAGCACGGCAGCCAGTGCGGCTTCTGCACCCCGGGCTTCGTGATGTCGATGGCCACTGCGCACCGCAACGGGGCCACCGATCACGACGGCTACCTGGCGGGGAACCTCTGCCGCTGCACCGGCTACGCCCCGATCGTGCGCGCGGCGGAAGCCGTGGCGGGCGAGCCCGTTCCTGCCTGGGTACAGGACCGGCCGACGTCGCTTGATGGTCCCGCCCCCTGCGCCCCGGCAACGGCGGACGAGCTCGCAACCTGGTATGAAGCGCATCCCGAAGCCACGCTGATCGCAGGCGCCACCGACGTGGGCCTATGGGTCAACAAGGATCTGCGCGACCTGCCCGAGGTCGCGTTCCTGCATGCCTGCGAGGACCTTCAGCAGATCGAGGCGGTGCAGGGCGGGCTGCGCGTCGGCGCGGGTGTCACGATTGCCGCGCTACGCGAGGCCGTCGCCCCCTTCCACCCCGCACTGGCCGAACTTCTGCGCCGCTTTGCCTCGGAACAGGTGCGCGGGGCCGCGACCCTTGGCGGCAACATCGCCAACGGCTCGCCCATCGGGGATACGCCGCCAGCGCTGATCGCGATGGGCGCGACCCTGCACCTGCGCAAGGGCAATGCCCGGCGCGACCTGCCGTTGGAGGCCTTCTTCCTCGATTACCGCAAGCAGGACCGCCAGCCCGGCGAATTCGTCGAGGCCGTGACGATCCCCGCCGGCGTGCCGGACCTCGCCTGCTACAAGCTGTCCAAGCGCTTCGACCAGGACATCTCGGCCGTCTGCGGCTGTTTCAACATCATGCGGGAGGGCGGCCGGGTGACGGCTGCGCGGATCGCCTTCGGCGGCATGGCGGGCATCCCCAAGCGCGCGGCGGCGGTCGAGGCCGCGCTGAGCGGTCGCGACTGGACGCTGGCGACGGTCGAGGCGGCATTGCCCGCCTTCGCGCAGGACTTCACCCCCATGACCGACATGCGCGCCTCGGCGGCCTACCGGCTGGAAACGGCACGGAACATGCTGGTCCGTTATTTCCACGAAAGCCAGGGGGCCGTCGCCTCAGTGCTGGAGGTGCAGGCATGAGCGTCGCGAAACCCGTCCCCCACGACAGCGCCGAACTGCATGTAACCGGCGCGGCCCGCTACATCGACGACGTGGCGCTGCCGGCGAACGCGCTGCACCTGGCCTTCGGGCTTTCCTCCGCCGCGCATGGCGACATCACCGCGATGGACCTGTCGGCGGTGAAGGCCGCGCCGGGCGTGGTCGCGGTCTGGACCGCCGAGGACCTGCCGTTTGCCAACGATGTCTCCCCCTCGGCCCATGATGAGCCGCTTCTGGCGACGGGCACGGTGCACTACGTCGGCCAGCCGATCTTCCTTGTCGTGGCCGAAAGCCACCTTCAGGCGCGCAAGGCCGCACGCAAGGCACGGATCGACTACCGCGAGAAGCCCGCGATCCTGACGGTGGACCAGGCGCTGGCGGCGGACAGCCGCTTCGAGGGCGGGCCGGTGGTCTGGTCCAAGGGCGATGCGGCCACGGCCATCGCGGGCGCACCCCAGGTGATCGAGGGATCCTTCACCATGGGCGGGCAGGAACATTTCTACCTGGAGGGCCAGGCGGCGCTGGCGCTGCCCGCCGAGGGCGGCGTGATCGTCCAGTCCTCGACCCAGCACCCGACCGAGATCCAGCACAAGGTGGCCGAGGCGTTGGGCTTGCCGATGAATGCCGTGCGCGTCGAGATCCGCCGCATGGGCGGCGGCTTTGGCGGCAAGGAAAGCCAGGGCAACGCGCTGGCGGTGTCCTGCGCGCTGGTGGCGCGTCTGCTGGGGCGCCCGGCAAAGATGCGCTACGACCGCGACGACGACATGACGATCACCGGAAAGCGCCATGATTTCCGGATCGACTACCGCGTGGGCGTCGATGCCGGGGGGAAGATCCAGGGGATCGAGTTCCTGCAACTGGCCCGCTGCGGCTGGTCGATGGATCTGAGCCTGCCGGTCGCGGACCGGGCGATGCTGCATGCCGACAACGCCTACAACCTCGACCACGTCCGGATCGAGAGCCACCGGCTGAGGACCAACACCCAGTCCGCGACAGCCTACCGCGGCTTCGGCGGCCCGCAGGGGATGATCGGGATCGAGCGGGTGATGGACCACATCGCCCATGCTATGGGCCTTGCCCCGACCGAGGTGCGCAAGCGCAATTTCTATGCGGAGATGCCGGGGGCTCTGCCCCCGGACCCCCGGAGTACTTCGGCCAGAATGAAGGGCGGACGGGTCGATCTGACCTCGGAAGGGGCGGAGGGGTTCGTGCCGGACGGGTCCGCGGGCCTCACGCAGACGACGCCCTACCACATGCCGGTCGAGGATTTCATCCTGAACGGCCTTGTCGCGCGGCTTGAGGCCGAGGCGGGGCTGGCCGCGCGCCGTGATGAGATCACGGCCTGGAACCGGCAGAGCCCGATCCTGAAGCGTGGGATCGCGTTGACCCCGGTCAAGTTCGGCATCTCCTTCACGCTGACGCATCTGAACCAGGCGGGCGCGCTGGTCCATGTCTACCAGGACGGGTCGATCCATCTGAACCATGGCGGGACCGAGATGGGACAGGGTCTGTTCCGCAAGGTCAGCCAGGTCGCGGCGGCCGCCTTCGGGGTCGACGTGGACGCCGTGATGATCACCGCGACCGACACCGCGAAGGTCCCGAACACCTCGGCCACGGCGGCGTCCTCGGGGTCGGACCTGAACGGGATGGCGGTCAAGGATGCCTGCGACCGCATCCGGGCCCGGATGGCGGAATACCTGGCCCAGCAACATCAGAGCGCGCCCGCCGCGGTGCGTTTCGAGGGGGGCCGCGTGTTGGTCGGCGGCGAGGACATGAGCTTCGCCGAGGCCGCCGCGCGCTGCTACATGGGACGGGTCAGCCTGTCGCAGACCGGGTTTTACGCCACGCCCAAGATCACCTGGGACCGCAAGGCCGGGCGCGGGCGGCCGTTCTACTACTTCTCCTACGGGGCCTCCGTCTCCGAGGTCGTGATCGACACGCTGACGGGCGAGAACCGCATCCTGCGCACCGACATCCTGCACGACGCGGGCGCCAGCCTGAACCCGGCGATCGACATCGGGCAGGTCGAGGGCGCCTATGTCCAGGGCGCGGGGTGGCTGACGACCGAGGAACTGGTCTGGGACGAGAAGGGGCGGCTCAGGACACACGCGCCCTCGACCTACAAGATCCCGGCCTGTTCGGACCGGCCGCGCGTCTTCAACGTCGCCCTTTACGACGGCGCGAACCGGGAGGAGACGATCTACCGCTCGAAAGCCGTGGGCGAGCCGCCGTTCATGCATGGCATCTCGGTCTTCATGGCGCTGTCACAGGCTTGCGCGGCCTGCGGGCCGCACTACCCCGACCTTCAGGCACCCGCGACCGCCGAGGCGGTCCTGGCCGCCGTCAAGCGCGCACGGGGGCTGGCATGAGCTTCGATCGGGAAGACCTGGCCCGCGTGATCGCGGCTCATGGGCCGGTGGTCCGGGTCGTTGTGGCCGAGGTCGCCGGATCGGCCCCGCGCGAGGTGGGCGCGGCGATGCTGGTCTGGGCCGGCGGGCAGGCGGGAACGGTCGGCGGCGGCGCGCTGGAGTTCGAGGCCGCCGCACGGGCCCGCGCGATGCTGGCCGAGAGCAAGGTGGCGCGGCTGGACCGGATGCCGCTTGGCCCGGCACTGAACCAGTGTTGCGGCGGGGCCGTCACGCTTTTGTCCGAGCGCTGGGATGCGTCCCGGCTGGCGCACACAGCCGGTGAAAGCGTCATCGCCCGGCCCTTGCCCGGGACCGAGGGCGTCCTGCACATGGCGGTCGCGCGCATCCTGAAGCGCGCGCGCGGCGAGGGCTTCACCCCCGTCCCGCGCATCGTGCAGGGTTGGTTCGTGGAGCCCGTAACGCGCCCGCTGCGCGAGATCTGGATCTGGGGCGCAGGCCATGTCGGCCGCGCCATCGTGGAGGTCATGCGCCCCCTGCCGGGGTTCCGGCTAACCTGGATCGACACCGATGCCAGCCGGTTTCCCGACCTGCCCGGGGGCGTGGTGCAGAGGATCGCGACCAACCCCGCCGAGCTTGTGGCGGAGGCGCCTGAGGACGCCGACCATCTGGTCCTAACATTCTCGCACACGCTCGATCTCGACCTTTGCCACCGGCTGCTGGCCCATGGGTTCGCGAGCCTGGGCCTGATCGGGTCGGAGACGAAATGGGCGCGCTTCCGCTCCCGTCTTTCGGCTCTGGGCCATACGCCGCAACGGATCGCAGATATCCGCTGCCCGATCGGCGACCCGCGGCTTGGCAAGCATCCGCAGGCCATCGCCCTGGGGGTCGCCGCCGAACTGATCACACTGAAAACCGCCAAGGCCCGAACAGAGAAGGCCGGAACCGGGAAGGATAGCGCGGGATGACAAGGGAAACGCTTTTGAAGATCGACGGGATAAGCAAGTCCTATCCCGGCGTGAAAGCCAACGAGGACGTGTCGTTCTCGATCGGCGTGGGCGAGGTGCACGCGCTGCTGGGGGAAAACGGCGCGGGCAAGTCGACGCTGGTCAAGATGATCTACGGGCTCGTCAAACCCGACGAGGGCACGCTGACCTTCCGCGGAAAGCCCTTCGCGCCGTCGGAACCGTCCGAGGCGCGGGCGGCGGGCGTGGCGATGGTGTTCCAGCACTTCTCGCTGTTCGAAGCGCTGAACGTCGCGGAAAACGTGGCGCTTGGCATGGAAAACCCGCCACCGATGCGGGAACTGGCCGCGCGCATCCGCGCCGTGTCCGAGGAATACGGCCTGCCGCTTGATCCCGCGCGCATGGTGGGGGACCTGTCAGCGGGCGAACGCCAGCGGGTGGAGATCATCCGCTGCCTGCTTCAAGACCCGAAGCTGCTGATCATGGACGAGCCGACCAGCGTGCTCACCCCGCAAGAGGTGGAGATCCTCTTCAAGACGCTGCGCCAGCTTTCATCCGAGGGGACGGCGATCCTCTACATCTCCCACAAGCTTGAGGAGATCCGCACGCTCTGCGACGGGGCCACGATCCTCAGGCGCGGCAAGGTGGTGGGCAGTTGCGTGCCCCGCGAAACCACGGCGCGGGAGATGGCGGAACTGATGGTCGGCGCGACCCTGACGCCCCCGGAACGCCGCGCGGGCGCCAAGGGCGAGGTGGTGCTGGGGGTGACGGACCTGTCGGCCGCCTCGCCCATTCCCTTCGGCACGACGCTCAAGGGCATCTCCTTCACCGTGGCGCGGGGCGAGGTCCTGGGCATCGCGGGTGTCGCGGGCAACGGGCAGGACGAACTGCTGCTGGCCCTGTCAGGTGAATTGCGCGTGGCCTCGGACAAGATCCGCATCAATGGCCGCGCTGCGGGCGACCTTGGACCGGGCGAACGCCGCCGGGCGGGCTTGGTCGCCGCTCCCGAGGATCGCTACGGCCATGCCGCGGCCCCGGACATGTCACTGGTGGAAAACGCGCTTCTGACCGGCGCGATCCGGCGGAACCTGACGCACAGGGGCTTCATCGACTGGGCCGCCACGCGCGGCTTCGCCGAGGAGGTGATCCAGACCTACGACGTGCGCACCCCCGGCAGCCACGTCGCCGCGCGGGCGCTCTCCGGCGGCAACCTGCAAAAGTTCCTGATCGGGCGCGAGCTTGACCAGAGCCCCGAGGTCATCGTGATCAACCAGCCCACCTGGGGCGTGGATGCGGCGGCGGCGGCGGCGATCCGGCAGGCGATCCTGAACCGCGCGGCCGAGGGCGCCGGGGTGGTGGTGATCAGCCAGGACCTCGACGAACTGCTGGAGATCGCGGACATGTTCGCGGTCCTGAACGAGGGCCGCCTGACCAAGCCCCGCCCGGTCGAGGGCCTGACCATAGACCAGATCGGACTGATGATGGGCGGTGCCCACGGGATGGAGGTGGCGCATCATGTTGAGGCTTGAAAAACGACCCATCCCCTCGCGCTTCTGGCTTTATGCGACCCCGGTCGTTGCCGTTCTGCTGACGATGATCGCAGGTGGCCTGCTGTTTGCACTTCTGGGCAAGAACCCGGCCACGGTGATCAAGACGATCTTCTGGGACCCACTTTTCGGTGAATTCGCCTGGTATCTGCGCGGTCAGCTTCTTGTGAAGGCGGGGCCGCTGATCCTGATCGCGATCGGCCTGTCGCTGGGCTTCCGCGCCGGGATCTGGAACATCGGCGCCGAGGGCCAGTACATCATGGGCGCCATCTGCGGCGCGGGGGTGGGCCTGGCGCTCTACCCGACCGAAAGCCGCCTGATCTTCCCGGTGATGATCCTCGCGGGTGCGCTCGGTGGCTGGGCCTGGGCGATGATCCCCGCGATCCTGAAGACGCGCTTCAACACGAATGAGATCCTCGTGTCGCTGATGCTGGTCTATGTGGCCGAAACGATCCTGGCGAAGGCCTCGACCGGGTTCCTGAGGAACCCTGAAGGCGCGGGCTTCCCCGGAAGCCGCAGCTTTTCGGGTTCTTCCTTCCCGGCGGCGTCGAACCCCGAGCTGATCGCGGGCAGCGGGCTGCACTGGGGCGGCGTCTTCGCCCTGCTGATGGGTGTTGCCGCCTATATCCTGCTGCAACGGCACATCCTGGGCTTCCAGATCAAGCTGGCCGGACAAGCGCCGCGCGCCGCCCGCTTCCACGGGGTGAAGCCCGAGCGTCTGGTCTTGCTGTGCATGGGGCTTTCGGGGGCGCTCGCGGGCCTCGCTGGAATGTTCGAGGTAACGGGCCCGGCGGGCAAGATCTCCATCGACTTCAACGTGGGCTACGGCTTCACCGCGATCATCGTGGCCTTCCTCGGGCGCCTCAATCCGCTGGGCATCGTGCTGGCGGGCTTCATCATGGCGCTGACCTATGTCGGCGGCGAGATGGCGGCAACCAACCTCGGCCTGCCCTCGGCTGCCATCCAGGTCTTCCAGGGCATGCTTCTGTTCTTCCTGCTGGGCGTTGACGTTCTGACGAACTTCCGCATCCGCACCACATTGCTGGGGGTCAAGTGATGGATATCGGCGGCATCAATCCTGTCATCCTCGTCGCGTCGCTGATGGTGGCGGCGGTTCCGATCATGCTCGCAGCACTCGGCGAACTGGTGGTGGAGAAATCGGGCGTCCTGAACCTCGGGGTCGAGGGGATGATGATCGTCGGCGCAATCTGCGGCTTCATCGCCGCGGTGGGCACCCAAAGCCCGGTCGCGGGTTTCGCCGCGGGGGCGGCGGGGGGCGCGGTGCTGAGCCTGGTCTTCGCCTTCCTGACCCAGGTCATGCTGGCCAACCAGGTGGCGACCGGGCTTGCGCTGACGCTCTTCGGGCTTGGCCTCTCCTCGCTCATGGGGCAGGGCTACAACGGCATCAAGCCGCCGGTCACGGCCAAGGTTCCCTTCGGCCCGCTCGCCGAGATTCCGGTCCTGGGCCCGATCGTCTTCGGCCATGACTGGATGGTCTATGCCTCGATCGCGCTGGTCGCTTGCGTTTGGTGGGTGCTGCGCGCGACCCGGCTTGGCCTGATCATCCGCGCGGTCGGCGAAAGCCACGAGGCTGCCCATGCGCTGGGCTACAAGGTCAACCGCATCCGCCTGGGCTGCATCGCCTTCGGCGGCGCGATGGCGGGCCTTGGCGGCGCCTATGTGAGCCTGGTGCGCGTCCCGCAATGGGTCGACGGCATCACGGCCGGTGCCGGCTGGATCGCGCTCGCGATCGTCGTCTTCGCCAGCTGGCGCCCCTGGCGCGTGCTGATCGGTGCCTACCTGTTCGGCGGCATCTCGGTCCTGCAACTCAACCTGCAGGCGGCGGGCTCCGGCATTCCGGTGGAGTACTTGTCGATGTCGCCGTATCTGGTAACGATCGTCGTGCTGGTGATCATGTCGTCCGGCCGCGGCCGGGCAAGCCTGAACGCACCCGCATCTCTCGGTCAGAATTTCCACGCCGCCCGTTAGGGCGGCGCAAACCCAAAGCCCGAAACGGGTACCTCAACGGGGCCACCGCCCCACCAACAGGAGATGAGAATGATCAGAAGAACCCTCATGACCACGGCCGCCGCCGGCTTCGCGCTTGCCCTGGGCGGCACCGCCATGGCCGGAGAGCCGATGGACCACGTCAAGGCATGCTTCGTCTATGTCGGCCCGATCGGCGACGGCGGCTGGACCTTCCAGCACCACCAGGGCGCGCTGGCCGTGCAGGAAACCTATGGCGACAAGGTCGAGATCCAGTGGCAGGAGAGCGTACCCGAAGGCGCGGACGCCGAACGCGTCCTGACCCAGATGGCGCTCGGTGGCTGCAACATCATCTTCACGACCTCCTTCGGCTACATGGACGCGACCAATGCCGTCGCGGCGAAGTTCTCCAACGTGATGTTCGAACATGCGACCGGCTTCAAACGCGACAGCGCCAATGTCTCGACCTACAACGCCCGCTTCTACGAGGGGCGTGCGATCGAGGGCCTGATCGCTGGCCGCATGACCAAGTCGAACAAGATCGGCTACATCGCATCCTTCCCGATCCCGGAAGTGGTGATGGGCATCAACTCCTACTTCCACCACGCCAAGCAGGTGAACCCGGATGTCGAACTGACCGTGATCTGGGCCTATACTTGGTTCGACCCGGCGAAAGAGGCCGACGCCGCCAAGGCCATGATCGAACAGGGCGTGGATGTCGTCGCCTCCCACACCGATTCGACCGCACCGCTCGCGGAAGCGGCGAAGTCGAACGGCGCGGTGATCGGCTTCGGGCAGGCCTCCGACATGGCCGAGTACAAGCCCTCGCCGCGGGTGGCCTCGATCATCGACAACTGGGCACCCTACTACGTGAAGCGCGTTGGGGCCCTGCTGGACGGCAGCTATGAACAGGTCGACGCCTGGGAAGGCATCTCCGGCGGCGAAGTCCTGATCGGAGAAATCACCGAGGCCGTCCCCGCCGAGGTGAAGGCCGAGGCCGAGGCGCTACGCGACGCCATTGCGGCGGGCAGCTATCACCCGTTCACCGGCCCGATCAACAAGCAGGACGGCTCTCCCTGGCTGGCCGAAGGCCAGACCGCGCCCGACGGCGACCTGCTGGGCATGGGCTTCTACATCGAAGGCGTCACCGGCGACATTCCGCAATAAGCGCACCGCGCTTTAAGGGCCCCGCCGTCCGCGGGGCCCTTCCCGTTCTCAGTTGCGTGCCCGCGCCATGGCGCGCGCACAAGCCTTCTGGCACTTCGTGCGGCCTGCCTCCGGCGGAAGTATTTGGGCCAGAATGAACGGACATTTCTTCATTGCCCAAATACCCATGACCCCGAGTGACGCCTGCCGTGCAGGCGGCGCGAGAGATCGCTTGCGCGGTCCCTTGGGACCGCGCACCGCTTCGATCATCCCGCCAGCCCCTCCTCGTCGAGGAGTGTGCGCCCCTCGCGGCTTTCGACCTCGATCACCCAGAGGTCGGGGTCCATCTGGCGCTGGCGGCGGGCCGCTGCATCGACCTCCGCCTCGGCCCCCTCGGCCAGCGTGACCCAGGCACGGGCACCCGTCATCAGATCGAAACTGCGCTGATAGAGCCGCGCCGCGCCGTCGAGCGTGGCAAGCTTGACCAGCACCGCCCCGGCCGTGGGGTCGCCCCGACAGGTCACATAGGCCGGGATCGCGGCGCTTTGCAGGCGCGCAAGATAGGCCCGCACCCAGAAATCCGCCGTCAGGCGCGGCTCAGTCGCCATCCCGGAATTCGAGCCCCATCTCGGAATAGCGTTCGCTTTCCTCAAGCCAGTTCGGCCGCACCTTCACGTTCAGGAACAGGTGCACCGGCCGGCCAAGAAACTCCGTCAGCTCTTCGCGCGCCGCCTTGCCGACGGCCTTGATGGTCTCGCCCCGGTTGCCGAGCACGATGCCCTTGTGGCCGTCACGCGCGACATAGACGATCTGGTCGATCCGGGCCGATCCGTCCTTGCGCTCTTCCCAGCGTTCGGTCTCAACCGTCAGCTGATAGGGCAATTCCTCGTGCAGGCGCAGCGTCAGCTTTTCACGCGTGACCTCCGCTGCGATCATGCGCATGGGCAAGTCTGCGATCTGATCCTCCGGATAGAACCAGGGGCCTTCGGGCAGTTCGGCGGCAAGCCATTCCTTCAGGTCCTGGACCCCATAGCCCTTTTCGGCCGAGATCATGAAGGTCCGCTCGAACGCATAGGCCTCGTTCATGGTCTGCGAAAGCCCCAGGAGTTCCTCGGCCTTCACGCGATCGATCTTGTTGATCGCGAGCGCCACCCGCGTCGCCGCGGGAAGCTTGTCGCGCAGCGCCTCGATGATGCCCTTGACGCCCTCGGTCAGGCCGCGGTGCGCCTCGACCAGCAGGACGACGATGTCGGCATCCGCGGCCCCGCCCCAGGCGGCGGCGACCATCGCCCGGTCCAGCCTGCGGCGCGGGCGGAAGAGACCCGGCGTATCCACGAAGACGATCTGCGCCGCGCCCTCCATCGCGATGCCGCGAATGCGGGCGCGCGTGGTTTGCACCTTGTGCGTGACGATCGAGACCTTGGCCCCGACCATCTGGTTCAGAAGCGTCGACTTGCCGGCGTTGGGCTCTCCGATCAGGGCGACGAAGCCCGCGCGCGTCTCAGCCATGGATGGGTCCTCATTGCAGAACGCATGTGCAATAGACGAAGCGCGTCCAAAACACCAGTTGACTTGTCGAAGGGTGCGGTGCCCGCGCCAGACTGGCGCAGCAGCCCTGTCGCACCTAGGCCGCGCCGGTTTCCATCCGTTCCAGCAGCGCCTTGGCGGCGGCCTGTTCGGCCTGGCGCTTGGCGCCGGCCCTGGCCTGCGCCGCCTCGCCCGTGGCGATGCGCGCCTCGACCGTGAAGACCGGCTGGTGGGGCGGGCCTTCGCGGGCGATCTCGACATAGGCGGGGGGCGGCATGCCGCGGGCCTGCGCCCATTCCTGAAGCGCGGTCTTGGCGTCGCGTGCGTCCTCGGCGACCTCGCCGATGCGCCCGCCCCAGAGCCGGAGCACCATCGCCTTGGCCGCCTCGAAGCCCGCGTCGAGATAGACGGCGGCGATCACCGCCTCCATCGCATCGCCAAGCAGCGCCTGCTTGCGGCGCCCACCCGTCATCATCTCCGACCGGCCAAGCTTGAGCACATCGCCCAGGGAAACGCTGGCCGCGACCTCGGCGCAGGTTTCCTTGCGCACCAGGGCGTTGAAACGGGGGGCAAGCTGGCCCTCGCTCGCGCCCTTGTCGGCGGCCAGCAGCGCCTCGGCCATCACGAGGCCCAGCACCCGGTCGCCCAGGAATTCGAGCCGCTGGTTGTCGGGCCGCGTGGGCGTCGCGATCGATCCATGCGTCAGCGCGCGCAACAGCAGCTCGGGACGGCGGAAGTCGTGCCCGATCCTGGCCGCGAAGGCCTGAAGATCGGCCGCCAGCTTCACTCGATCGCCTTGAAGAAACGATCCCCGCGCCAGGTCCAGAACGCGAAGAGCGAACGCCCCGCGGAGGAGAACATGATCCGTTCCGCCCGCCCGATCAGGTATTCGGCCGGCACCAGACCGACGCCGCCGGACTGCACGGCGATGCGGCTGTCCTGGCTGTTGTCGCGGTTGTCGCCCATGAAGAAGTAGTGACCCGCCGGGACCGAGAAGATCGGCGTGTTGTCTGCCCCCCAGTTGTCGGTGATGTTGAGCACGTCGTGGCTGACGCCGTTCGGCAGCGTCTCGGTGAAACGCTGCTTTTCGCAGATGCCGCCCTTGCCGACCGGATCATTGGAGCAGCGCGGCACCAGCCCTTCGGAGCCCTGCGGTTCCTTGATCTCCTCGAACGTGGTCGCAGGAACCTGGGGCGCGACAGTACCGTTGATGTAAAGCACGCCGTCCAGCACCTGGATCGTGTCGCCGGGAAGGCCGATCAGACGCTTGATGAAGTCGCGCCCGTTGGCCGGGTGGCGGAAGACCACGACATCACCACGCTCGGGCTCCGAGCCCAGGATACGGCCAGAGATCGGGCAGATGGCGAAGGGGCAGGAATAGCGCGAATAGCCATAGGCCATCTTGTTGACGAAGAGGAAGTCGCCGATCAGCAGCGTGTCCTTCATCGACCCCGAGGGGATCCAGAACGGCTGGAAGAAGAGCGTGCGGAACACCCCGGCGATCAGAAGGGCGTAGACGATCGTCTTGAAGGTTTCGACGATACCGTCGCTGGCTTTGCTCGACATGATCCGTCCTGTCATCATTGCGCCCGCTTCATGGGCCTGCATGCCGCAAGTGTCAAGTTTCCTTGGGCAAAGACCCGTTGGCGTCGGCAACGGGGCGGGCCTCGATCACCACGAAGGCCTGCGCCCAGGGGTGATCGTCGGTCAGTGTGACATGCACGATCGCCTCGTGCCCCGGGGGCGTCATCTGCGCCAGCCGGTCGGCGGCCCAGCCCGTGAGGTGCATGACCGGCTGACCGGAGGGCAGGTTCGCCACCGCCATGTCCTTCCAGGATATCCCCATGCTGAGCCCGGTGCCCAGCGCCTTGGAACAGGCCTCCTTCGCCGCCCAGCGCTTGGCGTAGGTGCCGGCGACGTCCTTGCGGCGTTCGGCCTTGGCCTGCTCGACCTCGGTGAAGACCCGTTGGCGGAACCGGTCCCCGAAGCGGTCGAGCGTCGCGGCGATACGCTCGATATTCGCAAGGTCGGTTCCGATGCCGAGGATCATGCCCGCGCCGCATCCATCCGCTGGCGCATCTCGTCGATCGCGGGACCGAGGCCGGTGAAGATCGCCTCCGCGATCAGGAAATGCCCGATGTTGAGTTCCCGGACCCCCGGCAGGACAGCGATCAGGGCCACGGTCTCATAGGTCAGGCCATGGCCCGCATGGACCTCCAGTCCCAGCGAATGGGCCAGCCGCGCGCCTTCGACGAGCGCCGCGAGTTCCGCGTCGCGTTCGGCGATGCGCCCTTCGTAGTGAAGGTCGCAGTAATGCCCGGTGTGCAGTTCAACGACCGCCGCGCCGATCCGGGCAGAGGCCTCGATCTGGCGCGCATCGTGGCCGATGAACATCGAGACGCGGCAGCCGCCTTCGCGCAGGGGGGCGATGTAGTCGGTCAGCCGCGCGATGTCGCCCGCCACGTCGAGACCGCCTTCGGTCGTGCGCTCCTCGCGCTTCTCGGGGACGATGCAGACGGCGTGGGGGCGGTGGCGCAGCGCGATCGCCTGCATCTCGGCGGTCGCCGCCATCTCGAAGTTCAGCGGCGTCGAGAGCGCGGCCATCAACCGCTCGATATCGGCATCGACGATGTGACGGCGGTCCTCGCGAAGATGCGCGGTGATCCCGTCGGCGCCGGCCTTCTCGGCAAGCAGGGCCGCGCGCACCGGATCGGGATAGGCCGAGCCGCGCGCGTTGCGGACGGTCGCGACATGGTCGATGTTCACGCCAAGCCTGAGTCTGGTCACCTGGAAAGCTCCGTTCTTCTGCTGTTGGGTGAAACTTAGACCGGGCGGGCGGGCGCTGTGAACGGCGGAATCGTCACCGGCACAATTCCCCTCAGCCTTTTTCGCGCCGTTCCTCGGCGCGGGCATGAAGCTTGGCCTTGAGTTTCTCAAGCCGCTCCTTCAGCCGCTTGCGCCGCCGTTTCTGGTAAGCCGCGATCACCGGCTCCGAGAGCCAGTAGCTGACCACCGCCGCGATAAGGCCGGGGGCGATCCCCCCCACGAGGTAAGGGAGGAAGACACGCTTGAAGAAGCCGATGAGATTGCCCCAATGCGTGACCTCATCGGTGAAAAGCGCAAAGAGATTGTGCTTGAGGTCGTGGCCCGCGCCCACGAATTCGCTGACAAGCGTGGAATGGCCGGCAAGGTCGAAATGCGTCCCCAGGATGAAGTGCCCGATCTGAAGCGAACTGAAGGCGATGATCGGGAAGCTCACGGGATTGCCGAAGAAGGTCCCCAAGAGCGCCGCCAGCACGTTGCCGCGCACGATGCGGGCCGCGATGAAGGCGGAGATGAAATGCAGGCCGAAGAGCGGCGTGAAACTGACGAAGACCCCGGCGGCCACGCCGCGCGCGATGCTCTTGGGGTTATCGGGCAGGCGGCGGATGCGGTGCTTGACGTAATGGAAAGCGCGGGTCCATCCACCGCGCGGCCAGAACGCCTCTGCGATGATCTGGAGGTAGGTCCGCGGGTTACGCCGCTTGAAGACCAAGGGTCCGCTTCCTTCCTGCCCCTCCTCAGGGCTTGCGGTTGAGGTCCCGGTAGCGCTCCACCTGGGCGACATCCGGTTCCGCTTCGAGCGCGGTCAGCAGGGCATGCAAATGCTCCGCGTCCCGCAAATCGACCTCGACGATCAGCCGGTAGAAATCCGGTTTGCGGTCAACGAAAGTCAGATCGGAGATATTGGCCTTCTGCACGCCGATCAAGGTGCAGATTCGTCCCAGCACACCCGCATCGTTCGAGATCGTGAGGTTCAGGCTGATCGTGTAGACGGCGGGGTGGCGGCCGGAATGCCAATGCAGGTCGATCCAGCGCCCGGGCTGTTCCTCGAACTCGGCCAGGGCGGGGCAATCGATGGCGTGAACGACCACGCCCTGACCGCGATAGGTGATGCCGACGATGCGTTCGCCCGGCACCGGCTGGCAGCAGTTGGCGCGGCGGAAGTTCTGATCCGCGGTCAGCCCCACGACGGCGCGGCGCGAATCGACCTCTTCGGCCGCCTGCTGCGCCAGTTCGGGATAGATCGCGGCCAGCACCTCGCTCGCCGTCAGCTCCGCGGAACCGACCCGCGCCAGGACTTCCTTTTCGTCGGCCAGCGCCAAGTTCTTCGCCGCGATCTTCAGCGCCTTTTCCGTCACCTTGCGCCCGACATGCTCGAAGGCCACGCGCGCCAGTTCCTGGCCGAGCTTGACGAAGCGTTCGCGGTCCTCTTCGCGCAGGCTGCGCCGGATCGCGGACTTCGCCCGGCCGGTCACGACGATGTCGATCCAGGTCGCCTGCGGGCGCTGGCCGGTGGCGGTGATCACCTCCACCGACTGACCGTTCTTGAGCCGTGTCCAGAGCGGTACGCGAATCCCGTCGACCTTGGCGCCGACGCAGGAGTTGCCGATTCGCGTATGGATCGCATAGGCGAAGTCGATCGGCGTCGCCCCCTTGGGCAACTGCACCACATCGCCCTTGGGCGTGAAGCAGAAGACCTGGTCCGAATACATCTCGAGCTTCACGTTCTCGAGGAACTCGTCATGGTCGTCGCCGCTTTCGAACCGCTCCGTCAGCGTGGCGATCCACCTCGCCGGATCGACGGCGAAGGGGTTCTGCGCCCGTTCGCCATCGCGGTATGACCAATGCGCGGCAACCCCGGCCTCGGCGACCTCATGCATCTGGCGGGTGCGGATCTGCACCTCGACGCGCTTGCCGTCGCGGCCCGACACGGTCGTGTGGATCGAGCGGTAGCCGTTCGATTTCGGCTGGCTGATGTAGTCCTTGAACCGCCCCGGCACGGCGCGCCAGCGGCGATGGATCGCGCCCAGGATGCGGTAGCAGTCCTGCTCCGTCTGGCAGATGACGCGAAAGCCGTAGATGTCCGACAGGCGCGAGAAGGCAAGCCGCTTTTCCTGCATCTTGCGCCAGATCGAGTAGGGCTTCTTCGCCCGCCCGAAGACGTCGGCCTCGACCGATTCCGCCTCCAGTTCCAGGCGGATGTCGGCGGTGATCTTCTGGATCACGTCGCCGGTTTCCTTCTGAAGCGTGATGAAGCGGCGGATGATCGAGGATCGCGCCTCCGGGTTCAGGACGCGGAAGGACAGGTCCTCAAGCTCCTCGCGCATCCACTGCATGCCCATGCGGCCGGCAAGCGGGGCGAAGATGTCCATCGTCTCGCGCGCCTTGCGGGCCTGCTTGTCATACGGCAACGACTTGATCGTGCGCATGTTGTGCAGCCGGTCGGCGAGCTTCACGAGGATCACCCGCAGGTCCTTCGACATCGCCATGAAGAGCTTGCGGAAGTTTTCCGACTGCTTGGAGGCGGTGGAGGACAGTTGCAGGTTGGTCAGCTTGGTGACGCCATCGACCAGTTCCGCGATCTCTGCTCCGAACTGGCGCGTCACCTCGGAATAGGTGGACTTCGTGTCTTCGATCGTATCGTGCAGGAGCGCGGTCACGATCGAGGCATCGTCCAGCCGCTGCTCGGTCAGGATCGCGGCGACGGCGACGGGATGGGTGAAGTAGTCCTCCCCCGAGTGCCGCTTCTGCCCGTCATGCATCTGGCGCCCATAGGCATAGGCGCGCCGGATCAGGTCAGCGTTGGTTCGGGGGTTGTAGTTGCGGACCAGCGCGATCAGGTCTTCGACTTCGATCATGGTGATCCGCTCGCCTCAGGGCTCGTCCTTAACCCTGACCCTGGGCTTCCATGAGCTGGCGCAGCAGGCGTTCCTCGTCCATGTCGTCTTGCGCAGGACGATCGACCTCGCCACCCATGAGAAGCGCCATGGCGTCGTCCTCGGGCTCGTCCACCTCGATCTGGGTCTGGTTGCTTTCGATCATGCGTTCGCGCAGATCGGCCGCGGTCTGGGTTTCGTCCGCGATTTCGCGCAGGGCAACGACGGCGTTCTTGTCGTTGTCGCGGTCGATCGTCAGCGGCGAGCCCGACGCGATTTCGCGCGCACGATGCGACGCGAGCATCACGAGCTCGAACCGGTTCGGAACCTTGTCAACGCAATCTTCGACCGTCACGCGGGCCATCGGCAACTCCAATCCGAATGGGAAGGTGGAAGTCGCTATGTATGCCCTATGTCCGGGCTTGACAAGCGCGGAATCCCGGTCAGAGCGGCCGGATCGCCGCTTTGTCCTCCTCCGGCAGGGCCTGGACCATCGCCGCGACCGTATTCCCGGTCCGGGGATGGGTCCAGAGCGGTGCCACATCCATCAGCGGGACCAGGACGAATCCCCGGTCCTGAAGCCGGGGATGGGGCAGGATCAGCCGGTCGGGCGCAAGCGCCTGCTGCGCCTCGGGCGCGAGCGCGCGCCAGTGGTCCTGCGTCTGCGCGTCCGGCAGCACGGTATCGCCCACCGCCAGAAGGTCGAGGTCAAGCGTGCGCGCGCCCCAGCGCTGCAACCGTTCGCGCCCGTGCCGCGCCTCGATCTCGTGCAGCAGGTCCAGCAACGCCCCGGGCGCGAGGTCCGAGGAAACCACCGCCGCCGCATTGACGAAATCGGGGCCGGAGCCCGGCGGGTAGGCCGGTGTCGCGAAAAACCGGCTGACCGCCACCAGCACGCAGCCCGCCGCCGCCATGTCGCGAAGCGCCGCGCGCAGCAGTTCGGCGGGGTCTCCGGCCTCCGTGGGCAGGTTGCCACCCAGCGCAATCAGAGCAAACTTATACTTTTGCATATGTGCAGATACCATTGTTGCCGTTGCCAAATCTGCGCTCTCGCCTATTTTTGAGCCAAGTCGTCCGGTCTTACCAGTCGTGTGTTCGACTTCGTTGACGCATTGTATTCTCGAAGGGAGCTATTGATGTTCTACAAGGATGAACGGCTCGCACTTTTCATCGATGGCTCCAACCTCTACGCGGCGGCCAAGGCGCTCGGGTTCGACATCGACTACAAGCTGTTGCGTCAGGAATTCGAGCGTCGCGGCAAGTTGCTGCGCGCTTTCTACTACACCGCACTTCTGGAAAACGACGAATATTCCCCCATCCGGCCACTGGTCGACTGGCTGCACTACAACGGCTTCTGCATGGTGACGAAGCCCGCCAAGGAATACACCGACAGCCAGGGGCGCCGGAAGGTCAAGGGCAACATGGACATCGAGCTGACCGTGGACGCGATGGAGCTTGCGCCCCGGGTCGATCACATTGTCCTGTTCTCGGGCGACGGGGATTTCCGGCCGCTGGTCGAAAGCCTGCAGCGGCAGGGCGTGCGGGTTTCGGTGGTCTCGACCATCCGTTCTCAGCCGCCGATGATCGCCGACGAGCTGCGCCGCCAGGCCGACAACTTCATTGAGCTTGACGCGCTGCGCGAAGTGATCGGGCGCCCGCCGCGCGAACCCCGCTTCGAGCGCGAGGAAGAGACCGTCGGCGGCGGCCGCTAGATCCGGCGCGACGCGGCGCGGGGCGGGCACGGTTGTGTCGTCCCCCGCGCTGGCATAATGTCCCGGCGCACTGCCGAGGATGCGATGACCCAGGAACTAACGCTATATCTCGCCGCCCCGCGCGGCTTCTGCGCGGGCGTGGACCGCGCGATCCGCATCGTGGAACTCGCGCTCGAAAAATGGGGGGCGCCGGTCTATGTGCGCCACGAGATCGTCCACAACCGCTATGTCGTCGACGGGCTGCGCGCCAAGGGCGCCGTCTTCGTCGAGGAACTGGCCGACTGTCCCGACGATCGGCCGGTGATCTTTTCCGCCCATGGCGTGCCGAAATCCGTCCCCGCCGAGGCCGCGCGGCGCGAGATGGTCTATGTGGATGCCACCTGCCCCCTCGTCTCCAAGGTGCATATCGAGGCCGAGCGCCATCACGAGAACGGGCTGCAAATGGTGATGATCGGCCATGCCGGCCACCCGGAGACGCTGGGCACCATGGGCCAGCTGCCGGAGGGCGAGGTCATCCTGGTCGAGACGGTGGAGGATGTCGCGCGCATCGCCCCCCGCAATCCCGAACGGCTGGCCTTCATCACCCAGACGACCCTGTCGGTCGATGACACCGCCGGCATCGTCGCGGCGCTGAAGGCCCGTTTCCCGGCGATCATCGGCCCGCACAAGGAAGACATCTGTTACGCCACCACCAACCGCCAGGAGGCGGTCAAGGCGATCGCCCCCCGCATTGGCGCGCTGCTGGTGATCGGGGCGCCAAACTCGTCGAACTCCCGCCGGTTGGTCGAAGTGGGCCGGGCCGCCGGATGCGCGCACGCGCAGCTGGTCGAGCGCGCGGCCGATATCGACTGGCGGGCGCTGGAAGGTGTGCGCGCGATCGGGCTGACGGCCGGGGCCTCTGCCCCCGAGGTGCTGGTCAACGAGGTGATCGACGCCTTCCGCGCCCGCTACGCCGTTACCGTCGAGATGGTCGAGACCGCGCGCGAGCGGGTCGAATTCAAGGTGCCCCGCGTACTGCGAGAGCCTGCATGAGCGCCGACCCGCGCACCATCGCCGTCTATGACGCGAAGGCGGGCGATTACGCCGACCGCTTCGCCGCGGACCTGCCGGACCGGCATCTGGCGGCCTTCATCGCCGCCCTGCCCGAAGGCGCCCGCGTGCTCGATCTCGGCTGCGGGCCGGGAACCGCCTCGGCCTTCCTGCGCGCGGCGGGGCACCGGCCGGACCCGGTCGACGCGTCCGCCGCGATGGTGGCGCTTGCCAACGCCCGCCATGACATCGGCGCGCGGATCGGCACCTTCGACGACATCGCCGCCGTTGCCGAATACGACGGCGTCTGGGCGAACTTCGCGCTGCTTCACGCACCCCGCGCGGACCTGCCCCGCCACCTTGCGGCCCTTCACCGGGCGCTCAAGCCCGGCGGGCTGCTTCATCTCGGGATGAAGACCGGCGCGGGCGAGGCGCGCGACCCGCTCGACCGTTACTACAGCTACTACAGCGTGGCAGAGCTTCGCGCCCTTCTGACCGGGGCGGGCTTCACCGTCGCTTCCTGTTTCGTAGGCCAAGAGCGTGGCCTTGCCGGCACCGATGACCCCTTCGCGATCCTGACCGCCCGTGCCTGAGCTGTTCGCCTATACCGACGGGGCATGCTCCGGCAATCCCGGCCCGGGCGGCTGGGGCGTCCTCATGATCGCGCGCGAGGGCGAGGCGGTCGTCAAGACGCGCGAGCTCAACGGCGGCGAGCCGGAGACCACCAACAACCGGATGGAGCTTCTGGCGGCGATCTCGGCGCTGGAGGCGCTGAGCCGCCCTTCGCGGATCACCGTCGTCACCGACAGCGCCTATGTGAAGAACGGCGTGACCGCCTGGATCTACGGCTGGAAGCGCAACGGCTGGCGCACTGCGGACAAGAAACCGGTCAAGAACGTGGATTTCTGGCAGCGGCTCGAAGCGGCACAGGCGCGTCACGAGGTGAACTGGGAATGGATCAAGGGCCATGCCGGGCACCCCGAGAATGAGCGCGCCGACGAGCTGGCGAGGGCTGGGATGAAACCCTTCAAGCCAAAGAAGGCGCGACCCGATGACCCTGCTTGAGCTGCTCGACTACGCCTCGGTCTTCGTCTTCGCGCTGACCGGGGCGCTGGTCGCGAGCCGCGCGCAGCTTGACATCGTGGGCTTTGCCTTCGTCGCGGCGCTGACCGCGACGGGCGGGGGCACGGTGCGCGACGTGATCCTCGACCGCAACCCGGTGTTCTGGGTGGCCGAGCCCGGGTTCATCGCCGTGGCGGTGGCCGCGTCGGCGGTCGTCTTCTTCTCCGCCCATCTGCTTGAGAGCCGGCTCAGGGTCCTGACCTGGCTCGATGCGCTGGCGCTGGCCGTGGCGGTTCCGGCGGGAACCGGCGTCGCGATGACGCTCGGTCACGGCGCGGCGGTCGTGTTGCTGATGGGGGTGGCGACCGGTTGCCTGGGTGGGCTCATGCGCGATGTGGTCTGCAACGAGGTGCCCCTGGTCCTGAAACAGGGGGAGCTTTACGTGACGGCGGCGTTTGCCGGCGCCGCGGCCGCGCTTGTGGCGGCGCAGGTGATGCCGCAGGGGGCCGCGCTTCTGGTCTGTGCCGCGGTGACGCTGGTGCTGCGCGCGGGCAGCCTGCTGTTCGGCTGGCAGCTTCCGGTCTACCGGTCGCGCCCGCCGCGCCGCTAGGCGCGGAACAGGTCTGCGTAGCTGTTGCGCAGCAGGTTCTTCTGCACCTTGCCCATGGTATTGCGCGGCAGTTCCGCGACCACGGCGATGTGCTTCGGCCGTTTGAAGGCGGCGAGCTCCGCGGCGATCCCTTGCCGGAGCCGCTCGGGGTCAAGCGCCGCACCCTTTTCGGCCACGACCACGGCCACCACGCCCTCGCCGAAATCGGGATGGTGCACCCCGATCACGGCGCTTTCGAGGACACCCGGCTGGTCGTCCAGCGCCATTTCCACCTCTTTCGGGTAGACGTTGAACCCGCCCGAGATGATCAGGTCCTTGGCGCGCCCGACGATGGTCACGTAGCCCTCGGCGTCGATCCGGCCAAGGTCGCCGGTGATGAAGAACCCGTCCTCCCTCAACTCCTCGCGGGTCTTTTCAGGCATCTGCCAGTAGCCCTTGAAGACATTGGGGCCGCGCACCTCGATCACGCCGATCTCGCCTTGGGCGACCTCCGCGCCTTCGGTGTCCCGGATCTTCAGCTCCACCCCCGGCAGGGGGAAGCCCACGGTGCCCGCGCGCCGCGCGCCCTCGTAGGGGTTGGAGGTGTTCATGTTGGTCTCTGTCATGCCATAGCGTTCAAGGATGCGGTGGCCGGTCCACTCCTCCCAGGCGACGTGGGTCTCAGCCAATAGCGGCGCCGAGCCGGAGATGAAGAGCCGCATTCCGGCGACCAGGTCACGGGTCAGGCGCGGATCGTCCAGCAGCCGGGTGTAGAATGTCGGCACCCCCATCATCGCGGTGGCGCGTGGCAGCAACCCAATGACTGCCTCGGCGTCGAACTTCGGCAGGAAGATCATCGGGCAGCCCGCCAGAAGCGCCACGTTGGTGGCCACGAAAAGCCCGTGCGTGTGGAAAATCGGCAGCGCATGAAGCAGCACGTCCTCGGCGGTGAACCGCCAGTAATCCACCAGCACCCGCGCGTTCGACAGAAGGTTGTCATGCGTCATCATGGCCCCCTTCGACCGCCCGGTGGTCCCGGAGGTGTAAAGGAAGGCCGCGAGCGTATCGGGCCCGCAGGCCTCGGTCGGATAGTCATCGTTCTGCCCCGCCGCCGCATCGGCGAAGCTGCCGGTGCCGTCCGCGTTCAGGGTTTGCAGCGTCGCGCCGCAATCGCGGGCGACGGGGCCAAGCGCCTCGGCCCGCGCGCCATCGGCCAGAAGCAGCTTCGCACCCGAGTTCGCGACGAAATACGCCACCTCGGCCGCCGTGTAGGCGGTGTTGAGCGGCAGAAAGACGATCCCGGCACGGATCGCGCCGGCGATCACCGCCAGCATGGCCGGGCTTTTTTCAAGCTGCATCGCCACGCGATCGCCGGGGGCAAGTCCCGCCGCGCGCAGGGCATGGGCATAGCGGGCCGCCTCGGCCAGGAAGGCGCGATACGCCAGGCTTTGCCCGTCGGGAAGGATGAGGAAGGTCGCCTCGCTGTCCGCATGGCGTCCGAAAAGCGCGTCGTAAAGGTGGTTCGTCATCTCCGCCCCCTGTCCCGGTCTTGGAACGGACATAGCCGCGGCCCGGAGGGAAATCTACCCGGCGCGGCGGGGGAGGAGGCTGAGCGCGAAGATCGCCGCGGCCGTCGCCACGATGGAGGGGCCGGCCGGCGTGTCGAGCCGCAGCGAAAGCGCGAGCCCGCCGAGGACCGAAAGCGCCCCGAAAAGCACGGCAAAGCCCGCCATCGCCTCGGGTGAGCGCGACGGCCCCCGCGCGGCGGCGGCCGGAATGATCAGCATCGCCGCGATCAGCAGCGCACCTACGATCTTGACCGCGACCGCGACAACCAAGGCCAGCGCCAGCGTCAGGACCAGCCTTTCGCGGCGCGGATCGATGCCGGACGCCTGGGCCAGCGCCTCGTCCACCGTCGCGGTCAAAAGCGCCTGCCAGCGCCAGGCGATCAGCGCCAGCACCAGAGCCGCCCCGGCCCAGATCCAGACCAGGTCGCCCCCGGTCACGGCCAGGATGTCTCCGAAGAGGTAGGCCGAAAGGTCCGCCCGGACACCCGGCAGGAACGACACCGCGATCAGCCCCAGCGCCAGCGCCGAATGGGCAAGCACCCCCAGCGCCGAATCCGCCGCTTGCCCGCGCCCGGCCAGCGCCGAGACCGCGAGCCCCATGGCCAGCGCGACCGCCAGCGTCCCGGCATAGACCGGCAAGTCCGTCGCCAGCGCCAGCGCCACGCCCAGGATCGCCGCATGGGCCGTCGCATCGCCGAAGAAGGCCATCCGCCGCCAGACCACGAAAGCCCCCAAGGGGCCCGTCGCGAGCGTCAGGCCAAGCCCCGCAAGTGCTGCCCGGATCAGGAAATCCTCAGGCATCGGTGCCCTCGTGATGGTGGTGATGGGCGTGCCCTGAATGGCCGTGGCCATGACCGGGGGCGTGCCCGGTAGCCTGATCGTGATCGTGGCCGTGGTCGTGGACGTGCTGGTAAAGCGCGAGCGCACCGCCCGTGCCCAGCCCGAAAAGCGCGCGGTACTCTGGCGCCTCGGAGACCACGCGGGGCGCGCCTTCGCAGCAGACATGGCCGTTCAGGCAGATCACCCGGTCGGTCGCGCTCATCACCACATGCAGGTCATGGCTGACCATCAGGACGGCCACGCCGGTTTCGGCGCGCACCTCCTCGATCAGGCGGTAGAAGGCGGCGACGCCGGGCTGGTCCAGCCCCTGCGTCGGTTCGTCGAGGATCAGGATCTCCGGCCGGGCCAGAAGCGCGCGCGCCAGAAGGACCCGCTGGAACTGCCCGCCCGAAAGCGCCGACATCGGGCGCGGGCCGATCCCCGCCACGCCGGTGCGTGCAAGCTCGGCCTCGGCCGCCGCGTCGGCGACCCGGCGCGGGAGCGACAGGAACCGCCGCACAGTCATCGGAATCCGCGCGTCCATGTGCAGGCGTTGCGGAACATAGCCGATGCTGAGCCCCGCCGCCCGTGTGATTTGCCCCTCGACCGAATGCTCAAGCCCGATCAGGGCCTTCAGAAGCGTCGACTTGCCCGACCCGTTGGGGCCGACAACGGTGACGATTTCCCCCTTGGCGATCGTGAAATCGACCCCCGCAAGGACGACCTGCCCGCCATGCCTGACGGTCAGCCCCCGCGCGGTGATCAGCTGCATCGCGCGGCCTCCGCACAGGCGGAGCACAGGCCCACCGCTTCCGCGTTCATCCGTTCGATGGTGAAACCCGCGGCCCGCGCAGCCGTTTCCATCGCCGCGCGCACGGCCTCTGCCGGGGCCTCGGCCACGCCGCCGCAGGCGGTGCAGATGAAGAACGCGGGCGCGTGGGCCTCGCCCGGATGCATGCAGGCCGCAAAGGCGTTGAGGCGCCGGATACGGTGCGCGAGCCCCTGCTCCACCAGGAACTCCAGCGCGCGGTAAGCGACGGGGGGCTTGTTGCCGAAGCCTTCGGCGGCAAGACGGTCCAGCACCTCGTAGGCGCCCATCGCGCGATGCGCCTCCAGCAGGATTTCGAGCACACGCCGCCGGACGGGGGTCAGGCGTGCGCCCCGTTCATCGGCCAGCGCCTCGGCCCGGGCCAGCACGTCACCGGCACAATGGCCGTGGTCGTGCTCGGCAAAGGCCAGCGCGGCCCCCTCTTTCGCATCGGTCATGATTCGCCCCTTGACTGTTATGGTATAACATAAGATATGCCCTCAGACCGAGCAAGCGGAGTTCCCATGCGCGCCCTTCCTTTCCTTGTCGCCCTGCTGGCCCAGCCCGCGCTTGCCGATGTGCCCCGCGTTGTCGCCGATACGCCGTTGGTCCAGTCGCTCGCCGCGGCGGTCATGGGGGACCTCGGCGCGCCCGGATTGCTCTTGGACCCGGGCGCGGATGCCCATGACTTCCAGCTTCGCCCCTCGCAACGGGCGGCGCTGGGTGATGCGGAGATCGTGTTCTGGGTCGGGCCGGAATTCACGCCCTGGCTGGAGCGGGCGCTGCAGGCCGCGACGCCCGACCAGACCGTGGCCCTGCTGGCGGTCGCGGGCACCCGGCTACGCGAATGGGACGGGACGGAGGGCGACAGCCACGCCGATAGCCATGACCACGGCGCAATCGACCCGCATGCCTGGCTCGACCCCGACAATGCCGTGGTCTGGCTCGACGCCATTGCGGAGGCGCTGACCCGGCAGGACGGTGCAAATTCCGGCGCCTACCTTGCCAATGCCGCGGCGGCCAAGGTGGCGATCCAAGGCCTTGCCGCAGAGATCGCGGCAGAGCTGGACGGCGCGCCGCGCGCCCCCATCGTGGTCGCCCATGACGCTTTGGGGTATTTCGCCGACCGTTTCGGGCTGATCATCGCGGCGAGCGTGGCGACCGGGGACGCCGCCGCGCCCGGCGCTGGCCATCTGTCGGAGGTCCGCGCGCGCCTGCAAGCCGGAGAGGCGGCCTGCGTCTTCCCCGAGGCCGGGACCGACCCAAAGACCATCGAGACGCTGGCCCAAGGCACCCCGGCCCGTATCGGCGGCGCGCTCGACCCCGAAGGGCGCGCGATGGAGCCGGGCCCGGAGCTTTACGTCCAAGTGCTGCGCCATACGGCCGAAACCATCCGCGACTGTCTAAACGCAGCGCCCTGACGGGGGCGCGCCAAACGACGGGGGCGCGTCAGTCGTAGCTGGCCATCACCTCGTACATCACCGGCTCGAACCGGGAACAGAGCGCAGAAAGGCGGCGGTTGCGTTCCCGCATCTCGGGCGTGCGCAGCATGGCCTGGAAATCTTCCCGCCGCTGCCATTTCGAATAGTTGGCGATGCGCGTCTGAGCGTCGTTCATGTGCAATCCGGCGCCGAGGAACCCCGGCTGGCGCGAGATGAACTGGTCGTAGGCGTCACGAAGCTCATCCATCAGGTCTTGCGCCGTGCCCGGGGTCATCTCGAAGGTCGTGATGACGGTCTGGCCGGAAAATTCCTTGGAAATCGTGGGCATGGCTTCCTCCTTGGCGCGCGTCCTGAGACGACTATCGCGCCCCGGGGCGGCGGTGTAAACGGCTTTCCGCCTAGGCTGGAAGACGTCCGCCGGTCGCCTGCGTCACCTCATCTGCCGCCGCCTTGACGCGAGCGCCCAGCTGCGGGGCATCCTCCAGCGACATGCGGAAGGCGGGGCCGGAGACGGAGAGGCCCGCCACGGGTTCGCCATGCGCGTTGAAGATCGGGGCGGCAACACAGCGCATGCCCTCTGCCCGTTCCTGGTCGTCGATGGCGAAGCCGCGCGCGCGGGTCGCCGCGAGGTCCGCCATCAGCGCGGGCTCGGTCGCCAGCGACCGAGCGGTCAGCGCCTGCAACCCCTGCGCGGCGATCCGGCGCACCCGCGCCTCCGGATACCAGGCCAGAAGCGCCTTGCCGATCCCGGAAATATGCATGTCCGACAGCGTGCCGGGCGGGAAGAAGGCGCGGATCGCCTCATGCGTTTCGACCTGGCTGAGAAACAACACCCTGTCGCGGTGTTCCACGCCGAGGTTCGAGGTCTCCCCCGTCGCGCGCATCAGCTGGTCCATCGGCTGGCGCGCACGTTCGACAACCTTGGTCCGGCGCAGGAATTCGGAGCCCACGCGGAAGGCGCCGCCGCCGACGTGCCAAAGCTGCCCCGGCTCCTCGACCTCGACGAAGCCGTGGGACTGGAAGGTGGTCAGGACGCGGTAGACCGTGGGGGCGGATTGCCCGCTGCGCGCCGCAAGCTCCGACAGGGTAAGGCCGCCGGCCTCGCTGACCACCTTGAGGATCATGAGCGCCCGATCCAGCGACTGGATCGTGTTCTGATCCGTTCGGTCATGAAAGCTCCGGGGACGCCCCCGCAGTCTTGGCTCGGCCATGTGAAACCTCCGAATATTTTCTATTCTGAAAATCAATTCCGCTCAATGAAAATAAAATATTTATTATTATTCAGCTCCTTGTCATATTTTTTCGCCATTTGAAATTTGATTTCGAAAAAATTGCACCGAAGGCACCCCCAAGCTACCGTCATGTCATTCCGAATTTGGGGGAAGTCATGTCCTATCAGAACCCGGTCTTCATACCTGGCCCGACCAATATCCCGGAGGTCATCCGCAAGGCTTGCGACATGCCGACGATCGACCATCGCTCGCCCGCCTTCGCGCGGATCTTCAAGCCGGCGGTGGCGGGCGTGAAGACCGTCCTGGGAACGCGGGAGGGCGAGGTCATCCTGTTTCCCTCGACCGGCACCGGTGGCTGGGAAGCGGCGATCACCAACACGCTGTCGCCGGGCGACACGGTCCTGGTCGGGCGGTTCGGGATGTTCAGCCACCGCTGGATCGACCTCTGCCAGCGCCACGGCCTGAACGTCCAGATCATCGAGACCCCCTGGGGGGAGGGCGCGCCTCTCGCGGCCATCGAGGCCGCTCTGGCCGCCGATGCCTCGCATCGCATCCGCGCGGTTCTGTCCACGCACAATGAAACCGCGACGGGCGTCAGAAGCGACATCGCTGGCATCCGCCGCGCGATGGAGCGGACGCGCCACCCCGCGATGCTGTTCGTCGATGGCGTCTCCTCGATCGGGTCGATGCCGTTCGAAATGGACCGCTGGGGCGTCGATATCGCCGTCGCGGGCAGCCAGAAGGGCTTCATGCTGCCGGCGGGCCTGGCGATCCTGGGCCTGTCGCCCCGGGCGCTTGCGGCGATGGAGACCGCCACCCTGCCCCGCACCTTCTTCGACTTCCGCGACATGCAGAAAAGCTACGCGGGCGGCGGCTATCCCTATACGCCGGCGGCCGGGCTGATCAACGGGCTCGCCACCGCGGTCGAGATGCTTCAGGACGAGGGGCTGGAGAATGTCTATGCCCGCCACCACCGCATCGCCGAGGGCGTGCGCCGCGCGGTTGCCGCCTGGGGCATGCGGCCCTGCGCGGCCTCGCCCGAGCTTTACTCCGACACGGTCACGGCCGTCGTCGTTCCCGAGGGGTTCAACGGCACCGACATCGTCACCCTCGCGGCGCAGAAATACGGCATGGCCTTCGGCGTCGGCCTGGGCGAGGTCGCGGGCAAGGTCTTCCGCATCGGCCATCTGGGCAGCCTGACGGATGCGATGATGCTGTCGGGATTGGCCACGGCAGAGATGTGCATGGCTGACCTCGGCTATCCGATCACGCTCGGGTCCGGTGTCGCGGCGGCGCAGGACTACTACCGGAAAACCGCCGGTATCGCCGCGAAGGCGGCGGCGTAGGGTGAGGGGCGATGTGATGTATATCCCGAGCTATGAGGACATGCTTTTGGCGCATGATCGGATTGTGCCGCACATTCGTCGGACGCCGGTTCGGACGTCGGATTATCTGAACGAGCTGGCGGGCTGTCAGCTGTTCTTCAAGTGCGAGA
>NZ_JAOWLA010000015.1 GCF_025751575.1 Albidovulum sediminicola | reverse complement strand
CGCAATCGCCCGTCCCGCTGCGCGAGATGAAAGCTCCGCGCGACGGGCGATTGCTCAACCCGCGCCAATAGGCGTAAATAACCACCGGGCTCCGGTCGTGGCTGGATGAAAGACCAGTGGCAGGTCACTGGCAATGTCGGGAAATTCGGCGAACAGGACCCGGGCAGCCGTGCGGACTTCCTTCAGGTCCGCACCCCCTGCATGCCCCCCTTATTCCTTGCTGGCGCGCCATTCCTTCCATCTCAGCACGGCATTCGCGCCGATCTGCTGGAAAGGTTGGGGGGGAAGGCGCTTGGGCGCGGCTTCGGCGGTGAAGTGATCGGTGATGGGGCTGGTGTGCCCGCAGGCGAGTTCCGCCGCGCCGATGCCGGTCAGGGTGCCGCGCGCGGTGCCGAGCCCGTTCTGGACGCAGCCGGAAAAGACGCCGTCATCGACCTCCCGCGTCACCGAGACACCGTTCAGCGTCAGGCACAGGTGCCCGGCCCAGGCGTATTCCATCCGCATTCCGGCAAGCTGGGGAAAGCGCGTGTCGAACTTGCGCTGCATGACCTTGCGGGCGCGGCGCAGCTCGGCCTCCGAAGGCACCGTGTTGGGCCGGAGCGTGGCGCAGGTCCGGGTGACGATGCGGTTGCCGCCCTGGCCGCTGTCGATGCGGCGCACCGTGGTGCCCATCGGGTCCGAGGGCGTGATCCCCCAGCGCGGCTGCCCGCCCAGCCGGGCCAGCGCCCGGCTGTCCAGTTCCGGCGTCATCACCGCGTAAAGGAAGAGCTGCATCAGCCCTCCCCGCGCGAAGCCGAAGCTTTCGAGGTGGCCGTTGACGGTCAGGATCACCCGCGCGGTGGCAATGCTGCCACCGGGGCTGCGGACCACCCAGTCGGCGCCCCGCCGCTCGAACCCGGTGACCGGGCTTTGCTCGAAGATATCCACCCCCTCCGCCGCGAGCCCCGCGGCAAGTCCCCGGATATAGCCCGCGGGCTGCAGCATCACCGTACCGGGCGTGTAAAGGCCGGAGAGGTAGTGGGAGGATCCCGTCAGCTCCCGCATCGCTTGGGCGTCCAGCATCTGGCTGCCCTCGCCCAGCGAGGCCAGGTGCCGGGCGTAACTTTCGTTATGGGCCTCGGCCGCGGGGCTGGCGGCGCCGTTCACCTTGCCGACCGGGTCAAAATAGTTGCGGTCGATCCCGTAAGCCTCGACCGCGCCGCGCGCGAAGGCGATGGCCTGGCGGTTGAGGCCGATCATCACCCGGTCGTCGCCCGCGCCCGCGTAGTCCTCCGAGGTCAGTTCATGCGGCAGGTCGATCATGAAGCCGGAGTTGCGCCCGGCCGCACCCTCGGCGATGCGGCCTGCCTCCAGGACCGCGATGCGCGCGCCAGGCTGCAACTGGCGCAAGCGGCGGGCCGCCGACAATCCGGCAAAGCCCGCCCCCACGATCACGAAGTCGGCGGTGCGGTCGTCGGCAAGCGCCCGGGCCGCGCCTTGCGACCCCAGGATGGCGTTCCAGGCCGCCGGTCCAAGCTGGACCGGCAACCTGCGGGCGGTGTGTCCGCTCAATTGACCGCCTCGTCGGCGTCGTCGGCCAGGTCCACCCAGATGGTCTTCAGCTGGGTATACTGGTCGTGGGCGTGGATGCCGTTGTCGCGCCCGCCGAAACCGCTGGCCTTGAAGCCGCCGAAGGGGGTGGAGATGTCGCCCTCGCCGAAGCTGTTGACCGTCACCGTGCCGGCGCGGATCGCGCGGGCGCCACGGATCGCCTTCTTGACGTTCGCGGTGAAGATCGAGGCCGCCAGCCCGTATTCGGTGTCGTTGGCCAGCGCGATCGCCTCGTCGAAGCCATCGACGGTCAGGACCGTCAGCACCGGGCCGAAGATCTCTTCACGCACCGCGCGCGCCTCGCGGTCGGCCACATCGAGGATCGTCGGTTCGACGAAGCCGTCCCTGGCCTTGCCGCCCAGCAGCACCTTCTGTCCCTTGGCGCCAAGGTAGGAACAGACCTTGTCGTAATGCGCCTTGCTGACCAGCGCGCCGACGCGATTCACCGGGTCCAGCGGATCGCCCATCGGCCATTCCCGGGCATGGGCAAGGATGCGCGACAGAAGCTCCTCCTTCACGCCCTTCTGCACGATCAGGCGCGACGAGGCGGAGCAGTTCTCCCCCATGTTCCAGAAGGCGCCGTTGACGATATGGGCCGCCACGCGGTCGAGGTTCTCGGCGTCGTCCAGAACCACGGCCGGATTCTTGCCGCCCATTTCCAGCGTGACTTCCTTCATGTTGGATTCGCCCGCGTAGCGCAGGAACCGCCGCCCCGTCGCGGTCGAACCTGTGAAGCTGACCGCGTCGATGTCCATGTGCCGCCCGATGGGTTCGCCCACCTCTGCCCCGCCCCCGGGCAGGACGTTGAAGACGCCGGCGGGAACACCCGCCTCCATCGCCAGTTCGGCCACGCGCAACGCGGTCAGCGAGGTCTCCATCGCCGGCTTCACGATGACCGAGCAGCCCGCCGCCAGCGCCGGTCCGATCTTCCACGCCAACATGAGAAGCGGGAAGTTCCAGGGCAGCACCAGCCCCACGACGCCCACCGGTTCACGCACCACCATGGCGATGTGGTTGTCGGAGGCGGGCGCGACCTGGTCGTAGATCTTGTCGATCAGTTCCGCGTGCCAGGTTAGGCAGTGGATGGTTTCCGGCACATCGACCGTCTCGCAGTCGAAGATGGTCTTGCCGCTGTCGAGGCTTTCCATCACCGCCAGGTCGCGCGCGTTGCGCTTGAGGAGCCTGGCCAGGCGGATCAGCACCTCCTTGCGCTCACGCGGATGCAGCCGTGACCAGCGGCCGTCCTCGAAGGCGTCGCGCGCCTTTTCGACGGCGAAGTCCACGTCCGCCGCCCCGCAGGCGGCGACCTTGGCCAGCACCGCGCCCGTCGCCGGGTTCACGCTGTCGAAGGTCGCGCCCGAGAGCGCCGGGCGGAAGCTGCCGTCGATGAAGGCGCCGGTCGGATAGGTCAGGCTGGCGGCGATGGCCTTGTATTCCTCGGTGGTCAGAAGGGTCATGGCCTTACTCCGCAACGATCTTGGCGATGGTGGTTTTCAACACGCGCACGGTCTGTTCCAGCTGGCGCTTGTCGTCCTTGTTCAGGGGCTTCAGCGGCGGGCGCGGCGGGCCTGCGTAATTGCCCATCATCTCACACCCGTGCTTGATGCACTGGATGAACTTGCCGCCCTGCTCCAGCACCCGCATCAGCGGCATCATCGCCGACATGATCCGGCGTCCCTTGTCAAAGTTGCCCTCGACCGCGCAGGCCTGGTAAAGCGCGATGTGCTCGGCGGGCAGGAAGTTCGAGCCGCCGCAGACCCAGCTGCGACCGCCCCAGGCGAAGAACTCCAGCGCCTGGTCGTCCATGCCGCAGGACATCTGGATATGCGGGTAGTCGCGCGCCAAAAGGTGCACCCGGTTGATATCGCCCGAGCTTTCCTTGATCGCGCAGAAATTCCGCGACCGGCCCACGCGGTCCAGGAACTCCTCGCCCATGTTGATGCCCATGCGGCCGGGATAGTTGTAGAGCATGGCTGGCAGATCGGCGGCCCGGTCGATGGCCAGCGCGTTCAGCGCGTTTTCGCGTTCGGTGGGCACCGAATAGGGCGGCGAGCCGATCAGGACGCTGTCGGCCCCGATCGCAGCGGCGTGTTCGGCCATGGCCAGGCTGTCTTCCAGCCGGATCGCCACGGTGCCGATCATCAGATGAATGCGGCCCTTCGTGACCTCGCGCGCGAGCGACGCCATCTCCATCCGTTCCTGCATCGACTGGGCGTAGTATTCCCCGGTCGAGCCGCCGTTGATGATGCCGTGAACGCCCGAGGCGATCAGGTATTCAAGCTGCGCGACAAAGGCGTCGCGGTCGATCGAGCCATCCTCGCGGTGCGGGGTAATGGCCGGGGTGTAAATGCCTTCGAACTTCATGAAGCTCCTCTTGTCTCCTGCGCGCCGGGCGCGCGGCCCAGCGGAATGGTGATGCTCACGGGGGTGACGAAACTTTCGATCTGGGCGCGCGACAGTTCCCAATGCGCGACCGCGATTTCCGCCGCGCCGTCGGCGTCGCCCGCCTCGATCAGCGCGATGAACTGGTCGTGCTGGTCGGCGGCCAGGTCGCGCTGCTCGGCAAGCTCAAGCCGGCGCGGGTTGTAGAAGGTCATGCCGATGCGGGTGTGGTCGATCAGGAGCCGCTTGAGGCTCGGCATCAGGTATTCGTTGTCGGCCATCTCTCCGATGATGGAGTGGAAACGCTCGTTACCAAGCGCCCGCTCCGCCGCGTCGCCGTTCTTGATGGCCTGGCGGAACGCCCACTGACATTCCTTGAGCCGCGCGATCTGGGCGGGTGTCGCGTGTTCAGCCGCAAGCCGCGTGGTGGCGGCATAGATCATCGGCGCGGCCACGAAGAAATTCCTCAGCGTCTTGTGGGTCATCGGCGCGACCTGCGCGCCGCGGTTTTCATGCAGGACGACGTAGCCCTCGCCCGCGAGCTGGCGCAGCACCTCCCGGAGCGGCGGGCGGGAGATCCCGTAGCTCTCGGCCAGCTCCGTCTCGTCCAGGTAGACGCCCGGCTCCAGCGCCTGCGTCAGAACCCGCCGCCGAAGATCCTCCGCGCAGATGGACTTCTTGCTTCTGCTGTCGACTTCCACGGGCGGCTCTCCTTCGCGATCCAACAGGATCCTTCGTTGAATCTGTATTGGCACCCCTTTGTAGATCTATAAAATACATGTTGTCTACAATAAAGTTTTGTGGTTGCTGTCCCGCTACAGAGAGGACCCGCATGGCTGAATCCGAAAACGAGACCGTCATTCGCTGCGCGCAGATCGGGAAGACCTTCGGGGACAAGCCGCGCCTGGCGATGGACGCCGCGCGCCTGACCGGATGGGATCACAAGTATGCTGACGAGTTGTCGGGGTGCCTGCAGCAGCGCGCGGGCCTTGCCCGCGCCATCGCCGCCGACCCAACGATCCTGCTGACGGACGAGCCGTTCTCCGCCCGCGACCCGCTGATCCGCAAGCAGCTTCAGACGACGTTCATGGGGTGTTCGGACGAACTGCACAAGAACACCATCTTCCCCACCCATGACCCAGACGAGGCGACCCGCATCTGCGACCGCATCGCAATCATGAAGGACGGCGTGCCGGTCCAGATCGGAACGCCGCTCGGCATCCTTGCGGGCAAGAGCGACCGCTTCGAATTGGTGATCCGGCCCGTTCTGGCCGCGATGCGGACGATCCCGACCGGGCTCAACCCGACCATCATGCTGTCGCTCTCGATGGCCGTCATCGCCTTAATGATTGCCGTCAAGGGGCTCGGCAACGAGGTGCCGCGCGCCATGGGGCGTCTCGACGCCGGCAAGGCGATCGCCGGCGGCCTCGGCACGGCGATCGCGCTCGTGCTTGCCGTCCGCCCCGTCGCCAGCCCGATCACGGCGAAACTCCTTGAGCCGGTCAAGATCGACATCAACGACATTTCCGCACAAAATAAGTTGATGGCAGATGGAGAGGCCAATTCGAACGACATCGACCGTCACGTCGCGGACTGGATCGCCGCCCATCAGGCGGCTTACGATGCCTGCCTGGAAGCCGCGCGGGCTGCCGCGAACTGACCTGAATGCCCGGAGGCGCCGTCCCGGCGCCTCCCACACCCCCTTGAGCACGCGGACATGACCCAAACGACGCATTTTGTCTTTCTTCTCGTCGAAGACTTCTCGCACCTCGCGTTTTCCTGCGCGCTCGAACCCCTCCGCATCGCCAACCTCGTCTCAGGCAAGCCGCTTTACCGCTGGTCCCTGATGTCGGAGAACGGCACCTCCGCCACCTGCTCGAACCGCGCCGTCACGCTCGTTGACCGCGGTTTCCAGCAGATCGAGCGGGATGAGCGGCTGTTCCTGATTTCCGGCATCGGCGTGCAGAACCAGATCACTCCCGGCCTGCTGAACTACCTGCGCCGCGAGCGGGCGCGCGGCTCCAGGATCGGGGCGATCTGCTCGGGCGCCTATGTCCTTGCCATGGCCGGTTTCCTCGATGGCATCGATACCGCCATCCACTGGGAATTCCACGACCTCTTCACCGAGAAGTTTCCGGCTGTCCGGCTGGTGCGCAACGTCTTCGTCGCGCATGAGAAATTCGTGACCGCCTCTGGCGGCACGGCGGCTGCGGACCTGATGCTGCACCTGATCGCGAAGGAACATGGCGCGGCCCTCGCCACCGCCGTCGCCGACCAGATGGTCTATAACGCCGTTCGCGAGGGAACGGCGGGGCAGCGCGTCTCGCTCCAGTCGCGCCACGGCATGCGAAACGCGCATCTCGCCCGCTCCATCCAGATCATGGAAGAGAACATCGAGACGCCGCTTGCGCCCTACGAGGTCGCGGAAAAGCTCGGAATTTCGACACGGCAGTTGGAGCGGCTCTTCGGCAGGTACCTCAACACCTCGCCCAAGCGCTACGCGATGGAGATGCGCCTGCACCGCGCCCGCAACCTGATCGTTCAGAGCGAGCAATCGATCGCGGAGATCGCCATGGCCTGTGGCTTCAACTCCACCTCGCATTTCTCCAAGGTGTTCCGCAACCATTTCGGCGTCTCGCCGCTGAGCCATCGCTCAACCCTGTCCTGAGAAGGCGATGGCTGTCGCCAGACCTGCGTGCGGCGCCGATCTGGCCCCCAGCCGCCCGCGCGGGCACGATCTGGGCGGCTTCGCGAAACCGGTCGCGGGGCTAAGGCGCGCCGGCCTCCGCGCGCCGCCCAAGCCGTTGCCGGGCCGCCGCGATCGCGTTCCGCGCGCTGCTGAGAATGTGACGCTCAAGGAGCAGGGCGCCGGCTTCGCCCTGGCGGTTGGCAAGCAGGCTCACGATCTGCCCGTGTTCGCCCAGCGTCTTGGCCCGGCGATCCGCATCCACAAGTTCGAGATTGCGGAAAGCCGCGATCTTCTCCTCGATCTGGCGGAGCTGCCGCAGCAGAGAGGCGTTGCCCGCAAGCGCGGCCATTTTCGAATGGAACTCCGCGTCGTAGCGGTTGAGCGAGCGGAATTCCCCAGTGATCTCCGGGCGGGCCCAACGCCCGCAGAACGCGTCGAGCGCGTCCTGTGCGGCGGTCTTGCAGGCCGTGCGAAAGGCCCACATCTCCAGCGCGGCGCGCACGGCGTAGATCTCGTCGATTTCGGCAAGGTCGATTCCGCGGCAGAAGAAGCCCTTGTTCGGAACGAAGGTCACGAAGCCTTCGGCGACCAGGCGGTTGAGCGCCTCGCGCACCGGGATCCGGCTGACCCCGAGTTCGGCGGCAAGCTCGCCCTCCTTGACCTTCTGCCCCGGATCGAAGCTGAAATCCATCGCCATGGCCTTGACGTGGTCATAGACCCGTTCGACGCCGTCGGCCCTTCGCTTTGTCACCGCCATTCAGCCATCCTCGATGCGACATAAGTGTATACACTTTTGGAAACCTGTGCTAGCCCAATGTCATTCCAAACAAGGGGGAGATCCGACATGACCATCGAACGCCTGAACACCAACGATCGCATGAGCCAGGCCGTGATCCACAACGACACGGTCTATCTGGCCGGCCAAGTTGCGCTGAAGGCTCCGGGTGCCAGCGTGGCCGAGCAGACCAAGGCGATCCTGGACCAGATCGACGAATTGCTGGCCGCCGCGGGCACCGACAAGTCCAAGGCGCTGACAGCAACGATCTGGCTGTGCAGCATGGACGACTTCGCCGAGATGAACAGCGTCTGGGACGAATGGTCCAAGGGTGGGGCCGCGCCCTGCCGCGCCGCGGTGGAATCGCCGCGCCTTGCCGCGCCGCAGTTCACGGTCGAGATCGGGTTGATCGCCGCGCGCTAATCTATGGCGCGGGCGCCTGGCTGAGGGTTGGGACCATGCATATTGTCGTACTCGGTGCGGGAATGGTGGGCATCACGACGGCCTACCAGCTTCTCAGGGACGGGCACGCGGTCACCGTCCTCGAACGTGCGGACGCGCCGGCAGAGTTCACGAGCTACGCGAACGCGGGCCTTGTCGCCCCCGGGCATGCCTATGCCTGGGGCTCGCCCGCCGCGCCCGGCATGATGTGGCGCTCGCTCATCCGAGGCGATCAAGCGATCCGTTTCAGCCCGCGCCTTTCGCCGCGCCAGTGGAAATGGGCGCTGGCCTTCCTGCGCGAATGCACCGCCGAGCGGGCCGCGGCCAATACCGGCGTGAAGGCGCGGCTTTGCCGGTTCTCGCAACGCATGCTGGAGGAGGTCGTGGCCGAGACAGGCGTGACCTACGACGGGCGCGGGGGCGGGTTGCTTTACTTCTACCGGAGCGCGGAGCGGTTCAGCGCGGCCAGCCAGCGCGCCGACCTTTTGCGCGATCAGGGGCTTGAGGTCCGGGAACTGAGCCGGGATGAGGTCATTGCGACCGATCCGGGCCTGGAAACCGCGCGCGGCGCCATCGCGGGCGGTCTCTTCGCGCCAACGGACGCCAGCGGGGACGCGCGGCTTTTCACCCGCGCCCTGGCCGGGGTCTGCACCGGGATGGGCGCCGACATCCGCTACGGCACTACGGTCACGGGCCTGACGAAAGCGGGCGGAAGCATCCGCGCGGTCGAAACGTCCGCCGGATCGATCGCGGCCGATGCGGTGGTCCTTTGCCTTGGCGTCTACAGCCCGCACCTGGCCGAAACGCTGGGATTCACCCTGCCGGTCTACCCGGTCAAGGGCTACTCGGTCACCGTCTCGGCCCGCGACCTCGACCAGGCGCCGACCATCGGCGGCGTGGATGAGGAGAACCTGCTGGCCTATTGCCCGATGGGCGAGCGGCTGCGCCTGACCGCCACGGCGGAGATCGCGGGCTATTCCACCGCCCATAAACCCGCCGATTTCAACGTCATGCTGACACGCGCACGCGAGCTTTTTGGCGACAAGCTGGGGGCGTCGGGCATCGAATACTGGGCGGGGCTCAGGCCGATGACACCGACCGGCCTGCCGATCGTGGACCGGTCCCCCATCGACAACCTCTTCCTCAACACCGGGCACGGCCACATGGGCTGGACCATGTCGAACGGCTGTGCCCGGATGACCGCCGACCTGATCGGCCAGAAGGCCCTGACCCACTCGAACGAAGGGATGCGCTATGACGGTTGAAACGAAGATGATCGAACACCTGCCCTTCACGACCGAGCGTGTGATCGCCGCGCGCGCGCGCATCGGCGTGATCGTCCTTGCCACGGACTACACGCTGGAACACGAGTTGCGGCAGATGATCACGCTGCCCGGCGTGGACGTCTACCATGCGCGCATCGCCAATTCCCCTCAGATCACGCCCGAGACGCTGAGGGCGATGCTGCCGCTCATCACCTCGACGGCGAACCTGATCCTGCCCGGCGACACGTTGGATGTGCTGGCCTTCGCCTGCACCTCCGCCTCGATCGTGCTGGGGACAGAAACCGTGGCAGAGAACCTGAAGGCCGCCAAGCCGGGGGCCGCGACCACCAACCCCGCCTTTGCCGCCTTCAACGCCTTCCGCGCGCTCGGCGCGAAGCGGATCGCGCTGCTGACGCCCTATTCCCGCGCGGTGAACGACTTCGTGCAGAGATCGGTGGAAGAGGCAGGGTTCGAGGTCCCGGTCTTCGGCAGCTTCAACGAGCCGCACGATCCGACCGTCGCCTCAATCGACACGCCAAGCCTCAAGGCCGCCATCGCGCGGATCACCGAGGGCAACGACGTGGACGCCGTCTTCATCTCCTGCACCTCGGTCAGGATCGCGGCGAGCGTGGCGGCGATCGAGGCGGAGCTTGGCGTGCCGGTCACCTCCTCCAACCACGCGCTGGCCTGGCATTGCCTGCGGCTCGCCGGCGTGACCGACAAGATGCCGCAGCACGGACGGCTTTTCACCGTCTAGCGAAGGCGCCAGAGCGGGAGGAGCAGATGGCGGCAACCATAGTTTTCATCGGCGCCGGCGATGTCGGCCTGCGGATGGCCGACGGACTTTTGGCGCGCGCGCCGATCGGGCGGATGGTGCTGGCCGACTTCAACGCCGCGGCCGCCGGGCCGCGGGCGGCAATGCTCGGCAACTGCCACGGGGTCCGGGTGGAGTTCCGGCCGCTCGACGGGCGCGACAAATCCGCCATCGCGGCGCTGGTGCGCGAGACCCGGCCCGACCTGATCGCGCAATGCGCGAGCCTCATCAGCCCTTGGTCGATCATCGGCCGCGACCACCCGGTGGCCCGCAAGATCTCGGGCGCGGGGATCGCCCTGCAGATCGGCGCCCAGCTTCCCATCCTCCTGAACGTGATGGAGGTCTTGCGCGACCTTGGTGTTACGTCCCCGGTGGCGAACATCACCATGCCCGATATCCTGCACCCGATGCTCGCGGCGCGTGGACTGGCCCCGACCGTCGGACTTGGCAACGTCAGCATCCAGCACCTGCGGGTACGCCACCGGCTGGTCGAACGCGACGACTTCACCGGCGACGAACAGATCCGCGTGCTGGGCCATCACTGTCAGGTCTATGACGTGATGAAGGCGCAGATGCCCCTCGACGCGGAGGACCGCGTTCGGGTCTTCCTGGGCGAAGAGGGCGCGCGCCACGATCCCCTGGCCTATGAGGGCGCGCCCTTCCCCGCCGGGCCGATCTACAATGAGATCACGGCGGCCTCGGCGCTCCCGGTCCTTGCAGCACTGCTGCCCGGGGCGGTGCCGCTTCGGTTTTCCGCCCCCGCGCCGGAGGGCCTGCCGGGCGGCTATCCCGTCCGGATCGACGGCGGCGCGGTGGCGTTGGATCTGCCGCAGGGGCAGACACGCGAGGACGCCGTCGTCTACAACCGGCGCCAGGGACGGCGCGACGGGGTGGAACGGATCGAAGGCGACGGAACCCTGGTCTATACGCCCTCGGTCCGGGAGGCGGTGCGCGACATCGACCCCGCACTTGCCGAACCCGTGGAGATCGACCGGCTCGCGGAACGGACAGAACGCCTGATGCGCGCCCTCGCCTCGATCCGTTAGCCTGCTCTCGAAAGCACCGACGCCGCCGGAACCAGCCGGCCCAGCAGATCGGCGCGGCGGGCCGCGGCGGCCTCGACACTTGCCGCCTTCACATGGCCATAGCCCCGGATCGTCTCGGGCAGCGACGCCAGGGCCAGCGCGACGGCGTAATCGGCTTCGGGCAACTGCGGCAAGAGAGCCTCGATGGTCGCGAAATACTCCGCGATCAGCGCCCGCTCCATCCGCCGTTCCGCGCTGCGCCCGAAGGGGTCGAGCGGCGTTCCCCGCAGCCCTTTCATCCGGGCGAGCACCTTCATCGCCCGCAGCATCCAGGGCCCGATGGTGCGCTTCTGCAAATGACCCGTCTCCTTGTCGCGTTTCGAGAAAATCGGCGGCGCCATCTGCAGCCTGAGCTTGAGATCACCTGTAAACTGCTCGCAAAGAGCCTTTTCGAAGCGGCCGTCCGTGTAGAGGCGCGCGACTTCATATTCGTCCTTGTAGGCCATCAGCTTGTAGGCGTTCCGCGCGACCGCCATGCTCAACGCCTTGTCAGGCCCCGGGTCCACCGCCGCGACCCTTTCGACAAGGGCCGTGTAGCGCCGCGCATAAGCGGCACTCTGATAGTTGGCCAGATCGGCGGCACGATGAGCGACAAGCTGATCCAGCGACATTGGCTCGGTGGACCTCGCCCCAAGCCCCGGCGCCGCCCGCGCCATTACCAGTGCTTCGTCCTGCACATGACGACGGCCCCACGCAAAGGCCTTCAGATTGAAGGGAACGGAGACGCCGTTCAGTTCGATGGCCTTCTCGATGGCCCTGGCCGAGAGGGGCACGAGCCCCTTTTGATAGGCGACACCCAGCATGAAGAGATTGGCGGCGATCGTGTCACCCATGAGCGCCCTCACCACCTTGGTGGCATCGACGAAATGGGCGTTGCCTTGGGCGACGGCCTCGGCCAGGCGCGCCTTCATGCGCTTGACCGGCAGCGTGAAGTCGGCGTTGCGGGTGAAGTCTCCGGTCATCATCTCATGGGTGTTCACGACAAGATGGCTGCGGTCGCGGCCAACGAGCGAAAGGATCTGATCGCCCGCGCTGACCACCATGTCGCAGCCCAGGACAAGGTCTGCCTGGCCCGGCGCCACGCGGATCGCGGTGATGTCACCCGGCTTCTGAGCCAGCATGATATGCGAGGTGACCGCGCCCCCCTTCTGCGCCATGCCGAGCATGTCGATGATGCCGCATCCCTTGCCCTCGAGATGCGCGGCCATCGCCAGAAGCGCGCCGATGGTGACAACCCCGGTGCCCCCGACGCTGGTCAGCACCACGCCGAACGGGCGGTCGAGCGGCAGTTTCAGCGCGGGGTCCTGCAGTTCGGGAAGGCCGCTTTCGACGGCTGCGGGCTTGCGCAATGCGCCCCCCTCGACCGAGGCGAAGGAGGGGCAGAAACCCTTGGCGCAGGAATAGTCCTTGTTGCAGGACGACTGGTCCACCTGCCGCTTGCGCCCGAACTCGGTCTCAAGCGGCGTGATCGCGACGCAGTTCGACTGCACCCCGCAATCGCCGCAGCCCTCGCAGACGAGCGGGTTGATGAACAGGCGCTTCTCCGGGTCCTCCATCCTGCCGCGCTTGCGGCGGCGGCGCTTTTCGGCGGCACAGGTCTGTTCGTAGAGCAGCACCGTGCAGCCCTCGACCCGCGCCAGGTCTTTCTGGACCGCGATCAGCTTGTCGCGGTGGTCGATGCTGGTGCCGGGCGGGAACTGCGCGGCCGAATAAAGATCGGGCCGGTCGGTGACAAAGGCCAGACGCGCGACGCCGGCGGCAACGACCTCCGCAGCGATCCGGAACGGGCTGAGGTCGCCCTCATGATCCTGCCCGCCGGTCATGGCGACGGTGTCGTTGTAAAGGATCTTGTAGGTGATGTTGGTCTTCGCGGCGATCGCCGCGCGGACGGCGAGAAGCCCGGAATGATTGTAGGTGCCATCGCCCAGCGTCTGGAACACGTGGCGGCGGGTCGAGAACTTGCTCTCTCCGATCCAGTTCGCGCCTTCCGCGCCCATGTGGGTATAGCCATCGACGCCCCGGTCCATCGTCTGGCTCATCCAGGAACAGCCGATCCCGGCATAGCCGCGCGCGCCCTCTGGCATGACGGTCGAGCTGTTATGGGGGCATCCCGCGCAGAAATACATGCCACGCTTCAGCCCCAGCACCTCGCGTTCGCGGTTCAGCTCGGCGGCAGCGCCGGTGGCGGCCGTGCGGGCCGCGTCGTCGGGAAGGCGTGCGCCGACAGCCGCCGCGATCTGCAAGGGGTTCAGCGCCAGTTCGGCCTGAAACAGCACACGGCCGTCCTCGTCCCGCTTGCCGAGGATGCTGCGGGGTGCCTCTGCGCGTCCGTAAAGGATGGCGCGCAGCTGCTCCTCGATCAGGCCGCGCTTTTCCTCGACCACGATCACCTGATCGAGGCCGGCGGCAAAGGCCGAGATCCCCTCGGGTTCCAGCGGCCAGGACATGCCCACCTTGTAAAGCGCGAGCCCCATCGCATCGGCGCGGGCGCGATCGATGCCGAGGATCTGAAGCGCCGAAAGCACATCCATCCAGGACTTGCCGGTCGAAACGATGCCGATGCGGGGGCGCGTGCCGCCGCTCCACACGGTATTGTCCAGCCCGTTGGCCCGCGCGTAGGCGCGGGCGGCCTCGACCTTGTGGCGGTGCAGGCGGGCCTCCTGTTCCTGCGGCGGGTCGCCCGCGCGGATGTTGAGCCCACCCGCCGGCATGTCGAAGTTGGGCAGGACCGGGACGACCGCATCCGGATCGGCCCAGATCGAGGCGGTGGATTCGATGTTATCCTTTACGCATTTCAGCCCGACCCAGAGGCCGGAGAACCGCGACAGCGCCCAGCCGTGCAGGCCGTATTCCAGGATCTCCGCCACGCTTGCGGGGTTCAGGACCGGGATCATCGCGTCCATCAGCGCGTAGTCGCTCTGATGGCAGGTGGTGGAGCTTTCGCAGGTGTGATCGTCGCCCATCAAGACCAGCACGCCGCCATGGCGCGACGACCCGGCAAGGTTCGCGTGACGCAGCGCGTCGCCCGACCGGTCCACGCCCGGCCCCTTGCCGTACCACATGCCGAAAACGCCGTCATAGGCGCCCTCGCCCCGCATCTCGGCCTGCTGCGCCCCCCAGAGCGCGGTGGCGGCCAGATCCTCGTTCAGGGCGGGCTCATAGATCACTCGCGCCTTGTCCAGTTGGGCCTTCGCGCGCGGGAACTGCGCGTCGAGCCCGCCAAGCGGCGAGCCGCGATACCCCGTCACATAGCCCGCGGTGTTCAGGCCCGCCTTGCGATCGCGGTGGCTTTGGGTCAGGCACAGCCGGATCAGGGCCTGCGTCCCGGTGATGAAGATCCGCTTCTTCGAGAGGTCGTATTTGTCGGCCAGATCGACCGTCAGAAGGCTCATGAGCGTGCCCCTTCCGGCCCATTGCGGGTCTCTTCAAGGAATTTCGGATTGCTGATCCGAAGCTTGGCTTCGACAAAGCCGCGCAGCGCCGACAAAAGAGCAGGCGAGGGCGCCGTGCGATCGGCGCGCAGAGCCGCCGCCAGCGCCCCCGGCGCACCGAAACCGGCCGCCTGCGGGACCGCGTCCGGCGCTGTTTCGGAGGTCGCCTGGGCCAGCAGAACATCCAGCGCGCGCTTGAGCATCGCGCCGGTATAGCGGTTCTCCCCCGTCAGCCCGGGAAGGATCTTCTCGACGAACTCCCGCTGCGCCGCCCTCAGCAGGGCGGTGTCGATCTGTCCCGCGCTCATGCGCCCGCCCCTTCGATCAGGTTGAGGATGTTCAGTTCCATCTCCGCCGCCATAAGGCCGGTCAGCGCCAGCTCCTGCGTGACCTCGGTGCCGGAGCGGCAGCGCTCCCCCTGCTGCAGCGCGATGACCGCCCAGCGCAGTTCCGCCATCACCTGCCAGTAGGGAAGCCGCGCGCGGTCCACCTGGCGCCCGCTCGCGGCCTCATAGCCCTTCAGGAACGGGTCGAGCCCGGCGATCCCGCCGACTTTCAGCGCGTCGTTGCCGAAGCGCCAGCATCGAGCGCAAAGCCAGCCGATATCCTCGTCGGGGTCGCTCCAGCTCGTGAACTCCCAGTCAAGGATGGCGGTCAGCGCGCCGTTCTCGACCATGTAGTTCCCGGTGCGGTAATCGGTGTGGCAAAGCACGACGCCGTTTGGCGGCGGCGCGTTGGCCTCCAGCCAGTTCAGCGCCAATTCCAGAACCGGATGCCCCTCGGGCAGCGCATCCAGATCGGCGCGGTAGCGGGCGATGCGCGTCAGCGCCGGGTGCCCCGCCGGGACGGGCAGGAACGCGAGGTCCGCGACCGGCGGGCGAACCCGGTGCAGCTTTGCCAGTTCCGCGCCAAGCCGCTCGGCCAACGCCGGGCCGAAGCTCGCAAGCCCCGGATCGCGGACCAGCTTGCGGCCCTGCGCCGACCCGCCCGCCCGCGCCATCAGGTAGAAAGGCCGGCCGATGACGCCCGCATCCTCGCAGAGCAGGATCGGTTCTGGGGCCGTCACCCCCGCCGCGTGCACGACGCGCAGGATCGCGAACTCCTCCGGCCGCCCCAGTGAGGTGGAGATGGTCGAAGGCGCATCGGTCCGAAGCACCCAGGCCTGTGCCCCCGCGCGCGGGCCGCCCTCGACCACCAACTCGATCAGCCAGTTTTCCTGGATCGCGCCGCCTGACAGCTTCTCCATCCGCGCGATCGCCATCGAGCGCGCGCCAAGCGCGCCCTGAAGCCAGGGGCCAAGCGCCACGAAACGGGGGGCAAGATCCGTCGCCACCCCTCATCGCCCCCAGGACCAGTAGTCCATGCCCTCGGCCGCGTAGTTGCGGGCCAGCACCATCTTGTGGACCTCGTCCGCGCCATCGACGAGCCTTGCCTGACGGGCATAGCGGTAGATCCATTCCAGAACCGTGTCCTTTGAATAGCCACGCGCGCCGTTCAGCTGGATCGCGGTATCGACCGCCTTGTGCAAGGTGTTGGCGACATGGACCTTGGCCGAGGAGACCTCCTTGCGGGCGAAATCGCCCTGGTCGAGCTTCCAGGCGGCGTGCATCACCAGAAGCCGCCCGATCTGGATCTCATGCGCCAGTTCGCCCATCTTGATCTGGACGGATTCTCGGTCGGCGAGGCGAATGCCGAAGCCCTCGCGCCGGCTGGTGTATTCGGCCGCGATCTCCATCGCGCGCTTGGCCAGCCCCAGCCAGCGCATGCAATGGGTCAGCCGTGCTGGCCCCAGGCGCATCTGTGTAACCTTCAGCCCATCGCCGACGTTCAGAAGCCGGTTTTCGTCCGCGATCTCCAACCCGTCGTAGACGATCTCGCAATGCCCCCCGTGCTCTTCCGGGCCCATGATCGGGATGCGGCGCTCGATCCGCCAGCCGGGCTGATCGGCGTGGTAAAGGAACGCCGTCAGCCCCTTGCGCGGGTCGTCCGAGGTGCGCGCCATCAGGATGAAATGGCGTGCGCCCTCCGCGCCGGTGATGAACCACTTGCGCCCCGAGACCACCCAGTTGTCGCCTTTCCGCTCCGCCTTGGTCAGCATCATGTTGGGATCGGAGCCGCCACCCGGATGCGGTTCGGTCATCGCGAAGGCCGACCGCACCTCTCCCGCGATCAGCGGGTCGAGCCACCATCGCTTTTGCGCCTCGGTCCCGATCCGGGCCAGAAGGTTGATGTTGCCGTCGTCGGGTGCGGCGCAGTTCAGGCAGGCCGGTCCGAAGATCGAACGGTTCGCCTCCTCGTAGACTGCCGCCCAGCCGATATGCGGCAGGCCCATCCCGCCCCGGTCCCGAGGGGCCTGCGGCGCCCAGAGCCCCGCCGCCCTCGCCTTCGCGCGCACCTGTTCCAACAGATCGGGGCGGATGTTCTCGTGCGCATCGTAATTCGCAGGGTCGACCTCCAGCGGCAGGACCTTGTCGGCGATGAAGGCGCGTGTCCTCAGACGGATCGCATCGATCTCGGCGGGCAGGTTGAAATCCATGTCGGCTCCTTTCCGGGATCAAAGGCTTGAGAGAAGATGGCCGCCATCGACCGGTATGACGGCGCCGGTCATGAAGCTGCTGCGACCCGAGGCCAGCAAGAGGAGAACGCCATCCAGTTCTTCGGCCTTGCCGATGCGGCGCATCGGAATGCGCTTGGCAAGCGCGGTGCCCGCATCGCTTTGCAGGAAGTCTTCGGTCAGTTCGGTCAGGAAGTAGCCGGGCGCGATTGCGTTCACGCGGATGCCGTGGCGGGACAGTTCCAGCGCCTGCAGCCGCGTCAGATGCGCGACCGCCGCCTTGGTCATGGCATAGCTCGCCGCCCCGCCGACGGCGCGCAGCCCGGTGATCGAGGCGATGTTGATGATCGAGCCCGCTTTGGCGTGGTGGACCAGGCGCTGCGCGACAAGCTGCGCCACGTCCCAGACCGCCGTCTGGTTGACCGCGACGACGGCGGCGGTTTCCTCCTCCGGGGCGGTCAGGAACGGGTGCCGCCCCGCCATGCCCGCGTTATTGACCAGGATTTCGACGGGACCCGCCTCCTCCTCGATCCGCGCCAGGCCCTCGGCGACGGCCGCGCGGTCGGTCACGTCCAGCGCGATGGGGATCGCCGTGCCCCCCTTCTTTGCGATCGCCGCCGCAAGCGCGGCCAGGCGATCCGCCCTGCGCGCGGCGATGGCGACCACGCAGCCTTGCCCCGCGAGCGTTTCGGCGAAATGCGCGCCAAGGCCAGATGACGCCCCCGTGACCAGCGCGACTTTGCCTTCCAGGCCGAAATAGGACATCGATGTCTCCTTACTTCACTTCACACAATATTGTATGATATTTTCAGGTCAATCCTTCGGGTCGTCTGGGCGGGCAGAGTCAATGAACGATATGAACATCCAGACTGTGTCGGACAAAGCGGACAAATGACAGCGTCGAAGAAGATGGAAGCGCCGGTACGGAAGCCACGGCCCGGAAAGGCGGTCTACGACCGCATCCGGGAGATGGCCATTTCCTATGAATTCCTGCCCGATGAAAGCATCAACGAAGCCGCGCTTGCCAGCGCCTTGGGGGTCAGCCGCTCGCCGGTGCGCGACGCGCTCAACCGGCTGGTGACGGAGGGGCTCATCACCTTCCGTCCGAACTACGGGTTCTTCGCGCGCTCGCTTACCGATGCGGAACTGTTCGATCTTGCCGAGACGCGGCTCTGCCTTGAGCGGGAGGCGCTTGAACGCGCCTTCGAGCGCGGAACGAAGGAGGAGGCCGAGGAGCTTCTGTCGTTCTGGAGCGCGATCGATGCGACCCTGAAGACCGCCGACCCGAAGATGACCGCGCGCGCCGACGAGGATTTCCACATGCGGATCTTCAGAATGGCGCGCAACGCGGTGCTAAGCGCGATGATCGAGACCATCAACGCGCGCATCCGCTTCATCCGCGAGATCGAGATCGAGACGCCGATCCGCGAAGGCGCGGACTTCACCGAGCATTTCAACATCGCCAGAGCCTTGGTGGCGGGCGACCGCGCGGCCGGGATCGCCGCCCTGAACCGGCATCTGAAGTTCACCCGCGACAACGCCAGGTCGGTCCTGCGCGAGGGGATCATCCGGGTCTATCAGACCCGACGCTAGAAACTGGGGCTGCCATCGCCCAAGGTCGCGGGGGCTAGCCGAGAAGTTCAGCCTCGAACGAGCGGGTGGAAATGGGCCCTGTCCCCTGCGCGGCGGCGGGGCCCATGCACGTTGCTGCAAACCGCTCAGCGTCACGCCGGGGCGAATGAACCAGTTGTCGGACGTGATCTCACCATGAGTAAGATGGCAGAACCCCTTCTGCCGGTAGGATCCCCGAACGGCCCGACCATGCCGGTGTCGAGGCCGACAAAGTTGCGCGCCCAGCCCGCTGGGCGAAGGCCTGCTCGACGACGCCCGGCATGACGCTGTAGCCGCGCAGCTTCACCATCGAGCCGATGCGCCCGAGGACCTGAAGCTTTCCGTTCATCAGCGTCCGGCGGGCGCCGGTTTTCGTCCCGGAGATAGATCCGCTGGTTGACCTGCGTGCCGCCGGTCGAGGCCGCCTTGTCGAACCCGCATACGCCAGCAAGAACAGTCCGAGCTGCCCGTCATTGCGGTGGCCTTCACCGAGCTTTCAACATTCAACCCGCATTTCAGAAAGAGATACCCGCTGACGCCGCGCATGTGGCGATACGCGATGAGCCTTCGGGACCTCTCGAAGTGGGCGCCTGCCGCGCAGGCCTGACCGTCCCCCGCGCCCGACGGCGTCAGAGGTGTCCCTTCGCGCCCAGTGCCCGCACGACGCGGTCCGCCATGTTCGAGCAGCGCGCGCCGTCGAAGGGAAAGATCGCGTCGAAGCCGCCCTTCACACGGCGCTGCAGATCGGCCCTCAACCATCGGCGCGCGCGGAAAAGCCTTGTCTTGACGGTAATCGGATTGAGTTCGAGATCGCGCGCGATCTCCCTTGTGGTCATGCCTTCGGTTTCGCTCAGCACGAAGATCAGGCGCAGCTCCGGCGGCAGCCCGCCAACCGCCTGTTCCAGCAGTCGCCGCAACTGGAGGCGGCCAAGCTGCGCCTCGGCGGTTTCGGGGGCCTGTCCGGGGAAGGGCAGGACCGAAGGATCGTCGCGCTCGTTCACGGTATCGTACTCCTCCTCCGGGTGCTGGCGGCGCTGGCGCATCAGCGCGTTGTTGATCGCGATGCGGGTGATCCATGTCGAGAACGCAGCGCCGCCCTGGAAGCTGTCCAGACGCCCGAAGGCGGCAAGATAGGTCTCCTGCACAACCTCTTCGGCCTCGGCATCGCTTCGGACGATCCCTCTGGCGACCCGGAACAGGCGCGGGTTGTTGCGCCGGATCAGTTCACGCACCGCCGCGTCTGCTCGCCCCCCCGATCTGGCCAATGCCGCCGCGATCAACTCTGCCTCGTCGGCATCGCGGCCGATCGCGCGGGCCCGATCGCTGGTCGGGACTCTGGACGCCGATGTCATCGCGCTTCCTCCTTCAGGATCCGGCCTTTGGCGAGGATCTCGTCCACCGGCGGGAAGCCTGCCAGTGCGTCGGGCTCAAGATCGGCGCTGTCGGGGGCGGCGCCCTGCCAGCCCGGATCGCCGGGCCGTCCCACCACGATGCGTCCGACCATGCCCGCCATCTCATGCGGCATGCAGTAGTAATCATACACCCCCGGAACCGTCAGCGTGACCTCGAAACTTTCGCCGGGAAGAAGAAAGTCGCTGTCCCACGGCGCGGCGTCGGGCGGAATGCGCAACTGCCGATCCAGGATGTCGGGGTGATAGGCCGTCGAGGTATGGCTATTGCCAGGATCGCGGTTCGTGAAGCGCACCGTGGTGCCGGGCATGACGGCAAGACCGACGGGCGCAAACCAGATGCGTTCGCCACGGGCCGTGCCCTTCATCTCCACGCTCTCGACCGGGTCGGCCCAAAGGGCGCGCGGGCGTCCGAGGGCGGCGAACACGCCACCCCCGATCGCCAGAACCTGTCGGCGGGCCGGCATCACTCGGCAAGCCTCGATTTGGCGTCCTCGTCATGGAACAGGACGACATGCGCGTGCGGCGCCTCCACGCCCGGATGCCCGGCGTTGTAATAGATATCGACCGAGGAAACCGTGTGGCTGCCCACCCCCAAGCCGTCGTAGGAGGTGCCGTTGCGCAGATCGTCGAGCGGCGTCATGTAAATCGTCGCCGAAAGCCGCCCGTCATGATCATAGGCCAGGAACGGCCCCGCCGGAAGCGTCGCGGGATCGACGAAAAGCGTGCCGAGGCCGGGAATGAACTCGGGCAGCGGCAAGGCGTCGCTGACCTGAATATAGGGCGCGCCCGGAGGCGACATCTGCAGCGCCCCCTCCTCATGCGCCAACGCGCTGCCGACGGGAAGGAGGAAGGTGGCCGCAGCCACAAGCAAAGCCGTTTTCATCTGGTTTCCTTTCATGCTCTGGCGGTCCCGCATCAGCGGGCACCTGTCTCTTTGATGCGCCAGATCCAAAAGGGTTCGCAGAAAGTTGGCGGGGGCTTGTGATCGCGCGCCGGTCGTCAGGGGCTGATCGTCACGCTGTGCTCCGGCTGCCAGCTGACCCAGACCGGGCCGCTTTCGGGCAGGGCACGGAAGTCGGCGTCGCGGCCGACGACCTTGATGACCTCGCCCTGCCAGTCGAGCAGGCATGTGCCGAGCGCGCCGCCGAATATCTTCTGGACGAGGTGCGCGCGCAGGCGGCAGGGCGCGTTGGGCTCGGATGCCGAGAGCTGGAAGTTTTCGGGCCGCACGGCGATCGTCGCCCCCTGGGCGCCCGGAACCAGCGTCCCGTCCGCCAGGCGCAGCCCATCCGCCTCGCGCGTGCCGGAGAAGATCCGCGCGTCGCCCAGGAAGGTCGCCGTGAAGCTGTCGCGGGGATCGTCGTAGACCTCGCGCGGCGGACCGTGCCGGATGAGGCGGCCATCCTTCAGGATGCCGATCCGGTCCGACAGCGTCAGCGCCTCTTCCTGGTCGTGGGTGACGAAGATCGTGGTGATGCCAATCTCCCGCTGGATGCGTTTGAGCTCGATCTGCATGTCGACCCGCAGCGCCTTGTCGAGCGCCGAGAGCGGTTCGTCGAGCAAGAGCACGCGCGGCCGGGTGACGATGGCGCGGGCCATCGCGACGCGCTGGCGCTGACCGCCGGAAAGCTGATGCGGTTTGCGCGCGCCAAAGGCGCCAAGCTGAACCAGATCCAGCGCCTCCGTCACGCGGCGCTTCTTCTCGGCCGCGCCGACCTTGCGGACATCGAGCCCGAAGGCGATATTCTCTGCGACGGTCATGTTCGGGAAGAGCGCGTAGTTCTGAAAGACCATGCCGATCCCGCGCTTTTCGACCGGGACATTCTCCACCGGTTCGTCGGCGATCAGGACGCGGCCCGTTTCAGGCAGGACAAATCCCGCAATCGCGCGCAGAAGCGTCGTCTTGCCGCTGCCGGAGGGACCAAGAAGCCCGAAGAAGCCGCCATCGGGAAAGTCGAGCGTCACCTCGTCGAGCGCCCGTGCCGCGCCATAGGTCTTGACCAGATTTTCAACCCTGACCTCGGCCATCAGCGTTCCCCCCCGAAATTGGAATACCGCGCCGCAAGCAGCATGATGCCCATCGACAGGGCGATGATGATGGTCGAGATCGCGTTGATCTCGGGCGTGAAGCCCTTGCGGATCGAGGTGTAGATCAAAACCGGCAGCGTCGTGTCCCCGGGTTCGGACAGGAAGTAGGAGACGACGAACTGGTCGAAGCTGACGGCAAAGGCGAAAAGCCCCCCGGCAATGATGCCGGGCAGGATCCAAGGCACCGTGACGGCGCGGGTGATCTGCCAGGGGGTCGCGCCAAGCGACCGCGCGGCCTCTTCCAGCGTGCGGTCGAAGGTCGCCAGGCGCGCCGACACGACCACGATCACATAGGGAAGCGCCAGTGCGACATGGCCGATGATGACGGCAGGCGTCCCGCGCCCGAGGCCGATGCCGAAGAAAAAGATCAGCATGGCCGTGCCGGTGATGAGCCAGGGGATCGCGATGGGCGGGAACAGCAGGACCTGCAGCACGCGCTTGCCCCGGAAGTCGTGGCGGAAGAGCGCGACAGACGCTGCCGTCCCGAGCGTGGTCGCGATGAGGGTCACGATGACCGCGATCCAGACCGAGCGCCAAGCGGCCGACAGGATTTCACCGTTGTGCCAAAGCCGCGCGTACCACTCCGTCGATCCCCTGAACGGCAGTTGGTAGAACTCCGACGCGTTGAGGGACATCGCCGCCATGACGAGGATGGGGGCGTAAAGGAAGAACAGGATCAGCCCGACATAGGCGCGGCCAAGATGGGCCAGAAAGCCGTTGCTCATGTCCGTGCCCTCCGCAGGATCGGGCTTGCCGCGGCAAGGATGGCCAGAACGACGGCCAGAAGGATGAACGACAGCGCCGCGCCCAGCGGCCAGTTGAAGACGGCGACGAACTGATCCTCGATCACCGTGCCGTAATAGGTGCCGACCCTGCCGCCGAGGAGCCGGGGCTCCATGAAAGAGCCCACGACCGGCACGAAGATCAAAACCGCACCGGCGAGGATGCCGGGCGCCGCCAGCGGCAGGATCAGCCGCCAGAGAATTGTCCGGCGCCTGGCGCCCAGCGACCGCGCCGCCTCGATCAGGCTGTCGTCGATGGCCTGAAGCGCGAGGTAGGAGGTCAGGATCACGTAAGGCAGGTAGGAATGGACAAGCCCGATCACGATGGCCGTCGGGCTGAACATCAGGTTCAGCTTCACGTCCCAGGGCAGGATCGCATTCACCGCCCGGTCCAGAACGCCGTTCCCGCGCAGCACGATGGCCCAGGAGAAGATGCGCACCAGCGAGTTCGACCAGAACGGCAGGATCACCAACAGAAACAGCGCCTCGCGCGATCGGCCCTTCACGATCTTGGCAAGCACATAGGCGCAGGGAAAGCCGACAACCACCGACACCACGGTGACAATCAGGCCGAGCTTCAGCGACTTCCACAGCAGCGTCGCGTAGGTCGCGGTCTGGAAGAAGGCGCGGTAGTTGTCGAGCGTCGCGTGCCAATCCTTCCCGCCGAACGGCACGTCGGACAGGAAGCTGAAGAAGGCCATGGCCGACAGCGGCAGAAAGACCGCCACCGTCAGCCAGAGATAGGCAGGGGACAGAAGCGCCAGGGCCCTGCGGCGGTCCCGCCCTGCAAGGGTCATCGCCATCTGCCCCCTCCTTCCCCCAGCCTTACTGGGCCGCCTTCAGATCCTGCCAGAGCTTCAGGTAGGTCTCCCGATCCGCGTCGGAGACCGGCTTCATGAACTGCACCCGCGCGACCGTCGCCGGATCCTCGACAAGCTTCCGGTTGAAGCTCGTCTCCGGCAGTTCCGCCAGCGCCTTGGTGTTCGAGGATACCGGCGCCCCCTCGGCGTCCCATTTGACGTAGAATGCCGGGTCCACCATCCAGTCGATGAAGGCCGCCGCGGCCTCCTTGTGGGTGGAGGTTGAGGGGATCGACAGACCGTCAAGCCAGCCGATGGCGCCCTCTTCGGGGACGACGAAGGCAATCGGCAGCCCCTTCGCCTGCGAGCGTGAGGCCGAGCCCGACCAGTAGGTGGCCACCGCAAAATCGCCCGCCGACATGAACTGGTTCCAGTCGTTCTCGGAACTCCAGAAAGTCGTCATCTGCGGCAGAAGCTCGGTCAGCTTCGCCTTGATCGCGTCGAGGTCGGTGATCTGGTTGATATTCTGACCCAGCGCCATGGCGGCGAACTGCACCGCCTCAAGTCCGTCGTCGCGGATCGAAACGCGCCCCTTCCACTGCGGGTCCCAGAGCACCGAAAGCGATGTCGGCATCTCGGCAAAGTCGTTGGTGTTGACCGCGATGGAGGTCAGGCCCCAGGTCCAGGGCACGCCATGAAGCGCACCGCCGGGGTTCAGGTCCTCATTCCCGGTCAGGGACGGATCGAGATCGGCGAAGTTCTGGATCATCGAGCTGTCGATCGGATCGATCAGCCCTTCGTCCTTGGCCTGCGCCGTATAGGCGGAGTTGATCAAGACCACGTCATAGGCGCCCGGATTGGTGCGCAGCTTGGTCAGCATCTCCTGTTCGGAGGTGAAGTATTCGTGGACGACCGTGTTGCCGGTCTTTTCCGTGTAGGCGGCGATCGCCCAGTCGAGATCCGTGCCGTAGCCCTGCCAGTTCAGGACGCGGATTTCGTCGGCCAGCGCGCCGTTGGCGGCGAGAACCAGCGCGGACGTCAGAAGCAGTCTGTTCATGTGTTCCTCCTTTTGGCGGTAGTGTCATGCCGTCCGCGCAGGGTCCTCGGCCTTGCCGAGCGCTGCCAGGACGTCGTTCTTCTGCGGGGCCGTTGACGGCCCTTCTTGGGTTGTCGAAAGCGCGGCGGCGATATTGGCGAACCGCGCCGCGTAAAGGGCATCGCCCGTGTCGGCGAGCGCCGCGATGAAGGCACCGATATGGGCATCGCCCGCACCGTTGGTGTCGATGGCATGCACCGGATGGCCGGGAACATGCCGGGCCGCCCCACCGTCACACGCAAGGAAGCATCCGTTCGCGCCGTCGCGGACGATGGCCCCGCCCCTCCGCCCCCGGGCGAGCGCGGCGGCCGCGTCGCCGGGGTCCGCCCGGCCGACGAGGGCTGCGGCCTCCGCCCGGTTGGCGCTGAGCCAGGTTGCGGCACCAAGCGCGGCGGCGCAGCTTCCTTCGGGGATTTCCGCCACAAGCGGCGAGGGGTCGAAGACAAGCTGGACCTGCCCGGCCCGCGCCTCAAGCCAGCCGGTCAGCGCCGCGCGGCTTTCGCGGTAGCCCAGCGCATATCCCGACAATAGGCACCAGTCGTCGGCTGCTACCGCAAGGCCGTCCAGGTCGGCGGAGGTCACGATCCCGTCCGCCCCAGATGAGGCGACGAAGGTCCGCTCGCCCGCCCGGTCGATGAGACAGGTGCAGCAGCCCTGGTCGGCGCCGGCCAGCCTGGGGCGCAGCGTCTCGATCCCCTCGGCCAAAAGCGCCGCAGCCGCGATCTCGGCAAAGGGACCGGTGCCCAGCGTCCCCGCGTAGGCGACCGCCATCTCGGCGCGCCGCGCCGCGACCATCGCGTTATAGCCCCCGCCCGCGCAGATCGCGGACCGGCGCACGATGGCTTCCTCGCCGGCGCGGGGAACGGCCTCCACCCAATAGATGTGATCCACGATCACACCGGACAGCTGGATGAGGCGGCCGGTCATGGTCGCACCCCGGATCGGCGCCGGTCCCGGATCGCCAGAAGCCCCTCGGCGATCGGGGCAAGGTCCAGCCCATTTGCCGCCCGAACCTGTTCGACCTTGTCAGCCGGGAAGGCCCCAAGACCGGAACAGGCGCCTGCCATGGCGCAGGCGATGGCGCCGATGGTGTCGGTATCGTCACCGATATTCGCCGCGATCACCCCCGCCCGCCACGGATCGCCCTGGGCGAGGACGACCACGCCGAAGGCGGCGGGAACGGCCTCCCGGCTCGCGACCGAGGTGCCGATCCGCGCGACCAGTTCGTCTTCCGATCCACGTTCGGCGATGTGAAGCGCGGCAAGGATCAGGCCCGCGATATCCGCCTCGCCGACCGGCGCGCCGAGGGTGGATCCGATCCGCGCAGCTTCGATCGCGGGGCCGCAGGCCGCTTCGAAGGTCGCCCCCTCCACGCCAAGGCTGATCGTCATGGCAACGGCGGCCGCGGCGGCGATCGCCTCGCGGGTGTTGTGCGTCACCCGGCAGGCTTCCGCAACACGGGCGACGAGGGCTGCGGGGTCTTCCGGCGGTGTGGCGATGCCGACCGGGGCGATGCGCATGGCCGCCCCGTTGGTCGTTCCGGCGCGCCCCGTCTCGCTGGCCGGCGCACCGGCCGCGAGCGCCTCGAGCGCGCGCTTCGACGAAGGGCCGAGAAGGTCGCGCAGCCCTCGGGCGCGCACATCCCGTTCCCAGCCAAGCAGCGCCTCGGCCCAGGCACGGTCGTCGAAGCGCTCCGGCGAGCGGATCATCAACTCAGCAAGAAGCAAGGTCTGTTCGGTGTCGTCCGTGACCATGCCCGCGCGCAGACCGTGCGACACGGGATGGTCGGGGAAGGGATCGACAAGGTCGCTGATCCGGCCATAGGCATCCTCGATACGCGCGCGCGGCAGCGTCTGCGACGGCATCCCCAGCGCGTCGCCCAGCGCAACCCCCATCAGGGCCCCGAGCGCGCGATCCATCTGCTGCCCCCGCCCGCCCATCAGAAGTCGATCCTCAGGCCGAAGCGCGCGGGATCAAGGATGCTATCGACATATTCGAGGACGCTGCCGTCCGCGCAGCGCGTGACGCGTTCGAGGCGCAGCATCGGGGTGCCCGCGGGCCGCTCCATGATCGTGGCGTCGACCTCGGAAAGCGCGGGGATGACGCCCGCCGTCTCTTGCCCCTTCGCGGCAAAGAGACCCAGATCGGCCAGGGTGCGGTTCAGCGATTGATCCGTCAGCCCGTTCGCGGCCGCCTCGGCGTAGGCATCGCGCCAGGGCAGGCGGCTGCGCTCCAGCGAAATCCCCTGTTTCGCTCCGGTGCAGAACCGCAGGCGATCGACGCAGAGGTATTCCTGCACCGACCCGAGCATCCGGTCCGCGCGCGCACTCGCCCCACGGCCAAGCCGCAGGAGGCGCGTGATCACCTCGCCTGCCCCGTGCGACAGCGCGACGGTCCAGCCCAGGTTGCTGTCGATGGTCGTCCCGTCATAGGTCACGAAGGATCCGATGCCCGAGCGCGTGGTGATCAGACCCTGCCGGGTCAGAAGCTCCAGCCCCTTGCGCACGGTGTTCCTGCTGACCGCGAAGCGCCGCATGAGCGCGCCCTCGCTTTCAAGCAGCTCGCCGTGTGCGACGCGACCCTCGCGGATCTCGCGCTCCAGCGTCTGGGCGACGAGTTCAGACTTTGCGATTCCGATCCGGGTGGACATGGGTTACTCACCGAACCTGTTCCTACCTGTACCGTATCCGGAGCCACACATCCGTCAAGCGCCGAATCCATCGGCGCTGATCCTGGGCAGGAGGGGGCGCCCCAGGCGGCGCGCACCGTCTAGCCCCTGCCCGCCCCGGGCGGAGCAAGGCGGCAAGGACCGTCGGTTTCAGATCACGGATACGACGCCCGAATAGGCGGCAACGATATGTTCGTCGGCGCGCGCGGTCAGGGCGGCGATCTCGCGCTCCTGCTCCGCGCTCAATAGGCCCTGTTCGGGCGCGGCCGCGATCGCCGCCAGCGCAAACTCGCGCGCCTCGTCAAAGGCCGCCCGGCGCCCGGACTTTTCATAGTCGTCGCGGCCGATCCGCTTGAACACCTTGGGCGACAGCTGATCGCGGCAGGTGGCGATCGTGTGGGCACTGTCAAGGAAATGGCCGCCGGTCCGGATCTGCATCAGCTCGTCCCAGTTCAGCGCCTCCTTGTCGAGGCTGGGCTTGCGAATGAAGCGCCGCATCATGGCGCCCACCTCGTTGTCCAGAACCGCCTGCACCGGGCTGAAGACGGTGGCGCATTCCAGTTGCCCCACGCCGCCCAGGATGTCGGCCCCCGCAAGTGCGACCGTCTGGGTCAACAGCGCGCGTTCCGCCATCGACTGGTGATCCACGTCCGGCGTGTCGGAGCCCGATCCGTAGGTATGCGCGATGACACCCCAGCCCCGCTTCATCAGCTGGATCGACATGCTGGCCGCCTGCAGGGATTCGACGCAGCTTTGCAGGGCGCTGCCCGTGCGCATGTCCAGTGTGAACATCAGCGGCGTCGCGATCACCGGCGTTCCCGGCGCGAGGATATGCGCCATCACGGTCATGCCGACGATCTCGGCCGCCGCCATGATCGCCATGGAGGGCACCGACAAGGGCGCCGTCCCACCCGAGGACGGCAGCGAGCAGGCGTGGAGCGGAATGCCATATTCCCCCGCCTTCATGATGACATGGGTGTCCATGTACTTGAATTCGAGCGGCGTGAAGGAGCAGGTGATGCAGCTGGTGATCGGATTGGCGCGCAGTTGCGCCTCGCCACCCGCCGCGACGGCGGCGATGCGCATCAGGTAGTCCACGTTCTCCCACTGGTAGGGCTGCATCCAGATATGCTTCGGCGTTCGCGCGATCAGGCGGCCAAAGCTGTGAATGTCGGATGTCACCTCGGGTACGCCGTGGACGAAGGGATGGGCGATGAACCCGACCTCGTCCAGCGCGCTGGCGACGGCGGCGATCTCGGACACCGCCGCAAGGTCCATCTTGCGGTAACTGGCGTCGCGCGGGTTCACATAGCCATGCGCGCCGGTTCCGGTCCGCATGATGAAACCCCGGTCGGCGCGCGGCAGGTCGATGTTGAACCCTGCCTCCTTGCCGCCAAGCCGGACCGACTTCGGCGTGGCCGCCATGGCCTCCTGGATCAGGTCGCGCGGCATGCGGATGCGGTTCGCGTCCGTCCCAGGCTTGGCGCCTGCAGCAAGAAGGCGTTCGTAGGCGTCCGGATGAAGGATCGCGACACCGTAATCGGCCAGAACGTCCTCAACCCGTTCCTTCAGCCACTCGACCTCGGAGTCGCTGAGAAAACCGAACATGACACGCGAGAATTCGGGCGGTTCCTGCCGAAAGGCATCCGCGGCATCTCTCGTGCGGGCGGTGCGGGTGCGTTTGCGGCTACTCGTGCGGGCGTCCATGGCGACCTCCTTGGCAAAAGGACTGCTCATGGCACACACCGATTAGACTGACTGCCTGCCGACTTCAGCGCAAGGAAACGCTAGCATTCGGCTGGTCTCAGTCAATCGAGTCGTCCGGGGGCGCGTCAATTTGCCCGGGCTGCGTTTCCGCCAGCGGGACGCCCCTCGGGCGCGCTTCGTCAGAGATTCATTCGACGATCTCGGCCACCTGCGCGAGCCCAATGCGCGGGCAGGCCCCGATCACGTTGGTCACCGACATGTTGAGCCTCACGACGAACTCCTCCATCCGCAGGGCAGGCAGATCGCCCGGGGGTATGGTCGAAGAGGATCCGTTCGGCTTGCTCACCCGCCAGCTGGCCAACGCCGTAGCAACGCGCCGCGACCGAGATCAGCGCGGCCCCCTCCTGACCCTTTCCTCGCAAGGCCTGCGGACCGACGTCCCCGCAGCGCGCGCCGCCCGCGTCAAGCGCGCTTTCCCTCGCGGTGATTGTCAGGCCCTGTTCCGCGGCCAGCGCCGTTTCGTCCCGCCTGACGGTGGAGTTCTTCTCGTCGCCGTTGAACTGCAGGCCGATATGGCGGAGCGAGGGCATCAAGTCGCGCATCGTCTGCGACGTCATGGTTTCAGGCGTCCGGCTCCAGGTGCCGGTCATGTTCGTGCGGTCGGTATCCGCAAGCGACCTGATGATGCCGGAGCCGACCGGGTCGGCCACGGTCATGAACACCTGCGGACTGCCCGTGTTGAGGTCCGGTGCGCCATGGGCCTCCAGCGTGCGCCGCGGCGAGGATGCCGGGCCGTCGCGCCTTGTCCTGGGCGGCGCCCGGGATCGTGAATTCGACGTCGCACCCCGTCCCGGTCAGGTAATCCCGGAAGCCCTGTCAGGCCTCCTCGCAGCCGCGCCAGGTTGCGATGGCGAGCCGGGGTGCCTCCGCGCAAAGTGCAACGGAGGCCGTTGCCAGCCAGCGCACAATCGCGCTGCCGATCCGCCATCCGGTCAGCGACACCCTCCCCCTCATTCGCGGCGCTGCGCCCCCGGCACGGCAAAGGTCAGCAGTCCGAAATCAGGCGCTCTCGTTCCAAATCATCTGACGACGGACAAACTCGGGAATTTCCGACCATTCTTCAATTCGACGTGCTCTACGGGCGTGCAGTGTTTTGCGCAACAAACGCAAAACTATTCCGCAACTGCAACGCCATGCGCACCCCTACAAGCGGTCAGAAATCCAGGTTCTCCACGCTCAGCGCGTTTTGCTGGATGAATTCGCGGCGCGGCTCGACGACATCGCCCATGAGCTTGGTGAAGATGTCGTCGGCATCGGCCAGGTCCTCGATCCGGACCTGGTTCAGGACGCGCGCGGAGGGGTCGAGCGTGGTTTCCCAGAGTTGGTCGGGGTTCATCTCTCCCAGACCCTTGTAGCGCTGCAGCGTCAGTCCCTTTTCCCCTTCCGCGAGGATCGCGGCCAGAAGCTCGGATGGGCCATGGATCGTCTGCTCGCGGTCCTTGCGGACAAGCTTCGCCAGCGCCCCATAGACCTCTTGCAGCGCCTTGGTGTGCGTGGCCAGCCGCCGCGCCTCGCCAGAGCGCAGAATCGGGCCGTCCAGCGTCCGGATCTCCTCCACCCCGCGCAGGGATCGGGTGAAGCGCAGCCCGTGGTCCTGGGTGGGCCGGCCCTGCCAGCCGCGCTCATATTCCACCGCCACCGCGTCCAGCCTGCGGGCGACCTCGTTCGCAACGCCCTGGGCGTCGGCGTCGACCCGGCCGGGCAGCAGCGCGCCCGCGATCGCCGATTGTTCCAGGACATGGGCCGGGTAATGGGTGGGAAACGCGAGCAGGCTCTTGCGGACCACGCGCGCTTCCTCGACCACCCGGGCAAGATCCGCGCCAGATATCTCCTCTCCGGACCCAAGCCGCAGCACGGCGCCCTCGATGCCCTGCTGGATCAGGTAGTCCTCAAGCGCCGCCTGGTCCTTCAGGTAGACCTCGGACTTGCCGCGGGCGACCTTGTAGAGCGGCGGCTCGGCGATGAAGAGGTGCCCAGCCTCGATCAGGTCGGGCATCTGGCGGAAGAAGAAGGTCAAGAGAAGCGTGCGGATATGCGCGCCGTCCACGTCGGCGTCGGTCATGATGATGATCTTGTGATAGCGCAGCTTGCCGAGGTTAAACTCATCCCGCCCAATGCCGGTCCCGAGCGCGGTGATCAGCGTGCCGATCTGGTCCGAGGACAGCATCCGGTCGAAGCGCGCCCGCTCGACGTTCAGGATCTTGCCCCGCAGCGGCAGCACCGCTTGGTTCTTGCGTTCGCGGCCCTGCTTGGCGGAACCGCCGGCCGAGTCGCCCTCGACCAGGAACAGTTCTGACAGGGCGGGGTCCTTTTCTTGACAGTCGGCCAGCTTGCCGGGCAGCGAGGCCACGTCCATCGCCGTCTTGCGCCGCGTCAGCTCGCGTGCCTTGCGGGCCGCCTCACGCGCGAGCGCGGCCTCGATGATCTTTCCGACGATGACCTTGGCCTCGGCGGGGTGTTCCTCGAACCACTCCGACAGCTTCTCGTTCACCAGGTTCTCGACCGCGGGCCGGACCTCGGAACTGACCAGCTTGTCCTTGGTCTGCGAGGAGAACTTCGGGTCCGGCACCTTCACCGACAGCACGCAGGTCAGCCCCTCGCGCGCGTCGTCGCCGGTGAAGTCCACCTTCTCGCGCTTGGCGATGCCGCTGTCCTGGGCGTATTTCGTCAGCGTCCGGGTCAGCGCGCCGCGAAAGCCCGCCAGGTGCGTGCCACCATCGCGCTGCGGGATGTTGTTGGTGAAGGGCAGCACGGTTTCGTGGTAGCTGTCGTTCCACCACATCGCGACCTCGACCCCGATGCCGCCGCGCTCGCCGGTGATGAAGATCGGATCGGACATGACCCCGGACTTGTGGCGGTCCAGATATTTGACGAACTCGCGCACGCCGCCTTCATAGAAAAGCTCGGTGCGCTGCAACTCCGCGCCGCGGTTATCCTCAAGGATGATCTTGACGCCGGAGTTCAGGAAGGCGAGTTCGCGCAGCCGGTTTTCCAGCGTCTTGAAACTGTATTCGAGGTTCGAAAACGTCCCATCCGGCCGGTTGGTCTTGGCTGCGGCAAGGAAGCGGACCTCGGTCCCCTTCTCGCCGGGCTGGGCGTCGCCCACGACGCGCAGCGGCTCGACCGTTTCGCCGTTAGCGAACTTGGCGTAATGCTCCTTGCCATTCCGCCAGACGCGCAGTTCCAGCCAGTCCGACAGCGCGTTCACGACCGAGACACCGACGCCGTGCAGACCGCCCGAAACCTTGTAGCTGTTCTGGTCGAACTTCCCGCCCGCGTGCAGCTGGGTCATGATGACCTCGGCCGCCGAGACGCCCTCGGTCGGGTGCATGTCGGTCGGAATCCCGCGGCCGTTGTCGCGTACCGACACCGAATTGTCGGCGTGAATCCGCACCCGGACGAAGTTCGCGTGGCCCGCGAGCGCCTCGTCGATGCCGTTGTCCACGACCTCATAGACCATGTGGTGGAGACCCGACCCATCGTCGGTATCGCCGATATACATCCCGGGCCGCTTGCGCACAGCCTCCAGGCCCTTGAGAACCTTGATGGAATCGGCGCCGTATTCAGCTGCCTTCTGCGCGTCGTCGGTCATGCCCGCCCGTCCTGATTATTCTGCGCATCTTATAGGGCCCGGGGCGTATATTGTCACGCCGAAGACACAAGATTTTGCGTCAGAGCAGGGCGATCAACACCCCCACGATCACCAGCAGCCCCCCGGCGCAGACATTGATCCACCAGAGCGCCCGTGGCGAGCGCAGGATGCGCCGGGCCTGCCCAACGGCGAAGGCCGCCAGCAGGTTTCCCGAAAACGGGATCAAGGCCGACATGGCGAGGATGACGGCGATGTCCGGCCCGGTGACGCGCGACAGATCGAAGAAGCCCGGCAGCACCCCCATGTAGAACAGCACCGCCTTGGGGTTGCCGATCACGGCGGCCAGGCCTGCGGAAAAGGCCGGCCAGATCCCCGGCCGCGTCATCCGCCCCTCCGCCACCAGAATGGAGCGGTGCGCGGTCCGGATCAGCGCCGCGCCCATAAGAAGGAAGATGCCCGCCGCGACCCAGTGGAGGATCGTCAGCAGGTTGTCGACACGGGACACGACCCAGGTCAGCCCGAAGATCGCGGTCAGCGGCCAGACGATATCCCCGATCGTCACCCCCACCGCCAGGGGCCACGCGGAACGGAAGCCGCCCGACAGCGACCGCGCGGTCAGTGCGACGAACACCGGCCCCGGCGTCAGCCAGAGGATGGCCAGCGCGCCCGCATAAAGCCAAAGCTCGTTCATCGTGACCGTCATGGCACCCCGCCGCCGTCCCGGATGCACGCCCCTCGGGCGCGCGGCGCGACGCTGGCATGCCGCCTCGGAACTTTCAATGGGATTTGCGCGGGGGGCCGTCGGGATCGGCGGGCCTAGCCCCCCGCACCCGGAAGCTTCAGGCTGCCATCGGGCGAAAGCGGCCAGAACGGGTTCATCGCCAGTTCCCAGACATGGCCGTCCGGATCGGCGTAATAGCCCGAATACCCGCCCCAGAAGACCTTCTCGGGCCGTTTGAGCGGCGTCGCCCCGGCCTCTAACGCCGCAGTCCAGGCGGCATCCACCTCGGCCTCGGTCGGGAAGTTCTGGGCAAGCGTCGCGGCGCCAGTGCCTAGTTTCGCGCCCGGCCTGCCCTGATCCTCAGCCAGCGCGTCGAGACCGAAAAGCCCCAGCACCGTGCCCAGCATCTGGAAGAAGACCACCCCCTCCTGCGCCTGCGCGGCGCGCCAGCCAAGCGCCTCGTAGAAGGCGCGGGACCGGGCCAGATCTTTCACGCCAAGGGTGATCAGCGTCACGCGTTGCGGGGTCATGTCCAGCTCCTTTCGCTTACGGCGGATGTGCCGCCGCCATCGGCGACCTCAAAGGCCTGGGCGCGCGGACCAAGCGTTTCGAACAGTTCGGCCCCCGTTCCCGTCAGAAAGGCCTGCGCACCGAGTGCGCAGATCTCATCGTACAGCGCCGCGCGCCGGCCCGCATCGAGATGCGCCGCCACTTCGTCCAGCAGAAGGATCGGCGGGGCGCCGAAATCATCCGCCAGAGCCCGCGCGTTGGCCAGGATCAGCGAGATCAATAGCGCCTTCTGCTCTCCGGTCGAGGCCTGGGCGGCGGGCGCCCCCTTGGCCGCGTAGACCGCCCCAAGGTCGGCGCGGTGCGGGCCTAGCAGGGTCCGGCCCGCCGCCATGTCGCGACTGCGGCCAGCGGCCAGCGCCTCAGCCAGGTCTTCGGCCCCCGTTGCGGCGCCGTCGGGGTCAAGGATCGTCAGGTCGGCCGCCGGAAATGCGGTCTCCGCCCCGGCCTGCGCCGCCACCACCCGCGCGACCGCCCCGGCCCGGTTACGCTGGATCATGGTCCCTGCCTCGGCCATCTGCGACTCAAGCGCGCCGTACCAGCGGGGGTCGCGGACCTGATCGCGCAGCAGGCGGTTGCGTTCGCGCATGGCCTTCTCATAGGTCAGGACGGCGTCCGCGTGTCCGGGCTCGAACGACAGCGTCATCCGGTCCAGAAAGCGGCGGCGCCCCTCCGCCCCCTCGATCCAGAGACGGTCCATTGCCGGAACCAGCCAGAGCATCCGCAAGATCCGGCCCAGCGCGGCTTGCGGGGCCGGCTTGCCGTCGATCACCACCGACCGGCTTGCGCCGGGCTCGGCGAAGGTCTCGACCTCATGCGTCTGGTGAAGGCTTGCGACCTCCGAGCGGATCTTCCAGCCCAGCGCCTCCGGGCGGCGGGCGATCTCCTCCGGACCCGCGCGGCGCAGCCCGCGGCCGGGGGAGAGGAGCGATACCGCCTCGATGATATTGGTCTTGCCTGCGCCATTCGGCCCGTAGATCGCGACAGGGCGCCCGTCGAAGGACATTTCCGTGCGCCGGTGCGAACGGAAATGCGACATGAGCAGCGATGTCACGGCGAGGCGCGGCAAGGGGCCTGTGCCTTTCGATCGTTGACCCGGGGCGCGGATCAGACGCGCATCGGCATCACGACATAGACCGCCGAGGTGTCGTTGCCTTCGCGCATCAGGGTCGGGTCGCCGGAGGAGTTGAACAGGAAGACGGCGTTTTCGCGGTCCACCTGGCTGGCAATTTCCAGCAGGTATTTCGCGTTGAACCCGATCTCAAGCCGTTCGTCGCCATAGGCGACGGCCAGCTCCTCTTCGGCGGCGCCCGCGTCCGGTGCATTGACCGACAGGATCAGGCGGTCTTCGTCCAGTTGCAGCTTCACCGCGCGGGACCGTTCCGAGGACACCGTCGCCACACGGTCCACCGCCTTGGCGAACTCGGCCGCATCAACCTCAAGCCGACGGGCGTTCGCGACGGGAATGACGCGGGTGTAGTCCGGGAAGGTCCCGTCGATCACCTTGGAAGTCAGCGTGATCGCCGGCGTCGCGAAACGCACCTTGGTTTCGGAGACGGAAACCGCGATCTGCATGTCGTCGTCGTCCAGAAGCTTGCGCAGCTCGCCCACGGTCTTGCGCGGCACGATCACCCCCGGCATGCCCTGCGCGCCATCCGGCAAGGGGGCGTCGATCCGCGCCAGCCTGTGGCCGTCGGTCGCAACGCAGCGCAGGACCTGCCCGTCCTCGCCGGTCGCCACATGCATGTAGACGCCATTCAGGTAATAGCGCGTCTCTTCGGTCGAGATCGCGAACTTCGACTTGTCGAAGAGCCGCCGCAGGATCGGGGCGGGGGCGGAGAAGTTCGCGGTATACTCCGACGACGCCATGACCGGGAAATCTTCCTTCGGCAGCGTCGCGAGCGAAAAGGTGGAGCGCCCGGCCTCGACCGTCAGGCGACCGCTTGCCGCATCCGCGGTCAGCTGCACCAGCGCCCCATCGGGCAGCTTGCGCACGATCTCGTGCAGCATGACGGCGGACACGGTCGTGGCTCCCGCGCGTTCGACCTGCGCCGGCGCCTTGTCGACGACCTCGATATCCAGGTCCGTGGCGCGGAAGCTGACGGTGTTGCCCTCGGCCTCGATCAGGACATTGGCAAGGATCGGAATGGTGTTCCGGCGCTCGACCACCGACTGGGCTTGCCCGACCGCCTTGAGAAGCGTCGCGCGTTCGATGCTGATCTTCATTTCCGTCCTCTGGCTTGCCGGGAGGGCAGAATTACCAGAATTCGCCCCGGGCTCAAGAATTATCGGGAATGTCCGACGGATCGCCGGGGGCGTCAAGACGCCCGCCGGCCCTGCCTCAGGCCTCCAGGAGGCGCCGGAGCAGGTTCAGATCCTCGGCCAGCTGGTTGTCGCTGCCCTTCAGTTCCTCGATCTTGCGCACGCCGTGCATGATCGTGGTGTGGTCCCGCCCGCCAAAGCGGCGGCCGATCTCGGGAAGCGACCGCGTGGTCATGTTCTTGGCGAGGTACATGGCGATCTGGCGCGGGCGGGCGATGGTGCGGACGCGCTTCGGCCCGATCATGTCCGACAGCCGGATGTTGTAATGTTCGGCAACCTTGCGCTGGATTTCCTCGATGGTGATCTTGCGTTCGGAGGCACGCAGGATATCGGCCAGACAGTCCTGCGCCAGGTCCATCGTGATTTCCCGGCCGACAAGCGAGGCGAAAGCGAAGAGCCGCGTCAGCGCGCCTTCGAGCACGCGCACGTTCGTCGAGATGCGATGCGCGAGGAATTCGAGGATGCCGTTGGCCATCCGGACATTGCCGTGCTGCGCGCGGTAGGCCTCGGCCTTCTGCTGGAGGATGCCGAGGCGCAGCTCATAGTCCGTGGGGTGAAGATCGACGACGAGGCCGCATTGCAGGCGGCTCTTGATCCGCTCCTCCAGATCCTTGATCTCGCCGGGGGCGCGGTCGGCGGAAATGACGATCTGCTTGTTCTGGTCAACGAGCGCGTTGAACGTGTGGAAGAACTCTTCCTGGGTGCTGTCCTTGCCGGCGATGAACTGAACGTCATCGACCATCAGCACGTCGACCGCGCGGAACATCTCCTTGAAGTCCATGACCTGCTTTTCGCGCAAAGCCTGGATGAAGCGGTACATGAACTGTTCCGCGGAGAGGTAAAGCACCCTCAGATCCGGCCGGCGCGTGCGAAGCTCATGCGCGATGGCGTGCATCAGGTGGGTCTTGCCGAGCCCGACGCCGCCGTAAAGGAAAAGCGGGTTGAAGGTCGTCGGCCCGCCTTCGGCCACGCGGCGCGCGGCGGCATGGGCCAGTTCGTTCGGCTTACCGACGACAAAGTTGTCAAAGGTGAAACGCGAATCGAGCGGCGCCCCGGGCAGTTCCGCCTCGTCCGCGCCACGCACCACGGCGGGCATCGGGCGGCGGCGCGCAGGACGTTCGGCGATCTGGGCGAGCGGAACGGGTGCGGGGCGTGACGCGGCGACGAGAAACTCGATCCGTTCGACCGCCTTGCCGGTGCGCGCCAGATGCGCGCGAATCTGCTCGGCGAAGTTGCGCGAAACCCAGTCGCGCATGAACTTGGTCGGCGCCTCGAAGCGCGCAATGCCGCCGTCGAGCCCGATCAGGCGGAGAGGTTCGATCCAGGTGACGAAATTATTCTTTCCAACCGCCTTGATAAGTTCATCGCGCACAGTCCCCCAGGTATCGTTCGTCATTCTCGCCTTGCCTACAAATTGCCGACCGCGCCGCCTCTGAGACGTGGCCGTCTACGCTCCGGCGATCCCGATCGTGCGCCGCAGGGGGCGCAACGGATAGGCCACGACAACAGAAAACACAGCCGGTAAGATCCGGCCATGTCAGACTATTGGCTTGTGACGCGGCAAGCAGCTGCCGGCATCAAAAACGAGCACACCAGGCGCTGTAAAACCAACGCTTCTTCCGACTTCCCGAATGTTGAATTCGAACCGACGTGATGGTGCGCTTCATGTCCCCCAAGACGACGTGAATCGCACCGTCACGCTAGCAAGCCCGGCGAAGCGCCCGCAACCGATCTTCGAGCTTGACTCACTCTTTGTCGCACCGAATCCCGGGGTGCAGTGCAAAGAAGGCACAGATGCCCTTGAAGGCGAAAAAGCAAAAATGGCGCAACCTGAGGCTGCGCCATTCGATCTTCTGCAATCCGCCCCGGCACTTACTGGGCGATGGCCTTCACGCGCGAGGCCAGGCGCGACATTTTCCGCGCGACGGTGTTCTTGTGCATGACGCCCTTGGTCACGCCACGGGCCAGTTCCGGCTGGGCCGAGCGCAGCGCCGCGGTGGCGGCTTCCTGGTTGCCGGAGGCGATCGCTTCTTCGACCTTGCGCAGGAAGGTACGGATGCGCGAACGGCGGGCTTTGTTGATGTCTTTGCGGGTCTCGGACTGACGAGCGCGCTTCTTGGACTGGGGCGTATTAGCCATTGGTGTTTCCCAACTTCCGGGTTTGTTTCGATTCGATTGCGCCACAAAGCCCGGTCGTCCCAGCGAACCGGATGATTCTAGCCTGAGCGGGCTCCACGCGCATTTGACCGCGCCCCATTAAGGGAAAATACCGGCGAAGGGAAGTCTCTTTTCACGAAAGGCTCAGCGGTCGCGGAACTGCGGTTCTCGCTTTTCGAGGAAGGCGCCCATGCCTTCCTTCTGATCCTCGGTCGCGAAGAGCGCGTGAAACAGCCGGCGCTCAAAGAGAATCCCCTCGCGCAGGGTGGTTTCGTAGCTGCGATTGACGGCCTCTTTCACCGCCAGCACCGAGATCGCGGATTTCTCTGCAACCTTGCGGGCCGCGGCCATCGCCTCCGGCAAGAGCTTGGCGACCGGCACGACCCGGCTGACAAGGCCCGACCGCTCGGCCTCGGCGGCGTCCATGAACCGGCCGGTCAGGTGCATGTCCATCGATTTCGACTTCCCGACGAAGCGGGTCAGGCGCTGGCTGCCGCCGATCCCGGCCATGGTGCCGAGGTTGATTTCGGGCTGGCCGAACTTTGCGGTTTCGGAGGCGATGATGAAATCGCACATCATCGCAAGCTCGCAGCCCCCGCCCAGCGCGTAACCGGAGACGGCCGCGATGATCGGCTTGCGGCAGCGCAGGATCGATTCGGTGCTGTTGGTGAAAAGATCTTCGGTAAAGACATCGACGAAGCTCTTTTCCGCCATTTCGCGAATGTCGGCGCCAGCGGCAAAGGCCTTGTCCGAGCCAGTCAGAACAATGCAGCGCACCCGTTCATTGGCGTCCGCCGCGGCCACGGCGGCGGCAAGCTCGTCCAGCAGACGGGAGTTGAGGGCGTTCAGGGCCTCTGGCCGATTAAGCCGGATCAGGGCCACATAGTCTTCGACTTCTACGACGATTGTTTCGTAGGCCATCTCAGCCCTCCTTCTGCGTGTCGCCGGAACCTAACAGCCGGGGCCGCGCAATCAAGTCATCTTTGGCAGCGCGGACAGAAGAAGGTCGAGCGCCCCGACTGCACGATCCGCGCGACGGTTCCCCCGCACCCTTCCCGCGCGCAGCCTTCGTCTTCCCGGTCGTAGACGCGGAACGTGTGCTGGAAATAGCCCAGTTCGCCATCCGCCTGGCGGTAGTCCCGCAGCGACGAGCCTCCGGCCTCGATCGCCTCCAGCAGGACCGCGCGGATGATCGGCACGAGGGACCGCACCCGCGCGGACGACAGACGCCCGGCGGCGCGGCGCGGGTCGATCCCCGCACGGTGCAGAACCTCGCAGACATAGATATTGCCCAGCCCTGCAACGATCTTCTGGTCAAGCAGCGCCGCCTTCACCGGCATCTTGCGGCCCTTCAAGCGCTCGACGAGGTAAGCCTCGTCGAAGGCGTTCCCCAGGGGCTCCGGCCCGATGCCACGCAAGAGCCAGTGCGCTTCCGCCTCGGCCGTTGGCATCAGGTCCATCGCCCCGAAGCGGCGCGCGTCGTTGAAGGTGACGCGCGCGCCGCCTTCCATGTCCAGGATGACATGGTCGTGCTTGGCGGGCGCCGGATGGTCATGATGAAACGCGCCAAGCGTCACGCCCGAAATTAGCATGCGGCCCGACATGCCGAGATGGATCAGCAGCGTCTCCTCGGTGGACAGGTCGGCCAGGATGTATTTCGACCGCCGCCGGAGCCGCTCCACCCGCGCGCCGGTCAGACGCGCCGCCATCCCCTCGGGCAGGGCGAAGCGCAGATCGGGGCGGTTGACCGTCGCGCAGGCGATCACGCGCCCCTCCATCACCGGAAGAAGGCCGCGCCGGACGGTTTCGACCTCGGGCAGTTCGGGCATTGCGGGTCGTGTCCTTTCCGCCGCATTGTCTCTGCGGCCAAGGCTTCTATAAGAAGGGCGAGTTGGCACAAACGGCAAGGGCCCATGACCGAGCGCGACACCCGCACGACCCATTTCGGGTTCCAGACCGTCGAGGAAGACCAGAAGGCCGGCATGGTCCATGGCGTCTTCACCCGCGTCGCCAACCGCTACGACATCATGAACGACGTGATGAGCGCAGGCGTCCACCGTCTCTGGAAGGACGCGATGATGGACTGGCTCGCGCCCCGGCCGGGCCAGCGGCTGCTTGATGTCGCGGGCGGAACGGGCGACATTGCCTTCCGCTTCCTGAAACGCGCCCCGGGCGCGACGGCGACGGTGCTCGACATGACCGAGTCGATGCTGATCGAGGGGCAGAAACGCGCCGACGCCGAAAACATGGCAGACCGGCTGTCCTGGATCGTCGGCGATGCCATGGCCCTTCCGTTCGAGGCCAACAGCTTCGATGTCTACACCATCAGCTTCGGCATCCGGAACGTCACCCGCATCCCCGACGCGCTGTCCGAGGCCTACCGGGTGTTGAAACCGGGCGGGCGCCTTGTGGTGCTGGAGTTCAGCCAGATCCCCAATCCCGCGCTGCAATGGGCCTATGACCGCTATTCCTTCAATGTGATCCCGGTCATGGGGCAGATCGTCGCCAATGACCGCGACAGCTATCAGTACCTGGTGGAATCGATCCGCCGCTTCCCCGATCAGGAGACCTTTGCCGCCATGATCCGTGAGGCCGGTTTCGAACAGGTGAAATACCGCAACCTCACCATGGGCGTCGCCGCGCTGCATTCAGGCTGGAAGATCTGACATGCGCGGACCCCACAACCTCTGGCGGCTGATCCGGACCGGTGCGACCTTTGAGCGGACCGGCGCGATGAAAGTGGCGCTGGAAGCGATGGAGGCGCCGCCGCGCCTGCGCGCGCTGGCGCGGGTTCTGGGCTGGCCCTTCAAATGGCTGGGCTATGCCGGCGACCCCGCCCTGCCCCCGATCACGCGGGCGATCACGGCCCTTGGACCCGCCTACATCAAGTTCGGCCAAGTGCTTTCCACCCGCCCCGACGTGGTGGGGGTGGAGTTGTCGAACCAGTTGCGCGTCCTTCAGGACAAGCTGCCGCCCTTTCCGCGCGCCACCGCGGTCCGGGTCATCGAATCCGAACTCGGCCGCCCCTTGAATGACATCCTGAGCGAGCTTTCCGAGCCCGTCGCCGCCGCCTCGATCGCGCAGGTCCACCGCGCCCGGACTGCGGCCACCGGTGAGGAGGTCGCGGTCAAGGTGCTCCGGCCCGGGATCGAGCGGGCCTTCCGCCGCGACATCGACGCCTTCCACTTCGCGGCCGGGCTGATCGAACTGCTTTCGCCCGCCTCGCGGCGCCTGCGCCCCTCCGATGTCATCGCGCATTTCGAAAGCGTCGTGGCGGGGGAGCTTGACCTGCGGCTCGAATGCTCGTCGGCCTCGGAATTCGCGGACAAGACCGCGAAGGACAAGGGCTTCCAGGTGCCCAAGCCCTATTGGCAGTTCTCCTCGCGCCGGGTGATGACGCTCGGCTGGGCGGAGGGGATACCGCTGGGCGATGTGGAGGCCATCCGCGCGGCGGGTCATGACTGCGTGGCGCTGGCCGAACGGGTGATGCAACTGTTCCTGAGCCACGCGCTGCGCGACGGTTTCTTCCATGCCGACATGCATCAGGGCAACCTGAAGGTCGCGCCGAACGGGGATCTCATCGCCTTCGACTTCGGCATCATGGGCCAGATCGACGAATATACCCGCCGCGTCTACGCCGAGATCCTGATCGGATTCATCCGCAAGGACTACCGGCGTGTCGCCGAGGTGCATTTCGAGGCGGGCTACGTTCCGGCGGACCGCAACATCGACGATTTCGCCCGCGCGCTACGCGCCGTGGGCGAGCCGATCTTCGGGATGGAGGCGAGCCAGATCTCCATGGCGCGGCTGCTGAGCTACCTCTTCGAGGTGACGGAGCGGTTCGGGATGCAGACGCGGACCGAGTTGATCCTGCTTCAGCGGACCATGGTGGTGGTGGAAGGCGTTGCGCGGTCGCTCGACGCGCATATCAACATCTGGCAGGTCGCCCGCCCGGTGGTGGAATCCTACATCCGCGAAAACGTGGGGCCGCAGGCCCTTCTGCGCGACATATTGCGCACCGCGCGCGTGCTGGGTCGCTTCGGCCCGAAGCTGCCGGGCCTTGTCGAGACGATGCTGAGCGAACGTACGTCGCCGCCACCGGCACCGGCGCGTCTTGGCCTGCCCGCCGCCCTGGGGCTGGTCTCGCTGGGCGTGGCGGCGACCCTCGCCATTGTCGGGATCGCGGCGCTGTTCTGAGCCTTGCCCTCAGGCGGCAAGCCTCAGCGCCTTGACCTCGGACGGGGCAACCTCTGCGCCGCCCGCGAGGACAAGCACGGCATCCGCGCCGCTGCTGCGCACCTCGGCAACCGTCGCATAGGCGCCCGCCGCGGAAAAACCAAGCGAGCTGCCCGCGGCAAAGCTTTCGACCCTGAAGGCATAGGTGCCGCGTGCCAGCTGCGCGCCGCCGTAGCCCTCCCCGGACCATGTGACCGAGGTCTGGCCGGGGACAAGGTCCATGCGCCCCACCTCATGCCCCGCGGCATCGCGGACCACCAGTTGCGCGGCATCGGCGCCGGGACTGGTCGCGACCTGAAGCACCACGGGCGCCCCGTCATAGGAGACCGGCGCCTCCGTCAGGGCCTGCCGTCCGATCCAGGTCGCGTATTCACCAAGCCCGGACAGGCCCAAACGATCGCTAAGACCTTGCAAGAGCTGGTTGGTCCTGACCTGCTGCTCGACGCCCGAGAATGTCGCGAGCTGCGCGGCGTAGTCGGACGATTCGATCGGGTTCAGCGGGTCCTGGTTTTGCAACTGAGTCGTCAGCATTTTCAGGAACGTGTTGAAATCGCTTTCGATAAGGGCGCCCCCCGAGCCCGAACCCTGGGCCAACGTGGGTGACGACGATAGGGATGAAATCTCCATGCTTTCTCCTTCAAACTCTCAGATCCAGACCTGCGCCCACTTGGGTCGTAGCGGCTTCGACGGCGGCCGGATGGCTGCCTGGCGGACCGGCCACGCCCTCCGCCTTGCTGTCGGAAACGGTCTCGCCCCCGCGCCCCGGCGCTTGCCCCCCGCGCTGCTGGCCGAAGTGGAAGCTGCAATTCCCGAACCCGGCGGCGCGGAATTCGGCGGCCAGAAGATCCGCGTGGCGCCGCATCAGGTCGGAGGTTTCGGCACGGTCCGCGACGACAGTCACCGCGACTTCGGCGCCACGGCGCTCGATCGAGATCCGGACATGGCCGAGTTCCTCTGGCCGCAGCGTCACGTCCACGCCCTCGGGCCGGACCGCGACGGCCGCCGCCAGTTGTTCGGCGATGCGCGAGGCTGCCCCCGGAAGGTCGCGGCGCGGGTCGCCGAACGTCCCCGCCCCAGGCGCAAAAGCTGCGGGTATGAGAGCGGTTGCAACCGGCGCGGGTGATGGGAGGGCCATGGGTTCGGTTCCCCCGTGCTCAGTCCTTGTGGACGTCGGGCGCTGCCCTTCGCGGCGCGCATCGAAAGAAATGCCTGGACCGGGCCGGAGGTCCCCCTTCCTCCCCAGTCCCGCCTTGGCCATCCCGGTGGCCACCGCGGGCTCCATCGGGTCCTCATTGTCCGTGCCGCCGGGGTCCGACGCTTCGGGACAAGGGTCCTCGCCCTCTGAAGAGGGGCCTGCGCCTTTCGCCGTGGCGCGACCCTCGGCTTCAAGTGCTGCTGCGACGTCTATTTCGCCACCAAGAATGGCGCCGTCAGGCGGCGAAGCCACCTTGAGAAGATCTGCCGCCGGTTGGGAGCCGTGCAATTCAGCCCCGACTTCTTCGAAAGGGAAACCGCCCGCTGGCGTCGCGCCGCCATCCGGTGCGTCGATCGTGGGCGAAGCCGCCACCGCGCCGCCCTCGGGCGTACCCCGCCCAAGCGCCGCGCAAGGCCGGTCCTCATGCCCACCGGCATCGGTGCCGCCCTGCAGACACCCCTCCGCGACCGGCGCCGTGTCGTCATCACCCGCTGGCCCTCGCAGGGACTTCGCCAAGGGCGCCGGCGCCGGGACATAGGCCGATATGTCGGAAGGCAAATCGGCCTCGCGCCGCCGCGCACGCTTGAAGGCTTCGTCTTGCCGCCGGGTTGCCAGGTCGTTTGCGAGATGACGCCGGCCCTCCCCTGCGCGCCGATGCGGCTCGCCGGAGCCGCGCCCTTCCCCCGGAACGGGCGCGCTTGCCGGATCGTCATAGGCGCGCAGGAAGGCCCCTGAGCCCCCCGCCCCACCAATTGGCGCCGGTTGCTGGGGCCTGGGGCCCAACCCACCCACGAGTGCCGTGTCGCGAAGCTGCCGTTCCATCTGCGAACCATCGTTGATCTGTCCGCAGTGTTCCCGATGGTGATTACCGCATCTTTACCGCTGCCGGAAAATATCGCCGTCAAAGCGGATTGGAGGCAGAAATGAACATAGACGGACCCGGGCCCTTGTCCTCAGCGACCAGCACGGCCTGTGGCGCGCTGCGAGTCGCGGCCAGCGAGCTTGAGACCTCGTTTCTTGAGGAAATGCTTCAGCATGCAGGCCTTGGCGACCAGTCCGGCGCGTTTTCCGGCGGTGTCGGGGAGGCGCAGTTTGCCTCGCTCCTCCGGCATGAACAGGCCGCCGCGCTGACCGAGGCGGGGGGGATCGGCCTTGCCCAGCGCATCTTCGATCATCTTGCGGAAAGATCCGGCTGTGACCGATGAACGCGCGCTGCTCGATGACCTCCACGCGCTCCTGACGCGGGAGAAAGCCGCCCTGCGGGCCGCGGACTTCGGGGCGCTGGCAACGCTGGTCCCCGCCATCGAAGCGCTTTCGCAGCGGCTTTCGCCCATGATTGCGGCGCTCGACAGACACGCGCTCGACAGCTTGCGCCACGCCCTGGATGAGGTGAACCGCCTGTCCCTAGCTTCGCTTTCGGGGCTGTCGGCCGCGCAGGCCCGGCTGGAGGCCCTGCGCCGGCCGGGGGGCGATCTGAAGACCTACGATGCAGACGGCCGGATTGCCTGCGTCACGACCACCATCGCATCGGTCGAACGCCGGGGCTGAGCGGAGATCGATAAAAGGCAAGGCAATTGGAGGCCGGGCTTAGCGATCTCTTAGAGGTTCGTCGCGATGGTGGGCCTGCATCCCGGACAGGGATGGCGCGGCGCCAAGGCTCCGCATCGGTCAGAACGCCCCCCGAAGCGCCGCCCGCGGCGGCATCCATCCCGGCGCAAAGCGCCGTCCCAGAAAAGGATCGAAAATGTCGAGCATTCTGACGAACACCAGTTCCATGGTCGCCCTCCAGACGCTGAAGGGCATCAACGCAAACCTCATGAAAACCCAGGACGAGATCTCGACCGGGAAATCCGTCGCCTCGGCCAAGGACAACGCCGCCGTCTGGGCCATCTCCAAGGTGATGGAAGCGGATGTGAAGGGCTTCAAGGGGATCTCCGACAGCCTTTCGCTGGGCGAATCCACCGTCGCCGTCGCCCGCCAAGCGGCCGAGACGCTCACCGACCTTCTGACGGAGGTCAAAGGCAAGATCGTCGCCGCGCAGGATGACAACGTCGATCGCGCCAAGATCCAGACCGACATCGTGGCACTTCGTGACCAGATCGCGACGGTCGTCGGCGCCGCGCAGTTCAACGGCCTGAACCTTGTCGACGGGTCGCAGTCCACGGTCGATGTGCTCGCCTCGCTCGACCGCCAGTCGGACGGGTCGGTGACGACCTCCTCGATCAGCATCGCGGCGCAAGACCTGTCGATTGGCGGTTATGCTGCGTCGAATATCTTCAACGCCTCAACCGGCGGCACGATCTCGACCGATGGCGACAGCTTCGTGACCACGCTCGACAAGGCCGGCGGCTCCGACGACCTGACGATCGCCAACGGTGGCACCTGGGCGGCGGGCGACCAGGTGTCGGTCGCGATCGGGGACAAGACGGCCACCTATACTGTCACCGCAAACGACATCCTCGCGGGCTCCTCCACCGACGACCTGGTGGCGGTCGGGCTCAAGAACGCGATCGACGGTCTGGGCATCGCCGGCATCAGCGTCGACTACGACAGCGGCACGCCGGGTCAGCTGGTCTTCACCAACGACGGCAGCCAGGACCTGACGGTCACCGGGCAGTTCAAGAACGCGGGCGCGGGCGGGCTGGGCCTGCTGTCGACGGTCGATGTCTCTTCGGCCGCCGGGGCTGCGCAGGCGCTCTCGAATATCGAGGGGCTGATCCAGACCGGTATCGACGCGGCGGCCGCCTTCGGCTCCAGCGAGAGCAGGATCGCGATCCAGAACACCTTCGTCAGCAAGCTTTCCGATGCGCTCAAGGCGGGCATCGGGTCGATGGTCGACGCGGATATGGAGGAGGCCTCCGCGCGCCTTCAGGCGTTGCAGGTGCAACAGCAGCTGGGGGTCCAGTCGCTTTCCATCGCGAACCAGGCGCCGCAGAGCATCCTGTCGCTCTTCCGCTGATCGCCCGCGCGTGGCGGCACCGCGCCGCCACGCGCGCCCTTCCTGTAACGGCATTCAAACTTCTTCGGGGGCACCGTGAACGCACATCTTCTTGCCCAGGATTCCTATGCAGCCACCGCCGCATCCGTGCGAACCCCACGCGCGACGGAATACGCCTTGCTTGCCCGCACGACCCATGCGCTCACGCATGCGGATGGGTTTGCCGCACTGGTCCGGGCGCTGCACGACAACAGGCGGCTCTGGACGACGTTGGCCGCCGATGTGGCCGAGCCCGGCAATGGCCTGCCGCAGGAGTTGCGCGCGCGGCTTTTCTACCTGTCCGAGTTCACCGCCCATCATTCGCGCAAGGTGCTGGCTGGCGAAGCGGACGCGGGCGCGCTGATCGCGATCAACACAGCCGTCATGCGCGGCCTGGCCGGTGAGGAGGCGAAGGCGTGAGCGGACTTGTCCTGAAACTCGCCCCGCATGAACGGCTCCTGATCAACGGCGCGGTGATCGAGAACGGCGACCGCCGGTCCCGGCTCGCGATCCTGTCGCCCAACGCGAACATCCTGCGCCTGCGCGACGCAATCCATCCCGAAGAGGCGAATACCCCCGTCCGGCGGGCGTGCTACATCGCGCAACTCGTGCTTTCGGGCGATGCGGACCCGGTGCAGGCGCGCCAGCAGATCCTGCGCGGCATCGAACAGCTCAGCCAGGCGCTCCGCGACGAAGACAGCCGCATCCAGCTTTCGACGGCGACCGAGGCGGCGATCTCGGGCCAATTCTACGCCGCGCTCAAGGCCCTTCGCATGCTTCTGCCACGCGAAGCACGGCTGCTGGCAACACACACCACATGAGTTTCAGCCCGATCATACCGGCGGGTGGCCTCGTTGGTTGGCGGTTTCTCAACCGGACGCTGGAGCGGCAGCAGAGCGCCTTTTCGGACGACAAGACGCTCCAGCGCGAAGAGGCTTATTTCCGCGCGAATATCGGCAAGGTCCGCACCGCGGGGGAATTGGTCGCCGACCGCCGGCTCCTGTCCTTTGCCCTCGACGCCTTCGGCCTTGGCGGCGATCTGGCCAACCGCGCTTTCGTTCGCAAGGTGCTCGAAAGCCGAAGTGGGGACAGCGGCGCGCTCGCCAACAAGCTTGCCGACAAGCGGTATCGAGAATTCGCCGGCGCCTTCGGTTTCGCGGAGCCGGGCGGTCCGCGCACCACCCTGTCCGCCCGCGTTGAAAGAATCGTGAACCAGTGGCGGCAGGAACGGTTCGAACAGGCCGTCGGCACGGTAGACGAGGATATGCGCATCGCCCTGAACGCACGCTCAGAAATCGCGCGGATCGCAGATCAAGCCGGCACCGATGACGGGCGGTGGTACGCCGTTCTGGGGTCCGCGCCGCTGCGCGCCTTCATTCAGGCGGCCCTAGCCCTGCCCTCGAGTTTCGCTTCGATCGACCTCGACAAGCAGGTGGAAACGCTGCGCGGCCGGCTACGCAGCACGGTGGGCGAAAGCGAAGTGTCCGCCCTTTCGAACCCCGCCAAGCTTGAGAAACTCACTCGCTCCTATTTTCTGCGAAGCGATGCCGCGCCGAGCGCCTCTTCTGGCACGACGGCACTGACGCTACTGAGCCAAGCCGCCGCAAGCAACCGGCTGTCACGGCGCTTCTAAGCCATCCGAACGCAATTGAGGCCCCTCAAGCCGCGGGACCCGTCGCGGGGGCGGCTCAGGTGGTCGCGGGGGCGGCTCAGGTGGTCTCGGCGGAGGCCAGGATGCCCGAAAGCCGGTCGAAGCTTGCCTCGACGCCGCCGGGCGCGGGTTCCGCAAGGAAGGCGTCCAGCGCAGGCCAGACCCGGACGGCCGCATCGACCTCAGCATCCGAACCCGGAAGGTAAAGGCCGGACTGGATCATCAGCTCGGTCCTGGCATAGGCCCCAAGCAAGCGCCTGACGCACCTGATCTGCGTGTTTTCCTCGGCCGTCGCCGCCCTTGGCAGAGAGCGCGAGACGGACCGAAGCAGATCGATCGCCGGAAACCGACCGCGTTCGGCAATCGCGCGATCAAGGACCACATGCCCGTCGAGCACCCCGCGGAGCAGGTCTGAGACAGGTTCCTCCATATCGGACCCGGCGACGAGAACGGTGAAAACGGCGGTGATGTCGCCCTGACCTTCCGTACCGGGACCCGCACGCTCCGCCAGCGCCATGACGGTCTGGGCGAGCGAGGGCGGATAGCCGCGAAAGCTCGGCGCCTCGCCCGCGGCGAGCGCGACCTCGCGGTGCGCATCGGCAAAGCGCGTGACCGAATCGGCCAGAAGAAGCACATGCTGCCCCTGCTCACGAAAATACTCCGCGACCGCCATCGCGGACCAGGCGCAGCGGCGGCGCATCAGGGGCGATTGGTCCGAGGTCGCGGCTACGATGACCGTGCGTGCCATGGCCTTTGCGCCAATGACCTCTTCGGCGAACTCGCGCAGTTCACGCCCGCGCTCGCCCACAAGCGCGAGGATGACGACATCGGCCTCAAGCCCCCGCGCAAGCATCCCCAGGAGGGAGGACTTGCCCACGCCAGAGCCCGCGAAAAGCCCGATCCGCTGCCCCCGCACGATCGGCAGGACCGTGTCGAAAGCAGCCGAGCCGGTGGCCAGACGTGCGCCCAGGCGGCGCCTTCGGACCGGGTCGGGCGGCGGCGGGCACAGGTCTTGCGGCAGAGGCCCGGGATAGATCCGCCGCCCGTCCAGGGGCCGGCCCAGCGGATCGATGATGCGCCCCAGCCAATCCGCGCCGGGCCGCAGCGCCGACGGCCCCTGGCACTCGACCGCGTCACCGATCCGCGCGCCGCCGATCGGACCCTCGGCCAGCACGGCGGCCCCCTGCGCGTTCAACCCGATGACCTCACCGCCGGTTCCCCCGGCCGAAAGCAGCCGGACGCGATCCCCGATCGCCAGCTGCCCCTCGCCGGCAAAGACGCGGATGATTCCCTGTTCGATCGCGGTGATCCGCCCGATGATCCGCATGGGGGCGCAGGTCGCTATTTCGGCGCACAAAGACTCCAGCCCGGCAAGAGACATTCCGTTCTCCCTTGGTTCTCCCTTACCGTTTCTAAAGGAATCGGGGTTAAGGCTTGATTGAAAGCGCGGAGGAGAAGCCCCGATGGTCCAACAACCCCAGATCCTGACAATCGCATCGGCACTGGCCCGCCACACGGCCATCCGGCAGGCGCTTGTGGCCCAGAACATCGCCAACGCCGACACGCCCGGCTATCGCGGCCGCGACCTGGAGGATTTTTCCACCCTCTTTGCCAGGGGGGGCGATGGGGCCATGCGGGCCAGCCGCCCGGGCCACATCGGGCAGTTCGCAAGCTTCGGCCTGACGGAACCCCAGCCGGTCGCCGGGGGGGGCAGCATGTCGCCCAACGGCAACGATGTCTCACTCGAGGATGAGATGGTTCGCGCTGCCGCCATCCGCCAGGACCACGATCTCGCGCTGTCGGTCTACCGGACTTCGCTGGGCGTGCTGCGCACCAGCCTTGGCCGCGCCTGAGGGGGACATCGATGTCTGACCTTTTGCAGGGTTTCGCCATTTCGGCGGACGGGTTGCGCGCGCAGGCCATGCGCCTGCGCCACCTGTCCGAAAACATCGCCAACGTCGATACGCCCGGATACCGGCGCAAGCTGACCACGTTCGAGCCTGCGGCACTGGATGGGGGCGCATCCGTCCGTCTGGGGCCGGAACGCCTCGACCCGGGCGAATTGCCCCGCATCTTCGCACCGGGCCACCCGATGGCGGACGCGACCGGCTACTACGACGGGTCGAATGTCAACATCGTGATCGAACTGGCCGACGCGCGCGAGGCACAGCGCAGTTACGAGGCCAACCTGCGCATGTTCGACCAGTCGCGGCAGATGGCGCGCGACCTGATCGAACTGCTCAAGCGATAGGAGCTGACATGATCAACGCAAGCTTTTCCGCTCTTCGGGCCTACACGGCCAGCAAGACCGCGACCCAGCCCGCCGCCAGCGCGGCCGAGGGCAGCCCGTCGCCAATGGCCCGCGCGCTCGGCAGCTTCGCCGACACGCTTGCCGCACAGGAGGCCACCGCGATGCAGGCGATGACGGGCGGCGCCGATCCCCATGCCCTGGTCGAGGCCCTGGCGCAGACGGAGCTCGCCGTCGAGACCGCGGTGACGCTGCGAAACAAGGTCGTCGAGGCCTATCAGGAAATCCTCCGGATGCCGGTGTAGCATGAGCGAGTCCCAGTTCTTCGACATCCTGCGCCAATGCCTGTGGGTCGCCACCGCGACCTCGGCGCCGCTCCTGGCGGTGGCGCTTGTGGTCGGGGTGGCCATCGGCCTCCTGCAGGCACTGACGGCCGTTCAGGAAACCACGCTGACCTTCGTGCCGAAGCTCGGCGCGATGCTGGCGGTGTTCTGGGTTGCCATGACCTTCATGTCCCACAGCATCGTCGATTTCTTCGTCGCCGGCGTGCTGCCCCTGATCGAGAGGTCCTGAGATGGACAACGCGGGCTACACGACCCTGAACCGGCAGGCGGGCTTGATGCAGGAAATGCGCGCCATCGCCAACAATATCGCGAATGTCTCCACCACCGGCTTTCGCAAGGAAGGCGTCGTCTTTGCCGAGCACCTGGCCCGGCTGGGCGCGGATGAACCGACACTTGCGATGGCCGACGGGGTCGCGCGCGTGACTGACCTGCGCAGTGGCCCCTTGCTGCCGACCGGCGGCGCGCTCGACCTCGCGATCGAGGGCGATGGCTTCTTTCTACTGGCGACCGCCGAGGGCGAAAGGCTGAGCCGCGCGGGCAGCTTCGCGCTCTCGCCAGAAGGGGAGCTGGTCGCCGCAGACGGCGCGCGGCTTCTCGACGCAGGGGGCGCCACAATCACGATCCCGCCCGGCGCCGGCCAGCCCGCCATAGCCCGGGACGGGACCCTGTCGGTGGGCGGCACGCCCGTCGCCCAGATCGGCCTCTATGCAACGGCGGACATGGCATCTCTGATCCATGACGGCGGCACCCGTTTTGCCGTCACCGGCCCGATGGAACCCGTTGAGGCACCGCGGATCCACCAGGGGTTCCTCGAAGGTTCGAACGTCGAACCGGTTCGGGAGATCGCCCGCATGATCGAGGTGCAGCGCGCCTACGAAATGGGCCAGGGCTTTCTTGACCGTGAAGACGGCCGCATCCGCGCCGTCATTGAAACCCTTGGACGCTAGGAGGTGAACCATGCGCGCCCTTGATATCGCCGCGACCGGGATGAGCGCCCAGCAGCTGCGGGTGGAGGTCATCTCGAACAACCTCGCGAACATGTCCACGACCGCCTACAACGCCCGCCGTGCGGAGTTCGCGGATCTGCACTACCAGCAGCTGACCCGGCCCGGAACGGTCAACGCCAACGACGGCACGGTCATCCCGACAGGGGTGCAGATCGGACTTGGCGTCCGCCCCGCAGCGGTCTCCGTCGATGTGGCGCAGGGGTCGCTTGCGCGCACGGGCGGCGACCTCGACCTCGCCATCGACGGCTCGGGCTATTTTGAGGTCACGCTCCCCTCCGGCCTGTCCGGCTACACCCGTGACGGCGCGCTGAAACGCTCCGCCGACGGGCTCGTCGTCACCTCGGATGGCTACCCCGTCGCACCGGGCATCACGATCCCGGACGAGGCGCGGACGATCTCCGTCAACCCCGCTGGTGAGGTCTATGCCTATTTCAACGACAGGGTTGAACCGGAGCTTCTCGGGCAGCTGACGCTTGCTGGCTTTGCAAACGAGAAGGGGTTGGAGGCGACGGGGTCGAACCTTTTCCTGGAAACGACGGCCTCCGGGCCCGCGACCATCGCAGCGCCAGGCGAAAACGGGCTGGGCGGCCTGCGCCAGGGATATCTTGAGGACAGTTCGGTCGATCCGGTGCGCGAGATCACCGAACTCATCAAGGCCCAGCGCGGGTACGAGCTGAATGCCAAGGTGATTTCCGCAGCGGACCAGATGCTGGGCGCGACCACGCAGGTGCGCTGATGCGGTGGATTCCGCTCGCCCTGGCCCTGGCCGCGTCGCCAGCGATTGCGGAAACCGCGATCGCGGCCCGGACCATCCCGGCCCGCACGATCCTGTCCCAGGCGGATCTCGCCGCCAGCCCGGACGAGGTTCCGGGCGGGGCAAGCCTCGAAACGGCCTTGGGGCTTGAAGCCCGCGTCACGATCTTCCAGGGACGACCCATCCTGCGCGCCAATCTGGTGCCGCCCGCCTTGGTGGAGCGCAATCAGACGGTGCGCCTGCTTTACCGGCGCGGCGGGCTGACCATTGTCGCGGACGGGCGCGCGCTCGACCGGGCCGCGGCGGGCGACAGCATCCGTGTGCTGGCCTCTGGCACCCGGACGACGGTGACGGGCCGCGTAATGGGCGACGGGTCGATACAGGTATCAACATCTGAATAGGGGGGCTGGATGCGCAGCCGGGCACTTCTGCTTATTCTCATCGCAACCACGGCCTGCGGGCGGCTTGAAAACGTCGGACGGGCGCCGGCCTTCAAGGCCTCTGACCGCGGGGAGGAATTCACCGCCATGGCCGGGACGGCCCTGCCCTATGCGCAACCGACCCAGGCATCGCTCTGGTCAAAGGGGCGCGGATCGCTTCTGGGCGACAGGCGCGCGGTGCAGCGCGGCGATATCCTCACCGTGGTGATTGAGATCGACGACCGGGCAGAGATCTCCAACAGTTCGGCCCGGTCGCGGGCCGGGGCCGAAAGCCTGGGCGTGCCCTCGCTCCTAGGGCTCCCACAAATTGTGGACCGGGCGCTGCCCGATGGCGCCAGCATGGCCGACGCGGCCTCCGCCAAGTCGCGGTCGTCCTACAGCGGCGACGGTTCGGTCTCCCGCAAGGAGAAGATGACGCTGCGCGTTGCCGCGACGGTGATCGAGGCCACGGCCAACGGCGTCCTGCGGATCGACGGATCGCAAGAGGTGCGTGTGAATTTCGAACTGCGCGAACTCCTAGTCAGCGGCTTCGTCCGGCCCGAGGACATTTCCCGACAGAACGAGATCACCTATGACAAGATCGCGGGCGCGCGCATCTCTTACGGCGGGCGGGGCCAGATCACGGATGTTCAGCAGCCGCGGATCGGCCAGCAGATCACCGACATCATCCTTCCGTTCTGAGGCCAGCGATGGGCAAGCTTCTTCCGCTGCTTCTGGTTCTGCTTGGCCTTGGGGGGGGCGTGGGCGCGGGCTGGGCCCTTCGCCCCGCCCCGGGGGCGGAGGCGGATGAGGCCTCCTGTGGCCCGCCCCCCGAGGCGGAGGCCCATGCGGCGGCGCCGGACGCGCCCAGCGAAGTCGAGTACGTGAAGCTGAACAACCAGTTCGTGGTGCCGGTCATGGAAGGCGGGGACATTCGGTCGCTCGTCATCTTGAGCCTGAGTATCGAGGCGGAAGCCGGACAGGCCCAGGCGATCTACGCCCGCGAACCGAAACTGCGCGATACGTTCCTGCGGGTCCTGTTCGACCATGCGAACACAGGTGGGTTCGACGGCTCCTTCACCGAAAGCGGAATGTTGGAGCACCTGCGCCGTGCGCTAAAGGACGCGGCGCGCGACATCATCGGGGCGCCGGCGCAGGACGTGCTGATCCTCGACATCATCCGCCAGAAGGCCTGAATGCGCGGCATCGCGCCGGCCTGCGGGCTCAACACCGGCCGCCATCCCCGATCGCCGGGCCTTGACATGGCGGCCACGACGCGCGACCCCGTCGCAAATGACAGGAGGCGCCGATGTCCGAAAAGCCCCAGAAGCCGAAACGTCCGCAGCAGGTCTATACGCTGCTGGTCCAGGTCGGGCGCAGGACCGGTGACGGCTTGCCCAAGGGCGCGAACGGCGCGGCCTTGATGGTCTATGCCTCGGGCGTGGATGAGGACGAGGCGGTTCGCGAAACCGTCGCGATCCTGAAGCAGGCCGACCTCAACCCGCTTGACGTGACCGGCTACGGCACCCTTGAGGAACGTATCGCGCAGGGGCATGAGATCGAGGCCGAAGAGCGTGCGCTGATGGACCGTGCGTTGGCGGAAAACGCGGTGATCGTCGCGCAGATGACGCCTTTCTTCGACAGCCCTCAAGGGCGGGGCTGACTCAGTCGGCAGGCCCAAGATCGACGGCCTCGGGGCGCGACGATTCTCACGCGGTTCCCGCGCGACCCGACGGTCCATCCTAAAGGAAGCGATCTCCCGCGTTCGCCGGCGCCTGCCCATCTTGGAACCGGGCTTTGTTCCCGGAACGGTCCCGGCCCAGAACCCCTCGAACGATAGCCGCCTAGGACCGGCCCGCGATCAGGGCAGCGACGATGGCCTGCGCCTCGGGCCCGTCCCAGACAGCATCGCCGATCAGGCGCGCGATCTCTCGCCCCTCGGGGTCGATCAGGACCGTGATCGGCAGGCCAAGGACGCCCATGGCGCGGGCGAACGCCTGGCGGGTGTCGCGCAGGATCGGCAGCCGGGTGATCCCCTCTTCCGCGAAGAGCTTCTGGATCGCCGGCACCGGATTTGGGCCCGTCGCCACGGTCACGACCGCGAAATCCTCGCCACCCAGGGCAGCCTCCAGCCGGTCAAGCGACCCCAGTTCGGCCCGGCAGGGCGCGCACCAGGTCGCCCAGAAGTTCAGGAGTACATAGCGGCCCGCGTATTCGGACAGGCCGTGCTCTGCCCCCTCGGCATCCAGCAAGACCGCCTCGGGAACCGGCTGCGGCGCGTCGGAAAACACGAGCTTTTGCATGTCACCTTGACGCAGCGCCTCCAAAGCCTCGGTGTCCGCCGTCTGGGCGTTTGCACCGAAGGCCAGCGCCGTGTAGAGGACGGCGGACAGAAACTTGCGCATGTTGCCTCCGAAAGGCCCGTTGACGATGACCGACAGCACGAAATCCTCCAACGCGATGTGGGGCGGGCGCTTCGCCGCCGGACCGGACGCGATCATGGAGGCGATCAATGCCTCCATCGGGTTCGACCAGCGGCTTTACGCCCAGGATATCCGGGGCAGCCGGGCCCATGCGGCGATGCTGGCCGCCCAAGGCATCATCACCTCTAAGGATGCGGAGGCGATTGGGGAAGGGCTGCTCACGGTCTTGTCAGAGATCGAGGGCGGAAACTTCGCCTTTTCGACCGCGCTGGAAGACATTCACATGAATGTCGAGGCGCGGCTGAAAGAAGTGATCGGCGAGCCCGCCGGACGGCTCCACACCGCGCGGTCGCGCAATGACCAGGTGGCGACGGATTTCCGGCTTTGGGTGCGCGACCAGGCGGACGCGGCGATCGCGGGCTTGAGCGCGCTGGTGCGCGCGCTGCTGGCGCAGGCGGAGGCCGGGGCAGACTGGGTGATGCCCGGATTCACCCACCTTCAAACCGCGCAGCCCGTCACCTGGGGCCACCACATGATGGCCTATGTCGAGATGTTCGCCCGCGACATCGGCCGCTTCACCGACGCCCGCGCCCGGATGAACGAATGCCCGCTGGGCGCGGCCGCGCTGGCCGGAACCTCGTTCCCGATCGACCGTCACGCGACGGCTGCCGCCCTTGGCTTCGACCGGCCGATGGCCAATTCTCTGGATGCCGTGTCGGACCGCGACTTCGCGCTGGAATTCCTCGCCGCCGCCTCGATCTGCGCTATGCACCTGTCGCGCTTCGCCGAGGAGCTGGTGATCTGGTCCTCGGCCCAGTTCCGCTTCGTGGCGCTGTCGGACCGGTTTTCGACCGGCTCCTCGATCATGCCGCAGAAGAAAAACCCCGACGCGGCGGAGCTGATCCGGGCGAAGATCGGGCGCATCATGGGTGCCAATGTCGCGCTGATGATGGTGATGAAGGGGCTGCCGCTCGCCTATTCCAAGGACATGCAGGAAGACAAGGAACAGGTCTTCGACGCCGCCGACAACCTGATGCTGGCCCTGGCCGCGATGGAAGGCATGGTGCGCGACATGACCGCGAACCGCGCCAATCTGGAACGCGCGGCGGCCTCGGGCTTTTCCACCGCGACCGACCTCGCCGACTGGCTTGTGCGCGAGCTTGGCCTGCCCTTCCGCGAGGCGCATCATGTCACCGGTGCGCTGGTGGCGCTCGCCGAGAAGAAGGGGTGCGACCTGCCGGAACTGACGCTCGCTGACATGCAGTCCGCCCACGCCGGGATCACCGAGGCGGTCTATTCCGTGCTGGGTGTCCACAACTCCGTCGCCAGCCGGCAAAGCTACGGCGGAACCGCGCCCGACCAGGTGCGCGCGCAGGTCGCCCGCTGGAAGGAGGCGCTGAAATGAGGACCCTCTGGGCGCTGGCAGCGCTTGCCCTCCTGGCCTCGTGCGGCGCCGACGGCCCCCCGCACCCGCCCGCGCCCATGTCGAGCGTTTCCGGCTAGGCCGGGCGCCTAGTCGAGCGTCCGGCGGAAGCGCATCAGCGCGAAGGCCGCAAAGCCGATCGCGAACAGCGTCAGCGCCGCCATCGGCTGCGCGACGGCGGCCATGTCGGCGCCCTTCAGCATCACCGCGCGTACGATGCGCAGGAAATGCGTGAGCGGGAATAACTCGCCCAGCGCCTGCGCCCAGCCGGGCATGCCCCGAAAGGGGAACATGAAACCCGACAGCAGGAGCGAGGGCAGGAAGTAGAAGAAGGTCAGCTGCATGGCCTGCATCTGCGTCCGCGCGACGGTCGAGAAGAGATACCCCAGGATCACCAGCGACGAGACAAAGATGAAGACGCCGCCCAGAAGAAGCGGCATTGGCCCCAGGAACGGCACGCCGAAGATCGCTTTGGCGGCGATCAGGACAACCGCGACCTGCACGGCGCCCACGCCCAGGTAGGGCAGGATCTTTCCCAGCATGATCTCAAGCGGGGTCGCGGGCATCGAAAGCAGGTTTTCCATCGTCCCTCGCTCCAGCTCTCGGGTGAGCGCCATGGCGGTCATCATCACCATGGTCATCTGCAAGATCACGCCCAAGAGGCCTGGCACGATGTTGTACTGCGTGACACCCTCAGGGTTGTAGCGGCGGTGCACCACGACCTCCAGCGCCTCGGCCGCGCTTTCCCGGGCCTGCGCCTCGATCCCCTTTTCCCGCAGCAGCGCCTCGGCGGCGACGGTCGAAAGGGTCGAGATCGCGCCGGAGGCGACCGAGGGGTCGGTGGCGTCGGCCTCGATCAGCAGGGTCGGATGGTCGCCCCGGTCCACCCGGCGCCCGAAGTCGGAGGGCAGCGTCACGACGAAGGACACGTCGCCCCGCGCGATCAGCGTCTTTGCCTCTGCGGCCGAGGCATCGGGATGGGTGAAGCGGTAATAGCCCGTCAGTTCCAGCGCCGTGACGATGGCCCGGCTGTAACGGTCCTGGGTGGGCGCGACCAGCGCGGCGGGCAGGCTTTTCGGATCGGCATTGATGGCAAAGCCGAAGAGCATGAGCTGCATAAGCGGGACGCCCAGCATCATCGCGAAGGTGATCCGGTCGCGCCGCATCTGGATCAGTTCCTTCGCCAGAAGCGCGCTGAGGCGGGTGAGGGAGAAGACCCAGGTCATCGCATATTGTCCCGCGCCGTGCCCATGAGCTGGATGAACACATCCTCAAGGCTGGTTTCGCTGGGGCTGAGCGTGCAGCCGGTTTCCGCCGCGACCGTTTCGGCGGCCCGGCGCAGCGCCACGGCATCGCGCCCGACGACGTGCAGCGTGTTGCCGAAGGGGGCAACCTGATCGACACCTGCCATCCCCCGGAACCGCTCCGCCGCCCGCGCGGTGTCCTTTCCGGACAGTACGAATGTCGTGAGCCCGGCGTCGCGCACCACCTCCGACACCGTCCCCCCGGCGACGAGCTTGCCGTAGGAGATGTAGTTGATCCGGTGGCAGCGCTCCGCCTCGTCCATGTAGTGGGTGGAGACGAGCACGGTCAGCCCCCCGGCGGCAAGCTGGTGGATCTCGTCCCAGAAATCGCGCCGTGCCTTGGGATCGACGCCTGCGGTGGGTTCATCGAGCATAAGGAGCCGGGGGCGGTGCATGATGCAGGCGGCCAGAGCGAGGCGCTGTTTCCAGCCGCCTGAGAGCGCGCCCGCAAGCTGGCCCCGCCGCGAGGTCAGACCCAGGTCGGCCAGCGTGCGCGCCACCGCGTCGCGGGCGGGCTTCAACCCGTAAAGCCCGGCGACGAAGCGCAGGTTCTCCTCAATCGTCAGATCCTCATAGAAGGAAAAGCGCTGGGTCATGTAGCCGACCTCGCGCTTGATGGCGCGGCCCTCGGTCAGGATGTCGTGGCCAAGCACCCGACCCTGCCCGGCGTCAGGGGTCAGCAGGCCGCACATCAGGCGGATCGTCGTGGTCTTGCCCGATCCGTTCGGACCCAGGAACCCCATGATCTCGCCCCGCGCGACCGAAAGAGACACGTCGTCCACGACGGCGCGCCCGCCGAAACGCTTCACCAGTCCGTGGACTTCGATGGCGGGGGCCTCGGTCATTGCCCCGAACCCGGCAGGCGCACATCGACGATCTGCCCGGGCTTCAGGCCGGCGCCATCGGCGGGCGCGGCCTCTACCAGGTAGACGAGTTTCTGGCGCGTCTCGCGGGAATAGATGACGGGCGGCGTGAACTCCGCGGTGTCGGCAACATAGGTGACGGTGGCAAGGGCCGGGCCGGGGCAGCCATCGCAGCGGATTTCGAGGCTGTCGCCGGGATGGATCAGCGCCACGAGGGGCTCAGGCACGTAAAGCCGCAGCTTGACCGCGCCGTCCGGCAGCAGCGACAGGACCGGGGCGGCGGGGCCCGCGATTTCGCCCGGCGTGCGAATCACGTCGGCCACCAGCCCCGGCGCGGGGGCCGTCAGGCGGCGCTTGGACAGTGTCCACTCCGCCCGCGACAGCGCAGCCTTCGCCCCATCGACCGTCGCCTGGGCAGCAGCGATCTGCTGGGCGCGGGCAGGCAGACGCGCGACGGCAAGGTCGGCCTCAGCCTGCGCGACGCGGGCGTGGGCAACCTCGGCCGCAGTGGCGGCATCGTCGCGCTGCGCCTCCGTCGCGGCCCCGCGCGCGGCGAGGTTTGCCAGCCGTTCGGCGGCGCGGTCGCTTTCGGCCGAGGACGCCCGCGCCGATGCAAGCGCGGCTTCCAGGACCCGGATCTCCTCGGGTCGCCGGCCTTCCTGGAGGTTGGCAAGCTCACTCTCGGCGCGCGCCAGCGCGGCCTTGGCCTCCGCCAAGGCAATCTCCGCATCCTGCCGCTCCAGATCCGCCAACACGGTCCCGGCCGCCACGCGATCGCCACGCCGGACCGGGATCGCCGCGATCTCCGCCGTCGCGACCGGGGCGATCAGGACGTACTCGCCTTCCACATAACCGGTCGCGAAGGGCGGCGGCGGGGTGCAGGCCGTGAAAAGCGAGGCGACAAGGGGGATCGAGCACAGGATCATGGCGCTGGCCTTTCGGCAAGGATGGCACGCAGGTGCAGGGTGAGCCGGTCGGCGATCTTTTCCGCCTCGGCCGGGCCGATTTCGGACCAGCCCAGACGGCGTTCCACGATGGGGCGGCCGATGCGGAAGTAGATCGCCTGCCCGATGAAGGCGAAGACCGAAATCCGCACGTCCTCGCTTTCAGGGTCTTGGCCGGTCGCGGCGGCCCAAAGCGCGCAGACCGCGCGGTGGCGGGGCTCGATCAGGTCCTGATAGACATCGGCGAGGCCCGGTCCCGCCTCAGCGATCTCGCGCAGCATGAAGGCGACGAGGTCGGCCGATTCCTTCGCGGTGGTCAGGAAGAAGACAAGCGCGCGCAGCATGCCTTCAAGCTGTCGCGCCGCGGCCTCGGGGGTGCCGGGGATGCTGTCGGCCCCGGACAGGACCGCGCGCATGCGCCGCGCGACTTCCTTCAGGCAGGCGTGGCGCAGCCCCTCCTTGCCGCCGAAGTGATAGGCGATGGAGGCAACGTTCGCGCCCGCCCGTGCCGCCAGGTCGCGGGTCGAGGTCGCGGCGAAACCGTTACGCCCAAAAAGGTGCAGGCCCGCAGCGATCAACGCGGCCTGCGTCCCCTCGGGCGCCGGAAGGGGGGTGTCGGTCATGGGGCCTCCGAGTCGCAGCAACTTTAATCAAACGATTGATTGATTTCAACCTGCCTCAGGACGCTTTCCTTCGCGTCACGGATCGACTAAGCCTCGGCCCCGAATTGGGAACGAGGGTGCGCGACCATGGACCATTTCCTTTACCGCGACGGTGTCCTTCACGCCGAGGACGTGGCGATCCCCGAGATCGCAGCCGCCGTGGGCACGCCCTTCTATGTCTATTCCACCGCCACGCTCGAACGGCATTACCGGCTTTTCGAGGAGGCGCTGTCGCCCCTGCCGCACCTGGTCTGCTTCGCGGTGAAATCCAACGGCAATGTCGCGGTCCTGAAGACGCTGGCGCGGCTCGGGGCGGGGATGGACGTGGTCTCGGGCGGGGAATACCTGCGCGCCAAGGCGGCCGGCGTTCCGGGCGAACGCATCGTCTTTTCCGGCGTCGGCAAGACCCGGGCCGAAATGCGCCAGGCGCTTGAGGGCGGCATCCGCCAGTTCAACGTCGAAAGCGAGCCGGAGCTTCTGGCGCTGTCCGAGGTCGCCTCGGCTCTCGGCGCTGTGGCGCCCATCGCCATCCGCGTGAACCCGGACGTGGACGCGAAGACCCATGAAAAGATCGCCACCGGCAAGAAGGAAAACAAGTTCGGCATCCCGATCGCCCGCGCGCGGGAAGTCTATGCCGAGGCCGCCCGCCTGCCCGGGATCAATATCGTGGGCATCGATGTTCACATCGGCAGCCAGCTGACCGATCTGGAGCCCTTCGAACTCGCCTATACCAAGGTCGCCGAACTGACACGCGCGCTGCGCGCTGACGGCCATACGATCACGCGGCTCGACCTCGGCGGCGGGCTCGGCATCCCCTACGAACGCTCCAACTCGGCCCCGCCGCTTCCGGTGGAATACGGCGCGCTGATCAAGCGCACCGTCGGCGACCTGGGCTGCGAGGTCGAGATCGAGCCGGGGCGGCTGATTTCGGGCAACGCGGGGCTGCTGGTCGCCTCGGTCATCTACCTCAAGCACGGTGAGGGCCGGGATTTCCTGATCCTCGACGCGGCGATGAACGACCTCGTGCGGCCCTCGATGTATGGCGCGCATCACGACATCGTCCCTGTGATCGAGCCCGCGCCGGGCCTGGAGCCCCAGCCCTGCGACATCGTGGGCCCGGTCTGCGAGACCGGCGACACCTTCGCCAAGGCGCGGCCCCTGCCGCCGCTCGAGCCGGACGATCTGGTGGCCTTCCGCTCCGCCGGGGCCTATGGCGCGGTCATGGCGTCGGAATACAACACCCGCCCGCTTGTGCCCGAAGTGCTCGTCCATGGGGATCAATTCGCCGTCATCCGCGCCCGTCCGAGCTTTGACGAGATCATAAAGCGCGATAGCATCCCCGAGTGGCTCTGACGCGCAGGCCCGCGCGGTCGCGTCACGGACGGGGAGAATGACGCAACAGACACCGACCCCAGGCCCCGCGATGCGGGACATCCGCTGGCCGCTTCGCATCACGCGGGCGGGCATGGCGGCCGAGCGCATCACGCGCGGCTTCTGGCCTGTCTGGACGATCCTGTCCTCGCTGATCGCGGCGCTGGCCTTCGGGCTTCAGGATCGCCTGTCAGTCGAGGTGTTCTGGATCGGTTCGGTCCTCTGCCTGCTTCTGCTTGGGACGAGCCTTTGGCGGGGCGCCCGCCAGTTCCATTGGCCGAGCCGGGACGAGGCGGCGGCGCGACTGGACGCCACCCTGCCCGGCCGCCCGATCGCGACCCTGACGGACCATCAGGCGGTGGGCGACCAGGACCCCGAAAGCGCGAAGGTCTGGCGGGCACATCTGGACCGGATGGCGGCGCGGCTGTCCGGGGCGCGGCCCGTCGCGCCGGATCTGCGGATTGCGCGGCGCGATCCCTACGCGCTGCGCTATGCCGCGCTGACGGCGCTGGTCATGGCGCTGCTTTTCGGCTCGATCTGGAAGGTCGGCAGCGTCGCGACCGGCGCGACGGGACCTGCGGGCGCATCCATTCCCGCCGGTCCCTCCTGGGAAGCCTGGCTGGAGCCACCCCGCTACACAGGCAAGCCCAGCCTGTATCTCAATACGATCGAAGCCGAAGGCGTCACCGTGCCCGAGGGCACCCGCGTGACCGTCCGGCTTTATGCCCCGGCGAGCGAGCTTTCTCTGTTCGAAAGCGTCTCTGGCCGCGACGCGGCGGGGGAACCGCCGGGCGACAGCACGGCCGCGATCCCCGTCCGCGCCTATGATTTCGAGGCCGCGCGCTCCGGCACCCTCAGCATCTCCGGCGACGGGGGCCGGGAATGGCAGCTGACCGTCTCCCCCGACACGTCCCCAAGCGTCGAGTTCGCGGGCGCGATCAACCGCCAGGCGGACGGGGTCATGTCGCAGCCTTTCACCGCGCGGGACGACTACGCCGTCCTGCGCGGGCGCGCGGAATTCACGCTGGACACGGACCGGCTCGACCGGCGCCACGGCCTTGCCACGGACCCGGAACCGCAGGAAACCCTGGTCTACGACCTGCCGCTGCCCTTCGCGGGAAGCCGCGCCGACTTCACCGAAACGCTGGTCGAGGATGCCTCGAAGCATGTCTGGTCCAACCTGCCGGTCCGCATGCGCCTGTTCGTCGAGGATTCCCGCGGCCAGTTCGGCCAGAGTGATCTGCGAGACATCCTGCTGCCGGGGCGGCGCTTCTTCGACCCGCTCGCCGCTGCCGTCGCGGAGATGCGGCGCGATATCTTGTGGTCGCGCGAAAACGGCAGGCGCTCCGCCCAGATCCTGCGTGCCATCACCCACCGGCCAGAGGGCTTCATTCGCAATGAACGCGCCTATCTGATGCTGCGGGTCGCGATGCGGCGGCTTGACGGCGGGCTCGCCCAAGGGTTGCTGACACCCACGATGCGCGACGAGATCGCCGAGGCCTTGTGGGAGGTCGCGATCCTGATCGAGGACGGCGGGCTTTCGGATGCGCTCGAAAAGATGCGGCAGGCGCAGGAACGGCTGTCCGAGGCGATCCGCAACGGTGCCAGCCCGGACGAGATCCAGAAGCTGATGGACGACCTCAAGCAGGCGACCAACGACTACATCCGCGAGCTTGCCGAAAACGCCCAGCGTCAGGACAATACCGACGAACCCGACCGGCGTGCGGAAAACGGTCAGACGATGACCGGCGACCAGCTTCAGCAGATGATGGACGAGATCCAGCGCCTGATGGAAGAAGGCCGCATGGCCGAGGCGCAGGAGCTGCTCGACCAGCTCAGCCGGATGATGGAGAATATGCAAGTTACCCAAGGCGAAGGCGGCGAGGGCGAGCAATCCCCCGGCGGTCAGTCGATGCGGGACCTTCAGCAGACCCTGCGCGGGCAGCAGCAGCTTTCCGACGAGGCGTTCCGCAGGCTTCAACAGGGCGGGCGCGGCGGCGACCAGCAGCAGGCCCGCCCCGGGCAGCCGGGCGGCGAAGGCGAGGGAACCGCCGAACAGACCGACCCGCGCGGCGGCACGGGCGAGGGCGACCCGCGCAGCCTGGCCGAACGCCAGCGGGCGCTGCGCGACCAGCTGGCCGAGCAGCAAGGCCGCCTGCCCGATACCGGCGGCGGAGATCTGGACGAGGCGGCCCGCCAGGCCCTGCGCGACGCCGGTCGGGCGATGGAGGACGCCGAGGGCGCGCTGCGCGACGGCGACATGGCTGGTGCGCTGGACCGCCAGGCAGAGGCAATCCGCAACCTGCGGGAGGGCCTGCGTTCGCTGGGCGAGGCGCTGGCCCAGAACCGCCCGGACCAGCCGGGCAACCAGGGGCAGGCGCAGGCCGATGGCACGCGCGAGGTGCCGCGCGATCCGCTGGGCCGGACGGCGGGCAGCATTGGCGGCATCGATTCCGGCCAGAACATGCTGCAGGACAAGGACGTTTACCGTCGCGCGATCGACCTGCTCGACGAATTGCGCCGCCGTTCGAACGACCGAACCCGTCCGCAACTGGAACTGGATTATCTCAGACGCTTGCTGGACCGGTTCTGACCAAGGTCACGGCCGGGCCGAGCGCCACCTGTTAGCGGTCGGGTCCGCCCATCGCTTCCGCTGCGGCGAGGACAACCGTCTCAAGCCAGCGGCGGAACCCGTCAACGGCCTCGACATAGGCCGCCATCCGGTCTTCGCTGCCCGGGAAGGCGCCCACGATGGCCGGGGCCAGCGCGTAAAGCAGCACCAGCGTCGCGACCGCGGCCAGCGCGCTGATCAGGCCAAAGCGAAAGGCGCCGCGATGGCGGCGCAGGTTCTGGGGCGCGTCCTTCAGCACCGCATCATCGGCACGGCCAGAGGTCGAGCGCAGGGTCGAGTTGATCTGCTCGATATCGGGCAGAAGCTCCTTGCGGGACTGGCGATCGTCTTCCTCCGCCCCATCAACTGCGGCTTCGACCACCAGCGCGGGGGCGGGCTCTGCCGCCGGTTCCGGCTGAGCCTCCTCCGCCGCGCGGATATCCATGCTGCGTTCGGGGGCGGGTTCATGATGGGGCACGGCCGGTGCTGTGGCGGTCCCCTCGGCAACGCGGGCCTGCGTTTCACGCTCCGCCTCTTCGCGCAGGACGCTCAGCGTGGCCTCGTCAATTGCGCGCCGTTTGAAGACCGGCTCAGCCGCCGGGGCTTCGGCCTGGGGCTCAGGTTCCGCTGGCTGCGGGTCCGGTTCGGCCTGGACCGCTGCCGCTAGCGCTGGCGCGGGTTCGGGCTCCGACGACGGGATTTCTTCCGGCTCTGACGCGCGCGGCTCTTGGGCGGGGGCGTCTGACGCACCGGCAAGATCGGTGCTTTCCGACCATTCCATCGCCGCGCGGCTGGCCTCCGCCTCTGCCGTCAGAGCGGCCGCGCTTTTCTGAAACCACGCCGTCCCGCAGTCGGAACATTGGACATCTCGCCCAGCTGCGGGAATGAGGCTGTCCTCAATCTCGTACTGCGCGCCGCATTTGGGGCATACCAGCCGCATCTTGTCACCCGATTTACTGCCCGAGCCCGAACGCTCATCGCCATTCTGGCCTTTGTTGTTAGCCTGTTGTAGCAAGCATGGCGCCGCGATCCAAGCATTTGCGATGCATGGCGGCCAAACGGGCGGGCACCGGGGCCGGAATGTCACGCCATCAACGGAGGTTTAGGGTGATCGAACTGCGCGACGCAAGCTACGGCTACGCTGGCAGAACGCTGCTTTCGGATATGACCTTGACCCTGCCGCCGGGGTCTTTCCACTTCCTGACGGGCCCGTCCGGCGCCGGCAAGACGACCTTTCTGAAGCTTTGTTACGGCGAGCTTCGCCCGGTTTCAGGCAGCCTTTCGGTCTTTGGCGAAGAGCTCGCGCGGCTCTCTCGCGACGGGCTGGCCGGGATGCGGCGGCGGATTGGCTTCGTGCATCAGGACTGCGAATTCCTCGACCACCTTCCGCTTGCGGAAAATGTGGCCCTTCCGCTGGTCATCGCGGGCCGCCCGGTGGTGGCGGAAGAACTCAGGGAGCTTCTGGCCTGGGTCGGCCTGCGCAGCCGCGGCGAGGCGCTGCCGCCGGAGCTTTCGGGGGGCGAGCGCCAGCGCGGCGCCCTGGCCCGGGCGATCGTCACCTCGCCCGATGTCATCCTCGCCGACGAGCCGACCGGCAACCTCGACTGGGAAATGTCGCAGCGGCTTCTCTCGCTGCTGATCGAGCTGAACAAGATGGGCAAGACCGTGTTGATCGCCACCCATGACCTGAACCTGATCAGAACCGCGAAGGCGCAGGTTTCGGCCCGGGTTCTGAGGATCAAGGACCGGCGGCTGCAACTGGCGGGGGCGGATCTGTGATGACCCTGCCGCCCTTCCTGTCGCGCCGCCCGAAGCTGGCCCCGTGGATCGACCGGATCGTCCCGCCCTCCGGCAGCAGCGCCACGCTGACGGTTTTCACCGCGGGCGCGATGGCCTTCCTCGCGGTCTTCGCGCTGGCGCTGGCGCTTTCGGCGAACCGCCTGGCCGACAGCTGGTCCGCCGCGCTGCTCGATACCGCAACGGTGCGGATCTCCGCCGCGCCCGAGCAGGCCGAAACCCAGGTCAAGCGCGTCCTGGAGGTTCTGGAGACGACGCCCGGCGTGACCGGCGCGCGCGCGATCCCGGAGGAGGAGACCCGCGCACTGCTCGCCCCCTGGTTCGGCCCGGACCTGCCGGTCGAGTCGCTGCCGATCCCGCGTCTGGTGGAGCTTTCCACCGCGCGCGCGGGTTTCGACGGCACGGGGCTTGCGCTACGCCTTGCCGCCGAGGCGCCCGGCGCGCAGCTCGACGATCACACCCGCTGGCGCAGGCCGCTGGTTGAAACGGCACTGGGCCTCAGACGCCTTGCGGTGCTGTCGCTGATCCTGATCGGGGGCGCGACGGTTGCCATGGTGACGCTGGCTGCGCAGGCCGCACTTGCCGCGAACGGGCAGGTGATCCGCGTTTTGCGCCTGATCGGGGCGCGCGACGTGACCATCGCGCGCGCCTTCGTCCGACGCTTCACCCTTCGCAGCTTCGCGGGTGCGCTCGCCGGAACGGCGCTGGCGGGGTCGGCGGTTGCCTTCCTGCCGGTGGTCGCCGACGGTCAGGTTCTGGCGCATCTTGGATTTTCGGGCCGCGAATGGCTCTGGCCGCTGGCCGTGCCGGCGATCGCGGCCCTTGCCGCCCTTCTGGCGACCCGCGCCGCCGCACTCGGCCGGCTGAAAAGCGAAGCATGAGGCACCGAACATGAGACTTGCGCTGCAATATCTTCTCTCTGCGATCTTCATCTTCCAGATGTACCTGGCGCTTGCCATCTATGCGCTGGGTTGGCTTCCCGCGGTGCTCTGGAACAAGGACAACGCGATCCGGGCCGTTCACGGCTATACCCGCTGGGTCCGCTGGTCGGCCGCGGCCATCGTAGGTCTGCGCTCCGAAATCCGGGGGGAGGTGCCGCAGGACGAGGTGCTGATCGGGGCGAAACATCAGAGCTTCTTCGACATCATCCTGATCATCTCTGTGGTTCCCCGCCCCAGGTTCATCATGAAGAAGGAGTTGCTGTGGGCGCCGTTCGTCGGCTGGTACGCCAAGCGGCTGGGCTGCATCCCGGTCGATCGTGGGCGCGGCGGCGAGGCGATGCGCAAGATGGTGGCGGACGTCAAGGCCGCCCGGAGCGATCAGCCCGGACAGCTGATCATCTATCCTCAGGGAACGCGCGTCGCCGCAGGCGCCACCAAGCCCTACAAGGTCGGCGTCGGGGTGCTTTACGCGCAGCTCAAGCGGGACTGCGTTCCCGCGGCCACCAATGTCGGTGTGTTCTGGCCGCGCCACGGGCTCCTTAGAAAACCGGGGCTTGCCGTGGTGGAGTTCCTGCCGCGCATCCCGGCGGGCATGCGCGTCGATGCCTTCATGACCCGGATCGAACCCGCCGTCGAGGATGCCTCGAACCGGCTGATGGCGGAAGCGGGGTTCAAGATCCCGGACTAGGCCGAGGCCCCCCGGGCCCGCACCCAGCCTACGCGGTCAGGCGCGCCGGGGCGTCGGTCCGCCTCCGGCGGGGGTATTTGGACAATGAAGAAGGGGCCGGGCGGCGATCAGGCCGCGAGGCTTTTCATCCCCATCTCTAGGAATTTGCGCCGCCGGTCCTTGATGAGTTCGGCGGGCTTCTTGCCGGACAGGTCCTTCAGCATCGCCTCGATGGCCTTGCCGACGGCCTCGATCGCCTCCTTGCGGCCCCGCTGAGCGCCACCCAGGGGTTCCGGCACGATGCGGTCGATGACGCCGAGCTTGAGCAAATCCTGCGCCGTAAGACGAAGCGCCTCGGCGGCCTCGCGCATCTTCTCGGCATCCTTCCACAGGATCGAGGCGCAGCCTTCGGGCGAGATGACCGAATAGATCGAGTGTTCCAGCATCGCGACCCGGTTGGCTGTGGCAAAGGCCACCGCGCCGCCGGAACCGCCCTCGCCGATGATGATCGAGATCAGCGGCACCCCGATCTCAAGGCATTTCTGGGTCGCGCGCGCGATCGCCTCGGACTGGCCGCGCTCTTCCGCGCCCTTGCCGGGATAGGCGCCGGGCGTATCGACAAGGGTCACCACCGGCAGGCCGAAGCGATGGGCGATATCCATCAGCCGGATCGCCTTGCGGTAGCCCTCGGGACGGGCCATGCCGAAGTTTCGCTCGATCCGGGTCTTGGTGTCGTGGCCCTTTTCGTGCCCGATGACCATCACCGGCTGGTCGTTGAAGCGGGCGATGCCGCCCATCACCGCGTGGTCGTCGGCGAAGTTGCGATCGCCGGCGAGCGGCGTGAACTCGGTGAAGAGCGCCTCGATGTAATCCTTGCAGTGCGGGCGGTCGGGGTGGCGCGCGACCTGGCATTTCCGCCAGGGGTCGAGGCTCCGGTACAGGTCCTTCAGGATCTCGGCCGCCTTCCGGTCAAGGGCGGCGGCCTCCTTCTCGACGTTCATCTCCTCGTTCTTGCGGGCCAGCGCCCGAAGCTCCTCGGCCTTGCCTTCGATCTCGGCGAGGGGTTTTTCGAACTCGAGATAGTTCATGTCGCACTCCGTTCAGGACCCCGGTTATATGAAGCGAGGCCCCGGAAAATGCAACTCCGCCGGTCTTGTCAGCCGCCGATGATCTCGGCCTGCCGCACGATCACCTCCGCCTGGCGCATGGAGGCGATGTCGATCAGGCGTCCCTTGTAGGTCGCGGCCCCCTGGCCCGCGGCCTTGGCGGCCTCCATCGCGGCGAGGATTTCCCGCGCCTCGGTCACCTGAGCCTCGGACGGGGTGAACACCTCGTTCGCAAGCGCGACCTGCTTGGGGTGGATCGCCCATTTGCCGACCATACCGAGCGTCGCGGAGCGGCGCGCCTGCGCGCGGAAGCCCTCATCGTCGGAAAAGTCGCCGAAGGGGCCATCGACCGGCAGGACGCCGTGGGTCCGGCAGGCGGCGACGATGGCGGCCTGAGCCCAGTGCCAGGGGTCGGACCAATGCTTCACGCCCTCGCGGACCATATAGTAGTTTTCCTGCGTCCCGCCGATGCCGGTGGTCTGCATCCCCATTGAGGCGGCGAAGTCCGCAGCACCCAGGCTCATCGCTTGCAGACGGGGCGAGGAGGCCGCGATTTCCTCCACATGCGCGATGCCGGCGGCGGTTTCGATGATCACCTCAAGGGCGATGCGCTTCTTGCGGCCCTTGGCCGCTTCGACCGCCGTCACGAGCGCATCGACCGCGTAGACGTCGGCGGCGCAACCGACCTTCGGGATCATGATCTGGTCCAGGCGGTCAGAGGATTGTTCAAGAAGATCAACGATATCCCGGTACCAGTAGGGGGTATCGAGGCCGTTGATGCGCACCGAAAGATGCTTGCTGCCCCAATCCACGTCACCGATTGCCTGGATGATGTTGCGGCGCGCTTCGGACTTGTCACCGGGCGCGACCGAGTCCTCCAGATCGAGGTTGATGACATCGGCCGCGGAAGCCGCCATCTTTTCGAACAGCGCGGGGCGGGACCCGGGACCGAAGAGCTGGCAGCGGTTCGGACGGGCAGGCGCGGCGGGCGGAAGACGGAAGCTCATGCTGATTTCTCTCGCAAGGAAGTTTCGTGACGGGTCGTTTTGGGGATATGATATTGCGCTGCGGTGCGCAAGGCGCGTTTTGCAATTGCAGCAATTCAGCCGCGTCCTCGGCGGCCGCCCGCACGCCCTGCGAGGCATCGTGCGGGCCGCAGTCGGCGCATGGCGCCCCTTGCCGTCGCTGTACCACGGGCGCGTCGCTTGGCCCCGCCTCTGCCCCCGTTATTTTCAGTGGGTCACGGCCAACCGGCACGGCACGGCGCTCGCGGCGATGCGCGCCTTACGCGAATTACAGCGGCTCGCTTCGCGCTCAGCGCGCGCTAAGGACAGCCTGGGTTTGATGATGCACCCATCGCCCCGCACCGGGATCACGCCCCGAGCCCTTTGCGCCGACAGCTCTTTAACACGCTGCAATGAAAAGGTAATTTCAGAAATCGTTAACAAGGCACCCACTAGGAACCGTACCATCAGGATTGTTGCGGCAATTTCCATGACTCCTGGTCTTTCGGCTTCATAGATGCTGGGAAAATCGCCCAGTTCCTGAAGCCTATGAACCAGTTCTTAACAGATCGTTAACGCGCGAGGCGCCCCCCCGTCAGCGAACGACCTCGATTGAGACCCGATTCTTGCCCGCACGCTTGGCTGCAAGGGCAAGCTCACCCGCACGGATCTGGGCCTGCGCCGGGTCGGAATATGCCGGACAGTGAACCGCGCCGATGGTCACCGTGGCAGAGGTTTCCTCCGCGATGCGGGCCGACAGGCGCTTCAGGATCTTTTCGACCAAGGGCTCGGGAACGTTGACGAGGCAAAAGGCGAACTCGTCGCCGCCAACTCGGCCCGTGATGTCGCCGGCGCGGAAACTGCGATCAAGCTCGCGCGCCACACCTTTCAGGGTCCGGTCCCCCTGCTGATAGCCGCCGCCGTCGTTCAGGCGCTTCAGGTTGTCGACATCTACGACGCCGATGACGTGGCCGGTCTCCGTCCCGGAATGCGAACGGAACGCGGTGGCGGTCAGCCGCTCGAAGCCCCGCCGGTTCAGCAGTCCGGTCAGGGGATCGGTCGTCGCCTCGATCCGGAGAAGGGTTTCGCGCGTGATCTGATCGCTAAGGTCCTGCAGGAAAGCCACCACCGCGCCGTCCGCCCGCGATACGGAAAGCCGCAGCGCCTGAGCCCCGACATAAGTCGTCACGGCGCCCTGCCAGTCTTCAGCCTGACCAAAGGTCGCGAGCAGCGCCAACAGGCCCTCGCGCCCGAGGCTAAAGAGCGCCTCGTCGCCCTGGGCTCCACGCAGCGCCCCTTCAGCATCGAACAGAAGGAGGGCGAACCCCCCCGCTTGGCTCAGGCACCGCGACACGACCTCGGTCGTATCGGCGAAAACCATCAGTACTCAGCGCCCACGTTGACCCTGAAAACCGCGTCGGAGATCTGCCCCGCGCTGTTGCCAAAGGTCGTTTCGTAGCGTGCATCGGCGCCGACGTAGATGTTGTCCATCACGAAGTACTTCATGCCGACGCCAATACCCAGGGTCGTTTCGGAATCCGATCCGCCGCCCAGGGCTTCCGAGACGGTCTCCAGCGCATATTCGCCGCCGATGTCGCCGTTGATCTCCCAGCGGTCATTCAGGTTGGCGCGGGCGCCCACCTTGAATTCCTGCGTGACCTTGGCGCCGACGCCAACCGCAAGCGTGTCATCGAGCGTGGTTTCGGTCGAGGCAAAGATCGCGTAGTCGCGGCCATCGGGCGACCAGGTGGCCGAGGCGTTCACCGTCGGCACGATGATCGTATCGTAATCGTCATTGTCGAAGGACCGGATCGCGACGCCGATGCGCGCATCAGCCTCTAGCGAGCCGTCTGCGGCCGTGTGGCGGTAGCCGACGAAGGGCTCGATCGTGGTGCTGTTGCGCGCGGGGTTGTAGCTGACATCCTTCTGGAAGCTCGCGACTTCAAGTTTGACGCCGCCGAAGATCTCTCCCTCGAGCGAGAGCTTCTTTCCCGCTTCCGCGCTCGCATAGACCGTGGTCTTGTTGCGCAGCTCGTTATCGATGCCCGGAAGCCCGCCGTAGACGGCGGCGGCCGCCAGCGGATCGCCGGTCGCCTGGATGCCGTCATAGTTCACGAAGCTCAGCCCGACGGCCGCGCGCGATGTCCATTGGTCGCCCGCGTATTTGAAACCCGCCTCGACATGCCCTTCCAGCGAGGTCCGCGTCTCGGTCGGGGTCAGGCCGGGCTGCGACAGGTTGGCCTCGATCGCGTGCTCATCCTGCTTGAGGCCCGCATCGACGAAGATCGAGCTGCGGTCGCTCAGCCCGAACTCGGCCTTGCCGCGCACGAACAGGTCCACCTGGTCGTTGATCGGGTTCGAGGAATATTTGGTCAGATCAGCGCCAGCCTCGATCTTGCCCTTCACGCCGCCGGTGTTGACGCGCAGGACGGCGCGCGGCGAGGCGCTGAAGACGAAATCCGAAACCTCGGCGCCGTTGGCATCCTTGAAGATGTTGCTTTGGAACCCTGCGCCGGTCTTGCCCTCGAAGGCGAGGGTCACGGCCGAGGAGACCGGCCCCTGGCTGACCGAGGCCTCATAGGGCTGATCGGGCAGTTGCGGGATCGCGTAATCGGACGACAGGAAGGATTGCGCGAAGGACGGCGAGGCGGCGACCACACCAAGCGCGGGCGCGGCAACACAAGCCAGGAGCGCCTGGGAATAACCCAAGTGTTTCTTTCCGTTCATACCCATCTGCCCTGCTCTTTACCTCAGCCACCAACGATTACGGTGTAGCATTTTATTGCATGGTGAGTAATAACATTTCTTGAATTTATTGCCATTATTTTTTTAGCTTAAGGGTAAATGATCGCGCGGTTTGGGCAGCTGTGTGGGCCTTTTGCATCGTTTTGTGATCCGTCAGTGTCCCTGCCCGGGAAGGAGTGCTCAACGTGCTGAAATCTCTAACGATGTTGGCATTATTTTGCGCACTATCTGCTTTTTTCGGGGCAACTGAGGCCCGATCGGCCCCCGGCCGCGTGCTGGCCCAGATCGAGGCCCTGGGCAACGTCGTCGTCATGGACTACTCGCCCGGGGAACAGTCGGTGAACCTCAGCCGGATCGACCCCAGCGGGCGCCAGATTGATAGCGGCCAGTTACGGCTGAACCTCTTCGCCAATCCCCCGGAAGTCATGTTCTTTTACGCCCGGCGGGGCGGGGACATCGACCTCGTGGTCGAGGCCAGCACCCGGGACGTTCGCGAAACCGCCCTTCTGCGGCTGAGCCCCACCGGAGAGTTGCGTGACATCGCCTATACGTCGACCGGCGCGGTCATGCACGGCGCGGGCATGGTTCAGCACGGCGCGGGCGTCATCGTCGTGGGTGAGATCGGCCGGCCCGACCGTGGCGACAGCGCAGCGGCGCTCACCTATCTCGTCCCAGGGCAGGCGCCGCAGGTGGTCGTGCAGGACACGCCGCTGAGCAACGACCGCTTCCTTGCGGTATCGCGCGTATCGCCCGACCGGATCCTGGTACTGGGGGCCGCGCAGTCCGGGGCCACGCAGGCAACGGCGCAGACGGGGCTATATCTCTCGCTCTTCGATGGGCAGTTCAACGCCGTCCGCAATGTCACGCTTCCGTTTTCGACGCGTCAGGCGATGGACCGGATCTTCGCGGTGCCACTACGCGCGGCGGGCTTTCTGCTGCTGCTGCCCGACGACGACCGCGGCCCCTTTGCCTACAGGCTGATCCATATGGATGACGGCGGCTCGGTCCTGTTCGAGCAGCCGGTCGATTTCGCCATGCCCACCCGCCCCCGGGGGATCATCGACCTGCGCGACGGGCGGTTCCTCGTCGATGCCGAGATCGTCACGGCCGCGGATCCCGTGACGCCCCAGGGCCGCCTGCTGGCGCTGATGAAGGCGGGACCAAGGGCGCCGATCTTGGCCCTGAGCGATCTTTCCGCCGCGATCGTGCCGGCCAGCAAGGATCCTTCCCGGGTCGCGGATCTGATCGTCCCGACAGCGGATTCGATCTTCCTTCAGGGGCTCGACGCCAATCAGTTCGAGTTCGATCCGGGCTTCGAACATGCCGGGCTGCCCGTCGCCGGGGTGGCGGATATCCGCGTTCTGGACAGCCCCGATGAGGGCTTCACACTAAGCCAGTCGCGGCAGGGGGCCTGCATGCTGGAGTTGACCCGCCAAGGGCAGTCGGCGCCCACGGTTCTGGCGCGGCTCTCGGACCGGCTGACGGCCATCGGGTTTTCGGACAACACGCTGGCCCTTGTCGGACCCGAGATCGCGGCATCGGGCCAGCGGCTCCTGCCCCGGCTGGACCTCGTCCTCCCGCAAACGCTGAACAGCCGGCGGCTGGCGGCGCAGATCCGAAATCTCGCCGCCAGATGCGCGGGCCCCTAGAGCCCGACCGAGTAGCCCGCCGCGCGGGCCTTGGCGAGCCATTCGTCCGCGAGCCGGGTATCGACAGGCACGCCCAGGCCCTGACGGTAGAACATGCTGACCCAGTACATGGACTCGCCATTGCCGAGCTCGGCGCCGCGCTTGTAGTAGGACAGCGCCCGGCCAAGATCGATCCCGACCCCATCGCCGAAGGCATAGATCGCGCCAAGCTTTTGCGCCGCCTCGCCGTTCCCGCCCGACGCCGCCTGGTCCAGCAGCCGGCGTCCCCCTGCCCCGTCCCCGGAGGCGAAGGCGCGCTCTGCCAGCCAGATCATGGCGACGGTATCGCCATTGCGCGCGGCCTCACGATAGGCCGCCTCCGCCTGTGCGGGGTCGGAGCTTTCCAGCCCGCGCGCCTGATTGCGCAGTTCCTGCGGGTCTCCGGAAAGGCGGGCGATATCGGCGTAGTAGTCCGCAAGCGCGGTATCGACGACGCCCTTGCTGCCGTCGCGGAGTGCGCGCGCGATTTGCCCGGCCTTGGACGGGTCGCGATCGACCGCGGACTGGAAGTAGCGATTGGCCTCCACCATGTCGCGCGGCACGCCGTTGCCGGTCGCATAGGCCCAGCCCGTATCGACCAGCGCCGAGGATGACCCGCCCTTGGCCGCGCGCTCGGTCCATTGCAGCGCAAGGTCCTGGTTGGGCGCGACGCCGCGCCCGGTCCGGTACGCCTCGGCGAGCGCGTTCATCGCGGTGACGCTGCCACGGTCGGCCGCGAACTTGAAGAGCCGCACCGCCTCGGTCGGGTTGGCCGGGCCACCAAGCCCATCCCAATAGGCCTGTGCCAGGAAGACCGCGGCCGAGGTCGAGCCGCCCTTGATGCCCTTTTCCAGGTAGGTCCGCGCCTTCGTCCAGTCCTGCGCGACCCCGTTGCCCTCGGCATAGGCCCGCCCCAGATAGGCGTCCGCCTCGTTGTAGCCCGCGCGCGAGGCCGCATCGAGAAGCTTGACCGCGCCCGCATAGTCGCGCCCGACACCCTTGCCTTCGAACAGGAGCCGCCCAAGGCGCATCTTCGCCTCCGGCAGGCCGGCATTGGCCGCGGTGCGGTAGTATTTTGCCGCCGCCCCCAGGTTGCCGCCGTTTTCGCTGATCTTGCCCAGTTCCATCGCGGCCTTGGCCGAACCGCTGGCGGCCGCCGACTGGAGGTATTGCGTGGCCTGACTGCGCCGCTCGGCCGAAACGCCACCCATGCGCAGGGTCGAGGCGACGCGGCTGACCGTGGAGTCATCGTAAGAGGTCGCGCCCCTGAGATAATAAGCCAGCGCGCGATCCCGGTCGGCCTGGGTGATCGTGCCGTTGCGGTAGAGGTCGCCCAGCAGGATCACGGCGCGGCCCACATCGCGGTCGGCCCCCATCTCAAGAAGCCGCAGCGCCTTTTGCCGGTCTGCGGGCGATCCGTTCATCCACATCTCCGCAAGCTCGGTCACGGCCTTGGTCTGCCCCTGGCGCACTGCCATCGAGTAGTAGCGTTCGGATTCCGCGCGGTTCGCCGGAACGACCAACCCGTCCCGATAAAGCTGCCCCAACTGACGCGAGGCATTGGCATCCCCCTTGCGGCTGTCAGCCTGAAGTTTGGAAATGGCGGCCGACGCCAGGCGCGACGCCTCGATCGGGCTGCCGAGCGCGGGGTTCTTGCGGATCAGCGTGGCAAGGTCCAACTGCGCCCCGGCATGCCCCCCCTGGGCGGCGGCGCGCAGGTATTGCGTCGCGCGAAGCTCGTCCTTCCGCACCCCGTCGCCCTCGGCATACATCTGCCCAAGCTTGGCCTGCGCCGGGGCGTAGGTGGCCGAGGCGCTTCCCAGAAGGCCGAGCCCTTCTTGTACCCGCGAACTGTTGGTGGGCTTGCTGACGAGGATGCGGCCAAGTTCGTATTCCGCGACCATGCGCAGCTTGGGATCGCGCGCGTCGTAGATCGCCTGCCGGAGCAGCGCCTCGGCCGAGCGGGAATCGCCGCGCGTCTGGCTGGCCACGCGGGCCTCCCGGATGTCGGCGGAGGTGCGGTTTTCGACCAGGGTGACTTCGCAACCCGAAAGGCCCAGGAACGCCCCGACCACAAGCATGGACGTTCCGGCCCGAAGCGCTTTGAGTTTCGTCATCCTCGATCTCCGATCAATTGAAAAGCTTGGCAAGATCGCCCCCGAGGCTCGTGAACGCCAGAGGCTGGGGCAATTCCAGGTCGAACCCGGCTGCGAAATCCGGGTCGATCTGTTGCAGCAGAACGAACCACGCCATCTGGTGGCCCTTCGGCGCGCCATCCTCGCCGGTGAACGCGATCTGTTCCTCGCCGGTCTTTTCGGCAATCGCGCCGGGGTCGGCGACCGCATCAAGGGTCTGCGCCACAAGACGCCGCAGCGCCCCGTTGTGGTCGGCCATGACGTCCCGGCCCCGGTTCTTCTCCATCAGCGCGAGCAGCATCAGCGGGGCGAGCGCATAAAGGTGATAGTCACGGGCGCGCGTGCCCCGGTCGAGCTCCAGCGGGAGGTATCCCTCGGCCGTCACCTGCGCGAGCGCGATATCTAGCGCGCTGGTGCCCCAGGCATAGAGATCGCAGCGCCCGGTCGCGATCCCGCTCGCCGCCACTGCGGCGCCGGCCCAGTAGCGGTGATTGTTGCGCCCCGAGGGTTTGTCGTTGCGGTCGCCGAAATAGGTCACGATCTCTTCGGCCCGCGTTGCAAGCCAGGCCTCGACCTCCGTCTGTTCCAGGGGCTTGTCGTTGCGGTCGCGCACCTGAAGCCAGGCGAGCGCGATCGTGCCGACATAGATCGAACGGTGCTGCTGCGCGGTGTGGCTTTGCATGTCCGAAAGCGCATCGGCGCGGACCCATTCAACGATATAGGCGCTGGCGCAGTCGGCCGCGGATTGTGCCTGTTCCGGCTTCAGCCGGCTGGCATTGGCCGCCCGGACGACAAGCTTCTGGAACTCCCGCAGGCCTTCCATTTCCGCCTCGAAGGCGGCGGCGGCCTCCGCGTCCAGCTTGTCGCGGTTCGGGCTTTCTTGGTCGTACTTGCTTATTGCGTCGAGCGAGACCACCGGAGCCGGAGCCTCGGCGCAGTCATAGGCCTCGGGCGCGGCAGACACCGGCATGTCCCTGTCCGGAAACGGCGACCGGAGCGCCGCGACGCAGCCTCCGGTCGCGGCCAAGGGACCGGGCGCCAAGGTCAGGCCGCTGGCCGTGATCGCCATCATGACCCGTTGCCCCCACCTTGTTGCGCCCATGTCATCTCACTCTTGCTTCACTTGCGTTGCGTCGGCCTTCATGGCGTAACCCTTGGAGCCGGACAAGCGGAACCAGCGCTGCGCTTCGGCCTCGTCCTGCGGCACGCCAAGGCCCAGAAGATAGGCCAGCCCCAGGCGGTGCATCGCCTCAAGGCTTCCAGCAGCGGCGCCGGTTTCCAGCCACTTCACAGCGATATCCGGGCGCTGATCGACCACGAAACCGACGGAGTAGACATTGGCCAGATCCAGGATCGCCTTGGTGTCGCCCATGCTCGCCGCGCGCTCCAGAAGCGAAAGGCCCTCATCGACGTTTTCGGGCCGGCCCAGTCCGCGCAGATACCAGTGGCCCATCTCGCGGAAGGCTTCGGGGATGCCCGCCGCCGCTGCCCGTTCCATCGACGACCATGCGGCGGCGTAATCGGGGGAGCCGCCCACGCCCTGAAGGTAGGCCCGGCCAATATGGATATAGGCCGACACCTCGCCCGCAGCCGCGGCCTGATTCAAAAGCTCCATCGCCTTTTCGAAGTTCAGCGGAACCCCGTTGCCCTCCATGTAAAGTTGGGCAAGTTCGATGTAGCCGCGGATCGAGCCAAGCTCCATCGAGCGTTCCAGCAACTCGATCCCGCGACCGACCAGCGTCTGGTTCGGCGATCCCTTGAGAAGCGCGCTGCCAAGCTGCGCGACCTCGTCCGGCGTCGGACGGAAGGTCTCGATGGCGCGATTGGCCATGTCGAGCGCTTCCTGATCGCGGCCCGGTCCGCCCACCCCGGAGGCAAGCGAGGTGACGACCGCGGAACTCAGGCTCATCGAGCAGACGCCCCGCTTGATCACGTTGTCGAGCACTTCGCGCGCGGCATCGGGTTCCGGCTGGCCGGAGATCAGCCCCTTGAACGCCCATTCGGCCTTCAGAACCTGCGCGGTGTCGAGCCCGGCGACGATGGCATAGTCGAGCCAGCCGAGCGCCTCGGGCAGGTTGCCGGTCGAACGGAAGTACTCCGCAAGCTCGCGCATTGCGTCAGAACTCCCGCGCGAGGAGGCCTGGCGAAGAAGCTCGACGCCGGCGTCGATGTTCTCCATTCCGTCGTCGCCCGGGCGGATATGATATTTGCCCAGGCGCGTCGTGGCCTTGACGTAGCCCATCTCATGCGACTGGGTCAGCAGCTGCTGAACCCGGACCGGGTCCCACTCATGGGCGGTGTTGGTCCGGAAGGCCTCGGCCAGCAGATAAAGACCGACCTCCTGGTTCGGACCCGGACGGATCGCGAGCGCCTCCCAGCGGGCCGCCAGTTCCGCGTTCTTCTCGACGCCCTCGCCGCGCGCAAAGATCTCGCTCAGCCGGATCATCGCCTCGCGGCTGTTGTTCGCGGCGGCGCGAAACAGCAGTTGCAGCGTGCGCTGCTGATCCTCTGCGTTCAGTTCCTTGACGGTGCGGTTCGAGAGCACGATCAGGCTGTCCACATCACCCACGGCAGCCGCACGACCGAGCCAAAGGTCGGCCATCGCCGCGTTGGCCTCGACGCCGATGCCGCAGCGATACATGTCCACGATCACCGAATAGGACGACAGGTCGCCCCGCTCCGCCGCCTGGCGGAAGATCTGCAGCGCGCGTTCGGGATTACGCTCCACGCCATTGCCGTTGAGATAGGCGCTCGCCATCTCGCGCAGCGCCGAGCGGTTGCCAAGGCGCATCGCCTGGTTGAACAGGTTGAAAGCGCGCGCGGGGTCAAGGGCGGTGCCTTCGCCGCTGATCAGGGCACGCGCCAGGTTCATGATCACCGACACGCGGGTCGGGTCGGCGGCATAGGCGCGCTCGGTCCAGAAATAGGCCTGTTCCGGGTCCGCCTGGGACACCGCAAGCGCGGAAAGCTCGCCACGGTAAAGGCTGGCAAGATGCACCATCGCGCTGACGTTGCCGCCCTGGGCGGCTTCGGTCAGCCAGCGCGTCGCCTCCTGCGCGTTCGGCTCCACGCCGTCGCCGGTCGCATAGATCATCCCGATATTGGCCTTGGCGTCCATGGAGCCAAGCTCGGCCGCGCGGCGCCACCACTGGATGGCGAGCTGCACGTTCGGCTCGACGCCGATCCCGCCGTAGTAGCGCCGGGCGATGGCGGCCATCGCACGGGCATTCCCGGTGGAAGCCGCGGCCTCGTACCAGGCGGCGGCGGCCTGCTCGTTCGCCGCGACCAGGTCGCCTTCCTCGTAAAGCCTCGCGACCGTCACCAGCGCCGAGCAGCGGCCCTGGTTCACATCGCTGAGCAGCGTGATCAGGCCTAGCTTCGCCAGGTTCAGCGCCGCTTCCTGAGCGCCGTCCGAGATCAGGTTGTCGGCATAAAGCCGCGCCAGGGAGAAGGCGCTTTCGGCATCCCCTTCCGAACCGGCGATGCGGTAGTATATCGCCGCCTGCTCGAAATCCTGCGGGACGCCGCGGCCGATCTCGTAAAGCGCGCCAAGTTCGCGCGCCGCGCCGGTCACGCGGGCATTCGCCGCCTCCGTCAGCATCTGCGCGGCCAGGCGATCCATCTCGGGCGAGCCCTGCGTATCGAGGATCATCACCGCCGCGAGGTATTTGGCGCGGCTCTGGATCGGCGAGGGGCGCTCGGCCAGGTAGCGGAAGAGGCGCGTCGCGAGTTCTGCGTTTGCGGGAACGGTGGCGCCACCCTTGGAATAAAGGATCCCGACTTCAAGCAGCTGATCGGGGGAAATCGAAAGCTGTTCGCCCTGCCAGGCCCCAAGGTTGTAGGGATCGCTGCTCAGCGTCACGGTCCCCGCGCAGCTTTCGGAATAGTCGGAAAGCTGCGGGAACAGGGGAAGATCGACCGCCCCCCGCTCCTGCGCGGCAGCCATCCCGGTGGTCGCGACGGCGAAGGCAAGGACAAGGCAGGTGCCGCGCGACAACCGCGCGCGCAGTCCCGATGTGATCAATTCAAGGCGTCCGGCGTGGTGCATGTCTGCCTCCTATTTGCGGCAAAGTTCGACGCGCGTGGACGCCGGGGTTTCGCTCAGCTGTTCGAGCGTGATGCCCACCACGGGCGAGGTCGTCTCTTGCGAGAGCGAGATGTAGTAGATCCCGCTGTTGTCGAAGCGGCCGCTGCGCTCGACCGGGATCCACTCGGAATCGCCGTCCTGATAGGCGACGGAGACGACGAAGTTGTTCATCGCCGGGTTCGAGGTCGAGACCTGGACATAGTGATCGCGGCCGGTGACATTCTGGGCCGAGGGCACGTCAAGCTGGGTGATCCCCCCCGCGCTGCCCGAGGCATTCTCGACACGCGCGATGCTGTTGTTCTGGCAGTTCGCGGCGGTTGCGGTGATCAGCTGGCGCAGGTCGTTGCGGGCGTAGTTCAGATCGAAGGCGGCCTGAAGCTCCCAGATCAGGACTTTCGGCGGTCGGGCGTGGAACTCGGGCGAGGACAGGTAGGCCTCGATCGAGTTGAACTCGCGCAGGCTGGCCGAGGCGTGGTTCGCCACCGGCAGCCCAAGCGACTGCGACAGGAAGCCCGCGAAGTTCAGGCGTTCGTCGGCAGAGAAGCTGCCGCCGACAAGAACCACCGCGCCTTCGGTGTTGCCGAAGCCGACGCCCGTGGCCATCGGCTTGGTGACATATTCCGAATACCGTTCCGGCGGCAGGTTCTGGGTGCAGTGCTGCTGGGCGGCCTGTGCGATCACGCCCTTGAACTGGTTTTCCCCGATCACGCTGGTCTGGAAACCGCTCGCCATCAGGCCGGTCAGCGCGCCGTTCTGGCGCAGTTCCTCCGCGACCTGGGCCGCGGTGAAGCGCGCGCCCTCGGGCCGCCAGTGGACGTCGCGCTTGAAGTAGAACAGCGGCGCCTGGCCCGGATCGACGCGCAGCGCATCCATCAGGTTGGGCACGACCGCGCCGGATTTGCGCAGATCCTGGATATAGCTGTCGAACATCCAGCCGCCTTCGGAGATCGACAGGATCGGGCTGCGGTCCTGGTTGAAATCGACGAAGTTCTGCGCGATCAGGCCACGCGGCGGGATCGGTAGCAGCACAAGCTCCGTCCCGCGCGCCTTCAGCTCGCTCGTCAGGTCGCGGATCAGGTTGTTCACCTCGTCCGAGATGAAGAAGCCCCAGTTGAGGTCGGGATCGGTGCGGAAGAAATATCCGCTTTGGCCTTGGGTCAACGTGCCGAGCGGGTCCGTCGGGCTGGGCCGCGCGAACTCAAGGTTCTGGCAAGGATAGGGCCCTTCGAGCTGCTGGGCCGCGGCAGGGGACAGCGCCAGCCCGCCAAGGATCGCGCCGCACATCAGCGCCGCGCGGGCGATCGTACCGGATTTTGGCATTCGTGCTTTCATTGCTCTCTCCTACTCCGTGCCGCCTTGGTCTTCGCTCGTTGGCTCCGACTCGGCGGGCGCTTCGCCTGCCGCCGCATCGGCGTCAGGGTCGGTGTCTGCTTGGTCCGTGGGGGCCGTGTCCGATCCGGCCTCGGCTTCAGCCGCCGCCGCTTCTGCGGCCGCGGTCTCCGCCGCCACCAGATCGCTTTTCCATATCTTCGCTTCCTTGACCCCGCCCTCGGCCGCGTAGTCGACCATTTCGCGCAGGTCCGGGGTCAGCTCGCCGGTCTCCTTGAAAAGCGCGCTGGCAAGCTCGTAGGTGGCCTGGTAGTGCCCGCTCTTGGCGGCCCGCTCCAACCACACCCGCGCGTAGGAGGGGTTGGGCGCAAGCTCGAACCCCTCGCCGTAAAGCACCCAGAGGTCGCGCATCGCACCCGCGTCGCCCTGACGGGCAGCCCGCTCAAGGAAGGCCACGCCCCGGTCCAGGTCACGCGTGGTTCCGACGCCGGCGATGTAAAGGCGCGCGGCCTCTCGCATCCCGATGGTGGACCCTGCGTCCGCCGCGCTGAGGTAAAGCTCGAAGGCGCGTTCTGAATCGAGCGGGGTGCCGTAGCCCATGGCGTGAAGCTGTGCCAGTTCCAGCATGGCGGTCACGTTGCCCGCGCGCGCAGCACGGTCGTACCAGGCGACCGAGACCTCCGGCGTCGATTTCACGCCGACGCCGCGCAGATAGGACCGGGCCGTCCGCACCATGGCAGAGATGTTTCCAAGGTTCGCCGCCCGTTCGTAATACTGAAGAGCCAGGGATTTATCCTTCTCGAACCCGAGGCCGAGTTCATAAGCCCGGCCAATGGCGATCGCGGCGGTCGCGCTGTTGGGGTTGCTTTCCAGCGCCTTCTGCATCCAGCCGAGCGCAGTGTCGGTGTCGCGCTCGGTTCCCAGCCCCTCGTTATAGGCCTCGCCGACGTAGACCATCCCGGACACACTGCCCGCCTCGGCGGCGGCCAGGGCCCAGCGGAAGGCTTCCGCGTCGTCCTTGGGAACCCGCTTGCCCTCGGAGAAAAGCGTCGAGAGATACATCATGGAGGACGGGTCGCCCAGTTCCGCGGCGCGCCGGTAGTAGCGCAGGCCCTTCTCCAGGTCCGGGCGGCCGAAGGTTCCGTTCACGAAGCTGGCGCCAAGCTGGCGCAGGGTGCGCACGTCCAGCTGGCCCAGTTGTTCGGCCTTGGCCAGCCAGCGCAGCGATTCCTGTTCGTCCTGCTGCACGCCGAGACCGGCGGAATAGGCGCGGGCAAGCTCCAGCGTGGCGCGCACGCTGCCCAGATCCGCCGCGCGCCGGTAGGTCTGGACGGCAAGCTCCAGTTGCGCGGTCGCGATGTAATGTTCCGCAAGGTCGATCATCGCTGAGACCCGGCCACCATCGGCGGCCTCATTCAGGAACGCGATCGCGCGGGCGACCTCCTCGGGGTCCTTGGTTTCAAGCAGGATGAGGTTGCCGATCAGGTGCTTGGCCGACAGGCTGCCGGCTGCGGCCGCGCGCACCAGGTAACGGCCGGCACGGTCGCGCAGGATCGCCGCCTCGGCCGGATCGACGGCCAGCGCGCGGTCCAGCAGCATCTGCGCCAGACGGGTCTGCGCGGTCGAACTGCCCTGGTCGGCGGCATCTTCCAGCAGCGTCTCGCCCCGCTCCTGATCGAAAAGCGGCTTGCTGTCATCCATGTAAAGAAGCGCGAGGCGCGTCAGGCCCGACAGGCTGCCGCGATCGACGGCCCTTTGCAGATAGGCTTCGGCCTGGTGCAGGCTGTCTTCGCTAAAGGGCGGCGACATGAGGATGTCGGCCATCTCGACCAGCGCGCTGACCGAACCGGCGGCCAGGGCGCGCTCGATCCACTGCCGCGCCTCCGCCGGATCGGTGTCGCGCAGCCGACGGCCGTGTTCCAGCATGCCCGTCGGGTCATTCGCAAGGGCTGCGCGCTCGAACCACATCGCCGCACGATCGTCATCGTACCACGGCGCGCCCGAGGACTGGTAGATGCGCCCCAGCGACGCGGCGGTGCGCCCGTCGCCCGTCCAGGATTTCTCCGCCGCGCGGAAAGCGGTCTGCATTTCGCGCGGGTCATAGGCGGGGAAGCCGGTCTGCGCGTCCACCGCGCGCATCCAGATGACGACGGCGCGCAGCTCGTTCAGTTGCAGGGCCCGGCGCAGCCAAAGCACCGCTTCCTCGTCCGCGACGTCCCTCACCTGGTCTTCGGTGCGCATCCGGACCAGCGACAGCGCCGCCGAAAGGCTGCCAAGCTCCGCCGCGCGGCGGTAGTGCTCGACCGGGGTGCGGGAGTCGTTGGGAAACTCCCCCCGCAGGATGTCGCCCATCAGCTCGAATTCCCGCGCGCGCCAGCACGGCTCGATCTTGAGGAGCCATTGGCGAGCCTTTTCCAGGTCCTGCTCGACAAGCACGCCCCGGGCATAGGCGGAGGCCACAGAGGTGGCCGCGAAGGCGTTGCCCTTGCTGTAGTCGGTCTCGTAGGTGGCCAGGATGCGCCGGGTCAGATCCTCGGCCGTCTCGCTCAGGTGCGGGGCGATTTCGGGCCGGTCCAGCAGTTCCAGGACGAACAGCGTCATCGCGGTGCTGTTGGGGCGGGCGGCGCCCTGAAGCAGAAGTTCGAGCCGCGCGAGGCTTTGTTCCGGGGTCGTGGAGATGTCTGAATTCGCAAGCTCCCGCGCCAGTTCGATCAGCGCGGGCTCATAGCCCATGGCCGCCGCCATGCGGCGCAACTCGTTCTGGCGGTCTTCCGTGTAAAGGCCGGTGTCGCGCCCGATCTCCGACAGCAGGAAAAGCGCCTGCGGCACATGGTTTCCCGCGATTTGCGCCGCCTTCTCCAGCGCGGCGATCGCAAGTTCGGGTTCTGGTGCGCGCAGCGGCCCAGCCTTGGGAAGGCCGTCCATCGCCAACTGGGCGACATCCATCAGAAGCGAGGGATCGGGGATCGCGGTCAACGAACGCAGATCGGTGGTCGCACCTGCGACCTCACCCGCCGCCGCCCGGGCGAAGGCGGCCTCGACGCGTGGATCATGGGCCTGGCAGACAGGCTGGGTTTCCTGCGCGAAGGCCGGGAGCGCCGCGGCAAGCCAGACGGCGCCGATCGTGAAGCCAAGCGCCCTACGCATTGCCGCCCCCCCAGAAGCAGCTCGCGTTGCCGCCGCTGAATTCGTCGATCATCGGGAACGCCGCCGCCGGGAGGGTGCCAATCAGCCGCTCGATCCGGGTCTTGAGGAAGGGGTCGATGACCAGGTGGTCCGCCAGCGCCAGGAATGCCATGTAGTGGCGCCCGTGCGGCCGGGTCTGCAGGAAGCTCATGTCCTGATTGGCGTAGTCCTCGGACGGGCCGGGGATATAGTTCTCCGCCGCGTATTTGGTGACGATGATCGGGGCGTCGATCCCGTCGAGGAAGAAGCTCATCGCGGTTTCGTAGCCGCGGCGGATGCCATCGTCGGCCAACACGTCGCGCCCGCTGTTTTCCAGCGTCGCGATGATGAAGCCGAGGCTCGAAAGCGACTGGCGCGTGTACCAGAGCGCCCGCGCCCCCCGGCGCGTTTCCAGCGGCCAGCTGCCGTCCTCGCGCAGCTGCCCCGTCAGCGCGAGGCGCAGCCGCGCCTCAGCCTTGTCGAGAAGCCCCGCGTCCTCAGTCAGCGCCCCCCAGGCCACCAGCACGGAATCCGCCAGATAGCGGTGGTTGTTCTGATCGACATCGCCGCCGAATTCGGTTCCCGCGATCTCCACCAGGCTGCCAAGCCAGCGGTCGAGGATCGTCTGCGATGCCGCCGGCAGGTCGGCCCGGATGATGCTGTAGCTGACGATGGTGGGCAGCAGCGTCCGCTTGAGCGCATAGACCGCGTCATGGACCCGCTCGGTGCCAACCAGCGCCTCGGCGTTGGCCCAGGTCAGCAGCAGCGCCTCAAGCCGGTCGCGGGCGGCGCCGTCGCCGCCCAGCGCATGACCGCCAAGCACCATGACCGCCCAGGCGAAATCCTGCGTCGCCTGGTCAGAGCCGTATTCCTCTGTCGCGTTGAGGGCATAGACGGGTTCAAGCTGCGCATCGGCCGGAATGTCGCCGCCCGCACAGTAACGCGCGAAATCGTTGGTGTCGGCGATCGCCGCGCGCAGGTCCATGTTCAGGACCTGTTGCGCCATGGCCGCGCCCGGCAGTGCCAGGCAAAGCCCAAGGACAAGGGGTCGCAGCGTCTTCATTGGCCGACGGCCTCCTCTGCCTGCGCGGGCTCCGCCGGGGCTTGGGGTTCGGCCGCGGGCGCCTCGTCATGCAGGCCCTGCTCGGTCGTGACCTCGCCATCGGGCGCTTCGCTGTTGTCATCCAGCAGCGCCTCGATCTGGGGCTCCATTTCGGCGGTCGGGATGCCGCGCGGACGCACTTCATCGGGAACGCAGCGCCCGGTATCGTTCAGCGCCTCCAGGATATTCTGGCCCTCGCCGCTCAGGTAGCCTTCCTCAAGGAAGCTGCAATGCACCCGCGGCACGGGCTGGGCGCATTGGTGGGCGATGCCCGCCGTCTTACCCTGCAAGGTCGCGGAGACGATCCCCCCGCCCAGCGACATCAGGTCCCCCGCAAACAGGCGCGGGGACTGGTCGCCCATGTGGTTGCTGCCGATCACCGCGCTGTTGACGCCCTGGAATTTCAGCCCGGCGCGGTTGTTGCTGAGCGTGTTGTCGAAGAGCTCGACCGCGGAGAAGCTGAAGTAGGGGTCAAGCTCGAAGTCGCGGGTCTTGTGCGCGCCCTCGGGGTCGAGCCAGCCTGAATAGACATCGATGCCAGCGGCGCCATGGCCTTCGATCTGGTTGCCGAAGACGCTCAGGTTCCAGCTGTTGCGCAACTTGATCCCGTCGCGCTTGTTGTCGAACAGGTAGTTGCCGACAATGAAGTTGCAGGAGCTTTCGAAGAACGAGATGCCGTCCTGTTCGTTGTCGAAGGCGGTGTTGGCGTAAAGCAGGTTCTGGATGCTGTCGCGATCCAGCATGTAGCCGGAGCCGTGGTTTTCGAACGAGACGTTGCCGACCATGTTGCTGTTGTCGACCTCGCGCGAGACGATCAGCCCGTGCTTCTTGTGGGTCCCGTAGGCGGTGTTGAACGACATGCTCAGGCGCTGCGCCCGGTCGTGCGGGTCAAGCCCGTAGACGATGTTGTCGACCAGCTCATTGCCCACGATCGCGACATCCACCGCCTCATAGGCGTAATAGGCATAGAAGTTGTTGCGGAAGGAGTTGCTGACGATCCGCCCATAGGGGCTGTCTTCCCACATCGGGCGGTTCTTGGTGAAGGTCGCGGGGCCCGCCGACATGGCAAGCCCGTAGGACTTGCCGCCCAGATAGCCCAGCCCGAAGACGGTGCTGTTCACGACATCGACATTGCCGCCGGTCCAGATCGTCAGGAACGGGCGGAACTTCTTCTTCACCTCGTAGGTGCGGTAGGCGCGCTGGTTGTATTCTTCCCGCCAGGTTTCGAAGACCGTATCGGCGATGCGGATCTGACCGGCGACCGTGATGAAGGCGCCGCGATCGTCCGACATGCGGAAGTTCGCCACATCCGCGCCCGAGATCACCAGCGTCGCCTCGGGCATCACCAGAAGCGGCAGCCGCAGGGTATAGATCCGCCCGTCGCGCTTGATTGCCTCCTCGTCGTAGCCCAGGGCGCGCAGCCGGCGGTAGAGGGAGGGGATGTCGAAGACGCCGCTTTCGACCATGATGAACTGAAGGCTGTTGCGGCCCTGCTTGTGGCGCAGAAGCGTCTGGCCCGGGATGTCCGCGATGAACTTCTCGGTGAAGTAGCTCGCCCGCATGAGCGACACGGAGGCGCGGCCGGGGTTGATCGGCTCCACGTCGTGCATGACCTCTTCCGCGGTGGTCCAGATGTTCTGGGGCGGGGGCGGCATACGCGGCGTGAGCGGCTCGGCCTGGATCGAGAAGAGCTTGGCGGTCCCGTAGCTCGGCCCGGGGGTCACGCTCTCCGCTTCGAATTCAAAGCTTTCGGGCTGCGGCGCGGAGGCTTTCAGAAGGTCGAGCGTGTCGAGCCGCAGCGCCTGTTCTTCGGCGATCTTGCGCATGAAGGTCACGCGGGTCTTGTCCTCGACGATCTGGCGCGCGAATTCTTCCGCGCGGGCGATGTCATGGTCACGGGCAAATCCCAGCGCGATATTTCCCAAGAGCTTGTCGCGCTGCTTGACCTCGCTCAACGCCTCCAGATAGCCGAGCGCCCGGTCGGGCGCCTTCTGCGCGACGACCGCGCCCATGTTGGCGATGGCCTCGGCGCGCAGCGCAGGATCGGCGACGGCCGTCGCGATCGCCTCGGCCAGGTCGAAAAGCCCCGCCTCGGCCGCGGTTTTAGCGACCTTGCGGCGGGCGGCGTCCGCCTGTTCCTGCGGCAGGGCCGCAAGGCTTTCGGCCAGCAGGGCGAAACGCGCCTCGCCCTGCGGGGCGTCGTCGTTTCGGACCAGCCACTTGGCGTATTTCGCCACGGCCTCAGCCGCGAGCACCGGGTCGGTGATCGCCTCGATCTGCGCCTCGACACCGGAGACGTCGCCGCGTTCGATCATCGCCTCGACCACGTCGTAACGCGCCTCGTTGGCGGCGCCCTCGTCGGTGATCTGGCCCAGCGCTTCCAGCGTGGCGGTATGGTCGCCATCGCGGGCGCGTGCGAGAGCGGTCGAGGCCAGAATGCCGGATTGCGCCGCGTCGGGCAGGGGGACCGTCGGCGTCAGGACCGGGTCCGCCGGCTGGTCGGCCTCGATCCGGGCCGCGATCAGACGCCCCTTGATTTCCACCACGCTTTCGGAAGCGTCCGACAGCGGCTTCAAGAGATCCTCGGCACGGTCGAGATTGCCGAAGTCGATATGGGCCTTGGCCACCTGGCCGATGTCGCTTTCGTCGCCGCCCGGTCCGGTGGCACGGGCCAGCGCGCGGGCCAGCGCATCGTCAGCCTGCTTGCCATAGCCCTGTTTCGACTGCGCCCGCGCCAGGTTGACCCAGGCGCGTGTCGCTTCACCCGCATCGGGGTTAAGCAGCGCCGCCAGGCGTGCGGCGCTAAGCTGCTTGGCGTCGATCGCCGCCTTGGTGACGACGGTCAGCATGTCGCCCTGTTCGGAATAGTCGTCATCGGTCAGCGCAAGCTCGATCGCATAGTCGAACTCGCCCAGCACGAGCAGTTGCAGAACCCCGTTTTCCGGCGTTCCCGCCTCGCCGACGCTGTCGCTCAGCAGCTTGCGGACCTCGGGCGCAAGCGCTTCATCGGCGCTGCGGGCCTGAACGACCAGACGGGCCAGCTGATGGCGACCACCGGGCGCGATCATGTTCGTCAGCTGGAAGGCCGCGAATTCCACGTCGCCGATCTTCAGCGCCGTCTCGCCGGCCGCCTTGAACAAAAGGCTCTGGACCTCCGACGTCTCAAGCGCCTCGGCGGCCTGCGTGGCGCGGCGCAGAAGCGTACGGACGTTGTCGGGCCGATCCAGCCGCAGCTCGGTCTGGGCGATCTGCCAGTAACCCCAGCCGGTATCCGCCGGGTCGGCCATGTCGCGCGCGGCTTCGCGGGCTTTCTTCAGCATGCCTTCGCGCCCGTCGCCAAGCCCGCCCAGCGCCGCTTCCAGCGCCTTTTGCAGCATCGCGTAACGCAGGTTTCTGATCCGGCTCGGCGGGATCGCGGCCGCGTCCTTTCCCGACAGCAGCGCCGAGACAGCCCGCGAATAAGCGAGGTAGGCCGAATGCGGATCGCTCGCGGCCTCGGCCTCAAGCTGCCACCCCTCGGGTGTGCGCTCGATCGTATCCGAGGCGAGGTAGTCCAGAATGCTGAACTCCCCCGACCCGGTCTGGGCGGCCCCGGCCTGGGGCAGGGCAACCGCGGTGCACAGAAGCACCGAGGAGGCCGACAGGAGGTTATGCCAGCGACGCGGAGCCATCGTTACCCCGCAAAGAAGCTGCGGATGCGCCCCACGATGGTGCTGCGGCCAGCATCCATGATGACGGTCGCGGGACGGCCGGCGAGCTCGGACGGAATCTCCTCCGAAGGCGCAAGCTCCAGCACCAGCATTTCGCGCGCGGCGTCGAAGATCGAGGCGCCCATCACGAGCGAGAACTGGCCCTCATAGCCGAGGATCTGCGCGATGAGGTAGTCGGGCTTGTTCTCGAACAGCCAGGGCGCGTTCGACTTCGACACATAGAGGCGGACGAAGGTCTTCGAGTCCGGGTGCAGAAGCCGCAGGACGACATCGCCGACCTCGACGAATTCGCGGACCGTATGGGCGATCGAGACGATGGTACAGTCGCAGGGGCTGTCCACGAAGATCTCTTCCCCGCTCGGACGGCGCACCCCGAGCAACGGGTTTCCGGTCGGGATCACGTCGCCTTCGTTTCCGGCGATGAAGGTGATCACGCCCGCAGCCGGCGCGCGCGCGGTCGGCGTGTCGGTCGTGACCTCGGCCGTGGCGAGGGTCCGGATATAGGCGTTGCGATAGAAGGCGTTGGAGGTCAGCATGAACGAGAAGGTCAGCACCACCGCGAGGATGATCCAGCTGATCGGCTGGCGCATGGCCTGAACGAAGCGCTGCGTCCGGGTCAGGTCCTCGGCCAGGCGCGCCGCGGATTTGCGCGGACGGGCGGAGTTGTCGCGCTGGACAAGGTGCAGCATGTCCCCGGCCGCGACCGCCTCGCCGGTGATATAGGCGCTGGAAACGTAGCGCAGCAGCGCCTGCGAGCGGCTCGACAGTTCCGAGAATTCAAGTCCGATGCGATGAACGTCCCGGCCCTCGTAGGTCATCTCGCGGACGTGGCGCACCTCGGCGTCGAACTCGACGCTCATCATGAAGCCGTCGAAGTTGAAGCCCATCTCGCCCGAGATGCGTTGCCCGACCTTGAAGTTGCCCTGCGTGGCGTTCAGCCCCAAGCCATTGACCGACCAGTCGTAGCATTCGACCTCGGCGCCCTTGATTTCGACCAGCGCGGGTACGCGGACACGAACATACTGTCGTTGAACCTCGGCCTCATGGACAATTGCATCATCTGCCATTTTGTACCCTTCCGTTTTCCGAACGGCGAATGTCTTACTGCCAGGCCTCTAGGACGCCTGAGAGGAATGCGAGCGACGTCATGAAGATCAGGATCCCGGACGTCATTGAGATGTTGGAGGACCAGGTCAGGCTGCGCTGTTTCCAACTGGTCAGGCCCCGGCTGATCGTGGTCGACTGGCGCGTCCATTTCTGCTTGTCGAGGTGATAGACCACATAGATCTTCACCATCGAACCGAAGACCTGGTTGAAGTAGAGCAGGAACGGATACGTCGCCGACACGTTGGGCCGCGCGGTCAGAAGCGCGAGCGTGAGCGCGTAGCGCGTCAGCAAAACCCAGAGCATGTAGCTCAGCACCATGTAGGGCGTCACGAAGACCGACACGAGAAGCGTGATCGCGGGGCCCGTCAGACTGGTCCACATCGAGATGCGCTGGTCCACGACGCAGATCCAGGGGAACCAGCCGATGCGGCCCGGACCCAGGGCAACCGCGCGCGAGTTGGTGCGCAGCATGTTGCCGAACCAGCGCCGCATGAGCTGCCAGGCGCTGCTCAGGAAGCGGTCGTCGGGCGGGGTCTCGATGGTCACCACCCGAACATCGGGGATGTAGAGCATATCCCAGCCCTTCGACAGGACATGGAACCAGGACGACTTGTCGTCGCCCGTCAGGAAGTCGAAGCGCCCGAGGCGCCAGTGGTTGATCCAGTCGTGCTGGACACGCTCGATGAACTCGCGGTCGGCAACGATGTGGGCGCGGAACATCGACATGCGGCCCGTCAGCGTCAGCACCTTGCGCGACAACCCGACCGAGGACATCAGGATGTGGCGCTGCGCAAAGCGCATGTTGTACCACTCCTTGAAGATCCAGCGGCCCTCGACCTCGCAGAACTCGTCGGTGGTCAGGGCACCGCACTTCGGGTCGAAGGCGAAGAAGCCCGCGGTCTTGCGGATCAGGCCCGGTTCCAGCATTGAGTCGCCGTCGATGACGGCGGCCACGTCGTTCGGCCCGGGGTTTTCGGCCGCGATCGACCGGAAGCCCACCGCCAGCGCGTCGCGCTTCCCGGTGCCGGGGATGCGCACGAACTTCAGCTTTACCAGGGGGTTGCCCTCGTAAACGTTCCAAAGCTCCTTGATCAGGCGCTGGTCGGCCATTTCCACGATGGAGGCGATCACCGTCGTCCTGAGGCCGCAACTGACGGCCTCGCGGAAGACGGAGTCATAGACCCGGCGGGTGGTCTCGGAGTCCTGGCGGAAGCTGGTGACGAGCAGCATGACATGATCGGGCATCACGTCATCGCCCAGCCGATTGATCGCGCGGCGCCACTCCGGAAAGACCCAGGCACGGTAGATGATGCTCCGCACGATGTGCAGCGCGCCCCAGCTGTAACGCCAGATGCCGATCATCCCGACGATGAAAAGATACTCGACAGTGCCCGGCTCCCAGATCGCATCGGGGAGCAAGGAGGCGAACACCATCACGCCAAGAATATACGACAGGTGACCGATCAATTGTTAACCCTCTTGCCGGAATCCGGGGCCTTGCGGCCGCCGCCGGGGCGTTTTCTCACCAACAGATGCCTTTGTAATTTCCACCTGTCCGCAGGTCCGCGCGGACGCGCACAAGGTCCACAACGGCCTTTTCGGCAAGCGCCGGCTCCGCAAAGGGCATGGCGGCGCTGTCGTTGCGCCCGAAGATAATCGTGTCCGCCCCGTCGTAAGCCGCTTGCGCAGAAGCCGCGAAACGCGTCGACAAATCGGGGAAGGCGGCGTCGAAGTAGGACTTAAACTCCTCCTTGCCGAACGCCTCCTGAATCGTGCTGTCGTAGATCGAAAGCTGCTTTCCGGCGGCGATCAGCTGGCGCGCGAGAGCGATCAGCGGGCTTTCACGCAGGTCATCCGTGCCGTCCTTGAAGGCCAAGCCCAGCAGGGCGACCTTGGCGTTGCCGGCCTCTTCGACAAGAGCTGCGGCATGATCGACCTGAAGTTCGTTGGCCGCGAGCGCCGCGTCGAAGACCGGCGTCGGCAGCCCCTTGGAGGCGGCAAGCGCCCGGATGGCGCGCAGGTCCTTGGGCAGGCAGGAGCCGCCGAAGGCGAAGCCGGGCCGCATGTAGGCGGTCGAGACATTGAGGCGCGTATCGAGGCACAGGATGCGCATGACCTCGATCCCGTCGATGCCGGCGGCACGGGCGATGTTGCCCATTTCGTTCGCGAAGGAGATCTTCATCGCGTGCCAGCAGTTGTTGGCGTATTTCACCGCCTCCGCCGCGTCGAGGCTGGTCAGCACCTCGCTGGAGGCCAAGCCCTTGTTGATCGCACGCAGCACCTCGGTGGTCTCTTCTTCCTCGACCCCATAAAGCGTGATCGCGGCGTCGAAGAAATCCTTGATCGCGGTGCCTTCGCGCAGGAACTCAGGGTAGATCGCCAGGCCGAAATCCTCGAAAGCCTTGAGGCCGGATGCGGCCTCCAGCGTCGGGATCACCAGCCCGCGCATGGAGCCCGGAACCATGGTCGAACGCATGATGACCGTGTGACGGTGGTCGACTTCCCTCAGCGCCGCGCCGATGGTTTCGCAGACATCCTTCACATATTGCAGGTCGAGGCTGCCATCCGCGCGCGAAGGCGTGCCGACGCAGACGATCGACGCCTTGGTCGACTTGACGGCCTGCTTCACATCGGTGGTCGATGTCAGCAGCCCCTTGTCCACGCCCGCCTTCAGCAGCTCATCGAGTCCGGCTTCGATGATGGGGGATTCGCCGCGGCCGATACGGGCCACCTTGTCCGCGTTCACATCCGCGACGACGATCCGGTTGCCCAGGTCGCTCAGACACGCGGCGCTGACTGCGCCGACATACCCGGCACCAAGAATAGATACTTCCACTGTTTCCGCTCCGTAGCCGGTCTCGCTCCGACCAATCTTCTCAAGGGCCGCAGACCGCAAGGGCACAGCAGACACAGCACCGCCTCTCCCTGTTTCACTGATCCGAGACGCGCTCGGCCGGGCGGTTTCACCTGTGTCCACATCGCCTGGCATGCCTGCGAACATCCGGGTTCGATTTTTGCATAGCCCACAATTTTCATCCTCGCAATCGACAGAACGCGCCCTGAAGCTCTGTGAAAAACCGTTTAAAATTCGATATTTGCCCAAATATTCCGAATATTGCCGCAATCGCCCGACCGCGGGGCGGCCCGACCTGTCCTTTTAGTCAGGTTGACTGCCACCTTCGTGACATATTCGGCTTCCGGGAGGGCCGTTTGGGGCGAAATCCGGGCCAAAAGACGTATAAATATGTCGTTGTGAATTTGTCGCTCGAATCCGAAAATTATTTCGTGCGCTGCAAATTTACCGCACGTTAACTATTTGGTGCCGCAACCTAAAGGTGAAACGGTGAGCGAAACGGCCGAAATTCGCCCAAAATTTAGGCCGCCTCTCCGCCAAACCATCAAGTGATTCGCGGAGGGCGGCCTAGGTCAGAAAGCCACGGAAGTGGTTTACTGTATCAAAGTGTCTGATCGTAGGCCCCGACCTGGGGCTGCTCGCGGATGATTGTATCCAGATCGCGGAAGATCGCCTTCATGTCTTCGGCGCTTTCCGGGCTTTCGCACACTACCACGAGGTTCGGCGTGTTGGAGGATGCGCGCACCAGCGCGAACCCGCCGTGATCCAGCATGACCCGGGCGCCGTTCACCGTGATGATGCCACTGATCCGGTGCCCGGCAAGGCCGCCGCTCTGGCTCTGCACCTCTTGCAGGCGCGCGATGATGCGCTCCAGCACGGTGTATTTTTCCTCGTCCGGGCAATGGGGCGACATCGTCGGCGTGATGAAGCTGGTTGGCAGCGCCTTCTTGAGGTCGGAAAATTTCGCCGCGTGATTGGCTTCCATCAGCTTGCAGATCTCGACCGCGACGCGCATGCCGCAGTCGAAGCCGCGGCCGACCGGCGGGGCGATGAAGTAGTGGCCCGATTTCTCGAACCCGGCCAGCGCGCCGGTTTCGCGGACCCGGCGCTTCATGTAGCTGTGACCGGTCTTCCAGTATTCGGTCGTGGCCCCAAGGTCCTTCAGGACCGGATCGGCGCTGTAAAGCCCGGTGGATTTCACGTCCACGACGAACTTGGCGCCCAGGTACTCGGCCGCGTACTTGCGGGCCAGGATCAGCCCCACCTTGTCGGCAAAGATCTCATCGCCCTCGTCATCGACGACGCCGCAGCGGTCCCCGTCGCCGTCGAAGCCCAGTGCCAAATCGGCGCGGGTTTCCCGGACGACGCCCGCCATGTCATGCAGCATGTGCATGTCTTCCGGGTTCGGATTGTAGTTCGGGAAGGTATAGTCGAGCTCGGTGTGAAGCGGGACAACCTCGGCCCCGATGCGTTCCAGCAGCCGGGGCGCGAACCGTCCGGCCGTTCCGTTGCCGCAGGCGCAGACGACCTTCAGCGGCCGCGTCAGGCGGAAATCGCCGACGAGGTCGTCCATATAGGCCTCTTCCACGCCCGGAACGAACTCGTAGGAGCCGCCAGGCGCTTCTTCCCAGGTTCCGCCCAAGACCATGTCACGCAGTTCGGACATCTCGTCCGGCCCATGCGTCACGGGGTAGTCGAGCCCCATCTTCACCCCGGTCCAGCCGTTCGGGTTGTGGCTGGCCGTGACCATCGCGACCGCCGAGGTCCGCAGATAGCCTTGCGCGAAATAGGTCATCGGCGACAGCGCCGGCCCGATGTCCCGGACCCGGATGCCCGCGCGCATCAGGCCGAGCGTCAGAGCCTGCTTGATCGCCAGCGAATAGTCCCGGTAGTCGTTGCCCACCGCGATCGTGGGCTCCAGCCCCCGGCGCATGATTTGGGTCCCAAGACCCAGACCAAGCGCGGTCACGCCCGGAAGGTTGATCTGGTCGGGATATTTCCAGCGCGCATCATATTCGCGGAAGCCCGCGGGATAGATCATTGCGTCGCGCAGGAACTCCCAGGTGTTCGGCCGGACGGCCGTCAGCGGTTGACGAGTCATGTCTGTTCCTCAAACCTTCGGTCACTTACGGGAGTAGATGTCCTCGTAGCGGACAATATCATCTTCGCCCAGGTAAGTGCCCGTCTGAACCTCGATCAGAACCATATTCACCTTTCCGGGATTTTCCATCCTGTGAATGGTCCCAACGGGAATATAGACCGACTGGTTCTCGGGAACGAGCTTCACTTCGTCGCCGACCGTGATGCGTGCGGTCCCTTCCACGACGATCCAGTGCTCGGAGCGGTGGAAGTGGCTTTGCAGGCTCAGCACGCCACCGGGCTTCACGACGATGCGCTTGACCTGGAAGCGGCCGCCGATAGCGAGGCTTTCGAACCAGCCCCAGGGCCGGTGATCGCGCGGATAGTCCTCGGCCTGGCGCTTGCCGCGTTCCTTGAGGATCGCCACGGCCTCTTTCACGCGCTGGTTGTCCGACATGTTGGCAACCAGAACCGCGTCCGGCATCGTTACGGCCACGATGTTCTCAAGGCCGATGCCGACAAGTTCCTGACCCGCGCTCTCCGAGCGCAGAAGAGAACGCTTGCAGTTGATCGCCAGCGCGTTTTCCGAAACGACGTTGCCGTCGAAGTTCGGGTTCGATTCCAGCCAGACCGCTTCCCAGCCCCCCAGGTCAGACCAGCTGCGGTTGAAGGGCATCACGACCAGGTTCTTTTCATGCTCCATGATCGCGTAGTCGATCGATTCCGACTCGACCTTGCTCCAGGGCTCTTCGGCGAGGCGCAGGAAATCCAAATCGCCATCGGCGCCGTCGAGCGAGGCTTTGACGCCTTCGATCATTTCCGGGACATGGCGGCGATAGGCCTCCAGGATAGCCTTGACCGAGAACAGGAAAATCCCCGCGTTCCACATGAACTTGCCGCTGTCGAGCATCTGTTCCGCGACCGCGCGCTGGGGCTTCTCGACGAAGCGCACGAGCGGCTTCGGACAGGGCGACTCCCTGTCGCGCGCGTCCTGAAGCTCCAGCCAGCCATAGCCGGTCTCGGCGCGGGTCGGCGCGATGCCGAAGGTGACCAGGGCGCCGTCCTGTGCCGCGTTCGACGCCTTCGCGACCGCCGCGCGGAATTCCTCGTCATCCGGGATGACGTGATCGGAGGGCGTCACCAGCATCAGCGCGTCCGGGTCATTGCGCTCGATCCAGAGCGCCGCGGCAAGAACCGCCGGCGCGGTGTTGCGCCCCTCGGGTTCGATCAGGATCGCGTCGGGCTCACGGCCGACCTCGGCCAACTGTTCGGTGACGAGAAAACGCAGATCCTCGCCGGTGACGACGATCGGGTTGGCGAAATTGGGACCGCGCAGGCGGTTCACGGAATCCTTGAACAGGCTCGACGAGCCCAGCACATTGGCGAACTGCTTGGGATAGCCCCTGCGCGAGATCGGCCAAAGCCGCGTTCCCGAACCACCACACAGAAGCACCGGATGAATCGTCAAGGGCGTCATTTCGCTTTCCTCGTTTCCCTTTTTGAAACGCAGCCCCAGTTTTTGCGCACACTGATCCCCACCCGGAACAAGTCCGGCTGTGCTCAATTTGCACTCTGAACAAGTTGCTGCGTTGACTTAGCCTCAATTTCTGTCTCAGGGATGAACAGTCACTGTGACCTTTTTAAGATTGTTTTCTCATTAAGTATGGCGATTTGGAGAAGGATCGCGGCCAAACGGTCGTTTTCGCGCCATCTTTGCCACGCTTTCTCCACCAAAGGGATAAGAAGCCCCTACCACAGCCTATGCGTGTCCTTCACCGCCAGACGACAATCACGAATCTGGAAACGCCGCGCGATGGGGTCGAACCCGTCTCAGATCGCCGGGCGCGTCAGGGTGGGGGCGCTGCCCTTTGCCCAGCCGTCATTTGCACTCTGCCGAGCGGTGCGGGCAGGGACTATGTGAACGGGTCCAGATCGTCCCTCAAGCCCCTCAAGGGATGTGTTGCATATCTGGTCTCACTGAAGACGTCACGATGACCGCTCCGACTTCAACTGAGACATTTGTTCCGAGCGCGGCATCCGGCAGGAAGGGCGGAAAGCCTGCGTTGGGAAGCTGTGGATCGTCCGTCCGGTTCGCCCAAAGAGCGGCCATGCCGAAAGGGCTTGTTCGGGCGTGTTCCCAACACTTCCCGTGCGTCGGGTGGGCTCAGTCCTGCGTCCCTCCGAACCGATCCAGCACATTGCGGGTGGTCCGGTCGACCTGCAGGTCGCCGCGCGCGAGGCCCGCGACCCATTCGCATGTCGCCGCGTTGAACACCGCGCCCTTGCCGCGCTGCCAATGGATCATCACGCCGTTGCCGCGGGCAGCGCTGGCGCGGGTTTCGGCGGTATCCATGCCCGTCAGGGACAGTGACCGAAAGACCGCATCCTCCCCGCCGATGTAGCGGGTCTCGCCCCAGGTTCCGTGGTCGGCTTCGACATTGGCCGCGAGGCCCATTGCCAGCACCTCGATCGCCGGGTCCGCACCGTCCGCGCCGGTGGCGAACGGCAACCCATCGCGGAACGCAAGGTCGAGCCCATCGACCTCGTAGCCGAAGACGCGGGACTCGCGCCCCAGGGTGTCGCCGTAACCAAGCCAAGTGCCGGCGAAGGCCCAGTGGTCGGGCCGGTAGACGGTGTATCCCGCCCCGCGCCCTGCGCAATTTCCCAGGCCGGCATAGATACCGCGCAGCGCGTTCGCGCCGAAGGTCTGGCAGCCGGGGCGGTTGACCGGCGCCGCTTCCCAGGCGCCGGTGACGCGATGGGCCTCGGGGGTGCCCATCAGCGGGTCATGCCGGGTTGCGGCGTATTTGTAGCATACCTGCCGGCGGCCTTCGGCCTCGATCCGGACCTGCCAAAGAAAGTTTCCGGCGAACCGCGCGACCTTGCCACCGGCCTCGACGTAGCGGTCCACCCTGTCGCGCATCTCCGCGCTCCAGTATTCGTCGTGGCCAACGAAGATCAGGCAGCGGTGGCGATCGATCAGGCCGGGGTCGCTGTGCAGGTCATGCAGCGTGGCGAAGTCGACAGGATATCCCGAAGCCTCCGCCCAGCGGGCGAAGAGACGCTCGTAGCTTGCCCAGCCGGCCGAGGCGTATTTCTTGGAATAGCCATAGGCATAGGCCCATTCCATGTAGGGATAACGCACCATCTCGCCCGGACGCGGCGGGTGGTCCGGCAGGGCCCGCGGTGCACCCTCTGGCAGCTTGCAGAAGCCGCGGGTCCAGGGTCGGTTCAGCGACAGGATGGGCGAGAATGCGTTGCCTTCCGGCCCCGCGATCCCCTCATAGGCGTTCGACCCGCCCCAGCAGTTGTAGGCGACCCAGGTGGCGGTGGCGCACACCAGAAGGTAGGGCGCGGCGGGCAGGTCGGGTGCCCGCCGCACGAGGATCAGGTGGTGTTCCTCGACCGCATCGTCACCCCGCCGGGCCCGGAAGGTGACGAGGTAGCCGCCGGGCCGCCAGTCGGACGGGATCGTCAGCCGGTGCTCGACGGGCCAACCGCAGCCCACAACCGAACAGTCGGCGGGCGTCGGGTGATGCCGGCCGGTCAGCCCCTTTGCCCGGTAGAGCGGTTCATAGGCCACGCCGTCGCGGCCGATCTCCAGCTCCCAAGTCTCGGCGGTGGTCGAGACGTGCAGCGCCACGCTGTCGCCCGGCGCATAAGTCATCCGGTCGGAATAGCCCCAGATCTCAAGCACCCGGTCGTCCCGTGCGGGGCCGATGTAGTAGTAGTCCAGTATGTGACGCGCGCGCGCCCGGGTGCGCGGGGAGATTGCGGGGCCGGGCCCCTCGGACATCGGATCAATCGCCATGGGCTATTCCGGCAGATAGCGGGCCGACCAGCTTTCCGAAGCGACCCCGTCAGCAATCATCGCGTCGATTTGGTCCTGTGCGTAGCCCGCACCTTCCAGCACCATTCGCGTATGGGCGCCGTATTTCGGGGCCGGGCCCGGGAGGGTGATTGGGGCCTTGTCCGGGCGCACGGCGTTGGGCGCGACAAGGTCGACCCAGCGGCCCATTGGGTGCCGGTCGTGTCGCACCGCGCGATAGGTGGCGTGGCGGATATCCAGTGGGCCTTCGCTTTCAATGTGCAGCGCGGCGTCGCGCGTGGCGTGGAGCGAGCCGAGCGGCACGATCCCGGCCGAGCCGCCGGCGAATGTGGTGGCCCAGTCAACGACCTTGCGCGCCGCGAAGCGCTGGGACAGCGCCGAAGCGAGGCCCGCGTCCTCCTCCCGTTCGGCCAGATCCGCCAGGTCCGGCACCCGCGAAAGCGCCGCCGCGCGCTCCGTCGGGGCGGCGAAGAACATCCAGCCATCGGACGCCCGGTAGCAGCGGTAGAACACATCCCAGCCCTGCGCGGTGCGCCCCGAGGGCTCGTTCCAGGGCCCACGCCCGGCAAAGTCATACATGAACTGCGCCTGGATCATCTCGCCCGCCGCGGCCAGCGCCGCCCGCGCCACGCCGCCCCGGCCGGTCACGCGCCGCCGCTCCAGGGCCGCGCCGAGCGCCACGCAGGCACAGAACCCCGTCAGCACGTCGATCGTGCCGAAATGCGCGTGTTCTTCCGGCGTTTCCATCCCGCCGCCAAAGCGCAGCATCACGCCCGTCGCGGCCTGCGCGAGGTCGTCATAGCCAAGGTGGTCGGACTTCGGCCCCCGGCGCGGACCGCCGAAGGCGTCAAGCTGGACCAGGATCAGCGCGGGGTTCAGCGCCGCCAGCCGGTCGGGTGCAAGCCCGAGCGCGTCGCGCTGCGCGTCGGTGCCGTTCATCGTCACCACGTCGGCCCCGGCCAGCAGCCGGTCGAGGGCCGCGCGGCCCGCCTCTCTGCCAAGGTCGAGCAGCACGCTTTCCTTGCCGCGCTGCGCCTGCAGACCGAAGACCACCGCATTCCACGGGTCGACCGAGGGTTGCACGGGCTGCACATGGGTCACCTTGGCACCGAACCGCGCCAGCGTCGCGCCGATGGTCGGCCCGGCGATGACGTTGGTCAGGTCGAGCACCCGCAAGCCTTCCAGCCAGCCGGTTGCGGGGCCGGCGACCACCGGGGCGGGCCGGGGCGGCTCGGCCAGGATCGCCGCAAGATCCGGGCGCAGGTCGTCCGGTTCCGGACCCGGCCGCTTCACCATCGCCCCGGCATCGTCGGCAAGCCAGGCGAGGTTGCCCATCTGCCGCATCCGGCCGTGGCGCGGATCGTCCACCTCCAGCACAAGACCGGAGGCAAGTGCGTGTGGGTCGCCAAGCCATTCTGCCGTGCTGCGCTGCGCCGTCCCGGGCGTCTTGGCTGCACCGAAAAGCGCCTCCCACTCCGCCGAAGTGCGGGTAAGGAATGCTGCCTGCATTGCCCCCGCAACCCGCGCGCGATCCTTCGGCCCGACGGGGAAGTTCCGCAGCGCCCAGTCAGCGGGCCAGTCCGCCCGGTCGAGATAGGCGTCGAAATCCGGCAGGTTCTCGGCCAGGTCGTGAAGCCCCAGAACCGCCAGCGCACGGCGCTGGTGGCCCTTGATCGAACACGCCACAACGTAGAACCCGCGCCCGTCCGCGCAGGTATAGGTGCGGTAGAACGGATCGAGGAGCGGCCAAAGGTCCTCGAAGGGCAGGTTCATCGGCAAGGATTCAGCGGCGCGGCGGTCAAGCTCCACCTCGCGCGGGGACTTGTAGCGCTCGGGGTAATCCTGAACCTGCTCGCTGTTGTAGACGAGCCCCTCGAACAGCGCCGAGGCCAGCGGGACCTCGATGTGCTCCCCGCCGTTCCGGTCCCGCGCCCCGAGGGCGAACAGCACCGACATCGCGCCGAAGGTGGCGCCATAGGCAGAGGCCATACCCAGGGGCGTGAAGGAGGGGTTGATCCCCATCAGGCGGCGGTTGAGCCCCATGTCGGTGAACTGACCGGTGCGGGCGGCGATCAGCGCCTCCCAGGCGGGAAGGCCCGCGAACTCCGGATCGGCGGAGGCGAAGCCGGGAAGGGACAGGGTGACGATGCCGGGATTGGCCGCGCGCAGGGCCGCGGGGCCAAGGCCGAGACGCTCCATCACGCCGGGGCGGAAGTTCTCGATCACCACATCGGCCCGCGCGGCGAGGTCGAGCGCCGCCTGTCGCCCGGCCTGCGTCTTCAGGTCCAGAACCAGCGACCGCTTTCCGCGCGACAGCATGTCGAAGGCAGGATCGCGCCAGCGCGGCCCGCCCGGCGGGTCGACGCGGATCACCTCGGCCCCCATATCGGCCAGCATCATCCCGACCATCGGCCCGGCAAGGTAGTGGCCGAAGTCGAGCACCCGCAGATGCGACAGGGGGCGATGCGTCATGGTCGGAAATCCTTGTGCCAGACCGGCGCCGATTGCGCCGTTGGCTCAGACTATACTTGCCAAGGGCACGTTGATTGACTGATCCTGCCGTCAAAATGACAGAAAGAGACAGATGCATGTCGCTTCGGGTTTCCATCCTGCTGTTCGACGACTTCTCGAACATGGTCTTGTCCTGCCTGATGGAACCCCTGCGCGTGGTGCGGGATCAGGCAGGCATCGATCTGCGGTTCGAGGTGATGACGCCCGACGATCGCCCCGTCACCAGTTCCAGCGGACTCCGCGTCACGCCCGATGCGGCCCTCGCCACTGCTGCGCGGCCGGACCTGTGCCTGCTAATCGGTGGCGACCGGTTCCGCGAGGCCGCCGTGGACCCCGCACTTTGGCGCCATCTGCGGCCTGCCCGGACCGCAGACCTGGTGATCGCGGCCGACACAGGCGCCTGGCTGATGGCGGCGGCCGGGCTGCTCGACGGGTGCCGCGCCACCCTTCACTGGCACCTTCTGGAAGAGTTCGGCGAAGTTTTCCCGTCGGTCACCGTCAGCCCGGACCGGCATGTCCGCGATGGCGCGCTCTGGACCTGCGGTAGCGCCGCGACCGGATTGGACCTTATCCTTGCCTTCATCCGCGAACGCTTCGGCCCCGCCGCGGCCTTCGAGGCGGAATCGATGTTCCTGCATGACGGCGCCCGCCAGGCAAGCGACCCGCGTTTCGGCCCCGGCCTGCGCGGCCGCAGCTCGGACCGCTTGCGCAAGGTGGTCGCCCGGATGGCCGCGACGCTCGAAGCGCCGCCATCGCTCGCGGAGCTTGCTCACGCCGCCAACCTGTCGGAGCGCAGCCTGAACCGGTTGTTCCAGCGCGAACTGGGCCAGTCGCCCGCCCGCTACCTGCAATCCCTGCGCCTGGCACGGGCGCGCGACCTTGCCAGCCATACAGATCTCGGTCTCGACCAGATCGCCCTGCGCTGCGGCTTCTCCAGCGCCTCTGCCCTGTCGCGGGCCTTCAAGCACCGGACTGGGCGATCGATCCGGCAGCCGACCTGATCTGGAGAGACCGGACCCTGCATCGTTTAGGAGGCGATCTGGCCCCTCGGTCGTTTCCCCTCTCAGCACCTTATGCGCAGGCCGTCATCCGCGCTCTCTGGATCGCTCCCGCCCCGCGCGGGGAGCCAGTCAGACGGGTTGAGGACGATTTCGGCGGCGAGGCCGTGGGGGGCGGCCTCATCCGGGGTGAGGGTGACGCCGCGGATCAGCATGCGGAGGTAGCCGTTGGCCTCCTCGACGAGGTCGGGGTCGCCGAGGAGTTCGCTCATCTGGTCGAGGGCGCGGGCATAGACCGTCGCTGCGGCCTCCAACGGCAGCGCCTGCTGCGCGATGCGGGCTTCGGTCTGGCGGATGCGGTCCCGAAGGTCCGCGATCTCGGCCTCGAGTTCGGCAGACCTTGCCTTGAAGGCCGCGAAGGGGGCGCCCTCGGCGATCGCGGCGATGATATTGGCCTGGGCGGCCTCGGCCTTGGCCAGCGCGGCCTTGAAGCGCGCGATCATCTCGGGGGCCATGAACAGCTTGCGCAACCCGGCGAAGACGCGCGCCTCGATGCGCTTGCGCGAGACCGGCACCTTGTTGTTGCAGGCCTGCTTGTGCGCCTCGCGACAGCCGTAGCTGATGCGGCTGGCGATGATGTAGGGCGCGCCGCAGCAACCGCAGGTCAGCAGCCCTGATAGAAGGTAGCGCGCGCGTTGGGCCGCGCGGGCGGCCTTGGGGGTGGCCGCGCCCTTGCGGGCGATGGCGCGCACCTCGGCGCGGACCAACAGGGCGACAAGCCCGGTCAGCGCGACGTTGGCAGCGAGGCAGCCGCCGGGGTTGTCGTTGGCGGCTTGGAGGGCGAGTGCGGGGGTGACCATCGTCATGCCTTTTCCTTCTTTGGAACACGGACCCAGAGGCGGGTAAGATCGACCTGTGATCGTCGCGGAATCCGGAGAAACATTTTTCGGGAAGTTTGAATCCGGGGGGATTGGGGGCGACCCGGACCGCCCCCGCTTGCACCGCTCAGGCGCGCAGGTCGGCGGCCAGTCGGAGCG
>NZ_JAOWLA010000014.1 GCF_025751575.1 Albidovulum sediminicola | reverse complement strand
GGAGGCGCAGATCACCCTCTTCGACGGCACAGGCGTCGGGCTCCAGGACCTCGCCGTGGCGGGCGCGGCCGTCCGGCGGGCCGAGGAATTCGGGCTGGCAATCGCCGTCGAGGTCTGAGCGCCGCCACGGTTTGGTAGCTGGGCGTATCGGTTACAAAATTGGGGGTTTCGGGCTGCGCGCCTTCGTGGTTTGACTGACGCGGGGATCTCGGAGGGCGGGCATGACGGTTCGTGTGGCGATCAACGGGTTTGGCCGGATCGGGCGGTCCGTGCTGCGGGCCGCGCTTTCGGACCCGCGCAATGCCGGGATCGAGATCGTCGCCGTCAACGACATCGCCCGGCCGGAAATGGCCGCCTATCTTTTCGAATACGACAGCACCTTCGGCCCCTGGAAGGGGTCGGTCGCCCTGGAGGCGGGGGCACTGGTGGTCGATGGGCGGCGCATCGCGCTGACGGGCGCACGGGATCTTGCGACCCTCGACCTGACGGGCATCGACGTGGTGATGGAATGTACGGGTCTGGGCGGAGAGCGGTCCTTCGCGGAGGCCGGGCTCAAGGCAGGCGCGCGGCGCGTCCTGGTTTCCGGCCCCTCGCGCACGGCTGATTTCACGCTGGTCATCGGCGCGAACGAAGGGCGGCTGTCGCCCGATCACCGGATCGTTTCAAACGCGTCCTGCACGACCAACGCGCTGGCGCCGCTCGCGCGGCTGATCGAGGCGGAATGGGGCGTGGAGACGGGGTGGATGACCACGATCCATTGCTACACCGGGTCCCAGCCCACGGTGGACGCGCCGGGGGCGGACTATGCGCGCAGCCGCGCGGCGGCGCTGTCGATGGTGCCGACCACGACGTCGGCCCAGAGGCTGCTGGACGTGGTCCTGCCCGAAATCGCGGGCCGGATCGAGGGCGCGGCGGTGCGGGTGCCGACGGCCTCGGTCTCGGCCGTCGATCTGACGGTGATGACGCGGGCCCGGCCGGGGCGCGAGGCGGTGAACGCCGCGTTGCAGACGGGCGGGGGCGTGATCGGCTGGACCGAGCGGCCGCTGGTGTCCTCCGATCTGCGGGCGCGCCCCGAAAGCATCGTCATGGCGCTGCCGGAGACGCATGTGACGGCCGGCGGGCTGATCCGGGTCTTCGGTTGGTACGACAACGAATGGGGCTTTTCCAACCGGATGCTCGACGCCGCGCGGCTGATGGCCGGGCTTTAGGAAAGCGCCTTCAGCACCGTCTCGAACCGGTCGAGGAAGATGTCGGCGTGGTCGCGGGCGAAGACCAGCGGCGGGCGGATCTTGAGCGTATTGGCCGACGCCCCGGTGGCGGAGATCAGCACCCGCGCCTGGCGGAGTGCATTGACCACGCGATGGGTCAGCGCGGCGTCCGGCGCGTCCCCATCCACGATATCGGCCCCGACGAACAGGCCCGCACCGCGGATCGGCCCGAGGGCCGGGAACCGTGTGGCAAGCGTCCTCAGGCCCTCGGCCAGATAGGCCCCGGTGAGGCGGGCGTTCTCGATCAGCCCCTCGTCCTCGATCACGTCCAGAACCGCCGCCGCGGTGGTGGCGGCCACGGCGTTGCCGCCGAAGGTGTTGAAGTAACGCCCCTTCGCGCCGAACCGCGCCACGACCTCGGGCCGCAGGATCAGTCCCGCGACGGGATAGCCGTTCCCCATCGGCTTGCCGAGGGAGACCATGTCGGGAACCACCCCGTGGCGGGCAAACCCCCACATTCCGGCGCCTGTGCGTCCGAAGCCGGGCTGCACCTCGTCGGCGATGAAAAGCCCGCCCGCCGCGCGGATCGCCTCTGCCGCCGGGGCGAGGAAACCCGCAGGGTCCGGGATCACGCCGTCCGAGGAAAAGATCGTATCGACGATCAGGACGGCAGGCCGGATGCCGTGGCGCGTCAGGTCGTCGATGGCCGCCTGGACGCCGGCGGCAAAGACCGCGCCGGTCCGCGCGCCCAGCGCCGGGTCCGGTGCCGGAACGGTGCGGACATGTTCCCCAAGCGGAACGCCGGGACCGAGCGAGGGCGAAAACCCCGACACCGCCAAGGTCACGCCGTGATAGGCGTTTTCGGTCACGATGATGCCGGTGCCGCCCGTGTGTTCGCGTGCGATGCGCAGGGCAAGGTCGTTGGCCTCCGACCCCGTGCAGGTGAACATCATATGCGACAGCGCGGCCGGGACGGTCGCGAGCAACCGTTCGGAATAATCCAGGACGGCCTCGTGCAGATAGCGGGTGTGGCTGGCGAAGGTCGCGGCCTGGCCTGCCATCGCGGCGACCACGCGCGGGTGGCAATGCCCGACCGAGGCGACGTTGTTGTAGGTGTCGAGGTACGCTTCCCCCGCCGCATCGTAAAGCCACACGCCCTCCCCCCGGACAAGGTGCAGGGGTGTTTCGTAGAACAGCCGGTAGGCGGGGCCGAGTGCCCGTTCCCTGCGCGCGACAAGGGCCGCGTCGCCCTCCGACAGGTTGCCCTGGCCGGGGACATAGGCGTTGGGCATGGCTTCGCGGGCGGTCATGGCCTGGCCTCCAGGATCTGGGCGACGCGGGCGCGGGCCGTGTCCCGCCCCGCCTGCGTCAGGGCCGCAAGCCCGGCGCCGGAGGCCGGGACATTGCGCAGGATATAGGCGGCGTTGTCGGGATAGAGCCCCGCGCGCCAGTGCGCGATGACGACGGTCAGCACCATCCGCATCGCGATCAGGTCGGGCATCGCCCGCGCCTCCGCCGGGGTGAGCGGCAGGACCGTATGCCAGGCGCCGACCACTTCGGCCAGCGTGTCGAGCGGGCGGGCCGGGTCCGCGTGGTAAGAGGCCGCGACGGCAAGGTCGCAGATGCGCGGCGTGCACACCATGTCGCCGAAATCGAGGATGCCGGTGACAGTCCTCCCCTCGGCGTCGGTCAGCACATTGAAGGGATTGAGGTCGGCATGGACGACCTGCCAGGGCAGGTCCCCAAGGGCCGGGGCGATCTCCGCCTCGAACCGGTCGAGCCAGAGCGCGACAAGGTCGTGCAGCCGCGCGTCGGTCACGGAGGGCAGGAAGGGCCGCACCCGCGCCGCGTTCTTGATGTCCCACAAGAGCTCATGATCGGCGCCCGGGTGTTCGAACCCCTCAAGCGCGCGGGTCAGCCGCGCGGCGGTCGCCCCCAGGCTTTGGCGCAACGCGGGGGAGGAGGTCGCCCTGTGCATCGGGTGCCCCTCCACCCAGGTCAGCATGCGCAGGATCTCTCCGCCCGGCAGGGGAACGCCGATCCGGCCGTCGAGCGCCGGGACCACGCGGGGCACGGGTAGATCCGGATCGCGGGCCGCGATGTGGCGCAGGGCGGCAGTCTGGAACTCCGACACTTCCGCCGGTTCGGCAGCGTTGCCGATCTTGAGCACGAAGCTGTCGCCAGTGGCCGTCGTGAGGCGGAAATTCAGATCGCGCTCCGAGGTCAGCGGGTCGAGCCGCCCGGTCCGGCCGAATGTCCGTTCGGCAAGCGCGAGCGCCTCGGCGGGCGAAAAGGCCGGCGGGGCGGCCGTAAGGCTTGGGGCGGTGCTGGCGGCTGTCATCTGATTTGATCAAATTATCCCCGGCAGATCATCACGAAACTGCCGGCCGCGCAAGGGTCATTGAAACGGGGGCGAAGGGGGGCGGGCCCGCCCCCCTTCGAAGATCAGTGTTCGGCCACGCTGGCGGCGGCGCGCGCGTCCTCCGCCGTCGCTTGCGCGCCGTTGAAGAACGCGTTGAGTGTCACAGCAGAAATCGTCGTCAGCAGGATACCGGAGTCGATCAGCGGGTGGATCGAATGGGGCATCCACATCTTGAAGTCCGGCGCGACGAGCGGGATCATCCCGAAGCCGAGCGAGACCGCGACGATGAAGAGGTTGTGACGGTTGCCCGCGAAATCGGCCCCGGCGGCAAGAATGCGGATGCCGGTCGCGGCGACCATCCCGAACATCACCAGGCCCGCGCCGCCCAGAACGGCGGTCGGAAGCGCCTCGACCAGGGCGCCCATCTTCGGCACCAGGCCAAGGACGATCAGGATCAGGCCGCCGCTTACGCAGATGAAGCGGCTCTTGATCCCGGTGACGCCGACAAGGCCGACGTTCTGGCTGAACGAGGTATAGGGGAAGGTGTTGAAGAGCCCCCCGATGACGGTGCCGAGCCCGTCCATCCTCAGGCCGGCCGCCAGGCGCCGGGGCGTGATCTTGCTGCCGGTCATGTCGCCCAGCGCCAGGAACATGCCCGTCGATTCGATCATCACGACGATCATGACGAGGACCATTGTCAGGATCATGACCGGGTCGAAGACCGGCGCGCCGAAATGGAAGGGCGAGATCAACGCGAACCAACCCGCGCCGCCGACCTTGTCGAAATGCATCATGCCAAGCGCGGCTGCCAGCACGCCCCCGATCACGATGCCAAGCAGCACCGCGATATTGGCGACGAAGCCCTTGCCGAACTTCGCGATCGCGAGGATGGAGGCCAGCACGATGAACGAGATCAGGATATTCCCAGGCGCGGCATAAAGCGGGTTCGCGGCAGAAGGTGCGATGGCCAGGCCTTTCGGCACCTCGGGGATCGCCCCGCCGGAGGCGGCGGCCAGGTCGGCCACCTGCTTCAGCCAGCCGGCATGGGCCGGGTCGATGGTCTTGGGCGCGGTCGGGCCGACCGGCAGTCCGAAGATCCAGTTGATGCCGATCCGCATCAGCGTCACGCCGATGACAAGGATGATGGTCCCGGTCACGACCGGCGGAAAGAAGCGCAGCATCTTGGACATCAGCGGCGCGATCAGGATCGCGATGGCACCCGCCGCGATGATCGCGCCGAAGATCATCCGCGCCCCATCGACGCCCGGATGGGCAAGCCCGATCGAGATCATCGGCCCGACCGAGGCAAAGGTCACCCCCATCATCACCGGAAGCTTGATGCCGAACCACTGCGTGGCACCCAGCGATTGCAGAAGCGTGACGATCCCGCAGACGAACAGGTCCGCCGAGATCAGGAAGGCCACGTCCTGGGGCTCGAGTTTCAGAACGCGCCCGATGATGAGCGGCACCGCGATGGCGCCGGCATACATGACCAGCACATGTTGCAGACCAAGGGTGAAGAGCTTGGGCACCGGAAGGAGTTCATCCACCGGATGGGTCTTGTCGGTCATCATTGTCCTCCGTGGGGCGGATGTTATTCGCGCCGTCTTCGCATCGCCCCGATGATGCGCTCCGGTTAGCGCGCTGCCCCGCCCTGTTTTCCTCCCCGGGCGGGACGGCGCTCAGCCGGTGACCCGCCAGGTTGCGGGATACCGGTATTCCTCCAGGTTGGGACCCTCACCGATGCGGTCGACGACGGCGAAAAGACCTGGCGCCGAAAGCGGGGTCAGGACGCCGTGCCAGGTGCCACGGTGCAGGTTGGCCCCCTGCCCCGGCGCCGTCAGGAAGGCCCGCGGTTGCCCGGGGATCCCGCCCTCGTCGGGGGCGACGATGACGAGGAACGGATGGGCCGTCATCGGCACGAAGGCCTGCGAACCGTCCGGGTGACGTTCGACCAGGTCGAAGTCGTATGGAAGCGCGCGTGGCGCGGCGTCGAAGATCGAGATCCCCGCTCGGCCGGTTCCGAAGTCGAGCATCGCGCGATCGTGGTGGCGCCGGCAGAGCCCCTCGTTGATCAAGCGGAAGTCGCCGCTGGCCTCAAGCACCTCGCCGAAAGGGGCGAAGGCTGGCGCGGTCAGCGGTTCGGCGCGGATCGTCCGGGTCATGGCCGGGCCGGACCGCTGGGCCGGGGGCTCTGCCCCCGGACCCCCGGGATATTTGCGAAAAGAAGAAGCGGAGAGACACGGGAGATCATCGTCCGAAGCCCCCCGGGCCGCGCAGTTTCGCGTGGCGGTTCACGTCTTTGTAGAGCAGGTAGCGGAAGGGGCCAGGGCCTGCGGCGTAGCAGGCCTGAGGGCAATAGGCCCTGAGCCACATGAAGTCGCCGGCCTCGATCTCGACCCAGTCGCGGTTGAGTTTATAGACAGCCTTGCCTTCCAGAACATAGAGCCCGTGTTCCATCACATGGGTTTCCTCGAACGGGATCAGGCCGCCGGGCTGGAAGGTCACGATGTTGACGTGCATGTCATGGCGCAGGTCGGACGGATCGGCGAAACGGGTCGTCGCCCAGCGGCCATCGGTATCGGGCATCGCGATGGGGGTTACGGTGCGGTCGGAGCTCACGATCGGGTCGGGCGTCGCGATGCCTTCGGCCGGTTCGTAAAGCTTGCGGACCCAGTGGAAATGCACCGGCGCGCCGGAGCGGTTCCAGAGCCGCCAGGCGCGGCCTGGCGGGATGTAGGCGTAGCCGCCGTCGTCGAGCACATGATCCTGACCATCCAGGGACAGCGTGGCTGTGCCCTTGGTCACGAAGATTACCGACTGCGCGCCCGGTTCGTTGTCGGGCGCGTCGGAGCCGCCGCCGGGGGCGACCTCCATCACATACTGGCTGAAGGTCTCCGAGAATCCCGTCATCGGGCGGGCGATGAGCCACATCCGCGTCTCGCTCCAGCCCGGAAGATAGCTGGTCACGATGTCGGAAAAGCAGCCCTTGGGGATGACGCAATAGGCCTCGGTAAAGATGGCGCGTCCGGTCATCAGGGCGGTCTGCGGCGGCAAGCCGCCGGTCGGAGCGAAATAGGGGGCGGTCATCGGGGCAGAACGTCCTTCAGGCGGATCTCGGCGATGCGTTCGACTTGGGCGCAGGCCTCGGCAAACTCGGTTTCGGTGTCGTTGGCGATGCGGCGATGGAAGGCGTCGAGGATCGAGGCCTTGGTGTTGTCGCGCACCGCGATGATGAAGGGGAAGCCGTGGCGGGCGACGTAGGTTTCGTTCAACTCGGTGAAGGCCGCGCGTTCGGCGTCCGTCAGCGCGTCAAGCCCGGCGCTGGATTGTTCCTGCGTCGATTCCGCCGTCAGCCGCCGCGCCTGCGCCAGCTTGCCCGCAAGGTCGGGATGCGCGGCCAGGACGCCCAGGCGTTCGTCCCGGGTAGCGGAGCGGAAGATGCGGGCAAGCGCGTTGTGAAGCCCCGTGGCACTGTCATGGGCGGGGCCCAGCTCCAGCTCCCAGGCGCGTTCGGCGATCCAGGGGGAATGTTCGAAGATGCCGCCAAAGCGGGCGACGAAGGTGGCCTTGTCCATGCGGCTCGGGCGGTCGAAGCGGCGGGGCGGGTGGGTGGCCGCCCAATGCCGGGCTATGTCGAGGCGGCGCGGGAACCAGACGCCCTCGTGCCCGCGGGCGTAGTCAAGGAACCGGCGCAGACCCGCGATCTTGCCGGGTCGGCCGATCAGGCGGCAGTGCAGCCCGACGCTCATCATCTTGGCGCGGCCCGCCTGGCCTTCGCGGTAAAGCTCGTCGAAGGCATCCTTCAGATACTGATAGAACTGCTCGCCCGTGATGTAGCCCGGCGCGGTGGCAAAACGCATGTCGTTGGCTTCGAGCGTGTAGGGAATGACAAGCTGGTCGCGGTCCCCGGCCTCGATCCAGTAGGGCAGGTCGTCGTCATAGGTGTCGGAGATCCAGTCGAGCCCCTGTTCCGCCGTCAGCCGCACGGTGTTGAGCGAGCAGCGCCCGGTGTACCAGCCGGTCGGACGGCTGCCCACGACCTCGGTGTGCAGGCGGATCGCCTCGGCGATCTGGCGGCGCTCCTCCTCCTCGGGCATGTCGCGGTGTTCGACCCATTTCAGCCCGTGACTGGCGATTTCCCAGCCTGCCGCCTTCATCGCGGCGACCTGTTCGGGCGAGCGCGCCAGCGCGGTGGCGACGCCGTAGATGGTGACTGGGATCGCCATTTCCGTGAACAGGCGGTGCAGACGCCAGAATCCGGCGCGGGCGCCGTATTCGTAGATCGATTCCATGTTCCAGTGCCGCTGGCCCGGCCAGGGCTGGGCGCCGGCGATGTCGGACAGGAATGCCTCGGACCCGGCATCGCCGTGCAGGACGCAGTTCTCGCCGCCTTCCTCGTAGTTCAGGACCAGGCTGACCGCCACCTTGGCGCCGCCCGGCCATTGCGCGTCCGGGGCGTCGGGGCCATGGCCGGACATGTCACGGGGATAACGGTTCATCGATCGGCTCCGGCTTGAAAGGTCGGTTCAGGCATACGCGCGCTGCGACATGAATATTATCAAAAAAATCCAGAAAGTCTTTTCGGCTTTACAGGAGGTCGCATTCCGCAAGCACCCGTCGCATGATGCGCGCGAGGATCAAGGAGGGCGGATCATGTCCGAGGGCTATCTGACGACGCATGTTCTGGACACCGCACGGGGCGTGCCTGCCGCGGGGCTTGAGATCGAGTTGTTCCGGCTTGAGGGCGGTGCGCGCCAGCCCTTGGCACGGATGCGCACCAACAGCGACGGCCGGACGGACGGGCCGATCCTGCCCAAGGGCGATTTCGCCACAGGAGCATATGAGCTGGTGTTCCATACGGGCGCCTATCTGGATGCGACGGGTGCGCCGCCGGAGGCGCCGCGTTTCCTCGACGTGATCCCGATCCGCTTCGGCATCTCGGACGCGGCGGCGCATTATCATGTGCCGCTTCTACTCTCGCCCTTCGGCTATTCGACCTACCGCGGCAGCTGATCACACGCCGACATAGGTGGCGAACTGCGGCGCGGCGGGCGTCAGGCCCGCGGCATCGACCGTTTCGGCCACGGTGCCGCCGGTCATGAAGGCCACGCGATCCGCGACCGAGAGGACCGCATCGACGCGCTGTTCCACCAGGATCGTGGCGACGCCGGTGGCCTTTAGCGCCACCACCGTGTCGCGGATGAGCGCGATCATCGAGGGTTGCAGCCCCTCGGTCGGCTCGTCCAGAAGCAGCACCTTCGGCTCCAGGCAAAGCGCGCGGGCGATGGCCAGCATCTGCTGTTCGCCCCCCGACAGGGTTCCGGCGGCCTGGCGCAGACGTTCGCGCAGGCGCGGGAACAGGCTCAGCACCTCTTCCCGCGTGCGGTGGCCGCGCTGCCGGGTCATCAGGCCGATCTCGATATTCTCCGCGACCGTCAGCTCCGCGAACAGGCGGCGGCCCTGCGGCACGTAGCCGATGCCGTGGCGGGGCACCTCATGCGCGGGAAGGTGGCCGATATCCACCCCGTCGAGGACGATCGACCCCGCCGAGGCCGGAACCAGCCCCATGATGGTCTTGAGCATGGTGGACTTGCCCGCGCCGTTGCGCCCCATGACGCAAAGCACCTCGCCCGAGCGCGCCTCGAGCGTCAGGCCGCGCAGGACCTGGACCGCGCCGTAACCCGCATCGATGCCCGTCAGCGTCAGCATTCAGCCCCCCAGGTAGGCGGCCTGCACCGCCGGGTTGGCCCGGATCGCCTCGGGCGTGCCGGTCGCGAGGACCTCGCCGAAGTTCAGGACGGTGATCCGCTGGGCCAGGTCCATGACCACGTCCATGTTATGTTCGATCAGCAGCACGGTGGTCTCGGGCACGATCTGGCGCACGAGGTCCTTGAAGGTCTCGATCTCGGCATTGGCGAGGCCCTGCGTGGGCTCATCGAGGATCAGGAGCCGTGGTTGCAGCGCCAGGCCCATGGCGATCTCCAGCACCCGCTGGTGGCCGTAGCTCAGCGTCCCGGCGATCTGGCCCGCGCGCTCGGCAAGACCGACGCGGGACAGGGCGGCCTGCGTCTCCTCCGCCAGGTGGCCGCCGCGGCGCTGCACGGCCAGCGCCACGTTGTCAAAGACCGTGAGGTTGGCGAAAACCTGCGTGATCTGGAAAGTGTAGGCGATGCCACGCCGGACCCGGCGGTGGGCGGGCATCCGGGTGATGTCGGCCCCATCGAAGCGGATCGAGCCCGATTGCACCGGGATGCGGCCGCACAGAAGGCTGACAAAGGTCGTCTTGCCCGCGCCGTTCGGGCCGATCAGGGCGTGGATCTCCCCCTCCGCCAGGGTGAAGTCGACCCCGTCCACGGCCTTGAGGCCGCCGAAATGGCGGGTCAGGCCGCGCGCCTCCAGCAGCGTCACGGCAGCCATTTCAGCCACCTTTCCCTGAGCGTGCCCAAGATGCCCTTTGGCGCGAACAGGACCAGAAGCACCAGCGCCACGCCGACGACCAGAAGGCTCGCCGTGGTAACGGCACTGGAATAGTCGATCAGGTAGAACATGAGGAGCGCACCGACGAAGGGCCCCAGGACCGTGCCCGCCCCGCCCAGCAGGACCCACAGAAGCGGCAGGATCGAGTACTGGGTCGAGGCGAGGCTCGCGCCCACATAGCCGAAGAGCAGCCCGTAGGCCGCCCCCGCCGCCCCGGCATAAAGGCCCGAGATCACCAGCGCGGCAAGCTTGCGCGCATAGGGGTCGTAGCCCAGCATCCGGCTGCGCTCCTCGTTCTCGCGCAGCGCGATCATCACCCGTCCGCTGGGCGACCGGACGAGCCAAAGCTTCAGCACCAGCCCGGCGGCGAAAAGCGCGAAGGCCGCGAAATAGCGCGGCAGGTCGGCGGACAGGTCGAAGCCCAGAAGCACCCGCGCCTCGCGCGCGATGACGATGCCTTCGTCGCCGCGCGTCCAGGCGGTGTTGTAGAGGATCGTCAGATAGCCCGCCTGGGCGAACATCAGCGTCACGATCATGAAGGCCACGCCCTGCGTGCGCAGCGCCAGCAGGCCGACCACCCCCGCCATCGCACCCCCGGCCAGCAGCCCGGCGATGGCCGCCGGACCCGCCGCGGCACCTGCGTGCTGAACCAGCATCCCGGCACCGTAAAGCCCCGCACCGAAGAACAGCGCGTGCCCCAGGCTCAGAAGCCCCGTGTAGCCGAAGGCGATGTTGTAGCCCATGGCGTAGGTGGCCAGCACCATGACCTTGGCGAAGTTGGTCAGGTGATAGGCGGGCAGCAGCACCCCGCCCGCCGCCAGCAGGGCCAGCGCGGCCAGGTGAAGCGCCCAGATCCTTGCGCCCGCACTCATAGCGCCCGCCTTCCGAAGAGGCCCTGGGGCCGGAAGACCAGCACCAACGCCACCGCCAGTGTCGCCACGATCTTGGCCAGCGTCGGCGCGAAGAAGGTGGAGATGACGCCGTCCGAAAGCCCGATCAGAAGCGCAGCGATCACCGTTCCGCGCAAGGACCCCAGCCCGCCGATGATGACGACGATGAAGGACAAGAGCAGCGGATCGGTACCCATCAGGTAATGCGCCTGCTGGATCGGCACGATCAACACGGCGGCGAGCGCGGCAAGCCCGCCCCCCAGCGCGAAGACGCCGGCATAGACGCGGTCCACATTGATGCCGAAGGCGCGCGCGGTTTCGCGGTCGTACTGCGTTGCCCGCATCACGAGGCCCACGCGGCTTTTCGCCAGAAGCCGCCAGACCCCCAGAAGCACCACGGCCGAGGCCGCCACGACCGCGATCTTGTAGCCCGAATAGCCGAACCAGGGCAGTTGGACGCGCAGGTTGAAGGGCGCGGGCACCGGGCGCGCATCGGGGCCGTAAAGCGACAGCGCCGCCTGCTGGAGGATATAGAGAAGGCCGATGGTGGCGACGATCGTCGCCTCCGGCTCATAGTTCAGGCGCTTGAGGACCGTCATGTCCGCAAGCGCCGCGATGGCGCCCACGAAGAGCGGGCAGAGGATCAGCGCGGCGGCAAAGCCCACCACGGGCGGCCCCGGCACCCATTGCGACACGAACCAGGCCGAGACGGCGCCCAGCATGAAGAATTCCCCATGCGCGACGTTGACGACCCGCATGATGCCGAAGACAAGGCTGAGACCGACCGCCGCCAGTGCCAGCACCGCCGAGGTCACCATGCCCTCCATCAGGGCCAGAAGCAGGAAAGGTCCGAAGCTCACGCAGGTCTCTCGGCGTCAGGGTCGCGGGGGCGACGGCCGCCCCCGCGTTGTAGGTACGGGATCAGAACGACTGCGTGGTGTAGTCGACCTCGTCCGGGTAGTACCCGTCCTCGAGGCTGGTCCGGTGGACGCGGATCAGCTTGCCGCCCTGCACCTGCGAGATATTCTGGTGCCCGAATGCCTGGTGGGTCTTGCCGTTGAAGGTCTTGTCGCCCTGCGGATGTTCGCGGCTTTCCGCGAACGCCGTCATCGCCTCGATCGCCTCGACCAGTTTCTGGCGGTCGGCCGGACCCTGGTAGCCTGCGGCCTCCATGCCCGCCTTGATGACAAAGAGCGTCTCCCAGACCGAGAACATATGCGCATAGGTCGCCACGTCCGCCGGATCGGTGACCGAGGCGCCGTTGTCATCGACCCCCACCGCGTTGCGGTAGAACACCTCATGCTCGGAGGCATCGGCCTGCTTGTAGCGCGGATGCGCCTCCCAGAAGTGCGAGCCTTCGAGGAATTCAAGCCCCGGCGAGGCGATGTCCACCGCTTCGAGCGAATCGATGAAGCCGAAAAGCTGCGGGCGCGCGCCCGAGCCGTAGAACTCCCCCAGCTCCTTCACGAAGGTCAGGACGGCGGGGCCGACCATGACGTGGTAGATCACCTCGGTCTCCGCCGGGATCTGCGGGAAGTAGCGGGTGAAGGAGGTCTCGGTCGGCGGGATCGCGATCTGGGCGATGACCTCCCCACCCTGCGCGGCGCAGGCGGCGGTGAAGTAGTCGCGGTGATCGTGGCCGAAGGCGAAGTCGGGGAAGATCATCGTGACCTTCTTGCCGAGGTTCTGGGTCACGAAGGGCGCCATGCCCTGCACCTGGCTCTTCACGTCGGTGATGCCCGGCTGAAGCGTCCAGCGGTTCAGCATGCCAGAGGCGACGTGGTGCCCCTCGGAGCAGACCAAGTAGGGTACCTTCATCTCGGCCGCGCGCGGTGCGGTGCCGATCACGACGTGGGAAAAGAGCGCGCCGAACACCAGATCGCAGTTCGACTGCGTGGCGAGCTTGCCGAAGACCTCGGCGCCGCGGGCCGGGTCGGTCCCGTCATCCTCGAACAGGATCTCGACCGGGCGGCCGTTGATGCCACCGGCTTCGTTCAGGACGTTCAGCGCGGCGGTCGCGGTCCGTTCGTACCACCGGCCGTAGGAGGCGCCGATGCCCGTGCGGTGAAGCTGGAAGCCGAGTCGAATGGGCTCTGCGCTTTGCGCATGGGTATAGCCGGGGAAGAAGGTGGGCAGCGCCAGCGCCCCTGCGCCCGCCGCCATACCCCCGAGAACCGAACGCCGGTTCGGGGTCTTTCCGATCAGTCTGGATGTCATCGGTCATCTCCGCTGCTGGAACCCGGCACGTGGCTTTCATCGCCCGCGCCTTGGGTCAAGATTGTGCGTACACGAACAAAAAGTCCATGCCTTTCTACCCTGAGGCAGGTGCTGACAGGAGCCACAGACCGAAGACGGTGTAAAGCACCATCAGCGCGGCGACCGGAAGCTGTGCGATTTTGCGGTTCTCGGCACCGGACGTCTTCGCGATATGGGCGGCGAGGAAGACCGCCAGCAGATGGGCCGTCAGGATGATCGCCCACTGTGCCTGCCAGATCAGACGGACGGAGCTTTCCCGCGCAAGGAACCCGAACCCCACCCAATGCTCCGGCAGTCCAAGAAGCGCCCAGCCGCGATGAAGGGGATCGTTCAGGGCCACCAGAACGTACTGGCCCGAGGTCAGAAGCGCGACGAGGTAATGGGCGATGTGGTAGCCCGTCGCGATGGGCAGGAAGGACAGCGCATAGGGTCCGGCGGCGCGGGCGAACCCTTGCGTCCCCGTCCCGGCAAGGGCCAGTTCCGCCCGGATCGCCGCGGCGATCAGCCCGGCCATCGCGGCCCAGGTCAGGAAAAGCCCGGCGCTGTTCACCCCCATGACCGCCGAGCGCCCCGGCACGTCGAGCGGGTTGATGCCGATCCACGCCAGCCACCAGAAGGTCTCATGCAGCCCGTCGAAGCTGACGGAGGCCAGGATCGCCGTCACGAAGGCCGCCTGCGACAGCGTGAGCGGCGCCATCGCGACGATCTGCGCGCCCGGCCAGCCAAGGCGCAGGACGACCCGGCCATCGTGCCGCTCGGCCCAAAGAGGCGATATCTTCGACACGAAGGCGAAATAGACGCTCAGGAACTCCCCCCGCTCCAGCCAGTCCTCGCCCTCGGCGGTCGCGAGGGTCAGGATGACGAGGTAATAGACCAGCGCCGCGCGGGCGAGCACGGCCGGATCGGCCGGGGCAAGCGACACGATCTCGAACCAGGCGAAGGCGAGGTAGCCGGCGACGGCGGGCCAATGCCCCAGGCGGGACAGGCCGATGCCGCCGCGCAGCCCCAGCACCCCGCGCAACGCGCGCACGGGGCCGCGCCAAGGGTCCAGCCCACGCCAGAGGTTGCCAAACACCGCGACAGCCAGCGTCAGCGCCACCCAAAGGACGACCCAGACCGTCAGCGTCAGCAGATTGCCATAGGGATCGCGGCTTCCGAAAAAGCCGATGGCGATCAGCGCCGCGAGAAGCGCGGCGGCGCACCAGCTGCCCGGATCGGACGGCACAGCGCGGCGCGACAGGAGCACCATCGATCGCGGTGCCGGCAGGCGGGGTGCCACGGCCACCATCAGCGCCGAAAGCGCCACGGCGATCCCGGCGCCGATCACATAGGGCCCCGTCGGCAGAACATGGAGGATCGCGCGCTGCGTCGCATGCGCCAGCGCCGCGCCCGGCACCCACATGATCGTTAAAACCAGGACCGCCAGCCGCACCATCACCGCCCCCTTCGGAGCCGACCTTGGCCGAATGCGGCGACGCGGGCAACCGATGCCTTATTCGCCGTAGGGCACCCAGATGTTCTTGATCTGCGTGGCGCGGCTCAGGAAGCCCCGGCCCTGACCCTCGGCCCCCAGCCAGTCGCGGTTCTGGACCCGCCAGGTCACCTTGAGGTTGCCCGCGCTTTCGGCCTCGACCATCCGCGCGCCCTCGGGGCTGCCGCAGTACCACATGGCGGCCACGTCGTCATGGGCGGCGAGCGTCTTTGCCAGGTCGTCGCGCGGGCCGGTGACGATATTGACCACGCCGCCCGGAAGGTCCGAGGTGTCGAAGACCTGGTAAAGATCCGTCGCGGACAGGGGCATGTTCTGCGACGGGACCGCCACCACGCGGTTGCCCATGGCGATGGCGGGCAGGATCAGGCTGAGAAGCCCCAGAAGCGGCGCATCCGTCGGGCAGGCGATGCCCATCACGCCGAAGGGCTCGGGCATCGCCAGCGTCACATGCGCGGATTTCGTGGCGTGGACGGCACCGTCGAACTTGTCGGCCTGCGCGGCGTAGTAGAAGGCGCGGCGGATGGCGGTCGCCACTTCCTCTGCCGGTTTCGGGGATCCGGCGGACTTCAGGCGCAGGGCGAACTCCGCCTCGCGCGCGGCGAGATTCTCGGCCAGGTAGTAAAGCACCTGGGCGCGGTTGTGCCCCGTGGCCCTGCCCCAGCCCGCGGCCTTGTGCGCGGCCTCGACCGCGTTGCGGATGTCCTTGCGGCTGCCCAGACCGGCCAGCCCGATGACACCGCCCTTGCCCCGCACGGCATAGGAATAGCCGCTGTCCGGGCGCTTCTGGGCGCCGCCGATGTAGAGCTTTGCGGTGCGGTCGATCGGTTCGACCCCGGCAGGCGCCTCCGGCACGGGGCCGGTTTCGAGCGTGACCGGCGCGGATTCCGCCTTGGCCTTGACCGGTGCCTCCGACAGGTATTCGCCCACCCCCTCGCGACCGCCCTCACGGCCAAAGCCGGACTCGCGGTAGCCGCCGAAGCCTGCGCCCGCGTCGAAGATGTTGGTGGCGTTGACCCAGACGACGCCCGCCTTCACCCTGGCCGCCACATCGAGCGCGAGGTTGATGTTTTCCGACCAGACCGAGGCCGCGAGCCCGTAGCGGGTGTTATTCGCCAGTTCCACGGCCTCATCGGGGGTGCGGAAGGTCGTCAGCGTGGCGACGGGACCGAAGATCTCGACCTCAGACACGATATTGGCGGGGGCGACATTGGTGAAGAAGCCCGGGGCGAAGAAGCTGCCCCTCGAGGGCAGCTGGCACGGCGCCTGGTGAAGGACGGCGCCCTCCGCCTGCCCCTGGGCCACAAGGTCGCGGATGCGGGCCAGTTGCACCGGATCGACGATCGCGCCGATGTCCGTGGACTTGTCGAGCGGGTCGCCAAGGCGGAGCTTGCCAAGCCGCGCGGTCAGGCGTTCGGTGAAGGTCCCCGCGATGCCCTCCTGCACCAGGATGCGCGAGCCCGCGCAGCAGACCTGGCCCTGGTTGAACCAGATCGCATCCACCACGCCCTCGACCGCGCCGTCGATATCGGCATCGGCGAAGACGATGAAGGGCGACTTGCCACCCAGTTCCAGCGTCAGCTTCTTGCCCGTGCCAGCGGTGGCCTTGCGGATCGCGCGCCCTACCTCGGTCGAGCCGGTGAATGCGATCTTGTCAACATCGGCGGCGACCAGCGCCGCGCCCGTGGCTCCGTCGCCGGTGACAATGTTCACGACGCCCTTGGGCAGGCCCACCTCGGCACAGATTTCGGCGAAGGCGAGCGCCGTCAGGGGCGTGTATTCGGCGGGTTTCAGGACCACGGTGTTCCCGGCGGCCAGCGCGGGCGCGATCTTCCACGCCAGCATCAGAAGCGGGAAGTTCCAGGGGATGATCTGCCCGCAGACCCCTACGGGTCCCTGGCCGGGGAATTCCTCGGCCAGCATCTCGGCCCAACCGGCGTGATGGTACAGGTGGCGCGCGACTAGCGGCACGTCGATGTCGCGCGTTTCCCGGATCGGCTTGCCGTTGTCGAGGGTTTCGAGCACCGCAAGGAAGCGTTCCCGCTTCTGGATGTGGCGGGCCAGTGCGTAAAGATGCCGCGCCCGGTCGTGGCCCGACAGCTTCGACCAGCGCGGAAGGGCCGCGCGGGCCGCCTTCACGGCGGCGGCCACGTCAGCCTCTCCCCCCTGAGACACGCGGGCCAGAAGGTCGCCCGTCGCGGGGTTCCGGACCTCGAACGTCGTGCCCGGCGGGGTGAATCGGCCATTGATGTAGTGCCCGAAATCCCCACGGGCAGAGAGCCATTTCAGCACCTCCCCCGCCGCTTCCGGGGCCGGTCCGTAATCCATGGTTTCGAGAATGTCAGAAACGGATGGCATGGGGCCCCTCATGCAAGCGCGTGACGCGAGGACGCGGCGTAGCGCCCGGTCACATGATGTTCCAACTGCCGTTCAATGTCGCCCAGCATCGACGACGCGCCAAGACGGAAGAGGTCGGGCCTGAGCCAGTCGTTGCCCAGTTCCTCCTTCATCAGGATCTGCCAGGCGATCGCGTCCTTGGCGGTCTTCATGCCCCCTGCGGGCTTGAACCCGATACGGAAGCCCGTCCGCGCGCCGTAATCGCGCAGCGCCCGCGCCATGACGAGCGAGACCGGAAGCGTGGCGTTCACCCCCTCTTTCCCGGTCGAGGTCTTGATGAAATCCGCGCCCGCCTGCATCGCGACCATCGAGGCCTTGTAGACATTGCGCAGCGTCTTCAGGTCGCCGGTGGCGAGGATCGCCTTCAGATGCGCCGCGCCAGCGGCCTCCCGCATCGCGGCGACCTCGTCGTAAAGGGCGCTCCAGTTGCCGTCCAATACATGGGCGCGGGTGATGACGATGTCGATCTCCTCCGCGCCCTGGTCGACGGCGTAAAGGATCTCGGCCAGCCGCAGGTTCAGGGGCATGAGGCCGGCCGGAAACCCGGTCGCGACCGAAGCCACCGGGATACCCGACCCGGCCAGCGCCTTGACGGCTGTCGAGACCATGGTGGGATAGACGCAGACCGCGCCCGTCGTCACGCGGTCAAGCCCGAGCCCCACCAGGATGCGATCGGCCAGCGGCTGGCGCGCCTTGGCGCAAAGCCGGCGCACCCGGTCGGGCGTGTCGTCCCCCGACAACGTCGTCAGGTCCATGCAGCGGATCGCGTTGACGAGCCAGGCCGCCTGCCATTCCTTCTTTACCGTCCGCCGGGTCGTCAGCGTGGCTGCCCGCCGCTCGGCTGCCGGGGTGTTGACGGCGATATGATCAAACCAGTCGGGCGTCAGAGGGACACCCGGGTTACGCTCGTTCCGGGACAGGGAATGGACCGCTTCGGCCTGCATGGGCATGTCCTTGAAGATGCGCTTGCGCGCCTATCCTAGCGCGTCACGCTAGCGAAAGTCGCGTCCCTTCGCAATCACGATACTTGACCTTTTGGTCAATTTTTCAAAGCCTGCAACGGTTGACTACCAGGCCCCTCAGTCCTTCAGCATCAAAAGCCATTCAGCGTAGGGTGCACTCCAGTCTCTTCTGACGACGGATCGCTTTCCGCCATAGCGATAGCCAAGCTTGCGATAGAAGGCCTGTGCCGCGACGTTGGCATCCCAGACGGTCAGACAGATCCCGCGCGGACCGCGGCGGGTGTCGGCGACCCAGAGCTTGGAATACGACAATGCAGAGTCAGCGCCATTCATGCGCGATACGGTGTAGCCCTCGACGGGCGTTCCCGACGGGGCCGACTTGGCGAAGAGCGCTCGGACAAAGCCTGCGCTGGCAATATCCATCAACACCAGCATTACCGGTGTATCGCGTTCAGAAGCCTGTCGAATCCGAGCGCCTGACATTGTCTTTCCCTCATGCCCTGAGGGCGATAGCGGTTCACGCCACCCCCCGAACCACGCGCCTGCCGGCGCGTGTTCCAAAAGAGTATCACAGCGTGTCGGGCCTGCCGCGCAACAATCCACGGCGGCGGCATCGCTGGCCTTGCGGGCGCTTCGCGGCGCGCGCCCGGTACCGCACTACCGGCGCGGCTTGCTTTTCCAAGTGCCGAGCCAGGCCCTGAACCGCCCCCAGATCCCGCGGGCCTTGGCCGTCGCCTGATCGGCCTGCGCATCGACGCTGTCCCAGGCCTCCTCCACATCCTCGATCACCGGGTCGATCATGCGTTCACGGAACTGGAGCCACATGCGCCGCAGCATGAAGAGGATGAAGGCCAGGAAGGTCAGGATGACGATGTTGACCCAAGGGATGATCGTCACATCGGGGCCCGCCACGGGCTTGATGCCGACCGCGTTGGGGAAGGTGGAGAAGTAGACGTTGCGCCAACCATAATGGGTGACCGACACCCATTGCGGCGCGGCGGAGGTGGATTTCAGGTCCTCCGCCTCGGTCTGGAGGTTGGCGGTGTCGAACTTGAAATACGGCGGCCAGTGCCAGCCAGTATCTTCATTGCGGTAGACGCGCGGGTCGCCGTCGGCATCGACCGCCTGGATGAACTGCACGTCGCGGTTGATGAGCCCTGTTGCCTGGTCATCCGGCGTCGCCCAGAAGATCCGCGTCCAGTCGTCCAGGTCCTGGCGTTCCTGGTAGGTGTTCACGATCCGGACGATGTCATGCTGCGGCAGCGTGTAATGGAAAAAGCCGAAGACGATCAGCGCCAGAAGCGTCAGGATGGTCCATTTCGCGTATTTCATCTTCGCCTCAGGTGTCATTCAGATAAACAAGGAGCAGCACGATCACGGTGGGGATCACATAGACCAGCCAGATCAGCTTGCGCCTCAGGCTCTTGCGGTAGTCCTGCAAACCCGCCTCGATATAGGCATCGCGCGCGGCCGGATCATCCCCGGAGACCGGGTCGTCGTCCCATTCCCTCTCCAGCCGCTCCCGCTCGACCGAGCGCGAGTAGACCGACAAGAGGAAATAGGCGGCCGTCATGCCGATGAAGCCGAAGACGGCAAGCCGGACGAAGGCGATCATCTGCGTTCCCTCCTCACCGCGCCCCAGGGGCCGACGACCTCGACGATATCGCGATCCCAGGGGCCGACGGTCATCCGCGGCTCATCCCCGAACAGCGCGCGCCGCGTGCCATCCTTGTCCATCTGGTATTCACGGGCAAGGAAGTCGGCGACATAGGCCTTTTTCGCCTCGGGCCAGCTACGGTAGATGTCGTAGAACAGTTCCTTGTGGCAGATGAAAAGCTGCCGGATGTCGAGTGGCGACAACTCCGCCAGAAGCATGTTCACCAAATCGCGGTCCTTCGACGGGCGGGCGCGCAGGGTGTAGAAATAGGCCGGGTGGCTGGGGCCGATGCGCGGGCGCCTGCCCCCCGTCTCCACCCAGCGCAGGAGCGCGGCCAAGCCCTGGAACGCCTCCGGCAGCCGGGGCCCCAGCGCGGTCGCCACCTGCCGAAGCTCCCGCCTTGTGCCGGCGCCGGTCTCCAGCCCCAGCCGCGTCGCGGCATCGACCAGGATGAAGTCCATCTTCTGCCGGAGGATCGCGCCCGCATCGAGCCCCCGCGCGCCCACGATCGGCTCCACCAGGTCATTGAGGTCAAGAAACTCCGCAACCGCGCGATGGTCGGAGAGATCGAGCACATACTTCATCGGCAGCGTGCCCAGCGCCGCACGCGGACCGACGGAGATCAGCGCCGGGTGTTCGACATCGCGGAACAGGTAGACGCCGCCGAAATGCGCGGTCCAGAAGTTGCCCTGATCGAAGGTCGTAGATTTCAGGCTGACCGGGTTCTTCGTCACGTCGCCGGTCTTTTCGGCCAGCCCGATCATCTCGGCGATCAGCACATCGTCCCACCAGCCGTCCTCCTCGGTCCGGAACCGTTCGATCAGGCCCGCGAGCTTGCGCCCTTCGGCAATGTGGTTGCCGGTGGTGTCGGCCACGACGGTGACGCGGCGGATGTCGAACAGGCGCTTCGGCTCGGTCAGGTCGAAGACGGTGTTCTCCAACTCCCCCGCCACGGCGTCACGGGCGGTCAGGGTGAACAACTCCGCCTCGTTCTCCTCGATGAAGCGGGTGAGGATGCCGCGAGAGGTCGAGAACTTGGCATTCAGCAGCGGCGCGGTCTTCTGGTCGGTCGTCAGCAGGATGAACTGCCGGTTGCAGCCGTTCGGGTTGAGGTAGAGGTCATCGCCCAACTCATCCCCGATCTCCGGCGAATAGCCCGACAGGTCGATATGGAAGTCCGTGAGGCCTGTGGTCTGCCCCGTCAACGCCTTGAGCGCGCGGTTATACCGCTCCACCAGCGCGGGGCTGTCCACCGCGATGAGGTTGCCGAACATGAGGCCTTTGGCGATGAGGCGGTTCATTGGAGCCCTCTTTCTAGCCCCAATCGGTCAAGAGTTTCCTCCCACATCCGAGCTACCGCGTTCACACAGTCGGGTATTTCGCGATATTGACCGTCGTGCAGAACATACCAAAACTGATGCTCCTGCTTTCCCGCCATCAGGGCATTCAGGTCTAAACGCAAGGCTAGAATCCAGTGTTTATCTGTGGGATTTTTCTTTAGATCATAGTGCCTTGATCGGTTGGCAAGATCACGGCAAATGGACCACTCGGGTCGATCCGCAAGCAATTGATCGATCTCGACCTTTTTGACAGAGCCAGTTTCAATTAACCATTCTCGTAGAGAGTGCGCCCACAGAAAGTACGCTAGGACGAAATCTACCGCTTCATCGTTTGCATAGTTAAGAGGCCCCTTTGCGTAGCGAACGGCACGCTCTTGCCAACGACGCATACGTTTATAGTGGCCGATCCAGCCTTCGTAAGTGTCAAAACTCTTGTGAAGCGGCGTCATCACCCCCGCCCCTCCAGATACCGTCTCTTCGCCTCTTCCATCCGCCGCATGTCGCGGACGGCGCCCTCGATGGCCACCTCGTCGGACTTGTCGGCGTAGCGGAACTCGCTGTCGGCGTAGCGGTTGATTTCCTGTACCACCATCTCGACCGTGATGGGGCGGCGCAGCTCTCCGATCATCGCGCGCTTTTCGTCGTAGGGCTTGAAGAGGAACAGATCGGGGTTCTCCATCCATTCGTCGGGCAGTTCGAAGTCCATCGCGCGGACCTTGACCGCGTCGGTGATGTTCTTGATCGCGCGGCCGGTGAAGCGGTCGTCCGCCTCCTGGATCGCCTTGAGGTAGGTGCCAAGCTTGGCGATGGTGTCCAACTCCCCAATCCGCCCCCGGACCGCCTCATAGACCCGCACCAACCCGTCCTCCTTGGGGCGGGAATGGGTCTCGAAGCTTTCGGCCACCGCCCGCTTGATCTCCTGCGCGGCGTAAAGGTCGTGATCGCCCAGCTGGATCGTGTGGTTGCGCCCCAGCAGCAGCGCGAGGATGTCGATGTAATCCTCCCGCGTTTGCGGCCCGTCCACCAGGAACCGCGCGCCCGCCCGCTGGCGCAGCGCGTCGTCCACGTTCTCCGGGTAGTTCGAAAACATGCCGAAGGTGCAGTTGCCGCGCACGACGGTGTTGGCGCCGGCGAAAGCCTCCATCAGCACCGCCGTGATCTCCTGCTGGCCGGCAGAGGACTGGCGATCCCCGCGCTTGCCCGCGATCTGGTCGATGTCGTCGACGGTGCCGAAGCCGATGACAGAGGGGTCCATGACGGCCTGGATGAAGGCCTTGGCGTTCTGCCCCGACTTGCCCTGGTAGCTGTCCACGTTGTCGATCGACAGGTTCTGGTAGCGGAAGGGGTATTTCGCGGCCTGGCAGTAGTCGTTCAGAAGCCCCGCCATCATCTGGATCAGCGTGGTCTTGCCCGTCCCCGGCTTTCCGTCGCCCATGAAGGTGAAGATGAAGCCCCCCATCTCGGCGAAGGGGTTCAGGCGCTTCTCGAAGTCATAGGCCATCAGCATCTTGGCCAGGCGCATCGCCTGGTACTTGGCGATATGGTTGCCCACGACTTCCGAAGGTTTCTTGAACGCCATGACCAGTGCGGTCCCCCGCGCCTTGCGGGCAGGCTCGAAGCCGGAAATCGGGAAGTCGTCGGCCTTGACGCGGTAGTTGGCGCCGGTGAAGGCCGCCAGCCTCGGCGCGCCCTCGGCCCGCGCGCGCACCTTGTCCATAAGCTGTTCCGCATAGCCCAGGATCGTCGCGACCAGAAGCGTCTCATTCGTCGCATGCATCCCGATCTTCTGGTCCAGCTCCCACAGCGCCCCGTGCAAGGCGAGGGGCGCGTTGTCGGTCAGCACCTCCTCGGCCGCTCCGACCTCCACCGCCTGCTCGCTCGCCTGCGCGGCCAGAAGGAAGGCCATCGCGTTGCCGAAGGTATAAAGCACCGCCAGCGCCTCGGCCGCCAGAAGTTCCGAAAACTCAACCACCCGTTCACGGGGCAAGCGGTTCTCCAGGTTGGCCTTCTTCAACTCGATCAGCGCCGTCTGACCCGCGAAATGCTCCCCAACAGCCAGCGCGATCGAAAGCGCCCGGCGCAGCCCATGTGCGACCGCCGCCTGCGTGGCCGAGGTCAAGGGATCGTCCCCGTCGGTCTCCGCGATCCGGTCCAGAAGGCGCACCCCTTCGGCCCGCGCCATTGACCGCGTGACCAGCCCGGGCGTCGTCGACCGGAAACGCCGCTGCATCGAGGCGACCTCGGGCGACTTCTCCGCCGACGTCAGGCTCAGCCGCGGCGTGCCAAGGCGGGGCGTGTGGTCGATCCCCATCAGCATCTCCGTCGCCGCCGGATAATGCCCCCGGATCTCCTCTTCCTTAAGCTCCATCTCGTTCAGCGGCGTCGTCATCGAAAGCCCTCGATCCTGTTCTTCTTTTCACAAATATCCTCGGGGGGTCCGGGGGGCAGACAGCCCCCCGGCGCCCTCAGCCATAGACCAGCACCCGGCCCTCGCGCCCCACCACGAACTTCCGGACCGACCGGAACCCCTCCGGGTCCTTTTCCGCCAGCACCTGGAAGGGCCGCTGCGGCAGGATCAGCGACCGCGTCACGCGCGTGGCACCCGTCTCGGCGCCCATCCCGGCCAGCGGATCCAGGCGGAAGACCTGCCGCTCGGTCGTGGAAAACCAGCCCTTCTCGACCTCCACCCGCTCGCTCTCCAGATCCTCCACCGTCCAGGCCAGTGCCCAGTCCTCGCCCGCGGGCGACCGCGCCTCCTCCAGCACCTCGCGGATCGGGCCGGTCTGCAGCGTGAAGGCCGAAGAATACATCGGCCCCAGGTGCAGGCGGCGCAGACGCTTGGGGTGCAGGTCGGCAAAATCCGCATCAAAGCCGCGGGCAACGGTCAGCAGCTTCAGCCCGCCCGCCGACTGCGCAAGAAGATGCGCCTGCGCCTGCGGCCAACGCCCCTCGTCAAGCGGCAACGCCTTGCGCCCTGAATCCTCGACATCCATCAGGTAAAGAACCGGCACGTTCAGCTGGCTGTCATAGACGCCCCAATGCAGCAGGAACCCCCGCCGGCCCGAGGGCGCCTCGCCCGTGAACTGCGCCTCGGGATGCATCTGCGCGAAGTAGAGCCCTCCCTGCGCCAACGCCTCGTAGTAAAGCCGCTGCGACATCGCGTATTGCAGCCGGGTGGGCACCACCCGCTCGCCCAGGATCTGGCGCACCATCTCGTCCTTGAGGCGCGCCGCGTCCGGCATCCCGGCCAGATGCTTTCCCGCCTGGGCCGCATCGTTGGCCATGGTCACGATCTCCTGGAAGATCGGGAAGCCGCTTTCGTGCAGGTCGATGGTCAGGTGCCGCTGCCCGATCCCCGCGATCCGGCCGGAAACGAGGTACTTCAGGCTCAGCGCCTTGAAGCTCGCCGCGATCGCGCGGACATAGGCCTCCACCACATCGCTTTCGAGCGCGGAAAGCGCCCGGTCCCGCTCCATCGCCTCCGCGACCCCGGCAAGGCGGCGGGTGATGTGCTCGAACTTGGCGAAGTAGCGCCGCGCGGCCAGGTCGTCGTCCAACGCCTTGTGATCTGTGGTCAGGTCAAGCTCGGGCATCAGATCTCCTTGACGTCAACCCCGGCAATCGCCGCCAGCCGCAGGGTCATCGCCCGCGCTTCGGCATCCGCGTCCGAGGTCAGCACGACCATGCCCGGGACACCCGCGGCGCTTTGCCCCTCCGGCGAAAGGGCGATCTCGATAACGCCGCCGGGGCTCAGCCGGATCGCGGCGACGGCGCGGTAGGCGCTGTTCGATGGGTCATCCAGTTCGACGTGAAGCCCCGTGTGCCCCAGGTCGATGTCCTGCTGTTCGACCATCCGGGCGGCGGAAACCACAACGTAGCGCTCCTGCCCAGTGTCATCGCGCCACTGAAAGCCGACGCCAAGTGTGAATTCGTCGTCGATGACACCCGACCGCGCCGGCACGATCCTCAGCATCTAGCCCCCATACAGGTTCTTGTCGTGCTTCTCGACGATCGCGGCGAAGCGCCGGGCGAAGCGTTCGTCGGCCTTCGCCTTCTGCTCCAGCACCTTGCGGGCGAAGACCATCTGGTCCTCGTGGGCCTCCATCATCTCGGCCATGCGCTGGTTGGTCGCGGTACCGATCCCGGCCATGGCGGCCTGCGCCTCCTGGTCGGTCTTCACTCCAATCTCGTTGATCCGGTGCGCCACGTCCTGCTGCTGCGCGGTCTTGAGGGACTTCGTCAGCGCATCATAGAGCACCACCCGCTGGCGCGTGTCGGTCTGAAGCTTGTTGATCAGCACCATCTGCGTCGCCGCCTGGTTCTGAAGGCTGTCGACCCAGGTCTTGCCCTTCTCGATATAGCGCTCCAGCGTCTGCGACTTGGCAAGCTTCACCTGTTCGTCCTGCACCATCGCGTTGTAGCGGGTGTTCAGCGCGGCCAGCTCGCTTTCCAGTTTGGTGCGGGCGGCCGCGTCCTGTTCGACGCTGATCTTGTTTTCCAGTTCGATCAGCCTGGGGTCCATCGCAAGGATCTCGGCGCGCAGGCTCTCCAGCTCGCCCACCGTCGCCTCGCGGTCCGAAAGGGTCTCAGTCAGGTTCGCCTCAACCCGGCTCTTGTGGTCGTTCAGGACCGCAAGCTGGCCCTCCAGCAGCTTCACGATCACGTCCGACTTGCCGATCAGGTCCTGAAGCTTGTCGTCGATCGAGGCGCCCCTCAGCCGCTCCTGCCGCAGCGATTCCGACTTGCCGCGCGAAAAGATGCCGACGAAGCTTTCCCAGCCCGTCTTGTTGCGCATCTCGTCGAAGTCCTTCGAAAAGCCCGCCGTCACGTCGTCAAGCCCCATGATCAGCTCGGCGATGTTGGCGTTCATGACCTCGGCATGGCGGTGCACATCGGCCAGCGTCGCGTTCTCGATGTCGATCGAGATGTCGTCGCCCGTCTTCAGCTTGGAACGCGCGCTGTCGATCCGGCCCGTCAGATCCGCGATCTTGGCCTGCGCGTCCGCGACCTGCCTCTGGCTTTCGCGTATCTGTGCGTCGAAATCGGCCATGTGGTCCTCCGATGTTAATTCTCGTTACAATATGTGCGCCCCGATGCCGCAAGGAAGGGCCGTATGAGGGGAATATTCCAGAACCGCTCCCCCCCGTCACCCGCCAATCGCGCGCGGCTTGCAGCTTGGCGGGCCGGGCGCTAGCGTCCTTGCATGGATGATGCGCTGGGAACACGGATTGCCGGGGAAATCGCCGCCCGCCGCGACGACCTGATCCGGCTGACGCAGGATCTGATCCGCATTCCCACGCTCAATCCCCCGGGCCGCAACTACCGGGCGATCTGCGATTACCTGGCCGCGCGCCTTGCCGCGTCCGGTTTCTCGGTGGAGTTGATCCGGGCGGAGGGCGCACCTGGCGACGCGCCCGCACACCCGCGCTGGAACCTCGTCGCCCGGGCCGAGGGGGCAGCCCGGGGCGACTGCGTCCATTTCAACTCGCATCACGACGTGGTGGAGGTCGGCCACGGCTGGACCCGCGATCCGTTCGGGGCGGAGATCGAGGGCGACCGCATCTACGGCCGCGGCGCCTGCGACATGAAAGGGGGCCTTGCGGCCTCGATCATCGCGGCAGAGGCCTTCCGGGCCGCCTGCCCCGGCCATCGCGGCGCCATCGAGATCTCCGCCACCGCGGACGAGGAAACCGGCGGCTATGGCGGCGTAGCTTATCTGGCCGAACAGGGCCGCTTCTCGCCTGAACGGGTCCAGCACGTCATCATCCCCGAGCCCCTCAACAAGGACCGCATCTGCCTTGGCCATCGCGGCGTCTGGTGGGCCGAGATCGAGACCAAGGGCCGCATCGCCCACGGCTCCATGCCCTTCCTCGGCGACAGCGCCGTGCGCCACATGGGCGCGGTCCTGGCCGAGATGGAGGCGACCCTCTTTCCCCTGCTCGCCACCAAGCGGACCGAAATGCCCGTCGTGCCGGAAGGCGCGAAACAGTCGACGCTCAACATCAACTCCATCCACGGCGGCGAGAAGGAGCAGGAGGAAGGCTACACCGGCCTGCCCGCGCCCTGCGTCCCCGACCGCTGCCGCATCGTGATCGACCGCCGCTACCTGATCGAGGAGGACCTCGCCGAGGTCAAGGCCGAGGTGACAGCCCTGCTTGAGCGCGTCAAGGCCGCGCGCCCTACCTTCCAGTACGACATCCGCGACCTCTTCGAGGTGCGCCCGACCATGACCGAGCGCGACGCGCCCGTGGTCCGTTCCACCGCCGCCGCGATCGAGCGGGTGCTCGGCCGCCAGGCAGGCTACGTCGTCTCCCCCGGCACCTACGACCAGAAGCACATCGACCGGATCGGCCGGCTTCGGAACTGCATCGCCTACGGGCCCGGCGTGCTTGACCTCGCCCACCAGCCCGACGAATGGGTGGGGATCGGCGACATGACGGACAGCGCGAAGGTCATGGCGCTGGTCTTGGCAGACCTTCTCGCGCCCTGATCTTCTTCTTTTTCCAAATGCCCCGGGGGTGTGGGGGCAGCGCCCCCACCCGGGTCCGGGGCACGAGCCCCGGAAACCCGCTCACACCTCGATGTTGTCGATCAGCCGCACGGCCCCAAGCGTCGCCGCTGCCAGAAGCCGTACCGGGGCGGTGTGGGCCTCCAGCGGCTCCAGCGTCTCGGCGCCGCGCAGGTCCAGGTACTCCACCGCCGCGAAACCCGCTGCCAGAACCTGCGATCGCGCCGTCTCAAGCGCCTCCGCGACCGGGGCGCCCGCCCGGATCGCCTCCGCCGCGCGCTGCATCGCCTGGTGCAGGGCGGGCGCGACCGCCCGCTCCGCCGCCGTCAGGCGCACGTTGCGCGACGACATCGCCAGCCCGTCCTCTTCCCGGATCGTCGGGCAACCGATGATGTGGATCGGAATGTTCAGGTCCCTGACCAGCCGCCGCACGACCTGCAACTGCTGCCAGTCCTTCTCGCCGAAGAAGGCGCGGCCCGCCTGGGTCATGCCGAAAAGCTTCGTCACAACGGTGGCCACGCCGTCGAAATGACCTGGGCGGAACGCCCCCTCCATCGGCGCCGAGATCCCCGCCACCGTCACCTTCGACGCAAAGCCGCCCGGATAGACCTCCTCCGGCCCCGGCGCGAACAGCACGTCCACCCCGTCAGCCTCCAGAAGCGCCAGGTCATGCGCCTCGTCGCGGGGGTACTTCGCGAGGTCGTCGGCATTGTTGAACTGCATCGGGTTGACGAAGATCGTCACGATCACCCGGTCCGACTGCGACCGGGCCGCCCGCGCCAGGCTCAGATGGCCGTCATGCAGCGCCCCCATGGTCGGCACCACGCCGACAAGCGCGCCCGCGCGCTTCCAGCCAGAGACCTTTTCGCGCAGGGCCTCCGCGCTGCGGATCACTTCGGTCATGCCGGCGTCTCCATGGCGAAGACATGTTCGGGGGCCGGGAAGCGGCGCGCGCGGACATCGGCGGCATACTCCGCGATGGCGCGATCCGCATCGGCCCCAAGCTCGGCGTAGCGGCGCACGAATTTCGGGCGGAACTCGGTGAACATGCCCAGCATGTCGTCCACGACCAGCACCTGCCCGTCGCAATCGGCGGAGGCACCGATGCCGATGGTGGGCACCTCCAGCGCCTGCGTGATCTCGCGCGCGAGCGCGTCCGGCACCTTTTCCAGAACGACCGAGAATGCCCCTGCCGCCGCCACCGCGGCCGCGTCCCGGCGGATCCGGTCCGCATCGGCGCCCCGGCCCTGAACACGGTAGCCGCCCAACTGATTGACCGCCTGCGGCGTCAGCCCGACATGGCCCATCACCGGAATGCCGCGCGCGGTCAGGAAGGCCACGGTCTCGGCCATATGCGCGCCGCCCTCAAGCTTCACGGCGGCGGCGCCCGTTTCGGCGATCAGGCGCGCGGCGTTGCGGAAGGCTTGCTTCGGCCCTTCCTCATAGCTCGCGAAGGGCATGTCGATGACCATGAGCGCCTGAGCCAGCCCGCGCGCCACCGCCTGCCCGTGCAGGATCATCATCTCCATCGTCACGCCAAGGGTCGAGGGTAGCCCGTGCAACACCATGCCGACGCTGTCGCCCACCAGGACGATGTCGCAATGCCGGTCCACGAGCCGCGCCATCGGGGTTGTGTAGGCCGTCAGAACGACAAGCGGGGCGCCGCCCTTGCGCGCCCGGATATCGGGCGGCGTCGCGCGCCTCTGGTCTGACATCGCGCTCATCGCGGTCCCTCCCCTCGCAATTGCAGGGGCACTTTAGCTGCGATGCAGCATTGCTGCCAGCCTTTCGTGGAGGCCTCGGGACTTGATCGGGGCGCGAATGCCCGACACAGTCGAGCCAGCCGCCCGCCACCGGACGCGGGCCGGAGGGAGGGATGCGAGATGCTGAACCGACTGAGCCTGAGCGCGTTTCTGGCGATGACCGCAGGGACGGCCTTTGCTGCGCAGGACACGATCACCCTGGGCATGGTGCTGGAGCCGCCAAACCTCGACCCGACCGCAGGGGCCGCGGCGGCCATAGACGAGGTCGTATATGCCAATATCTTCGAGGGCCTGACGCGCTTCGGCCCGGACGGCTCCGTCCGTCCCGCGCTTGCCGCAAGCTGGGATGTGGAGGACGGCGCCAGCACCTATGTCTTTCACCTGCATGCGGGCGTGACCTTCCACGACGGCACGGCGATGGATGCGGAGGACGTGAAATTCTCGCTCGACCGCGCGCGGGCCGAGGACAGCGCCAATGCGCAGAAGGCGCTCTTCGCGGGGATCGAGACGGTGGAGGTCATCGACCCGCTGACCGTCAAGGTCCGGCTTTCCGCGCCGAACGGCAACTTCCCCTTCAACATGGCCTGGGGCGACGCGGTGATCGTCGCGCCCGAATCCGTCGAGACCGATGCGACGGCCCCGGTCGGCACCGGCCCGTTCCGGTTCGCCGAATGGGTGCAGGGCGATCACGTCACGATCGAGCGCAACCCGGACTACTGGGGCGAACCGGCGGCGCTGTCGAAGGCGACCTTCCGCTTCATCTCGGACCCGACGGCGGCCTTTGCGGCGATGATGGCGGGCGATGTCGATGCCTTCCCGAACTTCCCCGCGCCCGAGACGCTGCCGCAGCTGGGCGCCGACCCGCGCTTCCGGGTCATCGTCGGCTCGACCGAGGGCGAGACGATCCTGGCCATGAACAACAGGCAACCGCCACTGGACGATGCCCGCGTGCGTGAGGCCATCGCCCATGCGATCAACCGTCAGGAAATCATCGACGGCGCGATGTTCGGCTACGGGACGCCCATCGGCACGCATTTCGCGCCGCACAACCCCGATTACGAGGATCTGACCGGGCTTTCGGCCTACGACCCGGAACGGTCGAAGGCGTTGCTGGCCGAGGCCGGCGTCAGCGACCTGAAGCTGCGCCTGGCGCTGCCGCCGCCGACCTACGCCCGCCGGGGCGGAGAGATCATCGCCGCCCAGCTTGCCGCCGCGGGCATCGCGACCGAGATCACCAATGTCGAATGGGCGCAATGGCTTGAGCAGGTCTTCAAGGGCAAGGATTTCGACCTGACCATCGTCAGCCATACCGAACCCGCCGATATCAACATCTACGCCCGGCCGGATTACTACTTCCAGTATGGCAAGACCGAATTCGTGGCGCTGATGGACCGGCTGAACCTCGCGACCGACGCGGGCGAACGCAGCGCGATCCTGAAAGAGGCGCAGGAGATGATCGCGAAGGACTATGTCAACGGCTACCTCTTCCAGCTGGCCAAGACCGGCGTCGCCAACGCCAAGATCGAAGGGCTTTGGGAAAACGCCCCGACCCAGGCCAACGACCTGACCGCCGTCCACTGGACAGAGTGATGGCGACACGCCAGAAGCGAGATCTCACGCTCGGGTGCGCCCGACCATACCGGAGAGACCATGACCAACTTCCTGCGCATGACCGCCGAGGCGGCCACGCCCGAACACGAACGCCCGGACCCGGAAAAGGTGATCTCGGGCGATCCCCAGTTCACCACCTGGAATCTGGAGGACCGTGACGGACTTTATTGCGGCCTCTGGCAGGCGACGCCGGGCAAATGGCGGATCTCCTATGAGGAATGGGAGTACATCCGCATCCTTGAGGGCCGATCCGTCATCACCGCGGACGACGGCACCGAATACCCTCTGGGCCCCGGCGACAGCTTCATCCTGCGGCCCGGATTCTCGGGCACTTGGGAGGTGACGGAAACCATCCTCAAGGAATACGTCATCAAGATCTAGGACCGGTCCTCCAGGACCGGCCCGGCCCCCGGCATCCGTCAGACGCCGGGATCCTCTGCACCGACCTCGGTCGCGCCGTAGATCGATTCCGGCGACACGATCGTGGGCGGAAGCTCCACCCCGCGCGGCGACATCGTGGGGCCAAGGAGCCGCAGCGAATCCGCCTCGGTGCGGATGTTCACCTCGGTCGGGATGCTGACACGCTCGTAAAGGTCGATGATGTCGTGGTTGAAGAGCCGGATGCAGCCCGCCGAACCGGAATTGCCGATCGACTTCATGTCGTTCGTGCCGTGGATGCGGAAGTAGCTGTCGCGCCCGCCGCGGTAGAGATAAAGCGCCCGCGCACCCAGGGGGCTCGCAAGGCCGCCCGGCACGCCGCGCGCGAAGGGCCCGTAGACCTCGGGCTGGCTGCGCAGCATGTTGGCGGTGGGCTGCCAGCCCGGCCATTCCTTCTTCTGCCGGATAACCGTCTGCCCGCGCAGCGCCAGGCCCGCCCGGCCGACCGCGATCGGATAACGCCAGGCGGTTCCGTCGCCCAGGACGTAATAAAGGAACTTGGCATAGGGATCGATCTCGATGGTCTGCGCCGGGCGCTCGCCCTCATAGAAGACAAGCTGCCGGCGGTTCGGCCATTCGAGATATTGCGGCGGGACCGGCGGCAGGGAATATTCGCCGTCAACAAGCGGACCGTAGCCCTCGATCGGGGCGAAGCCGTAGCGGGTGACAGGGTCGTCGGGATCGACCTCCGGCGCGCGGGCGCAAGCCGCAAGCGCCGCCGATCCGGTGAGGGCAAGGAAGGAGCGCCGCGAGGGCTTCGTGATCAGGTCTGTCATCTTGTGTCCGCGCGTTTTTGTCGGTTTGCGCATCCCTAGCAAGATTTCCACCCGATTTGAAAGCCCTTCGCGCGGCGCTCCGGTTTGCGTCAGCCGATCACGTTGAAGCCAGGACCATAGGGATAATGGGTGATATCCTCGGCCCCATCCTCGGTGATCACGAGAATGTCATGCTCCCGGTAGCCGCCCGCGCCCGGCTGGCCTTCGGGAATCGTCAGCATCGGCTCCATCGAGATGACCATGCCCGGCTCCAGGACGGTGTCGATATCCTCGCGCAGTTCCAGCCCAGCCTCGCGCCCGTAGTAGTGGCTGAGCACGCCGAAGGAATGGCCATAGCCAAAGGTGCGGTATTGCAGCAGCTGGCGCTCTTCGAAGAAGTCGTTGATCTTGGCCGTCACCTCGGCGCAGGACACGCCGGGCTTGAGCAGGCTCATCCCGTATTCATGCGCCGCCACGTTGGCTTCCCAGATCTTGAGCGAGGCCGCGTCGACCTCACGCACGAACATGGTCCGCTCCAGCGCGGTGTAATAGCCCGAGATCATCGGGAAGGTGTTCAGCGACAGGATGTCGCCAACCTCAAGCTTGCGCGCGGTGACGGGATTGTGCGCGCCGTCGGTGTTGATGCCCGACTGGAACCAGACCCAGCTGTCGCGATATTCGGCATCGGGAAAACGGCGGGCGATCTCGCGCTCCATCGCGTCACGGCCCGCCATCGCCACGTCGATTTCCCGCGCGCCGACGGCAACCGCCTCGCGGATGGCGTAGCCACCCACATCGGCGGTGTTGGCGCCCGCGCGGATCAGCGCGATCTCGGCCGGCGATTTCATCATCCGCTGCTTCATCGTCGCGGGGGCGATGTCGAGCGTCTTCGAGGGCGACAGGAAGGACTTCAGCTTTTCGGATTGCAGCAGCGTCAGGTGATCGGCCTCGTAGCCGATGACCTTGCCGGGGCCCGTCACAGACAGGATCGCTCGCCAGTAGTTGTCACGCTGCCAGTCGGTATAGGTGATGTTGTCACCATGGCTGCGCCGCCAGGGCTGCGCCGCGTCGATCCCGGCCGAGATCGTGACATCCTGCGTTGCCGTCACGACCAGGCCGTAGGGACGGCCGAACGAGCAATAGAGGAAGCCCGAGTAGTAGGAGATGTTGTGCATCGAGGTGAGCACGCAGGCGTCCACGCCCTGCTCGGCCATGCTGCGGCGCAGACCGGCCAGGCGCGCCTCGTATTCGGATGCGGCGAAGGGCAGGATCTTCTCGCCCTGGTGGAAACGGTATTGCTGGGGACGTTCCGTCATTTCTTCAGACCTCACTTGATGGGGCCCGAATATGTCGCGGAACCCCGAAAGGTCCCGGCGTACAGGACTTGGGCGGATCGCTCCGCAAGCGTTGGGGCACTGGCCCCTGCGGCGACGCCATCGCCACGGCTTGGGTCGTCTTTACCGCGCGCCGATTGCCTCGGCCAGCCAGAAAACGACACCTTGCGGGCCTTCTTGTCGCGGGTTTTCACTGTTATTCAGATTGTGAGGCCGGATGAGGGGCAGAGATGGGCCAAGCGCTCGGAAGACTGATCCTGGCGTTGATCCTGGGCGCCGCCGCGACCCCTGCGGCCGCGCAGCCCCTCAGCCAAAGCATGTCAGAATGCGCCGCACTTTACGAGCTGACGGCCTGCCAGCTCAGCGACCCGGACCGCGCCGCGCGCCTGTCGCGCCATGCCGCGGCCTGGAGCGATGCCGCAACCGATCTGGCCCGTGCCGAGGGGCGCGCCGATCCGCAGGGCTTCGTGCTGCAATCCACCGCGACCAAATACGCCGAATGGGACGCGAAAGGCGCCCTGTGGCTGCTGTCGGGGGACTTCCGCGACTGGGCCGCCTACTGCCGGTCCCTCGGGCGCAGCCGGGGCCTCGACTTCGAACTGAACTGAGCCCGCGCTGCCACGCCCTCTGGACCGCCCGCCCCCTTCGCCATAGCCTCGACCCCACGGAAGGGGCGGAGGCATGGCACGATATCTTTTCAGACGCATGCTGTCGCTGGCGCTCAGCCTTCTGGCGGCAAGCCTGGTGATCTTTCTGGTGATCGAGGTCGTGCCGGGCGACCCGGCCTCCTACATGCTGGGCCTGAACGCCAGCCCTGAAACCGTGGACGCGCTGCGCGACCAGCTTGGGCTGAACGCGGCGGCGCCCGCGCGCTATCTTTCCTGGATTTGGGGCATGGCGCAGGGTGATTTCGGCCTCTCCTATACCTACAAGGTTCCGGTGTCCGGGCTGGTCGCCCAGCGGCTTGAGGTTTCGCTGCCACTGGCGCTTTACGCGCTGGGGCTGAGCGCGCTGGTGGCCTTTCCGGCGGGGCTTCTGGCGGCGGCCCGGCGCGGAAGGCTCGCCGACACCGCGGTTATGGGGGCGACGCAACTGGGCATCTCACTACCGAACTTCTGGTTCGCGATGCTGCTGGTGTTGGTCTTCGCGCTGCACTGGCGGATCTTCCCGGCAGGCGGCTTTCCCGGATGGGACGGCGGCATCGGGGCCGGGCTTGCCGCCCTGACGCTGCCCGCAATCGCGCTGGCCCTGCCGCAGGCCGCGATCCTTGCGCGCGTCCTGCGCTCGGCCCTGATCGAGACCGAGGGTCAGGACTATATCCGCACCGCCCGCGCCAAAGGGCTGACGCGCACGCAGACCATGATCCGCCATGCGCTCCGGAACGCGATGATCCCGGTGCTGACGATCCTCGGCATGCAGTTCTCCTTCCTGCTCGCCGGAGCGATCATCATCGAGAACGTCTTCTACCTGCCGGGCCTCGGCCGCCTGATCTTCCAGGCGATCACCCAGCGCGACCTGATCGTTGTGGAATCGGTCGTCATGATCCTTGTCTTCGCGGTGATCCTCGTGACCTTCCTCGTCGATCTGGCCTATGCCCTGATCGACCCCCGCCTCAGGCGGCGCGCATGAGGCTTTCGCTGCATCTCGGTCTCGCCCTGACGCTGGCGGCGCTTCTGGCGGCGGGCGTGTCGCTTCTCTGGACGCCCTATGATCCCGCCGCCCTTTCCATCGCCGAAAAGCTTCGTCCGCCCTCGGCCGCGCATTGGCTTGGCACCGATCACTTCGGGCGCGACATCGCCGCGATGCTGATGGCGGGCGCGCGCACCTCGATCGCGGTTGCGCTGGTGGCGGTGGGCATCGGGATGGGCTTTGGCGTGCCGCTGGGCCTGCTGGCCGCCGCCCGGCATGGGGGAACGGTGGACGAGGTCGTCATGCGCGGCAACGACCTGATCTTCGCCTTCCCCTCGCTGGTGATCGCCATCCTGATCACGGCCGTCTTCGGGCCGTCGGCGCTCAACGCGATCCTGGCCATCGGCATTTTCAACATCCCCGTCTTCGCGCGTGTGGCGCGCGGGGGGGCGCTGTCGATCTGGACGCTCGACTTCATCCGCGCGGCCGAGGTGGCGGGCAAGGGCGCCGCCCGGATCTCGGCCGAACATATCCTGCCCAACATCGCGAACCTGCTGATCGTACAGGGCACGATCCAGTTTTCGCTGGGCATCCTGGCCGAGGCGGGCCTGTCCTATGTCGGCCTTGGCGCCCAGCCGCCCACGCCCAGCTGGGGCCGGATGCTGGCCGAGGCGCAGACCATGGTGACGCTCGCCCCACATGTCGCGATCTTCCCGGGACTGGCCATCGTGCTGACGGTCTTCGGGCTGAACCTACTGGGCGACGGGTTGCGCGACCGGCTCGATCCACGCCTGAGGGCGCGGCCATGACGCTGCTTTCGGTTCGCGACCTCTCGCTATCCGTCGGCCCGGCGCCGATCCTGTCGGAGGTGTCCTTCGACATGGCAGAGGGCGAGGTCTTCGGCCTAGTCGGCGAAAGCGGATCGGGCAAGTCGATGACGGCGCTGGCCCTGATGGGCCTTCTGCCCGGGAACGCCCGCGTGACGGGGGCCGCACGCTTCGGCGCCATCGACCTTCTGGCGCAGGGCGAAGGCGCGATGACCCGGCTGCGTGGGCGCGACATCGGCATGATTTTTCAAGAGCCGATGACCGCGCTCAACCCGATGAAGACGATCGGCGACCAAGTGGCGGAGACGCTCCTGATCCACCGCGCGGCCTCGCGCGGCGCGGCGCGCGAGGCCGCGCGCGAAAAGCTCGACCGCGTGGGCCTGCCGGGGGACCGCTTCCCCCTGTCGCTTTACCCGCACGAACTGTCGGGCGGCCAGCGCCAGCGCGTCGCCATCGCCATGGCCATCGCGCTGCGCCCGAAGCTCCTGATCGCGGACGAGCCGACGACGGCGCTTGACGTGACGACCCAGGCGCAGATCCTCGACCTGCTCGGCGGGCTGGTCCGGCACGAGGGGCTGGCCTTGATGCTGATCACCCACGATCTGGCCGTGGTCGCGGGCATGGCAGAGCGGCTGGCGGTGATGCAGCGTGGCCGCATCGTCGAGGCGGGCGGAACCGAGGCCCTGTTTCGCGCGCCCTCGCAGGATTACACCCGCCGCCTTCTGGCGGCCTCAGGCCACAGACCCGCCCGAGCCGCACGGACCGCCGGGCAGCACTCGGCACCCTTGCTTCACGTGGAAGATGCGGTGCGCGAATACATCCTGCCCCGCCCGTCGGCGCTGGCCCCACATCCGCGTTTGCGCGCGGTCGATGGGGTGAGCTTCTCCATCGGGGCCGGCGAAAGTCTGGGCCTCGTCGGCGAAAGCGGATGCGGTAAGTCCACGCTGACGCGGGCGATCCTCGGGCTCGATCCCTTGCAGGGCGGCAGTATCCGGCTGGGGGGCAGCACGGTTGCCGTGGGCCGGATCATGCCCGCCGCGCTGCGCGCCCGGATGCAGGCGGTCTTCCAGGACCCCTATGGCAGCTTCAACCCGCGCCACAGCGTCGGCCGCCTCGTGTCGGAACCCTTCCACCTGACCGGGCGCCCGCCCGACGCCGACGACCGCATCGCCGCCGCGCTGGAGGAGGTCGGCCTGGCCGCCGCCGACCGCCATCGCTACATCCACGAATTCTCCGGTGGGCAGCGCCAGCGTATCGCCATCGCCCGTGCCCTGATCATCCGGCCCGACCTGATCGTTCTGGACGAGGCCGTCTCGGCCCTCGATGTGCGGGTCAGGGCGCAGGTTCTCGACCTGCTGGCGCGGCTTCAGGAGAGCCACGGGATGGCCTATCTCTTCATCAGCCACGACCTTTCGGTCGTGCGCGCGCTGACGGATCGCGTCCTCGTCATGCAATCGGGCCGCATCGTCGAGGCGGGACCAACCGAACGGGTCTTCGCCAGTCCCGACCACCCCTACACCCGCCGCCTGATCGCGGCGACGCCCACGATTCCCGCCGCCTGGAAGGAGGCCGCCCATGCCGATTGACCGCATCTGGTTCGACCCGACCGAAATGCTGATCGGCGGGGCCTGGCGCCCGGCGTCGCAGACGCTGCCGGTCGAGGACCCCTCGACGGGGTCCGAGATCGGGGCCATCGCGCGTGGGACCGGCGAAGACATTGACGAGGCCGTGGCGGCCGCACAGGCCGCGCGCGAGGGCGATTGGGGCCGCATGACCGCGGCGGAGCGGGGCCGGGTGCTGAGCCGGATCGGTCGCCTCATCCTCGAACGGGCCGAGGATCTTGCCGTGCTGGAGGCGACCGATGTCGGCAAACCCCTGAAGCAGGCGCTGGCCGACGCGCTGGCGCTCGCCCGCTACATGGAGTTCTACGGCGGCGCGGCCGACAAGGTGATGGGCGAAACCATCCCCTATCTTGACGGCTACACCGTCTATACGCTGCGTGAACCGCACGGGGTGACCGGCCATATCGTGCCCTGGAACTACCCGATGCAGATCATCGGCCGATCCGTCGGCGCGGCGCTGGCCATGGGCAATGCAGCCGTCCTGAAGCCGGCCGAGGAGGCCTCGCTCACCGCGCTGGCCTTTGCCCGTATCGCGACGGAAGCGGGGCTGCCGCCGGGCGCGCTGAACGTGGTGACGGGCCTGGGCGAGGAAGCGGGGGCCGCCCTGCCCGCCCATCCCGGCGTCAACCACCTGAGCTTCACCGGGTCGGTCACGGTGGGCAGCCTCGTTCAAGGGGCGGCCGCGCGCAACATCGTGCCGGTGACGCTGGAATTGGGCGGCAAGTCGCCGCAGGTCCTTTTCGCCGATGCCGATCTGGACGCGGCGTTGCCGTTCCTCGTCAACGCCGGGGTCCAGAACGCGGGCCAGACCTGCTCCGCCGCCTCGCGCATCCTGGTCGAGCGGTCGCGCTACGACGAGGTCGTCGCCCGCATGGCCGCACGTTACCGGGCGCTGTCGGTCGGCCCGGCCAAGGCCGACAGGGATGTGGGGCCGCTGATCTCCGCCCGGCAGAAGCAGTTGGTGGAGGGTTATCTCGCGCTTGCCGATTCTGCCCGGATCGCGGCCCGCGCGGCGCTGCCCGACGACTTGCCGGCGGGCGGCCACTACGTCGCCCCGGCGCTGATCGAGGGGATCGGGCCGGACCATCGCCTGGCCAGGGAAGAGATCTTCGGCCCCGCGCAGGTCGTCCTGCCCTTCGCGGACGAGGAGGAGGCCGTGGCGCTTGCGAATGGCACGGACTACGGGCTTGTCGCCTCGGTCTGGACCGACAGCGGCGCGCGGCAGATGCGGATGGCGCGACGGCTGCGCGCCGGGCAGGTCTTTGTCAACAACTACGGCGCGGGCGGCGGAGTGGAGCTGCCCTTCGGCGGTGTCGGGAAATCCGGCCACGGGCGCGAGAAAGGGTTCGAGGCGCTTTATGGCTTCTCGACGCTGAAGACGGTCGCGGCGCGGCATGGTTGAGCGGGCCATAACCGCGGCACGGCGGCCTTTCCGTTTCGTGCCGTCGCGTGCATGGTGGGCATGACAACGGAGGCAATGGTGCGGCTCGAAGGCAAGACAGCGATCGTGACCGGGGGCGGATCTGGCTTCGGCGCCGGTATCGTGCGGAAATTCACGGCCGAGGGCGCCCGCGTCCTCGTGGCCGACATCAACCTCGACGCCGCGCAGGCCGTGGCGAATGAGGTTGGCGGCGAGGCGGCGCAGGTCGACGTGGCCGACGGCGCGAGCGTCACGGCGCTGGCAAAGGCGGCGCGCCGCGCGTTCGGGGCCCTCGATATCCTGGTCAACAACGCCGGCATCACGCATCTGCCGACCCCGCTCGACGAGGTGGAGGAGGACGCGTTCGACCGGGTCTTCGCGGTCAACTGCAAGTCCGTCTACCTGACCGCGCGGGCCTTCGTGCCAAGGATGCGCGCGCAGGGCGCGGGCGCGATCCTGAACGTCGCATCGACCGCCGGGCTGTCGCCCCGCCCGCGCCTGAACTGGTACAATGCCTCCAAGGGCTGGATGATCACGGCGACCAAGGCGATGGCGGTGGAACTGGCGCCCGACGGTGTGCGGGTCAACGCGATCTGCCCGGTGGCGGGGGAAACCCCGCTGCTGAAAAGCTTCATGGGCGAGGACACGCCGGAGAAGCGTGCGAAGTTCCTTTCCACCATTCCGATCGGGCGCTTCTCGACCCCCCAGGACATGGGCAACGCGGCCGCCTTCCTGTGTTCGGACGAGGCATCGATGATTACCGGTGTGGCGCTTGAGGTCGATGGCGGGCGCTGCATCTGAGGGCGGACCGGGGGCCAGCCCCCGGACCCCCGGGATAATTGGGAAAAGAAGAAGGGAGGCGCGATGCGGCCGGGGCCGAGGAACCTGATCACCGATGTCGAGGGGCTTCTGGTCGGCAACGCGGAGGATCACCGCATCCGGACGGGCACGACCGTCCTTCTGGGCGCGCGGCCCTTCACGGCGGCGGTGCATGTGATGGGCGGCGCGCCCGGCACGCGGGAGACCGACCTTCTGGCGCCCGACCGGCTGGTGCAGGAGGTGGACGCGCTGGTGCTGTCGGGCGGATCGGCGTTGGGGCTCGATGCGGGCTCGGGCGTGGCGGATGCGCTGCGCGCGGCGGGGCGCGGCTTCGATGTGGGCGGGCAGAAGGTTCCGATCGTGCCCGGCGCGATCCTCTTCGACCTGTTAAACGGGGGAGACAAGGATTGGCGCGAGAACCCCTACCGCAGCCTTGGGGCGCGCGCGCTTGAGGCCGCGGGGCATGATTTCGCGCTTGGGACTGCAGGGGCCGGGACGGGCGCGACGGTGAAGGGGCTGAAGGGCGGGCTCGGGTCTGCCTCGGTGGTGATGGAGGACGGAATGACGGTCGGTGCGCTAGTGGCCGTGAATGCCTTGGGCACCGTCACCATGGGCGCAGGGCCGCAGTTCTGGGCAGCGCCTTGGGAAATGGGGACGGAGTTCGGGGGCCTCGGCCCCGGCCCCACGCCGGACCCGGGTCAGGAGCCAATGCCCGACAAGGGCCCCGGCGCGGCCACGACCATCGCCATCGTGGCCACCGACGCCCGCCTCACACAAGCGGAGGCACAGCGCCTCGCGGTGGCCGCCCATGACGGCATGGCACGCGCCATCGTCCCTTCGCACACGCCCTTCGACGGCGACCTCGTCTTTGCCGCGGCGACCGGGGCGCGGCCACTGTCCGACCCGGTGGTCGGCCCGTTCCGGCTGGGTCACGCCGCCGCCGTCTGCCTTGCCCGTGCCATCGCCCGCGCGGTTTATCTGGCCGAGCCGCGGGAGGGTGATATCCTGCCGGCCTGGCGGGCCCGTTTCGGAACGTCCCCAAGCGGACCGGGCACCCGCGATCCGCACCCTTGACCCAGATAGACGCAGGAGAGACCAGGATGATGAAACGTGCACCCGCCCTACTTGCCGCCGCGCTCTGCGCCCTGCCCGCCGCGGCGGACGAGGTCGTTGATACGCTGAACTCCGCGATTGCCGCCTATGAGGGTGGCGACGTGCAATACGCGCTTGAGGAACTGGGTTACGCACAACAGCTTCTTCTGACGATCAAGACGGATTCGCTGCAGACCTTCCTGCCAGAAGCGCCGGAAGGCTGGACCCGCACCATCAACGAAGAGATGAACACCGGCCTTGCGATGATGGGCGGCGGGGTCGGCGCCGAGGCGGTCTATGAGGGCGGCAGCGACCGGATCACGCTGCGTCTGATGATGGACAATCCCATGGTTGGGGCGCTGGCCAGCATGATCCCCAACGCCACGATGATGGGCGCCAAGATGGAGCGTGTGGGGCGTGAGAAATTCATGAACCAGAACGGCGAACTGACCGGGCTGATCGGCAACAGGGTGCTGGTCCAGGTCAGCGGCGGAGAGGTCGAGGCGATGCTCGGCCTGCTCCAGGCGATGGATTTCGCGGCGCTGGCGGGCTTCGGCCGCTAGTCAGCCCAGAAGCGCCTGCATGAGCGGCGTCTCAGACGCCTCCAGCCCTTCGATGACATCGAAGTGGTGACGGCCCGGTTCGATCGTCACCGGGCAGGCCCAGGCATTTCCCAGGCGGCGCGCCTGGTCGAGGAAGGCCGGGCGTTCGGCGCCGCCAACCCAGACATGGGCCGAAAAGCCCGGTCTGCGCGGCAGGAGTGCGAGGCTTTCCGCCCGCGCCTCGGCCGCATTGAGGTGCAGGTCGGCGTTCATCGCGGTCTCGATCAGCGGCGTCAGGACCGAGAGCGGAGAGATCGGTACGATCCGCTGAAGCCGGGCAGCAAGCTCGGCTGGCAGGGCCGCATCGACATTGCCGAGCCGGGCGGACAGGTGCCCCCCTGCGGAATGGCCGGTCAGGACGATGGGACCGGGCACCTCTGCCGCGATGCGGGGCAGCGCGCGGCGCATCTGCGCCGTGATCGCGGCGATGCGGGCGCCGGGGGCGAGGGTGTAGGCGGGCAGGGCGCAGGCCCAGCCGCGCGCGAGCGATCCGGCCGCCAGATGGGAATAGTCGCGCGGGCCGAAGGCGCGCCAGTAGCCGCCGTGGATGAAGATCACCACGCCCTGCGGCTCGCCTTCGGGCAGGAACAGGTCGAACCATTCGGCCGGCGCCTCGCCGTATCTCAGGCCCGTCCGCGCCCGGTCGCCGCAGGCATCGCGGAAGCGCGCGGCCGCCTCGGCCCAGCGCTGAGGAAACTGATCACCATTGATAATATATTTTGCATTTGCGAACGCATCGTCATATCTCATCGCCGTCATCCGTTCGTTGCACCGCTGGACAACGCCTCCATGCCGGTGCATTTGATCAAATGCAAACATGAGGGGGCTGCCATGCTCGATTCCGCCACCGATCTTCGCGCGCGTCTCAAGGACCCGTCGCTTCTGGTTACCAAAGCCTATGTCGCCGGCCAATGGATCGACGCAGACGATGGCAAGACTTTTGCCGTCACCAACCCTGCCCGTGGCGATGTCATCTGCACGGTTCCCGACCTGACCCGCGCCGAAACCGCCCGCGCGATCGCCGCGGCGGAAGCGGCGCGCCACGAATGGGCCGCCCGCACCGGCAAGGAACGCGCGGCGGTTCTGCGCAAGTGGTTCGACCTGATGGTCGCCAATGCCGACGACCTGGGCGCGATCCTGACCGCCGAGATGGGCAAGCCGCTGGCCGAGGCCAAGGGCGAGATCCTCTATGGCGCCTCCTTCGTCGAATGGTTCGCGGAAGAGGCCAAGCGCGTCTACGGCGAGACCATCCCCGGCCACCAGCGCGACAAGCGCATCACGGTGATCAAGCAGCCGATCGGCGTCGCGGCCTCCATCACGCCGTGGAACTTCCCCAACGCGATGATCGCGCGCAAGGTCGCCCCGGCGCTTGCCGTGGGCTGCGGCTTCGTCGCGCGTCCGGCGGCGGAAACGCCCCTTTCGGCGCTGGCGATGGCGCTTCTGGCCGAGCGCGCAGGCCTGCCGGCGGGCGTCTTCTCGGTCATCACCTCCAGCCGGTCCTCGGACATCGGCAAGGAGTTCTGCGAGAACCACGCGGTGCGCAAGCTGACCTTCACCGGCTCGACCGAGGTGGGGCGCATCCTGCTGAAGCAGGCCGCCGACCAGGTCATGAAATGCTCGATGGAGCTTGGCGGCAACGCCCCCTTCATCGTCTTCGACGACGCCGACCTCGACAAGGCGGTCGAGGGGGCGATGATCTCCAAGTTCCGCAACAACGGCCAGACCTGCGTCTGCGCGAACCGCATCTATGTGCAGGCGGGCGTCTATGACGCTTTCGCCGAAAAGCTGGCGGCGGCGGTGGGCAAGCTGAACGTCGGCGACGGGCTTGAGGACGGCGTGACCACCGGCCCGCTGATCAACGAGGCGGCCGTCGCCAAGGTCGAGGAACATATCGCCGACGCGCTCGCGGGCGGCGGCACCGTCGTGACCGGCGGCAAGCGCCATGCGCTCGGCGGCACTTTCTTCGAGCCGACCGTCGTCACCGGCATCCGCCCCGACATGAAGGTCTCGACCGAGGAGACCTTCGGCCCCCTCGCCCCGCTCTTCAAGTTCGAGACCGAGGAAGAGGTCATCCGCCTCGCCAACGACACGATCTTCGGCCTGGCGTCCTACTTCTTCGCCCGCGACATCGGCCGCATCACCCGCGTGCAAGAGGCGCTGGAATACGGCATGGTCGGCGTCAACACCGGCCTGATCTCGACCGAGGTCGCGCCCTTCGGCGGCGTCAAGCAGTCGGGCCTTGGCCGCGAAGGCTCGCACCACGGGATCGAGGACTACCTGGAGATGAAATACATCTGCCTGTCGATCTGAGAACCGGACAAACGCGATCAATGGAAGCGAGGGCCTTTGCCCTCGCTTTTCCTTTAGGCGCAGGAAGATTCAAGCCGCACCGCGTTGACCTCGATCAAGGAACAGATCCGAAAACGCTGGCTGAATGGCGATGTCAGAGCAAGGTTCTCGGAGGCCATGTCATGAAGGGAGTTCTGCCCATTTGGGTGGCGATCCTGTGCATCTGCCTTGCCACCGGCGCCCAGGCCGATCTGAAGCAGCGGGGCGGCCGTTCCGTGTCGCACAAGATCGGGCCCTGGTACATTGGCAAGGCCCACTACGAGGATGGCTCGCGGGTCTGCTTCGCTCATAACCTCAACCACGGACGATCGCCCCCGCTCTTTTCCTTCAAGACGGCGGTCGGTGGCACATACGTCGGATCTTGGATCAGCTTTCAGTCAAAGAAACTTGCCGCCGACGGCGAGACCGTGCGCCTAAGCATCGGGGCCCTTTCGCTGGACCTGAAACACGAAGCGGGCGATGCGAACTACCTGTTCGGCCCGACCTACAAACGGGAAAACCGGCAGATCATAGAGGCCCTGCTTCAGGCTGAGCAAAGCGGCAGGCGTGCATTCTTCGTCGTCGACAAGGATGGCAAAACCTACAATTACAGCGCGGCCTCGACAGAAAATATGCTGGATTACATGAAGGGGGAGTGCGGTTTCAAGGCAGACTGATTGCTGCAAAGACCGGCTCCGGGCGCCGGTAATCCGATAACACGGCGCCGATTTTGCCTATCACGGCGCCCGATCGCAGGTTGGGGTCATCGAACAACAGCGCGGCGCAAAGGCACAGACCTGGGGGCGCGCCGCACGACCCCGAAAGGAACGAGGATGAAGATCAACCTGCGCAAATCCATGATCGCCGCGACCGCTGCCCTGTCGCTGGCCGCCACCTCTGCCACGCCTGTCCATGCGCTTGGCAAGAACGAAAAGAACTTCCTGCTGGGCGCGGGCGCGGCGTTGCTGCTCGGCTCGCTCTACCTGAAAAGCCAGCAGCGCGCGCAGACGCAGCAGGCCTACCGCACGCCCACCTACCAGCAGCCGACCTATCAGCAGCCCAGCTACCAGCAGCCGACCTACTACCAGCCGACGCAACCGGCCTATGCCAGCAGCGCCGCATCGCAAGCCTTCAACAGCTATTCGGCGGCTGAGCGGCGCCAGATCCAGGCCAAGCTGCAATCCTACGGCTACTATCGCGGCTCGATCGACGGCAGCTTCGGCCCGCAGACCTACCAGGCGGTCTCCGGCTACGCCGGCGCGACCCTGGGCACCGCCAAGCTTTCCTCGGTCAGCGGGGCTTACGAGGTCTACAGCAGCCTGCTGTACTGATTGAACGCACCCGCACTAAGCCCATCGCGCCCGCCCCGCAAGGGCGGGTGTTCGCGTTTCCACCGAGACCGAAAAGCGGGACCGAAAAGCGGGACCGAAAAAATCTCGCCCCGCCCCAAGGATTGACGCCGCCCTTGCGTCATAGTTCCGTCATGCGCATGCAAACACCGGACGAGGCCCTGGCGATTGCCGCCGCGAACGGAGACCGCGAGGCTTTCGCGGCGCTCCTCGATCGGCATTACGACCGGGTCTTCGCGCTGTCCTTCCGCCTGACCGGCGCGCGCAGCGAGGCCGAGGATCTGGCGCAGGACATCTGCTGCGCCCTTCCCGCCAAGCTTGCCAGTTACCGGCAGGAGGCACGCTTTTCCACCTGGCTTTACCGGGTCACGGTGAACGCCGCCCATGACCGCCGCCGCCGCGCCGCCACACGGGCCCGCGCCGCCGACGGCTGGGGCGACTGGGAAGTCAACCGCCGTGCCGGGATCGCGGAGGAGGCAGAGGCGCAGGACTGGCTGAGCGCGACAATGGCCCGGCTTTCGCCGGAACTGCGCGACACCGTCGCCCTCACCCTCGGCGAGGATCTGAGCCAGAGGGAGGCCGCCGAGGTTCTGGGCGTCTCCGAAGGCACCATCGCCTGGCGGATGAGCGAAGTGAAGAAGCGCCTGCGGGACTTCGCGCGGGCGGAGGGAATGCTATGACCGACGACCTCGACAAGCTGCGCACGGGCCTCGCGTCCCTGCCCCCGGCACCCGACCCGGCCGCGAAGGCCAAGGCCGTCGCACAGGCCATGGAAAGTTTCGAGCGCGCCCAAGAAACGGCGCAGCCGCCGCGTCCCATCTCGGACCGCTCCCAACGGGCGGGCTTCGTGACAGGAGTACGCGAGATGCTGATGAAACTGACCACCCGCCCGGCGCTGACCATGACCGCCTCGCTTGCCGCCATCGCGGTGGCGCTGACGATCTATCCGACGCTCCGGCAGGGGGCGCCGCTGCCGCAGGCCGCCGCACCGAAACCCGTCGCCGCGCCGGCTACCGCCCCGGCTGCCGCGTCCCTTCCCGCGCCGGAGGACACCCGGACCACCACCGGGGAGGTGACCGCCGCCCCCGCTACGCCACCGGCCGAAATCAAAGGCCAAGCCCCGGCCCAACCCGCCCCCGGCGTGGTCCTGCTCGAACAGCGGGCCGAATCCGATGCTGTGGCGGCGGTGGAAGGCCCCTCACCGCAGGATTTCGCCGACACCGGGCTCGCCGGGGGACCGCTGAGCCTGACGGATGCTGCCCCGGAAATGGAACCGATGATGGAGGCCGCCCCGGCCACCGTCGCGGCCAAGCGTGTCCTTCCGGATGCCCTGGTCCCGCTGCCTGAACCCGACACCGAGGCCTTTGCCAACGCCCCCAGCAACCCGGTGATGATCGCGGCCGAAGATCCGGTCTCGACCTTCTCGATCGACACCGACACGGCCTCCTACGCCGTCATCCGCTCCTCGCTCTCGCGCGGCGCGCTCCCCCCCCCCGAGGCCGTCAGGATCGAGGAGATGGTGAACTACTTCCCCTACGGCTATGCCGCGCCGGATGCGGGCGCGCCCCCCTTCCGAACCTCGGTCAACCTTTTCCAGACACCCTGGAACGCCGATACGGAACTGCTGCGCATCGGCATCCAGGGCCGGTTGCCCGCGATCGCGGAGCGCCCGCCCCTGAACCTCGTCTTCCTCGTCGATACCTCCGGCTCGATGCAGGACGCCGACAAGCTGCCGCTCCTGAAACAGTCGCTTCGCCTCATGCTCCCTGACCTGCGGGCCGAGGACCGGGTGGCCATCGTTGCCTACGCGGGCTCCGCCGGAACGGTGCTGGAACCGACCGCCGCCTCCGACCGCGCCACGATCCTCGCCGCGCTCGACAGGCTCGACGCGGGCGGCTCGACCGCCGGGGCCGAGGGGCTGGCGCTTGCCTACCAGGTGGCCGAAGCCATGGGGGGCGACGGCGCCGAGGGCCATGTGTCGCGCATCCTTCTGGCCACCGATGGCGACTTCAACGTCGGCCTGTCCGACCCCGGCGCGCTCAAGGACTTCGTGGCCGCGAAGCGCGACGGCGGCACCTACCTCTCGGTCCTGGGCTTCGGGCGCGGCAATCTCGACGACGCGACGATGCAGGCGCTTGCCCAGAACGGCAATGGCACGGCGGCCTATATCGACACGCTCTCAGAGGCGCAGAAGGTCCTCTCGGACCAGCTTTCCGGCGCGCTCTTCCCCATCGCCAACGACGTGAAGATCCAGATCGAGTTCAACCCCGCCGTGGTCGCGGAATACCGCCTGATCGGATATGAGACGCGCGCCCTCGCCCGCGAGGACTTCAACAACGACAAGGTCGATGCCGGAGAGATCGGCGCCGGCCATCAGGTGACCGCACTTTACGAGGTGACGCCGGTCGGAAGCCCCGCCATTCTGAATGACCCGCTGCGCTATGGGGCGGCCCAGGACAACGCCCTGCCCGACGCCACGGGCGACCTCGCCTGGCTCAAGCTGCGCTACAAGGACCCCGGCGCAAGTACTTCCCGGCTGATCGAGACGCCGGTCTCTCCGGTCGCAGGCGCGGCCGACGCCGACGCCCGCTGGGCCGCCGCCATCGCGGGCATGGGCCAACTTCTGACCGGGGCCAGGTATCTGGGAGACTGGGGCTGGGACGAGGCCATCGCGCTTGCCGGCGGAGCAAGGGGTGACGACCCCTTCGGCTACCGGGCCGAGGCGCTCCGGCTCATGCGGCTGGCCCAAAGCATCGCGCAGTAGACTTCTTCATTGCCCGAAATACCCCCGCCGGAGGCGGTGGGAGTGCCCGCTGCCCAGGCAGCGGGCGCGACAGATCGCTTGCGCCCCTGAAAGGGGCGCGCCGAATGTGAAAAAGGGCGCGCTCACCGCGCGCCCTTCCGCTCCGATCAGCGGGCCCTGCTCAGGCGTGATGCGTTTCGACCGCCCGGGCCTCGACCGTATCGCCCTTGGCGATCTCGATCCGGCGGGGCTTCAGCGCCTCGGGCACCTCGCGCACGAGGTCGATGTGCAGCATCCCGTCGACATGGCTCGCACCGGTCACGCGCACATGGTCGGCCAGCGCGAATCGGCGCTCGAAGGCGCGGGTCGCGATGCCGCGGTAAAGGAACTTGCGTTTGGACTCATCGGCCGACTTGCGGGCCGAAACCAGAAGCGCGCCTTCCTTGACCTCGACGTTCAACTCGTCACCCGAGAAGCCCGCGACGGCGATCGAGATGCGATAGGCGTTCTCATCGGTCTTCTCGATATTGTAGGGGGGGTAGGTCTGTTGGCCCACATCGGTGGACAGGACCCGGTCCATCATGTCGGCGATCCGGTCGAAACCGACGGTCGCGCGGTAAAGCGGTGCAAAATCGTAGTTGCGCATTGTCATCCTCCATCGAGCGATGCTGACGCCCTCCCAGGCAGGGACGGGCAGGAAAGCCGGGACCCGTCACGGCGCCCCGGTTCCTTCGATTTGGGTAGGGATTTGCAGGCTTTCAAGCCCTCAGGGCTTCACGAACTTCGCGCCCGAGGTGCCCTTGGTGAAGGCCGGAAGCCCCTTGGTCCCGCTCTGGTCGAAGATCGCCCGCAACTCCGCCAGACGCTGCTCCAGGTACATGCCCAGCGCCACGGTTCCCTCGGGCGTCGTGGCCATCCCCGACACGACCGAGACGATCCGCGGCGCACCATCCGTCAGGCTCAGAACCGGTGAGCCGGAGGCGCCGAAATCAACCTCGCAACTCAGCACCACCACCCCCTCGGCGCGGTCCTTGGTCCGGCATTCGGACTGGAAGGAGGGCGTCTCGGACCGCTCCCGCGCGTAGGAAAGGACCGCGACCCGGTCGCCCCGGCGGGGGCTTGTCCCGGTCGGCAACGGATTTGCGGTGGGCGGGCGGATCGGAAGCTCAAGCTCGATCAGCGCGACATCGGCCGAAACCTTGGAAATCCAGTTCTCCGCCCCGAAGACATAGTCCGGATGCGGCAGCACCCGCCGCGCCGTCCGCACGGCGGCCGCATGCCCGCTTTGCCAGCCCGCCCGGAACTGGAATGCGGCGGGCGGCATCAGGGCCTTGGTCGTCGGATCGAAAAGGCAGTGCGCGGCAGTCAGCACCAGATCGGGCTCGATCAGCGTGCCGGTGCAAAAGCCGCGCCCGTGGCCCACATCGACGCGGCCCACCGCCTCCCATCCGCGCACGGAATCGAGCGTGGTCAGCGCGCGCAGCGCAGCGTCCTCCGCGCGCGCGGCCAAGGGCAGAAGCGCAAGAATCAGGGGCAAGATCACGCGGCGCATAGGGCCATCCCATCCATGGCCCCATTTTCGCGGGCACTTCGGGCAAGATTAAGGCCGTGGCGCCGCGCCGCAAGCCTCAACCCAGTGCACGGGGCCTCGGCCCCCCGGTCGCCCAATCGATCAGTTCGACCGTGTGAACGACCGGCCGCTGCGTTCCCGACCCGATCTGCATCATGCAGCCGATGTTTCCGGCGGCGATCACGTCAGGCGTCTTCGCCTCCAGCGTCGCGACCTTGCGCCGCTTCAGTTCGCCCGAGATTTCGGGCTGAAGCAGGTTGTAGGTCCCGGCGGAGCCGCAGCACAGATGCGGGTCGGCAGGTTCGACCACCTCGAACCCCGCCGCCTTCAGCAGGTCCTTTGGCGCGGTCTTCACCTTCTGCCCATGCTGGAGCGAACAGGCGGCATGATAGGCCACGCGCAGCGCCTCGGGCGCGCGGGCCTCGGGCGCCAGCCGCACCAGAAGCTCCGAGATGTCACAGGCGAGCCCGGCGACCTCCGCCGCCTCATCGGCAAGGGGGGTGGTGCGGAACATATGGCCGTAGTCCTTGACCGTCGTTCCGCACCCCGAGGTGTTGATGACGATCGCGTCGAGCCCGCCGGCGCGCTTCTCGGCCATCCAGGCGTGGATATTGGCCGCGGCCGAGGCGTGGCTTTCGTCCGTGCGGCCCATGTGATGGGTCAGCGCCCCGCAGCAGCCCGCGCCTTGGGCCACCACAACCTCGCACCCCAGACGGCGCAGCAGCCGGATCGTCGCATCGTTGATGTCCGTGTTCAGCGCCTTCTGCGCGCAGCCGGTCATCAGGGCCACGCGCAGCTTGCGTTCGCCGCGCGCGGGGAAAACCTGCGGGTCGTCATTGCGGCTGACCGGCGGGATGGCCTTCGGCGCCATCGCCACCATCGCCCTGAGCCGCGGGTCCGGCAGGAACCGAGCGAAGGGCCGCGCCATCTTGGCCCCGAGCAGCGAGAGCCGGAAGGCCGTCGGGTTCGGGATCACCTTGGCCAGCACCCAGCGCAGCGCGCGGTCACGCCAGGGCCGGCGATAGGTCGCCTCCACATGCGCGCGGGCATGGTCGATCAGGTGCATGTAATGCACGCCCGAGGGGCAGGTCGTCATGCAGGCCAGGCACGACAGGCAGCGATCGATATGCTTGACCGTCCGCGCATCGGCCGGCCGCCCGGTCTCCAGCATCTCCTTGATCAGGTAGATGCGGCCGCGCGGGCTGTCCAATTCGTCGCCCAGCACCTGGTAGGTCGGGCAGGTCGCGGTGCAAAACCCGCAATGCACGCAGGAGCGCAGGATCTGGTTCGCCCGCGCGATGCCCGGGTCCTTGAGCTGGTCTTCGGTGAAATTCGTCTGCATCAGCCCATCCGCCCCGGATTGAGAATGCCCCGGGGATCGAACCGCGCCCGAAGCCCGCTTGTAATTACCTGAACCGCCGGCGCTTCCGGCTCGAAGACAGGAAGTTGCCCGCGCGTTCCGGCATCGGCGCGAAACAGGGTCGCGTGACCGTGGTAAGGCCGCGCCAAGGCGCGCGCGTCCGTCCCAGCCGGCAGGAGCGCCCAAAGAAGGCCGCCCCCCCAGTCCAGCACGACCTCCCCCTCAAGCCGCCGCGCGACTTCCGCCGCCTCCGAGGGTTTGAGCGAGAAGCGCCAGACATCGCCGGCCCGACCTTGGAAGGGCGCGACCTCCGCGACCTGCCGCCACAGCGCGGCCCCGTCCTCGCGGCGCACCACCTCGCCGAACCGGGCGAGATGCGCCTCCAGCCGCCCAGCGCGATAGGCGACCGATTGCGCGAATCCCTCGATCCGCACCAGCGCCCCCGCCCCCGGCAGGAACGCGGCGCCCGTGATGTCATAGGGGGAACCCAGCGCGGCCGAAAGCGCCGCCGCGGCGTCCTCGACCCCCACGCCCGGCAGCGCCAGCGTGGCCGCGGTCTCCGCGGCCGGCAGCACCTTCAGCGACACTTCCGTCAGGATGCCCAGCGTGCCCCAGGATCCCGCCATCAGCCGAGCCAGATCGTAGCCGGTGACATTCTTCATCACCCGCCCGCCGTTCTTCACGACCGCGCCCGCCCCATCGACGAAGCGCACACCCAGAAGCGCGTCGCGGCAAGCCCCGGCCTGCGCCCGACGCGGGCCCGAGACATTGGCCGCGACCATGCCGCCAACCGTCGGCTCGCCCCGCGTCCCCAGAAGGCCACGCCAGTCCGCAGGCTCGAAGGCCAGACGCTGCCCCTCGGCGGCAAGGGCCGCCTCGACCTCCGCCAAGGGCGTCCCCGCACCCGCGACAAGCGTCAGGGCGCCCGGCTCGTAAAGCCTGATGCCCGACAGGCCAGAGGTGTCGATTGCTCCGCCGCCGGCCATCCCCGCCGTCGCAAGTCCGACAGCGCGCGTCCCGCCGCCGCTGATGGTCAGCGGCCCCTGAGCGGCGCGCACCGCCTCGGCCAGTTCCGCCTCGTCTGAAACCCTCACGATCAACCCTTCGTCCCCCAGCCCTTCTTCATTGCGGAAATACCCTTCCGGGGGTGCGGGGGTGAAAAACCCCCGCTGCCCGGCCTCATGCGGCGCGCCGCGTGGCGCTGATCGACAACGGGAACACTTTCGCGGGATTCAGCAGCCATTTCGGATCGAACACATCCTTCACCCGCATCTGCGCTTCCAGATCCTCGGGCGAAAACTGCACGGTCATCAGGTCGCGTTTCTCGATGCCGACGCCATGTTCGCCGGTCAGGCAGCCGCCCACCTCGACGCAGAGCTTCAGGATCGCCGCGCCCAGCGCCTCGCAGCGTTCCAGATCGCCCGGCTTGTTGGCATCGAAGAGGATCAGCGGATGCATGTTGCCGTCGCCCGCATGAAAGACATTGGCGACATCCAGCCCGAATTCCCGGCTCATCTCGCCGATGCGCTTCAGAACCAAGGGCAGGGTCGAGACCGGGATGGTGCCGTCCAGGCACATGTAGTCGTTGATCTGGCCCATCGCGCCGAAGGCGGACTTCCGGCCCAGCCAGATCTTCGCGCTTTCCGCCTCGGACCGGCTTTCGCGAAACTCCAGCGGGTTGTGGCGCGCGGCGATCTGGCGGATCAGGCCCAGCTGTTCGTCGATCTCGGCCGGGCTGCCCTCGACCTCGACGATCAGCAATGCCTCGCAGTCGGGATAACCCGCATGGGCGAAGTCCTCGCAGGCGCGGATGCAGGGCCGGTCCATGAACTCGATCGCGACGGGCAGGACGCCGGCCTTGATGATGTCGGCCACGCAGGCCCCGGCCACCTCGTTCGACCCGAAAGCGATCAGCACCGGGCGCGCGCCCTCGGGCTTGGGCAGGATGCGCAGCACCGCCTCGGTCACGACGCCCAACTGCCCTTCCGACCCGCAGACCACGCCCAGAAGGTCAAGCCCGCCCGCATCCATATGCGCGCCGCCAAGTTCCACCACGGTCCCGTCCATCTGGACAAGCGTCACGCCCATGAGGTTGTTCGTCGTCACCCCGTACTTCAGGCAATGCGCCCCGCCGGAATTCATCGCGATGTTCCCGGCGATCGCGCAGGCCAGCTGGCTGGAGGGATCGGGCGCATAGAAGAAGCCATCGGATTCGACCGCGCCGGTCACCGACAGGTTCGTGCGGCCCGCCTCGACCCGGATGTAGCGGTTGGGGTAGTCCACCTCCAGCACCCGGTTCATGCGGGCGACGCCGAGGACCACGCAATCGGCGGTCGGAAGCGCGCCCCCGGCCAGCGAGGTGCCCGAGCCGCGCGGCACGACCGGCACACCCTCCTCGTGGCAGACCTTCAGCGCGGCGGCGACCTCTGCCGTCGTGCGGGGAAGAACGGCCGCGAGCGGCGGGCAGCGATAGGCGGCCAGCCCGTCGCATTCATAGGCGCGCGTCTCTGCCGGGTCGTCGATCACGGCGTCTTCGGGCAGCACGTCCCGCAGGCGGGCAACGATGCGCGCCTTGTTCGAAAGGACCTCGGAATCAGGCGGGGGCAGGTGCATCGGCTCCTCCGGCAAATCTGGTAAATTAATATTACCAATATTAGCATATAGCAAGCAATCTCGCGACAAGCTACGCTGCGGCGCGATGAATCTTCAATCCGCCCTCACGCATTTCGGCGCCATAGACCTCTCGGCGGTCGGCCTGATCCTCGTGACCTGGCTGGCGATTGGCTGGCGGATCGAGAATCCCGCGCCGGGCAGCCCATCGGTTGCCGTGCTGATGGTGGGGTTTCGCCGCGAATGGATGCGCCAGTTCGTCGCCCGCGACGCGCGGATGTTCGACGCGGCGATCATGGCCAACCTGCGCCAGGGGACCAGTTTCTTCGCCTCGGCCTGCATGATCGCCATCGGCGGGGGGCTGGCGCTGATCGGCAATACCGAACGCCTGTTGGGGCTGGCGCAGGACCTGACACTGTCGACCGCCCCCGCCATCGTGTGGGAGGTCAAGATCCTGCTGGTCCTGCTGTTCCTGACCAACAGCTTCCTGAAATTCGTCTGGGCGCACCGGCTGTTCGGCTATTGCGCCATCATCATGGCGGCGGTGCCGAACGACGCCGGGCACACGGATGCCGCGCTTCGGGTCGAACAGGCGGCCGAGATCAACATCTCCGCCGCAAAGAACTTCAATCGCGGCATGCGGTCCATCTATTTCGCGCTTGGCGCGCTCGGCTGGCTGGTGGGGGCCTGGGCGCTTCTTCTGACGACCCTGGCGACGGGTGCCGTCCTGTGGCGGCGCGAATTCGCCTCGCAGTCGCGCCAGACCCTGATGCGGGGAACGCCGATGTGAAGGGCAACCGGCCCCGATCTATGCCAGAATGCCGCCCATGACACGCATCACGCTCCCCCTCCTGATCGCGCTCGCCGCCGGTCCGGCCACCGCCGACACGGCCGAGGTTCTGGCCGCCCATGCCACGCGCACCGGCGAGGGCTGGTCGATCTCCGTGACGCTCGCCCATCACGACACCGGCTGGGATCACTACGCCAACGCCTGGCAGATCGAGAGTGCCGACGGCCAGGTGCTGGGCACGCGCCTGCTGAGCCATCCCCATGTCGAGGAGCAGCCCTTCACCCGGTCGCTCGCGGGGGTCGCGATCCCCGCGGGGCTCGACCATGTGCTGATCCGGGTGCGCTGCAATCTTGACGGGTGGTCGCCCCGGCTGGTCCGGCTGGACCTGCCGAAGTAGCCCCGGGGTCTAGCGCCGCCCCTCCCTCAGCCAGGCCGCGACGCTGAGACCGGCGGTCAAGAGCAGAAGCAGCCAGGCCGGCAAGAGCGGCAGCACCCGGATGTCTTGCGTCACATAGGCGTCGCGCGGCGTGATGCCGACCCAGCCACGCCCCGTGGCGGGACGGCCCGCGCGGACCTGCCGGACATCGGGCAGACCGTCCTCCAGCCGCAGGAAGCCGCCATTCGTCGGTGCCACCACGGGGGCGAGCTTTCCCGTGGTGGCGATCGTCTCCTCGAACTCGCGGGGCGCGGCGGGGCCGACCACGACCACCCGCGTCAGGTCCCCGTCGCTCAGCCGGTAAAGGCCCATGCCCGGCGCGGCCCAGGTCGAGGTGAACCGCCCCGGCTCCGCCTCCGTCAGCGGAACATCGGTCACGGCACCGTCGGGTCCGGTCACGGTCACCTGCCGCGCGCCCTCGGCCAGCGACCGGCGCGTGATCGTCAGGTCAAGCCCCTGCGCCTCCGCCAGCAGCGCCTCTTCCTCCAGCTCGGGCTCCTTCATCATCCAGTGCGCCAGACGGCGCAGCAGTTCCAGCTGCGGCCCTCCGCCCTCAAACCCCCGGCTCCAGAGCCAGGCCTGGTCCGAGGCGACAAGCGCGATCCGCCCCTCGCCCACCCGGTTCAGGACCAGGAGCGGCCGCTCCCCCGCCCCTGCCATCACGACCTGCCCCTGCGGCGGCTCAAGCTCGACCATGCGCAGCCAGCGACCCCAGCCGGGACTGCCGTCCGCAGCTGCGGGATCGGGCGCGAAGTCCTCGAGCCCCTCGGTCACGGGATGGCGGCGACCGAGGTCGGTCAGCGCGGGCTTGAAACCCCCGTCGATCACGCGGCCCGTGGGCGCGGCGGGCAGGATATCGGCCAGCGACGAATAGTAGATGCTCTCGGCGGAGGCGAAATCCGGCCCCGCCGCCACCAGCACCGCGCCGCCGTTGCGCACGTAGTCCCGGATATTGGCGAAGTAGGAGGCGGGCAGGATGCCGCGCAGCTTGTAACGGTCGAAGATGATCAGGTCGAACTCGGTGATCTTCTCGACGAAAAGCTCCCGCGTCGGGAAGGCGATCAGCGACAGCTCGCTGACCGGGACGCCGTCCTGCTTGTCGGGCGGGCGCAGGATCGTGAAATGCACGAGATCCACGGCACTGTCGGATTTCAGCAGGTTGCGCCATGTCCGCTCGCCCGCATGCGGCTCGCCCGAGACGAGGAGGACGCGAAGCCGGTCGCGCACCCCGTTGATCTCGACCACCGCCATGTTGTTGCGGTCGGTCAACTCGCCCGCGGCCGGGGCGACGACGAACTGAATGACGTTGTGGCCGCCGTGATCAAGCGTCAGCGGCAGTTCAATCTCGGTGTTGACCGGCACGACCACGGCCTGCGGCTCGCCACCATCGACCGTTACCGAAAGCTGAACGAAACCGCCCGCCTCGGCCGCCGGCACGCGCCCCTGGTCCTCGACCTTCAAGCGGATCGAAAGCGGCTCGCCGATGATGCCGAAGGCCGGGGCGGACAGGACGCCGACCCGGCGGTCCCAATCCTCGGCGCGGCCTGTCAGCAGGACGTTCATCGGCGCGGGCAGCGCGGGGGCGGCGTCCAGGTCATGGATCTGGCCGTCGGTGATCAGGATCGCCCCGGCGAGGCGGCCGCGTGGTTCCTCCGCCAGAGCCTGGGCAAGCGCGGTCATCGCGCGGGTGCCGGTGTCGCCCTCCCCGTCGCCGACCTCGATCACCCGCAGGTCGGTGTTGGGCAGCGCCGCGACCTCGGCGGTCACGCTGGCAAGCGCCGCCTCGGTCTGGTCGGCGCGGCCCGGCAGGCCCTGGCTGGCGCTTTGGTCGACCAGCAGAAGCACGATGTCCGACAAGGGCTTGCGGTCCTCCCGCTGAAGCGCGGGCTGGGTCAGGGCAAGCGTCAGCGCCGCCGCCGCAAGCGCCCGAAGCCACCAGCCCGACAGCCCGCGCCAGAGCGCCAGCGCCGCGACGGCAAGGCCCAGACCCGCCGCGAGCCAGACCACCGGCCAGGGCAGGAGCGGGTCGAAGATCACCGTCGATCCGGTCATTGCCCCAGCCTTTCAAGAAGTGCGGGCACATGAACCTGGTCGGACTTGTAGTTGCCGGTCAGCACATGCATGACCACGTTGACGCCGAAGCGGTAGGCGATCTCGCGCTGGCGCTCTCCGCTCAGGCCCCGGCCCACCGGGAACATGGGCCAGCCGCCGTCGTCTACCGCCCAAGCGGCCGCCCAGTCGTTGCCGCCGATGATCACCGGCGTCACGCCGTCGTTGAGGTTCCGGAACGGCATCCCCTCGGCCAGTTCGGCGTCGGGCGGCGCGGCCTCCACCCAGACCGGCGGACCGGCGTAACGCCCCGGGAAATCCTGGAGAAGGTAGAAGGCGCGGGTCAGCACATGGTCCTGGGGCACCGGCTCCAGCGGCGGGATCTCCAGCGGCGCGGCCAGCGCCTGGAGCCGCCGCCCCTCGGGCGTGGCGGTGCCGAAGCCCGCGACATCGGCATCGCGCGTGTCGAAAAGGATCATCCCGCCCGAACGCAGGTAGCGGTTCAGCCGCAGGTAGGCCGTGGGCGAGGGCGTGGGCGCATCCGCGGTGACGGGCCAGTAGAGCAGCGTGAAGACCGACAGTTCGTCCCCTTCCAGATCGACCCCCATGGGGGCATCGGGCTCGATCGCGGTGCGGTAGAAAAGGACATCCGACAGCCCGCGCAGACCCGCCTCCGACACGCGGTCGACCTCGGCATCGCCGGTGCGAACGTAGGCCAGCACGACGTTGCCCGCAGCGTCGATCAGGCGCTCCTCCGACATCTCGGCGCGCGCCTGCGGCGCGGGCAGAAGCAGCGCGGCCGTCAGGGCCAGCGCCGCCCCACGGCCCGCGCGCCAGCCGGCAAGACGGCCCGACAGCGCGAGCGCGGCCAGCGCATCAGCAAGAAGCAGACCAAGCCCGAAGGTCAGAAGATAGCCCGAAAGCGGGCGCTCGCGCGCGGGGACCAGCCCCTCGACCGTCACGCCCTCGGGCCAAACCGCCGGGGTCAGCACACGCTCCGCGCCGATGGCGTTCAGCGCGACGGTCCGGTCGCCCGAGGCATAGAGCCCCGGCAGGATCCGCGCGCTTGGCCTCGCCCCGGCCAGGTCCTCGCCCGGAATGCCGGGCCGGTCGCCCGCGTCATCGAGCGCGCCAAAGGCGTCCAGCACACGTTCGACCGACCAGACGGTGCCCTTCATCTCTTCCGCGCCCAGGGCGGCCTGCCGCGTCGAAACCGCAAGACGCTCCAGCATCTGGACGAAAAGTCCCGAAAGCGGCAGGCCCGACCACTCGGCATTCGCGGTCACATGGAAGAGGACGACGGAGCCCTGCCCCAGCGCCTTGCGGGTGACGAGCGGGGTGCCATCCGCCAGCGCCGCGATCGTGTGCGCGGCGAGATCCGGGCCGGGCTCGGCCATGACCTGCGAGGTCACGCGCACCTCGTCCGGCACCGGGAGCCCTGCGAAGGGGGAACCTTCGAGGAAGGGCGCAAGCGTCTTCGGCTCGCCCCAGCTCAGCGCGCCGCCGACGCTGCGGCCGCCGCTGCGCAGCCGCACCGGCAACAGCGGGTCGGCCGCGTTGTCCCAATCGGCGGCGGCCATGTGCGGCCCGGCAAAGCGCACCAGAAGCCCGCCCTTTTCCACCCATTCGGCCAGCGGCTCCGCCGCCGCGACCCGGGCCACATCGGCCAGGATGATGACATCGGGATCGGCCAGGATCATGTCCTCGACCGTGCCCTCGATGACATCGGCGGTGGGGGCCAGCGCCTGGCGCAGGTAGTGCCCGGGCGCCAGAAGCTCCAACCCCTCGCGCCCGATGCCGCCCTCGACCAGCGCCACCTCCCGCCGGCGGATCGCGTCGTCGGTCAACGCCACGGCCCCGGCCGTGCGCTGCCCCGCGATCTCCAACCGGGCAATCCGGTTGCGCAGTTCCGCGGGAAGGTCGAAGGCGGCCTCCGCCTCGCCCGTGCCCGCGCCGAAGGTCACGACCTGGCGCGCCAGCTCCCGTTCCACACCGGCGGGATCGAGGCCAAGGCCCACAACATCAACCGCGACCTCCCCCGCCGGATGGGCGCGCAGCACGCCCAGCGTCACCTGGCCGTCACCGTAGACCGCGGGGCGCAGCGCGAAGACCTCGCGCGGGCTTTCGAAGACCGTGACGCGGCCGCGCGCCTCAAGCGCCTCCAGCAGCACCTGCCGCCCGTCCCGCGCCAGCCCGTCCGAGAGCCAGAAGCTGTCGAACCCGCCCGACGGCAGCGCGGCGGCAAGCGCGGCATAGGCCGCGGCGTCGGGTTCGTAGGGGGCGGGCGCGAAGCCCGGCAGCCCCGCCGCGACCACGCCGGCAGAGCGGAAAACAACCTCCGGCGCGTCACCGGTCACGGCCACCAGCGCCGCGGCCCGTCCACTGCGGCCGGCCTCTTCCAGCGCCGCCGCGATCCGGTCCTTGCGCCGTGGCCAATCCCGCGCGTCGGCCCAGCCACCATCCGCAACAATCAGGATCGGGCCGCTGCCAGGCTCGCGCACTTCGGGGTGCAGAACGGGGCCAGCGAAGCCCAGGATCAGCGCCGCGACGGCCAGCATCCGCAGCAAGAGAAGCCACCAGGGCGTGCGGTCGCTTTCATGATCCTCGTCGGCAAGGCCCAGGAGCAGCGCGACGCCGGGGAAGCGCCGCCGGATCGGCGCAGGCGGCACCACCCGCAGCAGGAACCAGAGCACCGGCAGCGCGATCAGCCCCGTCAGGAGCCAGGGCGCGGTAAAGCCGATGGGGCCAAGCACCATCATCGCCGCACCCGCTCCAGCGCGTGGTAGAGCCACAGAAGCGGCACCTGTGCCGGCTGGTCGGTATGGTGGGTGGAAAACTGCCAATCCACCCGCCGCGCGAAGGTCGCCAGCCGGTCCTTGCGCTCGGCCAGACGGGCACAGTAGCGGTCGCGCAGGTCGCCCGCCCGCCGTGTTTCATGCCGGATCGCGCCGGTCATGCTTTCGAAGATCGTGCGGCCGTCGAAGGGAAAAGCCTCCTCCACCGGGTCGAGGATCTGGAGAATCGCACCCCGCACGCCCCGGTCCGCCGCAAGCGTCAGCGCGCGTTCGACGCCCGACGGATCGCCAAGGAAATCCGAGATGAAGACCGCCCGCGACCCGTGCAGCATCGCGCGCGCCTCTGGCGCGCCGTAGTCGGCGTCGCCTGCGGGCGCGGTGAAGGTCTGGGCCAGCCGCACAAGCTGCAACTCGCCCGAGCGCGGCGGGGCGACGGGATCGGCAAGGCCCACCCGTTCGCCCGAGCGGATCAGCAGAACCGAGATCGCCAGCGCCAGCAACCGCGCGCGGTCGGCCTTGGTGGTGCGGCGCCCGTCCCCGGAAAACTCCATCGAGCGGGCGTCATCGACCCACAGATGCACCGATTGCGCCGCATGCCATTCCTTTTCGCGCACGAAATGCTGGTCGGCCCGGGCCGAGCGGCGCCAGTCGATGGCGCGCGCCTCGTCGCCCGGATGGGCGGGGCGGAACTGCCAGAATTCATCGCCCAGCCCCGCGCGGCGGCGGCCGTGTTCGCCCATCTGCACCGTCATCGCCAGATGCCGCGCGTCCGCCAGAAGCGGCGGCAGCGCCGAAGCCAACGCCTCCGCCTTCCGCCGCAGACCGGCGGGGCGCGCAGGCGCGGGCTGGGTCATGCCGCAGCCTCGATCCGGCTGACGTCACGCGCCACGCTGTCGATCAGCTCGGCCAGGCTTTCGCCGCGCGCCCGCGCCGCGAAGGACAGCGCCATGCGGTGGGTCAGAACCGGGCGCGCCAGCGCCAGGACATCCTCGGCCGAGGGCGCCAGGCGTCCGTCCAGCAGCGCGCGTGCCCGCACGCCCAGCATCAGCGCCTGCGCCGCGCGCGGCCCCGGGCCCCAGGCCACGGACCCGGCCACCGCCGCGCCCGCCTCGGGCTCGCCGGGGCGGCAGGCGCGGACCAGATCCAGGATAAGGTCGACCACTTTCTCGCCCACCGGCATCCGCCGGACGGTGCGCTGCGCGGCGATCAGGTCATCGGCGCCAAAGACCTGCGTGGCCTCGGCCATCTCGGTCCCCGTCGTCGCGATCAGGATGTCGCGCTCGGTCGCGCGGTCGGGGTAGTCCACGTCGATCTGCAACAGGAAGCGGTCCAGCTGCGCCTCCGGCAGGGGATAGGTCCCTTCCTGCTCGATCGGGTTCTGGGTGGCCAGCACATGGAAGGGTCGCCCCAGCGGCCGATGCTGGCCCGCAATCGTAACCTCGCGTTCCTGCATCGCCTGCAAAAGCGCCGACTGCGTGCGCGGGCTCGCCCGGTTGATCTCATCCGCCATCAGAAGCTGGCAGAAGACCGGCCCCTCGATGAAGCGGAAAGACCGCGTTCCGTCGGCTGCGGTCTCCAGCACCTCGGACCCCAGGATGTCGGCGGGCATCAGGTCCGGCGTGAACTGGATGCGCGAGGATTTCAGCCCCATCACGGTCGAAAGCGTATCGACCAGCATGGTCTTGCCCAGCCCCGGCAGACCGACCAGAAGCCCGTGGCCGCCGCACAGAAGTGCCGTCAGCGTCAGGTCAACGACCCTGTCCTGCCCGATGAAGCGGCGGTTGATGGAGCTCTTCGCCTCCGCCAGCCGGCGTCCAAGATCCTCGATTTCGGCGATCAAATCGGCGCCCGCGGTCATGACAATCGCTCCTTCCTCGTGGTAGTTCCACCATAAAGGCAGATATCGGAAGCGGCACCAATGACTAAAACGCCAGCCGAACAACAGATCGTGAAGCCCTCGGCGGAAAACCTCGCGGCGGCGGCGAAGGCGGCGGGCAAGAAGGGGCCGCCGCCCGTGCACCTGTGGAACCCGCCCTTCTGCGGCGACCTCGACATGGAGATCCGCCGCGACGGCACCTGGTTCTACCTCGGCACACCCATCGGGCGGCACGCGCTGGTCAAGCTCTTCTCCTCGATCATCCGCAAGGACGGGGAGGACTATTTCCTCGTCACCCCGGTGGAAAAGGTCGGCATCCGCGTCATCGACGCCCCCTTCGTCGCGGTGGACGCCAACGCCACGGGCGAGGGTCGCGAGCAGTCGATCACCTTCCTCACCAATGTCGAGGACGAGGTCACCGCCGGTCCCGACCACCCTATCCGGGTCGTCCGCGATCCGGAAACCGGCGAGCCCTCGCCCTACATCCTCGTGCGCGCCAACCTGGAGGCGCTGATCGACCGCAAGACCTTCTACCGCCTGATCGAGCTTGGCGCGCATGAGGCGCACGCGGGCGAAAGCTGGTTCGGGCTCTGGTCGGGCGGGCGCTTCTTCCCCGTGATCCCCTCGGCGGAGCTGGGCTGAGATGCCGAGGTTTGCGGCAAACCTGACGTGGCTCTTCCAGGAACTGCCCTTCATGGAGCGCTTCCGCGCCGCGAAGGATGCGGGGTTCGAAGGGGTCGAGGTGCTGTTCCCCTACGATCACCCGACGCAGGACATGCGCGACCAGCTGATCTTCAGCCGCCTGAGCTTCGTCCTGATGAACTGCCCGCCGCCAAACGCCACTGGCGGCCCACAGGGCTTCGCCGCCGTTCCGGGGGTCGAGGCGCGGTTCCGCCGCGACTTCGACCGCACGCTGCGCTTCGCACAGGTGCTCAAGCCGCTTCACATCCATATCATGGCGGGCGCGGCCGAAGGCCCGGAGGCAGAGGCCGTCTTTATCGAGAACCTGCGTTGGGCTGTGGCGCGCGCGCCGCGGCAGAGCCTGACGATCGAGCCGATCAACAGGATCGACATGCCGGGCTATTTCCTCGCCGACTACGACACCGCCGCGCGCGTGCTGGATGCGGTCGCGGCGCCGAACCTCGCGCTGCAATTCGACGCCTACCACGCCCACCGGATCACCGGCGACGTGATGGGCACCTGGGCTGCCCATGGCCACCGCGCGCGCCACGTTCAGGTCGCGGGCTTTCCAGGCCGCCACGAACCCCTGGGCGGAGAGATAGACTATCCCGCCTTCTTCGCGCGGCTCGATGCCGACGGCTACACCGGCTGGGTCAGCGGGGAATACGCGCCGGAAACGGTCACCGGCGCGGGCCTGGCCTGGATCGGCTGAACGCCTAGCAGCTGCCGCCGGCGCAGCCCTGTCCGGGTTGCTCCACCTCAAAGGTCGCATGGCGCAGGCCGAAATGCGCCTCCAGCATCGCCTTGACCCGGACCAGGACTTCTCGCGGCTCCTGACCCGCGGCCAGAACCAGATGCGCCTCAAGTGAATTGCGGTGCTCATCGATCTGCCACAGGTGAAGGTGATGGATGCCCGCCACCCCCTCGACCGCGTCGATGTGCCGCCGGATCTCCTCGGGGTCGAGCCCGGCGGGCGCGGCCAACATCAGGATACGGATCGCCGGGACGATCTCGACGAAACAGTGCCAGAGGATCCAGAGCGAGATCACCAGCGTGATCAGCGGGTCGGCCAGGCGCCAGTCGTACCACATGACCAGAAGCCCGCTCACGATGACGGCGACCGAGGTGCCCGCGTCCGACAGGTTGTGCAGGAAGGCCGCACGAATGTTCATGCTTTCGCGCGACAGCCGAAAGGTCAGCGCCGCCGTGATCAGATCGATCGCCAGCGCCAAGGCGGCAAGGGAGACGACAATCATCCCCTCGACCGGCGGCGGGTCGATCATCCGCTCGATCGCGGCGTATCCAAGCCAGAGGCAGATGACGATCAGCGTCGTGTAATTGACCAGCGCCGCGACGACCTCTGCCCGTCCGTAGCCGAAGGACATCACGGGATTGGCCGGCCGGCGGGCGATCCGGCGCGCCGCGAAGGCAATGACCAGCGCCAGCGCGTCCGAGAGGTTGTGGATCGCATCCGCGACAAGCGCAACCGAGCCCGAGATGACCCCGCCCGCGATCTGCGCCACCGTCAGGATCAGGTTGACCACGACCGCCGCCGCCACCTGCCAGTCGCCCCGCCCTTCAGGGTCATGCAAGTGACCATGGGAATGACGGTGTCCGTGATCATGGGGCAAGGTCGGCCTCGGTGTTCAGGGTCGCGCGCTCAGCGGATCACGCGGCGGTTGCAGCGTCAAGCGGGGGGCCTTCTGCCCCCCGCACCCCCCGAGAGTATTTGAGCCAGAATGAAAGAGGGGCGTCTTCTTCGAGCCGAATGTTCATTCTGGTCCAAATACTCCGGGAGCGCGAGGGCAGCGCCCTCGCTTCCATGCCCTCGGGATCAGTGCGCCTCGGCCCAGTTCGCGCCCTGCCCGGAATCGGCGATCAGCGGAACGTCCAGATGTACCGCGGGATGGGCCGCCCCCTCCATTGTCTTGCGCGCAGCCGTGATCAGGTCTTCGACGGCGCCGTCCTCGACCTCGAACAACAGTTCGTCATGAACCTGCAGGAGCATGGTCGCGGGCAGGCCGCGGATCGCATCCGGCATGCGGATCATGGCGCGGCGGATGATGTCGGCGGCGGCCCCCTGAATCGGTGCGTTGATCGCCGCGCGGCGGGCGAAGCCCGCGGTCGGTCCCTTGGCGTTGATCTCGGGCGTGTGGATCTTGCGCCCGAAAAGCGTCTGGACGAAACCCTTGTCCTTGGCGAAGGCGACCGTCCGGTCCATGTATTCGCGAATGCCGGGAAAGCGCTCGAAATAGGTGTCGATGAAAGCCTGCGCCTCGGCCCGCGGGATGCGCAGGTTCCGCGCGAGGCCGAAGCCCGAGATACCGTAGATGACGCCGAAGTTGATTGCCTTGGCCCGCCTGCGGACCTCGGGCGTCATCTCGTCCAGGGGCACCCCGAACATCTGGCTTGCCGTCATCGCGTGGATGTCGATGCCGTCTCGGAACGCCTGTTTCAGCGCCGGGATGTCGGCCACATGGGCGAGGATCCGCAGCTCGATCTGGCTGTAGTCGAGGCTGACGAGCCGCATGCCGGGACCGGCCACGAAGGCCTCCCGGATGCGGCGGCCCTCTTCGGTCCTGACGGGAATGTTCTGAAGGTTGGGGTCGGTCGAGGCCAGACGCCCGGTGTTCGCGCCAGCGATCGAATAGCTGGTGTGGACGCGGCCCGTGTCCGGGTTGATGTGGCCCTGCAGCGCGTCGGTGTAGGTCGATTTCAGCTTCGAGACCTGCCGCCAGTCCAACACCCGCGCGGCCAGATCGGCCGGGCGGCCAAGGTCGGTGTTGGCGGCGATGTCCTCCAGCACGTCGGCACCCGTGGAATAGGCGCCGGTCTTGCCCTTTTCGCCGCCGGGCACGCCCATGGCGTCAAAAAGGATCTCTCCCAGTTGCTTGGGCGAACCGACGTTGAAGGGTTGGCCGGCGATCTCATGGATCTCCGCTTCCAGCCCGGCCATCTTCTGGGCGAAGGCGTTCGACATGCGCGACAGCACGTTCGGATCGACGCGGATGCCCGCCATCTCCATCTCGGCCAGGACCGGGACCAGTGGGCGTTCCAGGGTCTCGTAAACCGTGGTCACGGCGGCGCGGTGCAGGTCGGGCTTGAAAGCTTGCCAGAGGCGCAGCGTCACGTCGGCGTCTTCGGCGGCGTATTTCACCGCGTCATCGACCGGGACCCGATCGAAGGTGATCGCGGATTTGCCAGAGCCCAGGAGCGACTTGATCTCGATCGGCTTGTGGCCGAGGTAGCGTTCCGAGAGCCCATCCATGCCGTGGTTGTGCAGCCCCGCGTGCATCGCGTAGCTCATCAGCATCGTGTCATCAAAGGGCGCGATGCGGATGCCGTGGCGGGCGAAGATCTTCCAGTCGTATTTCATGTTCTGGCCGATCTTGAGGATCGAGGCATCCTCCAGCACCGGTTTCAGCGCGGCCAGCGCCTCGTCCAGCGGCATTTGGCCATCGCTGAGCGCGTCGCCCGCGAAAAGGTCGCCACCCTGACGGTGGCCCAGCGGGATGTAGCAGGCCTGCCCCGGCACCACCGAAAGCGAGATGCCGACCAGCGCGGCGCGCATCTCGTCGAGGCTGGTGGTTTCGGTATCGACGGCGACATGGCCCGCCTCTCGGATCGCCGCGATCCAACGGTCGAGCGCGGCGCGGTCGCGGACGCATTCATAGTCACCGTGGGAGAAGGGCACCGGCGTTGACGCCGGCGCCGGGTCGTCGGCCGCCTTTTCGGCGTGATCCGGCGTCAGGCTGTTGTCCGCCATGACCGGCGGCTCGATCTTCAGCGCCTCGGCCACGCGGCGGGTCAGGGTCCGGAACTCCATCTGCGAAAGGAACGCCATCAGCGGTTCGGCCTCGGGGTCGCGCACCTCCAGTGCGTCGAGCGATTCGGTCACGGGTGCCTGCGCATCCAGCGTCACCAGCCGTTTCGATACCCGGATCAGGTCGGCGTTTTCGATCAGCGCCGCGCGGCGCTTGGGCTGCTTGATCTCTTCGGCCCGCGACAGGAGCGTTTCCAGATCGCCATATTCGTTGATCAGAAGCGCGGCCGTCTTGATACCGATGCCCGGCGCGCCCGGCACGTTGTCCACGCTGTCGCCCGCCAGCGACTGAACATCCACGACACGTTCGGGCGGGACGCCGAATTTCTCGATCACCTCGTCGCGGTCGATGGTGCGATTCTTCATCGCGTCGAACATCACGACGCCGTTGCCCACCAGTTGCATCAGGTCCTTGTCGGAGGAGATGATGGTGACTTCGCCCCCCGCCTCGGTCGCGCGCCGCGCCAGGGTCGCGATGATATCGTCGGCCTCATAGCCCTCCATCTCAAGACAGGCGACGTTGAAGGCGCGGGTGGCCTCGCGGGTCAGGGGGAACTGCGGGCGCAGATCCTCGGGCAGCTCGGGGCGGTTGGCCTTGTACTTGTCGTAGATGTCATCGCGGAAGGTCTTGGACGAATAGTCGAAGACGACCGCGATATGGGTGGGACCGGTCCTGCCCCGGTTCTGGGTCAACTGCCCCCAAAGCATGTTGCAGAACCCCGCGACCGCGCCGATGGGCAACCCATCGGACTTGCGCGTCAAGGGTGGCAGCGCGTGATAGGCGCGGAAGATGAAGGCCGACCCGTCGATCAGATGCAGATGGCAGCCCTTGCCAAAGGTCATGTCGCGTCTCCCCCTGCGCCGTCGTCACCGGAGTATTGTCACGTTCCGCGTGGAGGTTCCACCCGCCGCGGGTCCCGCAGGAAGGCGCTAGTGCGCGACGCTGTTGGAAAAGAGGTTGATGACCAGCACCCCGGCCAGGATCAGCCCGAGGCCCGAAAGGGCGGCGGCATCCAGGGTCTGGCGCGCCCAGAAATATCCCACCAGCGCAATCAGCACGATGCCCAGCCCCGACCAGATCGCGTAGACCACGCCCGTCGGCATGACGCGCAGGGGAAAGGACAGGCACCAGAAGGCGAAGGCATAGCCCGCAACGGTGACGACCGTGGGCGCGAGGCGGGTGAAACTGGCGGACCGCGCGAGCGCCGTCGTGGCGATCACCTCGGCGACGATGGCCGCCAGCAGGAAGGCATAGGCCTTGAACATGCCCACCCCCGGGGTCAGGACGGCCGAGCCGGCCTAGTGATCGTCATGCGCATGGTCGCGGTCGATCACGAATTTCTTGTCGCAATAGCCGCATTCGACGAAGCCCGCGTCGTGCGGGATCGTCAGCCAGACGCGCGGGTGGCCCAGCGCGCCCTCGCCCCCGTCACAGGCCACTTTCCAGGTCGTGACAACCTCGGTCTCGGGGGCGGGGATGGGCATGGGGCAAGCTCCGTCAGGCATTGGATTCCGGCGCGGCATGATAGCGATCCTGCGGGCGGCGGCAAGCCGCCCCGGCCGCTTTCACCGCCACACTGGTGAAGTCAGTCGATGCGCTGCAGCATCCGGCCCAGAACGCGGCCGCCCAGGATGTGCAGATGGTAGTGCGGCACTTCCTGCACGCCCGCCTCTCCGGCGTTGGAGATGGTGCGATAGCCGCCGCCGCCTTCGCCCGGCGTGGCGCCGACGATCCGACAGACCTCGGCCGCGGCGCGGGTGAAGTCCGCGATCTCCTCGGCGCTGGCGCCGGTCGCGAAATGGTCGAAGTTCACATAGGCCCCCTTCGGGATCACGAGCACATGGATCGGGGCCTGCGGACCAATGTCATGGAAGGCAAGCGTATGCTCGGTCTCCAGCACCGTGTTGTTGGGGATCTCGCCGCGCAGGATGCGGGCGAAGATGTTCTGCGGGTCGTAGGTATAGGCCATGTCGTTCCTCAGTCGTCAAAAAGATGCGGCGTCGATGCGAGCTTGCGCGCCTGTTCATCGGGGATGGACAGGAAGCGCGCAAGGGTGGCGGCATTGTCTTCGGCGCGGGCGCGCGGATCGAGGCACATATGTGCCGCGCCGGCGGCCTCGGCCAGCCGGTCGCCCTCAAGCGCGAACTGCCGGCGGATGGCAGGTAGCAAGGCCAACATGGTCGACGGCGGCGTGCGATCGCCCGCAAGGCCCACACGGTGCGCGTGCCCTTCCAGGTAGTCGTCGGAAAACTCGGTCCGGATTTCCAGCACCCGGACCCGCGCCGGGTCCGCGGCGCAGTCGCGGATCAGGTCCGCGTTGGAAGGATCGAGGCAGATCGCCAGGCGGTCGGTTCCGTAATGTTCGAAGATCATCCGCAGCACCGCGCGGCGGTGGCGTGATCGCTTGTCGAGGGATCGTTCGATGCCGCCAAGGTCAGGCAGGACCGACGCGGCCTCGTCGAAGATGTAGTCAAGCGCGGGCACGCCCGTCACCCCCCGGATGGCCGTGGCCAAGCGCTTTGCGACGTGCCATTTCTTGCAGGAGAGGACGAGGAGTTCGCGCCCAGCGCCGATGGTGCCGCCAGCTTCCCAGATCCGGGGCGCGAAGCGGCGCCCCTCCCGCCCGAGGCCGGTCATCAGGGCGACCGTCGGGCGGCCGCCGCCTGATGCGTCCACAACTCCGCTTTGCTGGTATTGCCGCGCCAGGCGCCGCCGCAGGCTCAACGCCCCGGCGCTGATCTTGCGCGCGAACAGGCTGTCTTGCGCCAGCAGGAAATCGTAGTGGTCGTCATGAAAGGTCGTTGGCATCCCGTAGTCGGTGAAGGCAAGGAAGGTCAGCGTTCTTGCCTGGATCTCGTTTGCGGGCACCAGATGGCGCACCAGCGTCTGGAAGAAGGTTTCGTCCGGGATCCAGGTGGCGCGGAAGAAGCGCACGACATCCGGGCGCGCGTCGCAGAAGACCAAGAGCTTGTCGATGGTGTCGCGCCTGAGGCACCACCACTGGCTGCCGATCATCATCCGCAGCCCCGCCGGAACCGGCCGCTTCAGCCCCAGGCGCCGCTGAAGCCCGAGGCTCCAGTAAAACAGCGCCTTGCGCCGCCGCTCGTTGAAAAAATGCCGGTAGATCAGGCGTTCCTCGCGGATGCCGGTCTTGATCCAGCCGCTTTGATGGAAATCGAAGCTTTCGATGTAATCGACATCCGCCGCATCCAGGAAGGCATGGGCCTGCGCGGCCGGTTTGATCGCCATGCAATCGCCGGAAATCATGTAGTAATGGGTCGCGTCCGGAAACGCCCTGCGCGCGGCCCGCACGGTCTCCAGCGTGGCGGCGACCAGGCTCCACTCGCCCCAGCCGCATTTGATGCGCCGCCGCGCGAAGGTGACGCCCGCCACCCCTTCCAGCCCCTGCCGGATGCGCGCGAAGGCGTCATCGCCCGACCGGCCGTCGAAATGGATCGCCACGCAGTCCCCGGCCTCAGCCAAGCTTGTTGCCTGGCGGATCACGCCCTCGGGGTCTTTGTGACACAGCAGGATGAAAGCGATCTTGGCCATGGACGATGCTGAACTTGAATAAGGCAGGCGCTTCGCTCAATAGCTTTTTCGGTGTTCGAATTGACAGAGGTTATTTCAGTTTCCTAAAGCTTTGTACGGTAGAGGCCGTCTTTCGGGCGGCTGTGACAAGGAAGTGGTTCATGGGTTTCCCCGGTACGTGGATGACCGAAAGCGAAAGCATGGTCTATCGCGTCGTCCCCAAATGCGCCTGTTCGACCATCGGGCAGATCATGTTCTACTCCGACCATGGGCGTTTCTTCGACGGCGACATCCACGATGCGACCGCCGGGCTGCACAAATGGGCGCAGGAGGAAAGCCAGGGCCCAATCGAGGCCAATGTCCGCGCCCACAGGTCCTATGCCTTTTCCTGCGTGCGCAATCCCTACACGCGCATCCTGTCCTCGTTCTTCGACAAGATCTGCGGCATCCAGCGCAACGGCAAGCGCTATCGCGGCAAGCTCGTCCCGATGCTGGTCCAGAAATACGGGATCGAGGTCGGAAGCCCGGATTCGGGGTTCGAGTTCGACCAGATCCGCAGCTTCCGGCGCTTCCTTTTGTTCGCGCGCGACACCATCCGCTGGCACCGGCCGATGGACCCCGACATCCACTGGTCCGCGATGTCGGGGCATATCGCGACCTTCATCGCCAACGGCGGGCGCTACGACCACATCCTGTGGACCGAGAGGTTCAACGAGGGCATGCAGACCGTGCTGGACAACGTCCCGACGCGCCACCCCGTGCATCTGTCCGAGATCCCCCGCTTCAACGAAAGCGAGGGGCACGGGCCAAAGCGCGCCCACCCGGTCGAGGACTACTTCGACGACCTTTCGATGCATCTGGTCTATGAGATCTACAAGCGCGACTTCCTGCTGTTCAGATACGATTTCGAAAATCCGGCCAACAAGATGCCGGTCGGGGAGATCGACCTGGACGAGGTGCACGCCAAGCTCGGGGAATGAGATGCCGGGCGGCCTGAAACCTCCGCGGACTGGCGAGACGGGGCAAGGCCCCGGGGTTCGGGCCACGGCGCTGCGCCTTTTGCCCCGCTGGCTCGTTCGCCACGCCGACTTCGGCTTCGCGGCGCTCCTGACGCTATCGGCGGCGGGCGTTTGGACCTTCGCCACCCTCGCCTCCGAGGTGATGGAGGGCGAGACCCACGCCTTCGATACCGCGCTTCTGCTGGCGCTCAGGACGCCCGGCACGCCTTCTGACCCGCTCGGCCCACCCTGGGTCGAGGAGATGGCCCGCGATGTCACTGCGCTCGGCGGGGTCGGCGTGCTGACCTTCCTGACGCTGGCGGTCACGGGTCTGTTGTGGTTGCAGTGCCGGCGCGGCTCGGCCCTGTTCCTGCTGGTCTCGGTCGGCATGGGGCTCGCGCTCAGCTCCGCCGCCAAGTCGCTTTTCGACCGGCCGCGCCCGGACCTCGTGCCGCATGGCTCGCATGTCTATACGGCCTCCTTCCCCTCGGGGCATTCGTTGATGTCGGCTGTGACCTATCTCACGCTCGCCGTCCTTCTGGCGCGAACCTTCCCGCAGCGGCGGCTCAAGGCCTATGTCGTGGCACTCGCCGTGCTGGTCACCGTTTCGGTCGGCGCAAGCCGCGTCTACCTCGGCGTCCACTGGCCCACGGATGTCTTCGCGGGATGGGCGGCGGGCGGCGCCTGGGCGCTGTTCTGCGCCGCCGTGGCGCGCGGGCTCGCACGGCGTGGCGCGATCGAGCCCGACCCCGGCGACTGAAGCCCCGCGCGGCCGGAAAAGGCCCGCCCCGACGGACGGCCCTTGCCTGCGCGGGCGCACGGGTGCTAGCTGGCGCCCAAGAGAACAGGGAGGAAACGGGCATGGAATACCAATCGCTCGAGCGGTTTTCGTTCTTCATCGGCATCGCGGCACTGACGCTGGTCTGCCTCGTACTCGTTCTCCTGTCGCCCTGGGCATGGGTCGGCGTCGCGATCTTCGGCGCCCTGACGCTGGTCGGCATCCACGACGTGCGCCAGACCCGTCACTCGATCCTCCGGAACTATCCGATCCTTGGCCACATGCGCTTCATGTTCGAAGGCATCCGCCCCGAGATCCGCCAGTACCTGATCGAAAGCGATCATGACGAACTGCCGTTTTCCCGCGACGAGCGCTCGATCGTCTACCAGCGCGCCAAGGGGGTGGAGGACAAGCGCCCCTTCGGCACCCGCGCCCGGGTCTACGACGCGGGCTACGAATGGATCACCCATTCCATCCAGCCCAAGCATATCACGGACACAAATTTCCGGGTCGACATCGGCGGGCCGGACTGCAAGCAGCCCTACAACGCCTCGATCTACAACGTCTCGGCGATGAGCTTCGGCTCGCTGTCCTCCAACGCGATCCTGGCGCTGAACAGCGGCGCGAAGGCCGCGGGCTTCGCCCATGACACCGGCGAAGGCGGCATCTCGCGCTATCACCGCCAGGGCGGCGGCGACCTGATCTGGCAGATCGCCTCGGGCTATTTCGGCTGCCGCACACCGGATGGCCGCTTCGACCCGGACCGCTTCGCCGAACAGGCCGCCGACCCGCAGATCAAGATGATCGAGGTAAAGCTGAGCCAGGGCGCCAAGCCCGGCCACGGCGGCATGCTGCCCGCCGCCAAGGTCACGCCGGAGATCGCCGAGGCGCGGGGGATCCCCATGGGCGTCGACTGCATCTCCCCCGCCGGGCACAGCGCGTTTTCCACGCCGCTGGAGTTCATGGCCTTCATCGCGAAGCTGCGCGAGCTGTCCAAGGGCAAGCCGGTCGGCTTCAAGCTTTGTATCGGTCACCGCCGGGAATTCATGTGCATGGTCAAGGCGATGCTGGAAACCGGGATCACCCCCGATTTCATCGTCGTCGACGGCAAGGAGGGCGGGACCGGCGCGGCGCCTCTGGAGTTCGCCAATCACATGGGGATGCCGCTGGTCGAGGGGCTCACCTTCACCCACAACACCCTGCGCGGCGCCGGGCTGCGGGACCGTATCCGCATCGGGGCCTCGGGCAAGCTCATCACCGCCTTCGACATCGCAAAGGCCTTCGCGCTGGGCGCGGACTGGGCGAATTCGGCGCGCGGCTTCATGTTTTCCATCGGCTGCATACAGGCGCAGGCCTGCCACACCAACCACTGCCCGGTCGGTGTCGCGACCCAGGACCCGCTGCGCGCCCGCGCGCTGGTGGTGCCGAACAAGACGCAGAGGGTGATCAATTTCCACAAGAACACGCTCAAGGCGCTGGGGGAACTGACCGGGGCCGCCGGCCTCGATCACCCCTCGGGCTTCCTGCCGCACCACCTGATCGTGCGCGAGACCGACCACGACATGGTCACCGGCGACGAGGTCTATCCCTACCTGCCCGAAGGCTTCCTGCTGCGCGAGGAGCAGGATCGTTTCGGCTACCTGCTGCGCTGGAAACGCGCCCACCCCGCAAGCTTCGCGCCACAAGGGGCCTATGTCTGAGTACGGTCATTCGCTGTGCTCGGCCGAGGGTGATACCGATGATCTCAATGCCTCGCGAACAAGGCCACGAGACGGGAGCCCGAAGTTGCGTTTAAGTGACAAACTCGATGCTTTCCTCGCCGGACGGACTATCGAAGGTACGAGGAGCATATCGCGGGGTGGCGCCAAGCGGCTGGGCCACACGACGTCGGCAAACCCAAAACTCTATTCTTTCGAAGCACGAAGCCAGCTGAATGGGACATGGCATGTGGATGGACCTCATGTGCCCCGCCTTGGGTTCATTGGCGCTTACTCCTACGTAAACAGTTTTAGCTACGTCAGAAACGAAACATTTATCGGCCGGTATACCTCTGTCGGTTGCCGCGTGAGCATCGGGGCGCTCAGACATCCGATCAGCAGCCTTTCGACGTCCAACCACCTGCTCTGTGACGCGCGGCCTTATACCGAAAAGGAAGCCGAGAGTGTCCGGTTCTACAGAAACACCAGGAGAAACGTGGTTATCGGTTCTGATGTATGGATCGGCGACGGAGCGGTCATCATGCCGGGCATAACGATTGCCGATGGTGCCGTTATCGGCGCGAACTCTGTCGTAACGCGCGACGTGGGGGCGCACGAGATCGTCGCGGGTGTTCCGGCAAAGACCATAGGCCGGAGGTTTTCGGAGCCGCTTTCCGAGCGACTTATCGAGGCCAAGTGGTGGGAATACCAGAACGACCTTCTGCGCACCCTGCCCACCGGAAATGTGTTCGCGTTTCTTGAGGCGGTGGAGGGTGCCCCTCTTCCACTTGCCGAACTGGCCACTTTCAAGATCCGAAAGTTCACGTCCGCGTTAAAGGCGTTGTTCCCGCGAACGTGACGGCCCACGATCTGATCCACGGCGCCGCGGATGGAAGCGACTGGCCATTCTGACGCCAGGGTCGCTTTGGATCGCGAACCAATGATTTTGAACCCGCCTGGAAGGATCGCAAGTCCGTTCTTTGTCGCTCCTGACTGTCGGCCAAGCGCATCCGAAAGACGATGTCGATCACTCTATCTCGAACGGCACCGCTTGGCGGGCGTTGTGGTTGATCGAGATGCGGTGGGTCAGCGGCGGGATGGAGCGGTGGCTGCATTCGCGCCATTCGCAGATGCGGCAGCTGGCGCCGATCGGTTCGAACCTTGTCGTTCGCTTGGTGTCGAGGTCGTCGGCATAGACGATCTGGTCCGCATGCGCGACCTCGCAGCCCAGGCCGATAGCGTAGTAGCGCGCGCGCTCGTCGAAGCTGGCGCGCCGCTCGGCCTTTGAGAAGGCAAGACAAAGATATCCGATGCCGTCGGAGGTGACGGCCAGCTGCCGCAGGATCTCCTGCCCCGTCGCGAAGGCCTGGTGGACGTTCCAGCGCGGGCAGCTGGCGCCGAAGCGGGTGAACTGGAAGGCCGTGGCGCTGTGGCGCTTGGTGACGGTGCCCGCGCGGTCCACGCGCACGAAGAAAAAGGGCACGCCCTTGTGCCCCGGGCGCTGAAGCATGCTCAGGCGGTGCGCGATCTGCTCGCGGCTTGCGCCGAAGCGCAGCGCCAACCGGTCGATGTCATGGCGTGCCTCGCGCGCGGCATCGGCGAAACGGGCGTAGGGCAGAAGCACCGCGCCGGCAAAGTAGTTCGCGAAGGTCATGCGACAGACCTCGCGCGCGCTGCTCGTGTGGAAACCGGCCTGGTCGAGCAATGTCTCCATCAGCCGCTTCTGTTCGAGAAGGCCGACCTGGTAGGCCATCTGGAACAGGTTCGTCGCCGGACTTGAGGCCTGGCTGAGATAAAGCCGCCGCCCCCGTTCGTCGAAGCGCCGGATGACGTTGCCACCGCCGTCATCGGTCAGGCTGATGGTGACGCCATGGGCCTTTTCCAGATGCTGCGCCAGCGCGTCCAGAGGGCCCTGGCCCGCGCCCGTCAGCCGGCCCGAGAACGCCTCGGCCGCGCGGTCCAGTTCGTCGATGTAGTTGTCGTGGCGGTGGAAGTAGTCGCGCACCTCCTCATAGGGTTGCGGGGTGATGGAGGCTTCGAGCCCGGGCAGCGAGGTGTCGAGCCGCCCAAGCTGCATGCGGGTGTTCTGGAAGACCTTGTAAAGGTGCAGGAACGCCTCGGCGAGGTTCGGGGCGGTGTTAGCCGCGGCCTTCAGCTCCTGGTTCAGCACCTTGTTTTCCGCGAAGACCGGATCGTTCAGGACCTCTTGCAGTTCGACCGAAACCTTGCCGGAGCCGTCCATCAGCAGTCCAGACAGGTCGAAGTCGAACTCGTCCACCAGCGACAGGATCACGGCGGCGGAGAGCGAACGCTGGTTGTTCTCGATCTGGTTCAGGTAGCTGGTGGAGATCGACAGCTTGCGGGCCAGTTCCGCCTGCGTCATCCCGCGTTCGAGACGGACGTTGCGGATTCTGGCGCCCGCGAAGATCTTCTTGGTGCCCTCGGCCATTTACGCAATTTCACTTTTTCTGTTTTGCATTTTGCATACTCACGCATTGTAACACGATCACTCCTAGATTCGAAGCCGATCCTGAGGCATGGCGGGACCCGGAGGGCCGCATTAGCGGCCGAGGGAGGAAAGAATGCCAGACGTCGCCTTGGCGACCGGCGCGGCCCTTGTGGGCGGCACCGGTGCGGAGGGGCATCCCGATGGCGGACGATCCTGCACCGAAGCATGAACCGACAAGCGCCGACCGGCACCGCAGGCACGCTCGCCCGCAGCCGATCAAGGACCGGCCTCGCGTCGGCATAGGGAAGGAGGAACCGATGCCCGGATACAAGGAAGTCTATGACACCTGGAAGGCAGATCCCCTGGGTCACTGGGCACGCGCGGCCGAGGCCGTAAGCTGGGTCAAGCCGCCTAGCACGATCCTCGACGACAGCGCCGCGCCGATTTACCGCTGGTTTCCAGATGCCGAGTGCAACACCTGCTACAACGCGCTCGACCGGCATGTCGAGGCAGGACGCGGCGATCAGCCCGCGATCATCCATGACAGCCCGGTGACGAACAGCAAGACGACGATCACCTATGCCCGGCTGCAGGACCGCGTGTCGCGCCTGGCCGGGGCGCTTGCCGCGCGCGGCGTCGCGAAGGGCGACCGCGTGGTGATCTACATGCCGATGATCCCGGAGGCACTGGTGGCGATGCTGGCCTGCGCCCGGATCGGGGCGGTGCATTCAGTCGTCTTCGGCGGCTTCGCGCCGCATGAGCTCGCGGTCAGGATCAATGACGCCGCGCCCAAGGCGGTGCTGAGCGCCTCTTGCGGGATCGAGGGCAGCCGGGTCATCGCCTACAAGCCGCTTCTGGACGAGGCGATCGCCCAGTCGCAGCACAAGCCCGATTTCACCCTGGTGTTCCAGCGGCCCCAGGCCGAGGCCGCGATGACCCCAGGCCGGGACTTCGACTGGATGGCCGAGGAGGCCCAGGCAAGCCCCGCGGGCTGCACGCCCGTGAAGGGGTCCGATCCGCTCTACATCCTCTACACCTCCGGCACGACGGGCCAGCCCAAGGGTGTCGTGCGGGACAACGCCGGCCATATGGTGGCACTGCTCTGGTCGATGCGGAACCTTTACAACGTGCGGGCAGGCGACGTGTTCTGGGCGGCCTCCGATGTCGGCTGGGTCGTGGGGCATTCCTATATCTGTTACGCACCGCTCCTGGCGGGCTGCTCGACGATGGTGTTCGAGGGCAAGCCGGTGGGCACACCCGATCCGGGCACCTTCTGGCGCATCGTGGAGGAGCATGGGGTCAAGGTGCTGTTCACCGCACCGACGGCCCTGCGCGCCATCCGGCGCGAGGACCCCTCGGCCGAATACCTTCACCGTCACGACCTGTCGGGACTTCAGGCGCTGTTCCTGGCAGGCGAACGCGCCGACCCCGACACCATCCGCTGGGCCCAGGAGCATCTGCAAAAGCCGGTGATCGACCATTGGTGGCAGACGGAAACCGGCTGGGCGATCGCCGCCAACCCACTCGGGATCGAGATGCTTCCGGTCAAGCCGGGCTCGCCCACCGTTCCAATGCCCGGCTATCAGGTCGAGGTGCTGGACGAAGGTGGCCACCCGGTCGCGCCTGGAACGCTGGGCGCCATCGCGATCCGCCTGCCCCTGCCCCCCGGCACCCTGCCGACGCTCTGGAAGGCCGAGGACCGGTTCCGCAAAAGCTACCTCACCGCCTTCCCCGGCTATTATGAGACCGGCGACGCGGGGATGAAGGACGAGGACGGCTATGTCTACATCATGGCCCGCACCGACGATGTCATCAACGTCGCCGGCCACCGCCTGTCCACCGGCGCGATGGAGGAGGTGCTGATCTCTCACCCAGATGTGGCCGAATGTGCGGTCATCGGCATCGGAGACAAGCTGAAGGGCCAGGCGCCGCTGGGGCTCGTCTGCCTCAACGTGGGCGCGGACCGCGACGAAGCGGAGGTTCAGGCCGAATGCGTCGCGCTGATCCGCAAGGAAATCGGCCCGGTCGCGGCGTTCAAGAAATGTATTGTGGTCAATGCGCTGCCGAAGACACGATCAGGCAAGATCCTGCGTGGAACCATGGTATGCATTGCGGACGGCACTCCGTGGAAGATGCCCGCGACCATAGACGACCCCGCCACGCTTGATGCGATCTCCGAACGGATCGCCGGGCTTGGCGAACCGACCAACTGACCCAGACCCGGAAAAGGAGATTGCTGTGAAAGACGTTGTCATTCTGGATGGTGCGCGCACCGCCATCGGCGCTTTCGGCGGCGCGCTGGCCGGCACCGCGCCGACCGATCTTGCATCGGCGGTGGCGCGTGAGGCCATGTCGCGCAGCGGCGTGGACCCCGCGCAGATCCAGCACGCGGTCTTCGGCCATGTGATCAATACGGAACCGAAGGACATGTACATGGGCCGCGTCGCGGCCGTGAACGCCGGTGTTTCCGAGGATGCGCCCTGCCTGACGGTGAACCGGCTTTGCGGTTCGGGCGCCCAGGCCATCGTCTCGGCGGCGCAGCACATCATGCTGGGCGATGTCGACTATGCGCTGGCGGGCGGCGCCGAAAGCATGTCGCGCGCGCCCCATTCGACCCAGATGCTGCGGACCGGCGTCAAGATGGGTGACGGCAGCTTCACCGACATGATGATCGGCGCGCTCAGCGATCCGTTCGGCGTCGGCCACATGGGCGTCACCGCCGAGAACGTGGCCGCCGAACACGGGATCACCCGCGATCAGCAGGACGCCTTCGCCGTGGAAAGCCAACGGCGCGCGGTGGCAGCCATTGAAGCCGGGCGCTTCAAGTCCCAGATCCTGCCGATCGAGGTGCGGGTCCGCCGTGACGTGGTGGCCTTCGACACCGACGAACATCCCAAGGCCGGCACCACGATGGAGACACTGGCCAAGCTCCGGCCCGCGTTCAAGAAGGACGGGACCGTGACGGCGGGCAATGCCTCGGGCCTCAACGACGGCGCGGCCGCGCTCGTGCTGGCCTCGGCCGAGGCGGCCGAGAAAGCGGGCCTGAAGCCTCGGGCCCGGCTTCTGGGATACGCCCACGCGGGCGTGCGCCATGAGGTGATGGGCATCGGCCCGGTTCCGGCGGTCGCCAACCTTCTGAAGAAGCTCGGCATGAATGCCGCCGATTTCGACGTGATCGAATCGAACGAGGCCTTCGCGGCCCAGGCCTGCGCGGTGAACGCGGGGCTTGGCCTCGATACCGCCAAGGTGAACCCGAACGGCGGCGCCATCGCGCTTGGCCATCCGATCGGCGCGACGGGCGCGATCCTCTCGATCAAGGCGCTTTACGAACTGGAACGCAGCGGCGGGCGCTACGGTCTTGTGACGATGTGCATTGGCGGCGGGCAGGGCATCGCGCTAGCCTTCGAGCGGATGAACTGACAACGCCGGGCGCCCGCCCGACCAGGCGGGCGTCCCGATCCAGGGACGGGAGGGAACCGACATGGCCGAGACCGACAAGGAAACCGGGGCGCTGGACATCGCCGAAACCGGGGCGCGTCTCCTGACGCTGACGCAACGCATGATGTCCGCCGCGGCGCAGGCGCAGGCGCATTCGGTGCGCACCGCGACCGGCTCCGAGTTCTCGCTGATGGACGCGGCGACGCTGGCCAAGGCCTACGGCGCGGTCTGGGCCGACGCCCTGTCGAACCCGGCAGAGTTCTGGGAGACCCAGATCAAGGCCGGAACGAACATGATGAACATGTGGCAATCGCTCCTCGCGCCAGAGGACGAGGCGGCGGGCGCCAAGCCCAAGGATCGGCGCTTCGCCGATCCGGCCTGGTCCGAAGACCCGATGTCGCGGGTCTATCGCGACGTGTTCCTTACCTTCGAGAAGGCGACGAAAGAGCTTCTGGACGGCCTTCCCAAGGAGTCGAAAGACCATCTTCGCGTCAGTTTCTACACGCGCCAGATGCTGAGCGCACTGTCGCCCTCCAACTACCTGCTGACCAATGCCGCCGCGCGCAAGAAATTCATCGAGACCAAGGGCGAAAGCCTGCTCAATGGGCTTGAGAACCTTCTTGTCGACCTTGAGCGCGGCGAAGGCCGGGTGGACCTGGCCACCAACGACCCGACTGCCTTCGAGGTCGGCGTCAACCTCGCCACCACCGAGGGAAAGGTGGTGTTCGAGAACGAACTGATGCAGCTCATCCAGTACGAGCCGCGCACGGAAAAGCAGCACGCGATCCCGCTGCTTCTGGTGCCGGCCTGGATCAACAAGTTCTACATCCTCGACATGCGGCCGGAAAACAGCCTGGTGCGCTACATGCTCGACCGCGGGCATTCGGTCTTCGTGATTTCCTGGGTGAACCCGACCAAGGCGCACGCCGACAAGGATTTCGCCGATTACATGAAGCTCGGGCCGCTGACGGCCCTCGACGTGATGCGGGACATCACGCAAGAGGAAAAGGCCAATATCCTTGGCTTTTGCATCGGCGGCATCCTCGTGACCGCGACGCTGGGCTATCTGGCCGCGACGGGCGACCAGCGCATCAACGCGGCCACGACGCTTGCCACGATGGTCGATTTCAATGACGTGGGGGAGATCGGCGTCTTCATCGACGACAACCGTCTGAAAGTGCTACGCGAGCACATGAAGGACAAGGGCTACCTTGAGAACCGCCACCTGCAGGACATGTTCTCGATGCTGCGGGAGAAGGACCTGATCTGGTCCTTCGTGGAGGCGAGCTATCTGCGCGGCGACAAGCCCCGGGCCTTCGACCTGTTGTTCTGGAACTCCGACTCCACCCGCCTGCCCGCAGCGATGCTGCTGTGGTATCTTGAGGAGGTCTACCTCCAGAACAAGCTGCGCACACCGGGCGGGCTTGAGATGAACGGGGTCCGCATCGACATTTCCAAGATCAAGACGCCCTTCTTCATCCTGGCAACCGAGGACGATCATATCGCGCCCTGGACCTCGATCTATCCCGCGACGCAGATCCTGGGCGGCGAGGTCGAATTCGTCCTCGGCGGGTCGGGACATATCGCGGGCGTCATCAACCCACCGGCCAAGCGCCCGAAATACGGCTTCCGTACCGCCGCGAAATACCCACCGACCACCGAGGGCTTCCTGGAAGCCGCGGTCGCGCATGAAGGCTCCTGGTGGCCGCATTGGGCGGAGTGGCTGGAGGCCAAGGACGGCCGCATGGTCGCCCCCCGCAAGCCCGCGACGCGCGGCCGCTACAAGGCGATCGAACCGGCGCCGGGCCGCTACGTCAAGGCGAAGTGAACGGCGCGCGCGACACGGTCGGTCGCCCGGCGGGTCAGGCCCGGCGGGCTTTCCGGGCATTTCCCACGCGCACGACATTCCCGACAGTGTCAGTCGGCGAGCGCTCCCATGGCAGGGCCTCGCTCGCACTCTTGCGCAGAAGCGCCGTCACCGTCTCGTTGATCCGCACGATCTCGAAGCCGGCGACATGCGCCAGAGCGCCAAGCGTCCCGGCGGTGAAGTCGGTGACATGGGCGATATGGAAATATGCCCATAGGTCGCGCCCATAGGCGCCTTCGGCCACCGCGTTAAGACCCGGCACTTCGACCAGCAGATAGTCGTCCGGGGACATTCGTTCCCGCACCTCGGCCAAAAACGCCTTGGGATCGTGGACGTGCTCACGGACATGGGGCAGAATGGAGACCTTTGGCCCCTCGGCAAGCCTGCTGGGAAAACTTGCTACTTCAAAGTCATGGCCATATTCCGCGCGGGCGAAGGCGATCGCCTCGACATCGAGGTCGAAGCCGTAGCGGGCCGACTGCGCGAGAAGCGTAAAGTCTGAGGCCTCGCAAAGCGTACAGGAGCGCTCCTCGAGCGCCATGTCCAGATACAAGGCACGCGTCTTGCGAATCGCCTGCCTGGGGCCGCGCGTCATCCGCCGAAACGCGCTGTAAAGTCCGAGAAGCGACGATCCTTCGGAGCGCGCCTTCCCGTCGTCCGTGACTTCGCCATCTGATCGGCTCCTCCCTTCCTTCACATCGAGCCTGATACCGTTGCGGATCAACGGCAAGGCGATGGAGGCTGACGACAGCGATAGGGTTGCAGAGCAGAAGTTAAAGCGCTCTTTTCGGGCGCCACACCCCCGCCGGGGCTTCTCGTTCCGGGTGCGAGATGCGGGGAAAGATCTGTGCATGCCGGCTCGCAGCCATTCGATCGCTACACCGGGCCGAAAAAGAAAAGGGCTCGGGTGCGTCCACCCAAGCCCCTGAAATCTATGGCGCACCCGAAGAGATTCGAACTCCTGACCCCCAGATTCGTAGTCTGGTGCTCTATCCAGCTGAGCTACGGGTGCGTGGGAGTGGCATTTAGCGGTGCCGCCGGGGCATTGCAAGGGCGAAAACGACAGAACCCGCAGGTTCGTCGCCAGGCAGGCGTCGCGGCCTATGCGGCCTTCGCGCGCGGGACGACCAGACGGAAGAGTGTGCCCTCCGCATCGGAGCGGACAAGCTCCAGCCGGCCCCCGTGTCCCTTCACCAGTTCGGCGGCGATCGCGAGGCCGAGCCCGGTGCCGCCTTTGCGTGCGCCCCCCTGGAACGGCTGGAACAGGTGTTCGCGCGCCCGCTCCGGCAGTCCGGGGCCGGTGTCGCCCACGCTGATCCACCAGCCGTCCTCGCCCTCCCCGATGGCAATCTCGACCGTGCCGGGCTGGCCGGTCTGTTCGATCGCCTGGCGGGCATTGCGCAGAAGGTTGGTCAGCACCCGGTAAAGCTGGTCGCGATCCGCCCGCACGACGATGTCGTTGGCGACATCCGTCACGATCTCGACCCCGCTGTCACCCGCGGCCAGGCGTTCGGTCTCTGCCACCTCGCGCGCCAGCGCCGCGAGGCCGAAGCGGCTGAGCGTGGGCGGCGGCTCCTCGGCCTTGCCAAAGGCCAGCGTCGTCTCGCAGAGCCCGACCGCGCGGCTGATCGACCCCACGAGCTTGGGCGCCGCGCGTTTCACCATCGGATCGTCGCTGCTTTCCATCCGGTCGGCAAAGATCTGCGCCGTCGCCAGGATGTTGCGCAGGTCGTGGCTAACCTTGGCAACCGCCCCACCAAGCTGGGCCAGCCGCTCCTTCTGGCGCAGGGACTGGGTCAGCTGCTTCTGCATCATCTGCAGCGCCACTTCCGCCTCGCGCAGTTCGACGACGCCGGATTGCGGCTCGATCACCCGGCGGGCGTCCTCGGGGGCGTCGGCGTAGGTGCGCATGCTGTCCACCACACGCTTGATCGGCGTGACCAGAACTCGGCGCACCGCGAAGAATAGAAGCGCCGCCGTCAGGACGGAGATCACCGCCGAAAGCCCCAGGATGCGCAGGCCGTAGTCGATCATCGCCTGGCGGAGCGGCGCGGCGGCCATCGTCGCCTCGATCAGGAGCCCGGCCCGCTTCACCGGGTCGCCAATCACGCGGATCACCCGGTCGCGCGGATCGAACAAGGCCGTGACCGCATCGCGGATCAGTTCCCAGGCCGGGGCATGGCGCAGATCGAAGGTCTCCTCAATCGGTCCCGGGATGGGCGAGGAGAGGACGAGCTGGCGGATCTCGTCCCGGCGCAGGACGACGTTGAACACCTCCGCATTGGCCAGAAGCTCGCGCTCCACCGCCTCGTCGATCATGTCGCCAGCGGCCAGCAGCGACAGCGAGGCGATCTGCGCGCGTTCCAGTCGCGACAGGATGTAATCCTCCCTGAAGCGTGCGACCGAGGGCACGAAGATCAGCACCTCCGCCAGCATGACGAAGACCATCGTCAAGAGCAGGAAGCGGCCTGACAGCGTGTTCAAAAACATAGAAACTTTCCCGGCGGATGACCGGCAGCTGATGATCTGGACCATGGCTAGCAAAACCGGCCCGCGAAGAACAGGGAATAGCGGGGCAAACATTCCCCCTTGCCCGCGCAAAGCGTGCAAAAATCCTCTGGGGCGAGTTGACTTGCCGACCGACCGCGTCTATGAGCCGGGCTTCGAATGACAGCGACCTTCGAATCCATCCGGGTTTGGGTCGCCCCTACCGGAGTTGAAGCAATGAAGCGCACCTTCCAACCGTCGAACCTCGTCCGCGCCCGCCGTCACGGCTTCCGCGCGCGCATGGCGACCAAAGGTGGACGCAAGATTCTGAACGCCCGCCGCGCGAAGGGCCGCAAGGTTCTCTCGGCCTGAGGCCAGAAACCGGCATTGACGGCATGATGCCGCCGGTGGCTCCCGTGGATGGGCAAGGCCCAGAGACGGTGACGCCGCCGGCGGTTTCCGTTTGTCTTGAGGTCCTGGCCAAGCGCGCGGATTTCCTGCGTGCGGCGCAGGCCCGGCGGCAGGGCACGCCCGCATTCCTCTTGCAGGCCCGTCGCCGCCGCCCGGAAGAACCCGGCGGCACAGCCATCCGCGTGGGCTTCACCTGCTCGAAAAAAGTGGGCAATGCCGTTGCCCGAAACCGCGCCAAGCGCCGCCTGAGAGAGGCCGCGCGCCTGATCCTTCCGCAGCACGGCCGCGCGGGTTGGGATTACGTGCTGGTGGGGCGCCGGGACGACACTGCGAACCGGGACTTCCAGCTTCTGTTGGGCGATCTGGTCCGGGCACTCGCCCAGGTCCACGGCAAGGACAGATGAGCCCGCTGGCCCATATCGTCGCGCTGCCGGTCCGGGCCTACCGGCTGCTCTTCAGTCCCTGGGTCGGGCATGGTTGCCGCTACCACCCCACCTGTTCCGCCTACGCGCTTGAGGCGCTGGAAAAACACGGCGCCTTCAAGGGCGCCTGGCTGGCGGCCCGGCGCATCCTGCGCTGCCACCCCTGGGGCGGCTCGGGCGTGGACAACGTCCCGGACTAGCGCTTTCGCAACCCGCGCAGGATCGTCTCGATGATCAGCCAAAGCAGGATGATCATCGGCAAGGCAGCCAGTTGAGTGCCTGCCGGGTGCTTCGCCTCCGTCCCCTGCTTGACCATCTTCAAGAGCACGCCAAGCCCCTTCGGCGGCTGACGAATCTCCGCGCGGAAATCGCGGACCGTCTTGACCAGGATCTTGCGGTCGCCTGCCGGGTCGCGCTTCATCATCCGCTTGCAAAGATCCAGCCGACCAAGAAGGTTGTTGAGTTCGTTCACCACCTCATCCAGCCAGAGAAGCCCGCTCTGCGCCTCTGTGGACATCTTGTCGAATGCGGCTGACCGCTGAAGCCTTAGCGTCGACTTCTGCTTGGCCATGAAATCAAGGATCTTCGACTGCGCGGCCTTGATCTTCTGCCGGTCCGACTCGCCGTTGGTGAACTTCTTGACCGCCTTGCGCAGTTCCTTCTGCAGCCGTGACAACCCCTTTTCGGCTTCGCGCAGGGCCTTGAAGGCGGCGGCATCTTCCGGTGTTGGCTTGGCCATCCTTTTCCTACCTTCCGCTCCCCTGCGGCAGCGTAGCAGCCGGTCACCACAAAGCAAGCAGCGCGGCGATTCCCCTTGGCGGCAAAGCCCGGACAGGGTAGGGGACGCGCATGCTTGACGATCTTGACGACATCCACCCGCTTTTCGCGGGGGCCCCGGCCTCGACGGAGTTCAAGAAGCTTCGCAAGCGCATCGTGCGAGAGACGCGCGAGGCGATCGAGGCCTATGGCATGATCGAACGCGGCGCGCGCTGGCTCGTGTGCCTGTCAGGCGGCAAGGACAGCTACACGCTTCTGGCGGTGCTGCACGAACTCAAGTGGCGCGGGCTCTTGCCGGTCGATCTGCTGGCCTGCAATCTCGACCAGGGCCAGCCGGGCTTTCCCGCGACCGTGCTGCCGGAATTCCTCACCCGCACGGGGGTCGAGCACCGGATCGAATACCAGGACACCTATTCGGTCGTCACCTCCAAGATCGCGCCGGGCGGGACGATGTGCAGCCTCTGTTCCCGGCTTCGGCGCGGGAACCTCTACCGCATCGCACGGGAAGAGGGCTGTTCAGCGGTCGTTCTCGGCCATCACCGGGACGACATCCTCGAAACCTTCTTCATGAACCTCTTTCACGGCGGTCGTCTGGCGACGATGCCGCCGAAACTGCTGAACGAGGACGGGGACCTTTTCGTCTACCGCCCGCTGGCCTTTGTGGCCGAGGCCGATTGCGAGAGATTCGCCCGCGCCATGCACTATCCGATCATCCCCTGCGACCTCTGCGGCTCGCAGGAGGGGCTTCAGCGCCAGCAGGTCAAGCAGATCCTCGACGGGTGGGAGGCACGCAGCCCCGGCCGGCGTCAGGTGATGTTCCGCGCGCTGATGAACGCGCGGCCCTCGCACCTGCTGGACTCCGCGCTTTTCGACTTCGCGGGCCTGACACGCGGGGCGCCTGCGGGGTCCGACACGCCGCCGAACCTGCGCGATCCGGACTGATCGCGCGGGTGCAACGCGGGGTTGACGGTACCGCCCCCCCCGGGCCCCAGCCTTCGGCACCCCTGCGATTGCAGGAAACCGCTTGACCTTTGATCGCCTGTTCTGTTGAACCGGCGCTGACCTTGAATGACTGGCGGTGTGTCCCTCATGGACGATCAGAACAAGAACCTCATCCTCGCAACCGTGCTTTCGGCGGCGGTCATCTTCGTGTGGTACACCTTCTTCACGCCGCCCATGCCGGAGCCCGACGCGACGGCGCCCGCCGAGGTGGCGGCCACCCAGTCCGTGCCCGCCGCGGCTGAGCCGACCCCGGCCCCTGCCCCCGAAACCGCCGCGACCACGACCGCCGCGCGGGTGGAGATCGACTCGCCCCGCCTCAAGGGCTCGCTGTCGCTCGCGGGCGGGCGCATCGACGACCTGCAACTGCACGATTACAAGCAGACGCTCGACGCAGGTTCGCCTGACGTGCGCCTGTTGGCCCCGGTCGGCTCCGCCGATGGGACGAAGCCTTATTACGCCGTCTACGGCTGGCAGCCCGCGGGCGGGCTTGATGCGGCCCTTCTGCCCGACGCGCGCACCGTCTGGTCCGCGCCCGAGGGCGCACGGCTGACGCCGGAAACGCCGCTGACGCTGACCTGGGACAACGGCGCGGGCCTGGTCTTCCACCGCATGGTCGCGCTCGACAGCAACTACATGTTCACGATCACCCAGTCGGTCGAGAACAACACCGGCGCGCCGGTCCGGCTTGCGCCCTACGGCATCATCGCCCGGCACGGCATCCCGGAAGACCAGCGCATCTACGTGCTGCACGAGGGGCTCGTGCGCGGCTTTGACGGCAAGCTGGAAGAGATCAAGTACGACAACATCCCCGAGCTTGACCTCGTCGCGGGCGAGGGCAACGCCGATATTCAGCAGGTGGCGGAGAACGGCTGGATCGGCTTCACCGACAAATACTGGATGGCCACCCTGATCCCGATGCCTGGCCAGGCCTTCACCTCGGTCGTGCGCTACGCCGCCGCCAACGACATCTACCAGGCCGAGACCCGCCTTCCGGTGATGGAGGTCGCGCCCGGCGCCAAGGGCGAGGCGACGACCATGCTCTTTGCCGGCGCCAAGGAATGGGAAACGATCAAGCGCTACGAGAACGACCCGGGTTTTCTTGACAGCCTCGCCGGGATCGAGGCCGATCCGGGCCGCCCGACGATCGCGGGCTTCATCGACTCAATCGACTGGGGCTGGTTCTTCTTCCTGACCAAACCGATGTTCTGGCTTCTGCACCTGCTGCACGGCCTGATCGGCAACATGGGCTGGGCGATCATCGCGCTGACCTTCGTGATCAAGACGCTGGTCTTCCCGCTGGCGCGGAAATCCTATGTCTCGATGGCGAAGATGAAGGAGCTTCAGCCCGAGATGGAGGCGATCAAGGCCCGCACGGGCGACGACCGGCAGAAGCTTCAGCAAGAGATGATGGCGCTCTACAAGAAGGAAAAGGTCAACCCGGCCTCGGGCTGTCTGCCGATCCTGCTTCAGATCCCGATCTTCTTCTCGCTCTACAAGGTGATCTACGTCACGATCGAGCTTTACCACGCGCCGTTCTTCGGCTGGCTGCGTGACCTTTCGGCCCCCGACCCCTCGTCGATCCTGAACCTCTTCGGCCTGCTGCCCTACGCCACGCCGGAGCAAGGCTCGCTGTTCTTCATGTTCTCGCTCGGGGTGCTGCCGATCCTGCTCGGCATCTCGATGTGGTTCCAGCAGAAGCTGAACCCCGCTCCGGCCGATCCGGCCCAGGCCGCGATCTTCGCCTGGATGCCGTGGATCTTCATGTTCATGCTGGGGTCCTTCGCCTCGGGCCTTGTGCTCTACTGGATCACCAACAACACGATCACCTTCATCCAGCAGTACACGATCATGTCGATGCACGGGAAACGCCCCGACCTCTTCGGCAATATCAAGGCCGGGATGAAACGCGGCCAGTCGGGCAAATGACCGCCCGGCTCGCCCTTCTGTGCCGGCATCCGATCAAGTCGATCGGATACGAGGAAATCACGCGCGCGACCCTGAGCGAGGGCCGCGCGCTGCCGTTTGACCGCGAATGGGCGGTCGCGCATGAAGCGGCGAAGTTCGGACGCGCGCTGAGCGAATGGGCGCCGAAGCTGAACTTCCTGCGCGGGGTTGTGGGTCACCGGCTCATGGCGATTCGCGCCACGACCGACACGGACAACCGCCGCGTCACGCTGACCCATCCTGAGGCCGCGCCGATCACGGTGGCGCCCGACGATCCCAAGGACGCCGAGCGCCTCATCGCCTGGCTTCGCCCGCTCTGGCCCGCCGAGCGCCCCGCGCCCGCCTTCGTCGGCCATATCCCCGGGCAGGCGATGACCGACTGGGCCGATCCCTTCATCTCGATCCTGAACCTTGCGTCGCTGCGCGAACTTTCCACCCGCATGGGGCAGGAGATCTCCCCCCACCGCTTCCGCGGCAACCTCTGGCTGGACGGGCTGCCCCCCTTCGCCGAGTTCGACCTGATCGGCAAGACGCTCCGCATCGGCGACGCGGAGCTTGAGATCCGCCAGCGCATCACCCGCTGCAAGGCGACCACCGTGAACCCCGACAGCGGGCAGTCCGATGCCGACACGCTGGCCGCGCTCAAGGCCGGCTGGGGCCACCAGGATTTCGGCACCTATGCCGTTGTGACCCGCTCGGGTGAGATCGCGCAGGACGACAAGGTGACGATCCTGTGACCCTCTCGTACCCCCTGGCCCCCGAACCCGACGACTTCGCCCGCGAACGCGGCCGCAAGCTCTTTGCCGGCGACGTCGCCTTCCTCAAGGGCGTCGTGGCAATGGACGGGCTCCCTCCCCCAGACAGGATCGAGGTCTGTTTCGCGGGGCGATCGAACGTGGGCAAGTCGAGCCTCATCAACGCGCTGACTGGCCGCAGGAGCCTCGCCCGCGCCTCGAACACGCCTGGGCGCACGCAAGAGATCAACTACTTCACCACCCCCGGCGGCCCCTACCTGGTGGACCTACCCGGCTACGGCTTTGCCGAAGCGCCTGTGGCGGTCGTCAGGAAGTGGCAGGCGCTGCTCAAGGACTATCTCTCGGGCCGCCAGACCCTGCGCCGGGCCTTTGTCCTCATAGACACCCGCCACGGTGTCAAATCCGTGGACGAGGAGATCCTGACGCTTCTCGACAAATCCGCCGTCACCTTCCAGGTGGTGATGACCAAGGCGGACAAGGTCTCGCTCAAGGACCGCGAAAAGGCCCTCGCACAGGTGCGCGGCGCGCTTGCCAAGCACCCCGCCGCCTACCCGGAAATCGTGCTGACCTCCTCCGAAAAGGGCGATGGGATCGAGACGCTCCGCGCCCTCATCGCCTCCCTCGAATAGCCCTTCTTCATTGCGCAAATACCCCGGAGGGGTCCGGGGAGGCAGCGCCTCCCCGGCGGATCGCCCGCGGCAGCGGGCGAAACCCTGTCAGACATGCTGTCCCGCGTTGACCTCGATCTCGGTCCCGGTGACATAGCTCGACGCCTCCGTGCACAGGAACCAGATCACATCGGCTACTTCCGATGGCTGGCCCAGGCGGCGCAACGGCAACCCTTCGACGATCTTCTCGGTCCCCGGCGACAGGATCGAGGTCTCGATCTCCCCCGGCGCGATCGCATTGACCCGCACGCCCAGGGGCCCAAAGTCATGCGCCATCTCGCGCGTCAGCGCCTTCAGCGCCGCCTTGGAGGTCGCATAGGCAGCGCCCGCGAAGGGATGCACCCGGCTTCCCGCGATCGAGGTCACGTTGACGACCGCGCCCTTCGCGGCGGAAAGCTCGTCCTTCAGCCCCCGCGCCAGCACGATCGGCGCGAAGAAGTTGACGTGGAAGACCTTGCCCCAGTCGCGCAGGTCGGTGTCGATGGAGTTCAGCCGGCTCCCCCCCTGCCCCTTGGGCGAGATCCCCGCGTTGTTCACCAGCGCGTGCAACTTGCCGCCAAGGCGCGCGCGAATGACCTCGATCGCCGCCATGGTCGCGGCCGGGTCGGCCAGATCGATCTCGATATGATCCTCGCGCCCGCCGCCCCAGGGGCAGCCCTCGGGGAAGGGGTGGCGGGAACAGGTCAGGATGCGCCAGCCTTCGCGCGCGAAGCGCTTCACCGTCGCATGCCCGATGCCGCGCGACGCGCCCGTCAGGAGGAGTGTCTTCTGTTCGGCCATTGGGCGATCTCCGTTTTTCCTGGCGGCAAACTAGGGCATCGCGGGCGAAAGGCAACTCCCCCAAGACACTTGGCAGGGCGGCCTCAAGGGGCTAACAAACGCGGGACAGCCCATGGGACGCCCGATGAGAAAGCAAGACATGAACCGTGACTGGATTGCCACCGCCCGGACCCTCTCCGAGGCGCTTCCCTATCTTCAGCGCTACGCCGGCGCGGTCGTCGTCGTGAAATTCGGCGGCAACGCGATGGGGGATGAGGACGCGATGGCCGAGTTCGCCCGCGACATCGTCCTGATGCGCCAGGTCGGCGTGAACCCGGTCGTCGTGCATGGCGGCGGGCCGATGATCAACGACCTTCTCGGCAAGCTCGGCATCAAGTCCGAGTTCGTCCGCGGCAAGCGCGTCACCGACAAGGCCACCGTCGAGGTGGTGGAAATGGTGCTCTCGGGCCTCGTCAACAAGCGGATCGTCCAGGCGATCAACGACCAGGGCGGGCGCGCCGTCGGTATCTCCGGCAAGGACGACGACCTGATCGTGTGCGAGGCTGACGACCCGGAACTGGGCTTCGTCGGCCGCCCGGTCGAGATGAACGTGCAGATCCTGCGCGATCTCTTCGGCGCGGGCATGATCCCGGTCGTGGCCCCTGTCGCCACCGGCCGTAACGAGAACGAGACCTTCAACGTCAACGGCGATACAGCCGCGGGCGCGCTGGCCGGCGCTCTCAAGGCCGATCGCCTTCTCCTGCTGACCGATGTTTCGGGCGTGAAGGACGAAAGCGGCTCCGTCGTCACCCAGCTTACCCCGCAAGAGGTCCGCGACCTGACTGACAAGGGCGTGATCGCGGGCGGCATGATCCCCAAGACCGAGACCGCGCTGGCGGCGCTTGAGGCCGGGGTGCGCGCCGTGGTGATCCTTGATGGCCGGGTCTCCAATGCCTGCCTGCTGGAACTGTTCACCGATCACGGCGCGGGCTCGATCATCCGCACGACCGAACCCCGGGTAAAGCCGCGCGGTCAGTGATAAGCCTTGAAGAGATCGCCGCGCTGGCCCGGCCGCATTTCCTTGCGGTCTTCGGCGCGCTGCATCCGGGCAACGAGGACGGCGCACCAGCCGGCACCGGGACGCTGGTGCTTCTTGGCCCCGCGGAGCCCGGTTTCTGGCCGCATCTGACCTCCGGGCCGGAGTGGCAGGACGGCGCCCCGGACCCCGTGGACCGCTGGTCGAAGCGGGTCATCGGACAACTGGCGGAGGCTCTGGGCGGGCAGCCGCTCTTCCCCTCGGACGGGCCGCCCTACCCGCCGTTCTTCCGCTGGGCGCTCGGCTCCGGCAGGGCCTGGGCCTCGCCCGTGCGAATTCTGGTTCATGACCTGGCAGGGCTTTGGGTTAGTTACCGGGGTGCGATCGCGCTGCCGCAGCGGCTTGCCCTGCCCGATCCGCCCGAGAGCCCCTGCACCCGCTGCGCGGCCAAGCCCTGTCTCACCGCCTGTCCCGTGGCGGCGCTGACGGGCGCGGACTACAACCTTGCCGCGTGCCACGCCTTTCTGGACCGGAGCGAAGGCCACGCGTGCCTTTCCTCGGGTTGCGCGGTTCGCCGCGCTTGCCCGGTGTCACAAGCCTATGGCAGGTTGTCGGAACAATCCGCGTATCACATGAGGCAGTTTCACAAATGACACCAGCCGGGCACCGCCGCCTGATTCTCACACGCCACGCGAAATCCGCCTGGGACGATCCCCGGCTTGAAGACTTCGACCGCCCGCTGAACCGGCGCGGCCGCCGTGCGTCGCTGGAACTGGGCGAGTGGCTGCATTCGCGCGGATACGAGCCCGAAGAGGTGCTGTGCTCCACCGCCAAGCGGACGCGGGAAACCTGGGCGACAGTGTCCGCCGCGGCGCTTGAGGTAACCCCGAAGGTGGAGTTCATCGACGCGCTCTATCACGCCGGGCCGGACGTGATGCTGGAGACGTTGCGCAAGGCTTCGAGCGATTGCGTGATGATGATCGGCCACAATCCCGGCATTGCCGCGCTGGCCTCGATGCTGCCGGCGCGCGCGCCGATGGACCCGGACTTCCCGCGCTATCCGACCGGCGCGACGCTGGTGGTGGATTTCGATATCCCGGCCTGGGAAGAGGTCGGCGCCGGAAAGGGCTCCGTTCTGGATTTCTTCGTGCCTTCGGGCCGCGACTAACCAAAGGAAAAGCCCCGGCGAACAGGCCGGGGCTTCGGTTTTCGGCGCCCGCGTTCAGTGCCCGAGGATCTGGCTGAGGAACAGCTTGGTCCGATCGGACTGCGGGTTGTTGAAGAACTCCTTGGGCTCGTTCTGCTCGACGATCTGGCCCTGGTCCATGAAGATCACGCGGTTCGCCACGGCCTGGGCAAAGCCCATCTCGTGGGTCACGCAGAGCATCGTCATCCCCTCTTCGGCAAGCTCGATCATGGTGTCGAGCACTTCCTTGATCATCTCCGGATCAAGCGCCGAGGTCGGTTCGTCAAACAGCATGATCCGCGGCTTCATGCAAAGCGACCGCGCGATGGCCACCCGCTGCTGCTGGCCGCCCGAAAGCTGACCGGGGTACTTGTGGGCCTGCTCCGGGATCTTGACCTTGGAAAGGTAATGCATCGCGGTTTCCTCGGCCTCTTTGCGCGGGATCTTGCGAACCCAGATCGGGGCCAGCGTGCAGTTTTCCAGGATCGTGAGGTGCGGGAACAGGTTGAAGTGCTGGAACACCATCCCGACCTCGGAGCGGACCTTGTCGATGTTCTTGAGGTCCGAGGTCAGTTCGGTGCCATCGACCACGATCTGGCCGGCCTGATGTTCCTCAAGCCGGTTGATGCAGCGGATCAGCGTCGATTTCCCCGACCCCGAGGGGCCGCAGATGACGATCCGTTCGCCGCGGTTCACGGTCATGTTGATGTCACGCAGGACGTGGAACTGACCGTACCACTTGTTCATGTTGGTGATCTGGATCGCGACCTCGTCCGACACCTGCATGTGGCTGCGGTTGATCTCTCGGGTAATGGCGTGCGGGTCCGACATGGGAACCTCCTTAACGATGATCGCGCTTCAGCTTGCGTTCGAGGTACATGGAGTACCGCGACATGCTGAAACAGCAGGCGAAGAAGATGAGGCCGACGAAGATGTAGGGCTCCCAGTAGATGCCCTTCCATTCGATCGCGGCCCGGACGACCTTGGTCACGCCCTGCAACGGGTCGTGCAGACCGACCAGCGCGACAAGCGTGGTGTCCTTGAAGAGCCCGATGAACGAGGAGACGATCCCCGGGATCGAGATCTTCAGCGCCTGCGGCATGATGATCAGCCGCTGCGCCTGCCAGTAGTCGAGGCCGAGCGCATCGGCCGCCTCGTACTGGCCGCGCGGAAGCGCCGCGAGACCGCCCCGCACCACCTCGGCGATATAGGCCGCCGAGAAGAAGGTGACGAGGATGATCACGCGCAGGATCAGGTCGAAGTTCGTCCGCGGCGGCAGGAAGTACTGCAAAAGCAGCGACGCTGTGAACAGCATGGTGATCAGCGGCACCCCCCGGATGAACTCGATGAAGCCCACCGAAAGCGCCTTGATCAGCGGCATGTCCGAGCGCCGGCCAAGCGCCAGCAGAATGCCCATCGGGAGCGAGGCCGCAATCGCCGTCACGCCGATGACGAAGGCCAGAAGGAAGCCCCCGAACTCATCCGAGTCGACATGCGTGATGCTGAACGGAAGGAGCGAATGCAGTGCCCCGGTGATATGCGACTGCACCGCAAGCCACCAGACCATTGCCGCCACCACCCCGGCGCCGGTTCCAACCACTACACCCAGCTGGCCCTTGGTCAGGCTGTAGACCAGCGCCAGGATGGCAAAACCCGCGAGCGCGCCGATTGGCCCCCAGATCGATCCGCCCCACAGCAGGTAGAAGCCGATCGCCGGATAGAGCAGCGTCAGGATCATGAGCTTGCGGGGCGCCAGCCAGGCAACGGCGGTCAGCGCGCCCAGCACGATCACTACGGCCAGAAGCGCGGCCACGCCCGCATCGGCACCAGCGATCGCCTGCGGAAAGGCTACGGAAATCCCGATCAGGGCCAGCACGGTCAGGACCGTGACCACCCCGGCCATGATCGTGTTGACGGTGCGGTTGCCGAGGTAAAGCACCGGCGCCAGGGCCACGAACATCAGAGCGAAGGCCAGCGTCGGACGCCAGAAGAGCGGCTGCGGATAGAACCCGAAGAGGTACTGGTGCCAGCGCTCGCGCACCATGGCCCAGCAGGCGCCGGTCGCCCCCTCTCCGTGGCGGGCTGCGATGATCTCCCGGCACTCCATGAGCGAACCGGCCTCCCAGACGCCGTTGAGCAGCCAGGGTAGCGCCCCCTTGACCAGGAGGACGACGGTCAGAAGCCCAAGGATGGTCAGAATGGCGTTGAGCGGGCTGGAGAACAGATTCTCCCGCGCCCATTTGATGGCCCCGCGCTGCGAGGCGGGCGCCTCTTGCGGCGGAAGCATTTCCTTGCGGACGAAGGTCGCTTTCGTCATCTCAGCGCTCCTTCAGCTTCATGGCTGTGTTGAAGACGTTCATCCCGGAGGAGATGATCAGGCTCAGGACCAGATAGATCAGCATCATGAGCAGCATGCACTCAAGCTCGCGCCCCGTCTGGTTCAGCGTGATGCCGCCCAGCGTGCCCTTGAGGTCCAGGTAGCTGATCGCCATGCCAAGCGTCGTGTTCTTGGTCAGGTTCAGATACTGGCTGATCAGCGGCGGCACGATCACCCGCAGCGCCTGCGGCAGGATCACCAGCCGCATGGTGCGTCCCGGGCGCAGTCCCAGCGCATAGGCCGCCTCGCTCTGCCCCTTGGAGATGGCGAGAATACCCGCGCGGACCGCCTCGGCGATAAAGGCGCCGGTATAGAGCGAGATCGCGATCAGGAGCGCTGTGAAGGAATGCGCGACGTTGATCCCGCCCTGGAAGTTGAACCCCTTGAGCTCGGGATATTCCAGGTGGAAGCCAAGCGCATAAAGCAGGGCGATGATCGGCGCAAAGAGGATGATGAGGCTTTTCCACCAGGTGACGGGGCGCTCGCCCGTCGCCTCCTGCACCGACTTGGCGTTGGCGATCAGCCTCCCGTTGATCCAGACGCAGAGCGCGATCAAGGCCAGCGCCGCCACAACCGACAGGTTGATCGGAACATCGAGGATGCTGAAACTGCCCAGCGGGTGGTCGAGATAGGGCCGCGGGATGCTCGTCCCGCGGTTGGTGAAGGCAACGGAATCGAAGAGGATCTTCGAGGCCGCCGGCGCCTCGCCCGCCGCTGCCATCTCCTCGGTCACGCGGAAATCGCGCGGGGCCGGCGCCGTTTCGGAGAAGACGACGAAGGCGAGGATGATCCAGAGAAGCAGGGGAATGTTGCGGAACGTCTCGACATAGACGGTCATCAGCCGCGACACGACCCAGTTGTGCGACAGGCGCAGCACACCCGCCATCACGCCGATCACCGTGGCAAGGATACAGCCGATGAAAGCCACCAGAAGCGTGTTGAGGAGCCCCACGAAGAGCGCCCGCCCATGCGTGCTGTCATTCGTGTAGGGTATCAGCTGCTGGTCGATGTCGTAACCGGCGCGCTGGAACAGGAAGCTGAAGTTGATGTCCTTGTCCTTGGCGGCCAGGTTCACGATCGTGTTGTTCAGAAGCCAGGCCAGAAAGGCCAGGAAAAGCACGAGCACGACGATCTGGATCGTATAGGACCGGTACCGCGTGTCGTAGACGAGCATGCTCAGCCGAAAGGGTTCTTTCGGCACGCTTGCAACATGAGCCATGGAATTCTCCCCGACGATAGTCCGGTTATCCGACCGGACGGCAATCCGCGGGGTTCTGTCGCCCCGGCTGGATCGATCGTTCTTATCGCTTGACGAAAAGGGCGCGCCGTTGGGCGCGCCCTCTGTGCTTGCCGATCAGCGGAACGGCGGAGCGTACTGAAGACCGCCCTGGGTGTAGAGCGCGTTCAGACCGCGCGCGAGACCGATGGAGGTCGACTCGCCGATCGTGGCGGCGAAGATCTCGCCATAGTTGCCGCTCGCGGCGATGGCGCGCTTGGCCCATTCCTTGTCGAGGCCCATCATCGCGCCCAGATCGCCCTCAAGGCCGAGGAGGCGCTTGACTTCCGGATCCTGGGTGGAGGCGGCGACCTCTTCGATATTGGCCTGGGTGATGCCCTTCTCCTCGGCCGCGACGAGCGCGTAGAAGCTCCAGCGGACGACGTCGCCCCAGTTGTTGTCGCCATGGCGCACGGCCGGCCCAAGCGGTTCCTTCGAGATGATCTCGGGCAGGATCACATGGTTTTCGGCATCCGGCATGGTCGCGCGGACGGCGGCGAGGCCGGAGGCGTCGGTGGTGAACGAGTCACAGGCGCCGGCCAGGTACTGGCGCTGCGCTTCGGAGTCGTCGGCGACGGTCACGGGCGTGTAGCTGATGTTGTTCGCCTTGAAGAAGTCGGCGAGGTTCAGCTCGGTCGTGGTGCCGGTCTGGATGCAGATCGTGGCCCCGTCCAGTTCCTTGGCGGAGGACACGCCGAGGTCCTTGTGAACCATGAAGCCCTGGCCGTCGTAGTAGTTGACCGCCACGAAGTCGAGCTTGAGGTCGTTGTCGCGCGAGAAGGTCCAGGTGGAGTTGCGCGCCAGCATGTCGACCTCGCCCGAGGCCAGCGCGGTGAAGCGCGTCTCGCCGGTGGTCGGCACATATTTCACCTTGGACGCATCGCCGACGACAGCAGCGGCGACGGCCTTGCAAACCGCGACGTCGAAGCCCTGGTAGTTGCCGTTCGCATCCGGGGCGCCGAAGCCGGTCAGGCCCGTGTTCACGCCGCAGATCAACTCGCCGCGGGCCTTGACATCGTCAAGGGTGCCAGCCGAAGCGATGCCCGCCAGCAGGGCCGAGGCCGCCAGCGTGCCTAGGAAAACCGATTTGTTCATTCTTACCTCTTCCTGAATTTCCACCCTCTCCGGGCGGTTCTGTTCTAGCCTTGCGGCCGGGTGATCTTGATGGGTTCAAGTCCCATTGAGCGCAAGTTTGCGAATATTCGCCTACCCGCGTCAAGCTGGGAACACGATGGAGCGACCTCACGTCAAGCTTTAATCGCCTTTTCGGCCGTCATCTCGCATTCACGCAGGGCCGTGGGAAATTTCTGTCACGTATCCACGGCAATCAGTTTAAGGAAGTTATGCGCAGACATGAAATCCGCGGCCTTCTTGGTGGCGACCGCTGCGGCCTCTTCGTCCTCGCCCCAAAGCTCCGCCTGCCAGCATTCATCGATTCGACTCAGGGTCAGGGCCTCCTCGGCCGTCAACCGGCCGTGGTGAATCGCGAGTCCAAGAACGAGCGAGCCGGAAATGCCGACGAACTCGTGCAGGGCTGTCAACTCGAATGGCGACAGCCTGCGAACCTCCCGCGCGAGCGCGCCGATGCTTTGCCCGGGTTGTTCCAACGGCACGACGCCGGGCCCGGTGGAAAGCGGCGCGCCCAGTTCCGACCGCGCCCAGTCCAGAAGCGGATCCCAGCCCGCCGACTGGCGCGCGACAAGCCCCTCGGGGCCTTCCGCGCGGTAACACAACAAGTCGGAGGCCCCGTAGGCCGCGATCAATTCGGCAACCTCTTCGAACTGGGCCGAGACCTTGTCGACCGCGGCATTTGCCGCGCGCGTGAGTGGCATCGACATGGGGTCGACGGCACTCTCCTGGGCCTGCCACTCCTGCGCGATGGCCAGTGCGAGGGGCTGCGTCGGAACCACCAGCGGCGCCTTGGCCGGTGTCCTGACCTGCCGCTCATCGAGCCAGACCCCCCAGCCGCCCTCGCAGGGCCGTGCGCTTGCCTCGGTCCAGAACCGTTTTGCCGTCCAGCCGCTCACATCCCCCTCCATAGTTCGTCAAGCACACCGTCGAGGTCGTCGAAAGAGCCCAGGACGCAGGCTGCGCCCGCCTCGGAAAGCGCCTCGGGACTATGGTAGCCCCAGGCCACCCCGATCGCCGGCATGCCCGCCGCGCGCGCCATCTCGATGTCATAGGTCGTGTCGCCCAGCATCACCGCGTCGGCCGAACCCACCCCGGTTTCGGCAACCGCCGCCAGCAGCATCGACGGGTGCGGCTTGGAGGGGTGGTCGTCCGCGACCTGGCGGGTCAGAAACCGCCCCGCCAACCCATGGGCGTCGAGGATATGGGTGAGGCCCCGCCGGGACTTGCCCGTCGCGATGCCGAGCATCACCCCCTCGCGCGCGTCAAGCGCGTCGAGCGCCGCCCGCGCGCCGGGAAACAGCGGCGACAGCCGCCCCGCGCGCAACTGGCCGAAGGCGGACTTGTAAGCCTCCACCGCCGTGCGCCGGGTGGGTTCGCCCGCCTGCGGCAGGAGCCTGGCAATCGCCTGGTCCAGCGAAAGTCCGACGATGGACAGCACCTCGTGCCGCGGCGGCAGGGCGTGATCCACGGCGGCAAAGGCCTCTGACATCGCGGCGACGATATGATCCTGGCTGTCGACGAGAGTCCCGTCGACATCGAAGACCACCAGCCTCGGGGTGCTCATGTCTCGTCCTCGAACGGGTCGGCGGGGGCGTCGGCCTCGGCCCAGCCCACCGTTTTCCACGTGCGTTTCATGTGGTCCGGCAGGGGTGCGGTCAGGGTGACGCGCTTGCCGGTGATCGGATGGTCGAAGCTGATTGAGCGGGCGTGCAGGTGCAGCTTGCGGCTGATCTCTCCGCCAAGCTGCGCGCCCCAACCGTCGCCCAGGTTTTCCTGCCCCGATCCGCCATACTTGCCGTCCCCGACGATGGGATGGCCGATCTCGGCCATATGGGCGCGCAACTGGTGCGTGCGCCCGGTCACGGGAACGAGGCCAACCCAGGCCGCGCGCGACCCCAGCGCATCGATCACCGCGTAGTCGGTAGTGGCGCGCTTGGCGCCCTCGGTCTCATCGATCTTCGAGGGGTGGACCGCGATCATCTTTTCGCCCTCTCCGCCACGGCCGTGACCGGGGGCCTTCACAAGGCCGAAGCGGATGGTGCCCATGCGCGGGCTCGGCACACCGGCGACGGCGGCCCAGTAGATCTTGCGGGTCGTGCGCGCCCGGAACGCCTCGGACAGCGCGCGGGCGATGCGGTCGGTGCGGGCCAGAAGCAGAACGCCCGAGGTGTCCTTGTCCAGCCGGTGGACCAGCTTGGGGCGGTCCTTGTAGCCGAACTTCAACGCCTCGGTCAGCCCATCGACGTGGCGATGCCCCTGCCCCGATCCCCCTTGCGAAGGCAGACCCGGCGGCTTGTTCAACGCGATGATATGTTCATCCTTCCACAGGACCGCCGACTGGATCATCCGAACGTCGGCCTCCGGCAGGCCAGGGGTCTGCACCCGCTCGACCGCAGGGGCGGCGTCGGGCAAAGGCGGCACGCGCACCTCCGCCCCAGGGCCCACGCGGGTCGAGGCCTTGACGCGCCCGCCATCGACCCGAAGCTGGCCGGTGCGGCACATCTTTTCGATCGCGCCTTGGGTGACATGCGGGAAACGGCGTTTGAGCCAGCGGTCCAGCCGGCTTTCGCCCTCTTCCTCGGTAACGGTCAGGTTCTGGACGCTCATGCAAAGGCCCAACGTGTAAAGGACATGCCCGCGACGATCGCCGCAAGCGACAAGACGACGGAGCCTGCCACATAGGCCGTCGCGATCGTGGTCTGGCCGCGCTCCCAGATCGTCAGCGCGTCGAGAGAGAAGGCCGAGAACGTCGTGAACCCGCCCAGAACCCCGGTCATGAGGAAGGGCGCCAGCCGCATCCCGTCCCGGTGGGCAAGCACGACAACCATCACCCCCATCAGGAAGGACCCCGCCACGTTCACCGCCACGGTCCCCCAGGGGAAACCGGGGCCGATCAGCCGCATCGCGGCGACATTCGTCATATAGCGGGCCGAAGCACCGATTGCGCCGCCAAGGGCGACCTGGAGCAGGGTCTGGATCATGCCGTCTTCCTGTGGCGGGGCGGCGGCAATGTCAACCGGCAAGACCGCTAGGCATTCCGCTTGTCCCTGAGCTTGGCGAACCAGTCGAGCCGCTTCTTCAGCTCGCGTTCGTAGCCACGCTCGACCGGTTGGTAGAAGACCGGGCGCCGCATGGTTTCAGGGAAGTAGTTCTGCCCCGAAAACCCGTCCTCTGCGTCATGGTCATAGGCGTAGCCCGCGCCAAAGCCCTGTTCCTGCATCAGCCGCGTGGGCGCGTTCAGGATATGCTTCGGCGGCGGCTCCGAACCGGTGCGCCGGGCGGCGTCGCGCGCGGCCTTGTAGGCGACATAGCCCGCGTTCGACTTCGGCGCGAGCGCGAGGTAGGTCACCGCCTGCGCCAGGGCCAACTCGCCCTCTGGGCTGCCCAAGCGTTCATAGGTTTCCCAGGCGTGCAGGCAGACGGTCTGCGCCTGCGGATCGGCCAAGCCGATATCCTCAACCGCCATGCGGGTGATGCGCCGCGCGAGAAAACGGGGGTCCTCCCCCCCTTCGAGCATCCGGGCGTACCAGTAAAGCGCTGCGTCGGGATCGGACCCGCGCACGGATTTGTGAAGCGCGGAAATCAGGTTGTAATGTTCGTCGCCCGACTTGTCGTAGCGGGCCGCGCGGCGCATCAGGCGCTTGGCCAGCGCCTCCGCCGTCAGGGGTTGGTCCACCTTCCAGGCCGCGACCTGTTCCACGAGGTTCAGAAGCGCCCGCCCATCCCCGTCCGCCATCTCCAGCAGCGCCTCGCGTGCGGGCGCCTTCAGGGGCAGCGGGCGGCCCAGTTCCTGCTCCGCCCGCTGCACCAGGCGTTCAAGGTCGGCCAGCGTCAGCCGTTCCAGCACGATGACCTGCGCCCGGCTAAGGAGCGCCGCGTTCAGCTCGAAGGAAGGGTTCTCCGTCGTCGCCCCGACCAGCAGGATGGTCCCGTCTTCCATATGCGGCAGGAAGCTGTCCTGCTGCGCCTTGTTGAAGCGGTGGATCTCGTCCACGAACAAGAGCGTGCCACGACCCTGCGCGTGGCGCAGCTTCGCCGCCTCGAATACCTTGCGAAGTTCAGGCACGCCGGAAAAGATCGCGCTGATCTGAACGAAGCTCAGCTCGGTCGCATCCGCCAGAAGCCGGGCGATCGTCGTCTTGCCCACCCCCGGCGGTCCCCAGAGGATCAGCGACGACAGGCTGTCGGCCGCCAGCATCGCGCCGAGCGGACCATCCGGCCCCAGGATCTTTTCCTGGCCGATCACCTCGCCAAGCGTGCGCGGGCGCAGACGGTCGGCCAAGGGCCGTGCCCCCGGATTGGCGTTCGTCGTCGGCGGTGTGTCGAAAAGATCGGCCATGCGCGCAGAATACGTTCCCCCGCGACCGAGCGAAAGGCCGCTCGTGGCCAAGCGGGGCTTAGTGCATGTGGGGAACGAAGCGGATGCTAACCGCCTGATACTGCACGCCGTCGATATCCATGACCCGCCCCGCAGGTGACATTTCCAGGCCACACCGTGCAGCCCAGCGGCTCCAGTTCGTCGGCAGCAGCGCCAGCATCTGAGAGATGCCCAGTTCCCGCGCGGCGCGCGACATTTCCAGGACCATGCGCGCATGCACCCCGCGACGGATCGCGGCGGGGACCGATTGCTGGACGAAACCGCGCGTCACCTCCCAGATCTGCGGGTCTACCGGGGCTTCCTCGTAAAGCAGATCGCTCGGGATCGCGTCGAGCAGACCGCGCTGCGCATCGCGGATCATGTAGCTGTAGACACCGCAGCGCGCGGTGGTCGGTGTCATCCTGAGGCCGCCCAGGACCTCACCATAGTCATGCACGACGAGCCAGCGGCTGGCAGGGGTGTCGTACTGATCGTACTCCATCCCCATGGCTTCGGGCAGATTCCACTTGTTGTGCACGATGAAGGACTGTCGACGCGCGCGCATGAAATTGGCGAAAAGCTCGCCATGATTGTGCAAATTAGCGAAAGAGAGTGTCGTGCTTTCCATGCCCTACCGTGGCCTGCGTTCGTTGTGTCTTGTTCCCGGTTTCGGTGGTTACGCCTTCCTGCCTATATCAATCGATAATCGCGCGCGCGCTGCACCGCCTCGGCCGTCGTGCGGGCGAGCAGGGTCTGGCGCGCCGAGTTCAGCCGCGCCTTCAGCGCGCTTTCGGAGATCTTCAGCTTTGCCGCCGCCGCAGCGTAGCGATCGCCATCGGCGATCAGGCGCAGCGCCTCGGCCTGGGCCTTCGAGAGGCTTGTCGGCGGCTCGGTCATGTCATGCAGGTTGTTGATGATCGCGGCGAAGTCCGCAATCTCGGCGTCCGTGTATTCGCGGTCCGAGCGGCTGGCCGAGGCGATCGTCCGGGACTTGATCGGACCGCAGGCGACCGCGAAACCGTAGATCATCCCGTAGTCGCGCGCTTGGCCAAGGATGTCGAAGGGATCAGGGATGGTGATCTCACTCCAGCGGGCCGTGCCCGTGGTGCTGAAGCCCCAAGCAATGATCGGGTCACGCAGGGCGAAGGCCTCCTCGGTGTAGCGATCGATCCATTCCGCCGGATAGGTCTGGTGGTGCAGGAGCGGCAGCGCGAAACGAATATGCAATGCAAAGAAAAATCCGCCCGGCGACATGAGTGACAGGCGATGCAGGTGGAGTTCTATACCTGTACGCAACGACATGATTTTACTGTTTTCAACTTAGGATATGTCCTTTTAGACAAGTTGCCTTTTGGGCGGTCAACTGTATTTTCTGGAATATATCCATGAGGTTGAAAGTGTGGTCGAAAAACTGGTGCTTTCCTCGATGGGCGGCACCTCAGGCCCTCGGTAACCGCGTTCGTGACATGGTGTAGCTGTAATCAGTGATTGTGTTTCCTGGCGATTGTCGCGAACGCGGACCGCAAATCGGTCAAAGACTTGCAGGTTGGAACCGGTTCTGTAGCCTGAATGCGGGCAGATTGGGTGGGGCAGACTCCAGGTGGAAGCCCCGCAGTTTTCGACACCGCAACTGCCATGAGAAAACCCCCGCAGCGCTCTCTCTGCGGGGGTTTGTTTTTCTTATGGCATGCGGCCGGACCTTGACCCGGCCGCGCTATCCCCTTGGGATCAGCCCTCGGCGGCCTCTTCGGCCTCGACGCGGGCCCGGTCGCCCGCACCCTTGGCGGAGGTGTCGCGGTCGACGAATTCGATGATCGCCATCGGCGCCATGTCGCCATAGCGGAAGCCCGCCTTCATGATGCGGATGTAGCCGCCCTGGCGCTCCTTGTAGCGCGGGCCGAGCACCTCGAAGAGGCGCGCGACATGCGCGTCCTGCTTGAGCTGCGCCGCAGCCTGGCGGCGGGCGTGCAGGTCGCCGCGCTTGGCGAGCGTGATCAGCTTCTCGACGATCGGACGCAGTTCCTTCGCCTTCGGAAGGGTGGTCTTGATCTGTTCGTGTTCGATGAGCGAACCGGCCATGTTGGCCCAGAGCGCCTTGCGGTGCTCATGAGTACGGTTCAGTCGGCGGTAGCCGCGAGCGTGACGCATGTTAATCTCCTATCGCGTTTTGCTTTGTCCGGCGGGCGTGGTCCTCGCTCCGCTCTCCTTGGGGCTTTTGCCCGGATAGTCCCCGCCTTCGCGGGCATTTTGCAGGGGCCGTCTACCCGACGGCCCCCGTAAAGGTCAATCAGAACTGGTCCTCGAAGCGCTTGGCGAGGTCCTCGATGTTCTCCGGCGGCCAGTCCTCGACTTCCATGCCGAGGTGCAGGCCCATGCCCGAGAGCACTTCCTTGATCTCGTTGAGCGACTTGCGGCCGAAGTTCGGCGTGCGCAGCATCTCGGCTTCGGTCTTCTGGATCAGATCGCCGATGTAGACGATGTTGTCGTTCTTGAGGCAGTTGGCCGAACGGACCGAAAGCTCCAGCTCGTCCACCTTCTTGAGAAGCAGCGGGTTGAATTCCAGCCCGTCGTCCTCGGCGCCCTTCTGGGCCGATTCCGGCTCTTCGAAGTTCACAAAGATGCCCAACTGGTCCTGGAGAATGCGCGCGGCATAGGCCACGGCGTCTTCAGGGGTCAGCGAGCCGTCGGTCTCGACCTTCATCGTCAGCTTGTCGTAATCGAGCACCTGGCCCTCACGGGTGGGCTGGACTTCGTAGCTGACCTTCTTGACCGGCGAATAGATCGCGTCGATCGGGATCAGGCCGATGGGCGCATCCTCGGGCCGGTTCTTGTCGGCGGCGACGTAGCCCTTGCCCGTTTCCACGGTCAGTTCCATGAACAGGTCGGCGCCGTCGTCGAGGTGGCAGACCACGTGATCCTTGTTCAGGACCTCGATGCCATTGGACTCGGAGATATCGCCAGCGGTGACGATGCCCGGCCCCTTGGCGGAGATCGTCAGGCGCTTCGGCCCTTCGACTTCCATCTTCAGGCTGACGCCCTTGAGGTTCAGCACGACATCCGTCACGTCCTCGCGAACGCCAGAAATCGAGGAGAACTCGTGCAGGACGTTGTCGATCTGGACAGAGGTGATCGCGGCACCTTGCAGCGACGACAGCAGAACGCGGCGCAGCGCGTTGCCAAGAGTGAGGCCAAAGCCGCGCTCAAGCGGTTCGGCCACAAGCGTTGCCTGGCGCTGAGGGTCGTTGCCAGGCCGTACGTCAAGCTGCGCCGGCTTGATCAACTCGTCCCAGTTCTTATGGATCATGAGGTTTGCCTCCATACCTGTTCCAGGACCATGTCCGTAATCCGGGAACGCCCGAGGAAAAACACGAAAGCGGACCGGGGCCGGGCGAATCGCCCGGCCCCGGCCGCCAGATAAATTCGTCAGACGCGACGACGCTTCGGCGGACGGCAGCCGTTGTGCGCGATCGGAGTGACGTCGCGGATCGACGTGATGTTGAAGCCGACGGCGGCCAGCGCGCGAAGCGCCGATTCACGGCCCGAACCGGGGCCCTGAACTTCAACTTCGAGCGTCTTCACGCCATGTTCCTGTGCCTTGCGGCCCGCGTCTTCGGCGGCCATCTGGGCGGCGTAGGGGGTCGACTTGCGCGAACCCTTGAAGCCCATGGTGCCGGCCGAGGACCAGGCAATCGCGTTGCCCTGGACGTCCGAGATCAGGATCTTGGTGTTGTTGAAGGAGGAGTTCACATGCGCCACGCCAGCGGCGATGTTCTTGCGCTCCTTGCGCTTCATGCGGGTCTTGTCACGAGCCATATCTGAACCCTCCCCTTACTTCTTCTTGCCGGCGATCGGTTTCGCCGGGCCCTTGCGGGTGCGGGCGTTGGTGTGGGTGCGCTGACCGCGAACCGGCAGGTTCTTGCGGTGACGCAGGCCGCGGTAGCAGCCGAGGTCCATCAGGCGCTTGATGTTCATCTGGACTTCACGGCGAAGGTCGCCTTCAACCGTGTAGTTCGCGTCGATGTGTTCGCGGATGGCGAGCACTTCGGCGTCGGAAAGCTCGTTCACACGGCGGGTCGGCTCGATCTTGACCGCCTCGCAAATCTTGTGAGCGACGTCGTTGCCGATGCCGTGGATATACTGAAGGGCGATGGGGACGCGTTTCCCCGTCGGGATGTTGACGCCAGCAATACGTGCCACGCGTGTCTTCCTTTCGTTGCGGTTCCGTAGCCCCGGAACCTTTTTTCACAACTTGGCTCGCGGCATGCGCCCGAGCCGGCTTGGTCTGACTTGATTCGCTGCGAGAAAACCTGCGCAAATCAAGACGATTCCCTTGCGGGACGCCGTGACCTAGAGGGTTTCCCGCAGGTCGTCAAGGGCAGAAGGTCAGTCCAGCACCCCGGCGATGGATCTGGCGACATCCTCGATCTCGGCCAGGCCGTCCACCGCGCGCAGCTTGCCCTTCGCGTAGTAGTAGCCGATCAGGGGCGAGGTCTTCTTGTAGTATTCCATCAGCCGCTGCTTGAGGCTTTCCTCATTGTCGTCGGCCCGCCGCTTGAAGTCCGCCTTTTGGCCGCAGCTGGTGCAGACGCCATCGGCGGGGATGGGCTTGGTCAGGTCGTTGTAGACCTCGCCGCAGGTCCCGCAGGTCGAACGCGCGGTGATCCGCGACACCAGCGCGGCGTCGTCCACCTGCATCTCGATCACGGCGTCAAGCTGCATCGCGTGACGATCAAGCAGCGCGCCCAGGGCGTCGGCCTGCGCCAGAGTGCGCGGGAAGCCGTCGAAGATGAAGCCGCCGCCGGTCGCGCCGTTCAGCTTTTCCTCGATCAGACCGATGACGATCTCATCCGTGACCAGTTCGCCGCGGTCCATGACCGCCGCGACGCGCTGGCCCATCTCGGTCCCGCTGGTGCGCGCCTCGCGCAGCATGTCGCCCGTGGACAGCTGCACCATCTCGCGTTCCTCGACCAGGCGGCGGGCCTGAGTTCCCTTGCCCGCCCCCGGCGGTCCGAGAAGAATGATATTCGGCATGGATCCCCCTTAGCGGCGCGACGGCGTCTTCTTGGTACCGTTGCGCTTGCGGCCGCGAAGCTGCGACTTTTCGATCAGGCCTTCGTACTGATGGGCCAGAAGATGCGACTGGATCTGGTTGATCGTGTCCATCGTCACCGACACCACGATCAGCACCGAGGTGCCGCCGAAGTAGAAGGGGATGGCCAGCTGCGAGCGCAGGATCTCCGGCAACAGGCAGACGAGCGCCAGGTAGCCCGAGCCGACGACAAGAATGCGGCTGACGACATAGTCAAGATACTCTTCGGTCTTCTTGCCCGGTCGGATGCCGGGGACAAAGCCGCCCTGGTTCTTCAGGTTCTCCGCCACGTCATCGGATTTGAACGACACGTTCGCGGTGTAGAAGTAAGCGAAGAAGACGATCATCGCGGTGAAGAAGGCCAGATACAGCGGCTGGCCGGGGCCGAAGAAGGCCAGGATCGTCGACATAACAGGGCCGGTCTGCGACCCCGAGAAGGTCGAGATTGTCGTCGGCAGCAGCAGCAGCGAGGAGGCGAAGATCGCCGGAATGACGCCCGCCGGGTTGACCTTGATCGGCAGGTGGCTCGACTGGCCGTCATAGACCTTCATGCCGACCTGACGGCGCGGATACTGGATATGGATCTTGCGCAGCGCGCGCTCCATGAAGACGACGAAGGCGATCACGACCACCACCATCAGGAACACGCCCAGGATCAGCGCGATCGAGACGTTGCCGGCCCGGCCCTGGCTCAGGAACTGCGCGAGCGCTTCGGGAATATTGGCGACGATGCCGACGAAGATGATGAGCGAGGTGCCGTTGCCGACCCCGCGCGAAGTGATCTGTTCGCCCAGCCACATCAGGAACATGGTCCCGCCGACCAGGGTGATAACGCAGGCTGCCTGGAAGAACAGGCCCGGATCATGGGCAAGTTCCCCGGCCTCAAGGCTTTTCGCGAGGCCAAAGGCCTGGAAGGTCGCCAGCGCCACCGTGCCGTAGCGAGTGTACTGGTTGATCTTCTTGCGGCCCTGCTCGCCCTCTTTCTTCAGCTGTTCTAGCGCTGGCACCATCGAGGCCAACAGCTGCACGATGATAGAGGCGGAGATGTAGGGCATGATGCCAAGTGCGAAGATCCCCATGCGGCCAAGCGCGCCGCCGGTGAACATCTGCAACATGCCCCCGATGCCCTGGGAGGCACCTTCCATGAACTTCCGCAGCGCATCGGCGTCGATACCCGGAACCGGGATGTAGGTTCCCAGCCGGTAAACGATCAGAAGACCGATGGTGAAGAAGATCCGCTGGCGAAGATCGGTCGCCTTGCCGAGCGCGCCCCAGGACAGGTTCGCCGCCATTTGCTCTGCAGCAGATGCCATTCGCAGTCTCTTTCATGCAGAGCGCCGCCAACCGTTTTCCGGTCGGCGGCGCTTGGAAAACTGAAGCCTATGTAAGCGGCGCGCACGCCGCCGACAACCGCTTATTCAGCCGCCGGTGCGGCCGCGACCGTCAGCGCACCGCCAGCCTTGGCCACCGCTTCGACCGCGGCCTTGGAGGCGCCGGTGACGACGATGTTGAGCTTGGACGAGAAATCGCCCTTCGCCAGAACCCGCACGCCATCGAGCTTGCGACGCACCACACCGGCCGCGACCAGCGCGTCCTCGGTGATGTCAGCCTTGACGTCGAGCTTGCCGGCATCGACGAATTTCTGGATCACACCCAGGTTGACCACCGCGAAGGATTTCGCGTTCGGCTTGGTGAAGCCGCGCTTCGGCAGGCGGCGGTAGAGCGGCATCTGGCCGCCTTCGTAACCGTTCAGCGCCACGCCCGAGCGGGATTTCTGACCCTTGATACCACGGCCAGCGGTCTTGCCCTTGCCGGAACCGGGACCACGCGCAACGCGCTTGGATTTCTTCGCCGCGCCCGGATTGTCGCGGAGTTCGTGCAGTTTCATGTCGCTTCTCCTAGCCGGAACACCTCCCCGAAGCGATGCGGGAGGGACACGGCGTTTCTTGGTTCTCGTGAATCGGACCCGAGGGCCACCGGGGGCGTATAGCCCCATGCCCATCCGGGATCAAGAGGGCGGCCGCAGCCGCCCTCTCTTGGCGTTTCTCCCCTGCGGCCCCTCAGGACGGGGTCGGCCAGACGAAATCGGGGCGAAGGCCTGAATGGACCGGGCGACCGTCATTGGGCTTGTCATAACCCTTCGTCTCATCCCAGAAGGCGTGGTAGCTCGCCGCCGGGAACGACGCGTCGTAGCCCATGATGTTCGGCACCGCGACGCGGATGCGTTTCTGCTTGTCGTCCAGCATGACGACTCCCCCACATTCGGTGCACAGACAGATCTCAAGCGGCCCGTCCGGGTTCGAAGCGTTGAACGGCACGCGCTTGAGCTTTTCGGGGTGATCGACCTTAAGGTCGCCGTGGTTGAAGAAGGCGACATGCGTGGTGTGCTGCCCGGTCACGGACTTGCAGACATTGCAATGGCATTCGTGGTTATCGATGGGGTCGTGGTCGGAATGCGTGTGAACATGGGCGCAACCGCCCTCATATTTATGTGACATGAAACCTCCCTGAATTGCGCGGGCGCCTCCTCGCGCCCGGTGGCGCCGTCCTAGGCTATCACGAGGTTTCCGATTCGCGAGGGCAGGCTTGCGACTCCGCCCTAGGAGGAGCGGCGGATCCTTGTGTCCGCCGCGGTTCCGCCTTCGATCCGGTTGATCTGCTCCAGCACATGATCGGCGAGCGCCATGTATTCGGCCAGCCGCCGCTGGTCGGCAATCTCGCTGCTGTCGCGCTTGTTGGCGTCGGGCGCCTCGGCGAGGGGCTTGACGCGGGCCAAGACCTGGTTCGCGACCAGAAGCTCCTGGACCTTCATCGCCCAGTCTCGGTCCTCGGTCACGCGCAGTTCCAGGAAGTTGGGCTTTCCGGCGAAGTGCTGTCGGGCGTGCTGTTCGTAAACCCGGCGCTGGCTGATCCAGGCCGCGAGCGCCATCTCCGGACAGGCGAAGAACTCGTGCGCCATACCACCCAGTTTGCGAAGGACCGGGCAATCGGACTCGCCGGTCGGGACCCCGAAGCGCAGCACATGCTTGAGCCGCGAGCGCAGCCAGGATCTTTCGTCACGCGTGTTCAGGATGAACACGGCGTCGGGAAACCAGGCCTCCAGACTGTGGAACGAGGCCTGCTCGCCGTCGGTGTAGCAGTCAGCCTGCGCGAAGTAGGCGCGCCCGTCCTCGGTGTGGGACTGAACCGGCCAGGCGATGTTATGCACGCTCGATAGGCCGACGCGCCCGAACAGCGCATGCAACGAGGTCGTGCCAGTCTTGTTGAAACCGATGCAGAAGACCTTCGCCCCGCCTCGCGCAGCCGGCGCGGCCAGACCGCGCAGCCAGTTCATACCCAACACACCGTTACTCCTTCATCTCGGACCAGGTCGTCGCGAGGCAACCGACCGACGCGCGCGTCCCTGCAGCGACCCGGCTGCGGTTTTCTAGCGCAAGGCTATGCCGGACGCACGGGTTCAGCAATTCTCCGCCCCAACAGAGGAAACAGATCCCCGGATATCGCCGCATTGTTTCCCCAGAAAAAGCAGAAGCGCCCCGGAGGCTTCCCCCCGGAGCGCTTCAAAAATCAGTCGATCAAGCGCTTAGCCGCGCTCTTCGATGATCTGCACAAGATGCGGGATCTTGTTGACCATGCCGCGAATCGCGGGCGTGTCTTCCAGTTCGCGCGTCTTGTTCATCTTGTTCAGACCGAGGCCGATCAGCGTCTGGCGCTGAACGTCCGGGCGGCGGGCGGGCGAAGCGATCTGCTTCACGACGATGGTTTTCTTGGCCATGTCAGAGGCTCCTTACGCTTCGGCCGATTCCGGCTCGGACTTCTTGAGGACATCGCCCACCTTCTTGCCGCGACGCTGCGCGACCATGCGGGGGCTGGCTTCCTTCTTGAGACCGTCCATCGTGGCGCGGATCATGTTGTAGGGGTTTTGCGACCCCAGCGACTTGGCGACGACGTCCTGGACGCCCAGCATCTCGAAGACGGCGCGCATCGGGCCGCCCGCGATGATCCCGGTACCCGGAACGGCGGTCCGCATCACGACGCGGCCCGCACCGTGGCGGCCCTCGATGTCGTGGTGCAGCGTGCGGCCGTCGCGCAGCGGAACGCGGACCATCGAGCGCTTGGCCTGCTCGGTCGCCTTGCGGATCGCTTCCGGCACTTCCTTGGCCTTGCCCTTGCCGAAGCCGACGCGACCGCGCTGGTCACCGACCACCACGAGTGCTGCGAACCCGAAGCGCTTGCCGCCCTTCACCGTTTTTGAGACGCGGTTGATCGCAACAAGACGATCGGCGAATTCCGGGGTTTCCTCGCGCTCGCGACGGTCCTCGCGACGCTCCCGGCGGTTTTCTCTCTCTGCCATAAGGCATTCCTTGCTTGGTGGCGCGGGCTGCGCGCCGTTTGGGCCAATCCTGGTGTTCCCCGACCGTGCCGGGGACCCGGATCATCGGGGTGGCGCGCCCTTACACCGGGACGCCACCCGCATGGATCAGAACTTCAGGCCGCCTTCGCGGGCCGCATCGGCGAGCGCCTTGATCTTCCCGTGGAACAGGAAGCCGCCGCGGTCGAAGTAGCACACTTCGACACCGGCTTTCTTGGCGCGCTCGGCGATCGCCGCACCGATCTTCTTCGCCGCTTCGATGTTGTTCTGACCAACGACACCCAGATCCTTTTCGAGGCTGGAGGCCGAGGCGAGCGTCACACCGTTGACGTCGTCGATCAGCTGAACGCTGATGTTCTTGTTGGAACGATGAACCGAGAGGCGCGCGCGCCCATCGGCCATCGACCGCAGTTTGTTCCGGACGCGCAGGCGGCGCTTGAGGAACAGTTCCCGTTTGCTGTTTGCCATGGCTCGCGTCCTTACTTCTTCTTGCCTTCCTTGCGGAAGATGAATTCACCCTTGTAGCGGATGCCCTTGCCCTTGTAGGGCTCCGGGCCGCGCCATTCGCGGATATTCGCCGCGACCTGGCCCACCTGCTGGGGATCGATGCCTTCGACCACGATTTCGGTCTGCTTCGGGGTCGTGACGGTCACGCCCTGCGGCACTTCGAAATTCACTTCGTGGCTGTAGCCGAGCGACAGCTTCAGGATGTTGCCCTGGATGGCGGCACGGTAGCCGACGCCCTGGATCTCGAGTTCCTTCTTGAAGCCGGTGGTGACGCCGGTCATCAGGTTCTCGATCATCGAGCGGGACATGCCCCACTGCTGACGCGCACGCTTCGAGGTGCCGCGCGGCTGGACCGTGACGGCGCCGTCGGCGAGCGTGATGGTGACATCGTCGGTCGCGGTGAACGACAGCGTGCCTTTCGGACCCTTCACCTCGACCTTCTGGCCAGAGATGTTGGTGGTGACGCCAGCCGGAACCGGAACGGGTTTCTTGCCGATACGAGACATCGAACCCTCCTTAGAACACGGTGCAGAGCACTTCGCCACCAACATTGGCGGTCCGTGCGGCTGCATCCGACATCACGCCCTTCGGCGTGGAGACGATGGAAACGCCCAGGCCGTTGCGGACGGAGGGGATCTCCTTCACGCTGGCATAGACGCGGCGGCCCGGCTTCGAAACGCGCTTCAGCTCCCGGATGACCGGGGTGCCTTCGAAGTACTTCAGGCTGATTTCCAGCTCCGGCTGGCCGCCAACGGCGGTGACAGCTTCGTAGCCACGGATGTAGCCCTCGTCCTTCAGCACGTCGAGGACCCAAGCGCGGAGCTTGGAGGCCGGGGTGCGAACGGTGGATTTGCCGCGCATCTGGGCGTTCCGGATGCGGGTCAGCATATCGCCGAGAGGATCGTTCATCGACATGATCCTGACCTCCTTACCAGCTCGACTTGACCATGCCGGGGATCTGGCCCATCGAGGCCAGGTCGCGCAGCATGATACGAGAGAGCTTGAGCTTGCGATAATAAGCGTGCGGACGGCCCGTGAGCTGGCAGCGGTTGTGCAGCCGGGTCGCCGACGAGTTGCGGGGCATCTCGGCCAGTTTGAGCGTCGCCTTGAAACGCTCTTCCATCGGCCGGGACTGGTCTTCGATCACCGCCTTCAGCGCGGCGCGCTTGGAAGCATGCTGCTTCACCAGCTTCGCGCGCTTCACTTCGCGGTTCACCATGGATTTCTTTGCCATTCGTCGTTCCTCCGCGATCAGCTGTTGAAGGGCATGTTGAATTGCTTCAACAGCGCCTTCGCTTCCGCGTCGGTACGCGCGGTGGTGCAGATGATGATGTCCATGCCGAGAACTTCATCGACCTTGTCGAAGTCGATCTCGGGGAACACGATATGTTCCTTCAGGCCCATCGCGTAGTTGCCACGGCCGTCGAACGAGCTGCCCTTCACGCCGCGGAAGTCGCGGACGCGGGGAAGCGCCACATTGATCAGGCGATCGAGGAATTCGAACATCCGGTCGCCGCGCAGCGTGACCTTGGCGCCAAGGGGCATTTCCTCACGGACGCGGAAGCCGGCGATCGACTTCTTGGCTTTCGTGACGACAGCCTTCTGACCGGCGATGAGCGACAGCTCTTCAGCCGCGTTCTTCACCTTCTTGGTGTCCTTGACGGCTTCGCCGACGCCCATGTTCAGCACGATCTTGTCGAGCTTCGGGATCTGCATGTCGTTCTTGTAGGAGAATTCCTCCTTCAGAGCGGCACGGATCGTACCCTTGTAAAGCGCCTTGAGGCGCGGGGTATAGGTTTGCGCGTCCAGCATCAGATCGCCTCCCCGGTGGTCTTGGCGAAGCGCACCTTCTTGCCGTCTTCCTCACGGAAGCCGACGCGGGTGGCCTTGCCGTTCTTGTCCATGAGCGCGAGGTTCGACAGGTCGATCGGCATCGCTTTCGGCTGGCGGCCGCCCTGGCTGGTCTGCGTCTGACGGGTGTGGCGGATCGCGACGTTCACGCCCTCAACCACGGCCTTGTTGGCCTTGGGATCGACGGACTGAATTTCGCCCTGCTTGCCCTTGTCCTTGCCGGCAAGGACGACGACGGTGTCGCCTTTACGGAGTTTCGCAGCCATCACAGCACCTCCGGCGCGAGCGAGATGATCTTCATGAAGTTCTTCGCGCGCAGTTCGCGAACGACCGGCCCGAAGATACGGGTACCGACCGGCTCGCCCTGGTTGTTCAGGATGACGGCGGCGTTGCGGTCGAAGCGGATGGACGTGCCATCTTCGCGACGAACTTCCTTGGCGGTGCGCACGACGACGGCCTTGCGGACGTCGCCCTTCTTCACGCGACCGCGCGGGATGGCTTCCTTGACCGACACCACGATGATGTCGCCGACGCTGGCGTAGCGGCGGTGGGAACCACCCAGAACCTTGATGCACTGAACCCGGCGGGCGCCGGAGTTGTCAGCAACATCCAGATTGGTCTGCATCTGGATCATTTGGTTTCTCCCGACCTGTGGGGCCTAAACCCCAGGGTTTCGTTCAGCAGGAGGTTGCGGGGTAAGGCCTCAGGCCTCCGTCACAACCGTCCAACGTTTCGTCTTCGAGATCGGCGCGCACTCTTCGATGCGAACGGTGTCACCGATCTTGAACTTGTTCTCCGCGTCGTGCGCCCGGTATTTCTTGGACTTACGAACGGTTTTCTGGAGCAGCGGGTGCTTGAAGCGGCGCTCGACGAGGACGGTGATCGTCTGCTCGTTCTTGTCCGAGGTCACGACGCCTTGCAGGATGCGTTTGGGCATGGATCTGGACCTCTTACTTCGCGGCTTCGGCGGCTTTGGCGTTCAGGACCGTCTGGATGCGGGCGACGTCACGGCGGACGGCGCGCATGCGGGCGGTGTTCTCAAGCTGGCCGGTGGCCTGCTGGAAGCGCAGGTTGAAGGCTTCCTTCTTGAGTTGGGTCAGCTCATCACGGAGCTGGTCCGGCGATTTGCCGGTCAGTTCTTTGGCGTTCATTCGCCTCTTCCTTTCAACATCACCAGAGGGCCCGTTTGGGTGACCCTGTGTCCGGTGGAGTCAACGACAACAAGCGAATCCGGGAAACCCGGAATCGCAGGATGCGTCCCTATAAGGGAGGGGGTCGGGGAGGGCAAGGGAAAGTTTCAGATCACGATACGCGCGGGGCCGGGCATGGCCCAACTCGGCCTCGGGGCGCCGTGCGCATTAGGCGCGGAACCCGAGCCACCTGTCGTCAGCGCCCCGCCGCAGCTAGGGCGCCGTGGCACCGATGCACGATCACTGTTTGGGCGTAATCTTTCCAGCGAAACTGTGCCGGACAATCTTGCCGCTCTCTACAATATAGGTTTCGGTCGCGTATTCGTAGATGTTGCGCGGCGACTCGCCACTCCAGATGAGCAAGGCCGTGTTACCCGAGATGTTCATGCCATCTGAGTTCATCGTGATGTCGGGCTGCGAGAATTCCTGCACGAATTCCTCGTAGAAGTCGCGGATCGCGTCGCGCCCCGAATAGATCTTCGTGGGCGTGATCAACGTCGCTTCGTCATCATAGGTTGCCAAGATCTGATCCACGTCGAGCGCACCGACCCCCCGCAGATTTGCCATCAATACATCCTCGGTGCTTTCTTGGGCCGAAGCTTCGCACACAAACGCCAATGGCAACACGATCGCCGAAATCAGTTTTGTCATAAGTCTTCTCCCCCAGTCTGGCTTCAACGCCGCGCGTCAATCTTGCGGGGTCGCGCCGCGAGGGGAATTCTACTGACCTGCCACTGGTCTTTCATCCAGCCACGACCGGAGCCCGGTGGTTATTTACGCCTATTGGCGCGGGTTGAGCAATCGCCCGTCGCGCGGAGCTTTCATCTCGCGCAGCGGGACGGGCGATTGCG
>NZ_JAOWLA010000013.1 GCF_025751575.1 Albidovulum sediminicola | reverse complement strand
GGCAGGAACGGCTTCAGACGCTTCATCTGCGCCTCCGACAGCCAGTATAGGTTGCTCATTAAACAGGTCTCCTTGCGGAGCCTGAATCATGCCAAAAGCCTGAAATCAATGGGTCGGGAGCCTAGAAAAGCGCCTCAGCTCTCCGAAAAACTCTGACGACGGACAGCACCCAGTGGCGCACCGTGGCCGACCAGATCCGGCCCAAGGCGCCGAAGCTTGCGGCACTGATGGACGAGGCCGAACACGACGTGATGGCCTACATGTCCTTTCCCAAGGAACACCGCGCCAAGTTGCACTCGACCAACCCCATCGAACGCCTGAACGGCGAAATCAAGCGGCGCACCGACGTCGTCGGTATCTTCGCGAACGATGACGCCATCGTCCGCCTGGTCGGTGCGTTGCTGCTGGAACAAAATGATGAATGGGCCGTCCAACGCGCCCGCTACATGACACTGGAAACCATCGCACCAATGGGTGATGATCCCGCCATCAGCTTGCCCGCCGCGGCATCCTGATCAAGCAGGCTCACGCCGGACATCTCCGTGACGATCAGAGCCAGCTACACCACGCCATGGGGCACTATCCGAGGCGCCTCAAATCCTGGCAAACCTGATCCCCTCCAACGCAGGCCGACTTCACCTTCCCACAGGTCCGCAAGGTTGATTGTATGCCAGCCAGTTGCCAGGGTGGCTGGAGAGTTAGCGGTTTGACCGATGTTGCTACCCCCAAGAACCGGCGATCGGTGTCATCATCCAAGCCGATGGGAGACACCGGCTAGCGACCATCCCGTCGCCCTACCGCGCCAAAACGACCTCGAAGATCGCGCCCTGCCCCTCGGAGGTGCACGTCGCGGTTCCATCATGTGCCAGCGCCACGTCGCTGACGATGGCAAGTCCAAGCCCACAGCCCCGGGACTGGTCGTTGTCCAGCCGGAAGAAGCGGTCGAAGATGCGCGCGCGCATGTCCTCGGGAATGCCGGGACCATCGTCCGCGAAGCGCATCAGAACCGAACCGGGCGAGAAGGCGAGGGATACATCCAGCCGCCCGCCGGGGCGCAACGCGTATTTGGCGGCATTGTCGAGCAGGTTTGTTACCATCTCCTCGACCAGCACCGGGTCACATTCGACCTGGCGCTCTGCCCCGGTGACGCTGAAGGTCACATCGACATCGCGCCGAAGCTGCGCCTCGGCGAAGGCGCGCACCTTGTCGCGGAGCAGCGTCACGAGGTCGACCGTCTGGACGAATTCCTTGAGGCTGCGCCCGCGCACCCGCTCCAGCGACAGAAGCTGCGATGTCAGGCGGCTTGTCGCGCGCGCGCTCTCGAACAGGCCGGCGACACGGGCGCGCAGTTCCGCCTCGGTCTGGGCGCTGATCGCGGCTTCGGCCTGGCTTTGGATGGCGGCGACGGGATTGCGCATCTGGTGCGCGGCGTCCGAAATGAAGCCGTCGCGCAGCGCGAACGCCTTTGCGAGGCGCGAGAAGAGCGAGTTCGTCGTCTGCACGAGCGGGCGCAGTTCGGGCGGCACCCAGCGGCGGATCGGGCGCAGATCGTCGGCGCTGCGCTGGCCAATCGCCTCTCGCAGATCCAGCAGCGGCTTCAACCCCAGCTGGATACCGAACCACAAGATCAGCGCGGCGGTCAGGATCATCGACCCCAGGAGGAGGATCGACTGCGCCACCAACTCGCGCGACAGGGCCGAACGCTGGGAGACCGTCTGCCAGACCTCGACCGTCACCCAGCCGCCGAATTGCGGCTCGCTGATGAACTCGCGCAGCACCACCGCGCGGACCTGGCTCCCCGACGACCGGCTGTCGAAGAAGACAGGCTCCCCGCCCTCGATCTGTGCCCCGGGCGGCAGGTTGGGCGGGTCGGAATAGCCGGTCACGAAGCTGCCGCCCGGCCCGGTGATCCGGTAATAGACCGGGTCGCCCAGGGCTTTGGTCAGTTCGTCGAGCAGGGTCTCCGTCAGCACATCACCTTCCGAAAGCACCACATCGCGCGAGATCGTCAGCGCGACCGCCAGCAGGGTGTTGTCGTAAAGCTCGCGCGAAAGCTGGATCGCCGCCTCGTAACGCGCGAAGGACGCCGCCGCCGCCACCGCGATCAGCGGCACCATCAGGAGCGCGAACAGCCGGCCGCGTAGCGATAGCCGGACCAGCATCAATCGGCGTCCAACATGTAGCCCAGCCCACGCGCGGTGTGGATCTTTGCCCCGCTGCCGTCGATCTTGCGCCGGAGCCGTGACACCAGCAGCTCGACCGCATTGCCCTCGACCGGCGCGCCAGTGCCATAAAGCGCGTCGGCGATCCTGTCCTTCGCGATAAGACGGCCGCGATTGGCCAGCAGCAGCTCGAAAAGCGCTAGCTCCCGCCGTGGCAGGTCGAGGATGCGCCCGTCGGCCTGGACGACGCGCTGTTCCCGGTCGTAGACCAGCTGTCCGACCGACTCGTAAACCGGGGCGACGCGCGGAAGGCGACGCGCGAGCGCGCGCAGTCGCGCCACCAGTTCCTCCATGTCGAAGGGCTTGACCAGGTAGTCGTCGGCCCCGGCATCCAGACCTTCAACGCGCTCCGAGGTCTTGCCCCGCGCGGTCAGAATCAGAACCGGCGTGGTGTCGCCCCGCCCGCGCAGGCGGCGGATGATCTCGATCCCGGACAGTCCGGGCAGGTTGACGTCGATGACGGCCACATCCGCGGTATTTCCGGTCAGGAAGCTGTCAGCGGCCAAGCCATCATCCAGATGGTCCACTGCATGCCCTTGATCTTTCAAGGCATTCTCGATGCCTTTGGCAAGGTTCAGGTGATCTTCCACCAGGATAATATGCATCAGACGCCTTTTTGAGCTCCGGACAGCTTCTGGACAGGAACAGCGGCTATGTTCCCCATCAAGCCGGTCTTGGGAGCAGAAATCAAGAACGGCAACGCGCCATGACGCTCTGGAGGGGCGCCTGGCGTGCTGGCGAAACCTGGGAGGACATGATGAACACCACCTTCACCATCACGCGCCGCGTGGCGCTCAAAATCGCGGCCGGGGCGGTCGCGCTTGGCCTGGCGGGACCCGCCGCCGCCGAAACGGATTTCTCGGGCAAGACGATCGAGTGGATCATTCCGTTCTCTGCCGGTGGCGGATCGGATACCTGGGCGCGATTCAACGCGCCGCTGCTGTCGAAATACCTGCCGGGCAACCCGGTGGTCGTCGTGGTGAACGAACCGGGTGGCGGCTCGACCAAGGGCACGAACCTGTTCGCCGCGCGCGCCAAGCCCGATGGGCTGACCATCCTTGGCACTTCGGGCTCGACCCAGTTCCCCTACCTCCTGGGCGATCCGCGCGTGCGCTATGAATACAAGGACTGGAAGATCGCAATGGCCAGCCCCACCGGCGGTGTCGTCTATTCCTCGCCCGAGCTTGGGCTGAAGGGGCCGGAAGACATTGCGAACCTCAAGGACAAGGACCTGGTCTACGCGAGCCAGGGCGCAACCTCGCTTGACCTCGTGCCGCTGCTGGGCTTCCGCATGATGGGCTTCAACGTGCAGCATGTCTTCGGCTTCAAGGGTCGGGGCGATGGCCGTCTTGCCTTCGAACGCGGGGAGGTCAACATCGACTACCAGACCTCGTCGGCCTATCTCAAGAACGTGCAGCCGCTGGTCGATGCGGGCCAGGCCGTGCCGCTGTTCAGCTGGGGCGTTCTGAACGAAGCGGGCGATGTGGTCCGCGATCCGACCTTCCCGGACCTGCCGTCCTTCCCCGAAGCCTATCAGATGCTGACCGGCAACGCACCCTCGGGCCCTGATTACGACGCCTATTTCGCCTTCTTCACCGCAGGTTTCCCGGCGCAGAAGATGGTGTTCCTGCCCAAGGATACGTCCGACGACATCGTCGCCACCTATCAGAAGGCGTTCGAGGACATGAAGGCCGACCCCGAATACCAGGCCAACGCGGAAGCCGTGCTCGGCACCTACGAGCAGGTGACCGGTCCCCTGGCGCAGGCGCTCTTCGAAAAGGGCACCACCATCGCGCCTGAGCTGCGCAAGCAGGTCGTCGACATGCTGGCGGACCAATACGGCGTGAAGCTCGGCGAGTAACAATCGCCTATCCGGCGGGCGCACCAGACCGCGCCCGCCTACCTTTCCCCCAAAAATCTGACCCGTCGCCACCGGGCGACCAACACGGGAGGTTCCTACCGTGGTCGAGACCCTTTTGTCCGCCCTTGGCGCCCTGCTGACCTTCGATCACCTGCTCTACATGCTGATTGGTGTGTCCGTGGGCCTGGTGATCGGCGTGATCCCCGGGCTCGGCGGTATTGCCGGTTTGTCGCTGCTCATGCCGTTTCTTTATGGGATGGATGAAGTCGCGGCACTGGCGATGCTCATTGGCCTTGTCGCCGTGATCCCGACCTCCGACACATTCTCCTCGGTGCTGATGGGCATTCCCGGATCGTCGGCAAGCCAAGCAACGGTACTCGATGGATTTCCGCTTGCCCGGCAGGGGCAGGCGGCGCGCGCCCTTTCGGCGGCCTTCATCTCATCGATGGCGGGGGGGATTTTTGGTGCGGTCGTGCTGACCGGCTTCGTGGTCGTGGCACGGCCGATCATCCTGTCCTTCGCCTCGGCCGAGCTGTTCATGCTGGCGCTCTTCGGCCTTTCCATGGTGGCGGTGCTGGCAGGACGCAGCCTTGCCAAGGGGCTGGCAGCGTGCTGCCTGGGGCTGATCATCGGCTCGATCGGGGGCGCACCCGCGACGGGCGAGTTTCGCATGATCTTCGGGTTCGAATACCTGTACGATGGCATTCCGCTGGTCATCGTCGGCCTTGGCTTCTTCGCAATCCCCGAGATCGCGGACCTGCTGCGCAAGAACTCGGCCATCGCTTCGGGCAATGCGCTGGGGTCGGGTTGGTTCCAGGGGTTTCGCGACTGGTGGCGCAACCTCTGGCTGTCCATGCGCTGCGCGGGTCTGGGCTGCATCATCGGCGCGATACCTGGCCTTGGCGGGTCGGTCGTGGACTGGATCGCCTACGGCCATGCCGTACAGACGGTGAAGAAGGACCCGCAATTCGGCCAGGGTGACATCCGTGGCGTCATCGCGCCCGAAAGCGCCAACAACGCGATGCAGGGCGGCGCCCTGCTGCCGACGATGCTGTTCGGCATTCCCGGCTCCGGCGCGATGGCGGTGTTCCTGGGCGGGATGGTGCTTCTGGGCATCCAGCCGGGTCCCTCGATGGTCGGCGCGGACCTGAACATCACCTATTCGGTTATCTGGTCGCTGGCGCTGGCCAACGTGATGGGCGCGGGTATCTGCCTGGCGCTTGCCATCCCGATCTCGCGTCTGACGCAGATCCCGTTCCAGCGCCTGGCGCCTTTCATGATCGTGCTGATCTGCTTTGCCGCATTCCAGGCGACGCGGTCGCTCGCGGACCTCGTGGCGCTGCTGGCCCTGGGCGTCCTCGGTGTGCTGATGAAGCGCTTCGGCTGGCCGCGTCCGGCGTTGCTGATCGGCTATGTCCTGGCCCCTCAGGCCGAGACCTATTTCTACCAGGCGCTGCAGTTCAATGGCTGGTCGTTCCTCGGCCGCCCCGGGGTGATCATCATCGGGCTGATGACGCTGGCCTCGGTCTTCTTCGGGCTGCGCAATCGCGTGGACGAACATGGCCAGGTCGTGCCGAACCAGGACGACGCCCCCGACGTTCCCACGCTCAAGGCACACCTGCCGCAGATCGGCTTTGCCGTCGCGATGGCCGGGCTGCTCGTCATCGCGCTGACCGACGCGCTCAAGCACGATTTCCTTGGGAAGGTGTTTCCGCTGTCGGTCTCGATCGCGGGGCTGGCGATGCTGCTGGTCCTGATCCCGCAACTGGTGCGCGGCAAGACCGGGCACCACGCCCATTTCGATGGCGAGTTGACCGGCGAACATGTCGGACAGGACGGTATCGGCACGCTCTGGGGTGGGCTTTTCTGGATCGGGGGGCTGGTCGGGCTGACCGCGCTGATCGGCTTCTATGCGGCCCTTCTGGCGTTCTTCCCGGTGTTCCTCATCGTCCGGGCCAAGGCCGGACCGGTGGCCGTCGCCCTGATGACCGCCGGGGCCGCCGGCTTCATCCTGACGCTTGCCTGGGCGCTGTCGCTGAACTTCCCTTCGGGCGCGCTACAGGACCTGCTCGATCTGCCCTGGCCCTTCCGCTGAAGGGCCAGGACGATGGAGCTTCTGGTTCTTGAGGGCGATGGCATCGGCCCCGAGATCACCGCGGCGACCCTTTCGGTTCTGAATGCGGCGGCTGCACGCTTCGCCCTTCCGCTAAAGCTGCGCCGGGCCGAGATCGGCTTTGCCGCACTCGCCAGACACGGCACCACGATCCCGCCCGCGGTGATCGCGGCGGCGCGGGCGGCGGATGGCGTGATCCTGGGCCCGGTGTCGCACAACGCCTATCCGCCGGTCGCGGAAGGCGGGCTCAACCCCTCGGGCGTGCTGCGCCGCGAGCTTGAACTTTACGCCAATATCAGGCCCGCCCGGTCGCGGCCCGGCACGCCCCGGCCCGTCACAGCCGAGATCGACCTGGTGATCGTGCGCGAGAACCTTGAGGGGTTCTATGCCGATCGCAACATGGCCTCAGGCTCCGGCGAGTTTCTGGTTGAACCCGACGTCGCCATTGCCATGCGCAAGATCACCGCGCGCGGCAGTGCGCGCATTGCCAGCGCAGCCTTCGCGCTTGCGGCGACCCGTCCGCGCGCGCGGGTGACAACGATCCACAAGGCCAATGTTCTGCGGATATCCGACGGGCTTTTCCTGTCCGAGGTGCGCAAGGTCGCGGCACGTTATCCTCAGGTCGCCCATGAGGAGGTGCTGGTCGATGCCGCCGCCGCGCATCTGGTGCGCAACCCCTCGCGCTTCGACGTGATGCTGGCGACCAACATGTTCGGCGACATCCTGTCGGATCTGGCGTCCGAGCTGTCCGGCGGGCTGGGGCTTGCGGCCTCGCTCAACCTCGGCACGAAACGGGCGGTGGCGCAGGCGCAGCACGGCTCGGCTCCGGAACTCGCCGGGCAGGACCGGGCCAATCCCGCCGCGCTGATCGGATCGGCGGCGATGCTGCTTCGCCAGCTGGGCGCAGCCGAAGCGGCGCAGGCGATCGAGACCACGCTGGATACCGCGCTTTCCCGACCCGAAACCCGCACCCCCGACCTGGGCGGCGCGCTTGGCACGGCCGCCTTCGGCGCGCGGCTGGCCGAAATGATCAGAGAGTTTTGACCATGACCCAGACCGCCATCCCCTTTCACTTCCTGCGCGGCGGCACCTCGCGTGGCCCCTATTTCCGCCGCGAGGACCTGCCCGAGGACCGCGAGACGCTTGCGCGCGTGCTCGCCGCCGCCTTGGGTTCGGGGCACAAGCTGAACATCGACGGCCTCGGCGGCGGGGCGGCGGTAACGACCAAGGTCGCGATGCTGTCACGCTCGGGCACCGACGGTTGCGACATCGACTACTTCTTCGCGCAAGTCAGCGTCGAGGACGGGCTGGTCGATTTCAAGCCTACCTGTGGCAACATCCTGTCGGGCGTCGGCCCTGCGGCGCTGGAGATGGGACTGATCGCCCCGCAGGGAGAGCTCACGCGCGTCCGCATCCGGTCGGTCAACACCGGCGCCAAGGTCGAGGCCGTGGTGCGCACCCCCGGCGGGCAGGTCGATTATGCGGGCGAGGCCGCGATCGACGGTGTGCCGGGCACCGCCGCGCCGATCTATCTGAACTTCATGGACGTGGTCGGCTCGGCGACTGGATCCCTTTTGCCCACAGGAACCCTGCGCGATGTGATCGACGGGATCGAGATTACCTGCATGGACGTGGCGATGCCCATCGCCATCGCGCGTGCGTCCGATTTTGGCCTGACCGGCTATGAGACGGTCGAGGAACTGGACGCCAACCGCGCCTTCTACGCCCGGATGGAACCGATCCGGCAAGAGGCGGGCCGGCGCATGGGGATGGGCGACGTGTCGCAATCGGTCACGCCCAAGTTTGCCCTGCTCGCCCCGCCGCGAGACGGCGGCACGATCACGGCGCGCTATTTCATGCCGCGGAACTGCCACCCGACCATGGCGGTGACCGGGGCGCAATGCCTGGCCTCTTGCGTGTTGACCCCCGGCACGGTGGCCGAGGGGCTTTTCACCGCACCCGAAGGCGCGCCGGCTCTGGTCTTGATCGAACACCCCGGAGGGGTCATTGATGTGACCATCGACTACGAGATCGGCCCCGAAGGCTTCATCCTGAAGTCAGCCGGGCTCTTGCGCACGGCACGGCTTCTGGCGCGCGGGGAGGTCATGGTGCCGAGGGCGATCTGGGGCGGCAAATGAAGGTCCACATCCTTGACGACTGGTTCGACACTTTGCGAACTCTTCCGTGTTTCGCGAAACTGAGCGGCCACGAGGTCACCGTCTGGACCGATCACGAACCCGACCCGGCGCGCCTGGCGGAAAGGGTGCGGGACGCCGAAGCGCTGGTGCTGTTTCGCGAACGCACGCGCATCGGCGCGGACCTGCTGGACCGCCTGCCCAACCTTCGGCTGATCAGCCAGCGCAGCGTCTATCCGCATGTCGATGTGCCGGCCTGCACCCGCAACAGCGTTCTGCTCTGTTCGAACATGCATAGCGATACGCCCTCCTATGCCGCTGCGGAACTGACACTGGCGCTGATGCTGGCCAGCTTTCGCCAGATACCGGAGCAAGTCGGGTCGATCCGTCGGGGGGACTGGCAGATGGGGGTCGGCCGGACCCTGCGGGGGCGGACGCTGGGCCTTTATGGATACGGGCGGATCGCGCGGGCGGTAGAGACCTATGCCACCGCACTGGGGATGCGCGTCCAGTGGTGGGGGTCCGAGGCAGGGCGCGCCCGCGCCCGAGCCGACGGCAAGAACGTCCCGGAGAGCCGCGAGGCGTTCTTTGGCTCCTCCGACATCGTCAGCCTGCATGTGCGCCTGAAACCGGAAACCAAGGGGATCATCACCGCGGCCGATCTTGCGGCCATGCACCCGCGAAGCCTGCTGGTGAACACCTCCCGCTCCGGGCTGATCGCGCCTTCGGTCCTTGAGGCGGAGATCGCGCGCGGGCGCATTCATGCGGCGGTCGATGTCTTTGACACCGAACCCCAGCGCGACACGGACAACCTTTTACTGACCCATCCCAACGTCTTGCCGACGCCGCACATCGGTTATGTGACCGAAGACGAGTTCGACCTTCAGTTCAGCGACATCTTCGACCAGGTCAACGCCTATGCCACCGGCTCGCCGATCCACATGATCAACCCCGAGGTCTGGGGGTAAAGATCCGCGCCGCGACCGGCGCCCCCATGATCACCACCACGATCCGCGTCAGGTGGTGAAGGATCACGAAGCCCAGATCGGCCCCGGCGACCAGCGCAAGCACCGTCATTTCCGCCTGCCCGCCGGGGGCGAAGGCCAGGAACCCCTCGATCGGATGCGCAAGCCCGCTAAGCGTGACGATCTCGGTGAAGACCGCCGCCAGCGCCGCCAGCAGGACCACGAAGGCAAGCCCCGACAGGATGAAGCTGCGCAATTCGCGCATCGTGACGCCGACATACTGCACGCCGATGCCAAGACCGATGAAGACCTGCGCGGCCCAGATCGCCTCGGCCGGCGGGCGCGAATGGATCAGCCCCGCCAGCGACAACGCTGCGGTCACGATCATCGGCCCGAGGATCGAGGCTCCGAAGAGGCCGATCCGCTCGGCGCCTTTCCAGCCGATCACCGCCGCCGCCGCCATCAGCGCCAGTTCCGTCACCGGAAGATCGCGCGCCGGGGCGCCCACGGCCCCGATCAGGTCCGCACCGTAAAGCCCGGTCAGGATCATCGGGGCAAGGGTGACGATGACCAGCACCCGCGTCGCGTGGATCAGCGCCAGTGCCCGCCCGTCACCACCGGCCTCGGTGCCGAAGATGACCATGTCCTGAAGACCGCCCGGCATTGCCGCGTACCAGGCCGTGACGGGGTCGTAGCCCAGGCGACGGAAGAACGGCACCCCGACAAGGCCGATCAGCACGACATAGACCGGGATCAACGCGACGCTTCCGGCCATCTGCGGGATGCGCCCGACGACCTCGGGCGTGATCGAGGCGCCGACGGCAACGCCCAGGACCGTGCGCGCCAGCACCGAGATCGTGCCCATCCCCTTCAGCCGCGCCCCGGCCAGCGCCGCGATCAGGCAGGCCGCCATGGGGCCGAACAGGAACGGCAGCGGCAGGCGCAGCAGGTGGAAAACCGCCACGCCCGCCAGCGCAAGCGCCAAGGTCACGAGGCGCCGCATCGTCGTTCCCGTCGTTGGGATAAGGGTCACGTCGAGTCTCCTTGTGCACTCATGTATGCAAATGTATACATGTGGACACAATAATGGCAAGTGAGTCTCCGAATGGCTGAAGACACCGATATCCCGCAGGGCCAGGGCGCCTATCGGCGCCTGCTAGAGGAGATCCGCAGCGGGGCGCTCGCACCCGGCGCGCGGCTGCGCGAAATCGACCTGGCCGAGCGGCTGGGCATCAGCCGCACCCCCGTGCGCGAGGCAATCCGCCAGCTTGAGGCAGACGGGCTGGTAACGCACCTGCCGCGGCAGGGGGCGACGATCCGCAGCCTTGATTACGCCGAGGTGGTCGAGCTTTACGAGATGCGCGCCGTGTTGGAAGGCACAGCCGCGCGGCTGGCGGCGCGGGCGGCCTCTGACATCGAGCTTGCCGAACTGGCTGCCCTCAATGCCGAGTTGGCCCAAACATCGGCGGGCGCGCAGGCGCGTGAGATCAACCGCGTCTTTCACCGCACCTTGATCGAGGCCGCGCGCAACCGCTTCCTGATCAAGGCGATGAGCGCGCTGCAAAAGACGCTCCTGATCCTTGGCCCTACCACCCTGGCCGAACCCGCCCGTGCCCAGGCGGCGGTCCTGGAACATGAGGCGGTTCTGAGCGCGCTGGTCGCGCGCGATGGGGCCCGGGCCGAAGCCGCGATGCGCGCGCATGTCGAGGCGGCACTTTCCGCCCGTATCCGCGGCATGCGCAGCCGCGAACTGCCGCTGGAGGACGAAGCGTGACGGACTGGCCCAAAACATTCGATCTGGTCGTGGTCGGCGGCGGGAATGCGGCGCTTTGTGCCGCGATCACGGCGGCCGAAGCCGGGGCCAGCGTCCTCATTCTGGAAAGCGCGCCGATAGCCTATCGCGGTGGAAACAGCCGCCACACGCGGAACTTCCGCTGCATGCACAAGGGGCCGGCCTCCCCTTTGACCGGGTGCTACGAGGAAGAGGAATATCTGCAAGACCTGATGCTGGTCACCAAGGGCAAGACCGACGAAGGGCTGGCCCGGCTGGCGATCCGGTCATCGGAAGACTGTCTGCCCTGGATGAAGGCCCATGGGGTGCGATTCCAGCCGTCGCTTTCGGGCACGCTGTCGCTGTCGCGCACCAATGCCTTCTTCCTCGGTGGCGGCAAGGCGCTCGTGAATGCCTATTACAATACGGCCGAGGATCTGGGCGTGAAGGTCGCCTACGAAGCCCAGGTGACCCATGTCCACCGCCAGGGCGACCGTATCAGCCATGTCGAAGCCGAGATTCAGGGCAGGCCCCGCACCATCAAGGCCCGCGCTTTCGTGCTGGCCTCGGGCGGATTTCAGGCCGACATCGACTGGCTCGCCCGCGCCTGGGGGCCTGCGGCGCGCAACTTCCTGATCCGGGGCACGCCCTACAATCGCGGTGTCGTGCTGCGCGACATGCTGGATCAGGGTGCCGCCTCGGTCGGCGATCCGACGCAATGCCATGCGGTCGCGATCGACGGGCGGGCGCCGAAATACGACGGTGGGATCGTCACCCGGCTGGATTGCGTGCCCTTTTCCATCGTTCTGAACAACGACGGCCAGCGCTTCTATGACGAGGGCGAGGATGTCTGGCCCAAGCGCTACGCGATCTGGGGCCGCCTTGTCGCCGCCCAGCCCGATCAGGTGGGCTATGCGCTGATCGACGCGAAGTCGATCGACCTGTTCATGCCCTCGGTGTTCCCGCCGGTGACGGCCGAAACGATCGAGGGTCTGGCATCGAAGCTGGGCCTGGACCCCAAGGCGGTGCGCCGCACGGTGGAGGGTTTCAACGCCGCCTGCCGGCCCGGACGGTTCCATCCGACCGAGCTTGACGGGCTGGCCACCGAGGGGCTGGAGGTGCCCAAGACCAACTGGGCGCGTCCGCTCGATACCCCGCCCTATTACGGCTATCAGCTGCGCCCCGGCGTGACCTTCACCTATCTCGGATTGAAGGTTGACGCACGCGCGCAGGTCCATGGCGCAGAGGGCCCGATCCGGAACCTGTGGGCAGCGGGCGAGATCATGGCCGGCTCGATCCTTGGCCAAGGCTACCTGGCCGGCTTCGGCATGACCATCGGAACCGTGTTTGGACGTATCGCAGGCAAGGAGGCCGCCGCCCATGTCGCTTGACACCACACCGATCCTGTTGTCCGCGACGGAAGAGGCCCGCCGTCAGATCGAGATCTGCAATGCCTGCCGCTATTGCGAGGGGTTCTGCGCCGTGTTTCCGGCGATGACCCGGCAAAAGGCCTTTGCCGACGGCGACCTGACCCAGCTGGCGAACCTGTGCCACAACTGCCGGGGCTGCTACTATGCCTGCCAGTATACGGAGCCCCATGAATTCGCGCTGAACATCCCCGCGATCCTGGCCGAAGTGCGGGTCGAAAGCTGGGAACGGCTGGCGCGGCCGCAGCGCCTTGCGCGGGTGTTCCAGACCCATGGCGTCGCCATGGCGGGCCTCTTGGTGGTGGTGCTGGCCTGGGTCTTCTGGGCGGCGAGCGTACTGCGCCCCGACGCGGGATCGGGTTTCTATGCCTATCTCGCGCACAACACACTGGTTGCGATCTTTGTCCCGGCCTTCGTGCTGCCCCTGGTCCTGATCGCGGTATCGGTTCGCGACTACTGGCGCGAGGTGGACGGCGGGCGGGTGCGGCTTGCCCAGGTCCTGAGCGCCCTCGGCAGCGCCCTGCGCATGAAGAACCTGTCGGGCGGTCATGGTGAGGGCTGCAACTTCGAACGCGGTGACCGTTTCAGCGATCGCCGTCGGGTCTACCACCAATTGACGATGTACGGCTTCCTGCTCTGCTTCGCCGCGACCACGGTTGCGACGGTGATGCACTATCTCTTGGGGCTTGAGGCGCCCTACCCCCTGCTCTCGCCGCCCAAGCTGCTGGGCGTGCCGGGAGGGTTGATGATGGTGGCAGGCGCCGCGGGCCTGGCCTGGCTGAAGCTGCGCGCGGACCGCAGCCTGGGCGCGGCGCGCGTCTGGGGCGCAGAGATGGCCTTCGTGCTGCTTCTGGGCGCGGTGGCGCTGAGCGGGCTTGCGCTTTACGGCGCGGCGGGCTCCTCGCTGGTCATGCCGCTGCTGGCGGTCCACCTCGCGACCGTCATGGTGCTGTTCCTGCTGATGCCTTTTTCCAAGATGGTGCATGGCTTCTACCGCCTAGCCGCGCTGGTGGCCGAGGCGGGCAAACCCGCCCCGACGGCAGGGGGCGAATAGCCCCCTGCCCGGCCACGTCCCCATCCGCGCGTCAGGTCTGCCAGATGCCTGAGCTTCGCAGGTTCGGCGCGCACGTCATGAACGCGTCCTCGACCAGCGCAAGGATCCGGTCGGAGCGCTTTCGCCGGTGGTGGAACAGGCAGACCTTACGAGAGTAGCTGGGCAAGAGCCGGATCGCCAGAACACGGTCACTTTCGATTTCGTCGTAGAATGCGCTGCGCGCAAAGGCGCCGAAGCCGACACCGCTTGCCTGGCGTGCCCCTATCGGGTGGTCGGGGTTGGTTGTTAGTGCATCGTGGGCCTCTGCTCCATCTGGACGATGCTCTCCGGCGCGGGCGGGCGGTAGCCCAATGCGCTGTGCGGCCCGACGGTATTGTAGTGGATCCGCCAATGCTCGATCACGATTTGGGCCCCCCGCAGGCTGGAGAAGATTTCACCGTTGAGCAGTTCGTCCCGGAGCCGGGCGTTGAAGCTTTCGCAGTAACCGTTCTGCCAAGGCGATCCGGGCTCGATGTATGCCGTCTTGGCCCCGACGGCGGCGATCCAGTCTCGCACCTTCTGCGCAATGAATTCCGGGCCGTTTTCCGATCAGATGTATTCCGGCTGGCCGCGCAGGATGAACAGGTCGGTGAGCGCATCCAGCACATCGGTTGAGTTGAGTTTGCGATCGGCGCGGATCATGCGCGCCTGCCTCGTGTATTCATCGATGATGTTGAGCGTCCGACAGACCCTGCCATCAGCAGTACGATCCTGAACGAAGTCGTATGACCAGACGTGGTTCGGACGCTCCGGCCTGAGACGCACGCACGATCCGCCGTTCAGCCAGAGCCACCCTTTCTTCCTCTGCTTCTGCGGCACTTTCAGCCCTTCGCGTCGCCAGATGCGTTCGACCCGTTTGTGGTTCACATGCCAGCCCGCGTTGTTCAGCAAGCCGGTGACCATGCGACAACCGTAGTGCCCATACTTGTCGGCCAACTCGATGATATCATCGCTCAGGCGCTCCTCATCGGGCCATCCGAGCGACAGCTTGCGCTGCGTGGACCGGTGCTGCCCGAGGGCGCGACAGGCGCGGCGCTCCGATACGCCAAGCTCGTGCCGCACATGATCGATGCACTTGCGGCGACGCGAAGGGCTCAGAAGTCTCGCTGACGCGGGCCTTCGGTTCCCCGCGCCGCCTCGGTCAGGATGAGCTTGTCCAGGGTCAGCTCGGACACAGCCCGCCGCAGCCGCTGGTTCTCTTTCTCAAGCTCTTTCAACCGAGCAAGCTGGGACCGCCCCATCCCGCCATATCGCTTTCGCCACCTGTAGAACGGCTGTTGCGTCACGTCGATCCGGCGCACTGCACCCGCAATCGTCATGCCCTGTCCCTGCAACACTTCAACCTGCCGAAGCTTCATCACAATGTCTTCGGGCTTCTCTCGCTTTCCAGCCAGCGCCGATCCGCCAAAATGCGGGATAAATCTATCCCAAGTGGCGGACCATTTTCAGGGGGCTACTCCAGCCAGAAGCGAGGAATACCGCCCCGCGCCCTGATGCGGGACGGTTCGAGGTGCAGGCGAAGGAGGAAATGAAACGACCGGACGGACCCGGCGCATGGAAACCCTGGCTTCTATAAAGGCCCATGAGGCCGACCATTTGTTGAGGGGCATGCTTCGCAGATTACCCGTTTGGGCGCGCCACCATCGACCGGCGACGCCGGATAGATGTCAGAACCCGTCACGCTCGATGACCGCCTCGAAACGCTTTCATAAGGGGAGCCGTCCATAGATGTAGAACATCGCGTCACTCACACCGACAGCGCGACAGGCGTCCGTACATCGTTGCCGTCTGCAAGCTTCCGCTCGATCTCACGCGGAAGCTTCAGGATGTCTTCGTCCGAATGCCGTTTCCGAGCCATTCCAAGTCCCCCTTCATCGGCCATGCTAATGGCCCAGTTCCAGGGGCGGGAAGGACACCTCCTGTTTGGCGTGAGGCTGTCGGCAGGTGCGACAAGGCGAACATCGAAAGAAACTTTCGTGCCGGAACAAGGACTAAGCGACGGCGCGCTACGCCAATGAGAACAAACACTCGCAATCGCCAGTACGATGACCTATTTAGAGCGGGCATCTCTATTTTTCGAACCTGTTCCTTCTGGCTCAGCTTTGGACTTTCAGCTTTGCCAAGCCGCCACATCCCGTGGGCGGCGCTCATGTAAGGAATAACACGATGGCCACTGGCACCGTGAAATGGTTCAACTCCACCAAAGGCTTCGGCTTCATCGCCCCTGAGGGCGGCAGCAAGGATGTGTTTGTTCACATCACCGCACTCGAACGCGCGGGCATCCAGCACCTGAAAGATGGTCAGGCTGTCAGCTTCGACGTCGAATCTGACCGCAATGGCCGCGAGTCGGCTACGAACCTTAAGCTCGCCTGAGGGCATCCCTCAGGTAGCACTCGGGAAGGTGGCAATCGGGCCGCCTTCCCTACGCCTTTCCCGGCGCCGTCCCGCACGCGCGCTGGATGAATCATATGTAAGAAACTGAACATGATAGAAATCAACTGGGGATCGCCACTATGCTTTGTGGTGTCGCCCGAGGGTGATGTGCAAAAGTTTAGCACAATCGAACAGGTTCGCTACTGGTTGCGTAAGCGCTGGCCGGTTTCGGACGACACACGCGTAACAGCCTTGACCAAGATCGAGGCCGCCATGGACTGCATCGGCTCGGTCGGCGCCGCCAGACGCGCCTTCATTGCCGCGGCCCGATCGGCGGGCTTCGTTCCTGAAAGCCTGGTCGCACAGTCACACCGTCGACCAATCACGTGATCCGCTCGGCACCTTGTCAGGGCTCACGGGCCAATCCGGGAATATCAGCACTGCCCTACAAGGAAGCCAAACGATGAAACGACCGCTCCCTAGCAGCAAGGCCCGCGAAGATGACAGCGGCGCGGCGCCGAAGCCGGAAACCAAGGCACAACCGCCAGCCCGGGAACCGCGTCAGTCAATCTTTGATACTTCCTACGCCCCTGAGGGCAAGGAGTTGCGAAAAGCCTGGTCCCGCTTGCAACGCAGGAAATAGCGCAGCCGATCTTCGCTAACGCGAATGGTTGAGCTACTCCCCCGTTCCCTGGACAGTTTCCGGGTTGATTTAAGCTACTGCCTGCCCCTGCTGGTCGGTTTCGATCTGGATGAAGTAGACCACGGCGGGCGGCTGTCCGCTATGGGCGGCGTGAGGCCACTGGTGGTTGGAGAGGCCTAACCATCAAACGGGACAACTCGATGGGGGAATGCCAACCGGCATATCCCTTGATGCTCAGGCCTCCCAGGTGATCGCGCCGGCGCAGAGTGTCAAAGCGGCCCGCGTTTTTCCGATCTCGTTTACTTCAAGTGCTTCGAGATCATGATCCATGACGACGATATCGGCCTGCATGCCCGGCTTCAGGCGACCCAGGCGGGTTTCGTCAAACGCGGCATAGGCGCCGCCTGCTGTATATCCGTAAAGCGCCTCTTCCAGCGAAAGACGGTTGTCCGGGCAGGCCTCTGTCCAGCGTTGCCGGGTCATCGCTGCCATGACGCCGCGCATCGGGTTGATGTCGGACACAGGCCAGTCAGAGGCAAAGACTATCGGAACACCCGCATTGGCGAGTGCCCGAACCGGAAATGCGTGGGGCCAGCGCGCCTCGCCCACTTTGGCGCGCCATGGGTCAAATGGAAAGTCCATTGCGCCCGGAACGTGCGGCGGCTGCATGGAGGCGACAACACCGAGCTCTTTGAAACGATGAAGATCGTCGGGGTGCAGCAACTCGATATGTTCAATACGGTGGCGGCTGTCACGGGCACCATTCGCGTCGCGGGCGGCTTCGTAGCCGTCAAGCACCCGTCGGACCGCGCCGTCGCCTATGGCGTGAACGCTCATTTGTAGTCCGCGCCTGTCAGCCTCGGTCACGGCAGCGCTGAACCTCTCGGCTGAGTGCAGCGGGCCGCCGCGCCAGCCGGGGGCATCGCTATACTCGTCGACGAGAACCGCGGTGCCGCTGTCGACAACACCGTCCATGAACATTTTCACCCGGCCGGACCGAAGCAATTCGGACTGGTAATTTTCGTGCATCCAGCTGGCGTCTTCGAGGGTCGACAGGGATTTTTCCGGTGTCAGGTGAAACGGAACCTGAATGCGGCAGATCAATTCCCCGCGCTCTTCCAGCGTGTGCAGCAGGTCAAGCTGGTAGCGGTTCCCGTCCATATTGTGCAGGCTGGTGAAACCGAAAGAGGCGCAATAGGCCAACCCCTCTTTCATGACCCGCATGTCATCTTCGCGCTGCGCGTCGGTTGGTGCGACTTCCGGTTCGATGCCGAACATGCCCAGCACTTCGCGCCCGCCGGAATTGCGCAATGCCATCACAGGGTCGATGGCCGAGAGTTCGCGCAGCTCGCCGGTGGCGGTACCGTCCGGCCCCATCATGACCTCATGGCCTTCCGGCATCTCGCGCCCATGCAGCAGGCCTGCGCGTTGCAGCGCAATAGTGTTGGCCCAGGCGGTGTGATGGTCACTCGCAAAACAAAGCACCGGGCGTTCGCTGAGCACCTCGTCGAGCATCTGGCGTGGGTAGGCTTCGGTACTGACCAGAAGGCTGTAATCGGTTGCCTTGCAGATCAGCAGCGTTGCGTTCGGATTTTCAGCGGCATAGCGGTGCAGCTTTGAGCGGAGCGCGTCGAGCGTTTTCACCCCACCAAGCTGCAGATACCGAAGCCCGAATGCTCCACCAAAGAGGTGCATATGTCCCTCGACCAGCCCGGGCAGGACTGTTCGGCCGCATGCATCGACGCGCCGTGTGCGGGGGCCCGCAAGCGCCGCAATATCCGTATTGGACCCGAGCGCCAGAATTGTCTTGCCTGAGATGGCAATAGCCTCGGCCCGGGGATGGGCAGGATCCATCGTCAGAATTCTGGCGTTTTCGATTATGATATCAGCTTGCGTCATCGGCAATCCGTTTGGCTTTGAGGGTTGGAACTGCGAGAAAATCGTCGGTGAAGATCATTCGCGCCAAGGGCTCGAGCTTTGTGTGCAGATCAATCTGGTGCTGTGCCAGGCTTGCGCCATCATCCTTGATCAGACGGAAAAAGGCAGCGTTCCAGACGTCATAGAACAGTTGCGCCAATTGCAGCGGGCTGGCGGCGCCGCCCGAGCGCAGCTTCAAGTCATAGAGATCGAAGAAATCTGCAATCAGGTGCATCAGCTCATGCTCCACGATCGCATATTCACGCGCGAGCTCGCTTCTCGGCCGACGAATTGACGCCGCTTCGGCATAACGCCAGATCCGCTTCGACGCGATCCGCAGCGAACCATCTGCACAGCGCGAAAACAGATCGACGAGCATCGTGGGAAAATCGGCATCGCCCCGCACTATGGTCGTCAGGTCGAATTCGCGGCTCTTCTGTGCGCCCTCGGTAATCAGGGCGATGAGGATGCCGTCTTTCCCTCCGAAGTAGTTGAATATCGTCGGAGAGGAGATGCCGACGGCCTCGGCGATCTCGGCAATGGTCGTCGCGTTGATCCCCTTCTCAGCAAAAAGCGCGGAAGCGGCAGAGAGGATCTCCTGCCGCCGTCGCGTCTTCTTTCGCGACCGCAAGCCGGAGTCAGAGTCGGACGCGCTCTGACTTGGCGGAGATGGCAAGGACTGCTGTGGTTGAGAAATTTTTAACATCATAAATTTTTTTATTAACACAAATTTTCTTGTCAATACCAATCGCACCGATGAAATGGATTTTGCCTGCACTCGGAGGGGCAGATGCCCCGCCTGGCACGGGCCGAAGCATCGAACGCCGTTCCGCACTCCCACGTGCGCGGACACTAACCGGGCAGACATGCATCAATCGTTTGCGCCCCAATCAAGCGTTACGGCGGCAACACTGAGCAGCTCTGACTACGAAGAGCTGCGCACCCAATATCGCCACCTAATTCCCACCACGGAATTCGAACTTGAACGCAGTTTTGAATGGCTACAAGGCAGCGCGCTGGCACGTTCAAGTCTAGGGTCAGGCCCCACAGCGCGATCGGATACAACGTCCCGATCGCCCTGCCTTATCCCGACGGCGCAGCCAGCCCGTCATCGTGAAATAGCCGGTAAATTCCAGCTTCCGGCGATCCAAGGTTGGGGCTCGGAGCAACTCCCCGGAAAACTCTATCTTCGGCCGGTCCAATGTTGGGGTGCAGAGCACTACGGTCGCGCTCCCTTAAAACGGGGAGGATTACCGTCTGGCTGACCGTTTTGTCATGAAACCTTCACTGGACAGACTCTGATATTTCCGTAAATCAGGAAATATGGAACAGACATTAGCCACCCAAGCCTTCGCGACGCTCGGACATCCCGGGCGGCTGGCGGTTTTTCGGCTACTCATGCGCTTTGCGCCCGGGGGCGTCCGCCCGACCGAGATGGCGCAGGCGCTGCAGATCCGGCAGAACACGCTTTCCCATCATCTGGCCGACCTGGTTGCATCCGGCCTTGTTCAGGTCGAGCGGCGGGGGCGAAGCCTTTACCACGCCGTGGATCTTGCGGCGACGGAACGCTTGATCGGATACCTCGCGCTTGATGTCGGCCGGGCGCGGCCCGAACTGCTTGCGCCGCTCCAGGGTCCAGACGGCGGGCCTGCCGCCACGGAGCGCGGGGGCTACAGCGTGCTGTTCGTTTGCACCGGAAACTCTGCCCGCTCGATCTTCGCGGAGGCTTTGCTGCGCGACCTCGGGCAGGGCAGGTTCCGGGCGTACTCGGCCGGAGTGCGGCCGAACACGGCGCCGCATCCCCTGGCGCTCGATGTGCTGCGCCGGCACGGCCACGACATCACGGGCCTGCGCGCCAAGCATGTGTCCGAGTTTCAGGGCGCTGGCGCGCCAGCGATGGATTTCGTCTTCACGGTCTGCGACAACGCCGCCGCCGAGGAGTGCCCGCCCTGGCACGGCCAGCCGATCGCCGGCCACTGGGGCCTGCCGGACCCGGCGAAGGCCGATGGTACGAGGGCCGAGCGCGCGCTGGTCTTTGCCGACACCTACGCCGCGCTGCGCCGCAGGATCGCGGCCTTCGCCGAACTGCCCGTCGCGAGCCTCGACCGCCTCGCGCTTCAATCAAGCGTCGATGCCATCGGCAAAGCCCCCCTGACCGTCCCGAAAGGCTGACCCATGACCCGAATTGCTGTGAACGGCCTTGGCCGTATCGGAAAGCTCGTGCTGCGCGACCTGATCGACACGGGGGCGGGCGGCGAAATCGTGCTCCTGAACGACCCCGTGGGCGACGCTGAGCAGCACGCGCTGTGGATGGAGTTCGACAGCGTCCACGGCCGCTGGCGCACGCCCGTCGGCCATGCGGAGGGCGCGCTGGTCCTGGACGGCCGCCCCATCTGCCTGACGCATGAAAAGGCGATCGAGGCGTTGCCGCTGGCCGAACTGGGCGTGGACGTCGTCATCGACTGCACCGGGGTCTTCAAGACCGCGGCGAAGGTCGCGCCCTATTACGCGGCGGGGGTGAAGACGGTCGTGGTCAGCGCGCCGGTCAAGGATGGCGGCGCCTTGAACCTCGTCTACGGCGTCAATCACCAGCTTTACGACGGTAGCCAAAGGCTTGTCACCGCGGCCTCTTGCACCACGAATTGCCTGGCCCCGGTGGTCAAGGTGATCCACGAAGGCCTGGGCATACGCCACGGGTCGATGACGACGATCCATGACGTGACCAACACCCAGACCATCGTCGATAGGCCCGCCAAGGACATGCGGCGCGCGCGCTCCGCCCTGATGAACCTGATCCCGACGAGCACCGGCAGCGCCACGGCGATCACGCTCATCTATCCCGAACTGAAGGGGCGGTTGAATGGCCATGCGGTCCGCGTGCCGCTTCTCAACGCCTCGCTGACCGACTGCGTCTTCGAGGTCGAGCGCGCGACGAGCGTGGAGGAGGTCAACGCGCTTTTCCGCGCCGCAGCCGAAGGACCGCTGAAAGGAGTTCTGGGGTTCGAGACGCGGCCGCTCGTGTCGTGCGACTTCACCAACGATCCGCGCTCCTCCATCATTGATGGGCCATCGACCATGGTCATCAACGGCACGCAGGTGAAGATCTACGCCTGGTACGACAACGAATGGGGCTATGCCTGCCGCCTGGCGGACATCGCGCGCATGGTCGCGAGGGCGATGTGAGCGAAGCCGTCCCGCACAATCCGGTCCGTGCCTATGCCGCCGTGACCGCGGCCTACTGGGCCTTCATGCTGTCTGACGGCGCGCTCAGGATGCTGGTCCTGCTGCATTTCAACACGCTCGGCTTTTCACCCGTGGCGCTTGCCTGGCTCTTCCTGCTTTACGAGGTCGCTGGCGTTGGCACCAACCTGGTGGCGGGTTGGCTGGCCCAGCGTTTCGGCCTGGCCGCCACGCTTTACGGCGGGCTTGGCTTGCAGATCGGCGCGCTGGCCGCACTGGCGCAGCTTGATCCGGGCTGGGGCCTTGGCGCGTCGGTCGCCTTCGTGATGGCGGTTCAGGGCGTGTCGGGCGTGGCCAAGGACCTGGCCAAGATGTCCTCGAAATCGGCAGTCAAGCTTCTTGCGCCCGCTGAGGATGGGGGGCTTTTCCACTGGGTCGCGGCGTTGACCGGATCGAAGAACGCGGTCAAGGGCGCGGGCTTCTTCCTCGGCGCGGCGCTTCTTGGGGTGGCGGGGTTCCATGTGGCGGTCTGGGGCATGGCGGCGGTGCTGGCCGCGATCCTTCTGGCGGTCGCGCTCTTCCTGCCGCCGGGCCTGCCGGGCCGAATGAAGGCCGAGGCCAAGTGGGGCGGCTGGCGGTCACGGGACGCGCGGGTCAATCGGCTGAGCCTCGCGCGGATGTTCCTGTTCGGCGCGCGCGATGTCTGGTTCGTCGTCGGCATCCCGGTCTATTTCCACGCAGTCCTGTCGGACGGCACGGCGGAGGGACGGCGCAGCGCCTTCTTCCTCGTCGGCGGTTTCATGGCGCTCTGGATCATTGCCTACGGCGCGGTGCAGGCGCTGGCCCCACGGCTTCTGGACGCCCGCCGGCGCGGCGAGGCGGCGATGACCGCCGATGCGATCCGCTGGTCGGGGGCGCTGGTTCCCATCCCCTTCGCGCTTGCGCTTGCGGCGTGGGCCGCAGGCGGGCCTGCGCCCTGGCTGACGGTGCTGCTGGTCGCGGGCCTCTTGCTCTTCGGCTTTGTCTTCGCGGTCAATTCCTCGCTCCATTCCTACCTGATCCTGGCCTTTGGCTCGGCCGAGCGCATTACCCGCGACGTGGGCTTCTACTACATGGCGAATGCCGCCGGACGGCTGATCGGAACGCTGCTATCTGGCCTTAGCTACCAGGTCGGGGGGCTCGGCCTATGTCTGGCGACTGCGGGGTTCATGGCAGCGGCAAGCTGGCTTGCGGCGCGCAGGCTGGTTACGGTTTAATCGGGGCAGGCCGAGCAGAAGGGAGCGCATCGTAACAATGATCGACACGGACAAGGAGATCGGCCGCACCGCTGCGGGACTGGCCGACAGGGTGCTTGCCCTTCCGCGCAAGGACGCGCGGCTGATGGTCGCCGTGGCGGGGCCGCCGGGCTCGGGCAAATCGACACTGGCCGAACAGGTCGTGGCCGGCCTCGTGGCACGCGGCGCCGCGGCGGTCCTCATGCCGATGGACGGCTTCCATCTCGACAACCGGCTGCTGGAGCCACGCGGGCTGCTGCCACGCAAGGGCGCGCCGGAGACCTTCGACTTCCACGGTTTCGCCCATGCCCTCAACCGGGTGCGGAATGAACCCTCGGTCATCCTTCCGGTCTTCGACCGCGACCGGGAAATCGCCATCGCCGGTGCCGCCGAAATCCGGCCAGAGACCCGGATCGTGGTGGCCGAAGGCAACTACCTGCTTCTGGATGAGGACCCTTGGCGCGCGCTGGCCCCGCTTTGGGATCTGAGCGTTTTTCTCAGCGTGCCGGTGGAAGAGCTTGAACGGCGGCTGGTCGGGCGCTGGCTGGCGCACGGGTTCGCGCCCGAAGCCGCGCGGGCCAAGGCGCTCGGCAACGATCTTCCCAATGCGGAACGGGTCATGCGCGCCGCCAGGCGCGCCGACATCGTGATCAACTGGCCGGGCTGAGCGCGGCGAATAGGCCTGCGGCGGCATGCCCGCGGTGATGCTTGCTCAAAGCACCGGCCGGGCGTCGCCATGGGTCAAAAACAGTTGCGGCGCGGCGGCCTCATACTGCAGCGCGGCCTGGAATACCCGCAGGTCGTCGAAGGTCGGGCCGACGATCTGGATGCCTGTCGGAATGCCGTTCCGGTCGCGGCCCGAGGGAACCGACATCACAGGGCAGTAGTGCAGCATGTTGAACGGGTGGGTCAGGACCCAGCCGTATTCGGCATCCACCACCTGCCCATCGACCTCGAAGCTTGCCGATAGCGGGTCATGGTCGGCGCGCACCGCGCCCACGGCAAGGGTAGGGCAGATCAGGATGTCATAGCTCTCGAAAAGGCGCCCGATCACCTGGTACATCTGATGCTGCACCTCCCAGGACCGGGCGACGTCGTCTGGATCAAGGCGGGCCGCCGCGTCGGCCGCCGCAGTGGCGTAGGATGTCAGCAGATCGCGATGTTCGCGCGCCGACCAAAGCGGCTGGCGCCCGAAATGCATCGCCGTGTACCAGCGCATCGAAGCCTCGTCGACGCGCGTGTCCCAGCCGATCTGCACTTCCTCGACCGTGCAACCGGTGGCTCGGAAGACGTCCAGAGCGCGCAGGGTGTTTTCGCGCACCTCGGGATCTATCCGCACATAGCCCAGGTCCATGGACCAGGCGACGCGCAGGGGGCGGGGGGTGACGGTCTCCGGCAGGATCAGCTTTTCGCGCAGGCTGTCGTGGTCGCGCGGATGCGGCCCCGAGATGACGTTCTGCATAAGGGCGGTGTCGGCCACGTCGCGGCTGAGTACGCCGCAGTGATTGTAGCGGTCGAAGTTGGCGGGCGGCCCGTCGGGGTTGCGCCCATGCGGCGCCTTGAACCCCACGAGGCCGCAGGCGCTCGCCGGGATGCGGATCGAACCGCCGATGTCGGTGCCCGTCGCGATGGGTGTCATCCCCGCGGCAAGGGCCGCGGCCGACCCGCCCGACGACCCGCCCGGCCCGAAGCGGGAATTGAAGGGGTTGAGCGTCGTGCCCCAGAGCCGCGAGTTGCAGACGGCGGACAGGCAGAACTCAGGCGTGGTGGTGCGGGCATGGAAAATCGCCCCCGCCGCCGCTAGCCGCTCGATCATCGGGTCCGACTGCGCGTCAACGTGATCCTTGAAGACGAGAGATCCCTGTGTCGTCCGCTTCCCGGCAACGCGCTGCGCATCCTTGACCGCGACCGGCAGCCCTTCAAGGCTGCGCGCCCGGCCCTCGCCGTAGGCGATCTCCGCTTGCCGCGCCGCGCTCCGGGCCTCGTCGTAATAGGTGTCGGTATAGGCGTTGATGACCGGATTGACCGCCTCTGCCCGCGCGATCAGCGCGTCGAGATACTCGACCGGCGACAGCTCGCGCCTGCGGAAAAGCGCGAGAACCGCGCGCGCGGAAAGATAGCAGATCTCGCTCATCGTCCCTGTCCGTTCTCTGTCCATGGCGCGGACTTTGCTGCGCGAAGTCGGCTTGCCAGGCCGCAATGCCGACAGCCTATCGGAGCAGGAACGATCGCGGAAGGCGGAGATGCGCGGCTTCAACCCTTTTTCCCGAAGAGCCACGGCAAGCCTCGCGTCGATGACAGGCGGGTGTTGAGCGGCATTATCTTCATTAATCGCAATGGCTTGCGCTGGCGCGACGCGCCGAAGGAATATGGCCCGCCGAAGACGCTTTACAACCGTTGGAAGCTGTGGAGCGACAAAGGTGTCTTCGCCCGGATGATGGATGGCCTTGCCGCCGAGGCAGCCGTTCCCAAGACGGTGATGATCGACGTCGAGCTAGTGGTTCGCCATTGGTCCGAGAACCACTGGCGAGGGTACCTGAAGGCACACCGTACGGCGACCAGCCTGCGGTCGAAAAAGGGGGACCCAGCGACCAGAGGGGTCGTCTGATCGGCCGGATGCGGAGGGGAGCACGAATTGATCCGGGGGATCAATTCGCCCCGCAGCGGGGCGGCGTGAACACCAAGTTGCATGCCGTCACCGACGCTGAGGGCCGCCCGCTCCGCTTCTTCATGACTGCAGGCCAGGTAAGCGACTACACCGGCGCGGCGGCGCTGCTGGGCCGCTTGCCAAAGGCGGAGTGGTTGCTGGCCGACAGGGGTTATGACGCTGACTGGTTCAGGGAAGCGTTGAAAGACAAGGGGATAAAGCCCTGCATTCCCGGCAGGAAGTCGCGCGGCAAACCCATCAAGCATGACAAGCGCCGCTACAAACGCCGCAACCGCATCGAGATCACGTTCGGTCGCCTGAAAGACTGGCGACGGGTCGCAACTCGCTACGACAGATGCCCCAAGGTCTTCCTCTCGGCCGTCGCCCTCGCCGCGACAGTCATGTTCTGGCTATGATGCAAGAACGAGTCCTGATTCTAGCGGAGAGTCCGCAGGTTGATTTCTGGGCCTACGCTGCCCTGACCTGCCCCCCGCGAAATCCCTCGCCATTATGTAGCGTCTGCCCAACTTTGAAGGAGCAGACGAATGCGAAAGAGCTGTTTCGGCGAAACGCAGATTATCGGGATGATCAAGGAACAGGAGGCAGGCATGCCGACGGCGGAGGTGTGCCGTCGACACGGGCTTAGCCCGGCCACGTTCTACAAGTTGAAGTCCAAGTATGGCGGCATGGAGGTGTCCGAGGCTGCCAGGCTGAAAGCGCTGGAGGATGAGAACGCCGAACTGAAGCGGCTGCTGGCCGACACGATGCCGGACAACGTGGTTCTGAAGGATCTTCTGGGAAAGAACTGGCGACGCTGATCAAGCGGCGAGAGGCAGCGCTCAGGGCGATGCGGGATCACGATATCTCGCAGCGTCGGGCCTGCCGGCTTGTCGGTGTCGATCCCAAGACGGTCCGGCGCGAACGCCCGCCGGACTGCCCCGAGATCCGCAAGGAGATGCAGGATATCGCCGGGAAGCGGCATCGGTTCGGCTACCGCCGGATCGGCGTTCTGCTTGAGCGCAAGGTCATAATCATGAGCCACAAGAAACTGTATCGGCTCTACCGGAAAGAAGGACTGTCGGTAAAGCGTCGGCGCGGCCGCAAGCGGGCCCGAGGATCGCGCACGCCGATGCCGGGGGCGGCGCATCCCAACGCGCGCTGGTCGCTCGACTTCCTGTCGGACAGCTTTGGCGCCTCACGCAAGTTCCGCATTCTGGCTGACCCGCATAAAGCCCGGTGCCGGAGTAGGCCCAATAGGCAATGTCGGATTGCGAAAAACCGGAATGAAACCGCCCCTCGGCGATTCCCGCGATGTTGTCGACCGATCCCTTGGATCTCTGGGCCATCGCGATCGGCCCGTCCACACCGCAACTGCCCCCTTCGCAGGGGCGCGAGCCGGGCGGGTTCGTAATTGCATTGGCGATGGTTCCACCGAGTGGATAGTAAGTCGCGCCGTCGCCCCCTGTTCCGATCGAGAATAGCGGCATTCCCTGCGCGTTTCCCGGCGTTCCCAGGCACAGCGCCGCGGCCGCGAGCGCCCCCATTCGGATCAACTCCGCAAGTCGCATGGTACTCCCCCGCATCCCGAGTCCTCGACTGCCCAGCCTCTTGCTGCAACCGCGCTTTGTTCTCGCTGGGTGGGTACGACCGCCGGACGACGCCAGCAGGGCAACCTACTGTAGCAAGATTGTTGGATTGTTGCCGTCTCTTCACAAGCGCTTGCGCTTCCTTTCAAGCAACATGCGCCCGGACCAGCCGTCAGACGGTTCAAGCCGCCTGCCCCAGCCGGCCTTCAGGCCCTGGCCACATGAACGGCTTCCGGCCAAGATATCCTGCAGGACAATCCAGGCATGCAACGGCCGAAAGCGGTCCGGCAGGCAAGCATCAGCCGCCCTTCGAAAGTCAAACCGGTCAAGGCCCGGCACCCGCGCGCCGGCCCGGCGAGAGCCCCGTATTCTCAGCATGTTATGCTAATTTTGTTGCGCACCCCGATTACCATGGATAAACAAAATGCTCGAAGGCGCATCGCATTTTGCACCGGGGAGTCGGGTGGGGTACTCGTGAAGACGGTTTTGTCTGTTCTGACGGCATTGGTCCTGAGCATCTCGGCAGCCAGCGCCCAATCCTTCTTCACCAATCTCGGAACCGACCCGTCAACCGGCGTCGACAGGGGCTCCGCCTCCGTCATCCGGAAGGTGGATCGACGGACCGGCTTCCTGACTTTCTCCTCGATCGGCACGAAGGAGATCGGGCCCTATATCGCCTCGGGCACCCTTGCCTGGCCGGATCTGATCGGGGACGGCGATCAGCTGGACCTGGTGCTGGTCCTCGGTGGGCTGTCGGAGTCCGGCGGGCTTGAGCTTGCCGCCGCAGGCGCGGGCTATCGCCGCGAATTGCCGGGCACCGGGGTCACGATCTTCGCCAACGCCGACCATGGCGATTTCGCGCTTGGCTCGGCGACCAGCAAGGCGCTCGCGATCGAGGGAACGCAGACCAATGCGGCCATCGGCGCGCGCAAGGTCTGGAACCTGCCGCAGTACAGCCGGCTGACCGCATCGGTCGAAATGGCGCTGCGGAACAGCCACATCGAGATCCTCGGCGCGACGGCCGCCGAGGAACGGCTCCGGATGCTTCGCGCCGCGCTGCGCTACGAACGGGGCCTGCCCTACGGATTCCAGCAGCGCTACGGGCTATCCGTGACGAAGGGGATCGACGGCCTCGGCGCCTCGGCCTCGGCGGGGCCGCGCCTGTCGGCGCCCGGCGTTGCGACGGACTTCCTCCGTATCGCCTTCAGCGCCGAGATGTCGGTCCCTCTTTCGGCGCGTTTCCTGGTCAATGCGGGCGTCGTCGGTCAATGGACGAACGACAGCCTTCCGGTATCTCAGCGCTGCGGCTACGGCACCAACGCCTATGCGCGCGGCTTCGACCTGAGCTATGTGAATGGCGACAGATGCCTGGGCAGCCGGGTGGAACTGGCCTACAATCTCATCCTGCCCGATCCACGCGCCAAGGTTCTGGACCTGCGACAGGCTTTCCTGGGGGTCGATGGCGGCGCCATCAAGGATATGCCGAACCCGCTGATACCCGGAAACTCGGACCGCTGGTCAAGTGTCTCTGCGGGCCTGCGCGTCGCGAAAGGGGCTTTCGTCGGCGAGGTTGCCCTGAGTCACATCCTCGATAAACCGGCCGGGGCCTTCCCGCAGGACGACACCCGGTTGTGGTTCCAGGCCGGATTCAGCTTCTAGCCCTGCAGCCGGGCGTTGACCGGCGGCGCATCAGCCCGCGCGCGGGGCGGCCGCGACGGCGGGACGCCGCTTGCGCGCGATCATCCTTTCGCTCAGCCAAAGCACCAGCATCGACATCATCAGGAGCGCGCAGCCCCCCGTTTCTGCGGTGCTCAAGCGGTCCGACAGGACCCAGACCGCGAGGCAGGCCGCAATCGCCGGTTCGATCATCGAAGCGATCAGGCCGACAAGCGCCGACCTGCATCGGGCAATGCCCGCGCAATAGCAGACATAGGCCAGCGCGGTCGGCCCCAGCCCCAGGTAAAGCACCAGCCCGACAAAGCGCGGGTCGGAAAGACCCGCCGCCAGGCCCGAGACATCAACTTTGGTGACGATGGGCAGGAAGAGCATCAGGAAGACGCTCGAACAGGAAAGCCCTGTCCCAGCGACGACGAGCGGCGGCGCGCCGCGGCCAAGCGAGCGCGCCGCGTCTGACATGGCGACGAAGGCGACCGCGGCCAAGACCGCGGTCAGCAGCCCTTCGCCCGATCCGGCCAGTCTGACACGGAGGAGCCCGTCATCCGCGATAAGCAGCAACCCCGTCAGCGCAAGCGCCAGCGCGGCCGCACTTCCGGCCGAGACGGGCTCCCTCCGGCGCAGCCAGCTTGCGATCATTGCCAGGACCGGCGGAAGGCATACCGTCAGAAAGACCGTGACGGTGACCCCCAGAAGCGTGAAACAGCGGAAAAGGCCGATCTGGAAGACCGCGTTCGACGCCGCGAAGATCAGAAGGCGCAGCGGGTCGAGCCGCGTGGCAGTCACCGCCCTCAACCCGAGCAGCGCGGTCGCGATCAACAGGATGACGGGACCGGCAATCGCGGTGCGGGCGAGGCCCAGCACCTCGGGCGGAAGGCCCGCGGAACTGGGCGCGATCCGCGCACCCACCCCCACCGTGGCCCAAAGCGCCGCCGCCAGCAGCACCAGGCAGATCCCCGATCTCTCACCGACAGCCCTCACGCGCGCGACCTTTCTTTTCCCGGCAGCGGAAAGGTCTGTCCGGCTCGATACCCACGTCCCGGAAGGGACCGAACCGAACATCGGGGCATCGCCGCCGAGGGCCAGGGAGCACACCCGAAAACGGCGACCGACACGAACAACCGGCAAACCAGGAATACCGCCTACGCCGCCGAACCCCCGAGGTTCGACGCGGCCTGACGGTGGGGGCGATTTGTTGCAGAACTATTTGAAATGCTGTTGCGCGGTTTCTGGCCCCGCTGGCCGCCGGATCTCAGCAGCGCGGCACCAGGCGATACGGCCGCCCGCTCAGACGACCGACGGGCGCGGGAGGCGTGCCTGCGCCCTCATGCCGCCAGTTTCGACAAGGCGACATCGGCAAGGGTCGATTGGTTCAACTCCTCGATGAACCCCGCCTCGGCGCGGCGCAGCCTCGCCTTGAGGCGGCAACACCCGTCGATCACGCATTCGTTCTTGTCGGGCCTGAAGCATTCGACCAGGGCCTGCCCCTGTTCGAGCAGCCGCACCACATCGCCAAGCCGGATGTCTGCCGGATCGCGGCTCAGGACGGCCCCACCGCTCACACCTCGGCGGGTCTCGACGATACCGCCACGGGCAAGCTGTTGCAGGATCTTGGTCAGGTGATTGCGGGAAAGGTTGAACTCCGCGGCCAGTTCGGCGGTGGAAAATGCCTGGCCGGGCGCGCTGGCCATCCGCATCAGCATGCGAAGCCCGTAGTCGGTAAAGGACGTGAGGCGCATGGGATCCTGTCCATTCTAATCAGGTATTTACAATACCTAATTAACAAAGCTAGGCTGGATTACAAGCTCAGACTCGGGGGGGCCATGTCATCCGCGGATTCCCAAACAGCGTCCTTTCGTTCGCGAACGACCGCTGAGATCATGTCAACCACTGGCCTCGACGAAGAAACGCTGACGGACCTGTTGCAGCGGCTGAATGGCAAACTGCGCGAGGACCACGTCCTCGGCCCGATCTTCGCAGCGCCGGATTCGGATCACGACCCGCACCTGGAATGCATGGCAGCCCTGTGGTCCGCGGTCACGCTGATGACAGGCCGCGGGAACTGCGCCCCGGTGCTGGGGTACGCAGCCCTGCCCCCACAAGGGGAACATTTCGGCCGCTGGCTGACACTCTTCCACGAAGCGGCAAGCGAAAGCTCCCTTCCCGAAGACGCCGCCATGGTGACCGATCAGGCCGTTCGGATCGCCCAGTGGCTGCACAGCGCCGTCGAGAACACTGGCCCCAGCCCCGCGAAGGATAACTCAGGCCGGACCCAATAGAGATGGCGCGCCCGACACCCCCTAAAGACCCCGGTGCCCTCACCCGCTTCATCCAGGGCGAGTTTCACGCCAGGCACCGTGCCAGGCTGCCCGCGCTGGCCGCGCTGTCGGAGGAGGTCGAAAGCATTCACGCCGGACGCGCGGGGGTTCCGGCGGGGCTGGCCGGCCTGCTGCGTCAGATGATCGGCGCGCTGGAGGTTCACATGAAGATGGCCGAGTTGATCCTGTTCCCAGCCATGCGGAAGGCCGCACCGGGCCTGGATCTCCCCATCGCGGCGCTGCGCGCCAATCATGAGGATCACACGGCAGAGGTCGAACAGATCCTGGGCCTGACCAGCGGCCTGACCCTGCCGGCGGGTGCCTGCGCAAGCTGGACCCGTCTTTACGCCGAAACCAGGGCGTTCCTTGACGATCTCAAAGAGCACATACGCCTTGAGAACGAGGTGTTGTTCCCGCAATTCGAAACCGGAGTGGCGCGCCATGGCTGATCTGCATCTTCCCAAGCCGACGAGGGAGCTTGTCGATCGGCGCCACGCCCTCGCACCGGGTCCGGAGGACGCGTTCCGCGCCTTCTCCAAGGCCGTTTTCGCCGAAGGCGCCCTTGATGCACGAACTAAGCAGCTGATCGCCGTTGCGGTCGCCCATGTGACCCAGTGCCCGTGGTGCATCGAAGGCCATGTGAAGGCCGCGCAACGCGAAGGGGCCTCGGGCGAACAAATCATGGAGGCGATTTGGGTCGCCGCCGAAATGCGCGCGGGGGCCGCTTGGGCGCATGCGCTGAAGGCGGTCGAGCTGATCCCCGGCACCGACAAACGGGAAGCGTGATGCCACCGAGACCGCCCGTCGCCGAAACCCCTGCCGGGCGCATCCGGGTCAAGCGGGTCTACCGGGCGGCGCGGGTCTCGGACGGCAGGCGCATTCTGGTTGACCGGCTCTGGCCGCGTGGCGTGGCGAAGGACCGTGCCCGGCTCTTTTCCTGGTACAAGGAGATCGCGCCAAGCGGCGATTTGCGGCACTGGTTCCACGACCATCCTGACCTCTGGGCGGAGTTCGAAACGCGCTACGGGGCAGAGCTGGCGGCCAAGGAGGACCTGGTTCGCGAACTCGTCGGATACGCCGAGGACGACGTCGTCACGCTGCTCTACGCCGCGAAAAACGAGGAGCAGAACAATGCCGTCGCGCTTCGGGATTACCTTTGCCGATGGCTTGAACGGAAGGGGGTCGAGCATGACAGAACAACCGCTTGAGGTTTCGCTGCACACGCCGCTGTGCGACCTGCTGGGATGCGACCTGCCCATACTGCTGGCGGGCATGGGCGGCGTTGCGCGGTGGGAACTGGCCGCTGCCGTGGCCAATGCCGGGGGCTACGGCATCCTGGGCATGGTGCGCGAAGACCCGGACCTGATCGCGCGGGAGGTGACGGCGATGCGGGCGGCGACCGGACGGCCCTTTGCCGTCAACGTCATCCCGGCGGCAACGGAACGGCGGCTCCTGGATGCACAGATCGCGCGCTGCCTTGAACTGGGCGTCTCAACCTTCAGCTTTTTCTGGGACGTGATCCCCGATGTCGTCGACCGCGTGAAGCAGGCCGGAGCCCTCGTGCTGCATCAGGTCGGCACGCTCGACGCGGCGCGGATGGCCGAGGATGCCGGCGCGGATGTGATCATCGCCCAGGGCATTGAGGCGGGCGGACATGTCCATGGACGCAGCCCCGGTTTTGCGTTGGCCGAACAGGTCCTGGCGGGAACGCGGCTGCCGGTCGTCGTCTCCGGCGGGATCGCGACGGGCGAGGGGCTTGCCGCAGCGCTCGCGATTGGGGCCAGCGGCGTGCACTGCGGGACGGCGTTCCTGGCCACCGAGGAATCCTTCGCCCATCCCTACCACAAGGCGCGTGTGGTCGAGGCGACCGGCGACGATACGGTCCTGACCGATGTCTTCGTGCTGAACTGGCCCGCCGGCGCTGCGGTCCGGGTGATCGGCAACAGTGTCACCCAAGGTCTGAAGGGCCAGTATCTGGGGCACGACCCCGCGACGCTCCCGCGCGAGGCGATTGCCTGGGACGGCGACCAGCCCCGCCTGCGCTTCAGCACCGATTCACCCCTACGCACGACGACCGGCGATCTGGAGGCGATGGCGCTTTTCGCCGGTCAGGGTGCGGGCGCGATCAGAAAAGTCGTCCCCGCCGCGACAAGGTTGGCCGAGATCGCGGCGCAGGCCAGGCACATCTTGGCAAACCCGGCGCAGGACCGGGTCGAGGCGGCAACATGAGCGGCGACCCCAAGAGCATCCGCAGCCAGGGCCGCTATGCCTCGCCCCCCTGCTACGCCGCCGAAGTCGCGCCGGACTATTTCGACCCGCTGGCGGTCGATCCCGAACAGGCCCGCGATGTCGCGCGCTGGCGCAAGGCCGAACGCGCCCGCCTGCGCGACGCGCGCATGGCGCTCTCGGTCGAGGAACGCAAGGCGGTTGGCGAGGCATTGGCCGGACACCTTCGGCAGGTGCTGAACGATCGCTTCGGCGGCGCGCGCGACCGGGTCTTTTCCGCCTACTGGCCGATCAAGGGCGAGCCGGACCTGCGCCCGCTGATGGCGGAACTTGACGAGGCCGGCGTGATCGTCGCCCTGCCGCTGGTCGAGACCAAGGCCGCGCCGCTAACCTTCCGCCGCTGGACCACCGCGACGCGCATGGTGCGCGGCGACTGGAACATCCCGGTCCCGCCCCCGGACGCCCCCATCGTCACACCCGAGATCGCGCTTGCCCCGCTCGTCGGCTGGACCGCCGATCGCTATCGCCTCGGCTATGGCGGGGGATATTTCGACCGGACGCTCGCGGCGCTGAAGCCGCGCCCCTTCGTGATCGGGATCGGCTTCGACGCCGCCCGCCTCACGACCATCTTTCCGCAGCCCCATGACATCCCGCTCGATCTGATCGTGACGGAGGCGGGAGCGCAGGGCGACACTTAGCGCGGCGGTGCCGGCAGGCCTGGATGCGCCCCGGGCGCGAGGCGGCGCTGGACGGCCCGAAACTGGCCACATGCGATCACGACGCTGAACTGACCCGCCTTGCTCAGACGGGAACGGCGGCCTCGCAGCGGGCGTCTTCGAAGCGGGAAAGCCAGCCGGCGATCTCGTCTACATCGCTTGCCATGCAGGCGGCGGTCGAGAGCGCGTCAGCCAGCGCCGCAGACGGGGCGGAGATAGAGACGGCTCGCCATTTCGCCGCGGCGGGCAGTCCGGCCCGGGGATCGAGGATATGCCCCGCCTGCCCCTCCGCATCGAACACCGTGCCCAGCGGCGCCGAGGTCGCCAACGCACGGCTGCGCAGGTTCACCGCCCCGCCCTCGGCCAGCCGGACCGGCCAGTCGCCGCCCTCGGGATGGCCGCCGATGGCGCGAAATTCGCCAGTGTCGATGAGCACATCCGAAAGCCCTTCCGCCTCAAGCAGCGTCGCGACGCGGTCGGCGATGTAACCCTGGGCGATACCATTCAGGGTCAGCGCCATCCCCGGCAGGACCGCGACCTGCGCGGCGTCAAGCCGCAGGTCGGACCAGCCGCCAATGGCGCGCACGGCCGCCAGGTCCTCGGCGGCAGGCCGCCCCCCGGCGACGGAGCGTTCGGCCCAGAGCGCCCAGAGCGGCTGCACCGTGGGGTCGAAAAGCCCGCCCGTTGCCCGGTGCACCGCGCCCGCGATCGTGAGGCATTCGAGAAGCTCTGGCGGCGGGGCGTCGATCTGTCCGGCGGCATTCAGGCGCATCAGCGCGCTGTCCACCCGGTAAAGGCTGAAGACATCCTCAAGCCGGTCGATCTCGGCTGCGGCGCGGGCGCAGATCGCGGCCGCGTCGGGATGGGCGATCCGGATCGTGGCGCGCGCGCCGAGCGCGATGCCCGACCAGGTGTAGACCCCCGCCGCGCCCGAGCGCACGGGGGAGGCCATCGCCAGGCTCGCGGCGGAAATGGTCAGGAAGCGGCGGCGGTTCAGCATTGGGTCACCCCTCGATCTTCTGAGACAGGGCCTTGAGGCGCGCATCGAACTCTGCGTCGTGCCCGGCATCGTGGTCCTCATGAGCGACCGGCGCGATCACGGCACTGTCCGGCACGGCAGACAGGTCCATGACGTTCCCGCCACGCGCGTCCGCGAAAGCGGCGGCGGCGGCGGCATCGGCAAAGGGCACGAGCTCCGGTGCGCCCATGCCGCCCTCGACCTCGGCCCCGACGACGTAGTGGGCGCTTGCCGCCGCGATCCAGTTCGTCGCGCCCGGCTCCTCCCAGGTCGCACCGGCCGCGCCCATGTCGTTCACATAGATCGCGAGGATCACGCCGTCCTGTTCAGGCAGCCGGGCGTAAGCCACGGCATCGCGCACCTGGCTGAAGAAAAGCGGCTTGCCGGGGAAGCCCTCAAGATGAACCTGCGCCTTGGGGCCGGGGTGTTCCAGGACATTCATCTGGCAGTAATGGCCGACGGCGGTTTCGCTCAGCGCGACGGGGGAAAGATCCTGGGCTTCCTCCTTGCAGGCGGCGGTCAGGAGCAGGGCGAAAAGAAGCGCACGTTTCATGGGGTCACCTTGCGAAAAGCGGTCGCGGCCAGAGTGAGGGAGAGGAGCGGCCAGGCGATGACCGACAGTGCCGATTGCCAAAGCGGGATGGCCTTTGCCGCGCCGGCCACTCCGGCGGCGGCCGCGGCGGCCTCGGACGCGGCGAGGTTGTAAAGGCGGAAGGCGTCCGCCGGGTTCGCCAGCAGCGCCAACGGGAAAAGATCGGTGGTGAACCAGCCGCCATCGTCGCTCACCACGGCCGCAAGGAGCCCAAGGTCATAGAGCACGACAGCACCCAGCCAGAGCCCGATCGCAAGGCCCGCGGCGCCCGAGGGGCGGCGGGCAAGGGACGAAAGCGCATAGCCTGCCCCAAGGAAGGTGGCGCCCAGCAGCAGCGAGGTCCAGGTCAGGCGCAAAAGCGACGGCAGGCCAGAGGCGGAGGCCGGATCGACCCAGAAGGCCGCGACGGCGGCCAGCCCGTAGCCCGCGACCACCGCCAGCGCCAGAACGCCAAGATGCGCGACGAGCTTGCCCAGCAGGATCTCCACCCGCGCGCCCGGATAGGTCAGCAAGAGCGGCAGCGTGCCGCGCTCGACCTCTCCGGCGATGGCATCGAAGGACATCAGAAGCGCCACGAGCGGCACCAGGTAGACCCCGAGCGAGGTCAGCGAGGCCACCGTCACCGACAGCCGGTCAATGCCAAGGCCGCCGGTCGGCGCGGAGCCGGCAGCGGAAAGGACCAGCGCGAACACCGCCATCAGGCCAATGGAGATCGCGACCCAGCGGTTGCGCAGCGCGATGCGAAACTCCATCGCGGCGGTGGCGAGGATGCGGTTCATTGCCCGTCCCTCCGGCTGAAATGGCTGTAGATGTCCTCGAGGCTCGGTGGCACGACCTCGATGTCGGCCACCTTTTCCCCCAGGTCCGCGACACGGGCGAGGATGCCGAGCTTGTTTTCCTGCGCGCAGGACAGCCGCAGATCGGCGCCGACACGGATCGCACCGGGCAGAGCCTCGGCGATCTCGGAGGCATAACCGTTCCGGGCAGTCACATGCATGGTGACGGGCAGGGCGGCGGTGCGGCGCAGGTCACCCAGCGTTCCCGTGGCAACCATGTGGCCCTGCGACAGGATGACGATGCGATCGGTCCGCGCCTCGACCTCGGTCAGCGCGTGCGAGGAGAGCAGAACCGCCGCGCCTTCGGAGGCGAGCCCGTCAAGAAGCGCGTAGAAGTCGCGGCGCGAGACCGGGTCCAGGCCCGAAGTCGGCTCGTCCAGCACCAGGAGCCGTGGCTTGCCGATCAGCGCCTGGGCAAGCCCGACACGCTGGCGCATGCCCTTGGAATAGGTCCCGATCCGGCGCCGTGCGGCAGCATGCAGGCCCACACGGTCCAGAAGGTCGCGCGCGCGCTTGGGGTCTTCGCCCCGCAGCGACAGGAAGTACGCGATCTGTTCCTCGCCGGTCAGCGCCGGGTGGAAGGCCGCGTTTTCCGGCAGATAGGCCACCTGCGCCCGTGCCGCGGCGGAACCGGGCGCCGCGCCGCAGACCGTGACGGAACCGGAATCGAAGGGGATCAGGCCAAGGACGATCTTCATCATCGTCGACTTGCCTGCGCCGTTATGGCCAAGCAATGCCACGCGGCTACCCGGCTCGACGGTCAGGGACACCGCGTCGAGCGCCTTGAACCCGGCGTAGGTCTTAGTGAGTTGCGAAATCTTCAGCGTCGGTGTCATCTTGGTTTCCTTCCGCCCAGCGCCCCGCGACCTCGGCCTCCATGGCCTCGATCGCGGGCGGGACGGGGATGGCCCGTGCGGCCATCAGTGGATGTGAATCGAGAACCCCGCCGGGCAGCGTCGCCGGAAAGCTCTTCTGGCTCCACCGGACGAGCTGCACGGCCGGCGAGCCGGTCAGGAGCGCGGCAGCGGGTTGCGACCACAGGATATGGTCCATGAGGTCGTTCGGACGGAAGACCGCATCGGCGATGCCGTCGCCGTTCAGGTCGAAGGCCGGATGGTCCGACCAGTAGTTGCCGCGCCCCTCGAAGCTCCATTCGACCTGCTTGGTTCCGACGTATTTCACCTGCTCGCGGTTCGCCGCGAAAGTGTTTCCAGTCAGAACGTTGCGCTCCGATCCTGCGGTGAAATGGATGCCGATGCCGCAGCGCTCGAAGCGGTTGTCGTAGATCAGGTTCTTGTGGGCGTTGTAGATGAACAGGCACTTCTTCGTGCCACCCCGGACCAGATTGCCGCTGACATCGGCATTGTTGGCATAGTTCAGCATCACGCCATGTTCGCGGTCACCAAGCGACAGGTTGTCCTTCACCACGACCCGATTGGAATACATGATCGCGTAGCCAAGGTGATTTCCGATCGAGACGTTGCCGGAGATCTCGCTGTTGTGCGTGTACATGTAATGCACAGCGAAACGCAGATCGCGGAACAGGTTGTTGCGGTAGATCCCCTTGCTAGAGGTGTTGGAGAAGATCCCGTCGCGGCCATAACGGATGTCGTTGTCCTCGATGACCGTTCCGGGGGCGTTCCAGATATAGACCCCATTGCCGCGGTCGTTCATGCGGTCGAGCCGGAGGCCGGTGATCGTATTGCCGCGCACGACACCGTCGATGCCGCCATGAACATCCACCCCGTGCAGGTTGCCGAAGATCGCATTGCCCTCGATCAGCGCCCGGTCGGCGCCTTTCACGATCTTGATGCCGGCGTCTAGATCGGCGTTCTTTCTGCCGGATCCGGTGACTGAAATACCCCGCACGACGACATCGGCGGCGGCGACGGTGATCACCGTGCCCTGCCCCATTCCGTTGACGACGGCGTCGGCCGGTCCGGTCAGGGTCAGCGGGCGGTCGATGACGACGGGGCCCTCATAGGCCCCGTCGCCGAGGATCAGCACATCGCCGGGGTTGGCCCCGGCGATGGCGGTCTGCAACGTGCCCGCGCCCGGCATGACCTGCACCTCCGCGGCCCAGAGGGGCGCGGCCAGCAGCATCAGGACGGAGAGCAGGCACTTCGACATGATCAGCTCGCTTTCGGCTCCACGAACATCCGGCCGCGCATCTCCATGTGCAGCGCGTGGCAGAACCACTGGCAATAGTACCAGTATACACCCGGCTGACCGGCGATGAAGGTGACCGAACTTGTCGCCTGAGGCCCGACCTCCATCGCCACGCCATGGTTGCCCATGGTGAATCCGTGGGTCAGGTCATCGATGTCATCGAGGTTGGTGACATAGACCGTCACCTCGTCCCCTTCTTTCACCGTGAAGCTCTGCAGCGCGAACTCAGGCGCCTGGCTGGAGATATAGACCCGGACCTTGTCGCCGTCGCGGATCACCGTGTCCTGCCAATCGTCCAGATCGACACCATCCGCCTCGGCCTGCTTGCGCGCATCGGCCCACATCGGGTCCTGGCGGTTCCACACGCTCACCGGGTTGACCTTGGAGGCATGCACCAGGATCGAGTCGTGCGGCTCGGCGAAGGTCGGGCCGTCATGCACCAGCGTCAGCTTGTCGCCCTCGATCACGAACAGCTGTTCGTTCTCGGGCTTCAGGGGGCCGACGTTGAGGAAGCGGTCCTTCGAGAACTTGTTCATCGAGATGTAGTACTTCGCCGCCGCGTCCAGCGTCTCGCCCTCGGCGGTCGAGTTGTGGCCCGGCTGGTAGTGCACGTCGGTCTTGGACAGGATGGGGTCCTCGCCCGCGATGGCCTTGTCGATGTTCCACTTCACGACCTGGCTGTCGAGGAAGAGCGTGGTGTAGGCGTTGCCCTGGCCGTCGAAGCAGGTGTGTAGGGGCCCGAGGCCCAGTTCCGGTTCGGCCACGACCGCGGAACGCGGATCGGCGCCGTTGTAGAACACGTCGTCGAGCTTGCGCACGTCGATGATCGACACGGTCGGCGACAGCTTGCCGCCGATGCACAGGTGCACCTTGTCGGGCGCCATGTTGCAGCCGTGCGGGTTGTTGGGAACCGGCACGTAGCGGGTGTAGTTCTTATCGCTGCCCTTGCGGCCGTCGATCACCTTGACGCCGTTCAGTTCCTGGTAGTCCCCGGCCTCGATGCCCTTCTCGATCTCCGCGATGTTGTAGACCACGACGTGGTCCATCTCGGCAGAGGTCATGTCGGCCAGGTTCATCCCCATCTCGGAGTTGTAGGAGGTGGAGAAGGCGTATTTGCCCTCATAGTCTGCGTCGGTGTTGTCGAGGTTTCCGCTTACCATGACCTGCCAGGCGATGGTCATGTCGTCGGCGTTGATCGCGGTGTAGAAGTTCACATACTGCGACGGATCGTCGAGGATCTGGCCGTCGTTGACCATCGGCACCTCATCCTCGCCGTTGGCGAAGACATAGTTGGTGCGCGGCCATTTCTGCGGACGCAGACCGTGGATGCCCTTGGCGTTCGGGATCTCGATGATCTTGTCGCATTTCATCACGTCGCCGCGCACGCGGGCCACGCGGGTATTGGCCTTGTCGTTCATGAACAGGAAGCGGCCGTCGTACTTGCCCTCGGTGAAGGACATGTGAACGTGGTGCAGGTCGCCGTTCCGCGGGAATTCGAGACCGTTCGCGGCAAGGTATTTCTTCGTCTTCTCGGTCAGACCCTCGGTCAGGATCTTCCGCGACTCGTTGGTGATGCCCCAGCCGGTCGCGGAACAGATGTTGAACACCGGCACGCGCATCAGTTCGCGCATCGATGGGATGCCGAGGATGCGCATCTCGCCCGTCTGACCCGAGGACCAGAAGCCGTAGTACTCGTCCAGCTGGCCCGGCGCGACATTGGCGGCCTCGGAGGCGCTCACGGCGCTGGCGCCGGCCAGGGTGGCCGCACCAAGGACGCCCCCGGTCAGCGCGACGCGCCCCCCGATGGCCCCGGTCAGAGCACCCCCGGCCGTCGCGCCCAGAAGCCCCCGTCTCGATATCCCGGTCCTATTTCCCAGTGACATGGTCTTTCCTTTCATTCGGCAGGTTGGGATTTGGGTGAATTCGGATGCCCGGTCAGGTCGCGCGGTGCCGCCGTGCCCACGGCGTCGCGGCGCTTCATCTTCTTGATGACGACCGGGCAGGTCGTCTTGGATTGATAGAGAACCTGGCAGTGCAGGCAGTTCACGCATTCGTTCGGGTTGATCTCTCCGGTCGGGTGGATCGCCTGAACGGGGCATTGGTTGGCGCAGGTCTGACAGGGATGGCCACATTCGTGGTACCGCTTGAGCCAGTCGAACATGCGAAGCCGGGCAGGAATGGCGAGTGCTGCGCCCAGCGGGCAGAGATAGCGGCAGTAGAAGCGCTCCACGAAGAGCCCGGCCATCAACAGCGCCGCGACATAGGCGACGAAGGGCCAGGCGCGGACGAACTTCAGGATGATCGCGGTCTTGAAGGGTTCGACCTCGGCCAGATGCTCGGCTTGCTCGATGCTCATCAGCGACACGCCGAAGAGGCCGAGGAAGATCATGTATTTCAGCGGCCAGAGGCGTTCATGCAGGCCCCAGGGCAGCGTCCACTGCGGAATGTGCAGGGCCTTTGCTACGCGGTTCAGAAGCTCTTGCAGCGCGCCGAAGGGGCAAAGCCACCCGCAATAGGCCCCACGGCCCCAGAAGATCAGCGATGCCGCGACCGCGAACCATAGGATGAAGGTCAGCGGATCGAGCAGGAACGCCTGCCAGCTGAACCCGGTGACGAGGGCGCCGAAAAGCGCCATCAGGTTCACCACGGACAGCTGCGCATTGGCGTACCAGCCGAGGAAGACCAGCGTAACGGTCAGGTAGCCGATCCGGAACCAGAAGAACGCCCTCTCATTCCGCGTGACCCAGGTCTGGAAGAAGAAGGCGGCCGTCAGCACGAAGAGCATCCCGCCCAGCACCGCGATCTCGGTCTTTGAGCCAAGCCAGATCTTCTTCCAGAGCTGCGCCTGCGCGGCGTCTTCGTCTTGGGCGGCGGCGGCCTCCGCGGCCGTCGGCTCGGGCGCGGGGGCCGCGGCGACCGGACGCAGGTAGGTTTGCGGTAGCTGATAGCCCAGCTCGAAGGTGGTGAAGAGCTTTTCAATCGCCCCCACCTCACGCTGGACCAGAAGCTGGATACGGAAGGGCTGCGAGGGGTCGAAGCCCACATCGGCCGGGATCTTGAAGAGGTCGGACTCCAGGAACTGCGGGGCACCTTCTGCGGCAACGGAGACCAGGCGCTTGTGCATCCGGTCCCGGAACCGGACCGACACATCGCCCTGGATCAGCACGATCCGGTCGAAGATGCCGCCCCGGACATAGCCCGACCCCTTGAAGCTGTAGAGGCCGCGCCCGACGACGACGATGGCGTGTTCGCCGGGTTGCAGCCAGCCCTCGAGATTGGCGTATTCCGCCTCGCCCAGGATCGAGCGGCCGATCGCGGGGACCGACACAAGGGCGGTCTGCATCTCGATGAAGGTGGTCTCGGGCGCTTCGGTCAGCGGGCGTTCGGCGGCCCGCTTGTCCTCCAGCGCCGCGAAGGCGCCGTTGACCTGCCCCACGTCAAGCGCGAGGCGGCGCAGCGTGCCGTCGCCCTCCATCGCCATCCAGTCCCCGGGGGCCGAGGCGTCCGGGTCGACCTCGAACACAGGGCCGGTTGCCTTCGCTTCGGGCGCAAGCCCGCCCAGCCCCAGCGCACGCGCGACCTTGAGGCCGGAACGCACGATGGAATCGTCGATGACCATCACCGTCACGGTCGCGCCAGAGATGATGTCGACCTCGTGCGAGGTGCCGCCCGTTTCCGCCTCATGCACCAGATCAAGCCCGACATAGCCCGCGGCCATGGCCTTCATCTTCGCGTCGGGAATGCCGATCAGGACGATGGGTTCGGAGTGCTTCACCAGTGCGACGCCGATGATCTTCGCGTCCTTGTCGACGGCGACCATCGTGTGGATGGGTTTGCCGGAATATCCGGTCGTGCCGACGAAATCGCTGGTGATGAAGGCCCAACCGAGCGTTTCGCCGCCCTTCAGGACCGGCGCCGCAGCGATATCGTCACGGATCGGGCCGAAGGCGTCGGCCCCGGCCACGAGGTCGCCAGCGGAAACCTCCGTCAGGAACCTGGGCAGCACCGCCTCCGCCGAGGCGGAAAGCGCCATCAGCGCAAGGGAAATCAGGGAAACGAAAAGCCGAAGGAATGTCATCCGCGAGCGTCCTTGAAGTAACGCCCAGAGCGGTGGCACATCCCGGAAGCGACAAGATCCGCTTTTGTCGAAGCGCGCACAGCGGTCCGGATCCGCATCGGAGCCGGGTTTGCGCGCGCCGGGCAGGCATTGGAAAGGGCCCTGGGCGGAGGCCCCCTCGATTGCGGGCGCAGGTTTGGCCGCGTCCGCGCGACCGTTGCCGAGAATCGGCATCCCCCCGACCGGCGCGCGGCGCGAACGGGCGCGGAATGTTCAGGCGCAAGCAGCGCAGGAGCGGAGAGCGCGATGCAGATCGGGCAGTCCGCACAGTCCGACGTAGGCTGTGCGGGCGCTCCCTCGGCGTTCAGATAGATCGTCTTGGCTCCGTTTTCAGCGCAAATCACGATCGCCGTCAGACCCGCCGCCGCGCTCATGGCGTGCACGCGCGGCCCGCCCGCCAGCACGGTGGCCAGCGAGAAGATCAGCACGAGGAAAAGGCGGGTGACTCGGAACATGCGCCTCGGTCGCATGGCTGGCGCGGGATATCCTTGATAATAATCAATTCGAAAATTCATATGTGTTCCAGCGCAGCCCTAAGCCTGCCAAACCGCCGCGCCCTTGGCCCCGATGGAATGCCTCCACTGAATTGGTCCACGAACCGGGGTAGATACGGCCCCGCCCTGAAGCCCTGGCAGCGGGGGGTTCTGCACATCGCTCGCAAGCTCGTCCAGTTTTCCACCCGCAACGGCAGACCAAGATCATCGACGAGGGCGCGGCGACCGAGACCGCCGCATCCATCGGGGATACGCGACAAGTCTGCCCGTTCGTGCTAGGCATGGGGTCACGGCATTCGGCGAGGGCAGATGCAAAAGGGGCGTTGCCTGTGTGGCGAAATCGAGTTCGCGGTTGAAGGCCCGCCAAACGACGTCATCAACTGCCATTGCAACTTCTGCCAGCGCGCGGCCGGCAGCGCCTATCTCGTGGAGACGCTTTTCGGCAAGGCGAAGTTCCATCTTCTGAAGGGGTCGCCCAAGGTCTACGAACATCGAAGTGAGGGCAGCGCGAAGCGCATTCAGATCCACTTCTGCGACCGGTGCGGGACCAAGACCCATATGCTCTTTGAGCGGTTTCCGTCATCTGTCGGTGTCTTTTCCGGCACGTATGACGATGCCGACTGGTTCGAACACGCGCCGGGCCGCGCGCTTCACTTTTTCCTGAGTACGGCGCCCCTGGGCACGGTCTTGCCCGCAGGCCATGAGGTCTATGACGCGCACTACTGGCAGTCCGAAGGCATCCCCGCCGTCCCGCAGGTCTTCGAGACCCACGAATTGATGACACTAGAGTTGAAGGCAGAAAGCCGTCGGCGCTTGGGCACTTCCAAGTCCTAGCGCGCCTTGCCGTAAATCGGCGTGCCGTCCGGCTGATAGCCGGTGATACCGGGCTCCCACCACCAGATGGGATTGGCCTTGAAACTGTCGCGTTCGTCCAGCCGGTCCAGCAGCGCGCTGACCTTGGGAAACTGGCGCAGGTCCAGGTCGATGCCCAGGGGTCTTGCCTGCACGAAGCGTACATGCGCGGCCAGGAAGATGTCCTGAACCGACGCGCAGCCAGCTTGGAAACCATCGCCAACGCCGCCGAGCCGATTGTCGAGCCATCGCAGGATGGTGGTCAGTTTTTCGGCCGACCGCTGCAGGTGCGCGCTGTCGGCAAGCCCGATGCCACCCCATTTCATCTGCGAAATTGTGGTCGCCGCGTTTCCGAAGGTCTGGATCGTTGCGAAGGTCAGCTTGTCCTGCCACTCGGCCTCCGGACGGAACAGATCTCTGGCCAAGGGCGGCTCGGCCGGTGGCCGATGCGCATAGGTCGCAAGCAGATAGTCGGCGATCGTGCCGCTTTCCCAAAGCGTTTGCACGCCGTCCCAGAAGGTGGGCACCTGCAATGTCGGCGTCGCCCGAACCCGGTCTTCGACGCTCGGCGTCGTGATTTCCTCCCGCCGTTCGTAGTCGAGTTCAAGCTCATCCAGCAGGATGCGGACAGCCCGCGCGAAGGGTGACCCGGTGGTGAAGAGCAATGCGCGCATGTCGAACTCCGCTGAAGGTTCGGAGCGAGCATAGAAGGTCGGACCCGGCCTGTCTGCTTTCTTGGCCTCAAGCGGACCGGCCCCTGCTATCGCCGCGGGCTGACGGCTTGCGCCGCCACATTGCAACGTTCCCTGGCACGCGCCCGGTCGGACGCCGCCCCCACCCCGGTGGCGGGCAACGCCTCCCGGGTGCATCCCAATGGTCAACGGGCCAAAGGGCTAGAGGGCCGTGAAACCGGAAGCGATCCCGATCCATCCTTGCGATCGCGAAGAATTCTCTTCCCTTGCCGCCCGGTCCGTCGAATCCTGTGTTGGAGGCGGAACCAGAACCATGCCAGTTTGCCCTGTCATTCTTTCGGCGGCCCCCCTGTGCCCGCTTCCGGCGGCCGCACTCTGTGTCGCCAACGAGAGGCGCGAGACGCTCTACCTCACGGTCGAGGCGGCAGGGACCGGCGACCGGATCGCCGCCCTGCGGACGCCGGGCGAGCGGCTTTGCCCGAAGGGCAGCCGGATCGGGACCGTGGCGGCCTTCGTGTCCGCCGCCGAGATCGAGGGCAGTTCGCGCCTTGCGGCCGGCGTGGACCGGCTGCGGGCCTTCGCCCGGTTCGACCGCTACACCTGGGCCTCTCAACAGATCGAAAGCGAGGATGCGCTTGGCCAAGACCCCTGACCCGGACAGACCGCCGGGGGCCCTGCGCCGCACCCTCCTGCGGCTCTGCGCGGTCCTGGTTCTGGCGCTGGCGCTGCGCCAGCTCCTGCTATGGGAAAGCGCCGAGGCGGAGGCGGGCCTGGGCCAGCTTCGCCCGTGGATGCTGGTCCTGTTCCTGGTCGTCTATGCGCTGCTGATCGCCGTCCCCTTCGTCCCCGGCGTCGAGGTGGGCCTGACGCTGATGGCGATGGAGGGCCCCTGGATCGCGCCCTGGATCTATCTCGCGACGGTCGGCGGGCTGAGCGCCGCCTTCGCTTTCGGCGAGGGATTGTCCTATGCCCGGCTGCACCGGTTCCTGACCGACCTGCGCATGGATCGCATCTGCCGGCAGATCGAGAAGATCCAGCCCCTTGGCACCGCCGCGCGGCTCGCGCTTCTGGAAGCCCGGGCGCCGACCTGGGCCAGGCCGCTGGTCTCGCGCTATCGCTATGTGCTGATGGCCGTGCTGATCAACCTTCCCGGCAGCACGCTGATCGGCGGCGGGGGCGGGTTGATGTTCCTGGCCGGGTTCAGCCGGCTATTCCACACCCTGCCCATGATCGGGACGATCATGCTCGCCGTCGCCCCCGTCCCGATCGTCTTCTGGGCCTTCGGAGTGGACCTGCGCGAATTCCTCTAGGCTCAAGCGGTCGACCTCGGGGGCGATTGGCCGCCATGTTGAAGCCAGGACAGGATCGCCGCGCCTCGGCATCAGGTGTGGTCCCCGATCAGAGTTCCCAAGCGCATGACGGATGGCGCGGCAGCCTGAGCCGCCGGCACCGCCCCGGATAGAGTGGGGGTATCATTGCCCCCTCCCCGTGCAGGATCCCGTCCAGTCCCTTGCGGACCGGAACCCCAGCCGGTTCCCGAGGCGGCGGGCGCAACGGATCGCTATTCCGCGGGAACGTCGTAGCCCGCCAGCGCCAGACCCTCCATGAGCTTCTCGATCAACTCATCCGGCATCCCGCGGGCCCGGAAGGGCGCGCGCGGGTCCTTCACGAAATCCGGGTACTTCGCACGCAGACGGCCCACCCACTCCTCGGCCTTCGCCTGCTCGCCGTTCAGGGCGTAGCTCGCGGCGAGGCTGGCCATGTTCATGTGCACCAGCGTGCCCATCGTCAGCATCGTGTTGATCGCCGCCGGGTAATCGCCGCGCATGAAGGCATGAAGATGCCAGACATTGTTGAATCCGGAATGGAGATTGGGGTTCAGCGCGCGGGCGCGCGTGATCCAGACCTCGCCCTCCTCCAATCGGCCGGAATAGGCCAGCCAGGTCCCCAGATCGGCGAGAATCCAGGAATCGTTGGGGTTGATCGCGATCGCCCGGTTGGCGAAATCGAGGAACACCGCGATGTCCTCCCCCTTCATCCGGCTGAGCGCGGCCTGGGCGTAGTAGCCGTCCGGGTTGTCGCGATCCTGCGCGAGCGCATTCTTTGCCGCCTCGCCCGCGCGCTCGGCCCAGTCGGGGGGCGGGTCGATGACGAATTTCTTCGCCTCCATGTAGATAAAGGCCAGCCGCGACCAGGCCAGCGAATAGCCCGGCTCGACGATCACCGCGCGTTCCAGACAGGCGCGCGCCCGGCGATGTTCGGCCGGGGCGAAGGTCTGATAGAACCAGTAGCCCAGCAGCACGCATTCATAGGCGCTCAGCGTTTCGGGCGCCTTGTCGCGAATGTCGCGCTGTACCGCCACGTTGAAAAGCGGCGCATCGCTTGAGCCGACCTCGGACGCGACCTTGCTGGCGATCTCAAGCTGGATGTCCAGGACGTCACCGACACTCAGGTCACGGTCGAAGGGTCCCGGCGGCGTCAGTTGCCGGCAGGTCTTGGCGTCCAGGAACGCCGTCGTGATGCGAATGCGCTCGTTGTAGCGTTGGGCCGTTCCGGTCAGGATGTAATCGGCCTTCAACTGCTGCCGGATCGCGCCGCAATCGGGATCGTCGCGAAAGGCCGCGCCCGCCTCGGGGGCGATGACGAACAGGTTCGAAAAGCGCGCCAGTTGCGCATTTATGTCGCGTGTCAAACCCTCGGTGAAGAAGGCGTCGTCGGGATCTTCACCCAGGTTCCGGAACGGGATGAGCACGATCCGCGGCCCGTCCGGCAGCGGCACCGCAGGACCCGCCACCATCGGGGCGCCGGTCGGCCCGATGGTCAGATAACCTATGCCGAGGGCGATGAGGGCCAGAAGCAGCGCCAGCGCGACCAGCCGAATGGGGCCGCCGCGCCGCGCCGCGCCCCCGTTTCGGGCGGCATCGCCCGCGATCGTCGTGACGACGAGATAGCCCTGCTTGGGCACGGTCTGGACGATTTCGTGCCCGGCATCGCCAAGCGCCCGGCGGATATCGGCGATACACTGAACAAGGCTGTCATCCGTGACGAAGGTGTCCTGCCACACGGCCTCGGCAAGCGCGTCTTTTGAGACCACCTCGCCGCGGTGCTGCAAGAGCAGGGCGAGCACCTGCGTGCTTTGGCTGCGCAACGGCACCCGCGCGCCGTCCGCCCCCCTCAGCTGATTGATATTCTTGTAAAAAACGAAATCACCCAAGCGGAAGATTTCAGACTCTTTCGGGTCGATTTCGGGTTCCGTTCGAGACATTTCAGCCTCCGCTCCAGCATCAAGGTAACGAACCCGCCGCCGACTTGGCAAGTTTTCCAACCTCGGGGCGCCAGTGCGGCGGCGGGTCGGTCCAGAAAAGGAGAGACCCATGAAACCGATCATGACCACCGCACTCCTCGCCCTGATGCTTCCCGGCGTTGCCCACGCGGACAGCCGGATCGAGCGGTTCTGCGGCGCCGGGCATCAAAACGAGGTCGCCACGCAGGAGGCCGTGAAGCCCAATCCCGCCGGGTACTATGTCGTACCGCTCCGCGAACAGGTCGATGAGGGCGACCCGCGGATCATCCTGACGAACGACCAGGACTTCCACCTTTGCACCCGCCCCGTCGCGACCCCGAACATGAGCGCGAATGACGCCTATCTGCAAAGCGGCAAGCGTGAGGTCAAGTTCCTGTTCGTGCCGATCCTGAACTGGCGCGAGCGGACATCGTCGTGACGCGGGCCTTGGGCCTCTGCGTGGCATCCGGCTTTCGCATTTTGCGCGTTGGCGGATCGATGGTATCCTGACGCGGATTGGGGGCTCCAAATGGCCATCGGCACGCAGGACGACACGGAGTTCGTGCACTTCTGGAACACGGTTCTGGAGCCCAAATTCACGAAGTATCGGCATATCCTCCAGGGGGGCCTGTCGCGGCATTCCGCGGCAGTGCTTCCGAAGCTTGGGATCAAACGGGGAATGTCGGTCCTCGATGTCGGCTGCGGCTGGGGCGATCTGTCCTTGCAGGTGGCCGAGATCGTCGGGCCCGAGGGGCGGGTCCTCGGGATCGACTGCGTCGAGGCGTTTCTGGACCCCGCCCGGGCGGACGCGGCGGCGCAGGGATATTCCAACGTCGAGTTCAAAAGGGGGGACGCGGAGATCGCCTTGCCGGAGCGTGCGTTCGACTACGTGGTCGCCCGCTTCGGAACCATGTTCTTCGCGAACCCCGTCGCGGGGTTGCGTCACATGCGCCTTGCCCTGAAGCCGGGCGGAACGATGACCCACATCGTCTGGCGCACCAAGGCGGACAATCCGGCCTGGCACGGCCCCGAAGAGATCACGTTGCGCCACCTCCCGCCACCGGGAGCGAACGCGGACACCTGCGGTCCGGGGCCATTCTCCATGAGCAATCAGACCACGGTCGGCCTGATGATGAAGAGCGCGGGATACGAGGACGTGAGCTTCGCCCGTGTCGATGCGAAGATCATGGTCGGCACGACGCCCGAAGAATGCATTGCATACGCGCTGGCGCTGGGGCCTGCCGGAGAGGTGTTCCGCGAGGCAGGCGCCCTCGCAGAGGCGCGGCGCCCCGAGATCGAGGCGGATATGCGGGCCTTTTTCGAAGCCCAGGAGCGGGATGAAAAGGGGATCTGGCTGGGCACCTCGTCCTGGGTCATCACGGCGCGCAATCCGGGCTAGGCCCGCGCCGTCCGGCGCAACAGGGCAAGGATGCACGCCCGCACCACCGCGATCCGTCCCCTCCCCCGCTCCGGGGTCAGCGGTGCCGCATCGATCTGTCTCTGGCTGAGCCCGCCTGTGGCCACCGAAAGCAGGGTGGCCTCCAACCCTCCCCCGGCCTCATCGACCGCAAGCGGCATCAGCCGCCCGCAGATGGGCACGACCACCCCGCAGGAAGGCCTGCTGACCCGCACGTGGCTTTCCCGGAGCATGCGCTTGTCCATGCGCGCCCTAGTGCTCCATCACCAGATGGCCGTCGTCGTAGGACCAGTAGGCCTCGAATTCCTGTCCGATCTGCAGTGGCAGGTTCGCCAGTTCCTCGTGGCTCTTCTGGATGCGGATCTCCTGCCCGTCCCGTGTTTCGAGATAGACCGTCGCGGTCGCGCCGATGAACTCCTCCCCGATCATTCGGACCGGAATTGCGTTGAGGTCGCGGCCAGACGGCGACCGGAGCGCGAGGTTCGTCTTGGTGTCCAGGACCGTCAGGCTCGCGGTTTGCCCCACCACCGCGTGCGCCGACGGGTCCGGCGAAGCGAGGCTGAGCGCGCCCGCGGGCGTATTGAGTGTGACGATGCCACCCTCGGCGGCGGCGACCTTGCCCGTGAAGATATTTGACGAGCCAAGGAAATCCGCGACGAAGCGGGTGCGCGGTGTGCGGTAGATTTCCTGCGGTGTGCCGATCTGCTCGATCTTGCCGCGGCTCATGATCACCACCCGGTCGGCCATGGAGAAGGCCTCGGACTGGCTATGGGTCACATAGACGAAGGTGATGCCGGTTTCGCGCTGAAGGTTCTTCAACACCGATTGCATCCGCACCTTCAGCGCCGCGTCGAGCGCCGAGAGCGGTTCGTCCAGCAGCAGGATCTCGGGCTCCACCACCAGCGAGCGGGCCAGCGCCACGCGCTGACGCTGACCGCCGGAGAGCTGGGATATGTTGCGACCGGCGAATTCGGTGATCTGCATCCGCTCCAGCCACTGTTCGGCGCGGCGGCGGCGCTCGGCCTTGCCGACGCCGCGCATCTTGAGCGCGAACTCGACATTCTCGATCACGTTGAGGAAGGGAAAAAGCGCCAGGCTCTGCCAGACCATGGGCGTATCGCGGCTCCAGGTCGGAAGGTCGTTGATCGGCTTGCCAGCAAGGCGGATCACGCCTTCGCTAGGCGCCTCAAGACCGGCGAGCATCCTCAGCGTCGTCGTCTTACCGCAGCCGCTGGAGCCCATGATCGCAAGGAACTCCCCCTTGGCGATCTCGAAGTCCATCCGCTGCACCGCGACGAAGCTGCCGAAGCGCTTGACCACGCCCTCGAAGGTAACCAGTGCGTCGTTCGTCATGTTCCGCTCCTATTCGTCCGCCGCCGGACGGTTCTTTTCGCCCCGACCGGTCAGCAGAAGCTGCGCCAGGATCACGAGCGTCATGGATGTGACAAATACGAAGGTGCCGATCGCGTTGATCCGCGGGCTGACCTGACCTTGCAGGAAGCCCAGCACCTTGACGGGCAGGGTCTCGTTCAGGCCCGAGACGAACCAGGCGATGGCGAATTCGTCGAAGGACACCGCCATGGTGATGAAGAGCGCGCCAAGGATCGCGGGCATGGCGAAAGGCACGATGACATGCCGCATCGCCGCCCATTCCGAGGCCCCGAGGTTCCAGGCAGCGGCCTCCAGATCCGGGTCCATCTGCGACAGCCTGAGCCGGATGATCGCCATGGCGAAGGGCGCGCAGATCACCACATGCGTAATGATCACGGAAAGCGCGTTGCCCGACAGGTTGATCCGCGACAGGTAGGCCAGCATCGCAAGCCCGAGGATGATGACCGGGATCGTCGGCGGCAAGAGCGCCAGCGCCAGGTAGACCTGCTTGCCGAAGAAGCGGTAGCGGTAATCGGTATAGGCCGCGCCAAAGCCCAGCGCCGTGGCCAAGACGCCCACCGTCACCCCGACGAAAAGCGTGTTGCGCAGGCCCTGCCAGACCAGCGGGTCGGACGCCACCGCCTGATACCATTCAAGCGAAAACTGCCCGAGCGGGATCGAGGGGAAACGGTCGGAGTTGAACGAGAAGACGAAGCTTGCCGCGATGGGCGCAAAGACAAAGGCATAGCCGAGGACGATGTAGAGCTTCAGCGCGCCATCGACGGCCCTGTTGCGGTTGATGCTCGCGGTATCCTTGTCACTCATTTGGTGCGCCCCTTGTAGGCAAAGCGGACGGCGGCGAAGGCCACGACCAGTAGTGTGCCGATCATGGTCAGCGCGATCACGGCCGCGCGGGGCCATTGCTGGCCGGATTTCGTGGTGTCGGTGATCAGGATCGACAGCGTCGTCGGATCGCCGCCGCCCAGGTAGATGGGGCTGACGAAATCACCGAAGCTGAGGATGAAGGCGAAAAGCGCCGCGATCACGAGGCCAACCCGTGCCGAGGGGATGATGACCGCGAAGACCGTCCGCAACCGCCCGCAGCGCAGGTTGTGGGCCGCCTCGATCAAGGTCCGGTCGATGAACACAAGGCTGAAAAGCTGGAGCAGGACGACCAGCGGAAAGGTCAACGTCAGATAGCCGATCATCGTCGCGCCGACCGTGTTGAGCAGCGCGTAGGGCCCCAGCCCGATCCAGCCCAGCATCACGTTGATGATGCCCGCGTCCGACAGGAAGATCTGCCAGGAATAGACCCGCACGAGGTAGCTGGTGAAGAAGGGGATCACCATCAGGAACACCGCCCAACGGCGCGCCGTCTCGGACAGTTTGAAGGAGATCGCGTAGGAACAGGGGAAGGCCAGCGCGCTTACCAGGACCGAGGCGGCGGCGGCCAGCGCGAAGGTCGTTCCGTAGGCCTTCCAGAAGACCGAACGGCCATACATCGTGACCCAGTTCACGCTGTCGAAATCGACCTGCATCCGGAAGTTCTTCACCGTCCAGAAGCTCAGCGCGACCAGGAAAACCAGCGGGAAGACGAAGAACAGAAGCTGCCAGATCAGAAGCGGCAGTGAAAAGGTCAACCCGTAGAGAGAGAGCGTCTTGCGCATCGGTTGCGGTCTCACATCAAGAGATCAGGGGGCCGGCGGGGGAGCAGCCGCCGGCCCGATGCGCATTCACGCGCCCTTGTACTCGGACCAGAAGTCGTTCCAGGCCTCGAGGTCCTGTTGCAGCGGCAACTGGCGATACTTGATGCGCCCCGACCGGATCAGATCCATCGCGTTCGACTGGCCCGGCACCATGCCCTGGCGTTTGGCTTCGTCCGGGTTCTCCGCGTTCAGGACGTCCCAGCCTTTCTGGTTGGGAACGATCGCCGGATAGGCCGCCATGTTGGCCGATTTCGCCTGCCCTTTGGCCGAGGTGATGTACTGGATCCACTTCTTCGCAAGGTCCTGCTTCTGCGAACCCTTGCCGATCGAGAAGGACTCGGTCCATTGCAGACCGCCCTCCTCGGGAATGGCCGAGCGCACCTTGGCGCCATTCTTCTCCAGCACGCCGGTGATCCAGTCGCCGATACCGCAGAAGGCCAGCATCTGCCCGTCGTTGAGCGAGGAGAACGTGCCGCCGTAATCGAAGAACCCGCCGACCTGCGGGCGCAGGGACATGGTCTTGTCCTGGACGCCCGCCCAGGCGGCCTCGTCGATGTCATAGGGGCTTGCGTTGCCATTCAGGAGGCTCATCTGGCCGAGGTTCGGCAGGTGCCAGTCGAAGTGGCCGACCTTGCCGGTCAAGGCTTCGTTCCAGAACACGTTGTAGGACGATGCCTCGGCCTCCGTCAGGGCGTCGGTGTTATAGGCGACACCAAGGAAGCCGAAGCGCGTGATCACGGAATATAGGGCGCCGTCGGCCCAGTGGCCGGGAAACTGCTGGAACTCCGGGAAGAACTCGTCGAACGCATAGTCGGCGGGGTCGAGCTGTTCGATATATCCCGCGGCGTTGAGCTGCTGCACATATTCGGCGTCCGATAGGATCACGTCATAGGTGCCCGCCGGCGACTGCGAGATCAGGCCAAGCATGTTGTCGCCGCCGGTATAGTACTTCGGGATGAACTTGACGTTGTTCTCCGCCTCGAATTCGGCGACCACGTCGGGCTCTGCGTGGCCGTACCAGGCAAGCATGGTCAGCTCGGTCGGCTCCGCGAAGGCGCGCCGCGAAAGCATCGGCGTGGCAAGGGCCGCGGCCCCCGTGGCGAGAAGCGATCTGCGCGTCAATCCAATGGTCAGTCCGGCATTCTGTTGCATCTGTGTCTCCCTGTGAGATCTGCCGACTTGCGTCGTTGAAGGGACGCTAGGCCAAGGAGCCCGAGAAACAAAATCCGTTATTGAAATCGCTCGATTTGCCGCCCTTATGCCATTGTGTGCTTGCGCGTCCCGCTAGAAATCGGGTGAGAGTCGCAAGACAACGCACTGAAAAGATTATGGTCTACCCAGACGCAGGACCAAAGGGAACTGACGCAAACGCGCCTAGACGTCCAGCAGCTGCGCGTTCGATCCCACGCTGTCTAGTCCAGCGACGAGGTCGCTGACAAGTTGCAGCCCGGCGGGCGAGAGCCGGGGATGCTTGTAGAAAAGCCCGACCCTGAGCGGCTCAAGCGCCGGAAAGCCTTCGGCTTCATCCAGGACACGCATCCCTGGCAGCATCGTCGCGCGGGTCAGGGCCGTGACACACAGCCCGTTCAGCACCGCGTTCTGAAGCCCGGATATGCCCGGTCCGGTGTAGACGACGCGCCAACGGCGCTCGGTCGCGTCAAGCGCCTGGATCATGCGGGCACGATAATCGCAGCCCTCGGGATGCGCGCCCAGCGGAACGGGGCGATGGGCGAGGTCCCGGTAACCCTCGGCAGCGGCCCAGATCGGCTGCTCGATCCAGGTGCGCGAGAGATAGGGCATCTGCGCGGTGGGCATCACGGCGATGATGATATCAAGGTCATCCGCCCTGAGATGCTGGTGCAGTTCCCGGCTGAGGTCGCAGTGAACCTCAAGCTCCACATCCGGATTGTCGAGGCTGAACCGCGTGATCGAGCGCTGCAGGAAAGCGACCGCGTAGTCCGTCGGCAGCCCGATCCTGAGCACGCCCGTCTTGTCGGAGCGGTGAAAATAGCTGACCGCCTCATCGTTGATGCGGATCATTTCGCGCGCATAGCTCAGCAGCGCCTCACCGGCCGAGGTCGGCTGAATGCTGCGCCCTTCCTGGGACAGGAGCGGCGCGCGGACAAGCTCCTCAAGCCTGCGGATCTGAAGCGAAATTGCCGGCTGGCTACGGCCGAGATGGGCGCCCGCCTTGGAATGACCGCCAAGCTCGACCACCGCGATGAAGGTCCTGAGCAGATCGGTCGGCAGGTTCGTCAGAACGGCCATGCATTTGCGCCCGAAATGGAAGAATTGGGACAATCTATTTTTCTTATCGACCTCCGGCAACGTAATTTTGCGGCAAGCCTTATGCAGGAGTAATCATGTCCCTCAGCAGCGCCTTCGCCTCTGAACTGACCTGGCCCGACTATGCCGCGGCGGTCGGACACGGGCAAACGCCGATCCTGATCCCCATCGGATCGATGGAGCAGCACGGCCACCACATGCCGCTTCATGTCGATGTCCTGTTGCCCACCGAGTTCGCCCGGCGGGTCGCCTCCGAAATCGGCGGGCTGGTCGCGCCGGCCTTTACCTATGGCTACAAGTCGCACCAGAAGTCCGGCGGCGGCAATCACCTTCCGGGCACGACAAGCCTTGACGGGGCGACCCTGGTCGCGGCGTTGAAGGACGTGGTGAAGGAGTTCGCGCGGCACGGGGTCCGCAAGATCTGCCTGGTGAACGGCCATTTCGAAAACTCCTGGTTCATCGTCGAGGGCATCGACCTCGCGCTGCGGGAATTGCGCTGGGATGGGATCACCGATCTGAAGGTGGTCGTGCTATCCTACTGGGACTTCGTCCATAAGGACGCCATCGAACAACTCTACCCCGGCGGCTTCCCGGGTTGGGATGTCGAACACGGCGGGGTTCTGGAAACCTCGCTGATGCTGGCGCTGCACCCGCAGCTGGTGCAGCTCGATCGCGCCGTGGACCATGCACCGGCCAGCTTCCCGCCCTATGATGTCTATCCGGTCAAGGCGGCCTGGACCCCGGCATGTGGCACCCTGTCGTCGCCCAAGGAGGCCTCGGTCGAGAAGGGCCACATCCTGCTGGAGGTCTGTACCCAGGGCATCGTCGAGGCGCTTAGGGCCGAGTTCATCTGAAACCGGTTCTGACCGGGACGGACGGGGCCGCGCGCGGCCCCGTTTCCTTTTGCCGTCCCCGCCCCCCCACGGCGGCTGGGCCGCATTCCGGAACAGAAAAACCCGGCCGAAGCCGGGCCTTTCCGATCCCTGATCGCCGGGCTTCAGTTCCGGATCACGTTGTGTTCGGGGCCGAAGGGGAAGCCGGTGATGTTTTCCGCTCCGTCCTCGGTCACGATCAGGATGTCGTGCTCTCGATAGCCGCCCGCGCCGGGCGTCCCTTCGGGCAGCATGACCATCGGCTCCATCGAGACGACCATACCGGGCTTCAGCTCCGTCTCGATATCCTCGCGAAGCTCGACGCCGGCCTCGCGTCCGTAGTAATGGCTCAGCACCCCGAAGGAGTGGCCGTAGCCGAAGGACCGGTACTTGAGCAGGTCCCATTCACGGTACATGTCGTTCAGTTCCAGCGCGATCTCGTTGCACTTCGCGCCGGGCCGGATGAGTTCGAGCCCGCGGCGATGGACGGCCACATTCTTTTCCCAGATGTCGAGGCTCGCATCATCGACGCTGTCGCAAAACAGCGTGCGTTCCAGCGCAGTGTAGTAGCCGAAGATCATCGGGAAGGTGTTCAAGGACAGGATGTCGCCCGACTGGATCTTCTTGTTGGTGACGGGGTTATGGGCGCCGTCGGTGTTGATGCCCGATTGGAACCAGGTCCAGGTGTCCATCAGTTCCACGAAGGGAAAGGACCGGGCGATCTCTCGGATCATCGCGTTGGTGGACGCGATGGCGACCTCGTGTTCGGGCACGCCCGCGCCCACCGCCGCCGCGCAGGCCGCGCCGCCCACGTCGCAGATGCGCGCGCCTTCGCGGATCAGCTTGTGTTCCTCCGCAGATTTGATCGAGCGCATCCACATCGAGGGCTGCGCGATATCGACGAATTCCACACCCGGCAGAGCCGCCTCAAGCTGCTTACGGTAATCGAGGTTGACGTGATCGAACTCGATCCCCAGCCGCTTGACGCCCGGCGTCAACTGCCGAACCGCGCGATAGAAGTTGTCGCGGCGCCAGTCGGTATAGGTGATGTTGCTGCCGAAGCTGCGCCGCCAGGGCTGGCCGCCATCGATCCCCGCCGAAATCGTCGTGGCCGCATCTTGCGTGATCACCATGCCGTACTTGCGGCCGAAGTAGCAGTAGAGCCAGCCGGAATAGTAGTTGATGCAGTGGTAGGAGGTGAACAGCGCCGCATCGACATCGTTGGCGGCCATCCACTTGCGGACATCATCCTGACGGCGTTTCATTTCCGCGTCCGAGAACGGCGAATAGTCCTTCTCGCCGTTGTGCCATTCCATCACGTGGAGCATGTCTTCTGTCATCTGATGGGCCTTCCTTTGCTCAAAATTGCTGAGCAGGAGCCTATCCGTGACCTGAGAAGCACAGAAATTTGTAATGGAAATCGTCCAATTTGTGCTTCTTGGGGCTCCCCTGGACGCGGTCGCACGCAAGACGCGCGCGGCACACGTCAAACCCCCGGGTATCGGTCCGCGATCGCGCCAGATCGCTGGCGGCGGGCCGTGCGGCCAGAAGCCCTACCGGATCGTCTCCCCGAGCCAGGGCCGGATCGCGCCCGGCCCGATCACATATTGCACGCTTCCGCGTAGGCGTCGCCGCGATCCTCAAGCGCCACACCCACGACCTTGTTGGTGTAGACATCGCCCTCCTTCACCACCTCGCGGACATAGATATCCTGGATCGGGTGATGGTTTGGGCCGAACGCGAAGTCCCCGCGGGTGGAGGCGAAATCCGCCGACTCAAGCGCCGCGCGGAAGGCGTCCTGATCCGCCACGTCCGCCTTGGCCTTGGCTGACAGGAGCAGGTTGGCCGTGTCGTAGCCCTGGCTTGCGTAAAGCGAGGGCAAACGGCCGTATTCGGCCTGAAACGCCTCGACGAAGGCCGCGTTGGCCGGGTTATCCAGGTCCTTGCTCCACTGAGAGGTGTGGTGCACGCCCAAGGCCGCGTCACCCACCGCCTGCAAGAGGTTCTGATCGAAGGAGAAGGCAGCACTGACCAGAGGGGTCGTCATGCCCGAATCCGCGTATTGCTTCATGAAAGCGATGTCCATGCCGCCGGGAAGGAAGAAGAACACGCTGTCCGCATGCGAGGCGTGGATCTGCCCGATCTCGGCCGCGTAGTCGGTTTGGCCAAGCTGGGTATAGACCTCGCCCGCCTTTTCACCCTTGTAGAAGCGCTTGTAGGCGGCGATGGCGTCCGTGCCGTCGGGATAGTTGGGCGCCAGCATGAAGGTCTTGCGGTAGCCGGCGGAATTCGCATAGGCCCCGGCGGCCTCATGCAGGTTGTCGTCCTGCCAGGCGACGCTGAAATAGTTCTTGTCGCAACCCGCACCCGCCAGCGCCGAGGGGCCTGCGTTCGGCGACAGGTAGAATGTCCCCTGTGCGACCGCCGCAGGCACCACCGCCATCGCAAGGTTGGACCAGAGGATGCCGGTCAGCACATCGACCTGAGCGGACTGGATCATCTTTTTGGCGATCTGCACCGCGATCTCCGGCTTTTGCTGATCGTCTTCGACGATGACCTCGACATCGGTCGCACCCGCCATCTTGAGCGCAAGGTTGAACCCGTCGCGCACGTCGATGCCCATCCCCGCACCGCCGCCCGACAGCGTGGTGATCATGCCAACCTTGATGCCCTCGGCCCCAGCCGAGCCCGCGCCCAGTGCAAGCGCCGCGAGCGCACCGAGAAGGATGGTCCTGGACCTCATCTAGATTGTCTCCCCGTGGTTTGTTCGCGCTCACCTTGAAGGGTTTGCATCTGCTTGCAACCCAGAATTTCACCGCCTCACGCCCCTCACCCGCCCGGATCGCGCAAGCGGAAGCGCTGGATCTTGCCCGCCTGCGCCTTCGGCATTGCGCGGGTAAAGACGATCCTGGGCGGATACTTCTAAGGCGCGATGGTCCGTTTCACATGATCCCGCAGCCGGAGGTTCGTCGCATCGTCGGGCGCCCCCCCTCGGCCAGGACCACATGCGCCTCGATGATCGAGAGCAGATTGGCGGGCGTTGCCTGTTCCAGAAGCGCGTCCGCGGCGCCAAAACGCAACGGAAAGACCGCGAACCCGCCAAGCCCGAACGTGAAGGCCAGGCGCGGCGATTCGACGAAGCCATCGTCCGGCGTGCCGCCCGGCACCTCGCGCGCGTAGCCGTCCGCGATGATTGGAAGGTCGCGGTGGAAATGCATCGTGGCCTTGGGCGAGCCCGCCGTGCCGCGGGTGACCCCCAGAAACGCCACGTCGTCCCGGCCCGTCCGCGCGGCCTCGAACCGCAGCGGCTTGTTTAGCGCCACGCAGTCAAGCTCCACGCCGCGATTGGCCGTCCCGTCGACACCGATCACCTTGCGCAGGTGGCGCGAGCCCTTCGCGCAGGCCACCATCTCCTCCATCAGGCAGGTGTCGCACAGCGCCAGGCCGATTTCAACCTTGTCCACGATCTTGGCCAGTTCTCCCGCCCCCCGCATAGGCATCGTGTTCACGACAACCGCGCTCACCTTGGTCGCAGCCAGCCAGCACGCGACCAGCGCAGGGCTATTCGCATATCGAATAAGAATGCAGTTCTTATGCTTTACGCCATAATCCTCAATCAAAACATGAGCGATCCGATTCGACCAATCCGCCAGTTCCTTTTAGGTCCGGATGCGCCCATTGCCGATCAGCGCCGTGTGGCCGGCAAATCCCCGCTCGACCATCCGGTCGCAGAGTTCCACGCCCGCGTTCAGCCACTCGGGATAGTAGAACGGGTCCAGCCGGATCTCAGGTCATTGGTCCGCCGGCGGCAGATTGTCCCGCGTGAAGCTGTCCACATGTCCCCTTGGTCCCGGCACTGCGGCTCCCCTCGTGCGCTGCGCCTCAGTCCCGCGGAATGACCGCCGCTGCCAAGATCACGACCGTGACGCGATCCTCGACCCGCACCAGCACCGGTACCAGCGCCATCGCCGGGTAATGCGCGCCGATCACAACTTAATAGACAGCCCCAAAGCTCTGACATCATAAATTATTTCTACTTTTCGGTGGCAAATCAGGTCAACCGAACCAAATGCCCCGGCCGCGCCCCGGCGTAGGCCAGAACCGCCACGACATTGCGCAGCGCCTGGGCAGCCTGATCAACGAACGCTTCGCTTTCGAGCCGGCGGTCGGCGTTCCACCCCACCATGCCGCCGGTAAAGACCATGCGCCCCGTCACGGCGGCGCCGTTCGATTAACCGATCGCGGGCTTCCAGCCCTCGGGATGGAGGAACTTGTGCACCATCGGAACACTCCCTGACGGTTGTGATGCGGTCACGGACATCATCCGGCTAGGACTTCGGCCGCCCCCCATCGACCAGAAACAGCGTCGGCGCGACCGTCAGCCGGTGGTGCGCGCCGCAATGGGCGTGGAAATCGGCCTCCATGCGCTCGGTCGGCACCCCCTCACCCGCCACCATCATCGCGGCACAGGAATGGCCCGCAACCTCGCGGAAGAAGCGTTCGCAGACCGAGTTGGTCATCTCGAAGTAGCGCGGGTAGAAGACGATCCCCGCCGGATCGCAGTGGTTGAATTCGACGCGGATCGCGCGGCGGTAGATCATTGCAGCGCCCTTGCGATCACCATCCGCTGAACGTCCGAAGCCCCTTCGTAGATGCGCAGCGCCCGGATTTCGCGGTAAAGGCGCTCGACCGCCGATCCGTGGCGCACCCCGTCGCCGCCGTACGGCTGCACGGCCATGTCGATGACCTCCTGCGTCGCTTCGGTCGCGCAAAGCTTGGCCCTCGCGGCTGATGCGCGCGGCACCCTGATCCTTGACCCCGACCGCGCGAAAGACCAGCAACGCCGCGTCGATCTTCAACGCCATGTCGGCCAGATGGCCAGCACAATCTGGTGGTCCGAGAGCCCCCCGGACGCACCCGCGCCAACGCCTTCTCCAGCGCCGGCGGGCAAGGCGGAGTGCCGCCGCCCCGACGGCCGGGCGGAAATGGTCCTGAACCGTCATCGCAACCTTGAACCCCTGCCCGGGCGCGCCGGTCAGCGCGCCAGCGGGTGGGGCGCCATCACCTCCCGCATCACGCTCAGCGTGCGGATATCCAGCCGCTCCCCTGCGCTGGCTCCGGTCGCGCGCAGCCAGACGCCCGCCCCAGGGCCGCGACAAGGCCACGGGAGGCGGCATCGGAATCGTCATGATCGACCGGCAACTGGGCGCCGCACCAGGCTTCAAGCCGCGCCGCCAGGTCGCGGTGACGATCCGCGAAGAAGGGCCAGTCCCGGAAGCGATCGTCGCTCATCTTTTCTTCTATTCCCAAGTATCCGGGGGGGTCAGGGGGGCTGCCCCCCTTTTCCTTGACCTCAGCTCCCTTGGAACACCGGCGTCTTTTTGGCCACGAAGGCACGGTAGGCGCGTTCGAAATCGCGGGTCTGCATGCAGATGGCCTGCGCTTGCGCCTCCGCCGCAATCGCCTGGTTGAGGCCCAGGTTCCACTCCTGGTTCAGCTGGATCTTGTGATGCCATGGGCAAAGACCGGCCCCGCCGCGATCCGGCGGGTGAGCGCCATCGCCTCCTCCTCCAGCCGGTCGGCCGGATGCAGCGCGTTTCAGAAGCCCCAATCCGCGCCCTCCCGCGCCCCCTTGCTGCGCCCCATTTACAGCAGTTCTGCAGCCCACCCCTAGCCGATGATGCGCGGCAGCGCGGCACAGGCCCCAAGTCGCACCCAGCAAGCCCTGCGCGAGTGAAAAGGAAGGCGCACTTGGCCTCAGGCGTCGCGGTCCTGAGGCCCCTTCATGTCCATGCTGACGAAGGGTCCGATGATGTCGTGGACATCCCCGCCCGAACAGAAGTTGCCGCCGTTCGGCGCAAGCACCGCCACATCCACGTCCCCGGCACAGGGCAACACGCGGAAGGTGTCGCGCAGTTCCGCGTAGCTCTCGAATGTCAGAGGGTTCTTTCGGTCGGGCCGGTTCAGGTGGATCACCGCGATCTGGTCCCGGATCTCCCACAAGAAATACACCGACGCGAGGTTTGCCATCTAACTCATTACTTTACAAACCTTTTCAGTATCTCCGTCAACTGGTCGAGATCCTCCTGGCAGAGGCTCGCGAAGATCGCATCCACTCGCGCTCATGGTCTGCGGCCAGCGTCTCAAAGGCGGCCAGCCCCGCCTCGGTCAGCGCCACGAAGACGGTGCGGCGATCGGTCTGAGAAGGCGTGCGGCGCACCATTGCCTCCGCCTCCAGCCGGTCCACCACCGCGGTGGCGTTCCCGTTCGACACCAGCAGCATCCGGCTCAGCTCGCTCATCGTGACGCCCCCGCGCCGCCGGTAAAGCGCGGCCATCACGTCGAACCGGGGAAGCGTGGTGCCATGTTCGACGCGCAGGAACTCCCGCAGGCGGTTCTCGGCGGTCCGGGTGACCGCAAGAAGGCGGATCCAGAGCTTCAGGCGGCGCTTGGACAGATCGCTCATGCCTCGCCCCCGTTGATGGAGAGCGCCTGCCCGTTCACCCCCTCCGATCCCGGCGCGCAAAGCCAAAGCGCGCAGGCCGTGACCTCGGCGGGCTGGATCAACCGGTTCTGCGGGCTCATCGCCTCCAGGACCGCCCGGGCTTCGGCCCGGCTGCGACCGGTTTTCCCGGCGATGACCTCCAACGAGTGGTCGGTCATGGGCGTGTCGAGGAAGCCCGGGCAGATTGCGTTGACCGTCACCGGGCTGCGGGCGATCTCCAGCGCCAGCGACCGAACGATTCCAATAACTCCATGTTTTGCAGCAGCATAAGGCGCAATCTTCCCGTAACCTTTCACCCCCGCGGTCGAGGCGATGGCAATGAGCCGCCCCCAGCCGTCCATCTGCCTCAGCCCCTCGCGCAGCGTCAGGAAGGCGCCCGTCAGATTGACCGCGATCATCGCGTTCCACTGGTCGAGCGTGGTTTTCGCCATCACCCGGCTGTCGGCGGCACCGGCGTTGGCGATGACGATCTGGCAGGGTCCGGCCTCGGCGAACATCGCCTGGACCGAGGCTTCGTCGGTCACGTCCGCCAGGACCCAGCTTATCGCATCATGCCGCGCGGCGGTGGCACGAAGCGGCTCGGACCGGCGACCGCTGATGACGACCTCCGCACCTGCGTGGGCAAAGCCCAGCGCAAGGTCGGCCCCCGCGCCCGTCCCGCCCCCGGTGATCAGCACCCGTTTTCCCGTCATGCTCATGCCCGGATCACCTCCGCCGCCTTTTCCCTGAGCCGCCGCGCCTGGTCGCGCCCCCGATGGCAAGGGCGCGGCCATTCCTCGGCCTCGTCGTCCAGTTCCGCCGCCGCGTGCAGCGTCGAGTACGGATCGGCGAGGTGCGGGCGCGCGAGGCAGCCAAGATCCGCCCGCGCCGCCAGCAGGATCACATTGACCTGGCCGACCTCCGTGGTGTTGCCCACGGCCATGGTCGCCAGGCCCGCCTCGTTGCGGATGCGGTCGGAGAGTCGCGTCTGGAACATGCGGCCGTAGACGGGCTTCGCATCGGTCGGGATCTGGCCTGCGCCCACATCGATCATATCGGCCCCGGCCCTTGCGAAGAGCCGCGAGATCTCCACCGCCTCAGCCGGGGTCACGCCGTGATCCCCTCCCCAATCGTTGGCAGAGATGCGCACCGACGTCGGCTTGCGATCGCCCCAGGCGGCGCGCATGGCGCGGAAGACCTCCAGCGGCCAACGCATGCGGTCTTCCAACTGCCCGGCGCAATCGTCCGTGCGCAGGGTCGACACTGGGCTCTCGTCCCGCACCCGGTCCATGCCGGCGCGAGTCATCGCGCGCGGGGCGGCATGATCGGGCGACCATGGCAGCGCCGAGGGGCCGAGGATGTCCCAACCGCCCTCCGTCACCGGCATCTCGTTGTCCTCCCACGGGACCTGGACCGAGGCCTTGCGCCCCGCAGCCAGTCAGGATCGCGCAGCCGCAGGTTTTCGTGGCTGATCCGTTGCGAGCGGGTCAGCAGCGAGCAGGCGAACTGTTCCGGTGGCAGGTCCGGGTAGCGCTCCGCCGCCTCGAACCATTCCAGGCTGTTGCGCGACGCCGATTGAAGGCGCAGCACCTCGGTCCGCCGTTCCGCCTGGTAGCGCTCAAAAGCGGCCTCCAGCGGCGGTTCGTTAAGCAGGTAGTCCGCGAGCGCGATGGCGCTGTCGAAGGCGAGCCGTACGCCCGGTCCGATCGAGAGATACCCCCTGGTGGCCGCGTCCCCCATCAGCACGACATTGCCGTTGTACCAGCTTTCGCAGATCACGCGCGGGAACTTCATCCAGACCGTCGGGCCGCGCAGGTGGGCGGCGTGCGACATCAGCGCATGCCCGCCAGCGTGACGTTCGCAGATCTTGCAGCTTGTTTCGGCCCCGTCGAACTCCGTCTCGACCCGCAGATCGACGCCGAGGGCGCGGGCGTGGTCCTGCAGGAGGACAAGCATCTGTTTGCGGCCGATCCCGGCAAAGCCGCGCCCGCCCGACACGGTGCGGCGACCGTCATGGACAACCACGATGTCGTCCCAACAAACGAAATGGCTGCGGATCGCGTCGGTGGAGGCCGGGTCGTTCTGCTGCATCCGGCGCGGCGCAGCGTCCGACAGCACCACGCCCCGGCCAAAGGCGTCATTTGCGCGGCTCCGCTCCCGCACCGTGACCTGATGGCCAGCGTCGCGCAGCTTCATCGAGATCGCGAAGTAAAGCCCCGCCGGACCGCTCCCGAGACACAGAACCGTCATGCGCCGCCTTTCCGCCCAGATCCCGGTCAGCGTGGCACCGGCGGAAAACAAGTTCAAGTTTGAAGCTTTTAGCTCGAAATTCCATACCGGATACCATCATGCCCGCGGACGCGATCAGCATGGAAAAGCCACGGGCCAGCATCGCCGGATTGGGGACGATGCGTCTGGTGGAACTTGCGGGCCATGCGGGCACCGATCCCGATGCGCTGGCCATGCTGGGTGCGCACCCGCCGACGCGGCCCGTATTGCCCTGCGGATCGAGGCCACGCTGATCAACGAGGCCTCCTGGCTTCTGCACGAAGGGCGCGCGGCGGTCCTGGCCATGCTGAGCGAGCGGGAGGCCAAGGCGCCCCTGGCGCTTCAGGGGCGCTATCGCCCGGCGCCGTAGCTCGCGCGCGGGTGGCCCTAGCCAACCACCCGGTTGGTGCCGTCCATCGTCGCGAGCGCGCCATACATGTCCGGCCTGCGGTCCCGGAAGACGCCCCAAAAGCGCCGCTGCTGCGCGATCGCGGCCAGATCGAAGGTCGCGGTGATCACCGACTCCTCGTCGCGCCCGGCCTCCGCGACCATTGCGCCGGTCTGGTCGGCGATGAAGGACGAGCCGTAGAAGGTCACCTCCGTCTGCCCGTCCCGCTCAGTCCCAATACGGTTCGAGGCGATCACCGGCAAGATGTTGGCGGCCGCGTGCCCCTGCATCGTGCGCTGCCAATGGGCGGCGCTATCGAGGGTCGGGAAATGCGGCTCCGACCCGATGGCGGTGGGGAACAAAAGCGCCTCCGCCCCCAGCAGCGCCAGCGAACGGGCGGTCTCGGGGAACCACTGATCCCAGCAGATGCCGCAGCCGATCCGGCCGAACCGCGTCTGGAAGACCTTGAAGCCGGTGTCGCCGGGGGTGAAGTAGAACTTTTCCTCGTAGCCCGCGCTTTGGGGGATATGGGTCTTGCGGTAGGTGCCCAGGATCTCCCCGTCCGCATCGATCATGGCCAGCGTGTTGTAATGCGCAAGCCCCGCGCGCTCGAAGAACGAGATCGGCAGCACGACGCCAAGGCGCCGGGCCAGCGCCCGGAAATGCTGGACGGCCCGGTTCTCTTCCAAGGTGCGGGCGAGGTCCAGATGGCGTTCCACGATCTCCAGGCAGAAGTACGGCGCCTCGAACAGCTCCTGGAGGAGGATGACCTCGGCCCCGGCCTCTGCCGCCCGCAGAACCAGGCTTTCCGCCCTTGCGAGCGTCTCGTCGGCATCCCAGCTGCACGCCATCTGCGTCGCCGCAAACGTCACTTCGGTCATCGCGCGTCCCCCCCTTTTGCTGGGACAAGCCTTAGCAAAGCGCGGCCCGGCGCAATATTCCCCCAAAGGGATAGGCGCGGTCGGTCTGAAGCGGCCGAGGCGGGTTGACCCCCGCGATGACCTAGTTGCGGCGCTCGACGACGACCTCGCCCGAATGCGGATCGGTCACGCCCAGGCCGCCGCCCAGATCCTCCAGGCTGTCACGGAACCCGTCGAGAAGCGCGATCATCGCGGGGCGCGCCGCGGCGAGCGCGGCCATATCATCCCACTCTCCGACGACGACATAGTCCCGCTCACCTGTCTTGACGAGCCGTAGGGCACGCAAGCCTTTCAGCTCCGCAAGGCTGCGGCTGTCGTGGTGGCCCTCGAAGGCGGCCTGCTGTCCTGGCTTGACCCTCATCCTGACGACATTCATCGCGGTCATGGCACTCCCTCCTGCCGGATCGGCACCTCGGGCGTCATGTCCGCGGCGCCTGACCAAGCCTAGCACATTTCCGTGGTCCGCGCTTGCCGCAGATGGCGGCCCACTGGCGCGGGTGAACTGCGGGCGGGCGGGCGGCGATGCGTCGTTGCGCTTCCACAAGGGCCGCCGATATGGCATAGGCAGCCCACATTCAGTCTTGAGGCCAATCATGCACGACATCCGCGCTATCCGCGAAAATCCCGCCGCCTTCGATGCCGCCCTTGCGCGCCGGGGGCTTTCGGGGCTGTCGTCCGAGATCCTCGCCATCGATGAAGGCCGCCGGGCGAAGATCCTGGCCGCCGAAACCGCGCAGGCGGCGCAGAACGCGGCCTCCAAGGAGGTCGGCGCGGCCAAGGCGCGGGGCGACGAGGCGGAGTTCGAACGGCTCCGCGCGCTGGTGGCGGAAAAAAAGGCCGAGATTGCGAAGCTCAGCGCCGAAGCCGGCGAGGAGGACGCGCGGCTGCGCGACATCCTCCTGGGCATCCCGAACCTGCCGCATGACGACGTGCCCGAGGGCGCGGACGAAAACGACAACCAGGAAATCCGCCGCTGGGGCACGCCGCGCGGCTTCGATTTCAAGCCGGTCGAGCATTTCGAGATCGCCGGCGTGAAGCCCGGGATGGATTTCGAGACCGCCGCCAAGCTGTCGGGTGCCCGCTTCGTGCTGCTGCGCGGGGGCGTCGCGCGCATCCACCGGGCGCTGGCGCAATTCATGCTGGACCTGCACACGGGCGAGCACGGCCTGACCGAGACGATCACTCCGGTTCTCGTCAAGGACGAGGCGATGTACGGCACCAACCAGCTGCCGAAATTCGCCGAGGACAGCTACCAGACCACCAATGGCTGGTGGCTGATCCCGACCTCGGAAGTCACGCTGACCAATACCGTCGCGGGCGACATTGTGGAGGAGGCGGCGCTGCCGATCCGCATGACCGCGCATACCCAGTGCTTCCGCTCGGAAGCGGGCAGCGCGGGCAAGGACACCTCTGGCATGCTCCGCCAGCACCAGTTCGAGAAGGTCGAGATGGTGTCGATCACCACGCCCGAAACCTCGCTGGACGAACACGAGCGCATGACGAATTGCGCGCAGGCGGTGCTGGAGCGGCTGGGCCTGCCCTACCGCACCGTGGTGCTTTGCACTGGCGACATGGGCTTTGGCGCCCGCAAGACCCATGACATCGAGGTCTGGCTGCCGGGGCAGAACAAGTATCGCGAAATCTCCTCGGTCTCGGTCTGCGGCGATTTCCAGGCGCGGCGGATGAACGCGCGCTACCGTCCGGCGGGCGGCGGCAAGCCGGATTACGTCCATACGCTGAACGGATCGGGCCTCGCCGTCGGGCGCTGCCTGATCGCGATTCTGGAAAACGGCCAGCAGGCCGACGGGTCGGTCGTCATGCCCGAGGCGCTGGTGCCCTGGCTGGGCGGCAAGACCCGGCTGACGGCGGAGGGCGTGCTGGTCTGAGCCGGCGCGCGGGACCCCGGTGCGGAGCGGGGGCCAGCCCCCGCCCCCCCGGAGTATTTCGGCCAGAATGAAGGGGGCGGTGGATCAGGCCTTGCGGCCTGTCCCGCCCTTTTCGACGTGTTTCCTGAGCCGCGACGGGATGGACTTCTTCTTGTCCTTGTAGGGGTTCTTCGCCCCCTGGTCGCGGAAGGTCAGCCGGATCGGCGTGCCGGGCATGTCGAAGCTGTCGCGCAGACCGTTCGTCAGGTAGCGCCCGTAGCTTTCGGGGATCTGGTCAGCATGCGTGCACATCACGACGAATGCGGGCGGCCGGGTCTTGACCTGGGTCATGTAGCGCAGGCGGATGCGGCGGCCGCCGGGCGCGGGGGGCGGGTGCGCCTCGGTCATGGCGCCCAACCACTGGTTCAGCTTGGCGGTGGTCACGCGGCGGTTCCAGACGTCGTAGGCCTTCAGGATCGCGTTGTGGAGCCGGTCGAGCCCCTTGCCGGTCTTGGCCGACACGGTGACGAGCGGCGCGCCCTTGAGTTGCGGAAGGAGCCGTTCGAAGGCCTCGCGCAACTCCTTCAGCTTTTCGGCCTTGTCCTCTTCCAGGTCCCACTTGTTCGCGGCGATCACGACCGCCCGGCCCTCGGTTTCGGCGAAGTCGGCGATGCGCAGGTCCTGCTGTTCGAAGGGGATGTCCACGTCGAGCAGGACCACCACGACCTCCGCGAAGCGCACGGCGCGAAGCCCGTCCGCGACGGAAAGCTTTTCGAGCTTGTCCGTAACCTTGGCGCGCTTGCGCATCCCGGCGGTGTCGAAGATGCGCATGGGCGTGCCCATGAACTCGGCGGTGACGGAGATCGCGTCCCGGGTGATCCCGGCCTCGGGCCCGGTCAGGAGCCGGTCTTCGCCGATGATCTTGTTGATCAGCGTCGACTTCCCCGCGTTCGGCCGCCCGATGACGGCGAGCTGGAGCGGCCGTTCCAGCGTGGGCTTGCGCGGGCCGTCATCCTCGCCCTCGTCCCCCGACACATCGACATCGGTTTCCGGCACCTGGAGCTTGTTGCGGGCGGCGAACTCGGTCGCCAGCGGCTCCAGCACGCGGTAGAGGTCGTCCATCCCCTCGCCATGTTCGGCGGAGATGCGCAGGGGCTCCCCCAGGCCAAGCGCGTAGGCTTCGAGCGCGCCGGCCTCACCCGCGCGGCCCTCGGCCTTGTTGGCGGCGAGGATCACATGGGCGTTCTTGCGGCGCAGGATCTCCGCGAAGATCTGGTCGGTGGGGGTGATCCCGGCGCGGGCATCCACCACGAAAAGGCAGATATCGGCCATTTCGACGGCGCGTTCGGTCAGGCGGCGCATCCGGCCCTGAAGGCTGTCGTCCCGTGCGTCCTCAAGCCCAGCGGTGTCGATGGCGATGAAGCGCAGCGGCCCGAGGCGCGCGTCGCCCTCGCGCAGGTCGCGCGTGACGCCTGGCTGGTCATCCACCAGCGCCAGCCGCTTGCCGACCAGGCGGTTGAACAGCGTCGACTTGCCGACATTGGGGCGGCCGACGATGGCAAGGGTGAAGCTCATGGGTCCGGGTCCTGCGAAAGGGGGCAAGCCGCCCCCTTACACGGGTTTTGGCTCAGCGGAAAGCCAGAAGCTTGCCGTTTTTGGACAGCACATAAAGCGTGCCCCCCGCCACCACCGGGGCCGAGGCCGCTCCGCCAGGCAATTCGACCTGCTGGAGCGCCGCGCCCGACGCCGGATCGAACGCCGTCAGGGTTTCGCCGCTGGAAGCGATCCAGAGCCGCCCACCGGCCAGGACTGGCCCGTAATGCGCGAAGATGCCCTTGCGCTTCTTGTCCTTGTCCTTGGTGAAATAGGGCATGTCCACGCGCCAGACGGCCTCTCCGGTCGCGGCATCGAGGCGCACCAACTGCGCCTCGTCGTTGACCAGGAAGATCGCCCCGCCCGCGACGGCGAAAAGCCCCGCCGCCCCGTCCTCGGCCGTCCAGCCCGGTGCCCCGGTTTCGGCGCTGAAAGAGGCAAGACGGCCCGCAGCCGTGCCGGCATAGACAGTCGCGCCGTCGATCACCGGATCGCCCGACAGGTCGCTGATCGCCGCATAGGCGCGCCCCAGTCGGCGGCCCGTGACCTGACCAGCCCAAAGCCCGGTGCCGGAACTCTTCTCCGCCGCGATCATCTGGCCGCTCGCGAAGGGGAAGAGCACCAGGCGCCCGTCGAAGGCCGGGGCCGCGACGCCGACCACGCCGGATTGGCTTGCGAGCGCCGGGATCTGCCAGGCGATGCGACCGTTGGAGGCCGAAAGCGCGGTCGCCGATCCGTCGCGGGTCGAAACATAGACAAGGCCGTCGGAGACCGACGGGCCGCCCGAGGCAATCCCGTCAAGGCGCTGGCGCCAGACGACGGCGCCAGTCGCGGCATCGAGCGCAATCACTTCCCCGTAACCCGTGGTCGCAAAGATCCGGCCGCCCTCGGCCGCAAGCCCGCCGCCGGAGGCATCGCCGTCACGGTCGGTCGCGGGCGTAAGGTCGCTTTGCCACAACGGCGCGCCATTGGTTCCGGTCGCGGCCACGGTCGCGCGGGCGTCCAGCGTGAAGATGCGCCCATCCGCCACGATCGGGGCGGCGGTGATCCGGTTCTTGCGGCTGTCGCCCGCGCCAATCGGTGCACTCCAGGCCAGAACGGGGGATGCCGACAGCGCGGCGTGGGGGGCCTTGTGCGTGCCCGCGCCGCCCCTGAGCGGCCAGTCGGCGTTCGAGACGACCGCCGGCAGCGTGATCGGCACCGCCTCCGGCAGGACCGTCGCGGGTCCCGAGGCATTGGAGGCGGCGGACATCTGCAACGCGCCCTCGCCCTCGGGCAGGCTCGTGTCACGCGGCTTGACCCGGTCGCCCGGCAGGATCAGTTCGCCCTCGGAACACCCCGCCAGAAGCGCCAGAACCGCCACGGTGCAAAACCCCTGGGTAATCTTCACGGCCCCTGCCCTTTCCTGTTTCCCGTCCACGCGGTCGCGGGTTGGTCACTGTTGCGCGGGCTCGCCTCCGAGCACCACGATCATCTGAAGCGCACGTTGCTTGAGCCCGGCGGTCACGCCCGCCTCCTGCACCAGCTGCTGGTAGAGCGCGAGCGCCTCTTCGGTCTTGCCGGAGGCGATCAGGGAAAGGCCCTGCTGCTCAAGCGCAAGCGGACGGTAGGGGGCGCCGGGCACAGAAAGCGCCGCAAGCCGTTCCTCACGCTCCTGCGCGTTCAGCGCGGGCCCCTTGAGGATCAGGTATTTCAGTTCCGCGAGCTGGCGGTAGGACTCGGGCGCGCCCGCGTCCGACGCCACACGCTCCAGCGCGGTTTCGGCCGCACCCGCGTTGCCCTGCTTCAAGGCCTCGTCCGCGGCCAGGAAGGACAGAAGCGCGGCCTGCCCCGGCTGCGCGGTTGGGACGGTCGACAGCGCCTCGGTCCGCGCGGCGGGATCGTCTGCCGCCAACGCGGCCAGAATCGCGTCGCCGAAGGCTTCGGCCTCTGCCTTCGCCTGGGCTTTTTGCCACTCGTTCCAGGCCGCGCCGCCGACGATCAGTAGCACCGCGAGGATCCCGATCCAGCCATAGCGGCGCAAAACCGCAAACAAGCGGTCGCGGCGCACCTCTTCGGCCACTTCGTCAATGAAGCTGTCGGTCTCGCTCACGCCCGTCTCCGCCGTTTCGCGCCCGTCCGGGGCGTCATTCGCCGACCGTCTTACACGCAAGCGCTTGGCCTTGCCAAGCCTTCCCCAAATCGCGGGGCGGTTGCAAGCCGACACGGCTCGGCATAAATTGAACCGGTCGGTTCAGAAGCGACTTGACGCACTCGCGCGTTGATCGCCAAGAAAGGGCCGTGCAGTATTAAGGTGCGGACCGCACCAGAGGTCTAGATGCGTATTCTTCCGATGGTCACGGCCGTCCTGGTCTGTGTCAGCCTTTATTTCCTGATCTTCGAACGTGACCGGCTGTTCGGGCTTGCCGGTCGCGAGGCGGCCGCGCCCGCCGCCGCCGTGACTGCCGAACGCCCCGAGGTCGAGGACACCGCCGCAGCCGTCGCCGTGGTCGCGATCCATTCCGTCGCCGTTCCGGTGGATACCGGGGTGCTGCTGCGCGGCCAGACCGAAGCCGCGCGCCAGGTCGAGGTGCGGGCAGAAACCTCAGGCCCCGTCGTTTCCGCCCCGCTGCGGCGGGGTGCGATGGTCGAGGCGGGAACGCTCCTGTGCGAGATCGACGCGGGCACCCGGCCCGCCGCGCTGGCCGAGGCCGAGGCGCGGCTGACCGAGGCCGAGATCAGTGCCAATGCGGCCACCAAGCTTCAGGCCGGCGGATACACCTCCGAGACCGCCGCCGCGGCGGCGGCCGCCGGGCTTCAAGCGGCGCAGGCCGGTGTGGAGGCTGCCCGCAAGGAGATCGAGCGCACCCGCCTCACGGCACCTTTCAACGGCCTTCTTGAGACCGACGCGGCAGAGACCGGATCGCTGCTGACGACCGGCGGGCTCTGCGCCACGATCATCGCGCTCGACCCGATCAAGTTGGTGGGCTTCATTCCTGAAACCGAGGTCGACAAGGTCAAGGTCGGCGCGCTTGCGGGCGCGCGTCTGGTCACCGGGCATGAGGTGCGGGGCCGCGTGACCTTCCTGTCGCGCGCCGCCGACCCAGAGACGCGGACCTTCCGGGTGGAGGTGGAGGTCGCGAACCCCGACCTCACGATCCGAGATGGGCAGACGGTCGAGATCCTCGTCGCCGCCGACGGCGCGCAGGCGCACCTGATCCCGGCCTCGGCGCTCACGCTCGACGACACAGGGCGGCTGGGTGTGCGCACGGTCGATGCGACCTCCAAGGCGACGTTCGTTCCGGTCGAGGTCATCCGCGACACCGCGCAGGGCGTCTATGTCACGGGCCTGCCCGAGACGGCCGACATCATCGTTCTGGGGCAGGAATACGTCACCGACGGCGTGACGGTCGCCCCGGCCTTCCGGGGGGCCGCCGGATGACCGGCATCGTCGAATGGGCCGCCGCGCGGGCGCGGATGGTCCTTGCCTTCATCGCCATGTCGATCCTGGCGGGTCTGGTCGCCTACATCGGCCTGCCCAAGGAGGGCGAGCCCGATATCGAGATCCCGGCGATCTTCATCTCCGTCCCCTTCCCCGGCATCTCGGCAGCCGACAGCGAAAAGCTGCTCGTTAAGGTCATGGAGACGGAACTCTCGGACATCGACGGGCTCAAGAAGATGACCGGCACCGCCGCCGAGGGGTATGGCGGCGTGGCGCTGGAGTTTGATTTCGGCTGGGACAAGACCAAGACGATCGCCGACGTGCGCGACGCGATGAACACGGCCGAGGCCAAGTTTCCCGACGGCGCCGACAAGTACACGCTGACCGAGATCAACTTTTCCCAGTTCCCGATCATCATCGTGAACCTTTCGGGAAAGGTGCCCGAACGCACCCTCCTCCGGCTGGCGAAGGACCTGCAGGACCGGCTCGAAACGCTGGAACCGGTGCTGGAGGCGGGGCTCGCGGGCCAGCGCGACGAGATGCTGGAGGTCGTGATCGATCCCCTGCGGCTGGAGGCCTACAACGTCACCGCCGGGGAACTGATCTCGGTCGTGCGCAACAACAACCAGTTGATCGCCGCCGGAGAGGTGGACAGCGCCACCGGCACCTTCGCAGTCAAGATCCCGTCCTCGTTCGAAAGCCCGCAGGATGTCTACAACCTGCCGGTCAAGAAGAACGGCGACCGCGTCGTGACTCTGGGCGACCTGGCCGAGATCCGCCTGACGTTTGAAGACCGGACCGGCACCGCGCGCTTCAACGGCGAGACGACGCTGGCGCTCCAGGTCGTCAAGCGCAAGGGCTACAACGTCATCGACACCGCGAACCTCGTCCGCGAGACGGTGCAAGAGGCGCGCGCGGGCTGGCCGCCGGAACTGCGGGCGGCGGTCAATCTGGGCACATCCCTCGACCAATCGGTGACCGTGGGGGCGATGGTCAGCCAGCTGGAAAGCTCGGTCCTGACGGCCATCGCGCTGGTGATGATCGTGGTGCTGGCAACGCTGGGGTCACGCTCGGCGCTGCTGGTGGGCTTTTCGATCCCGACCTCGTTCCTTCTGACCTTCGCGCTCCTGGCGGTCTTCGGCATCTCCATCTCCAATATCGTGATGTTCGGCCTGATCCTGGCCGTGGGGATGCTGGTCGATGGTGCGATCATCATCGTGGAATATGCCGACAAGCGCATATCCGAGGGCCAGGGGCCAATGCGCGCCTATACCGAGGCCGCCCAGCGGATGTTCTGGCCTGTGGTCTCCTCCACCGCCACGACGCTTTGCGCCTTCCTGCCCATGCTCTTCTGGCCCGGCATCCCGGGCGAGTTCATGGGGATGCTGCCGGTCACGCTGATCTTCGTCCTCTCGGCCTCGCTGGTGGTGGCGCTGATCTACCTGCCGGTCATGGGCGGGGTCGCGGGCCGCATGACGCGCAAGCTCGAACATCTGGCCGAGATGTTGAAGCCGCTGCCCTGGGCGGTTCGGGCCGGTCTGGTCGTGCCCGCGATGGCGACGATCTACCTCGGCGCGATGCTGATGCTGAACCCGGGCTACCTGTCGGGGACGCGGCTGGCCGATCCCTCCATCCTTGACGCGGTCCCCGGTGCGCTGATCTTCCTGCTCGGCGCGGCACTGGGATCAATCACGCTTGAGGCCGCGCGCCGCCCGGCGCGGGCCGCCCCGGTCCGCGCGGGCTACCGCCGTTCGCCCTTTGGCCGCGTAATCCACCTCATTGCGGGCAATCCGATCATGCCGGTCGTGACGATCGCCGCGGTCGTCTTCGTCGTCATCTCGGTCTTCGGCTATTACGGCAAGCACTCGAAAGGGGTGGAGTTCTTCGTCGACAGCGAGACCGAGCAGGCGATCATCTACCTGCGCGCCCGTGGCAACCTGTCGCTGGAGGAAAAGGACGCCATCCTGCAGGAGGCCGAGGCGATCGTGCTGGAAACCCCCGGCATCCATTCGGTGTTCGCCTTCGCCGGAAAGGGCGGGATCGACCAGAACAACGGCGGGGCTCAGGCCCCGCTCGACACCGTGGCGCAGCTTCAGGTCGAGATGCAGCGGTGGGAGACGCGCAAGGACGACCCCGAACTGGACGGCGATGTCGTGCTGAACGGGCTGGTCGCGCGGCTGGAAAAGATCCCCGGCATCCGCATCGAGTCACTCAGCCAGTCGCGGGGCCCCTCGTCGGGCAAGCCCCTGCACCTGCGCCTGACGGGGGACGATTTCGCCGCGCTGGAAGCCGCAGTCGAGACGGTGGAGGCCAAGTTCACCAGTCTCACCGGGGTCAAGGGGATCGAGGACACCCGCCCCCTGCCCGGCATCGACTGGCAGATCGACGTCGATGTCGAAAAGGCGGGCCGCTACGGTGCCGATGTGGCGACGGTTGGCGGCATGGTCCAGCTGGTGACCCGCGGCATCCTCCTCGACACGATGCGCGTGGACACCTCGGACGAGGAGATCGAGATCCGCGTGCGCCTGCCGGAGGAGGACCGGTTCCTCTCCACCCTGGACACGCTGAAGGTTCGCACCTCGGAAGGGCTGGTACCGCTGGCGAACTTCGTCACCCGCCACCCCGTGCCGAAGCTCGGCCGCATCGACCGCTTCAACCAGAAGCGATACTACGACGTGAAGGCGGACGTGGCGCCGGATCTCACCAATGACGAGGGCCAGCCCATCAACGCCAACGAGCGTATCGCCCTGGTCACCAGCTGGCTTGAGGATGAACGCCCGCTGCCCGCCGGTGTCGACTGGCAATGGACCGGCGACCAGGAAGAGCAGGCCGAGAGCCAGGCCTTCCTGATGCAGGCCTTCGCCGGGGCGCTTGGCCTGATGTTCGTGATCCTGCTGGCGCAGTTCAACTCGTTCTACAACACCGCGCTGGTCTTGATCGCGGTCGTCCTGTCCACCACGGGCGTGCTGATCGGGATGCTGATCATGGACCAGAGCTTTTCCATCATCATGACCGGGACCGGGATCGTGGCGCTGGCCGGAATCGTGGTGAACAACAACATCGTGCTGATCGACACCTATCAGGAGTTCAGCCAATACATGCCCCGGATCGAGGCCATCACCCGGACCGCCGAGGCGCGCATCCGCCCTGTCCTTCTGACTACGATCACGACGATGGCGGGCCTGGCGCCGATGATGTTCGGGCTCAGCCTCGACTTCCTCGGCGGGGGGTATTCCGTGGACAGTCCCACCGCGCTCTGGTGGAAGCAGCTGGCGACGGCAGTGGTCTTCGGCCTTGGCATCGCGACGGTGCTGACGCTGGTGCTGACGCCCTCGCTCCTGGCGCTCAGGGTCTGGATCGAGACAGGCGCCTTCCGCTCCGCCCGGCGGTTGCAGGCGCTGTCCCTGGGCGCGGGCAGCCGCGCGGCGCGCGACCTCGCGCTCGCCAGCGCCGCGCGCAAGGTCGAAAGCCCCGAGATCCTGTGGGACGAAGCAAGCCCCGACCCGGCGGACGTGGAGACCGAGAATGACGCCGAAACCCCTTCCAGTCCGCTGCGGGCGGCTGAATAGCCGCCCGCGCTTCTGTCAGACCTTGGGCGCGAACCGGTAGTTGCGGTCGGCCGGAAGATCGCCGCCTTCGTTTGCCGCAGTCCCGCCCGAAGCTGCGGCCTCCTCCAGATTGACAAGCCGAGGTCCGCGCGGGGTGTCTTCCTCGGCCGACTGGCGCGCCCACATCGCGGCATAGCGCCCACCCAGCGCCAGCAGTTGCTCGTGGCGGCCCTCCTCCACGATCTCGCCCTTGTCCAGCACGACGATCCGGTCCGCGTCGGCGATGGTGGAGAGGCGGTGCGCGATGGTCAGGACGGTGCGGCCCTGACCCATTTCCTTCAGGCTTTCCTGAATGTCGCGTTCGGTCTGGGTGTCGAGCGCCGAGGTCGCCTCGTCCAGAAGCAGGATCGGCGGGTTCTTGAGGATCGTGCGGGCAATGCCGACCCGCTGCTTTTCGCCCCCCGACAGCTTCAAGCCGCGCTCGCCCACCTTGGTCTCGTAGCCTTCGGGCAGGGACATGATGAAATCGTGGATTTTCGCAGCCTTGGCGGCGGCGATCTGTTCCTCCCTCGGGGCGTCGGGACGGCCATAAGCGATGTTGTAGTGGACCGTATCGTTGAACAGCACCGTATCCTGCGGCACCACGCCGATCAGACGGTGAACGCTATCCTGTGTCACGTCGCGCAGATCCTGCCCGTCGATCCGAAGCGCACCGCCCGTCACATCGTAGAACCGGAACAGGAGCCGCCCGATCGTGGACTTGCCGGAGCCCGAGGGACCGACGATCGCCACCGTCTCGCCCGCCGCGACCTTCAGGCTCACGTCCTTCAGAATCGGGCGCGCGGGGTCGTAGGCAAAGGACACGCGGTCAAGCTCCACCTCGCCGCCACTGACCTTCAGGCCGGGTGCGCCGGGCTTGTCCACGATCTCGGCCGGCTGGCCCAGAAGTTCGAACATCTCCCCCATGTCCACCAGGGCCTGGCGAATCTCGCGATAGACCGTGCCCAGGAAGTTCAGGGGCATGGTGATCTGGATCATGTAGGCGTTGACCATGACGAAATCGCCCACCGTCAGAATGCCCTGCTGCACCCCGATCGCGGCCATGACCATGACGATCACGAGCCCAGTTGTGATGATCAGCGACTGGCCGAAGTTCAGCATCGACAGGGACTGACCGGTCTTGATCGCCGCCTGTTCGTAGCCCGCCATGGAGGCGTCGTAGCGGTTGGCCTCGCGCGTCTCTGCGCCGAAGTACTTGACCGTCTCGAAGTTCAGGAGGCTGTCGATGGCCTTCTGGTTCGCGTCGGTGTCCTGTTCGTTCATCTGGCGGCGGATCTTCACCCGCCATTCGGTGATCTTGAACGTATAGGTCACGTAAAGCGCGATGGTGATCATGACCACCACCGCGTAGCGCCAGTCGAAGACCACGGCAAAGATCACCGTGACCAGCGACAGTTCCAGGATCAGCGGACCGACCGACAGCAGCATGAAGCGCAGAAGGAAATCGACGCCCTTCACCCCGCGCTCGATGATCCGCGACAGCCCGCCGGTCTTGCGGGTGATGTGATAGCGCATCGACAGGCGGTGGATGTGGCGGAACGTCTCCAGCGCGAGTTTTCTCAGCGCGCGCTGCCCCACCCGGACGAAGATCGCGTCGCGCAATTCGTTGAAGCCCACCGCGCTCAGCCGCGCAATGCCGTAGGCGACCGTCAGCCCGACCGCGCCGATGGCCAGCAGCCAGGCCTCCCCACGGGTTTCGCCGCCCAGGGCATCGACTGCCGCCTTGTAGAAGAAGGGCGTGGAGACCGAAATCAGACGCGCCGTGAGAAGCGCCACAAGCGACAGGACGACCCGCCGCTTCACCCAGCCTTCGTCCTTCGGCCACAGATAGGGCGTCACGCGCCTGAGGGTCCGCAGGTTGCTGCGACGTTCCGACTTTTGTTCGCTCATCGTGATGATCCGCCCGCCCTTGCCAGCCGCTTGATCGCAGGGCCGGTTTACCCTATCAAGAGCCTATCGATTCAATGATTCATGAGTAATTGAACTGTGGAGCAAAGTCGAGTCCTCGCCGCACTCTCCGCGCTGGCCAACGAAACCCGGCTGGAGCTGGTGCGCCGCCTGATTTCTCAGGGGCCGGAGGGCATGGCCGCGGGCGACATCGCGCGCGACCTGGACATCTCCGCGTCCAGGCTTTCGTTCCATCTGGCGCAGCTGGAACAGGCCGGGCTGATCACCGGGCGCAAGGCCTCTCGCAACGTGTTCTACGCCGTCGATGCGGCGGGCATTGGGCAAGTCATCGGCTATCTTCTGAACGACTGCTGCCGCTCGCACCCCGAGGTCTGCGCCTGCTGCACGCCGCGCCTGTCCCCCGAAAACGGCAGGATCTGAGTCGCCGCCGCACGCGGGTGTTCCGCCGCGCCCAGGTTTGGGCCGCGTCAGGGATTGCCCTCGGGCACCGTCAGGATCTGACCGGGATAAATCAGGTCAGGGTCGCGGATCTGGTCCCGGTTGGCCTCGTACACGCGCACATAGAGGAAGCCGTCGCCGTAGTTCTTCGTGGCGATCCCCCAAAGCGTGAAGCCGGGCTGCACCGTCACGATCCGCGCCCCCGTCACCTTGCCCGGGGCATCGGGCGTGGCGGCAGTTTGCGCGACGGCGGGTTGGGCGGCAGCGGGTTGGGCGGCAGCGGGTTCGGCGGTGTCGGACTGCTCAGTGACGGACTTCTCAGTGACGGACTGCCCGGTTGCGAGCGTATCGGAGGGCTCTGCGCTTGCCGGTTCAGGCGTCTCAGCCGAAGCGACCATGGTTTCAGGTTCATCCTCAGAGGCCGCTTCAGCGGGTTGGGCCGCAGGTTCGGCGGGAGCCGTTTCGGCGCTGGCGGGTTCCGCTACGACGGGCTCGGCGGGCGCAGGCTCACTGGTTTCAGACACCGTGGCCGCTGACTCTGGGGCGGCTGAGCCTGGGGTCGCCGTCTCGGTCGTAGCGGGCTCGGTAGTTGCAGGCGCTTCTTCGGCCCGTGGCTCAGACGCGGCCGGGTCGGTGCCCGCGCCAAGCGCCGCCACAACGGTTTCAGGGGCCTCTCTCTGGAAGGGCATCTCGACGCGAGTGGTCACCTTGCCCTCGCGGTCGATCTCATCCGCCCGCAGCTGATAGAGCGAGGCCGGGATGTCGATGAGCCCCGCGCTCCAGGTGCCGGTCGCGCCCACCTCGACGATCGCGACCGGCTTGTTGTCGAGGTAGATGCGCACGAAGTGCTCGGCGGTGCCACGCCCGGCAATGATGACATTCCCCTGCGCGTCATAGCTGATCGTGTCGATCGCGATCCCATCGGTTGCCGCCGGCGCGGCAAGCTTGCGCACGCCGTCCTCGTCAACGACGATCACTTCGGGCGCCGTGGCCGGTTCGGCAGCGGGTTCCGAGGGCTCCGCGGTGGCCACGGCCTCCGGCGCGGGCTCTGGGCCCGCCACGAGTGCGACGATCACGCTTTCGGCGCTTTCGATCGTCGTGCCATCCTGCAGGTGCATCATCAGCGTAAGGATGCGCGCATCGGCCGAGGGCGCCAGCGTGAAAAGCTCCGCAAACCGGCCATTTCCATCGGCGACCGCGCGTGCGACCTCGGCCCCGTCGGCCAGGATCGCAAGCTCTGTCCCAGGCGCGGCGCGGCCTGCGACCAGGGCCGACCCCTCGGCTGTCACCCGCACGGTGTCGAACGCGGGTGCGGGCGGCATATCGGCCGCCGCTGCCGACGGGGCAGACTCAGGGGCGGGCTCAGGCGCAGGTTCTGCGGCTGGCTCGGCGGAGGGCTCAGGGGAAGGCTCGGCGGTCGCGGTTTCCGTCGCCTCCGTCGCGGCGGGCTCAGAAACGGTTTCGCCAGCGATGGGCATGACAGGCTCGGGCGTCGGGCGCATCAGGAAAAACCAGATCACCAGCAGCGCGACCACGACCCCCGCGGCCACAGCCAGCCAGAGCGCACGGTTGCCGGACGCTGCGCCCTCTTTCACTTCCGTCATGTCTTTCCCATCCCCTTCGCCGCCTTCCCTCGGGCGGTGCTTGAGCGACATTATCAACCCCGCTATCACCGGTCAAAAGAACCTTGAGGATCTCCTGCCATGACCGCATCGATCAAATCCGTCTGTGTCTATTGCGGCTCACGTCACGGGGCGCGGCCCGAATATGGCGCGGCCGCGCAGCAGACCGGGGCGATGCTGGCCGCGAAGGGCTGGCGCCTGGTCTACGGCGCGGGCGATGTGGGACTGATGGGAGAGGTCGCGCGGGCGACCCAGGCGGCGGGCGGGCAGACCTTCGGCGTCATCCCCGAGCACCTCTTCCGGCGCGAGGTCGGCAAGCGCGACCTGACGTCCTTCGTCGTGACCGAGACGATGCACGAACGCAAGAAGGTGATGTTCATGAACTCCGACGCGATCGTCGTGCTGCCCGGAGGCGGCGGTTCTCTGGACGAGTTCTTCGAGGTGCTGACCTGGCGCCAGCTTGACCTGCACGCCAAGCCCATCATTGTGCTGAACACCGAAGGCTACTGGGACCCGCTGGTCGCGATGCTCGACCGGATCGTCGACCAGGGCTTCGCGGACCCGTCGCTTCGCGACTTCGTGCAGGTCGTCCCCGATGTGGCAGCGATGGCCGAGGCCCTGGGCTCCGCCTTCGGCTAAAGGCCGGGGATCAGGTCATTCCAGCCCGCCCGGGCCAGCGCAACCCGGCGAGCGAATAGACGGCAACGGCGGCCCAGATCAGGGCGAAGGCCCCAAGGTGCCAGCCCGTGAAGGGTTCGCGGAAGATCACCGTCGCGCAAAGGAACTGCAGCGTCGGGTTCAGGTATTGCGTCAGCCCGAAGGCCGCCATCGACACCTGCCGCGAGGCGTAGGAAAAAAGCATCAACGGCACCGCGGTGATGACCCCGCTGAAGGCGAGCATAGCCGAGGTCGCGAAGTCCTCCCCGAAATGACCGGTCCCCGTCCGCGCCGTCTGCCAGAGCCAGAACAGCGCGAGCGGCGCCAGCAGCAGCGTCTCGACCGTGATCGAAACGACCGGCCCCGCGCCGAGGCGCTTCTTGATCGCGGCGTAGATCGCAAAGGTGCTGCCGAGGAAAAGCGCGATCCAAGGCGCCGTCCCGAGGCCCCAGGTCAGGAGCACGACCGCCGCCGCCGCGAGCGCGACGGAGACGATCTTGGCCAGCTCAAGCCGTTCCTGAAAGAACACCACGCCCAAGAGCACCACGATCAGCGGAAAGATGTAGAAACCCAGGCTCGCCTCGACCGTCCGCCCGGCCTGGATGGCAGAGATGTAGCCAAACCAGTTGATCGCGATCGTGAAGGCCGCAAGCATCAGCAGCCAGCGCCCCGATCCCGCAAGAAGCTGGCCGACCTCGCGCAGGCGGCCCTTCAGGCCCAGCCAGACCGCAAAAAGGGCAAGCGACCAGAGCGCGCGATGGGTCAGAACCTCCAACGGGGGGACATGCGACAGCGCGCGGTAATAGACCGGCGACATGCCCCAGACGATGCAGGCAGCCAGCAGGGCGGCGATTCCACGAAACTCTGCCGTCATTCAAGCTCCACCAGCGTGATTTCGGGCACCACGCCCAGTCGTATCGGCAGGATGGAGCATCCGACGCCCCCGGTCACGACAAGGTCCCGGCCGCCTTCCCGGACATGCCCGTAGGCATATCGGTTCCCGAAGCGGGAGGGAACCACCGGCGACCAGCCGAACAGGCGGACCTGCCCGCCATGCGTGTGGCCGCTCAGCGTCAGACAGACGCGGTCGGGAACGGCGGGAAAGATGTCGGGCTCATGCGCAAGCAGGATCACCGGCTCCGGCCCCGTGGCCTCGGCCAAAGTGGCGGGCAGGTCGTCGACGCCCGCCCAGCCTCCGCCGCGCGCCAGCGCAAGCTGGTCGCCAAGCCCTGCCAGCCAGAAGGGCTGCCCTGCCCGCGCAATCCGGATCGCGCGGTTTTCCAGCACCGGGATGCCTGCGGCCTCAAGCGCGCGCTGGACGCGGGTCGGACCCTGCCCGTGCCGCTGCGCCTCACCGTCATGCCACCAGTCGTGGTTGCCCAGGATCGCCCAGACACCGAGCGGGGCGCTCAGACGCGCCATCACGGCCGCCGCGTCCTCGGGCCGCACGGGGTCGGTGACGAAGCGGTGCCCGGCCTCCAGGTCGCCCAGAAACACGATCACGTCGGCGCCAAGCGCGTTGGTGCGCGTGACGATCCGCTCCAACCGCGGCAGCGTCACCCAGGGGCCGCCCATGTGCAGGTCCCCGATCACCGCGATCTTCAGCGGCCCGGCCTGCCAGGCTTCGGGCCTGAGCCGCCAGCGGCGGACGCGAAGGCGCAGCGCGGGTTCGACGAAGAACGCGTAGGCAGACGTGAAAAGGCCTGCCAGGGTCGCCCCCAACAGGCCCTTAAGGATCGCGCGGCGGGTGATCACCCAGCCGTCCGGATCACAGGCGCGAGGCCACGTTTTCCCAGTTCACGAGCTTGTCGAGGAAGTTCGTGAGGTAGGCCGGCCGCTTGTTGCGGAAGTCGATGTAGTAGGAATGTTCCCAAACGTCGCAGCCAAGAAGCGCGGTCTGGCCAAAGCAGAGCGGGTTGACGCCGTTTTCGGTCTTGGTGACCGCCAGGCCGCCGTCGGCGTTCTTGACCAGCCAGCACCAGCCCGAGCCGAACTGGCCCGCGCCCGCGGCGGCAAAATCGTCCTTGAACTTCTGCACCGAGCCGAAGCTATCGACGATCGCCTTTTCCAGCTCGCCCGGCATGGATTTGCCGCCCGGCCCCATCATTTCCCAGAACTGGTTGTGGTTCCAGTGCTGGCTGGCGTTGTTGAAGATGCCGTTCTGGGCGACGGCACCGGCCTGATAGGTGCCGCGCACGATATCCTCAAGCGACTTGCCCTCCCACTCGGTTCCGGCGATCAGCTTGTTGCCGTTATCGACATAGGCCTTGTGGTGCAGGTCGTGGTGATATTCGAGCGTTTCCTTGGACATGCCCAGGGACGCAAGCGCGTCATGCGCATAGGGAAGGTCTGGAAGGGTGAAAGCCATTGTCGTGCTCCTTTTTCGCGCGGAAACTGTTGCCCACCTTATAAGCGCGCTTGCAGCGGGAAGGTCAAGGTCGCCGGCGCCTCAAGCGCAGGCGTCGCGGATCGCGCGCATCCCCGCCAGCGCATCGGCGGTATAGGCCGGGATCAGGTAGTCGGGCCAGGTCGAGAGCTTGACGGCTACGAAATCGGCCTTGCGGTCGATGTAGATCATCTGGCCGAAGATGCCGCGCGCGCAGAAATCGCCATGGTCCACGTCCATCACCCACCACTTGCGCCGGTAGGCGCCGTTCGGCGCCAGCGCCCGGTAGACCCCGGTGAACTTGTGCGGTTCGGTGCGGGTTATGTCGTCGATCCAGGCCTCCGGCACGATCTGGCGGCCCTCCCAGCGCCCGCCTGCGGCGACCATCAGGCCAAAGCGCGCATAATCGCGCAGCGTCGCGTTAAAGCCGCCATCGGCCAGCGCCGTGCCCGCGCCGTCCACGGTGAAGGCCGCATCGCGCTCGGCGCCGATGCGCGTCCAGATCCGGTCGCTCAGCAGATCGGCAAGCCTCTGGCCCGAGGCGCGCTCAAGCACCCAGGCCAGGACATCGGTCTCGATCGAGCGGTAGCCAAAGACCTCTCCGTGGGGGCGTTCCTGGCGCAGTCCAAGGATCTGGTCGCGCAAGGTGGAGGGGCCGGAATAGTGCGGCGGCGCGGGCTTCCAGCCCGCCGCAACATCGAGATGCCCCATGTCCGAGGCCGGGTCGGCGTAATCCTCCGTAAAGCGGACCCCGGACTGCATGTCCAGCACCTGGCCCAGCGTCGCCCCGGCATAGCCGCAGGAGGCGAGCTCTGGCACATAGTCGCTGACCGGGGCGGCGGGGTCGATCAACCCCTCCCCCCAGAGGACCCCGGCAAGGATGCCGGTGATGGACTTCGACACCGATTGCGACAGGTGCAGCGTCGCGCCAGTCATGTCGTTGAAATACTGTTCGGTCACGACCTTCCCGCCAGCGATCGCGATGAAGCCGTCGGTATAGGTCTCCCACAGCATGCGTTCGACGGTCTTCAGCGTGCCGTCGGCGGCCTTGAAGGTGAGGCCCGCGACATCGCGCTCGGCGCGCGGCAGGGGGTGGCTCGCGCCAGGCTCGGCGCGCACCTCAACCGTGGGCACGAAGCTGCGGACGTTGAGGAAGGTGTAGCGGTTGAACGGGGCCAGGTCCCAGTTCCACGGGGTCGGGCATTTTTCGGGCCGCGGCGGGTGGCCCTGCATGATTCCCAACTCGCGGGCGGTCCGGGGGATTGGGCTGTGGGCCTGATCGCGCATGACACGGCTCCGGTCGCGGGGGGACCCGGGGGGCGGCACCGCCCCCCCGGCAGATCGGGCCGATTCCGGCCCGGCCCGTTACTTTTGCAGTTCGGTCCAGATGGCCGTGTAGTATTCCTGCGCCTTCGGCGAACAGGTCGGCAGGAAATGCCCGGCGGCCGCGAATTCCTCGGGCACGTTGATTTCCGGGGCATCCTTCATGTCTTCGGGCATGAAGGCTTCCGATCCGCTGATCCCGTTCGCGTAGCGCGCGAAGGCCGAGACCAGCGCCGCGTTCTCAGGCACCATGATGAAGTCGAGGAACTTGTAGGCTTCCTCAATGTTGTTGGCGTCCGACAGCAGCATCACCTGGTCCATCCACAGCGGATAGCCTTCCTTCGGGTAGCCGTAGACGACGTCGGGGTTCTGAAGCCGCGCGCGGAAGATCGCACCGTTCCAGTAGACCGAGGCCATGACGTCGTTGGCCGCCATCTTCTCGGTCATGCCGTAGTCCATCGACTGCCATTTCGGCTTGGCTTCCAGCAGGGCGTCGCGGACCTTCTTCAGCACCTCGGTATCCTCGGTGCAGGGCTCGCCCCCCTCATACATGATCGCGAGCGACAGCACGTCGTTCATCTCGGGCGTGACGTTGACCTTGCCGACAAGCTCTTCCGGCGGGTCCATGAAGATGGCCGAGGTGTTGATGTCGCCCGAATAGGCGGACTTGTTCACCGCCACGCCGGTCGAACCCCATTGCCAGGGAACCGAGAACTTGCGGCCCGGATCGTAGGAGGACTCCATCCACTGCGGCGCGATGTTGCCGTGGTTGGACAGCTTGGAGAGGTCGAGTTCCTGAACCAGACCCTTTTCGACGTAGATCTGGACATAGTTGGCGGAGGGCACGACGAGGTCGAAGCCGTGGCCGCCAGCCTCGATCTTGGCCAGCGCCGCGTCGTTGCTGTCGTAATCGGTGATCGTGACCTTGATCCCGGTTTCTTCCTCGAACTTCTTGATCAGCTCCGGGTTGGTGTAGTCGCCCCAGTTGAAGAGCTGCAGCTCGCCCTCTGCCATGGCCATACCCGAAGAGCCCAGCAGCATCGCGATGGCGGTAAGGTGTTTCTTCATTCTTAACTCCCTGTTTGCGGTCCCACTACGATCTCTTCCGCGTCAGCAGGAAGAAGGTCGTGAGCAGTATGACAGTGAGTGCCAGCAGGACCGTGGAAATGGCATTCACCTCTCCCGTCACCTGTCGCCGAATCTGGGCGAGAAGGTAGGTCGGAAGCGTATCTTGGCCGGCCGATTTGACAAACAGCGTGATCACCACGTCGTCGAGCGAGGTGACGAAGGCCAGCATCATCCCGGCGACGATGCCGGGGGCGAGAATGGGCAGCGTGACATATCTGAACGTGCGCCAGGGCGTGGCGTAAAGATCGGCGGCGGCGGTTTCCAGCGTCAGGTTCATCCCTTCAAGCCGCGCGCGGATCGGCAGATAGGCGAAGGGGACGCAGAAGGCCGAATGCGCGAGGATCAGGTAGCCCAGGCCCTGGTAGCCCGTCGCGACCTTGACGGAGGCGAAGAAGATCAGAAGCGCCACGGCGGTCACGATCTCGGGCACCATCAGGGGCTGGTTGATCGCGACGTAGATGCCCGTCTGCCCCCGGAAGGGCTTCTTGCGCGTGGTGGCCAGCGCCGCCATCGTCGCCGCCACGGTCGAGATCGAGGCCGCGGAGGCCGCGATGATCAGGGAGCGGATCGTGACCTCCTTGACCTTGTCGTTTTCCCAAGCGCGCTCATACCACTGGAAGGAGAACCCGTCCCAGATCGCGATCGAGTCGCCCGCGTTGAACGAGTAGATCATCAGCATCGCGATCGGCAGGTAGAGCGCGATGAAGACGGCGATCGCAATGGTGGAAAAGCCGGGCAGCCGGGCTGCGACGAAGGTTCTGCTAGCCATGGCCGCCATCCCTGTTTGCGAAGCGCACGTAGATCAGCAGCGCCGCCGTTACGACCACCAGCAGCAGGACCGAAAGCGACGCGCCCAGCGGCCAGTTGCGCCCCTGCCCGAACTGGAGGTCGATGAAGTTGCCGATCATCATGTTGCGCCCCCCGCCAAGGATGCGCGGGGTCACATAGGCGCCGAGCGAGGGGATGAAGACCAGGATGGACCCGGCGATGATCCCCGGCTTGACGGTTGGGAAGATGATCCGGCGCAGGACGGCCAAGCGGCTTGCGTAAAGGTCGTAGCCGGCTTCCAGCAGGCGGTGGTCGAAACGCTCGATCGCGGCGTAAAGCGGCAGCACCATCAAGGGCAGGTAGACATAGGTCATGCCCACGAACACCGCCAGATCGGTGTAAAGCAGGTTCAGCGGCTCGGAGATCACGCCGATCTTGATCAGGGCCGTGTTCAGGAACCCCTCGTTACGGATGATCTGGTTGATCGCGAAGGTCCGGATCAGCAGGTTCGTCCAGAACGGAATGGTGATCAGGAACAGCCAGAACGCGCGCCAGCGCGGCGCCCGGGTGGCGATGAACCAGGCGGTCGGGAAGCCCACCACGAAGGTGAAGACCGTGGTCATGAACGAAAGCCGGACGGATCGCCAGAAGATCGTCAGATGCGCGTCCGCAAGCTTCAACGTGTCGTCGAAGATATCGCGCGTGAACAAGATGCCCCGCCAGGCGTCGAGCGAGAAGATCCATTCGACATTGCCATATTTCCCCGGCGTGAGGAACGAATAGACGAGCATGATGAACAAGGGGCCGATCGCGCCCGCGGCAAGCAGGCATAGCGCGGGCAGGCTCAGGAGCCAGTTGCGCCGGACCTGGGCCGCCTCGCGTGTGGCTTCGGTCTCCTGCATCCTCAGTCCTCCAGCACCTGGACCGCGCTCGGCGGGAAGGTGACGCCGAGGACGGCGCCCGCCTGCGGGCCCTGGGTGCCCTCGGGGTCGGTCTGCTGACGCGCGACGATCCCGGTGCCGTCCGCAAGGGTCAGGTGTACATGGCTGTCGGTGCCGAAATAGGTGGCATCGCCTACGGTCGCGGAAAGCGCACCCGCCGCCCCTTCCGGGACAAGGCGGATATGCTCGGGCCGGATCGCCAGCGTCACCTCGCCATCCGCCGTGCCCGCGGCAAGCGGCAGTTCGACGCCCGGACCCAGCACCGCCCGGCCGCCCTTCACTGCGGCCCGGAGGAAGTTCGTCTCGCCGATGAAATCGGCGACGAAGCGGTTCGTCGGATGGGCGTAAATCTCCCTCGGCGTGCCGATCTGGAGGATCTGCCCGCGCGACATGACCGCGATGCGGTCCGACATCGTCAGCGCCTCCTCCTGGTCATGGGTGACGAAAATGAAGGTGATCCCCGTTTCGTGCTGGATGCGCTTGAGTTCAACCTGCATCTCCTTACGCAGCTTGAGGTCGAGCGCCGAGAGCGGTTCGTCGAGAAGCAGAAGCTTGGGCTGTGGGGCCAGCGCGCGGGCCAGCGCGACGCGCTGCTGCTGCCCGCCCGAAAGCTGGTCGGTGCGGCGCCCGGCAAGCTCCGTCATCTTCACCAGCGTCAGCATGCGTTCGACCGTGGCCGCGATTTCGGCCTTGGGCTTGCCCAGCATCTCCAGCCCGAAGGCGATGTTCTGCGCCACCGTCATATGCGGAAACAGCGCGTAGTTCTGGAAGACCGTGTTCACCGGACGGCGGAAGGGCGGAAGATGCCCGATCTCCTGGCCGTCCAGCCGGATCTCGCCCGAACTGGGCAATTCGAACCCGGCGATCAGCCGCAGAAGCGTGGTCTTGCCGCATCCCGAGGGGCCGAGCAGAGTGAAGAACTCCCCCTTCCGGATGGTTGCGTTCACACCGCCAAGGGCCAGGAACCGTCGCTCCCCCGCGCCAAAGGCCTTGGTGACATCGACGATTTCGATCAGTGCGTCGTCCGAGCTCAAGTCCCGTCCTCCGTTTGTCCGTCCCTGCGCGGGCTTTTGTTGCCCGGCATGGTCAGGCGGCCCGTCGTGAGGTGAGAGTGAGGGGGAGGCCGGGAGGTGTAAATATCCCTCTGGGGGTATATTCCCGGGGGAGGCGCGCGAAACCGGGCACCGCTCAGGCTTTGGTCATCTCTGACAGCAGAAGGTTGAAAAGCTCGCCCTGAGAGGAAATGCCGAGCTTGCGGTAGATGTTCTTGCGGTGGAGTTTGACCGTGCCGCCGGAGATACCGATCATCCGCGCGATCGCCTCGGTCGAGTGGCCCTTCAGGATCAGCCCTGCGATCTGGCTTTCGCGCGGCGTGAGACAGGCGCCCGGTCCTTGTGTCAGGACCTCCTCGATGTTGACGGCAAGCGATCCTGTCTCACCCGGGTCGTAGCGGTCGAAATGGCGCCGGCACAGCGCCGAAAGCACCGGGAGCACGCGCCGGAGCCCCCGCGCGTCGGCGGCCGAGAAGTCGCGCTCCGGCCCCATCGGGCCGATCGAGAAGAACAGCGTCTTGCCACTGGCCAGGGCGACGAAGATGCCGATTTCGTCCTTCAGGCGGATGTGGCTGTAGTAACTCTGGTAGTAGGTCGAGTTGCGGAAGCGGTCCGGGGCCACGTCGCGCAACCGCGCGACCGCGTCGCCCCGGCTGCTTTGGAAGTATTCCCGGAACGGGTCCAGCAGATAGGCGCCATCCAGGTAACGGTCTATGACCACCGCCCGGCGTTCGGCGCGCACGTTGTCATAGACATGGACCGGCCGCTTGCCGCTTTCGAAGATCAGCGCAAGGCAGCCGTGGAAAGGCGCCGCCAGCCGCAGGTAATCGAGGGTCGCCGGCACGAATTCAGGCCGACCGACGGCGTCGATGGCATCGGCCAGCGCCTCTTCCGAGGTGACGGTGGGAAAGGAAGTTGGAACGTGCAAGAGCCGCCATCCCCAGGGTTCGTTGCCCCGATCATAGACGCACGGCGCCTGCGCGCAACAGCCGGAAAACCGTCGCCTAGCGCAGTTTCAGCGTCGCCAGCCCGATCAGCGCGAGGATGAGCGAGATGATCCAGAAGCGGATCACGATCTGCGGCTCCGCCCAGCCCTTCTTTTCGAAGTGGTGGTGGATCGGCGCCATCAGGAACACACGCTTTCCGGTGCGCTTGAAGTAGGCGACCTGGATGATGACGCTCAGCGCCTCTACCACGAAAAGCCCGCCGACGATGGCCAGTACGATCTCGTGCTTGGTCACGACGGCGATGGCGCCCAGCGCCCCGCCCAGTGCAAGCGATCCGGTGTCGCCCATGAAGACTGCGGCAGGGGGCGCGTTGTACCACAGGAAGCCAAGCCCGCCCCCGATCAGCGCGGCGCAGAAGATCAGGATCTCGCCCGTGCCGGGGACGTAGTGGACCTCAAGGTACTGGGTGAAGTCTACGCGACCCACCGCATAGGCGATCACCCCCAGCGTGGCCGCCGCGATCATCACCGGCATGACCGCCAGCCCGTCGAGCCCGTCGGTCAGGTTGACCGCGTTCGCCGCCCCCACGATCACGATCATCGCGAAGGGTACGAAGAGAATCCCGAGGTTGATCAGAAGGTTCTTGAAAACCGGCACGGCCAGCTGGTTGGCCAGGTCGGCCGGATGGGCCCAGGCCGCCGCCGCCCCCGCCAGCGCGGCGATCACCAGACCGATCGCGAAACGGACGCGCGAGGACACCCCCTTGGTGTTCTGCTTCGTCACCTTGGCGTAGTCGTCCGCAAAGCCGATCAGCCCGAAGGCGTAGGTCACGAACAGCACGATCCAGACATAGGCATTGTCGAGCCTTGCCCAAAGAAGCGTTGCCACCAGGATCGCCGACAGGATCAGCAAGCCCCCCATCGTCGGCGTCCCGGCCTTGACGAAATGGCCCTGGGGGCCGTCGCTTCGGATCGGCTGCCCCTTCTTCTGCTTGCGCCGGAGAAGGTTGATCAGCGGTCTTCCGAAGATGAACCCGAAAAGCAGCGCCGTGAAGAACGCCCCGCCCGCACGGAAGGTGATGTAGCGGAAGAGGTTGAAGAGATCGCCCCCGTCCGAGAAGCGTTCAAGCCAGTATAGCATCTAGTCCGTGCCCCGCGTTTCGCCCGCGCCCGGTTGCCTGAGTTTGCGCAGCCCGTCAACAACCATGCTGACTTTTGATCCTTTCGAGCCCTTCACAAGCACCACGTCGCCCGCGTCGGCCAGCAGATGCACCCGCCCGGAAAGCTCTGCGGCCGTCTCGTGCCATTCGCCGCGACGGCCTTCGGGAAGCGCCTGCCAGAGGTGGCGCATGCGCGGGCCCACGCAATGAACAAGATGGATGCGGGCGATCATCGGGTGGGTGGCCAGATCCGCGTGCAGCGCCGCCTCCGTCGGGCCCAGTTCCAGCATGTCGCCAAGGATGGCGATGCGCCGGCCCTCGTGGCGGCGGCCCACGCCGTCGCGGGGCTCGGTTGCGCCAAGCACGTCAAAGGCCGCCGCCATCGAGGCGGGATTGGCGTTGAAGGCATCGTCGATCAGATCGAAGGACTGCGCCGGGTCCACGATATCCAGATAGATGCGCTCGCGCGTCCCGCGCCCCTCGGGCGGGGTCCAGAGGCCGAGGTCGCAGGCCGCCACCGCCGGATCGGCGCCCAGCGCCGAAGCCGCGGCCAGGACGCCCAGCGCGTTCGCCGCGAAGTGCCGTCCCGGCGTCCGCAACTTGAAAAGCATGGGCTGCCCGTCATACTCGGCCTTCACCACGGTCGCATCCTGCGACAGCGTGACCGAAACCAGCCGCCAGTCATCGCCCGCCTCCGGTCCAAAGCGCAGGACACGCGCCGCGCGCCGGGCCGCGGCCTCAAGGATCGGGGTCACCGAGAGGCCCGAGGGGATCACCGCGATGCCGTCCGGTTCCAGCCCATCGAAGATCGCGGCCTTTTCCTGCGCGATGCCCTCGATCCCGTCGAATGCCTCCAGATGCACGGGCGCGACGGTGGTGATCATCGCCACATGCGGGCGCGCGAGGCGCGCAAGCGGCGCGATCTCGCCGGGATGGTTCATGCCGATCTCGATGACGGCGAAATCGGCCGCACGCGGCAGCCGCGCGAGCGTCAGCGGCACGCCCCAGTGGTTGTTGTAGCTGGCCTCGGCCGCGTGGACCGCGCCCTGCGCGGTCAGCACCGCACGCAGCATCTCCTTGGTGGAGGTCTTGCCGACCGACCCGGTTACAGCAACGACGCGGGCCCGTGCCCGCGCCCGGCCCGCGCGGCCCAGCGCCGCAAGCGCGTCCAGAACGTCGGGGACGATCAGCAACGGATCGCCATCGCTACAGCCCTCGGGCAGGCGCGACACCAGCGCCCCCGCCGCCCCCCTGCGGAGCGCATCCGCCACGAAGTCATGGCCGTCACGGATATCCTTCAGCGCGACGAACAGATCGCCCGGCTGGATCGTCCGCGTGTCGATCGAAACGCCCGTGGCCACGAAGGCCCGCGTCGCGCGGCCGCCAGTGGCGGCTTCGGCCTCTGCCGATGTCCAGAGCGGTTCCATCAGATCTTCCCGTCCAGCGCGGCCACCGCCACGCTTGCCTGTTCCGCGTCATCGAAGGGGTAGATGTCGTTACCGATGATCTGCCCCGTCTCGTGTCCCTTGCCCGCGATCAAAAGCGCATCGCCCGGCTGAAGCGCATCCACGCCGCGCAGGATGGCCTCCGCCCGGTCGCCGACCTCGGTCGCTTCGGGGCAACCCGCCAGGACCTCGGCGCGGATCGCCGCCGGGTCCTCGCTGCGGGGGTTGTCGTCGGTCACGATCACCACATCGGCGAACTGTGCCGCCGCCTGCCCCATCAGCGGCCGCTTCAGCCGGTCACGATCCCCGCCCGCGCCGAAGACGCAGACGATCCGCCCCATAACGTGCGGCCTGAGCGATTGCAGCGCCGAGGCGAGCGCCCCGGGCTTGTGCGAATAGTCCACGAAGACCGTCGCGCCATTGTCGCGCTTGGCCGCCAGCTCCATCCGCCCGCGCACGGTTGTCAGGTCGTGCAGCGTCTTGAAGACCGCCTCCGGCTCCTCCCCCCCGGCGATGGCAAGCCCCGCCGCCGCCAGCACGTTCTCGGCCTGGAAACCGCCGATCAGCGCCAGGCGCACCAGATGCGGCACCCCCTTCCAGGTGAAGCGCAGGTCCTGCCCGGTTGCGTCGAACCGCTGCGAGGTGATGCACAGATCGGCGACCGGCGCGCGCCCGACCGTCGTGAGGTCAAGCCCGCGTTCGCCCGCGATCCTGGCCATTTCGCGCCCGCGCGCCTCGTCGATATTGATGACGGCGGTCGCGTCGTCAGGCAGCACGCGGTTGAAGAGCCCCGCCTTGGCGGCGAAATACTCCTCGAAGTTCGCGTGGTAATCCAGGTGGTCCTGGCTGAAGTTGGTGAAGGCCCCGGCCGTCAGCCGCACCCCGTCAAGCCGCCCCTGGTCGAGCCCGTGGGACGATGCCTCCATCGCCGCATGGGTGACACCGGCATCCGTCATCTCGGCCAGCAGGCGATGCAGCGTGATCGGCTCGGGCGTCGTATGCGCAAGCGGCGCGGTGAAGTCGCCCAGGACCCCCATCGTCCCGAGGTTTGCCGCCGAAAGCCCCAGCGCCTGCCAGATCTGCCGCGTGAAGGTCGCGACCGAGGTCTTGCCCGAGGTGCCCGTCACTGCGACCACGGTTTCGGGCTGACGCCCGAACCAGAGCGCCGCGGCGAAGGCCAGCGCCTGCCTTGGATCTTCCGTCAGCACGACCGCCGCGTTCGAGGCGGAAAGCTCGGCCGCAGCAATCTCCGCCCCCTTGCGGTCGGTCAGAACCGCCGCCGCGCCCATGCGCAGGGCGTATTGGATGAACTCTCCGCCATGGACCTGGCTGCCAGGCAGCGCGGCGAAAAGGAACCCCGGCTTGACCAGCCGGCTGTCGACAGCAAGGCCCGTCACCCGCGCCTCGCGTCCGCCCTGCGCCGTCAGCCCCAGTTCGGTCAGCGATTTCGTCGCGCTCGTCATCGTGCTGGGCCCCCGCGCCCCGTTCAGTTGCTGACGAGTGTTACTCCGCCCGCGGGGGAAGGTTCAACCTCGGGTCTGAGCCCCATGAGCGGTGCGACGCGCCGGATGATCTCGGCCGCGACCGGAACCGCCGTCCAGCCCGCAGTGCGCCGGGGTTCCGCGCCGGAGGTTTCGACCGGCTCGTCAAGCGACACCACCAGCACATATTTCGGATCGTTCGCCGGGAAGACAGAGGCGAAGGTCGCGATCACCTTGTCCTTGTAATAGCCGCCGCCGTTCGGCAGCGGCTTGTCGGCCGTGCCGGTCTTTCCCCCGACCTCGTAGCCCGGGACCTCCGCGAAGGTCGCGGTGCCGCGCTTGACCACGGCGCGCAGGAAATCGCGGATCTCGGAGGAGGTCGCCTCGGACACGATCCGCGTCCCGGACTTGGGCGCCTTGGCCCGCAGGAGCGTCGGTATTACCCGCGTGCCGCCGTTCACCATGCTCGCGTAGGCGGCGGCAAGATGCAGGGGGCTCGCCGAGAGGCCATGGCCATAGGACACCGTCATCGTCGTGATCTCGGGCCATTTCTTCGGCACGATCGGACGGGCGGAGGCCGCCTCGGCCAGTTCGACGGCCGTCGGTTCGAAGAAGCCTAGGGATTTCAGAAAATCCTGCTGGCGCGCGGCGCCGAGTTGTTGGGCAATATGCGCGGTGCCGATGTTGGAGGATTTCACGATCACGTCGCGCACCGAAAGCGCGGGGCCGTAGTTGTGGAAGTCACGGATCTTGAACTTGCCCCAAACCATCGGGCCCTTGGTTTCGACCATCGTATCCGGGCGCACCAGCCCGATGTCGAGCGCCTGTCCCACCGCGAAGATCTTGAAGGTGGAGCCAAGTTCATAGACCCCCTGCACCGCCCGGTTGAACAGCGGGCTGTCGCCCGCGTCACCCTTGGTCAGGGGCGCGGGCCGGTCGTTCGGATCGAAATCGGGCAGCGAGGCCAGCGCGATGACCTCTCCGCTGTCAACCTTCATCAGGACCGCCGTCGCGCCCTTGGCGTTCATCAGCTTCATGCCGCCGTCCAGCACCTCCTCGACCGTGGACTGCACGGTAAGATCGAGCGACAGCTCCAAGGGCGCACCGCCATTGGCCGGATCGCGCAGCCAGCCGTCGAAGGTGCGCTCCACCCCGGCGGTGCCGATCACCTCGGCAGAGGCCACGCCCTCGCGCCCGAAGCTCGCGCCGCCAAGGACATGGGCCGCGACCGCGCCGTTGGGATAAAGCCGCATCTCGCGCGGGCCGAACATCAGGCCGGGATCGCCGATCTCATGCACAAGCTGCATCTGCTCGGGTGAGATCTTCTTCTTGATCCACAAGAACTTGCGCGCGCCGGTGAAGTCCTTCAGCAGGTCCTTCTCCGACAGGTCCGGGAAGATCATCGCCAAGCCCTTGGCGGCCCGCTCCGGATCGACCATCATCTGCGGTTGGGCGTAAAGCGCATGGGTCACGAGGTTGGTGGCCAGCACCCGCCCGCGCCGATCGACGATATCGGCCCGCTGCGCGAGGATCGAGGCGCCCGAAGCCACCGCCTGCGGTTCTTCCGGCTCGGTCGTCGCGAGTACGCCCATGCGCATGCCCACCACGCAGTAGACCGCGAAGAAGGCCGCGCCCAGAAGCAGGAGCCGCCCTTCGGCCCGCGCCCGGGCGCGGTCGCGCATCGCCTCGTGGCGTTCGCGCACGTTGGCGCGCTCAATCTCGTCGGGATTCTCGCCCTTGGCACGGGCGGACAGGATGCGGGCAAGCGGGCGGAGCGGCGTGCGGATCACTGGTTGTCCCCCGTGATGGCGATGGTGTCCACGGCGTCGCTGACCGGCAGCAGCGCAAGACCCGGATAGGGCACCTCGCGCGCGTCACCGAACTGGCGCGGCTCCATCGGCAGGAGCCCGAGTCGTGCGAAGTTGATGTCTGCCAGTTCCCGCAGGCGGTCGGGGCGGTTCAGATAGGCCCACTCGGCCTTCAGGACGCCCAGACGCTCACGCAGGTCCGCGATCTCGGACTGAAGCTTGCGCGCCTCCGACAGCTCTGCCTGCGTGCGGTAGTTCTCGTGATAGGCCCAGAAAGCGAGGCCCATCACGGCGAAGGCGGTCAGGACGTAAAGCAGGCTGCGCATCGTCAAAGCCCCATCAGCGCGGGTTTCGGAAGGCCAAGCGCGGTGCGGTCGGCGGGTTCGGCGGGGATGTCGGTGCGAATCCCGACGCGCAAGAGGGCGGAACGGGCACGCGGGTTGGCGGCCAGCTCCTCGTCATCCGGACCGATAGCCCGGCGGGTAAGCAGCGTGAAGGCAGGCGCCCTGGCTTCGCGCGCGGGGGCGTATCGGCTGCCCTGCCCCTCGCCCCCGGAGCGTTGCTGGAAGAAACGCTTGACGATGCGGTCCTCAAGCGAATGGAAGCTGACGACGGCCAGCTTGCCGCCGGGCCGCAACGCCCGCTCCGCCGCCTCCAAGCCTTTGACCAATTGGCCGAATTCGTCGTTCACAGCGATGCGGAGCGCCTGAAAGCTGCGCGTGGCCGGGTGGCTCTGGCCCGGCTTCGGGCGGGGCAGGCAGCGTTCAATGACCGCCACAAGCTCCAGTGTGCGGGCGAAGGGACGCGCGGCCACGATCGCCCGCGCGATCCGGCGGGAGGCGCGTTCCTCTCCGTAGTGATAAAGAATGTCCGCGATCTCCGCCTCGGTCGCGCTGTTCACAAGATCGGCGGCGGTCGGCCCGGTATCGGCCATCCGCATGTCCAGGGGGCCGTCCTTCTGGAAGGAAAACCCGCGTTCGGCCTGATCAAGCTGCATCGAGGACACGCCGAGATCGAGGACAACGCCATCGACCGGCCCGCCCGCGATGTCGTCGAGGTCGGAGAACGTGCCCTCCGCCAGCGTCAGCCGGTCGCCATAGGCGCCCGCCCAAGGTGCCGCCAGCGCGAACACGCTCGGGTCGCGGTCGATGCCAATGACCCTGTCGGCGCCCGACTCCAGCAGGCCGCGCGCATATCCGCCCGCACCGAAGGTGCCGTCAACCCAGACCCCAGAGACAGGTGCGACCGCCTTTAGCAGCGGCCGCAGCAGAACGGGGGTGTGGGGGGCGTCGCCGGGCGAGGGTGCATTGGCCATGCGTCACCCCTTCTGCGGAAGGGGCGGAAGGAGGCTTCTGGGGTCGAAGTCCTCCGGATACTGATCGGCGAGCTTCTGGCTGCGGCGCGTGGCTTTCGCCTCATAGGCACCGGGATTCCAGATGCGGAAATAGTCGCCGGCGGAGATGAAGAACGCCTCGCCCGAAAGGCCGACCTTCTCGCGCAGCTTCTGGGGAATGGTCAGTCGGCCGTCGTCGTCGATCTGGGTTTCCAGCGACTGGCCATACATCCGCTCCTCGACCATGAGGCGTTCGGGCGAGCCGCGCTGCATCAGGGCGATCTGCTCGTCCATCTCGTGGACGGCCTCCATAGAATAGACCTCCAGCCAATCCTGATTGTCGGGGCCATAGACGATGACGATGTTGGGACGCAGACCTTCTTTCCAGTCGGGGTCCGAGGCCTCGATCACGCGGCGGAAGGGCGCCGGGATGGAAACGCGACCCTTCGCGTCCACCTTGAACGTATCCGACCCTCTGAACCTGCGTGCCACTGGCCCGCGCTCCCGTACCTGTCCCCGTCCCCAGTCCGTTCCGCCAGTGCCCGGGGCGTTTGCGGCCCCCGGGAACGACAACGGCGGATCGGGCTGCTGCCACTGCCCGATCCGCCGCCCTCGTTCCCATCACTGGGTTTGTCCGACTGCCCTGCCACCTGGGGGGATGTCTGCTCGCATGAGCGCCGGATCTCGTCGTTCGATGAAAGCGGGTGCCTGTATGAAACCTGACTTCTGCCGTTTTGGGTCTTGATGCCCTTGAGAGCCCGTCCTCATCTGTAGTTAAGGGATGACATGGGAATTCATGGGAAGCAAGAAAAAACTGTGGCGATGGAGCCAGGAAGGGCGCGACCGAACTCGCCACAAAGTACGGAAAACGAGTGCATTACGGCAGATCATCGGCACAAATTGCGCTCAACACAAATTTTTCCACTATATATAGATTACGCCGAGAAAAATTGCAGTCCCAGAAAATCCCAAGAAATCTTCACGCCGAGACATTGAGAAGCGTCAGGCCCTCAATAAACCATGCTGAAGCTTTAAGAAAACGCATGATTCGCCCGCGATCAGGGCGCCTGAAGCCCAGCTCGTCCCAGAAATTCCCATCCCCGGGCGCGTGTTCCCGCAATATCCCGAAAGGCCAATCCCCCTTGGGCGGCCGACGCGGTTGTGATGTCGCTGGCAACGGGCCTCATCGGCAGCGCGGCCGCGGGAAACCCAGGCATGTATCGCAAGACCCTGAGCCTTCCGCCCAGGACCATAGCCGCATCGTCGGGTGGGCCAACGCGCCTGCCCCCGAGGCCCTCAGGGCCACACTGATGGAAAGCCTGTTGCGGCGGCCCTCGCGACGCGGATCAGGCCATGCCGCCCGCGACCAGCCGGTGGGCAAGCCGCGCATAGGCTTCCGCGACAGCGCCGTCGCCCGCCGCCACGGGCGTTCCCGCGTCAGCCGCCAAGCGAATGTCGAGGTTCAAGGGGATTTCCCCCAGGAACGGCACGCCCAGCTTCTGCGCCTCGGCCGCGACGCCGCCGTGGCCGAACAGATGCGCCTCGTGCCCGCAGTTAGGGCAGACATAGGTCGACATGTTCTCCACCAGCCCCAGGATCGGGGTCTTGAGCTTGCCGAACATGTCGATGGCGCGCCGCGCGTCCAGAAGCGCGATGTCCTGCGGTGTGGAGACAACGATCGCGCCCGTCAGATGCGTGCGCTGGCAGAGCGTCAGCTGCACGTCCCCGGTTCCCGGCGGCAGATCGACGATCAGCACGTCAAGCTCCCCCCAAGCGACCTGCCCCAGCATTTGCTGCAACGCACCCATGAGCATCGGCCCCCGCCACACGACCGCCTCATCCTCTTTCAGCATGAGGCCGATCGACATCATGGTCACGCCGTGGGCGGTCAGGGGGATGATCGTCTTGCCATCCGGCGAGGCGGGGCGCTTCGATACGCCCATCATGCGGGGCTGCGAGGGTCCATAGATATCGGCATCCAGAAGGCCAACACGGCGGCCCTGCCGCGCCAACGCGACGGCGAGGTTCGCCGACAGCGTGGATTTCCCCACGCCGCCCTTTCCCGAGGCGACGGCGATGATCCGGTTCACGCCCGCGACCGGCTGCGGACCGGCCTGAGGTGTCGGGTGGCCGCCGATCTTAAGGCTCGGCGCCGGGGCCTTGGGCGCTGGCCCATGGGCGGTCAGCACCGCCGACACGGCTGCCGCACCCGGCAGCGCGCGCACGGCCGCCTCGGCCGCCTGGCGGACGGGTTCCATCTGCCGGGCCGCATCGGGGTCCGGCGCCTCCAGCACGAAGCGGATGTGGTCGCCTTCGATCGTGAGCGCCCGAACAAGGTCGCCGGTCACGACATCCCGTCCATCGGGCAGGAGCACGCGCTTGAGGGCATCGAGTACGGCGTCGCGGGTCAGGCTCATCTTCGGCTCCTTCGTTTGGCGACACAGTTGTGACGCCCGCATGACAAGAGCAAGGCCCAACGGTCCGGCCGCCGAAAAAAATGACGCTGCGTCAAGGCAAACGCCCGAAAATACGTCAGAATACGTTATGCATTTGCTGCATGGCGGCATTGATCCGAAGCGGTATTGTGCAGCTGCAGCATGAGGCGCATGTTAGCCCCAACAGCGCTACTGACGGCGCCGACAGAGACGAATAGGTGACGAAATGGCAAACGTATCGGTGATCAGCGGAACGGACCTTGGCCTTGCGGAGCGCATCGGCGCATTCCTGCGCAATCTGCAGGACGCCCGTGGCCGCTACAAGGTCTATCGCCAGACCGTGAAGGAGCTGAACGCGCTGAGCGATCGCGATCTTTACGACCTGGGGATCAGCCGCGCGTCGATCAACGCGATCGCGACCGAGGCGGCCTACGGCCAATAAGGAACTCCCCGGGCCACTCCTCCTCCCAGGCCCGGAGACCAGCGGCGGCATCTTCCTCCTCCCTGATGCCGCCGCAAGACACGCGGAACCTCCGTCCTCCTCCCTGGAGGTTCCGTCAAGAAGCGCGGCGGTGGCGTCCTCCTCCCTGCCACCGCCGCGACTTCCACCCCCGGCGCAAAGCCGGACCGAATTCGGGCCGCATGGGCCCAAGGTGATGCGCCCGCCCCCTCCTCCTCCCTGGGGCGGCGCTGTGAAGACGGTGGCAGCTCCTCCTCCTCCCGGAGCTGCCACCGGACCTTCACCCAGACGCGAGAACCCCTTCCTCCTCCCTGGGGTTCGCGACAAGGCGGCGGCTCCCATCCTCCCGGGGGCCGCCGTTTTGCTTTTATGGGTCCCCCGTGTTTTCGGGGTCATCCGACAGGGATCTGGGCGGCGGCCCGCAAGGCGGGCCAAGCCATTCCCCTCGCCCGCGCCAAGGCGCGCGGGCTCAGCAGGCATCCGGCGGGGGTATTTCCGGCAATGAAGAAGCGGCGCGGTCGCGCGGCGCGCTTAGAACGGGATGTCGTCCGCGGATTCGGCGGTTGTCACGAAGCTCGCCACAACATGTTTCACGCCCGCCTTGTCGAAGGAGACCTCGAGCTTGTCGCCCTCGATTCCCTCCACGGTGCCGTAGCCGAACTTCTGGTGGAAGACCCGGTCGCCTTCGGTGAAGGCGGACACCGCGTCGAGGTCGATGACCTGGTGGCGCTGCTCACGCGGCTGCGAGAGGCCCCTTTGCCCGACCCGGTCCTGCATGCGCTTCCAGCCGGGGGAATTGTAGACATCGGCGCGGGTGGCGCGGTCTTCCATCGCACTGGCGCGCGGGGCCGCCGCGCCGAATCCGCCGCCATAAAGGCCGGGCGGGGTCAGCACCTCCACATGGCGGGCCGGAAGCTCATCTATGAAGCGGGAGGGAAGCTGGCTTTGCCAGCGGCCGAAGTATAGCCTGTTCGCAACGAACGAGATCGTGCAAATCTCTTCGGCCCGGGTGATACCAACATAGGCAAGACGCCGCTCTTCCTCGAGCCCGCGAACGCCACTTTCGTCCATAGACCTCTGCGACGGCAAGAAGCCTTCTTCCCATCCTGGCAAAAAGACCACGGGGAACTCCAACCCCTTTGCCGCGTGCAGCGTCATGATGGTGATCTTTTCCTCGGCATCCTCGCTCTCGTTGTCCATGATCAGCGAGACATGTTCGAGGAATCCCTGAAGGTTCTCGAAGTTATTGAGCGCCCCCACGAGTTCCTTGAGGTTTTCGAGCCGCCCTGGCGCCTCCGGCGTCTTGTCGTTCTGCCACATCTCCGTGTAGCCCGAATCGTCAAGGATGGTTTCGGCCAGGCGGATATGATCACAGTCTGGCGCCTGCACCTGACGGTGCCAGCGGTCGATCTGTTCGACCAGCAGCCTCAGCCGCGCGCCGCCCTTGCCGCCGATCTGGCCGGAGGCGACGACGTAGCGCGCGCCTTCCAGCAGGCTGACCCCGTCTTCGCGCGCCTGGCGCTGGATGACCTGCTGAGCCTTGTCGCCCAGACCGCGTTTCGGGGTGTTCACGATCCGCTCAAAGGCGAGGTCGTCGCCCGGCGAAACGGCAAGGCGGAAATAGGCCATGGCGTCGCGAATCTCGAGCCGTTCGTAGAACCGCGGGCCGCCGATGACCCGGTAGGGAAGGCCGATGGTCAGGAACCGGTCCTCGAACGCGCGCATCTGGTGGGAGGCGCGCACGAGGATCGCCTGCCGGTCGAGGCTGAACGGGCCGAGGCCACGGGTGCCGCGTTGCAGCGCCTCGGCCTCCTCACCGATCCAGCGGGCCTCTTCCTCGCCGTCCCAGTGGCCGATCAGGCGGACCTTCTCGCCCCCCGTCATCTCGGTCCAGAGGGTCTTGCCCAGGCGTCCGGCATTGGCTGAAATCAGCCCCGAGGCGGCGGCCAGGATATGTTCGGTCGAGCGGTAGTTCTGTTCCAGCCGGATGACCTTGGCGCCCGGGAAATCCTTTTCGAAGCGCAGGATGTTACCCACCTCGGCGCCGCGCCAGCCATAGATCGACTGGTCGTCGTCGCCGACGCAGCAGATGTTCTTGTGCCCCGCTGCCAAAAGGCGCAGCCAGAGATACTGGGCGACGTTGGTGTCCTGATATTCGTCCACGAGGATATAGCGCAGCCAGCGCTGGTACTGCTCCAACACGTCCGGGTGCTTCTGGAAGATCGTGACGACGTGGAGGAGGAGGTCTCCGAAATCGCAGGCGTTGAGCGCCAGAAGGCGCGCCTGATAGGCGGCGTAAAGCTCCGTTCCCATGTTGTTGAAGGCCGAGGCCTCTGACGAAGGGACCTGCTCGGGGCCCCAGGCGCGGTTCTTCCAATGGTCGATGAACCCGGCCAGTTGGCGGGCGGGCCAGCGCTTTTCGTCGATGTTCGCGGCGGCGATGACCTGTTTCAACAGCCGGATCTGGTCGTCGGTGTCGAGGATCGTGAAGTTCGACTTCAACCCAACCAGTTCGGCATGGCGGCGCAGGATCTTGACGCTGATCGAGTGGAAGGTGCCCATCCAGGGCATCCCCTCGACTGTGCCGCCGGTCAGGCGGCCGACGCGTTCTTTCATCTCGCGCGCCGCCTTGTTGGTGAAGGTGACGGCGAGGATCTCGTTCGGGCGCGCGAGACCGCAGGCCAAAAGATGGGCGATGCGCGCCGTCAGCGCGCGCGTCTTGCCCGTCCCCGCACCGGCCAGCATCAGGACCGGCCCCTCCAACGCCTCCACCGCGTCGCGCTGCGCGGGGTTCAGGCCCTCCAGATAGGGCATGGGCCGCGCGGCCATGGCGCGGGCGGACAGCGAAGCGCCTTCGAGGGCGTCGAAATCGTCGGAACTGCTCATGGCGGCAATCTAACCGGGCGCGGACGGAAATTAAAGATACGTTCACATTCCGTTCGCAGGCCCCACGCGGGCACCAGCCTTGCAACGCCCCCGCAAATCCTTACTAATCCGGATCAATTTAAAGGGAGGGACATTCGTTTGGTCCAGTATCTGAACCGCATGGTCTATCAGCAGGTAACCGGGGCCTGGATGCGGGAGATCGGCGCGCAGGACCTGGACGCGGTGGAGATCTCTGGGACGCGGTCGATGCGCTACGGTTTCCGGTCGCATCGCAACTATGCCTTTCCGGACTATGATATCTGTGACACCCCCTTCATCGATCCCGACGGCACGCCGGTCCGGGCCGACATCATCCTGGCCGAACAGGTCTGGGAGCACCTGGATCGGCCCTACCGCGCCACCCGAAACGTGTACGAGATGCTCAATCCGGGCGGATACTTCTGGCTCGCCGCACCGTTTTTCTGCCGTATCCATGGCGTCCCCGTGGACTGTTCGCGCTGGACCGCGCGGGGGCTCAAGAACCTGCTGATCGAGTGCGGGTTCGACGAGGACCGTATCGTGGCCCGGCAATGGGGCAACAAGGAATGCGCGCTGGGGGACATGGAGCCGAAGTGGGCGATTTACGAGCCGGGCAAAAGCTCTCTGGCCAATCAGCCGCGCTGGCCGGTGATGGCCTGGGCGCTCGCGCAGAAGGCGGGCCCCGAACAGAAGCAGATCGACGTGGAACGCCTGGCCGCAATGACCTGAGAGGCCGGGGCGCTTCGGACCCCGGCGCCGGAAATCTCCGCAGCCTCGCCATTGGACCGGAAACATGGACCTTCACCAGCGCTATCCCGCAATCTCGGACCTTAGGAACCGCGCCCGCGCGCGGCTTCCGCGCTTCGTCTGGGATTATCTCGACAGCGCGACGGGAAACGAGGCGACGCAGCGGCGCAACCGGGCGGAGTTGGACAAGGTCCTGTTCCGCCCCTCGATCCTGCATGGAGAGATGACGCCGGATCTGGGCGCGCGCCTTTTAGGGCAGAACTTCCCCCTGCCCTTCGGCATGGCGCCGGTTGGCATGTCGGGTTTGATCTGGCCCGATGCCGAACGCCGGCTGGCCCGCGCGGCCGCCACGGCGGGCCTGCCCTTCTGCCTGTCCACCGTCGCCAGCCGCACGCCCGAGGATGTCGCGCCGGCGCTGGGCCAGCACGGCTGGTTCCAGCTTTATCCGCCACGCGATCCGGCGATCCGGGCCGACATGCTCAACCGGGCGCGGGCAGCGGGCTTTTCGACACTGATCCTGACGGCCGATGTTCCCGTGGCAAGTCGGCGCGAGCGCCAGACACGCTCGGGCCTGACGCAGCCGCCGCGCCTGACGCCCCGGCTTTTCGCGCAGGTCGCGCTCCGTCCCGCCTGGGCGCTGGGGACGCTGCGCATGGGCATGCCTCGAATGCGGCTCATGGACGGGTATGCGGACACGAAGGTCAGCCTGTCGTCGACCGCCCATATCGGCTACCTGCTGCGGACCTCCCCTGACTGGGATTACCTGCGCACGCTGCGCGATGCCTGGGCGGGGCCGCTGATCGTCAAGGGGGTCCTGACCCCTGAGGACGCCGCACGGCTGGAGGCCGCGGGGGTGGACGCGATCTGGGTGTCGAACCACGCAGGCCGGCAGTTCGACGCGGCCCCCGCGACGGTCGAGGTCCTGCCCGCGATCCGCGCGGCCACATCGCTGCCGGTGATCTTCGACAGCGGCATCGAAGGCGGGCTCGACATCCTGCGCGCATTGGCGCTGGGGGCCGATTTCGTGATGCTGGGGCGTGCCTGGCACTATGCGCTGGCCGCGCTGGGGGACCTCGGCCCCGCGCATCTGGCGGACCTTCTGGCGAAGGACATGGCCGCGAACATGGGCCAGCTTGGCGCACGGCGTCTTTCGGATCTGCCCGCCCGCCTTCTTCCGCGCTGAGGTCGCGTTTTGCTCGCTTTGCTTCGTTTGCGCGTCAGAGTGCCGGGCTGGGGGGAATATGCAGAACGAAACGTTACCGAATCCTGACGGTCCGCCGATTCCGGGGCTTGCGCCGCAGCGCAGCGTGCCTAAAGTCCGCACCGTCGCTTGGGAGGACCGCCGATGACCGAATTCAAGAAGATCCTTGTGGCCAACCGGGGTGAAATCGCCATTCGCGTCATGCGGGCGGCGACCGAGCTCGGCAAGAAGACCGTCGCGGTCTACGCCGAGGAAGACAAGCTCTCCCTCCACCGTTTCAAGGCGGACGAAGCCTACCGCATCGGCGAAGGCATGGGGCCGGTCGCGGCCTATCTCTCGATCCCCGAGATCATCCGGGTCGCCAAGGAATGCGGCGCCGACGCGATCCATCCGGGCTATGGCCTCTTGTCCGAGAACCCGGAGTTCGTAGAGGCCTGCGCGACCAACGGCATCACCTTCATCGGCCCCAAGGCCGAGACCATGCGCGCCCTTGGCGACAAGGCCAGCGCCCGGCGCGTGGCGATCGCGGCAGGCGTCCCGGTCATCCCGGCGACCGAGGTCCTGGGCGACGACTTCGACGCGATAAAGAAAGAGGCCGCCGAGATCGGCTATCCCCTGATGCTGAAGGCCAGCTGGGGCGGCGGCGGCCGGGGCATGCGCCCGATCAACGGCCCCGAAGAACTGGTCGAGAAGGTCCGCGAGGGCCGACGCGAGGCCGAAGCCGCCTTTGGCAACGGCGAGGGCTATCTGGAAAAGATGATCATCCGCGCCCGCCACGTCGAGGTGCAGATCCTTGGCGACAGCCACGGGAACATCTTCCACCTCTATGAACGCGACTGCACGGTCCAGCGCCGCAACCAGAAGGTCGTCGAACGCGCCCCCGCCCCCTACCTGAGCGAGGCGCAGCGCGCCGAGATCTGCGAGCTTGGCCGCCGCATCTGCGCCCATGTGAACTACGAGTGCGCGGGCACGGTCGAGTTCCTGATGGATATGGAGTCGGGCAAGTTCTACTTCATCGAGGTGAACCCCCGCGTCCAGGTCGAACACACCGTCACCGAGGAGGTGACCGGCATCGACATCGTCCAGGCCCAGATCAAGATCGCCGAGGGTAAGACCTTGGCCGAGGCGACCGGCGTCGCGCGGCAGGAGGACGTGGTGCTCAAGGGCCACGCGCTCCAGTGCCGGGTGACGACCGAGGACCCGCAGAACAACTTCATCCCCGATTACGGCCGCATCACCGCCTACCGCTCCGCGACCGGCATGGGTATCCGCCTGGACGGCGGCACGGCCTATTCGGGCGGGGTGATCACCCGCTATTACGACTCGCTCCTGGTGAAGGTGACGGCCTGGGCGCCGACCCCGGAACAGGCGATCGCGCGGATGGACCGCGCGCTACGCGAATTCCGCATCCGGGGCGTGTCCACCAACATCGCCTTCGTCGAGAACCTGCTGAAGCACCCGACCTTCCTCGACAACACCTATACGACCAAGTTCATCGACACGACGCCGGGGCTCTTCCAGTTCAAGAAGCGCCGTGACCGCGCGACCAAGATCCTGACCTATGTCGCGGACATCACGGTCAACGGGCATCCCGAAACCGCCGGCCGCCCCAAGCCCGCCGCCGAGGCGCGCGCGCCGAAGGTGCCCGCGCTCAAGGCCGCGCCCGTGAAGGGCACCCGCAACCTGCTTGAGGAGCAGGGCCCGCAGGCGGTCGCCGACTGGATGGCCAGCCAGAAGAAGCTCCTCCTGACCGACACCACGATGCGCGACGGGCACCAGAGCCTTCTGGCGACGCGCATGCGCTCGATCGACATGATCAAGGTCGCGCCCGCCTACGCCGCGAACCTGCCGCAGCTTTTCAGCGTCGAATGCTGGGGGGGGGCCACCTTCGACGTGGCCTACCGCTTCTTGCAGGAATGCCCCTGGCAGCGCCTGCGCGACCTTCGCCGCGCCATGCCGAACCTGATGACGCAGATGCTGCTCAGGGCCTCGAACGGGGTCGGCTACACCAACTACCCCGACAACGTGGTGCAGGAGTTCGTCCGCCAGGCCGCGACGACCGGCATCGACGTGTTCCGGGTCTTCGACAGCCTGAACTGGGTCGAGAACATGCGCGTCGCGATGGACGCGGTGGTGGAGAACAACAAGGTCTGCGAAGCGGCGATCTGCTACACCGGCGACATCCTGAACCCCGACCGGGCGAAGTACGATCTGAACTACTACGTCTCCATGGGTAAGGCGCTGCGGGATGCGGGCGCCCATGTGCTGGGGCTCAAGGACATGGCGGGCCTCCTGAAACCCGCCGCCGCCCGCGTCCTCTTCAAGGCGCTGAAGGAAGAGGTCGGCCTGCCGATCCACTTCCACACCCACGACACCTCCGGCATCGCCGGGGCCACCATCCTTGCCGCCGCCGACGCGGGCGTCTCGGCCGTGGACGCGGCGATGGACGCCTTCTCGGGCGGGACCTCGCAGCCATGCCTCGGCTCCATCGTCGAGGCGATGGCCCATACCGAACGCGACACCGGCCTCGACATCTCCGCCATCCGGCAGATCTCCAACTACTGGGAAGCGGTACGCCACCAGTACCGCGCCTTCGAATCCGGCCTGGAGGCGCCCGCGTCCGAGGTTTACCTGCACGAGATGCCGGGCGGCCAGTTCACCAACCTCAAGGCCCAGGCGCGTTCGCTGGGGCTTGAGGAGCGCTGGCACGAGGTCGCGCAGGCCTATGCCGACTCCAACCGGATGTTCGGCGATATCGTCAAGGTCACGCCGTCCTCCAAGGTCGTGGGCGACATGGCGCTGATGATGGTCGCGCAGAACCTGACCCGGTCCGAGGTCGAGGACCCGGCCGTCGACGTGGCCTTCCCCGACTCGGTCGTGGACATGATGCGCGGCAACCTTGGCCAGCCGCCGGGCGGTTTCCCCGAAGGCATCGTCAAGAAGGTCCTGAAGGGCGAAGCGCCCAATACCGAGCGGCCGGGCAAGCACCTGCCGCCGGTGGACCTGGAAGCCACCCGCAGCATGGTCTCGAAGGAACTGCTGGGCTTTGCCGTCGATGACGAGGACCTGAACGGCTACATCATGTATCCCAAGGTCTTCCTGGACTACATGGGCCGTCACCGCATCTATGGCCCCGTCCGCACCCTGCCGACCCGCACCTTCTTCTACGGGATGGTTCCCGGCGAACAGATCGCGGCCGAAATCGACCCCGGCAAGACGCTGGAGATCCGCCTCCAGGCCGTGGGCGAGACCGACGACATGGGGGAGGTCAAGGTCTTCTTCGAACTCAACGGCCAGCCCCGCGTGATCCGCGTGCCGAACCGGCTGGTGAAAGCCAAGACCGCGGCCAAGCCCAAGGCGCAGGACGGCAACCCCAACCATATCGGCGCGCCGATGCCGGGCTCTGTCGCTTCCGTCGCGGTCGCTCCGGGCCAGAAGGTCAATGCGGGCGACCTGCTGCTGACGATCGAGGCGATGAAGATGGAAACCGGCCTGCATGCCGAACGCGACGCGACCGTGCGGGCCGTCCTCGTCCATCCCGGCAGCCAGATCGAGGCCAAGGACCTGCTGATCGAGCTGGAGTGACACGCGCCACGGCAAGATCGCCGCGCGAAAAACCCAAAGGGGCGGACGTTCGTCCGCCCCTTTCACGTTCAAGTGCCCCGCCGCGCAAATTTCTCGCCTTTCCTATCGTTTTCCCCTTGCACCCCCCCGGCGAAGTTTATAAATCGCCCGTCACGGAGCGCGGGCGTAGCTCAGGGGTAGAGCATAACCTTGCCAAGGTTAGGGTCGTGAGTTCGAATCTCATCGCCCGCTCCAACAAACAAGGCACCTTCGGGTGCCTTTTTGTTTTTGATGCAAGACCATGAAAAAGCGCGTGAATTCGCCTTGCACTCCTCGTGCGGCGGCGCTATCAGACGGTCACGGAGTGCGGGCGTAGCTCAGGGGTAGAGCATAACCTTGCCAAGGTTAGGGTCGTGAGTTCGAATCTCATCGCCCGCTCCAAAACATCACTTGATCGATGGTCTGAAGTGTCAAGCGCGAACAGCGCGGGCGCATAAGACATCGGGATTGCGGACGAATCCTGCCAAAGCGACCGACCGCGCACGGACTTTCGCCATGTCTGTTTGTGGCGCACCGAGTCGCAATGACCCGCAGCCGATTCGTCTCGGCACCCCAGGGCGCGACGCCCTGCGCGCGACGGCATGCCACGCAAATCTGCCGCACAAGGCATACCGGGTGCTGACGGCCCGATCGCGATTTGATATGGCTCTGCCGAAAAGGGGCATGTGAATGAAAACCGAATTCCAGACGATCGCGGGGCGCTCCTTGCTCCTGGCCTCGGTCCCGCAGGAGATCCGCGGACAACTTCTGGCGGGCGCCCACAGCCGGTCCTTCGACCGCGGCGCCACCATCTTCCTTCAGGGCGAGCGGGCAACGGCGATCTACATCGTCGCGGAAGGCTGGGTGAAGCTGTACCGCATCGCCCCGAACGGCGCCGAGGCGATCGTTGGCACCTTCACCAAGGGGTCGAGCTTCGGCGAGGCGGTCGCCTTCCGCCACGACACCTATCCGGTCTCGGCCGAAGCCGTCACCGACTGTACGCTGATCCGCATCGAGGCGGAGATCTTCTTGCGAATGATCCGCGAAAGCCCGGAGGTCGCGATATCGATCCTTTCGGCCACCTTCGCGCATCTGCATTCGCTCGTCGCGCAGGTCGAGCAGCTGAAGGCCCAGACCGGCGCGCAGCGGGTGGCGGAGTTCCTGCTGGAACTATCGGGCTGCACCGAGGGCCCCTGCGAGGTGACGCTGCCCTATGACAAGGTGCTGATCGCCGGCCGGCTCGGCATGAAGCCGGAAAGCCTGAGCCGGGCCTTTGCGCGGCTCAAGGCGCATGGCGTCAGCGTCCGTCAGAACATGGCGCGGATCGAGGATATCGAAACCCTGCGCGAGTATGTCGAGGAAGACCCCGCGCTGGCCTGGTCCAAGCCCTGAGAGCACCCCACCGTCTGTCAGGCGGCCAGCGCAAGCCCCATGAACAGGATCAGGACCACCGCCAGCGACAGGTCGAATCCGGCCAGGATCGACGGGGCGGCGGCAAGGCCAAGGTAGCGCGCCAGGATTATGTGCGCTTTCGCCCCCGCAAGCGCCAGCACCGCCACCACGAACGGCGCGCCGTGCATCCCGCTGGCCGCGAGCGCCGTGGAGGCGGTGGACAAGACCAGAAGCATCATCCAGGCGCGCGTGATCGTCATAGCAGGTAGATCACCGGGAAAAGCAGCACCCAGACAAGGTCCACCATGTGCCAGAAGGCAGCCCCGGTCTCGACCGCGCGGGGGCTCGCCGGGACCGCGACGACAGCCAGCAGGACCATCCCCGCGACCACATGCGCCGCGTGAAACCCGGTTAGCAGGTAAGAGAAGGTGAAGAAGGCGTGGGTTTCAAAGCTAATGCCCGCGGCCGCGAGATCCGCGTATTCCATGCCCTTCAGCACCAGGAACACCGCGCCAAGCGCGATGGCGCCCGCGATCAGCCCGCGCAACCGGCGCGCCCGCCCGGCTTCCGCCGCACACACCGCATGCGCCGCGAGCCAGCCCGAGGTGACAAGAACGATGGTGTTCACGCCCGCCCCTGCGCGGTGAAGATGCGACTGCGCCTCGGAAAATCCCGCCGGGTCGGTGATACGCACGGCAAGGAAGGCGGCGAGACCCGCGCCGAACACCAGCAGTTCGGACACGATCAGAACCCACATCATCAACTCGCCCGGCAACTGGTCGAGCACCGACGGTCGTTCTCCAGCTTGCTCCGTCATCCGGTCACAAGCTGCCGGTAGATCTGCGGCAGTGCCTGCGTCAGCTTCTCGGGGTGCGGGATCAGCGCGAAGGCCCCCTGCCCGAAGAGCCGCGGGAACCAGGTCTTGCCGTCCCGGTCCACGGTGATGCCGAAGACCGAATGCCCGGCCCGGCGCGCCTCTAGGATTGCCATGCGGCTGTCCTCGATCCCGTGGCGGCCCTCGTAGTGGTCGAGGTCGTTGGGCTTACCGTCGGTCAGGACCAGAAGCAACCGGCGCTTGCGGGCCTGCGCGGCAAGCTCGGAGGAGACATGCCGGATCGCGGCGCCAAGGCGCGTGTAGTGGCCCGGTTTCAACGCGGCGATGCGCTGCTCCGTCCCCGTCGTCATTGGCTCGCCAAAGTCCTTGACGGTCTGCACGAAGACGCGCTGGCGCTTCAGCGAGGAAAAGGCGTGGATCGCGAAATCGTCACCGCAGGCGTCAAGCCCCCAGGCCAGCGCGGCCAGCGCCTCGCGCTCGATGTCGATGACGCTGCGCCCGTCGTGGCCGTGGCCGGGGATCGCGCTTTCGGTCGAGCGCGACACGTCCAGCAGGATCGAGACGGCAAGATCGCGCCGTTCGGGCCGGGTCTGACGCCAGACGCGGTCGGTCCCCTCGCCGCAGGCCAGAAGATCGACCCGCGCGCGCACCGCCCGCTCGGTGTCTAGCTCGTCACCGTCCGGGTGGCCCGGCGTCGAGATGAGGCTGGGGCGCAGCGCCTCGAACTGGCGGCGGACGGCGCGGATGCGCGCGCTTGCGCGCGGATCGCTGCGGAAGGAGGGGATGTCCTCGCTCGCCTCGGCGCGCGAATGGAGCACGCGGGCGTGGGCGGCAAGGTAGGCACCCGTGCGCACATCCCACTCGGGGTACAGGCACTGGCCCGACAGGGCTTCCCGGTCAACATCCTCGGGCGCGAGGTCGAGGTGCAGCTTCAGCCGCGTCGCCGGCGCCTTGGAAACCTGGGCGAGCCCGATCTCCTCCTGGTCGTCGGCGGCCTTGCGGGCGGTATCCTCGTCGTCGTCCTCGACCCGGCGGTTGAGGTTAAGGAACTCCGTCATCGACAGAATCGCCTCGAACTTGTGGAGGATGAAACTGTCATTGCGATCGGCCTGGTCGGCCTTGCGGCGACGGGCGCGGCGGGCGGTGCGTTCCTCGGCCTCCTCGGGCGTGCCCTCGGTGGCGCGGGTTTCTACGGCCGTCGCCTCGGATCGCGACAGGTCGCGCAGATCGGGCCAGAGCGGGACCGGGCGGAAGGGGCGATAGCCGCGCGGGGCCTTCGGCGGAAGGTCCGTCGTGGGCAACGGCGCGGGATCGCCCAGCGCCTGCCGGACGCGCGCCTCGACCGCCGCTTCAACGGCCGGAAGCTGCGCGGTGCGGCGGAAAAGAAGCGTGGCCTCGGACAGATCGCGGTAAAGGCGCCGGTAGCCGGGGGCCTCTGCCAGCGCCGCCTCGGTCATGGCGCGGGCGGCCTCGATGGCCGCGATATCCGCAAGCAGCGGGTCATCGGTGGCGGGCGGGACGGCCTGACCTGCGGCCGAGGCCATCACGGCAAGCCAGATGTAAAGCGCCGCATTCGCCTCGCGCGCCGGAAAGACCGCCAGGCTTTCGGGTAGCCTGAGGCTCGCGCCGTCGAAGCTTGCGCGCGGCAGCGCCTCGCGCCAGGTTCCCAGACGGCGCAGCGCCGACAGCCGGTGATGGCTGATCTCGTCGGCCACCGGCTTGACCTCGACCGCGGGATCGCCGCCGAGACCGCGAAATAGAACTGCCAGCCGTCCCCCCACCTCGGAAAGGTGGACACGGGCTCCGTTGTGGACGGGTGTCCCGTCCAGACGGCTGGCAAGGGCGTGCCACAGTTTCCCGACCGTTTCTTCGGGTTCCCATGGCTCGAAGTCGATCCGTGACATTGCCGGCCTCACCCGAATACGGCGGTCACGAGATCGCGGAGCCCATTCTTCACATCCGCATCGTCGGTCAGCGGCTCGATCATCGCCGCGCGGATGGCTCGGTCGACGGGCATGCCATGCGCGATCAGCGTCGCGGCATAGACCACCAGCCGGGTGGAGATCCCTTCCTCCAGATCCTGGCCCTTCATCGCGCGAAGCTTGCCCGCGAGCCGGACCAGAGGCTTGACCCGGTCCTCGGAAAGGCCCGATTCACGCGCGACGACCGGGATTTCATGCTCGGGCTTCGGGAAGCCGAATTCGAGCGAGACGAAGCGCTGCCGGGTCGAGGGTTTCAGCGTCTTGAGGATGTTCTGATAGCCGGGGTTGTAGGAGGCGACCAGAAGGAAGCCGGGCGCGGCCTCAAGCTCCTCGCCCGTGCGGTCGATCGGCAGGATGCGCCGGTCGTCGGTCAGCGGGTGAAGGACAACGGTCACGTCCTTGCGCGCCTCCACCACCTCGTCGAGGTAGCAGATCGCGCCTTCGCGCACCGCACGCGTCAGCGGGCCATCGACCCAGACCGTCTCTCCGCCCTTGAGCAGGTAACGCCCGATCAGGTCGGCAGCTGAGAGGTCGTCATGGCAGGCCACGGTGTAAAGCGGGCGGCCCAGCCGGTGCGCCATCGCGGCGACGAAGCGGGTCTTGCCGCAGCCCGTCGGGCCCTTGAGCAGGATCGGCAGGTCACGCGCCGCGGCGGCGAGGAAGACTTCGCATTCGTCGCCCTGCGGCAGGTAGAAGGGGGCGTCAGCCGCCCCCTTCAGGTTGAGGGTTCCGTCCATCTCCATCACTCCGCCGCAACGTGGTCGGCGTCATGCGCCAGCCGGTCGCGCTCAAGCGGGCCGGGGGTGACGACTTCGCGCCGCGGCACAAGGATCGCGTAGATGAAGAGCACCGCGCCCAGAACCACGGCCACGCCGGAGCCGAAGCGCATCGCGTAGAACACCCAGAGCTGGTCCTGGACCTCCATGTAGCTCATGCCCAGGACGCGTTGCAGGTGCGTCTGAACCGTGCCCGCGAAGGTCAGCGTGAAGGTCATGAACACCACGCCACCCGACATCAGCCAGAACGCGGCCATGTTGAGCACCTGGTTATAGGGGTCCCGCCCCTTCAGGTGCGGCATTGCGTAGCTGATGATCGCGAGGTTGAGGCAGACATAGGCGCCGTAGAAGGCGAGGTGCCCGTGCGCGGCGGTGATCTGCGTGCCGTGGGTGTAGAAGTTCACCCCGTGCAGCGTGTGCAGGAAGCCCCAGACACCCGCGCCGAAGAACGCCAGCGTCGCACAGCCGAGCGACCAGAGAAGCGCCGCCTTGTTCGGGTGGTCGCGGCGGCCCTTCCAGACCATTACGAAGGCAAAGGCCATCATCGCGAAGAACGGAACGACTTCCAGAGACGAGAAGATCGAGCCGATCCACTGCCAGTAACCCGGCGTGCCGATCCAGTAGTAGTGGTGCCCGGTTCCGAGGATACCCGAGAAGAGCGCGAGCGCGGCGATGACGTAGAGCCACTTTTCCACCACTTCGCGGTCGACGCCCGTCAGCTTCAGCATCAGGAAGGCGAGGATCGAGGCCATCACCAGTTCCCAGGTGCCTTCGACCCACAGATGGACGACATACCACCAGTACATCTTGTCGAGCGCGAGGTTCGCCGGGTTCACGAAGGCAAAGAGGAACAGCAGCGCCAGGCCCCAGAGGCCCAGAAGCAAGATGTTCGTGATCGCGGTCTTCTTGCCCGAAAGCACCGTCATCGAGACGTTGTAGAGGAAGATGAGCGCCGCGACGACGATGCCGGCCTTGACCCAACGCGGCTGTTCCAGGAACTCGCGCCCCTCACGCCCCAGAAGGAAGTTGCCCTCGAAGAGGTTGAAGAAATAGGTGACGACCACGCCCGCGGTGCCCAGCACGAAAATCGCCAGCTGCAGATAGGCGAGCTTGGGGGAGTGGATCTCCCGCTCCGATTCCTCGGGGATGAGGTAGTAGGCGGCGCCGAAGAAGCCCAGCAGGAGCCAGACGATCAGGCTGTTCGTGTGCAGCATCCGGCCAACGTTGAACGGCAGGATCTCGGACAGGAAGGTGCCATCGACATAGATCCAGCCGAGGACCAGCCCCAGCGAGACCTGGACGGCGAAAAGCACCATCGCGACCAGGAAGTAGGCCAGCGCGATCTTTTGCGATTGATATTTCATGGTTCTGTCTCCTCAGCCCGCGTCGTTCGGCGGCCAGTCCTGGGCGCGGATCTTGTTGGTCCACAGCAGGAAGTCGGCAAGGTCGCGGTATTGCTGGTCGGTCAGGTTGAACTGGGGCATCTGCCGGCGCCCCTCGATGCCCGTGGGCATGGCGTCCATCCAGCCCTTCAGCGTGTCGAAGGCCGCCTCGGGGTCGTCCGCCACGCCCCAGCGGGTCATGACGTTCGCCAGTTCCGGGGCGAAATAGGCGCCCTCGCCCAGGATCGTGTGGCAGTTGATGCAGGCCTTCTCTTCCCAGACGCGCTTGCCTGCGGCGACGCTGTCGGTCAGCGACGCTTCATCGGTGGATGTGGAGGTTATGTAGTTGTGCGAGTGAACCGTGAGGCCCACGAAGATGATGATGAAGAACAGCGACCCGCCGTAGAAGATGTTGCGGGCCATGCTCTTGGTCATGACTTCGCGCATGGCGGAATCCTTCCCGGAGCGGTTTCAGGTAACGCTGGTGTGATCGAAGCGGCGGCGCAGGGCCTTAACAAAAGTCAACCCGAGGCTCCGGTTCTGTTGTCAGGCGGCAATTTCGATCCGTGCGCCGGGAAATGCCCGCAGTGCGGCGTCCATGGCCGGGCGCTCCATCAGGCAAAACGCCGTGGAGAGCGCGTCCGCCACCGCTGCCTCCGGCGCGCTGACCGAAACGGTGGACCAAAGCGGCGCTTGCCCGGCGGGGCCGAGGATATGCGCCTGTCCCCCGCCGATCACCGTGCCCAGGGGCGAAGACGTGGCGAGCGCCCGGTTCAAGAGCCGGCTTTCGGCCAGGCGCGACCCGGACGGCGCGGCGATCGCAGCGATCCAGTCGCCGCCGTCCTGACGGTGGCCCAGCGCCTGCACCTCGCCCATGTCGATGAGCGCATCGCCGTAGCCCTCCGCCCGCAAGAGCGCGGCGATCCGGTCTGCGGCCCAGCCCTGCGCGATCCCGTTGAAGGTCAGGGCCTGACCGGGCGCCAGACGTATCTCCCGCTCCTCCACCCTGACCCGGTTCCAGCCGATCGCGGCGCGGGCAGCCTCCGTATCGCCGCCCTCGGCCCTCGCGCGCCAAAGCGGCTGGACCGTCGGATCGAACGCGCCATCGGTCGCGGCGTGGGCCCGCGCGCACAGCCCCATCAGCGCGCGAAACTCCGGCGATGGCCAGGCCAGGTGCCCGTCCCGGTTGAGCCGCGTCAGCGCCGAATCGCGGCGGAGCGAAAAGCTGGCCTCGATCCGCTCGATCTCGGCCTCGACGCGGCGCAGCGTCCGGCGGGCGCGCAGCGGATCGGCACCGACAAGGCGCAGCGACAGCGCCGTACCAAATCCGGCCCCTTGCCATTCGACCGTCGGCGCGGCCTCGGCACGGGCGGCACACAGGCATGCGGTCATCATCAGGAAGCGGCGGCGGTTCACGGTGCGGGCCTCCCAACCGGCGCGCGCGGCAGGAGCCAGGCCGGGATCAGCGCCGCAAGTACGAGCGCGAAGGCCGCGATCCAGAGCCCGCCCGCGACCAGCGTGGCGGGCGTGTGCAGCGCGGGCAGCGCCCCGCCCAGATAGCGCAGCAGCGCGGCAAGCGGCATCAGCACATAGGCGACGGTGACAGCGGTGGGCGCAACCAGAGGCCGCCCGGTGTGGCCCAGCGTTGCGCGCGACAGGACCGACAGCGTCATGCCCCCGACCGCGCCGATGCCCAGAAGATGCAGCGCCGCGATCTCTGACCCGATGTTCAGGCTTGCGAGGCCAAAGGCCAGAAGCCCCGCCCCGGTCAGACCGTAGGACAGGTGCAGCGTCCAGAGGATCGGCCGCCGCACCGTCCAGGCACTGCGCCAGAGCGTCAGGCGGGCCAGCGCCGCAGCCCCCGCGAGGATTGCTAGCGCACCAATGATCAACTCGGGAAGCCCTACAAGGACAACGGGCGGCAGCGCCAGAGCGGGGGCGATGGACAGGATCGCAAGGGCCTTCGGATTCTGCGGCAACCGATCCTCTCGCCCCGAGGCGGCCATGGCATTGCGCGTGAAGCCCGGCGTCACCCGTCCGCCGAGGATGACGATCATCGCGATCAGCGTCAGCAGGCCCGCGCGCAACCCCTGCTCAACCCCGTCGGACAGCAGGCCAAGCCATTCGAGATGGCAAAACAGGTTGGCGGTCCAGAGGAACCCCAGCGCAAGCAGGAAGATCAACTGCTGCGGCTTTGGGCGCGCCAGGAGTTGCGCGGCGATCTTCGCGGCCAACACCGGAAGGAACGCCAGATCCGCCGCCGCGACCAGGACCGGCGGCAGCGACGCGCCCCCCCACATCGCCAGCCGCCCGGCCAGCCAGACCAGGAACGCGAGCGCGATGAAGCGCTGTGCCGCCCCCTTGGCGCCGGTCCAGTTCGGCACCGCCGTCAGGAAGAACCCGCCCAGCGTCGCCGCGCCATAGCCGAAGATCATCTCATGCGCATGCCAGATATGGGGGGCTTGCGCGGCGGGCAGCGCGCCCCAGCCGCCGGCGGCCTCGACGCCAAGATAGGCCTCCCACTGCCCCATCGCGGCAAGGGCGAAGAGGCAGGCGGCAAGAAAGAAGATCCGGAAGCCTTCCGAGAACAGGCGCTTGATCATTGGGACGCGGCCTCCGCCCGCGCCCGGCGCTTGAGCACCGGGCATTGCGTCCCGTCGTTCATGATCACCTGGCAGCGCAGGCAAAGGACGCATTCGTTGGGGTTGATCCGGCCGATCGCATCGATCGCGCCGACCGTGCATTTGGTCTCGCACATCCGGCATTCGCGGCCGCATTGCGGGCGCCGCTTCAGCCAGTCGAAGATCTTCAGCTTCGCCGGAATCGCAAGTCCCGCGCCCAGCGGGCAGAGATAGCGGCAGAAGAACCGCTCGACGAAAAGCCCCGCGAAGAGGAGCGAAAGCGCGAACAGGACAAAGGGCCAGGCGCGCAGGAAGCGCAGCGAGATGGCGGTCTTGAAGGGTTCCACCTCCGCCGCGATCAGCGCGTCGTGCATGGAATAGAAGGACAGGGCGAGGATGCCGACGAAGGCCGTGTACTTGATGACCCAGAGCCGCTCGTGCAGCGCTTGCGGCACGGCGATCTGTTTCACCGCCAGCTTCTGGGCGGCAGCATTGGTCAGTTCCTGCAAGGCGCCAAAGGGGCAAAGCCAGCCGCAATAGACCCCACGCCCCCAGAAGAGCATGCCAAGCGCGGTGAAGCCCCAGAGGATGAAGATCACCGGCTCGATCAGGAAGGTTTCCCAGCGGAAGCCGGTCAGCAGCGAATGGATGAAGGCCACGACCTGAACCACCGAAAGCTGGCCGTTCAGCCCCATGCCCAGGACAATGAACGTCGCAGCAAGGAAGGTGAGCCGTCCGGTCCGCCACAGCCGCGGGCGGCGCGTGATCCATTCCTGCGCAAACAGGATTAGCGTCAGCAGGGTCAGCATCAGCGCGACGATGGCGATCTGCGGCCGCTTGACCTGCCAGGCGGAGACCCAGAGCGGCTCGGCCTCCGGCGGCGGGGCAAGGCGGAAGGCCTCGGGCAGCGCATAGGGAAGTGCGACGACCATCGAAACCTCGCCCGTGGCGGTCGGCCGGGTCGCCCGCACCTCCAGCGTGAAGGGCCGGGTGGGGTCGATTTCGACCGGTAGGGCGAAAAGGCTGATCTCCTTCATCTTCGGGGCGCCATACGCCGCCAGCCGCTTCTGCATCTGGTAGCGGTCCTCGGTCGGCTGCCAGCGGGTGCCGCCCTGGACCACGGTCAGCCGGTCGAAAACACCGGTTCGTTTCCAGTCCGTGCCGCGATGCGACTGCACGCCCGAGGACATGACAGCCAGCGCCGCGCCGCCCGCACCCAGGTTGCCGACCGCCTTGGTGAAATCCTGCTGCCCCAGCAGGTTGCGCCCCACGGTGGGCGTGTCGATGATCCCCGCCCAGAGGTGCAGGAAGTCGCCCGGCCCAGCCTCCACCGGCACCTTCGCCCCGGCAAGCGCACGGGACGCCTCGGCCATCGTCACCCGCGTTTCGGCAAGCGCGCCCATCGCCAAAAGGTCGTCCCAGGTGGCGGGCGCGTAGCTCAGGCGGTCTACACCGCCACTGCCGGCGATGACGCCGCGCGCGATGGCGAGCGTGCGCGCGGTGCGCAGGATGCCGTCTCGGATCACGCCGGTCGAAACCGTGGCGCGGCTGATCACGTCAGGAAGCCCCTGCGGCGCGGCCGCCGGTCCGGCAGCGTTCAGATCGTAGCCCGCGAACCCCGCGACGTAGGCCGCGATGTCGGCGTCCGAGATCCCGAGCGTCAGCACCGGTTCGTCGTGGCGCACCAAAAGCGCGCCGCCGATACGGCCCTCGGGCGTCACCGCCACGAGCACGTCGAGCGGGCGGCCGGAATAGCCGACCGACCCCGCGATTTCCCAGGTGGACCCCACATGGCCCACAGCGGCACCACCGGCGGCACCACCGGCGGCACCACCGGCGGCGACGGTCCAACCCGGCACGCCGCCCTCTTCGCGCATGATCTGGACGGGGCCGGAAAGGCCAAGCATCAGGGCCGCCTCTTCAGGGCTTGGCGGGCGCAGATCCGGCGCGTCCTCGGCCAGCGGCCCGCCCGCCAGAGCAGGCAGGGCCAGAAGGCAGTTGAGGCTCAGAAGGCGCAGGATGCGGAACATACTTCCCCCATTGCGCAATCCGTCGCGGGCCAGCCTTAACGAAAGTCAAGGCACGGTTGCGTGAACAGGCCGAAGGATACCGCCAGCCTCACCAGCTGAACGGAGAGATTCCATGAGACCCCAAGCCACTTCAGCCCGGACAGTCCTTTTGGGCAGTGTCGCGCTGGCGCTGGGTCTTCTCGCCGCGCCCGTCTTCGCGCAGGAGAAGCCCAAGGAGCACACCGACGGACCGGCGGCCGCCTATGAGCCCTCGATGACCACGCTCGCCGAGATCCATGTCGAGATCCCGGGCCTCAAGCCCGATGATCCGGTCATGACGCAGGAGGAGTTCCAGCGCGGCACCCAGATCTACTTCGAGCGTTGCGCGGGCTGCCACGGGGTTCTGCGCAAGGGCGCGACGGGCAAGCCTCTGACCCCCGACGTCACGCGTGAGAACGGCTTCGATTACATCAAGAGCTTCATCACCTACGGCTCGCCTGCGGGGATGCCCAACTGGGGGACCTCGGGCGAGCTGACCGAGGAAGACGTGGACCTGATGGCCCGCTACGTGCTTCTCGATCCGCCGCAGCCGCCGGAATGGGGCATGCCGGAGATGAAGAACAGCTGGAAGGTCCTGGTCGAACCCAAGGACCGGCCGACCGCGAAGATGAACGACATCGACATCGACAACCTGATGTCGGTGACGCTGCGTGACGCGGGCCAGATCGCGCTGATCGACGGCGGCACCTATGAGATCAGGGCGGTGATCGACACCGGCTACGCGGTGCACATCAGCCGCATCTCGGCCTCGGGGCGCTACCTCTTCGTGATCGGTCGCGACGGTCTGGTCAACATGATCGACCTCTGGATGGAGACGCCGGCGACGGTGGCCTCGATCAAGATCGGCATCGAGGCCCGCTCGGTCGAAACCTCCAAGTTCGAGGGCTACGAGGACAAATACGCGATCGCCGGCAGCTACTGGCCGCCGCAATACGTCATCATGGACGGCGACACGCTGGAGCCGCTCAAGATCGTCTCGACCCGCGGCATGATCTACGACGAACAGATCTACCACCCGGAACCCCGCGTGGCCTCGATCCTGTCGTCGCACTACAAGCCCGAGTTCATCGTGAACGTGAAGGAGACCGGGAAAATCCTCTTCGTCGATTACACCGACCTGAAGAACCTCAAGTCGACCGAGATCGAAGCGGAACGCTTCCTGCATGACGGCGGTTTCGACAGCACCCACCGCTACTTCCTCGTCGCGGCCAACGCCCGTGGCAAGGTCGCGGTCGTCGACACCAAGGAAGACAAGCTGACCGCGCTGATCGAGACCGGCGGCGCGACCCCGCACCCGGGCCGCGGCGCGAACTTCGTCCACCCGGTTTACGGGCCGGTCTGGTCGACCTCGCACCTTGGCGACGAATCCGTGGCGCTGATCGGGACCGACCCGGAAGGGCACCCCGACCAGGCCTGGAAGATCGTCGACAGCTTCTACGCCCTTGGCGGTGGCTCGCTCTTCATCAAGACGCACCCGAACAGCCAGCATCTTTACGTCGATGCGCCGCTGAACCCGGATGCGGAGGTGTCGGGCTCGGTCGCGGTGTTCGACATCCCCTCGATGGGCGGCGATCCCGATGTGGATCCGGAGTTCACGACCCTTCCGGTCGCGGAATGGGCCGGCATCCCCGAAGGCCAGCCGCGCGTCGTGCAGCCGGAGTTCAACAAGGAAGGCACCGAGGTCTGGTTCTCCGTCTGGAACGGCAAGTCTCAGGAATCGGCCATCGTTGTGGTCGATGACAAGACGCTGGAACTGAAGAAGGTCATCAAGGACGAACGCCTCGTCACGCCGACGGGCAAGTTCAACGTCCTCAACACCCGCGACGACGTCTACTGACGCCTGCGCGTTCCCGGCGGGGGATACCCCACATGCCCCCCGCCGGGCCCTTTCCTAGAACCGCCAGCCGAACGGGTGAGCCATGAAAGACCATTGCGACGGGCCCATCAGGGGCCATGTCCATCTCATCGGCGCCGGACCGGGCGATCCCGACCTTCTGACGATCAAGGCGCTGCGCACCATCCAGAAGGCCGACGTGGTGGTCCATGACCGGCTTGTCAGCCCTGAGATCATGGCGCTGGTGCCACCCGCCACGCGGCGGATCGATGTGGGCAAGCTTCCGAAATTCCACAAGATTCCCCAGGAAGCGATCAATGCGCTTCTGATCGACCTCGCACGCGAGGGGCTAAATGTCGCGCGGCTGAAGGGGGGCGACCCCCTGATCTTCGGCCGCGGCAGCGAAGAGGCGGAGGCCCTGCGCGCCGCCGGGCTGCCCGTGAGCTATGTGCCCGGCATCACCTCCGCCCAGGGCGCGGCGGCCTCCACCGGCGTGCCGCTGACCCATCGCGGGCTTTCGACCGGGGTGCGCTACGTGACCGGCCACCGGGCCAAGGACGCCGCGCTCGACCTCGACTGGGCGTCGCTTGCCAGCGAGGAAACCACGCTTGTCGTCTACATGGGCGTTTCCAACATCGCCGAGATCGCGCTGCAACTGATCCGCCACGGCCTTTCCGCGAAGATCCCGGTGCTGGCCGTTTCCGCCGCGACGACCCCGCGGGAGACGCGGCTTCTCTCCACGCTCGGCGCCATCGGGGCCGATATCGCGGCGGCCCAGCCCGAGGCGCCGGTGCTTTTCGTGATCGGGCGTGTCGCGGGCATGTACCCGTCCATCGCGCTTGCCGATGCGGGCCTGTGCGAGGGCGCGGGCATGGCGGCCTATGCGTAGCCTGCTGCTGCTCCTGGCGCTGGCCTGGCCGGCCGCCGCCGAGGTCGCCCCCGACCGCGCGGCGGAGCTTGAGCACATGGTCACGCAGGACTGCGGGTCGTGCCACGGGCTGACGCGCAAGGGCGGGCTCGGCAGTCCGCTGACGCCCGAGGCGCTGGCCGGCGCCGAAGCGGAAGGCCTTGCGACGATCATCTTAGACGGCATCCCCGAGACCGCGATGCCGCCCTGGCGGCCGCTCTTGACCGAAGAAGAGGCGACCTGGATCGCCCGCTACCTGAAACAGGACTGACCGATGAAACGCGCATTCGTGATGCTCGCCCTTTGTGCCTCTCCCCTATTCACCTCCCCGGCTCTGGCGGACGCGACCGGCGATCTTGGCCTGGTGATCGAGCGCGCGACCGGCAGCCTCTTGGTGATCGACCGCTCCGACCATGCCGCAGTCGGCCGGGTCGAGGGCTTGGGCGACCTGTCGCACGCCAGCCTGACCTACAGCCCCGATGAACGCTTCGCCTATGTCTTCGGCCGCGATGGCGGGCTGAGCAAGGTGGACATGCTGGAACGGACGGTTGTCGCCCGGACGGTCCAGGCGGGCAACTCCATCGGCGGGGCGATCTCGGATGACGGATCGCTGGTCGCGGTGTCGAACTACGAGCCCGGCGGCGTCAAGGTCTTCGACGCCGGAACCCTCGGCCTCGTCGCCGACATCCCGGCGGAGGGCAAGACCATCGGTCTGGTCGATGTGCCCGGCCGCCGCTTCGCCTGGACGGTCTGGGACACGGGCGAGGTCTTCCTCGGTGATTTCGCGGGGGCGGAGCCGCAGATCACCGCGCTCGGCAATGCCGGCAAGAACCCCTTCGACGCGGTCATCACCGATGACGCGCATACCTACCTCGTGGGGCTTTTCGGCGAAAAGGGCGTGACGGCCTATGACCTCTGGTCGGACCAACCCGAACCGCGCAAGTTCCTGACCGACTACGGCAAGACCGAAGAGGACATGCCGGTCTACAAGATGCCGCACCTTCAGGGCTGGGCCTTCACCGAGGGTCAGTACGCGCTGCCCGCCGTCGGACATCACGAGCTCCTCTGGGTGGACCGTGCGAGCCTTGAGGAAGTCGCCACCACGCCGGTCCATGGCCAGCCGGTCTTCGTCATCGCGCAGCCGGCCTCCCCCTATGTCTGGGTGAACTTCGCCACGCCGCTCAACGACACCGTTCAGGTGGTGGATTCCCGCACCCACACGGTCGTCGCGACCCTGAACCCCGGCAAAGCCGTGCTGCACATGGAGTTCGCCCCGCGCGGCGCCGAGGTCTGGATCAGTTCGCGCGACGATAACAAAGTCCTGATCTACGACACCCGCACGCGCGAAAAGGTTGCCGAGATCGCCGCCGACGCGCCCAGCGGCATCTTCTTCACCGCGCGCGCGCACCAACCGGGGCTGTGACCATGCAGGGCCGTGATCCGATCGATACCCGCCTTCTGGATGAATTCCAACGCGATCTGCCGCTGGTGGAACGTCCCTTCGCGGCAATGGCCGCGGCGCTCGCCATCCCCGAAGGGGACGTGATCGAACGCCTCGCGCGGCTCAAGGCCGAAGGCGCGGTCGCGCGCGTTGGCGCGACGGTCCGGCCCAACACCGCGGGCGCTTCAACCTTGGCGGCGGTGAGCGTGCCCACGGCCCGGATCGAGGAGGTCGCAGCGATCGTCAACGCCGAACCGGGGGTCAACCACTCCTACCTGCGCGAGGACGACTGGAACCTGTGGTTCGTCGCCACCGCGCCCGATGCCGTCGCGTTGGAGGCTAGCCTGAGGCGGCTGGAGACAGACACGGGCCTGAAGGTCCTCGACCTCAGGCTGGTGCGGGCCTTCAACATCGACCTCGGTTTCCGCCTGTCGGGCGCGCGCCGGGCGATGGCGCCTGACGCTGGCGCCCGGCCGCTCGCCCTGACGGAGGAGGACCGCGCGCTTTTGGCCAATCTTTCACGGGGCTTGCCGCTGGTCCCCCGCCCCTTCGCCGCTCTGGGCCTTGCCGAGGCGGAGGCGCTGTCGCGGATCGCGACGCTGCTTCATGCGCGCGTCATCACCCGGCTCGGCGTCATCGTGCGCCACCGCCCGCTCGGCTGGACGGCAAATGCCATGGTGGTCTGGGACCTGCCGGAACCCCAGATCCCGGCAGCGGGAGCCGCGCTTTCGGCCCTGCCGGGCGTGACGCTTTGCTACCAACGCCGGACGGCGCCGGACCTCTGGCCCTTCGCGCTCTACTCGATGATCCACGGGCGCAGCCGGGCAGAGGCGCTGGCCGTTCTCGACCAGGCGCGCGCGCTTCCCGAGCTGGCGGGCGCCAGCGCCAGGCCGCTCTTTTCCACCCGCTGTTTCAAGCAGACCGGGGCTTTGATCGCGGTGGCGGCATGAGACGCGCGCCCCTTCCCCCCGATACGCTCGATGCGACCGACCGCGCCGTTCTCAACCGCCTGCAAGAGGGGCTGCCCATCACCCACCGTCCCTTCGCGGAGGCCGCCGAGAGCCTGAGCCTGTCCGAGGCAGAACTGATCGATCGGATCGCGCGCCTGCGAGAAATCGGCGCGATCACGCGCTTTGGGCCGTTCTACGACGCCGAGGCCATGGGCGGCGCCTTCTGCCTTTGCGCGATGGAGGTCCCGCCCGCGCGTTTCGAGGAAGTCGTGACTTTGGTCAATGCCTTGCCCGAGGTGGCGCACAATTATGAGCGCACGCACAGGCTGAACATGTGGTTCGTCCTGGCTTGTGAAAAGCCGGACGGGGTCACAAGGGCCGCCCAGCGCATCGAGCGGGAAACGGGGCTGAAGGTCCTGTGCTTCCCCAAGGAAAAAGAGTTCTTCATCGGGTTCCGGGTCACCGCATGAACATCGACGCCACAGATCGCCGGATCATCGCCGCCACCTCGGGCGGGCTGCCGCTGGCGCCGGCGCCCTTCGCCGAGGTCGCCAACTGGCTGGGCCTGAGCGAGGACGAGGTCTTGGCACGGGTCGCGGCGATGCAGGCGGCGGGCGTCATCCGGCGCATCGCGGTCGCCCCCAACCACTACGCGCTTGGCATGGTCGCCAACGGGATGAGCGTCTGGGACGTCGATGACGCCCAGGTGGACCTGCTGGGCCCCAAGGTCGGCGCGCTCGACTTCGTCAGCCACTGCTACCGCCGCCCCCGCGCCCTGCCCGGCTGGCCCTACAACCTCTTCGCCATGCTGCACGGCAGCACCCGAGAAGAGGTCGCGGCCAAGCGCGAAACCGTCGCCGCGCTTCTCGGCCCGGCCTGCCGTGGTCACGACATTCTTTATTCCACCCGCATCCTGAAAAAGACCGGGATGCGGCTTTCCGGGGAGGGCTGAGATGTTCCGCCTGACGCAATACATGCACGAGCTTGTCACGCCGACGCCGGTCCGCCGGCGCAACGGGCCGGTCAAGCCGGTGGTGATCTGGAACCTGACGCGGCGCTGCAACCTGCGGTGCCGGCATTGCTACACGACCTCGGCCGATGTGGCGTTCCCGGGTGAGTTGACGCATGAACAGGCGATGGGCGTGCTTGACGACCTCAAGGGCTTCTGCATCCCCGCACTGATCCTTTCGGGTGGCGAACCGCTCAGCCGCTTCGATTTCTTCGAGCTCGCGGAACGCGCCAAGGCCCTGGGCTTCCGCCACCTGTCGCTCTCCACCAACGGCACGCGGATCGCGGAGAACATCGACCGCATCGCGGCGATCGGCTTCGACTATGTCGGAATCTCCGTCGACGGCCTGGGCGCCACGAACGACTGGTTCCGCGGCGTCGAGGGCGCGTTCGATGAGGCGCTGGCGGGCGTGCGCGCCTGCAAGGCGCGTGGCGTCAAGGTGGGCCTGCGCTTCACCATCACCGATGCGAACGCGAGCTTCCTTCCCGGCATGCTTGACCTTTGCGAGGCCGAGGGCGTGGACAAGTTCTACCTCAGCCATCTTGTCTACGCCGGGCGCGGCGACAAGCACCGGGGCGAGGACACCGAACACGCGCTCAGCCGCTCGGCGCTCGACCTGCTGCTGGACCGCGCCTGGACCGCCGTGTCGAACGGGCATCCGCTAGAGGTGGTGACCGGCAACAACGACGCCGACGCGGTCTACTTCCTGGCCTGGGTGGAGCGGAACTTCGGACCCGCGAAGGCCGCGCATGTGCGCGCGCATCTGGAGGCCTGGGGCGGCAACTCCTCCGGCCTTGGCGTCGCCAATATCGACCCGCAGGGCAAGGTTCACCCCGACACCTACTGGTCGGACTACACCATCGGATCGGTGAAACAGACGCCCTTCAGCCAGCTCTGGACCGGCGACGACCCGATGCTGGCGACGCTGCGCACCCGTCCGCGCCCGCTGAAAGGGCGCTGCGGGGACTGTGCCTTCAAGGCGGTCTGCGGTGGGAACACACGCATCCGCGCCCTTCAGGTCACAGGCGACCCCTGGGCAGAGGACCCCGCCTGCTACCTGACCAATGCCGAAATCGGCGTCGAGGAGGCCGACCGGCTGACCGTCACGCCCTTCCGCGGGAAAAGCCATGATCCGGCTCATCGCTTCGTTTAGCCTTCTTGCCTCGGCCGCGCTTGCAGCACCCGATGGGGCCACGATCTACGCCGATCTCTGTTCCTCATGCCACGCGCAAACGCGGCTTGGCGGGACAGGCCCGGCGCTGATCCCCGAAAGCCTGGGGCGCCTCAAGGGCGACAAGCTTGAGGCCGTCATTGCCGAGGGCCGGGCGATGACCCAGATGCCCGCGTTCAAGGCCACGCTGACGCCCGGCGAAATCGCGGCCGTCGCATCCTACGTCTCGGCCCCGCTTGCCGAAGCGCCGCTCTGGACCGAGGCCGAGATCGCCGCCAGCCGAGACCTGAACCCCGGCTACAGCCCGGCCACAGCGCCGGTCTTTGCCGCCGACCCGATGAACATCACGCTGGTCGTGGAAACCGGGGACAGCCACATCTCGGTTCTCGACGGCGATACCTTCGAGGTGCTCGACCGGTTCGAAACCCCCTTCGCCGTCCATGGCGGCCCGAAGTTCTCGCCCGACGGGCGCTATGTCTTCGTCATGTCGCGCGATGGCTGGGTCCAGAAGTACGACATCTGGTCGCTGCAGGAGGTGGGTCGCGTCCGGGCGGGCCTCAACAGCCGCAACATCGCGATGAGCCACGATGGCAAGTGGATCGCGGTCGCGAACTACCTGCCCATGACGCTGACGATCCTCTCGACCGGGGACCTGTCCGTCGCCAAGGTGATCGAGGTGACGGGGCGCAAGGGCACGCCCAGCCGCGTCTCCGCCGTCTACCAGGCGCCTGACCGCGAGTCCTTCATCCTCGCCCTGAAGGACGTGCCCGAGATCTGGGAGGTCGCAACCGACCCCGACGCGGGCCCCTATCACGACGGCTTCGTCCACAGCCATGAGGCGGGGATGGAGGAATCGCTGGCCGCGGAAAAGGGCCTGTTCGCCCGCCGCCGGATCGATGTCTCGGCCCCCTTGGACGATTTCTTCTTCGACCACGGCTACCGCAACCTGATCGGCGCCAACCGCGAGGGGGAGACGGGCGTTGTCGTCAACCTCGACGTGGGCCGGGAAATCGCGGATCTGCCGCTGCCGGGCATGCCGCATCTGGGCTCCGGCATCAGCTGGATGCGCGACGGACGCCGGGTGATGGCGGTGCCGCACCTGAACGAGGGCCGCATCAGCGTCATCGACATGACGGACTGGAGCCTCGTCAAGACGATCGAAACCTCGGGCCCGGGCTTCTTCCTGCGTTCACACGACGGCTCGCCCTACTTCTGGGCCGATGTCTTCACCGGGCCGAACAAGGGCCAGATGCATATCATCGACAAGGAAACGCTCGAGGTCGTGAAGGTTCTGACCCCGGAGCCTGGGAAGACCGTGGCCCACACCGAATTCACCAAGGACGGTCGCCACGCGCTGGTCTCGGTCTGGGAACAGGACGGCGCGGTGATCGTCTTTGACGCGACGACCTTCGAGGAGGTCCGGCGCCTGCCGATGGTGAAACCCTCGGGGAAATACAATGTCTGGAACAAGATCACCTTCGAAGACGGCACCAGCCACTGAGAGTCTCTGGAAGCTTGGCGCGATCCTCTGGCCCTTCGTTGCCGGGGCGGTCGCGATCAACCTGTTCCTCCTGGGGCTGATCTTCCACGCCGCCGGCTGGGCCGAGGCGATCGCGCCGGTCACGGCCCTTCTCTGGGCGCTGCCGCTATCTGTGCCCGCGACTTGGGCCGCCGCGCGCTGGGTGCGAAGCCTGATCCGTGAGGCCGAAGAGGGATAGCGGCCAGCCGGGCGCCCTGCCCCGTCGCCGGACCCTTCCCGCTCAGGCCGGTTCGGGCGGGTCCGCCAGCACACCCTTGCGCATTCTTTCGAAGCTCATCGAGATATGGGCGCGCTGGATGAGCGAGGCAGCATGAAGATCTCCGATCCTGAGCGCCCGCAGGATGTCATCGACCTCGCGGCAGAATACCTCCACCTCGTCGATCAGGTCGATGCGGGAGGCGAAGACGGATTTCAGCCAAATTCGCGTCGTCCTGAAATAGAGCCGCTCGGAGACCTCGCGCAGCGGCTCGTTCGTCGTCAGCCGCAGCAGCGCCAGAAAGAAATCGACGTTGATCTTGGCGAACCGGCGCGGGTCGGGATCGGCGACCAGCGCGTGGGACTGCTCGGCCAGCCGGTCGAACTCCGCCCAGAGGGCGGCGTCGGGCGCCACCGGGTCGAGCTTCCCCGTCAACTCGGCAAGCTCCAGCCGCAGCCGGTAGGTCTGGACAAGCTCCTCGATCTCGACATCGGTCACGAAGGTCCCGACCCCGTGGACCGACTGGACAAGGCCCTCCCCCTCCAGGCGCGCAAGCACACGGCGCAGCGGCGTCCGGCTGGTGCCGAATTCGGCGGCCAACGCCTCCTCGGACAGGCGGGTTCCCGGCGCGTAATCCAGAAGGCAGATCCGGTCGCGGATCTCGCTGTGCATCCGCTCGAACCGGTCGCGGGCGCTCCGGGTGATATCGGCTACCTCTACGTTCACGGTGTCGGGGCCTCTCGCGGTTGTTGGCGTTGGGGACGCTCACAGCCGGGCGGCGCACTGTCCGCCCGGTCCACGCCCACCCGGTCTAGCGGGACCGTTCCGGCATTTCCTGGGCGGGTCAAGCGAAACCTCGCCACCCAGAGCATGCCTGTGCCCGAACCGCCCCGCGCGCTCAGTCCTTCACGAAAAGCTGGCGCTCGACCGAGCAGAAGGGCTCCGCCGGGCCGCTTTCCGTGATCAGGATCGACTCGGTCGTCTCCAGCCCCCAGTCCTTCAGCCACAGGCCGGGCATGAAGTGGAAGGTCATCCCGGGCTCCAGCACGGTTTCATCCGTCGCGCGGAACGAGGCCGTGCGCTCGCCCCAGTCGGGCGGATAGGAAAGCCCGATCGGATAGCCACAGCGGCCCGCGCGCTTGATCCCGATCTTCTCAAGCTCGGCGCCCAGCGCGTTAGCCACATCACGGGTCCGGTTGCCCGCGCGCGCGGCCTCCAGCCCGGCCTCCAGCCCGGCGTTCAGCGCCTCTGCGGCGTCGATCATGTCCTGCGGCGGCTTGCCAAGATGCACGGTCCGGCAAAGCGGCGCGTGGTAACGCCGGTAGCAGCCGGAGAGTTCGAAGAACGTGGCCTCCCCCGCCTTCATCGGCTCGCCGTTCCAGGTCAGGTGCGGGGCGGTGGCATCCACGCCCGACGGGGTCAGCGGCACGATCGCGGGGTAGTCGCCCCAGGCCTCATCCACACCGAGGATGCCCGCGCGGCTGATTTCGGCCACAAGCTCGTTCTTGCGCAGGCCCGGACGGGCCAGCTCGATCCCGAGCCGCACGATCCGCTCCGAGATCTTCGCCGCGTTGCGCATGAACGCGATCTCCTCGGGCGATTTCACGAGGCGCTGCCAGTTCACAAGCGCCGTCGCATCGACGAGCCGGGCATTGGGCAGTTCCGCCACAAGCGCCAGATAGGCCTTGGCGGAGAAATAGTAGTTCTCCAGTTCCACGCCGACCCGCGCGCGCTCCAGCCCCATGTCGCCGAGGCGCTTGGCAAGGTCCTCCATCGGGTGGCAGGTGGTGGACTGGATGTAGCGGTCGTCATAGCCGATGACCTTGTCGTCATCCATCCAGACCGTGCGCAGCGCGCCGTTGGCGTCCTGGTTGCGCCCCCACCAAACCGGATCGCCCTCCATCGGCAGGATCACACCCTGGTGCACGTAAAAGGACCATCCGTCGTAGCCAGTCAGCCAGGCCTGATTCGACGGGTCGGTCACGAACAGGACGTCGATGCCGGCCTTTTCCATCGCGGCACGCGTCTTCGCCAGACGCCGCGCATATTCGGCCGCGCTGAAGGGTGCGTTCTCCAATCCCATGCGTTCCTCACTAAGGTTCTGGGTTATTTGTGCACAACGCTAGGCAGATTCACGAACCCCCGCAAGATAAATGCTCAGATATGTCCGCTTATTGCCAGAAATTTTCTTGACACATGAAGTTCGAAAGCAATGATGTGCACAACCTAACGTCCCCGACTCTGCGGATCGCGGGCAACCATCAGGGAGAACGGCATGCTTAGATCTACTTTCTTGACCACACTCGCCGCCGGGATCGCGCTTGGCGCGTCTACCGTCGCGGCCCTCGCCGGTCCGCTGATGGACCGCATCAACGCCGGGGAAACCGTCCGCCTGGGCTTCGCGAACGAGGTTCCCTGGGCCTATCCGGGCGAAAACAATGCCCCGCTCGGCTTCGTGAACGCCTATGTGCTCGGCGTGCTGCACGAGATGGGCCATGACAACATCGAGCCGGTCGTGACCGACTGGGGCGGGCTGATCCCGGGCCTTCAGGCCAGCCGCTTCGACCTTATCACCGGCGGCATGTACATCCTCGGAAGCCGTTGCGAGAACGTGACCTTCTCCGAGCCGATGGCGAAGGTGTCCGACGCCTTCATCGTCAAGACCGGCAACCCCGAGGGCATTTCGACCTACACCGACTTCGTCGCGAAGAACGCCACCATGGTGACCGGCGCGGGCTTCAACACGGTCGAGGCCGCGCTGAAGGAAGGCGTGCCGGAAGCGCAGATCATGCAGGTCCCCGGCCCGACCGAAATCCTGGCCGCCGTTAAGGCCGGCCGCGCCGCCGCCGGCGCCGTCACCTTTTTCACCGCGCAGGAGCTTGCCAAGAACTCCGGTGGCGAGATCGAGGTGACCGATCCCGGCGCGCTTCCCGACTGGACGCAGAACTGGGTCGGCATCGGCTTCCGTGACGAGGACGCCGATTTCGTCGCCGCCTTCAACGAGGCGCAGGCGAAGTACCTCGGCTCGCCCGAGATGCTCGCCGCGGTGGCCGAGTACGGCTATGACGAAAAGGTCCTGCCGGGCGAAGAAAGCACCGAATGGGTCTGCGCGAACCGCTGATCGCTATTTTCTGACCTGACCGCGCGGCGGGCCCCGGCAAAGGGCCCGTCGCGGCGCCTCAATCGATCGGAGCGGCCATATGTCTTATCCGGAGTTCCTGGCCCAGTATGGCGGCCGCTACATCGACGGCGCGCTGATCACGGCGGCGCAATTCCTGCTCGCGGCGGCGCTGGCGGTCGTGATGGCCCTGATCATGGGCGTGATGAAGCTGTCCGCGAACCCGGTCTCCAAGGGCATCGCCGTCGTCTATATCGAGTTCTTTCGCGGCACGTCGCTGCTGGTCCAGCTGTTCTGGCTGTTCTACGTGCTGCCGCTGTTCGGGCTGACGTTCGATAAGTTCACAACGGGCTTCGTTGCCGTCGGGCTGAACCTCGGCGCCTATGGGGCCGAACTGGTCCGTGGCGCGATCCAGTCCGTTCCGAAGGGCCAGTGGGAGGCGTCCTATGCGCTCTCGATGTCGCCAGCCACCCAGATGCGCCGGATCATCCTGCCGCAGGCCTTCGTCGCGATGCTGCCGCCCTGGGGCAACCTGATCATCGAGTTGCTGAAGGGCACCGCGCTCGTCGCGCTGATCGCGGTCTCGGACCTGATGTTCGAGGCGCGGCAGATCAACGGCTCCACCTATCTCTCGGCCCAGGCCTTCGGCACGGCGCTGATCATCTATTACATCTTCGCCCGCTTCCTGATCACGCCTTTCATGCGCTGGCTCGAACGGGCCATGGCGCGCCGCCTGGGGAGGGGTTGAGCCATGCAGTGGAACTGGGAATTCACCTACGAGATCATGCCCCGCATGCTTTGGGCGACGCTCAACACGCTGATGGCGGCGGGCGTCGGCTATGCGATCGCGGTGGTTCTGGGCCTTGCCCTCGCACTGGCGCAGCGCACGCCCTACCGCGGCCTGACACTCGTCGTGCGCGAGGTGGTGGAGTTCATCCGCTCCACCCCCCTCGTCCTGCAGATCTTCTTTGTCTACTACGTTGGCCCGCAATACGGGCTGAACCTCAGCCCCTGGGTGGCGGGCATGATCGCCATCGGGCTCCACTATGCCTCCTACCTGTCGGAAGTTTACAGGGGCGGCATCGAGTCCGTTCCCAAGGGCCAGTGGGAGGCCTGCATCGCCCTCAACATGACGCCGGTGAAGACCTACTTCCGCGTGATCATCCCGCAGGCGCTGCCGCCCTCGGTCGCCGGAATGGGCAACTACCTTGTCGGGATCTTCAAGGACACGCCGATGCTGTCGGTGATCGGGGTCGCCGAACTCATGCATGCCGCCAATGCGATCGGCGGTCAGCACTACCGCTACCTGGAGCCCTATACGATCGTCGGCGTGGTTTTCCTGATGATCTCGCTGCCCTCGGCCGGTCTGATCCGCGCATTCGAGGCCTGGGTGCGCCGCAAACTGGGAATGAGATGATGGAAGACATGTCGCACTATCCGCTGGAACTGACCGGGCCCGACGTGCCCATGGTCCGCTTCATGAACGTCACCAAGCGCTATGGCGCGCTGACCGTGCTCGACGATCTCAACCTCGACGTAACCGAGGGGGAGATGGTGACGATCATCGGCCCGTCCGGCTCCGGCAAGACGACGGTGCTGCGCATGCTGATGACGCTTGAGACGATCAACAGCGGCGTGATCTACGTGGATGGCAAGCCGCTGACCCACATGCCGAAGAACGGTGTGCTGGTTCCGGCGGATGCGAAATACCTGCGCCGCGCCCGTGCCTCGATCGGGATGTGCTTCCAGCATTTCAACCTCTTCCCGCATATGACGGCGCTTGAAAACTGCATGGAGGGGCCGGTGCAAGTGCTGGGCCTGTCCAAGCGGGAAGCCCGCGAGCGGTCCGAGGAGCTTCTGGAAATGGTCGGCATGATCGACAAGAAGGACCAGCACCCGTCCCGCCTGTCGGGCGGCCAGCAGCAGCGCGTGGCGATCGCCCGCGCGCTCGCCATGCGCCCCAAGGTCATGTTGTTCGACGAGGTCACCTCCGCCCTCGACCCCGAGGTCATCGGCGAGGTGACGAACGTCATCCGCAGGCTTGTTTCCGAACACAACCTGACCATGCTGATGGTCACCCACCAGATGGGCTTCGCGCGCGACATCTCGGACCGGATCTGCTTCTTCTTCGGCGGCAGGATCGAGGAACAGGGGCCGCCCGACGCGCTGTTCGGAAACCCGCAGCGGGACCGCACCAAGCAGTTCCTCTCTGCCGTCAAGGAAGCGGATTGAATGGACTTCTCGCTGGCCGATATCCTCGCCGCGCGGCGGGTCATCCGGGGCGTGGCGGACGCGACGCCCTTCGTCCCCTCCCCCTTCATGACGCGGGCCTCTGGGCAGGACTTCCTTCTGAAGCTCGAAAACATGCAGCCGATCGGCGCGTTCAAGCTGCGCGGCGCGGTCAACGCGGTCATGACGCTGCCCGATACCGTCGGCGGGGTCACCTGCTGCTCGACCGGGAACCATGGGCGCGGCGTCGCCTTCGCGGCGGCCCGGCGCGGGATGAAGGCGGTGATCTGCATGTCGAAGCTGGTGCCACAGGCCAAGGTCGACGGCATCCGCGCGCTCGGCGCCGATGTGCGCATCATCGGCACCACGCAGGACGAGGCGATGTACGAAAGCCAGCGCTTGTGCGAGACCGAGGGGCTGGTGGAGATCTCCCCCTTCGACGATCCGAAGGTGATCGCGGGCCAGGGCACCATCGGGCTTGAGATGCTGGAGGCGCGGCCGGACCTCGCGACGCTGCTCGTGCCCCTTTCGGGCGGCGGGCTTGCCGCGGGGGTTTCGGTCGCCGCGAAGGCGATCAGTCCGAAGATCCGGGTCGTCGGCATCACGATGGACCGGGGCGCGGCGATGTATGCCTCGATCCGCGCGGGGCACCCGGTCGAGGTGCCGGAATACGCCTCGCTCGCCGACAGCCTCGGCGGCGGGATCGGGCTGGAGAACCGGCTGTCTTTCCCGCTCTGCCGTGACAATCTTGATGATGTGGTGCTGGTGACCGAGGAAGAGATCCGCCACGCCATGCAGGTCCTTTACTACGAGGACCGGATCGTGGCCGAGGGCGCCTCGGTCGTGGGCCTCGCGGCGGTGCTGGCGGGCAAGGTTGCATCGGATGGCCCGATCGGCACGATCGTCACCGGGCGCAACCTCGACATGGCCGCCTTTACCCGGATCATGGCGGGCGAGGATGTGCAGATCGGCGATCTGAGCGTGAAAGGAAAACACTATGGCGCATGACATCCAGATCGTCACCGAGGCGGAACTGCGGCAGGTCGTTCATCTGGACCTGACCACGGTCGATGTGATCGAGGCCGCCTTCGCCGCGCTGGCCCGTGGCGGTGTGGTGATGCCGCCGATCATGTCCATGGACCTGCACGAGGTGAACGGCGAGGTCGATGTGAAGACCGCCTATATCCCCGGCTTCGACGGTTTCGCGATCAAGGTCAGCCCGGGTTTCTTCGACAACCCGAAGATCGGCCTGCCCAGCCTCAACGGTCTGATGATCCTCTTTTCAGCCAAGACCGGGCTGGTGGAGTCGCTCTTCCTCGACAACGGCTACCTGACCGACATCCGCACTGCCGCCGCAGGCGCCGTCGCCGCGCGGCACCTTGCCCCGGAAACGGTCGAGACGGCGGGCGTGATTGGCACCGGCGTCCAGGCACGGCTTCAGATCGAGGCCGCGCATCTGGTCCGCCCCTTCACCCGCGTCCTCGTCCATGGCCGCGACATGGGCAAGGCCCGCGCCTGCGCCGCCGACCTGGCGGCCTCGCTGAACATCGTGGCCGAGGCCGTTGCGGACCCCGCCGCGCTGGTCGCTGAAAGCCAGCTGGTCGTGACGACCACGCCCGCGCGCGCGCCGCTGATCAGGGCCGAATGGCTGCACCCCGGGCTCCACATCACTGCGATGGGCTCGGACCAGACCGGCAAGAACGAGATCGAGCCCGCGGCGCTCATGGCCGCCGACGCCTATGTCTGCGACCGCGTCAGCCAGTGCGAGGTTTCGGGTGAGCTGGAGGCCGCGCTGGCCGCCGGCGTCTGGACCAAGGGCACCCCCGCCGAACTGGGCGAGGTCATTGCCGGCCAGAAGCCCGGCCGCACAGCGCCCGACGACATCACCATCTGCGACCTGACCGGGACCGGCGTTCAGGATACTGCCATCGCCACCCATGTCCGCGCCCGGTTCGGCAAGGCGGGGACGATCATCCAGGCATGAACGATGTTCAGGAACCCCTTCTCCGACAAGGAACTTTCCCGGCGCATCGCCGCCGTTCGCGGCGAGATGGCCGCGCGCGGCCTTGACCTCGCGGTCTTCTCGGCGCCCGAGAGCGTCTTTTACCTGACCGGGCTTGACCACTGGGGCTATTTCGCGCCGCATCACCTGATCGTGCCCGCCGAGGGTGAATTGGTTCTGGTCACCCGCCAGATGGAGCGGGTGACAATCGAGAACCAGGTCAGGAACGCGCGCTTCTCCGGCCACTCCGACAGCGTGACCCCAGCCAGCCACCTTGCGCGGGAACTGGGCAACCTGACCGGCAAGCGGGTGGGCTTCGAAACCGCCTCCTCCGGCTTCACCTTCGCGGCGGGCAAGGAACTGACGGTCATGCTGGGTGGATCGGCATGGTCCGACATCTCGGACCTGACCGACGCGCTGCGGCTGGTGAAATCGCCCGAAGAACAGGCGCTGATGCGCGCGGCCGCCAAGGCCTCCGACGCAGGCACAATGGCTGCCATCGCCGCGATCCGCGATGGCGCGCGCGAAGCGGACGTGGCGGCCGAATGCACCGCCGCGATGATCCGCGCGGGCTCGAACCCGCCCGGCTTCGGCCCCTTCATCCGCCCCGACCACCGCATCGCGGAAGAACACACGACATGGGGCAACGGCACCTACAAGGACGGCGGGCGTGTCATGCTGGAGCTTGCTGGCTGCGTCTCGCGCTATCACGCGCCGATGGGCCGCCTGATCCATCTGGGCCATATCCGCGACGAGGATGCCGCGATGGCCGAAATCGCCAAGCGCGCGTTCGAGGCGAGCCTGCAGGGCCTCCGCCCGGGCCGCCGCGCGCGCGATGTCTACGCCGACTGGCAGGCCGTCGTGGACGATGCCGGGATGCCCCACTACCGCCGCCATCATTGCGGCTATCTTGTCGGCCTGGGCTTTCCGCCCTCCTGGACGGGCGGCAACAAGGTCACCGGCCTGCGCCACGACAGCGATCTTGAGATCAGGGAGGGCATGAGCTTCCACCTGCTTTCCTGGTTCACCGAGACCGGGCGAGGGGATTTCTTCGTCTCCAACTGCGCACTTCTGGGTCCGAACGGACCAGAGCTGTTGACGACGGCGCCGATGGGGCCGACGGTGCTCTGAACCATGAAGCTCGACGATCGCGATATTCAGATCCTGCGCGTCCTCTCGACCGAGGGGCGCATCACCAAGGCGGCTCTGGCCGAGCGGATCGGCCTGTCGCCGACACCGTGCTGGGACCGGCTGAAGAAACTCGAAAAGGCGGGACTGATCGAGGGCTACCGCGCCGAAATCAGCCTGCGAAAACTCGGCCCCCATGTCACCGTCTTCGTCGCGGCGGAACTGGCCGATCACACCGCCGCCAGCTTCCGCGCCTTCGAGGATGCTGTGAGGCGCTACGAGGAGGTCGTGGCCTGCTGGGCGCTCGGGGGCGGCTACGACTATCTGTTGCAGATCGTCACCCGCGACATCGACGCCTACCAGCGGCTGATCGACCAGATGCTGGACGCCCGCATCGGACTTGCGCGCTATTTCACCTACATCGTCACCAAGCCGGTGAAGGGGTACGGCGCGCCACCCTTCGACGTTCTGCTGGGCGCCGGCTGATCCGGTCTGCCAGGCGCGCCTGCGGCAGAGGATTCTTCTGCCGATAGATCCAACTTCGGTCTCCCTGACTGCCCGTGACGGCCATGATGCCGGGGACTTCGAGCAGGAGGATCAGATGCTGGATACCGCGCCCCCGGCGCTTGCGCACATCACGGACAAGAAGCTGTTCCGCAGCTTTTCCTATATCGGCGGCAAATGGTGCGCCGCCGCGACGGGTGATACGCTCACCGTGACCGATCCCGCGACCGGCGAGGCCGTGGGCGAGGTTGCGAGCCTCTCCGCAGCCGAGGCCACCCAGGCGGTCGATGCCGCGCAGGCCGCCTTCGCGGGCTGGGCCGCGCTTCTGCCGCAGGAACGCTCCGCGATCCTGCGCCGCTGGTTCGAACTGATCCTTGCCCACAAGGACGACCTCGCGCGGATCATGGTGCTGGAACAGGGCAAGCCGCTTTCCGAAGCCGTGGGCGAGATCGACTACGGCGCGGCCTTCGTCGAGTTCTACGCCGAAGAGGCGAAGCGCCCGAACATCGAAGGCGTCACCAGCCACCTGCCCGACGCCGAGGTCGAGCTTTGGCGCGAGCCGGTCGGCGTCGCGGCACTGATCACCCCCTGGAACTTCCCCTCGGCCATGCTGACCCGCAAGGCCGCGGCGGCGCTCGCGGCGGGCTGCACGGTCGTCTGCCATCCCTCGGCGGAAACGCCCTTCTCGGCGCTGGCGCTGGCGGAACTGGCGGAACGCGCAGGCGTTCCGGCCGGTGTCTTCAACGTCGTCACCGGCCTCGCCCCCGTCATCGTGGAACCCTGGACCAGGGACACCCGCGTGCGCGCCCTGTCCTTCACCGGCTCGACCGAGGTCGGGCGGCTCCTTTACCGGCAGTCGGCCGACACCGTGAAGCGCCTAGTGATGGAGCTTGGCGGCCACGCCCCCGTCCTGGTCTTCGCGGATGCCGATCTCGACAACGCGGTGGCCGAGACGATGAAGGCCAAATGGGCGACCTCTGGCCAGGACTGCCTTGGCGCCAACCGGATCTACGTCGAACGCCCCATTTACGACGCGTTCTGCAAGCGCTTCACCGAGGCGACTGCGGCCCTGACGATCGGGCCGGGGATGGAGGACCGCGATATCGGCCCGCTGATGAACGAAAAGGCCGTGGCCAAGCAGGAGGAGCATGTGGCCGACGCGCTGGCAAAGGGCGCAAAGCTGGCCTGCGGCGGCAAGCGTCACGCGCTTGGCCCGCTCTTCTACGAGCCGACGGTGCTCGTGGATGTGCCGGCCGACGCCCGGATCCTGTCGGAGGAAACCTTCGGCCCGGTGGCGCCGATCCTGCCCTTTGACGCCGAGGACGCGGTGATCGCCCAGGCCAACGCCACCGAATACGGGCTTGTCGCCTATATCCACACCCAGGACCCGCGCCGGATCTACCGGCTGTCACGGGCGCTCCAGTTCGGTATGGTCGCGGTGAACCGGACCAAGGTCACCGGCGCGCCGATCCCGTTCGGGGGCACCAAGCAGTCCGGACTTGGCCGCGAAGGGGCGCGGCTGGGGATGGAGGAATTCACCGAAATCAAGTACGTCTGCCGCGACTGGGCATAAGAGGGAGAAGACACATGCTGAAGAACGACCAACTTGACCAGTGGGACCGGGCGTCCTTCTTTCATCCCTCGACGCATCTGGCGCAGCATGCGCGCGGCGAAAGTCCGAACCGGGTGATCCGGACGGCCTCGGGCGTGCATATCGAGG
>NZ_JAOWLA010000012.1 GCF_025751575.1 Albidovulum sediminicola | reverse complement strand
CCTCGATATGCACGCCCGAGGCCGTCCGGATCACCCGGTTCGGACTTTCGCCGCGCGCATGCTGCGCCAGATGCGTCGAGGGATGAAAGAAGGACGCCCGGTCCCACTGGTCAAGTTGGTCGTTCTTTAGCATGGCGGTCCTCTTTCGCGGATATTGCGTTGTTGTGCACATCTATATCTGAGGATCAGGAAACGCCAAGTGCTTTCGGATTTATTCTTGCCGTGAGGTGGCGCTGATAATACTGTTGTGCACAAATCAACCGAACCAAGGCGTCAGTCCGAATGTCAGAGAAATACGTTCCCTTCAGCGCCGCCGAATATGCCCGGCGCCTTGCCAAGACCCGCGCGGCGATGGAAAAGGCCGGGCTGGAGGCGCTTTTCGTTACCGACCCCTCGAACCAGGCCTGGCTTACGGGCTACGATGGCTGGTCCTTCTATGTCCATCAGGGCGTGATCGTGACCCATGACCGCGATCCCATCTGGTGGGGGCGCTACATGGACAGCATCGGCGCGGGGCGCACTTGCTGGATGGCGCCCGGCTCGATCCATGGCTATGCCGACAACTTCGTCCAGTCCACCGTCCGCCATCCGATGCAAGACCTCGCCGGTCATTTCCGCGCGCTCGGCCTCGGCAAGGCCCGGATCGGGGTGGAGATGGAGAACTACTATTACTCCGCCAAGGCCCATGCGGTTCTGGCCGCCGAACTGCCGGAGGCGACCCTGACCGACGCGACCGCGCTGGTGAACTGGCAGCGCCTGGTGAAATCGGGCGAGGAGATCGCCTTCATCCGCAACGCCGCGAAGATCTCGGACAAGGTGGTCGCGACCGCGATCGAGCGGGCCGAACCGGGGCTGCGCAAGAACGATCTGGTGGCCGACATCTTCCATGCTGGGATCACCGGGGTCGGCGATCTGTGGGGCGACTACCCCGCGATCGTGCCGCTGACGCCCTCGGGGATCGACGCGACGGCGGCGCACCTGACCTGGAACGGCGCCCCCATGCGCGAGGGGGAGGCGACGTTCTTCGAACTGTCCGGCTGCTATCGCCGCTACCACGCGCCGCTTTGCCGGACCGTCTTCCTTGGTACCCCGCCGCAAGAGATGCTGGAGGCCGAGAAGGCCCAGATCGAGGGGATCGAGGCCGGGTTGGAGGCCGCGCGGGCCGGCAACCGCACCTGCGACATCGCCAGCGCCTTCATGGCGGTCCTCAAGAAATACGGCATCCATCGCGAAGGCCGGATGGGCTACCCGATCGGTCTGTCCTATCCGCCCGACTGGGGCGAGCGCACCGCCTCGATCCGGACCGAGGACGAAACCGTGCTGGAACCCGGCATGACCTTCCACTTCATGCCCGCGCTCTGGATGGAAAGCTGGGGTCTTGAGACGACCGAGACGATCCTGATCACCGAAAGCGGGCGGGCCGAGCCGCTCTGCTCGGTCGAGCGCAAGCTCTTCGTGAAGGATTGAGTCCGGTGAACCTGCTTGACGATACCAAGGCGCTCCTGCGCCAGTTGATCGCTTTCCCGACGGTCTCGACCGACAGCAACCTCGCGATGATTGAGTTCCTGGGTGAGCGGCTGGAGGCCGCGGGCGCGAAGGTGGATATCCACCGCGATCCCGGCGGCGCCAAGGCCAACCTTTACGCCACGCTAGGACCCGATCGCGCGGGCGGTATCCTGCTGTCGGGCCACTCCGACGTGGTGCCGGTCGCCGATCAGAACTGGTCGAGCGATCCCTTCGCGATGGCAGAGCGGGACGGCCTTCTTTACGGGCGCGGCACCTGCGACATGAAGGGCTTCATCGCCGCTTCTGTCGCCATGGCGCCGCTTCTGGCTGAGCGCGCGACCGGGCGTCCGGTCCACTTCGCCTTCACCCATGACGAGGAATTGGGGTGCCTCGGCGCGCAGGCGCTGGCGCAGGTCCTTCGCACGCGCGAAGACCGGCCCTCGGTCGCCATCATCGGCGAACCGACGATGATGCGCATCATCGAAGGGCACAAGGGATGCTACGAATACAGCACCCATTTCACCGGGCTCGAAGGGCACGGCTCGGCGCCGGACCGCGGGGTCAACGCGGTGGAATATGCCGTGCGCTACGTCGCGAGGCTTTTGGAGCTTCGCGAAAAGCTGAAAGGCCGCGCGCCGGCCGACAGCCGGTTCGATCCGCCATGGACGACGATCAACACCGGCGCGCTCACCGGGGGCGTTGCCCATAACGTCATCCCCGGCAAGGCGCGCGTCGATTGGGAAATGCGCCCCGTCCAGACAAGCGACGCCGATTTCGTCAAGGATGACCTGCGGCGCTACTGCGAACACGAACTTCTGCCGCTGATGCGCGCCGTTTCGCCCGACGCCGACATCGTGACCGAGGTGATCGGAGAAGTGGTAGGCCTTGTCCCCGCCGAACCGAACGAGGCCAAGGCGATCCTGATGGAACTGACCGGCGCGAACGGGGCCGATACCGTGCCCTTCGGGACCGAGGCCGGCATCTTCCAGTCGCTCGGCATGTCGGCGGTGATCTGCGGGCCGGGCTCGATCGAACAGGCCCACAAGCCCGATGAGTTCCTCGCGGTCGATCAACTCGACCAGTGCCTGGCGATGCTCGACCGGCTGAGTGAAAGACTGAAGGCATGAGCCTCGGGGCCGCCCCGGTCGAAAGCCCTGCCGCGGCGACGTTCTGGCGCGCGGCCCCCTACATCTTCCTGCTGTTCTGGTCGGGCGGCTATACCTTTGCCAAGATGGGCCTTGACCATATCGAGCCCCTGACGATGCTCGCCCTGCGCTACGGGTTGGCGGTCGTCGCGCTCGCCCCGTTCCTGATGCGGCGCGGCATTCGCTGGCCGGGATCCGCGCGCCACTGGGGCGCCGTCGCCCTGACCGGGTTTCTGATCCAGTGCATTTACTTCGGGCTCGCCTATCTCGCGATGAAGCGCGGGATGAACGCGGGCACGACCGCCATCATCATGGCGCTGCAACCGATCCTCGTGGCGGCCCTTTCCCCCCTGATCACCGGCGGACGGCCCGGCGGGCGGGTGCTATGGCTGGGCCTCGTGCTCGGCTTCGCGGGCGTTGTCCTCGTGATCGTCTCCGAACGCTCGCTTGGCCCCAGCCCCTGGGTGGCCGTCGTCCTTGCCCTGTCCGCACTCTTGGGCATCACCCTCGCCACGCTCTTCGAGAAATGGCACGGGATGAAGACCGACCCGGCGGTGGGCGGGGTCGTCCAATACGTCGTGGGCTTCGCGGTCCTGATGCCCGCCGCGATGGCGACCGAAACCATGGTGATCGACTGGGGACCGGAACTTGTGATCGCGCTTGCATATCTGGTGATCGCCAACTCGATCATCTCGGTCGGCCTCTTCATCGCGCTCCTCCAGCGCGGGGACGCGACACGCATCTCGGCACTGCTTTACCTCGTGCCGCCCCTGGCCATGGCCGTCGCCTGGGTGATCCTGGGGGAAACCGTCACCCTCCTTGCCGGCGTTGGCTTCCTGCTTTCGGCCGCGGGGGTTTACCTCGTCAATCGCCAGACCGGGCGCGGCACGTGACGGCGGTCCCTCCCGACAGCGGCACGCTTGGCGCGCCAGCCAGCGCACGCGACCGCTTCGACCGGATGCACGCGCTCCTGCGCACGCGCATCTGCCTGCTCGACTACGCCCCCGGCACCCGGCTTTCCGAGGAGGCGCTGGCCGCTGAATTCGGCACCAGCCGCACGCCGCTCCGGCGCGTCCTCGCCCGGCTGGAGGGCGAAGGGCTGGTGCACTCCGTCCATGGCGTTGGCACCTTCGTCACCGATGTCGAGGTCGAGGAACTGGCCCAGACCTACCGCCTGCGCCTCGAGCTCGCCGAACTGACCGGTCGGCTCGACCCGGTCCCTCCCGACGCCGCGCTCTGGGGAGCGTTCCGGGACCTTTCCGCCCGCGCCCACGGCTTCGGCCCCGATCCCGACCCTCGCGCCTTCGCCGAGTTGATCATGGATTTCTTCGTCGCCCTGATGCGCCTGACAGCCAATGAGCCGCTGCGCGAGATTTGCGAAAGGCTTTACTTCCGCACGACCCGGATCTGGCTCAAGTCCGTCTTTGCCCGCCGCCTCGACCTCGTTGAGGAGGTTGATGTCTTCCGCCGCGAGGTTGACGACATCCTGCGTGCGCTTCGCATCGGCGATCTTGCCTCCGCCGCCCTCATCCAGCGCGCCCATATCTCGATGAGCTTCGAGCGCATGCGCAAGGGTGTCTCCACCACGAACTCGGCACTCTAGCCCCAGCGCATCTTCTTCTTTTCGAAAATATCCCGGGGGTCCGGGGCAGAGCCCCCGGCCTTGGGCGCAAGCGCTCACGCCGGGCCGAAAAACCCGCGCATGCGGGCGCGCAAATATTCCCAGACCGCCGGCGCGCCCCGGGCGACCTTCTGTCCCACGCGCGTTTCCAGCTGTTCGAGCGTGACATTGTATTCGACCCAGGTTCCGCCGCCCGACGCGATGTTGTGCAGAACCGGCTGCACGCGGTCGAGGGATTTGGCAAAGATTGCGTCCGGGGTCTCTGCCGCCTCGAACTCCGCCCAAAGCGCCCGCAGCCCGGGGCCGACATCGGCTGGCAGAAGGCCGAAGATCCGGTCCGCGGCTCGCGCCTCGGCGGCGGCCACCTCCGCCGACCCATGCGCGGCCCCGTTCGCGGAGTGGATCGGGACGTCACCCACGTCGATCTCCACCAGGTCATGCAGGATCAGCATGCGGATGACCCGGTCGATGTTGACGCCGGGGCGGGCCTGGTCGGCCAGCACCATCGCGTAAAGCGCCAGGTGCCAGCTGTGTTCCGCCGAGTTCTCCCGCCGCGATCCATCGGTCAGCGTCGTGGCGCGGTTCACCTGCTTCAGCCGGTCGGCCTCCAGCAGGAATGCGAACTGGTCGTCGAGCCGCGCCATCGCGGGCTCAGTGCGCCGTGGTATCGGGCGGCGCGACCGGGGCCTTGCCGGCGCCACGCTTGATGCGCAACGTCTCCTCGACGAATTTCTGGCCGCGCGCCGCAGCCAGGCGAATGCGCATCGAGGTCAGGAACGCCTCTTGCAGCGTGGGGGAGGAGGCGCCCACAACCTTGGCGACCTCATAGTAAAAGCGGTCGTCGCCAATCTCTTCCATCGCTTCAAGCGTCTGGCGCGCCAGGTCGTCGCCCAGGTCGTCGACCACGCCCATGGTCAGCGCGTGCCTTCGCTGAGGCGGCGCATCACATAGTCCTGAACGGTGCGGATCATGGGCTCCATCTGGGTTTCCTCGTTCTCGAAGAAATGGCCCGCGCCCTCGACTTCCTCGTGGGTGATGGTGATGCCTTTCTGTTCACGCAGCTTGCCGACGAGCGAGGCCGTATCCTTCGGCGGTGCGACCCGGTCGGCGGTACCGTTGATGATCAGGCCAGAGGCGGGGCAGGGCGCGAGGAACGAGAAGTCGTACATGTTCGCGGGTGGCGAGACCGAGATGAAACCGGTGATCTCAGGCCGCCGCATCAGAAGCTGCATCCCGATCCAGGCGCCGAAGGAAAAGCCCGCGACCCAGCAGTGCTTGGAATTCGGGTTCATCGCCTGAAGGTAGTCAAGCGCCGAGGCGGCGTCGGAGAGTTCGCCGATGCCCTGGTCGTATTCGCCCTGGCTGCGGCCCACGCCACGGAAGTTGAACCGCAGGACGGTGAACCCGATCTCATGGAAGGCATAGTGCAGCCGGTGCACGACGCGGTTGTTCATCGTGCCGCCGAACTGGGGGTGCGGGTGCAGGATGATGGCGATCGGTGCGTCGGGGGCTTTCTGCGGGTGGTAGCGTCCTTCCAGGCGACCTTCGGGGCCGGGGAAAATGACTTCGGGCATCTCGTTCTTCGCCTGCTTTCCAACGGGGGCCCCGGGAGGATCAAAAACGGACGGGCCATTCTTGACGATTTTTCTCAGGCACCCTAGAATTGTTCTAAGTACCGGCGAGAGGCCGGTGACCGGGTGGAATGGAGTTAAGGCTCCGTTCGCCCGGCGTCAACGTCTTTGCGGTATCTTCTTGGAGGGGATGCATGAAACTCTCGACGAAAGGTCGTTATGCGATGGTGGCTCTGGCCGACCTTGCGACCACGCGAGAGGATCACATGACATCGCTCTCGGAAATATCGCGGCGTCAGGACATTTCGCTACCTTATCTGGAGCAGCTTTTCGTCAAGCTCCGCCGGGCAGGGCTGGTGGAATCGGTCAGGGGACCGGGTGGGGGCTACCGGTTGGCGCGGCCCGCCGAAGACATCCGGGTAGGCGAGGTCTTGCAGGCCGTGGACGAGACGGTCAGCGCCCTTCATACCGGGGCGGGGGCCTCTGGCGGGGTATCCGGCAGCCGGGCGCAGTCGATGACGAACCGGCTTTGGGAAAGCCTGTCCGCGCATGTCTATGTCTTCCTGCACCAGACCCGTCTATCGGATGTGATCGGAAATGGGCTGAAGCCATGCCCCGCCGTCCCGGCGCTGTTCGAGGTGGTGGACGAATGACCAAACGGGCCTATCTCGACTGGAATGCGACCGCGCCCCTGCGGCCCCAGGCGCGCGATGCGGTGGTGGCTGCGCTCGACGTGGTGGGCAATCCGTCCTCGGTTCATGCCGAGGGGCGGGCGGCGAAGGCCCTAGTCGAAAAGGCGCGCGAGCAGGTGGCCCGTTTGGTCGGCTGCAACCCGGTCGAGGTGGTCTTCACCTCCGGCGCGACCGAGGCGGCGGGCGTCCTGCGGCGGCTGCCCGAGGGGCACAACGTCCATGTCGATCCGACCGCGCATGACTGCCTTCTGACTCATTGGCGCAGCGACGGGACGCGCCCGGATGGGCACACGCTGGCCATGGGGCTCGCCAACAGCGAGACCGGGGTTATAAGCGATCCAGGTGCCAAGCCGGAGGGCGGATGGGTTCATGGCGCGCACCGCGCCGATTTTCTGCTCTTGGACGTGGTCCAAGCTGTCGGCCGCATTCCGTTCGCGTTTTCCTGGTCAGGCGCGGATTTCGCGATCGTGTCGGCCCACAAGCTCGGCGGGCCCAAAGGTGTGGGCGCGCTGATTGTGCGGGACGGGCTGGAGATCGCGCCGTTTGCCCTTGGGGGCGGGCAGGAGAAGGGGCGCAGGTCCGGCACTGAGAATGTCGCGGGGATCGCCGGGTTCGGTGCGGCGGCAGAGGCGGCGATGGCGGATCTGGACGCCGGTCTGTGGTCTGACGTCTCGGCCCTGCGGGACCGGCTGGAGGCGCGGGTCCGCGAGGCTTCGCCCGAGACGGTGGTCGTCGGCAGCGACAGCGCGCGGCTGCCCAACACCGCCTGCCTGTTGACCCCCGGCTGGAAGGGCGAGACGCAGGTGATGCAGATGGACCTGGCGGGGATCGCGATTTCCGCGGGCTCTGCGTGTTCGTCTGGTAAGGTCCGGGCAAGCCGGGTATTGCATGCGATGGGGTACGACGAAACCGCGGCCGCATCGGCGATCAGGGTTTCGCTCGGGGTCACGACGACGAGGGACGAGGTCGACCGTTTCGCGGAGGCCTGGATTGCGGCGCGGGCGCGTCAACGCGCGAGAGCCTCTTGAAGAAAGGCGCGAAACCTATGGATATCGAACAGGAAAAGAATATGGATAGCAGCCAGGGCCAAAGCTCCGACGTGCTGGAGGTTCGTGAAGGCGTCGATCGGGAGACGGTCGAGACCGTCCAGAACATGGGCGCCTACAAATACGGCTGGGAAACCGAGATCGAGATGGAGTTCGCGCCGATGGGCGTGAACGAGGACATCGTGCGGCTGATTTCCTCCAAGAACGGCGAGCCGGAATGGATGACCGACTGGCGTCTAGCCGCCTTCCGCCGCTGGAAGGAGATGGAGGAGCCGCGTTGGGCGATGCTCAACTATCCCGAGATCGACTACCAGTCGCAGTACTACTACGCCAAGCCCAAGAGCATGGCGGAGAAGCCGAAGTCGCTCGACGAGGTCGATCCGAAGCTTCTGGCGACTTACGAAAAGCTCGGTATCCCTCTGAAAGAGCAGATGATTCTGGCTGGCATAGAGGGCGCCGAGGGTGCGCCCTCCGAGGGCCGCAAGGTCGCCGTTGATGCGGTCTTTGACAGCGTCAGCCTGGGCACGACCTTCAAGGAAGAACTGAAAAAGGCCGGCGTCATCTTCTGCTCGATCTCGGAGGCGATCCGCGAGCATCCGGAGCTGGTCAAGAAGTACCTCGGTTCGGTCGTGCCGCAGTCCGACAACTTCTTCGCGACGCTGAATTCGGCGGTCTTCTCGGACGGGTCCTTCGTATATATCCCGCCGAACACGCGCTGCCCGATGGAGCTTTCGACCTATTTCCGCATCAACGCGGAAAACACCGGGCAGTTCGAACGCACGCTGATCATCGCCGACAAGGGCAGCTATGTGAGCTATCTTGAGGGCTGCACGGCCCCCAAGCGCGATACCGCGCAGCTTCATGCCGCGGTCGTGGAAATCGTGATCCTTGAGGATGCGGAGGTCAAATACTCGACCGTCCAGAACTGGTTCCCGGGGGACGAGGAAGGCAAGGGCGGGATCTACAATTTCGTCACCAAGCGCGCCGACTGCCGGGGCGACCGGGCGAAGGTCATGTGGACGCAGGTGGAAACCGGGTCGGCGATTACCTGGAAATACCCCTCCTGCATCCTGCGCGGCGACGACACCTCGGGCGAGTTCTACTCGATCGCCATCGCCAACAATATGCAGCAGGCGGATACCGGAACCAAGATGATCCATCTTGGCAAGAACAGCCGCTCTCGCATTGTTTCCAAAGGGATTTCTGCCGGCAAGGCGCAGAATACCTATCGCGGGCTGGTCTCGATGCACCCGAAGGCGAAGAACAGCCGCAACTATACCCAGTGCGACAGCCTGCTGATCGGCGACAAGTGCGGCGCTCACACCGTTCCCTATATCGAGGTCAAGAACAACTCCTCCCGCGTGGAGCACGAGGCGACGACGTCGAAGGTGGACGACGACCAGCTCTTCTACTGCCGCTCGCGCGGGATGGACGAGGAGGAGGCGGTGGCGCTTGTCGTCAACGGCTTCTGCCGCGAGGTTCTTCAGGCGTTGCCGATGGAATTCGCGATGGAGGCGCAGAGCCTTGTGGCGATCTCGCTGGAAGGAAGCGTCGGATGACCGATTTCCCCTTGGTGGCGACGCGGAAAGGCTGACGCGGATGGTCCGTCTGGATGTCATGGCACGGAAGCGGGGCGCCTGCTGCCCCGTCGGGGCTGGGAGACGCGCGCGCGGAATGCGGCATTTCTGCGGCGGGCCCGTCGCGAAAATCGCAATGTTGCGCCCTCAATTCGGCCACGAATCCGACTTAGATCCCATGGCAAGTGCTGTCGTCGCGGGCGCGCGGGGAGTTGTCGAACATGGATCAGAGAGCTGTTTTCACCGAGCGTCTGAAGCGCATCGACAAGGGAAGACAGATCGAACCGGAAGGCGTCATCGGCCGCAAGGCCCAGAAGAAGATGGCCCGGAAATATGGTCTGGCCGCGCAGCGAAAGCGCGAGGGCACGCGCAACCTCTTCGTCATGATCATCGCGGTGGTTGCCGGCGGGGCGGCAATGCTGGCGGCGCGGCTTGCCTATTTTCACCTCTCGCAGATCGAGGGGTTGCCGGAGGGCTTCTACGACCTTCAGGGCCGGGGCTCGGCCTTGATTGCCGCCGTGATCTTGGGCTTCCTGATGGCCTTCTTCGGGCTGCACGGCAAGGGCCGCGTTCCGGCGCTTCTGCTCGGTTGCGCGGTTATGCACTTCGGCGAGGCCGCGGTGGCGGCCAATGCGACCGAGCTTTGGGCGAGCCTCTTTTCGCCGGACTATGCCAGCGCCATGGCGGCGAAGGGCGCGGACTACGTCCTGACGCCGACCGGCTGACACCTGAACCAACCGAAATCCTGGCGGCCCGGGCTCTTCGCCCGCAGGCCGTCCTTGGCATTTGAGACGAGGAAAACATGCTAGAAATCAAAAACCTGCACGTCGAACTTGAAGATGGCGGCAAATCCATCCTCAAGGGGGTAAACCTGACGGTCGAGGCGGGTAAGGTGCATGCCATCATGGGGCCGAACGGGTCGGGCAAGTCGACGCTGTCCTACGTCCTCTCTGGCCGCGACGGCTACGCCGTCACCGAAGGCTCCGCGACGCTTGAGGGCGAGGAACTCTTGGAGATGGAGCCGGAGGAGCGCGCGGCGGCGGGGCTTTTCCTCGCGTTTCAGTACCCGGTTGAAATCCCCGGCGTGGGCAACATGACCTTTCTGCGCACCGCCGTGAACGCGCAACGCAAGGCGCGCGGCGAGGAGGAACTTTCGGCGGGCGAATTCCTCAAGATCGTGCGCGAGAAGGCCAAGACGCTGAAGATCGACGCGGAGATGCTCAAGCGTCCGGTCAACGTCGGCTTCTCGGGCGGTGAGAAGAAGCGTAACGAAATCCTCCAGATGGCGATGCTGGAGCCGCGGATGTGCATCCTCGACGAGACGGACTCGGGGCTTGACGTCGATGCGATGAAGCTCGTGGCCGAGGGCGTGAACGCGCTGCGCGATCCGGGCCGGGCCTTCCTGGTCATCACCCACTACCAGCGGCTTCTGGACCATATCAAACCCGACGTGGTCCACATCATGGCCGATGGCCGGATCATCAAGACCGGCGGGCCGGAGCTTGCGCTTGAGGTCGAGAAGAACGGCTACGCCGACATCCTTGCGGAGCTTGCCTGATGACGGCCCTTGTCAAGAAGGACGCCCGGCGCATCGATGCGACCGAGGCGCGGATCGCGACGCTGACCCTGCCCTCCGGCGGGTTTTCGGCGCCCGCGCGCGCGGATGCGTTGGCGCGCTTGCGCGCGGCGGGGCTGCCGGTGCGGCGCGACGAATACTGGAAGTTCACCGATCCCGCCGCGCTTAACGCGCCCGAGGCCACCGCCGCCGGCGCGATGGCCGAGATCGGGGCACCACTTTTCGCGGAACGTGACCGGGTTCGGATCGTCTTCAACGATGGAGTCTTTGACGCCGACGCATCCGACGACCTTTCGCTCGCCGGGGTGGAGATCCAGCGGCTGGCGGAGGCTGACCGTGCCGATCTTCACTGGGCGCGCGATCTTTACGGCGTTCTGGAGGCGCGCGGCCAATCGCCCGTTTTGCGCCCCCATGCCGCGCTGAACACCGCGGCGGCGAGCGACGGGCTTCTGATCCGCGTGACCGGAACCGCACCGAAGCCACTTCATATCCACTACACCCACAGCGGTGAGACGGCCGATGCGATCCTCCACCACTGCGTGCGGGTTGAACCTGGCGCGGAACTGACCCTGCTTGAGACGGGCCCGGCGGCGGCGCGCTTCAACAAGGTGCTTGAGGTGGACGTGGCCGAAGGCGGGCGCTTCCACCATGTGCGCGCGCAGGGCAGGGACCACGCCCGCCGGGCGATCACCCATGTCTTTGCCCGGGTCGGGCGCGAGGCGCTTTTCAAGTCCTTCACGCTGACCGTGAACGGGGTGATGACGCGCAACGAGGCGTTGATCGAGATTGTCGGCGACAACGCGGTCGCCCATGTGGCGGGCGCAGCGCTTGGCGATGGCAAGGACGGCAGTTTCCACCACGACGATACCGTCTTTGTCACCCATGACGCGGTGGCTTGCGAAAGCCGGCAGGTCTTCAAGAAAGTGCTGAAGAACGGCGCGACGGGTGTCTTCCAGGGCAAGATCCTTGTGAAACCCGGTGCCCAGAAGACCGACGGCTATCAGATCAGCCAATCGCTGCTTCTGGACGAGGACAGCCAGTTCCTTGCCAAGCCGGAGTTGGAGATCTACGCCGACGACGTGAAATGTTCGCACGGCTCGACCACCGGGGCCATTGATGAGACGGCGCTGTTTTACCTGCGCTCTCGCGGCGTGCCGGTCGAGGACGCGCAGACCCTTCTGATCCTGTCCTTCCTTGCCGACGCGATCGCGGAGATCGAGGACGCGGAGATCGCCGCAGACATCGTTGCGCGGCTTGAAGGCTGGTTGGCGCGCAGGCGCAGGTGATGGCGGTCACGGACGACATCGTTGCGACCTATCGCGGCCCGCGGCGGGTCGTCTCGCGGCTGCTGACCGGCGAGCGGCACGAGGCCCGGCCGCTCGCCTATCTGCTGGCGGCGCTGGCCCTTCTTCTTGTCGCGCAGACCCCGGCGATGAGCCGGGCAGCCTTCGAGGATCCGGCCTCACCTTTTGCGCAGCGGCTGATGGCGGCGGCGCTGGCGCTGGGGGCTCTGCTGCCGGTCTTCTACGGGCTGGCGGCCCTGGGGCATCTGGCGGCCCGCATCTTCGGGGGGCGGGGCGACTGGTTCGGCGCGCGGATCGCGTTGTTCTGGGCGATGCTGGCGATTGCACCGCTCGCCCTGTTCAAGGGGCTTGTCGATGGCTTCATCGGGCAGGGAATGGCGCAGGCGTTGACGGGGGGGCTGGTCTTTGCAACCTTCCTGTGGTTCTGGATCGCGGGCCTCGCCGAGGCCGAATTTGGAGGGCGGGCATGACGTTGTCCGGCTACTTTTTCGATCTGTTCGTGACGACCTTCCGCAACCCGAAGCTTGCGGCGCAGCGCCTGCTGGCGCTCGACCTTCCCGTCGAGGCGCGCTGGCTTGGCCTTGTGCTGGTGTCGGTCCTGACGGTGATCGCAACCAAGCTGATGCTCGCCACGGTGCCGGAGATCGAAGTCCAGGCCTGGGAACGCGCCTGGAGCGACCCGTGGTTCGGCCTTCCGGTCCAGGTCATCAGCATGACACTTCTGGCCGTGGCGATCGCCTTGATCGGGCGGTTTTTCGGCGGCGCCGGGCGGTTCGAGGATGCGCTTGTGGCCGTCGTCTGGATTCAGGGCGTCATGCTTGCGCCGCAGCTGGTGCAGATCGTCCTCTTCCCGGTGGCGCCGGCGCTTGCTGGGCTGATCGCGATCGGCTCCGTTGGGCTGTTCTTCTGGATGCTGTCGAACTTTACCTGTGTCCTGCACGGCTTCAGGAGCGCGCTTGGCGCTTTCTTCGGCATCCTCGGCAGCCTCCTGGTGCTGGCCATGATCATTGCCGTGCTTTTTTCCGTCCTCGGAGTGTTCCCTTACGGAACGGGGGGTTGAACCATGTATGATATCGCCCGCGTGCGCGCGGATTTCCCCATCCTCTCGCGTGAGGTGAACGGCAAGCCGCTGATCTATCTGGACAACGGCGCCTCGGCCCAGAAGCCACAGGTCGTGATCGACGCCATGACCCGCGCCTATGAACACGAATATGCCAATGTTCACAGGGGTCTGCACTACCTGTCTAACCTTGCGACTGACAAGTACGAGGCGGTTCGCGGGATCGTTGCGCGCTTCCTTGGCGCCCCGGACCCGGAGGAGATCGTCTTTACCACCGGGACGACCGAGGGGATCAATCTTGTGTCCTACGCCTGGGCCGCGCCGCGGCTTGAGGCCGGGGACGAAATCGTGCTCAGCGTTCTGGAACATCACGCCAATATCGTCCCCTGGCATTTCCTTCGCGAACGGCAGGGGGTGGTGTTGAAATGGGTCGAGCCCGAACCCGACATGACACTCGATCCGCAAAAGGTGATCGACACCATCGGCCCTCGGACCAAGCTGGTCGCCGTCACCCAGATGTCGAACGTGACCGGCACATTGGTTGATGTTGCCGCGATCTGCCGGGGGGCGCGGGCCAAGGGCGTGCCGGTTCTGGTGGACGGCAGCCAGGGATCGGTGCACCGGCCGGTCTCGATCCCCGAGATCGGCTGCGACTTCTACGCGATCACGGGCCACAAGCTCTACGGCCCCTCAGGGTCGGGCGCGATCTGGATTTCCAAGGCCCGCATGGCGGAGATGCGCCCCTTCCTCGGCGGCGGCGACATGATCCGCGAGGTTTCGCGCGACGCCGTCACCTACAACGACCCGCCGATGAAGTTCGAGGCCGGGACCCCCGGCATCGTCCAGCAGATCGGGATGGGCGTGGCGCTCGAATACCTCATGGACCTGGGGATGGAGAACGTCGCCGCGCATGAGGCGGCGCTGCGGGACCACGCGATCGCACGCTTCCAGGGGCTGAATTGGCTGAACGTCCAGGGCCATGCGCCGGGCAAGGGGGCGATCTTCTCCTTCACGCTGGAAGGTGCGGCGCATGCGCATGACATCTCCACCGTGCTCGACAAGAAGGGGATCGCGGTGCGGGCAGGGACCCACTGCGCGATGCCGCTTCTGGAGCATCTGGGCGTCGGCGCGACCTGCCGCGCCTCCTTCGGGCTCTACAACACCACCGAAGAGATCGACCGTCTGGTCGAGGCGCTGGAGTTCTGCCACGAACTTTTCGCCTGACCCTGCGGCGGTCAGGGGGCCACCGCGGTGGCTCAGAACGCCCAGGTCAGCGCCAGAACGGCCGCGGAGTCCTGCTCGCCCGCGCGGTTGCCCTGGTTCTTGGAGTGGACGAGTTCCAGCATCAGCTCCAGGTTGTCGCCGACCGGGCGCTGGTAGCTGACCGAAAGATCAAGCTGGCGCGCTTCGGGCGCGAGGTCGATCGCGATCGGCTCGTAGCTTGTGGTGCCAGTGGCACGGCTGAAGACGGGCAGGACGGCCTCGGCCTTGCCGGAGGTCACAGCCATCGGCAGTCGCGCGCCAAAGGCAAGCCGGTCGCCCTTGGTCGCCAGGTTGCGGCGACCGACCTCCAGCCCCACGCTGTCGAAACTGGCGGAAGACACGTCTGAGAAGATCTCCGTCTGCGCAAGGCTGGCGCGGCCGACTTCGCCGGTCAGAGAGACGAAGGTGTCGCCCGCCAATTCCTGCGAAAGCGCCAGTTGAACGGCGAAAAGGTCGCTGCCCGCGCCATCGTCGCCCAGGCCAAGGACCGTACCCTGATCGCGCGCGACCTTCAGGCCCAGGTCAAGCCGCGTCGGCCCTTCGGCCAGCGCGGTCGAAACACTGATCCCGTAGTCGCCAGTTCCGCCCTCGGGCATCAGCACCGAGGCAGAAAGCCTTGTGTCCGCCGTGCGCGTCGTGACGGTCCGGCCCGGGAAGCTCTCAAAGCTGTCCGAAAACCCGCCAAGGCTTGCCACGCGGCGCGCCTCAAGCCCGGTCGAGAAGGCGCGGGCCAAGCGGGCCGTGCCCAGTTCCGGCAGGCCCGCCGTCGCGGTGAGCGCCCCGCCGGGGGTGCGGAATTCGGCGTCGAGACTATCGGTGACGGAGATGTTGACCGACGACAGGCTGCGCGAGATGGAATCCCCAAAGGCGCTGCCTGCCACTACCGGTGGCTTCTCCAACGTCACCGCGATCCCGTTGGCGAGCGTCACCTTGGGCGTGCCGATCGGGAGCAGGGCGGCGCGGATGTCGAGGAAGCCGTGGCCGTAGGTGTCGTTGTAGCCGTGCTTCAGCCCGTTCTCGATCTCAAGCCATTGGTCCGGGGTAAAGAAGCTGTTGTCGGCCGAGGCCAGAAGCCGCAGGCGGAGCTGATGCGGGGTCAGGTTCGGGAACGCCTCTGCCAGAAGCGCGAGCGCCCCCGTGACCTGCGGCGCGGCAAAGGAGGAGCCGTAACCGATGCCGTAGCTGGCATCGCCCGACGCCGTTGCGCCGTACCAGGTGCCGTCGGCAAGCAGGCACCAGGCCGCCGCCTCAAGGCAGGCGGCAGAGACAAGCTGGACGGAGTTGATGCCGTTCGCGTCATAGTCGGGCAGGGCGTTGGCAACGGCAAGCCAGCCGGATTCCAGCTCCGGCATCAGGAGGGGAAGCCCCTCCATCAGGCCAGCCATCGTGTCCGTGGTGTCGTTCGAAACGGCAAAGACAACGACCCCCTGGGCGGAATAGGCTTGAAGCGCCCTGGTATAGGCCGTGCCCGACCCGAACACGGCCTGGAAGTTTTCGGGGGTTGCGTAAAGCGTTCCGAAGGTCGTGCCGTCCACAAGCCCCCAGGAGTTGTTCTGGGCCACCGCGCCGTTGCTCAGCGCGGCATTCGTCGCCCTGGCGAGCGTGCTGTCGGTGTTAAAGCTTCCAAGCAAAAGGGAGGCATTTGGCGCCACCCCGACTATCGTGTCCGAGTATCCAGCCGCGATCGAGGCGACCATGGTTCCGTGAGAGCGACCGTCTGGATCAAGCGACGTCTCGGCCTCTGGCTGAATCTGGATGATGCTGTCCGCAATGGTCTCGTGTGTCTTGCGGAACCCGGCATCGACGATCGAGATGACCTGGCCTTTTCCCGTCAGCCCTACCGCGTGGGCGTATTCGACCCGTGCGGCGATGGGCGCGAAGCTCGCGCCAATCCTCTGAATGGTATAGAGCGCAGAGGTGCGAAGCTGCGCGGCCAATGCCTCGTAGGGTGCGAAGGTGGAGACGTAGTAGGACCCGAGAATGCCCGTGCCGCCGGAATCGGGGGGAACCGGAACGTTGACCGAATATTCGTCCTGACTGCCCGAGCCCCCGCCATCGCCGTCACCGCCGCCGCCACAAGCGGCCAGTGCCAGAAGCGCCGTCCCGCAGAGCGTCGATCTCAGCAGGGCGAGGCGCACGGGGCCTTGCACCGCGCTTGAATACCTCTCGGAAACGAATTCGGGCATGGCGGGACTCATTTCTGTTGCAGCATCGGTCTTCTCCCCGATTGCGGCATTTTTTCGCCCACCGATCAAGCCATTTGGGGCACTTGGCCAGTGGGTTCGCGGTTTCGGGGAGGCGCCCGGCCACAACCGCGACGAAAAAGAACACGAGGATAGCGCTGCGCCGTTGAAACTGTCGAAATCCCCGGCTATAGACCCGCTACCAGCGCACCCGTAGCTCAGCTGGATAGAGTGCTGCCCTCCGAAGGCAGAGGTCACAGGTTCGAATCCTGTCGGGTGCGCCAGTAAATCTCTTGCAATGGCAGGATTCACTCGGCGCCGGGATCTGGACCGACGTCTAGATCTGGCATCGGCCAAGAAACCCTCGTTCTGGTACCGCCGTGCCCGATCCCAAAAGCGCCGGAAAAGAAGAAAGCCGCCCGTTTCGGGGCGGCCATTCGTCAAGACGATCTTAGTCTGGAGGCGGGGCGCTCAGCGACCCCAGGTCCGGATCGGGCCGCAATCCATATGGACGAAATTCGACTTCGAGTATTTTCCGACCCCGCCCGCATTGCAGGCCGTGGCGGCCTGGTACATCTGCCCAACCGAACGCGAGCGCAGGCGCAGGTCAGCGGCTTGGCCGACCATGTGCAAGGAATTGCGGGCGACGCCGCGCGATTTCGAGCGCAGCATGGCGTTGGTCGAGGGGGTCCGGTAGCCGGACAGCAGCATGTAGGGCTCCGACACGTCCAGAAGCCGGTGCGAGGCGGCGGCGATGTCGACGGTGCGCGGGTCGATCTTCTTGACTTCGTTGCTGCGCCAGTCGCGCATGAAGTAATTGATTTCCTTCAGCGCCTCAGGGATGTACTCCCCTTCGATCCAGTAGATCGTGTCAAGGCTTTCGCCGGTCCGGCCCGAATACATCTTGATGCGGCGGATATCACCCGCGCCCTTGAGGAAGCCGAAGGCGTTCGAGCACGTGGGCGCCGCGGTGATCACCGTCGCGGCAAACGCGGTCAGCAATCCACGGCGCGTGAATCCGGAAGGTCCAGCTGAGTTCATGAGTGCCTGTCCCCAAGCGTTTCGCCGCCTTTTAGCGGCTTGTAGTTACGGCCACTTCCCCAAGTGCGACGACTTTATGGCATGGAATGATTCTCAGGCCAATCGCGGATTTGTTGCGAAGATTGAAATAAATCGCCTTTCGGCGAGATTTCGCCGATAATCACGATCGCGAGAGGCGGTTCCCAGCTTAGCTTCAAAGCGTTGCAATTGCGCGACAACTTGGCGCAGCGCGCACCAGCGCTCGATGGACTTGGCCAAGAAAATCACGGAAACTGGCCTCTGTTTGCAATGCGAAGGGTTGAGGGTTCCATGTCCGCCAGTATTCGTCGGCACGTCGCAGCTTCCGGTCGCCTTCTTGCCATACTGGCGGCGATCTGGGCCGTTCTGGCGGTCTCCGGGCGGGCAGAGGCGGAGGTCACGCCGTTCCGCCAGGCTGTGGCGGAGGCCGCGGCCGGCGATCCGGTGCTGTCGGGGTATTACCGTGACCACGACTATGCGCCGCTTTGGACAACGGGTGCGGACGCGGCGCGGCGCGCGGCGCTGTTCATCGCGCTTGACCACGCCGGCGATCACGGCCTGCCTTTGTCGCATTACGGTGCGGCGGATCTGCGGAAGGGGTTTGAACGCCTGACCTCCGAACGGCAGCGCGGGCGGCTTGAGGTCGCGATGTCGCGGGCTTTCCTTGCCTATGCGCATGAGGTGCAGACGGGATTCATCAAGCCTGCCTCGATCGACCCGGGCCTTGTCCGGGCGGTGCCAGAGCGCGACCTTCGCGCGATGCTCGAACAATTCGCCGTCGCGGAACCCAACGGCTTTCTGCGTTCGCTTCCGCCGCAGATGCCGCAATATGCGCAGTTGATGAAGACCCGGCTGGACCTTGAACGCGCGATGCTGGACGGCGGCTGGGGGCCTGACCTTCGGATCGGCAAGCTGGAGCCGGGGGCCAAGGGCGCTGCAGTTGCGGCCTTGCGCGACAAGCTGGTGGCGCTTGGGTACCTGCGCGCCTCGGCCACGCAGGTCTATGACGGCACGATCCAGAAGGCCGTGCAGCGGTTTCAACTCGATAACGGCATGCAGGCCGACGGTGTGGTGGGCGAGGGGACGGTCGCGGAGCTGAACCGGACACCGGCGGAACGCCTCCAGTCCGTGCTGGTCGCGATGGAGCGGCTGCGCTGGATGAACGGCATCCCCCTCGGGGAGCGGCACATCTGGGTCAACCTGCCCGATTTCACCGCCAAGGTCATAGACCACGGCAAGGTCACGTTCGAGACGGTGACCGTCGTCGGGATGAACCAGGGCGACCGGCGCAGCCCGGAGTTCTCCGACCTGATGGAATTCATGGTCATCAACCCGACCTGGAATGTCCCGCGCTCGATCGCGACGAAGGAGTATCTGCCGATGCTCCAGAAGGATCCGAATTCGGTCCGCCACCTGCGCATTACCGACCGGCGCGGCCAGGCCGTCGATCGGGAAGCGGTGGATTTCACGCAGTTCACCGCGTCGAACTTCCCCTTCGCGATGTCCCAGGCGCCTTCAGGCAGCAACGCGCTGGGGCTGGTGAAGTTCATGTTCCCCAACCCCTACAACATCTACCTGCACGACACGCCGTCGAAATCGCTTTTCAAGCGCGAGGTGCGCGCCTTCAGCCACGGCTGCATCCGCCTGGGTAGCCCCTTCGACTTTGCCTATACGCTGCTTGCGCCGCAAAGCGACGATCCGGTCGGGCTGTTCAAGTCCTATCTTCAGACGGGGCGTGAATCGACGCTGCCGCTGGACCGGCCCGTTCCGGTGCATCTGGTCTACTTTACCGCCTGGCCCTCTGCGAAGGGCGGGATCGAGTATCGGCGCGATGTCTATGGCCGCGATGCGAAGATTTTCGACGCGATGCGTGCCGCCGGGGTGGAGTTGGCGGGCCTTCAAGGCTAAATCCGGGGAAAGAGTTCCCGAATAAGGCCGAACCGATGAGCCAAACCCTCGCAGAGATTGCCGCGGCCCTGGGCGCGCGGCTGGAAGGCGACGGCGCGCTGCGCATCGCCGGCGCCTCCGAGCCGGCCATGGCCGGGCCGGAGGATCTGGCGTTGGCGATGGACCCGAAATATGCCAGCGGTCTGTCGAAGGGGCGCGCGCGCGCCGCCGTCCTGTGGGAGGGTGCCGATTGGGGCGCCTTGGGCCTGGAGGGCGCGATCTTCGTTCCGCGCCCTCGCTATGCCATGGCCGGTATCACGCGGGCGCTCGATCCGGGGCCAGAGATCGCCCCCGGCATTCACCCGCTTGCCGTTATCGACCCCACCGCCGAAATTGGCGAGGGCGCTGCGATCGGCCCCTTCGTGACCGTTGGCCGTGGGGTCCGGATCGGCGCGCGTGCCCGCATCGCGCCACGCGTCTCGATCGAGGCGGAGACGGTGATCGGCGCCGATGCGCTGATCCTGCCGGGGGTCTGGATCGGCCCGCGCGTCACCATCGGCGATCGGTTCATCTGCCACCCGAACGCGGTGATCGGCTCTGACGGGTTTTCTTTCGTCACGCCGGAAAAGTCGGGGGCCGAGGAGATCCGCGAGACGCTTGGGCACCGGGCAGAGATCCGGGCGCAGTCCTGGACCCGCATCCACTCCATCGGCACGGTGGAGATCGGCGACGATGTTGAAATCGGCGCCACCGCGACGATCGACCGGGGCACGATCCGCGCCACCAGCATCGGCTCGGGCACCAAGCTCGACAACCAGGTCCATCTTGGCCACAACGTGGTCGTCGGGCGCGACTGCCTGATCTGCGGCCAGTCTGGCATCGCTGGCTCTGCCAGGGTCGGCGACCGCGTGGTGCTTGGCGGCCAGGTCGGGGTGTCCGACAATATCTTCGTCGGCGACGACGTGATCGCCGGTGCGGGCACCAAGATCATGTCGAACGCGCCGAAGGGGCGGGTGCTTCTGGGTTACCCCGCGATCAAGATGGACACGCAGATCGCGAATTGGAAACACATCCGCAGGCTTGGCCGGATGAGCGAGCAACTGGCTGAACTTCGCAAAACTGTCGCGGAATCGGGGCAATCTGGGATTGCGATCGAGGATGAAAGAGGTTCGGATGACGACGCAAGCTGATGTAATCGCGATCCTGGCGCTGCACTCGGGCGTAGACGCCGCCGAGATCGGGATGACGACGGAACTCGCGACGCTTGGGCTCGACAGTCTGGGGCTTGTCGAGACGATCTTCGCGCTGGAGGAGCGGTTTGCCATCTCCATCCCCTTCAACGCCAATACGCCGGAGGACGGTGGCGGCTTTGACCTGTCGACCGTGGGTGGCATCGTCGCAGGGGTCGAGGCGCTGAGGGCGCGGCCCGCCGCGGCATGAGGCGTGTCGTCATAACCGGGGCGGGCACGGTCAATCCCCTTGGCCATTCCGTTCCGGAGACCTACGCCGGTCTTCGTGCAGGACGCAGCGCCATCGGCCCGTTTTCCATCCCCGATCTGGACCGCCTGTCGGTGCGCATCGGGGCTCAGGTCCGGGATTTCGACCCGGGCGCACGCCTGACGCCAAGGCAAATGTCGCTTTGCGACCGCTTCGCGCAGTTCGCGCTGGTTGCGGCGGAAGAAGCGGTCGCGCAAGCGGGCGTGGGGGCGTTGACCCCCGGCGCGGGCGTCATTCTGGGAACCGCTGGCGGCGGCCTCATGTCGTCCGAGGCCGCCTATCGCGCGGTCTTCGCCGACGGTGCACAGCGGGCCCATCCCTTCACCGTGCCGCGCCTGATGGCCAACGCGGCCACCTCGCATCTGACGATGGCCTACGGCCTGCGCGGCCCGTCCTTCACTGTCTCGACCGCTTGCGCAGCGTCGAACCATGCAATTGGTCTGGCCTTCCAGATGGTTCGCTCGGGCGCGGCACCAGTCATGCTTGCCGGCGGGTCGGAGGCGATGCTGAGTTTCGGCGGCATCAAGGCCTGGGAGGGGCTCCGCGTGCTTTCGCAAACCGGGTGTCGACCGTTCTGCGCCAGCCGCGACGGGCTGGTGATGGGCGAAGGTGCGGCGGTTTTCGTGCTGGAGGACCGTGCGCGCGCGATCGCCCGGGGTGCCCCGATCCTTGCCGAGGTCGCCGGCTTCGGGATGAGCGCGGATGCGGGCGATATCGTTGTTCCCGATCCGGCAGGGGCGGAGGCCGCGATGCGTGCGGCGCTTGACGACGCCGGGCTCTTGCCCGAGGCGATCGGCTATATCAACGCCCATGGGACCGGGACGGCGGTCAACGACCGCAGCGAATGCGCGGCAATCCGCAGGGTATTTGGCGAAGCGGCAGGATCGGTTCCGATTTCCTCCACCAAGTCGCTCCATGGGCACCTGATCGGGGCGGCGGGCGCGGTGGAGTTGCTGGCGGTTCTTTTGGCGCTCGGCGAGGGCGTGATCGCCCCGACTGCCGGGCATCGTGCCGACGATCCCGACTGCGCGCTTGACGTCGTGACGCATGAGGCGCGGCACTGGCCCGTCGCAGCCGCCCTTTCGAATGCCTTCGCCTTCGGTGGGCTCAACGCGGTCCTGGCGCTTCGCGCCGCCGAATGAAAACGCCGCCCCGAGGGGCGGCGCTCTGTGGTCGGGCCTGAGGCCGATCGTGGATTACTTGCCGGTCGCTTGCAGTGCGTCAAAGGCGGCGGTGAAGCCCGAGAGCGAGAAAGACGCGGTCACCTGTTTGTCCGGCGCGACGGCAGGCACCACGACGGCATTGAAGGCGTTGCCCTTCTTGAATTCTTCAAGCTCGGCCGCCGTCAGCTGCGCGCGCGTGACGCAACCGCGATGCGTGCACCAGAGATAGGGAAGCCGCTTGGGCGCGGCGCTGTCGATCTTCACGGTCACGCCCGCCGGCAGCAGCGACGAAAGCGGTGCGGAAATCTGGATGAAGGCCGCGGCGTCTTCGCCCTCGCCCGGCAGCAGCACCAGCATGTCGGCGACGCTGTTGCCCTTGTCGTCTTTCACCACCTGATACATCTGGCAGGGGTCGGAACCATCCTCGGCGTGAAGGCAGCGGATCTGCCAGGCGCCATGTTCAGAAGCAAGGTAGCCATCGGCGCTGTCTTCGGCAGCCGCGGGGCGGTCGCTGACCGAGACGCCCGACGTCGCCTCGGGTGCGGTCGTCTCGGCGGTGGTGGCCTCTGCGGCAGGGGCTTCGGTCGTCGTGTCGCTTTGCGCCCAGACCGGCGCCGCGAGGCCGATGGCCGCCACTAGCGCGAATGTTCTGCTCAGATGGGTCATGATCTTTCCCTTTTTGGGTAACGGGTTTGCGGCGGATTACCACGTCGGTGCCGCACTGTCAGGTGCCCGGTCGCCGTGCCTGGGAAAAAACCAGCGGCTTTCCGCCCAAGGCGCCCGAAAGGGCCGCTCCCAACGAAGAAAAGGGCCCGCAGGCGGGCCCTTTTCGTATTTCTATGCTCCCCGTCGGACTGGCCGACTTTCTCATTGCGCCGAACGCTAGTAACTTCGCTTGGTTCCGTCAACAGCTAATCTTGCGCCCCTTTGAAATCTTTCTGAGGTCCCAAAAAAAGCCGCGCCGGAAGGGCGCGGCCAGTCAAACAGGGAGGAAGTCTGCCGCGCAGGACGCCGTTCCGGCCGGCAGTTTCAGGCTGGCACCAAATGGTTAACAAGTTATTGTCATCGGGAATGATCAGAGGCAACGGAGGGGCAGGGTGCTGACAGAGGGCGGACTATTCGTGGGCGGCGGCGGCGAGGGCTATGCCGCACCGCAGGAGCTGTTGCTGCGCTACGCGAACCGTCACGGGCTGGTGGCCGGGGCGACGGGGACCGGCAAGACCGTGACGCTTCAGATCCTGGCCGAGGGGTTTTCCAAGGCGGGCGTGCCGGTATTCATGGCCGATGTGAAGGGTGATCTTTCGGGTATCGCAGTCGCGGGCTCGCCCACGCACAAGCTGCACGAGGCCTTCCAGAAGCGCTGCGCCACCATCGGCTATGAGCTTGAATACGAGGCCTTTCCGGCGGTCTTCTGGGACCTTTTCGGGGAACAGGGGCACCCGGTTCGCACCACGGTTTCCGAAATGGGGCCGTTGCTGCTCGCCCGGCTTCTGGACCTGACCGAGGCGCAGGAGGGCGTTTTGAACGTCGCCTTCCGCGTCGCCGATGAAGAGGGGCTGCCGCTTCTCGACCTCAAGGACCTGCGGGCGATGCTGGTCTGGATCGGCCAGAACGCGAGCGAACTGGCGCTGCGTTACGGCAATGTCGCGACCGCGACGGTGGGTGCGATCCAGCGCGCGCTTCTGGTCTTGGAGAACCAGGGGGCTGCGAAGTTCTTTGGCGAACCTGCGCTGGAACTAACGGACATGATGCATGTCGGCGCCGACGGACGCGGGCGAGTCAACGTCCTGGCCGCCGACAAGCTGATGGGCTCGCCCCGGCTTTACGCGACCTTCCTGCTCTGGCTCCTGTCGGAGCTTTTCGAGGAACTGCCCGAGGTCGGCGATCCCGACAAACCGAAGCTCGTCTTCTTCTTCGACGAGGCGCACCTTCTCTTCGACGACGCCCCGAAGGCGCTGGTCGACAAGGTGGAGCAGGTGGCGCGATTGATCCGGTCCAAGGGGGTCGGCGTCTACTTTATCACCCAGAATCCGGCCGACGTGCCGGACGATGTGCTGGGGCAGTTGGGCAACCGCGTGCAGCATGCGTTGCGGGCCTTTACCGCGAAGGATCAGCAGGACCTGCGGCGCGCGGCGCAGAACTATCGCCCGAACCCGGCCTTCGACACCGAGACGGCGATCAAGGAAGTGGGCGTGGGCGAGGCTGTGACCTCCTTCCTTCAGGCCAAGGGCGTGCCGGGGATGGTGGAGCGGACGCTGGTGCGCCCGCCGGCGAGCCAGTTGGGCCCGATCACGCAGGCCGAGCGGCGCGGCGTGATCGCGTCCTCAGGCCTGTCAGCCAAGTACGACCGGGAGATTGATCGCGACTCCGCCTTCGAGCGGCTTGCCGAGCGGGCGGAGGCGGCGGCAAAGGCCGCGGCCCGCGCCGAGGAGGAGGAGGAGCGCCTGAAGGAAGAGGAGCGCCGCGCGCGCGAAAGCCGGCGCTACGACGACCGCACCACCGGGCGGTCGAGTTCGCGGCGCTCGTCACCGTCGCGGCGGTCGGACACGATGCTGGAGGCCTTCGGCAAGAGCGTCGTTCGGCAGCTGGGGACCAAGACAGGCCAGGCGATCGTGCGCGGCATCCTCGGCTCGCTCTTCAAGTCGCGCTGAGGGGAAGTGAGCGGCGCGCGCGGCCCCAAAAGGGGCCACGCGCAAGACATCTCTCACGCGGCCTGCCGTGCAGGCCGCGTTCGGGTTCGGGTATTTGGACAATGAAGAAGCCGCTTAAAGCGGGCGGATCTTCAGCCGCGTCAGGCGGTTTTCCTTGCGGCTGATGACCTCGAAGCGGAAACCGTGGAAGGAGAAGACCTGGCCCTCGGTCGGGATCATCTGGGCCTCGTGAATGACGAGGCCGGCGATGGTGTTGGCCTCGTCGTCGGGCAGGGACCAGTCGGTCGCGCGGTTGAGATCGCGAATCGTCATGGCGCCATCGACGAGGATGGCGCCGTTGTCGCCCTGCTTGATCTGGTGTTCGGCGTCGATGTCGAACTCGTCCGCGATCTGCCCCACGATTTCCTCCAGGATATCCTCGAGCGTGATCAGACCGCGCAGGTCGCCGTATTCGTCAACGACCAGCGCGAAGTGGCTGCGGCGCTTGAGGAATTCGCGCATCTGTTCGTCGAGCGGCGTGGTTTCGGGGACGAAATAGGGCTTCATCGCGACCGCGAGGATGTCGAGGTCGCGCAGCGCGCTGAGGGTCCCGTCGCCGCCGCGCAGGGTCTTGTCGACGGCGCGCAGCAGGTCCTTGGCGTGGATCACCCCAAGCACGTTGTCGCGTTCGCCCCGGTAAAGCGGCAGGCGCGAGTGGGGGGAGGCGAGGACGGCCGAGAGGATCGCGTCGGGGGCCGCGTCGAGATCGATCATCTCGATCTTGGAGCGGTGGCGCATGACCTCTTCCACCGTGCGGTCGGAAAGGTCGAGCGCGCCGAGGAGGCGGTCGCGGTCCTCTTTCTGCACCGCGCCCTCGGAATGGCCGAGTGCGAGCGCGCCCGCGATCTCTTCGCGCAGGGACAGGATATGGCTGTCGGGGTCGGTGCGCACGCCGAAGATCATCAGGAACAGTCGCACGATCAGGCGCACCAGGGCGACGATGGGTGAGAGCACGATCACGACAAGCCGGATCGGACGCGCAACAAAGGCCGCGGCGGTTTCGGGCTTGGTGATGGCCCAGGTCTTGGGCAGAACCTCCGAGAAGATCAGGACGAGCGCCGTCATCACCAGCGTCGCGAGCGCCACGCCGCTGTCGCCGAAAAGCCGGGTGAGCAGCGCGGTGGCGAGCGAGGCCGACAGGATATTGACCACGTTGTTGCCAAGAAGGACGGCGCCGATCAGACGCTCATTATCCTCGGTCACCTCAAGCGCGACCTCCGCTCCCTTGCTGCCGCGATCGGCCTGGGCGCGCAGCTTGCCGCGTGAGGCCGCCGTCAGGGCGGTCTCCGACCCGGAGAAGAAGGCCGAAAGCATCAGAAGCACGGCGATGGCGCCGGTGGTGAGCCAGAAGGCGGTGTCGTAGGCGGATGCGCTGTCCATGGGATGTCCTGGTATGGTCCGCCCTTTATGGGGTGCGGCCCGGTCGCGTTCAAGCGCCCCGCGCCAGAGGGTGATGTTCCAGCACCAGGGCCTTCAGCCGTTCGTCCAGGACATGCGTATAGATCTCGGTCGTGGAGATGTCGGCATGGCCCAGCAGCGTCTGGATCGCGCGAAGGTCGGCGCCGCCGGCCAGAAGGTGGGTGGCGAAGGCGTGGCGCAGCTTGTGCGGCGAGACGCGGGCGGGGGAAAGCCCGGCGCGCACGGCGATGTCCTTGATCAACGCGTGGAACGCCTGGCGCGTCAGGTGCCCTGCGACCCCGGCGGAGGGGAAGAGGAAGCGGGAAGGCGCGGCGCGGCGCGCGATGCGGGCCTCCTCCTCCACTGCGTCGCGATGGACGAGCCAGTCTGTCAGGGCCGTGCGGGCGGGGGACGACAGCGGCACCATGCGTTCCTTGCCGCCCTTGCCGCTGACCAGGATCATCCGCGGATCGCCCCGCACCGCGGCCACGGGGAGGGAGACGAGCTCGCTCACCCGCATGCCGGTGGCGTAGAGCACCTCCACCAGACAGAGGTTCCGCAACCGTTCGCCGGGGCTGCGGCCGTGGTCGCGTGCCGCGATCAGCAGCGCCTCGACCTCTTCGGTGGCAAGCGTGCCGGGCAGGCGTTTCGCGCGGCCGGGACCGGAAATGCGCAGCGCCGGGTTGTCGGCGCGCCAGCCTTCCTCGTACCCGAAGCGGAAGAGTTGCCGGATCGCGGAGAGACGGCGTGCGCGCGTCGCCTGCGACAGGCCCTGCGCGTCGCAGGCGACGAGGTAGGCCTCGATATCCGCCTTGCCAGCGTGATCGAAATCCAGCCCGCGCCGGGCGAGCCAGCCCGCGAAATCCATAAGGTCGCGCCCATAGGCCAGGCAGGTGTTGCGCGCCGCCCCGTTCTCGGCGGCCTGCGCCTCAAGGAAGGCAGAGATGCGCCGCTCCATCCCGCTAGCCCCGTCGTTCCAGCAACAGAAGCTCAAGGCTCGCGCGCCGCGCGACCCCCTCAAGCCCGACGCTGCGCAACAGGTAGAGGCCCGCCGTCACGTCGCGAAGATCGCCGCGCGCGCCGTCGGTGATGTCGCCGATCGCGATCAGGATCGCCTCTCCCATCCGGTTTTCAGAGATGAGCGCGGCATAGTCTTCGGTCAGTCTCGCGCCACGGGAGAAGGCGGCCTTGATCGCGCCGGCGACCGGATCGTGCGGGGCGGTTCCGTCAAGATCGCCGCGGGCAATGGCGATTAGGAATGGCTCAATGCCGCCAAGGGGCTGGCGATTGCGCGCCACGGTTTCAAACTCGGGGGACAGAAGGCCGATGCGGAAGGCCAGCGCGCTGGCGGCGCCGGTCAGCGGCAGGTCCTGAAGTGCTGCGCCGTAGATGGTGGCGAAGGGCACCTCAAGCTCCGTCCGCTCCATCTGGCGCCAGACCTCGGGCAGGGCGATGGCGACGGCGTCGGGGTCGCCCGCCGTCATCGCCGTGTCGAAGCGTTGCACGGCCTTGACGCGGTCCCAGACCCCGCCGGAGGCCGCGGCCTTCCGTTCGGTGTAAAGCCCCAGAAGCCGGTTCGGATCGATGGCGCCGGTCCGCGCGAGGCGCTCGCCGGCCTCAAGCCGGGTCTTCCAGCCGACATTCGAGCGCAAGTCCGATTGCGCGAAGGCGACCGGGAGCGTCGTCGTCGACATCGGCTCCCCGATCGCCTCCATCAGGCGCAGGACCAGCGGTGAGGGGCGCGAGGGAACGGGAAGCGGCGGCTCGCCCTCAAGCAATTCGGGGTCAAGAAAACGGGTCAAAAGCTCGGCCATGTCGGCGGGGACGTAGCCCAGCGCCTCTCCGGTCCTGAGCGACAGTGCGGCCGCGTTCCAGTCGCCGCCGCGGGCGAGGCAGAAGACGCGGGCGGGGAAGGTTGGCGCGATCTCGGGCGTGGCGCGCATGACTTCGCAGGCGCGGTCCTCCTGGCCCGTCAGCAGCGCCACGTCGAACCAGCGGCGAAAGGGCTCCGCCGCCTGCAACGCGGGGCCTTCGAGCATGGAGAGCGCGGGCTCCAACGCCCCGAGGTCCAGCAGCCGGTCGATCCGCGCCAGATAGACCAGCCCGCGGCCGTCCGAGTCCGCAGGCGGATCGAGCTCCGCGAGAAGCAGCGAATACAGCAGCGCCTGGATGGCGGGCAGCGTATCGATGCGCTCCGCCCGCATCAGGCGCGCCAGATCCTCGCTCGCGCTCGTGCCCCAAAGGCCGCGCGGCAGGCCCGTGGAGGCGACCGGCAGGATGCCGATCGCGTCCGGGTTGGGACCATCTATGGGCCGGGTGACGATCTCTGCCGGCGCGGCGGCGGTCGCCACCGGTTCCTCGTCAATGGGCGCGATGGGCCCGGGGCCCGCCTGCGGCGTCTGAACAGTTCTGGAAAGCCAGTCTATCGCGGAAAGCGGTTCCTCCGCGCCCGCGGTCAGGGGAAGCATCAACGCGATCGCCGCCCCGAGGAGCGTCCTATCCGCCGACATTCAGTTCGACCGGTTCGCGGACCTCGGTACGGGCCGGGGACATGTCGCCAAGGTAGGCGTAGCCCGCGATTCCGACAAAGCCGAGCAACGCCAATGTCGCCAGGAACTTCACTATCCTTATCATCCGACCTGCCTTTGTTCTGCCTCTTGTGCCCCGTGTCCGGGATCTTCTCAGGCGATTATATATGGCTTTTCCGGCGAGTTCACGCCATTGAGGGCAGAAAGTTCGCCGAACGGGCGGCGGTTTGCCGCCGGCGAGTGCACAGACAGGCGGAAGAGTGACGACGAGACTGAAGAAAACCGTGGTGCTCGTGGGGATGATGGGCGCGGGCAAGACGGCGGTCGGCAACGCGCTGGCGCGCGCGCTGGGTGTTCCCTTCGTCGATTCGGACGACGAGATCGAGAAGGCCGCCAACATGAGCGTGGCCGAAATCTTCGCGCGTGACGGCGAACCCTTCTTCCGCCAGAAAGAGGCGCAGGTGCTGGAACGGTTGCTGACCGGGGCGCCTTGCGTGCTGTCCACCGGCGGCGGGGCCTATCTGTCGGCAGACAACCGCGCCGCGATCGCGCGCTCGGGCGTGGCGGTCTGGCTCAAGGCGGATCTCGACCTGCTCTGGCAGCGCGTGCGGCACAAGAACACGCGCCCGCTCCTACGCACAGCCGACCCCAAGGAAACCCTGCGCGCGCTTCTTGAGGCGCGAACCCCCGCCTACAGCCAGGCGGAAGTTACCGTCGAGGCGCATCCCAGCTACTCCGTCGATGATATGACGCAGAAGGTCGTCGCGGCGCTTGGCGACCATGGCGGCATCCTGGAAAGGACCTGAAAGATGACGTTTGACAGCGTGAGGGTGGATCTGGGCGCGCGGGCCTATGACGTGAGGATCGGACCCGGCCTGATCGCGCGCGCGGGGCAGGAGATCGCGCCGCTTCTCAAGCGCCGCCGGGTCGCGGTCTTGACCGATGAAACCGTGTCCGGACTGCACCTTGAAAGCCTGCGCGCGGGGTTGGGCGATATCGAGATGACGTCGCTTGCCCTGCCAGCCGGGGAATCCACCAAGGGCTGGCCGCAGTTTTCCCGCGCGGTGGACTGGCTTCTGGCCGAAAAGGTCGAACGCCGCGACATCGTCATCGCGTTCGGCGGCGGCGTGATCGGGGACCTCGCGGGCTTCGCGGCCGCCGTTCTGCGCCGAGGCGTGCGCTTCGTGCAGATCCCGACAACGCTGCTTTCGCAGGTGGACAGTTCGGTCGGCGGCAAGACCGGCATCAACTCCGTCCACGGCAAGAACCTGATCGGCGCGTTCCACCAGCCCGCGCTGGTCTTGGCCGATATCGATGTGCTGGACACGCTCCCCGCCCGCGATTTCCTGGCGGGATATGGCGAGGTCGTGAAATACGGCCTTCTGGGGGACGCCGCGTTCTTCGATTGGCTTGAGCAGAACGCCCCCGCCATGGCCGCAGGCGACGCCGGGGCCCGCCAATACGCCGTGCGCCGCTCGGTCGAGATGAAGGCCCGCATCGTCGAGCGCGACGAAACCGAGGAGGGCGACCGTGCGCTGCTGAACCTTGGTCATACCTTCTGCCACGCGCTTGAATCTGCGACCGGCTATTCCGACCGCCTCTTGCACGGGGAGGGCGTCGCCATCGGCTGCGCGCTGGCCTTCGAACTGTCGCAGCGCCTGGGGCTATGTTCGCAAGAGGCGCCGAGCCGTGTGCGGGCGCATCTGAAGGCCATGGGCATGAAATGCGATCTTGCCGACATTCCGGGCGATCTACCGGGGGCGGAGGGCCTTCTTGCCCTGATGGCGCAGGACAAGAAGGTCATCGACGGCAAACTCCGCTTCATCCTCGCCCGCGGCATCGGGGAGTCCTTTGTCGCCACCGACATCGATACCGGTATCGTGCGGCGCCTGCTGGAGGACGCGCTGGCCGGGCGCTGAGGGCTAGTCGTCGACCGGCGGCAACATCATCGAGGCGAGGAAGGCGTTGGTCAGTTCGGTCATCCGGCCTGCCTGTGCCGAATACTGATCAACCGCGGTTTGCAGGAACTCTTCCTGGACCTTGCGTAACTCGACTGGGTCCTTGCAATGAAGCAGCGCATGCTGCGTCTTGACATCCTCCTGGATGCGCGCGGCCAGAAAGCCCATGAACTCAGCCCCGATATCGCCAAGCTTCTCGACAGCATCCATGGAAAACCATGCGGCCGGAAGGCCCGGCATCGTTTGTGCCTTCTTATTGGTCGTCATCTCAGCCCCCTTTGCTGTCTTCTGATCGGATGAAAGAATAGCGCGCCCCGTCGGGGGCGCGCCATGATCCAGGTCAGGTGATCAGCGCCAGGATCCCCTTCCGGGGCAGGCCGCCGCTCAGAACGGGATTTCGTCGTCCAGGTCGGACCGTCCGCCACCACCGGCGCCGCCACCCGATCCGCCGCCGTAGCCGCCGTCCCCGTAGCCGCCGCCTTGGCCGCCACCACCGCTACCGCCGCCGTCACGGCCGTCAAGCAGCGTCAGCTCGCCGCGGAACGGGCGCAGGACGACCTCGGTCGTGTAGCGCTCCTGCCCGGACTGGTCCTGCCATTTGCGGGTCTCCAGCTGCCCTTCCAGATAGACCTTCGAGCCCTTGCGCAGGTACTGCTCCGCGATCTTGGCGAGGTTCTCGTTGAAGATGGCGACCGAATGCCATTCGGTCCGCTCCTTGCGCTCGCCCGTGTTGCGGTCGCGCCAGGTTTCGGAGGTGGCGATGCGCAGGTTGCAGACGCGGCCGCCGTTCGGGAAGGAACGCACCTCTGGGTCGCGCCCGAGATTCCCGATGAGAATGACCTTGTTGACTGACCCCGCCATGAAACGTCCTCCGAAAGATTCTTGTTGCCAGAAAGATTCTGGTTCCCCGACGGTATATTCAGCCCAGCCCGGCAGAGAAAGCGTAAAGGCGCCGAAGATCGGCGCGATCCCGCTGTCAAACCCGGGTTGTAGAGGCGCGATTGGGTGCCGTCTACACCTCCGGTCCAATTTCGGGCGGCGCCGGCGTCGGGCAAATCGGCGGCAGAGCGCGGCAGGTCGCTGCGCCGCATCCAAGGAGATACCCATGAAGACCATCATCGCCGCAGCCCTGCTTGCCGCCACCAGCATCGCGGTTCCCGCCCACGCCTCCGAGAAGATCGACGCGGCCACGCAGACCCAGATCACCGAGCAGTTGACGGCCGAGGGCTACGAAGTCCGCCGGATCGATACGGAGGACGGCTACTACGAAGTCTACGCGATGAAGGACGGCAAGAAGGTCGAACTTTACCTCAATGACGCGCTCGAAATCGTGAAGTCGAAAAGCGACAGCTGATCCCGGAACGGGGCGCCGCCGGATCGCGGCGCCCTTTCCCGTCAATTGGGGAGAGATGGAATGACCAAGGTCAAGGTCTGGGACCCGGTGGTGCGGGCCTTTCACTGGACGGTCGCGGTCGGGTTCGCCGCGAACGCGCTGCTTACCGATGCCGAAGGCAAGCTGCACGAATGGATTGGCTACGCGATCTTCTTCCTCGTCTGCCTGCGCATCCTTTGGGGGTTGACTGGCACACGACACGCGCGATTTGCGGATTTCCCGCCCTCGGTCGAGGCGGCGGTGGCGCAGCTTTCGGACATGGCGGCGGGGCGCAATCATCCCCATGTCGGCCATTCCCCGCTGGGCGCCTGGATGATCTACAACCTGCTCTTGTCGCTCATCGCGATCTGCGTCACTGGATACATGATGACGACGGACACCTTCTTCGGCATCGGCTGGGTCGAAGAGGCGCATGAGATCCTGGTGACCTGGGCCGAGGTCTCGGTCCTGGCCCATATCGCCGGGGCGGTCTATGAAAGCCGCAGGCTCGGGATCAACCTGCCGAAGTCAATGGTGACCGGGTACAAGGAAATGCCCTGACGGGGCGGGAGCGGGAATGCCAAGCTTCACGGCCAAGACCAGCACGATCAGCGCGGCGCTTGTCGTGCTGATCGTCTTGCAGGGGTTCTGCGCGGTCTTTTTCCTGATCGATATCGCGCACGACTTCATGGAGTACCGGCAGCCCGACTTCAGCCTGCTGCACTCCTCGCTCGAACTGACGGCGAACCTCGCGCTCTTGGCGGGCGCGGCGGTCGAGGGCATCTTCCTCGCCGGCCTTTTACGCCGGCAGGCCCATGCAGAGCGCGCGCTGTCCGCGGCTTCGGGCGCGCTGCACGACCTGATGGAGCAGTATTTCGAGGACTGGGGCCTGACCGTGTCCGAAGCCGATGTCGCTGCCTTCACGATCAAGGGCTATTCCATTGCCGAGGTCGCGCAAATGCGCGGCTCGGCCGAGGCGACGGTCAAGGCCCACCTGAACGCCATCTACCGCAAGGCGGGGGTGACGGGGCGGTCGCAACTTGCCAGCCTGCTGATCGAGGATCTGATGAACGGCGCGCTTTCTGCCAAGGTCGGGCCGCGCGAAGATGCCGCGCGCCACCCGGTGCAAAAATCTGGAACGGACGGTTAAAATCTGTATAGTCGCGCGCAGTTTGCGGGATGAGGGATCCATGCGTCGGGTAGTGGCTTGGGCTTCTGCGGTGGTCATGATCGTGCTGCCGCTTTCAGTCGCGGCAGAAGGACTTGTCTTCACCACCACCAAGTCGGGCTCGCGGAGCGCACTTTTCAAGCAGCAGGCGGCATTGCTCGACACCCGGCTGGCGACGCAATATGCCGCTTCGGCCAAGGTGCTTCCGACGGCGATCGCGCCCAATTCGGTTTCCATCCCAAGCTATTCGGGGCGCTACCGCGGGCTTTACCTTGACACCGCGAAGGCTGCGGCAGACCGGCACGGCGTTCCGCAGGACCTGTTCCTGCGGCTGGTGCAACGGGAGTCCGGCTGGAACCCGTCGGCCGTGTCGCACAAGGGCGCGCAGGGTCTGGCCCAGCTCATGCCCGCGACCGCGCGGCGGCTTGGCGTCGATGCCACGGACCCCAAGCAGAACCTGGACGGGGGCGCGCGCTATCTTCGGATGATGTACGACCGCTTTGGCGACTGGCGTCTGGCGCTGGCGGCTTACAACGCCGGGCCGGAGGCGGTTGCACGCCACGGTGGGGTGCCGCCCTACGCCGAGACCCAAGGCTATGTGAAGGCGATCCTCGGCAGCTGAGCCTCAGGCGCCCTCAATCCGATAGTCGCGCGGAATGCCGCGTGTCGCCCGCCCCCAGACCGAAGCTGCAGCCCTGTCCTGATGCGCCGCAAAGGCCGCACGGTCGCGAAACACCTCCCGCACCGCGAAGCGCAGCGGATCGGCCATGGAGCGGAAGACCTCGAAGCTGAGGCAACCCGCCTCGGCCCGCGTCAGGCGGATGTGGTCCGACAGCAGGTGCGACACGCGGTCGGCCTCTTCCAGCGAGCGGCAGATCAGGAAGCCGGTCAGGATCACCTGGGACAAGGGGGCGCGGCCTTTGTTTCGGGGCTTTCACGGGGGAGCGGATGCCCCTGGAACCCTTCTTGCGAGAGATCGCGCGTCATTTCCACGAAAAACGTGCGCCGGGGTCCGTCAGGCGTGCCTCACGGGGCCGGAGAGAGCCGCGTGATCCCGGTGGCCGCCGCACGCGCCAGATCCGGGTCCAGGGACATCGGGATGTATTCGCCCCGCCGCCAAAGCTCTGACAGGTCGTCGTAGTGCCGGCTGAGCGGGTGCCCCGACTGCCCCGTCGACAGGATGAAGACCGAGCTGTCCGGGTCGGCGAAGTCGTAAACGCCGCGATAGCCCGCGCCATGCACGTTCAGGAAGGGCTCCGGTTCCGTCCCGGCGGTCTTGCCGCGCAACAGCGTGTTGTCGCCGCCCGAGGTCGACTGGCGGATGTTCACGAACCATTTGAGCACCGGCATCTTTCCCAGCACCGAATGGTCATGGGTCGCCTGATGCGCCTCGCCCCAGCGCCAGCTTTCGACATTGCTGCCGAAACGGGCGGACAGTGTCACCAGCGCGTCGTCCAGCGCCAGGCGCGCGATCTCGTCGCAGCTTTCCACGGGGGCGGAGCGCAGCACATCGCACCAGCGCCCGGCGCCGTCCACGTCGCGGAACACCCGCTCGATGAACAGCGGCTCAAGATGGTTGAATTCCTCGGCCAGGGGGCCAAGCTCATCCCGGATCAGCCGGAACTGGAGCGCCCGCATCCAGGCGGCGTAGATCAGCGGCTCGGGCAGATGCTCGCTCATCTCTCCGTCCCAGTTCGCGAGAAGGTCGAGCGCGCGCTGCCGCATCCGGTCCTGTGTGCCCTCCGGCGCGGCCTCGCCCGTGAACCACAGGTTCGCGGCGACCAGCGGCAGAAGCGCGCGCGCCGCCGGAGAGGTTGTGTCAAGCTGGGCTGCCATGAAGCTTTCGCGGCTATGGACCTCACGTTCCTGCATCAGCCGGGTCCAGCGTTGCACCCTTTGGCTGTCGCCCCAGTAATCGCTGACGTTTTCCGGGAACGGCCGGTCGATGGTCTTGTTGTTGGTATTGCCGACGATGCCGCCCTCCGGGTTCTGGAAGCGCGGGTTGTCGGAATAGGGAAAGTAGCCCTGCCAGCGGTTCTCCGCGATCCAGCCGGGCGAGGGCATGCGCCCCTTGGTCTGATGCGCCGCGTCACGCCGGGGCACCTTGCCGATCATCACCATGCCGACGCCATCAGGCCCGGCAAGGACAAGGTTCCGCGCCGGTGCGACGTAGTTCTCACCCGCCGCCATCGCCTGTTCCACGGTTCGCGCGCGCATGATGTCGATCGCCGCGCCGATGGACCGGTCTGCCGGGTCGAGCGCGGTCCAGGACAGCGAAGCCACATAGCCCTGCGGCGTGACCGAGCCCAGGTCGTAATGCGACCCCGGCAGCACCGGCCCGTTGTCGGTCCAGCGCAGGGTAACGGTCACCGGTGGCGCGTCCTTGATCGTGATGATCGCCTTCTTGGTCTCGAAGGGTTTCCAACCGTCCGCTGTGCGGTAGCGTTCCGGATCGCCGGGGTTCAGCTCCTCGATATGCACATCCTGGTCGTCGAGATAAGCGGAGGTGATGCCCCAGCCCAGCCGGTCATTGCGCCCCGTCAGGATCGCGGGGATGCCGGGGATCGTGCCCCCGATGACGCCGCCGGTCTCAAGCTCCATATGGGCGAGATACCAGACCGTGGGCGCAGAAAACGGCAGGTGCGGGTCGTTGGCCAGAAGTGGGGCGCCCGCCGCCGCGCGTTCGGCCGCGGCGGCCCAGGCGTTTGACGCCCCTGCGAAAGCCCCGCGCCGGAACGGCGAAAGCGGATCTTGGGGACCAATGTTCAGCGCGGCGTAGGATCGCGGCACGGTCGGAAAAAGGCTTGCGAAAGGGGGCAGGGCGGCGGTGCCCGGCCCCGGAACTTCGGGCAGAAGATCCTTCACCCAATCATCGGACAGAAGCGACAGCCGCGCGGTCAGAACCTCGCGCTCCAGATGACCCGAGACCTGAAGCGCCATCAGCTTCAGGATCGCGATGGAATCGGCAGGCTGCCAATAGGCGATCTCGTTCGAGAACAGGAAGAACTCCGGTGCGCCGCGGCCCTTCGCATCGGCATTGACCTCGCCGATCCAGGCATTGACGCCCTCGGCATAGGCCTGAAGCGCAGAAAGCGTCGCCGGGTCCTGAACGCTGACCGACCGCGTTGCGATCCCGTAAAGGTCGAGCCGCCGCATCAGCTCGTCCACCACCAGCGTCCGCTCGCCGAAGATCTCCGACAGGCGGCCCTGGACGGTACGGCGAAGCAGCGTCATCTGCCAGAGCCGGTCCTGCGCATGCGCAAAGCCCAGCGCAAAGAAGGTGTCGCGGTCGCTGGTCGCGAAGATATGCGGCACGTCGGCGGTGTCGCGCACGATCTCCACTTCGCCGTCGAGGCCCGCGAGCGCGAAACTCGCGTCATAGTCGGGCAAGGAGCGGCTGGCGAAGTAATAGGCCAGCGAGGCGCCCGCCACCACCAGGGCAACAGCCAGAACGACGATACGCAAGAGCCAACTGAAGGCGGTATACATCTGGACCTGCGATAGCGCGGTTGACGAACGGGGCAGGGCGGTTAACTAGGGCAGAACGGTCCCGACCGCAATGACCAGAGGAGACGGCAATGGCGAAGGTGGCATTTCTCGGGCTAGGAGTGATGGGTTTCCCGATGGCGGGGCACCTCCAGGCCAAGGGGCATTCGGTGACGGTCTACAACCGCACCCCGGCAAAGGCCGCGGCCTGGGTCGGAAAACATGGCGGCAGCGCGGCCGCCACCCCCGCCGAAGCGGCGAAGGGCGCTGAGTTCGTGATGGCCTGCGTCGGCAATGACGACGACCTGCGCTCCGTCTGCCTGGGCGAGGCCGGCGCCTTCGCAGGTATGGCCAAGGGGGCGGTCTTTGTCGATCACACCACCGTCTCGGCGGCGGTCACGCGCGAACTGGCCGCCGCTGCGGCGGAGCTGGGGCTGGGCTACGTTGATGCGCCCGTCTCGGGCGGGCAGGCAGGGGCCGAAAACGGCGTCCTTTCCGTCATGTGCGGCGGGTCGGAAGACGCCTACGCCCGCGCCGAGCCCGTGATTGCCGCCTATGCGCGCATCTGCCGCCGCCTTGGCGATACCGGTGCGGGGCAGCTTGCCAAGATGGTCAACCAGATCTGCATCGCGGGTCTTGTCCAGGGACTTTCCGAGGGTCTGCACTTCGCCGAAAAGGCGGGGCTCGACATCGTCGAACTGGTCGAGGTCATCAGCCAGGGCGCCGCTGGCAGCTGGCAGATGGCGAACCGCCACAAGACCATGGCCGACGGCAAGTTCGACTACGGGTTCGCGGTGGACTGGATGCGAAAGGACCTCGGGATCTGCCTCAGAACCGGGGACGAGATCGGCGCGAGCCTTCCGGTCACCGCACTGGTCGATCAGTTCTACAAGGACGTGCAGAAGATGGATGGCGGGCGCTGGGACACGTCAAGCCTCATCGCGCGGCTCAGAAAACTCGGCTGATCCTCTTCTTTTCCCAAATATCCCGGGGGTGCGGGGGCAGAGCCCCCGCCCGCATCGGCCCGGGCGGCACCCGGGCCCAAACCGAGTTCACGGAATGATGCGGGTGTATTTTGTGCCCGTAAGCTTGGCTCCGGCGATGAAGCCCGACTGCCCGTAGACCAGCGCGATCACCGGCGCGAGCGAGGTCGTCGTGTCCGCCCCGAGCGACCCACCTTGGTCGGGCAGCGCATAGGCCATGTTCGCACCCGCCACCCAGCCCGGCGACGTGCGGAACTCGCTCAGCGCCTCGGGCGTCATGAAGAACAGCGCATGCGCGTATTGCTGCGCGCCGATCTGCAAGCCGACGCTTGCCTGCGCCGCCGAGTAATAATCGACCGTCGCCCCGTTGATGCGCAGCGCGCCCTTGCCGTAGGATCCGCCGAAGGTGATGATCCCGGCCTCGGTGACGAGCGGCACATAAAGCACGCCCACCGCCTTGGCCATCAGGTCGCGCGTGCCGGGATAGGTCGTCACCAGGTAGTCACGCGCGGCATCGACCCGCGCGTCGAGCTTGGCCGCTCCGTCCCCGCCCAGACCGTTGCCACAGGCCGCAAGGCCAAAGGCCGCGCCCCCCGACAGAACCACGCTCCGCCGCGTCAAACCGCTCATGTCAATACTCCGCTCTGTTGCCTCGTCAGACGCAGGGATACTGCGCCGGGCGGCCTCTTGGGGCCGTTCTCCTACCAGCTATAGTGGGTTTTTTGCCTTCTGTCATCAAGTCTTGGGGCTGGATCTGCCACCGATCCCGCAGCGGCGAGGGTGTGGCGGATCTCCGCCGGCCTAGCCCAACATCTTTGCGACGCGCGGTGCGAAATAGGTCAGCACCCCGTCGCAACCCGCACGGCGGAAGGCCATCAGGCTTTCGAGGATCACCTCCTCCTTCAGCCAGCCGCGCTCGATCGCGCCCATCAGCATCGCGTATTCGCCCGACACCTGGTAGGCGTAGGTCGGCGCGCCGAAGGCGTCCTTCACCCGGCGGCAGATGTCCAGGTAGGGCATCCCCGGCTTGACCATCACCATGTCCGCGCCTTCGGAAAGGTCGCGCGCGACCAGCCGGATCGCCTCGTCCGAATTGGCCGGGTTCATCTGGTAGGTCTTCTTGTCGCCGACCAGCCGCCCGCCGGCGCCGACCGCATCCCGGAAAGGACCGTAGAAGGCCGAGGCATATTTCGCCGCATAGCTCAGGATCGCCACGTCCGAATGGCCTGCACCCTCAAGCGCCGTGCGCAGCGCCCCGATACGCCCGTCCATCATGTCAGAGGGGCCGAGGATATCCGCCCCCGCCTCGGCCTGGGCCAGCGCCATGCGCACCAGCGCCTCGACCGTTTCGTCGTTCAGGATGATCCCGTCGCGCACCAGACCGTCATGCCCGTTGGCATTGTAGGGGTCGAGCGCGATGTCGGTCATTACCGCCACATCGGGAACGGCGGCCTTGATCGCGCGGATCGTGCGGTTGGTGATGTTCTCGGGGCTCCAGGCTTCCTCGCAGGCCTCGGTCCTGAGGGCCGCATCGGTATAGGGAAACAGGCAGATCGCCGGGATGCCGAGGCGCGCGGCCTCTTCCGCCGCGCGGACCGCGCCCTCGACCGTCACACGGGCGACGCCGGGCATCGAGGCCACGGGCGCGTCGGCGCCGGGCACGTCGGTCACGAAGATCGGCCAGATCAGGTCCTTGACCGACAGGTGCGTTTCCTGCGCGAGGCCGCGCAGCGCGGGCGTCCGGCGCAGGCGGCGAAAGCGGGTGGCGGGGAAGGGGGCCTGGGTCGGGGTCATGATCGTGCCTTTCCTGTTGCGTTATCGGGTCGCATGGATCGGCGATCATCTCAAGGGTGGAAAGCGCCGCAGAGCGAGGCTAGCATCTGGCTCAGGTAAAAAAAGGGATGTGCCGCGTGGAGTGGAAGGTACTGATTTCCGAGGTGATCGACCTCAGATCGTTCTCGAACCTCTGGTACTGGATCGCGCTGGCTGTCACTTGGTCGCAGGCCAGCCACTGGGTGATCGGCATCCCCTTCGACATGGTCCTGCGCGCACGCCGTTTTGGCGGCGAGGCGGAAACGGAGCTTGAGCAGTTCACGCGCCTTTGCGTCAACCGCGTCCTTTATATCGCGCAGACCGCGGGCCTTGGTCTGACGGCGATCGGGTCGGCCATCTATACGACGCTTGCGCTTCTGGGCTTCTATTACGCGGTAGAGATCTGCCAGGCGCTGTTCCTGATCATCTTTCCGCTTGGGCTCGTCGCGCTGCTGACCCTGCGCACCGCCCGGCGCATCGCGCAGGACGGGGACAGCGGTGAATCCCTGCGCAAGCGGCTGAGCCGTCATCGCATGGCCATCCAGGGCGTCGGGGTCGTGTCGATCTTTGTCACCGTGATGTGGGGCATGATCCAGAACATCAACATCTCGGTCCTGCCTCACTGAGACGCGGGTTGACTTCCGGCGACGGGCGGATAGGTGAGCGGCATGAACCGGGAAAATCACATCACGCTGTCGGGCGCGCCCGAGGGGTTTGACGCACTGCTTCTGGCGCGCGGGCTTGAAAAAGGCGCGCCCGTCGTCCATGTCGCGCGCGACGACAAACGGATGGAGGCGATGCGTGCCGCGCTGGCCTTCTTCGCCCCCGATGCGCCGGTGCTGACTTTCCCGGCCTGGGATTGCCTGCCCTACGACCGCGTCTCGCCCAACCCCGACGTGTCCGCACAGCGGATGGCCGCGCTCGCCACGCTGGCGGCGGGTCTTTCCGGGCCGTTCATCCTGCTCACCACGCTCAACGCCGCCACGCAGCGCGTGCCCGCGCGGGAGGTCGTGAAATCCGCCTGCTTCACCGCAAAGGTCGGAACCCGCGTGAATGAAGCCGCCTTGCGCGACTACCTGGTCCGCATGGGCTTTTCGCAGACCTCGACGGTGTCGGAACCGGGCGACTATGCGATCCGGGGTGGAATTATCGACATCTTCCCGCCGGGCGCGGGCGGGCCCGTGCGGCTTGACCTTTTCGGCGATGTCCTCGACGGCGCGCGCCGCTTTGACGCCGCGACCCAGCGCACGACGGAAAAGCTGACCAGCGTCGATCTTGCCCCGGTGTCCGAGGTCATCCTGGATGAGCCCTCGATCACCCGGTTCCGCCAGAACTACCGGATCGAGTTCGGCGCCGCGGGCAATGACGACCCGCTTTACGAGGCCGTCAGCGCGGGTCGCAAACACGCGGGCGTGGAACACTGGCTGCCATTCTTCCATGACCGGCTGGAGACGCTTTTCGACTACCTTCCCGGCGCCTCGGTCATGCTGGACGACCAATTGACGCCCGCGCGGCTCGCGCGCTGGGAAGGGATCGCGGATCAGTACGACACGCGGGCCGAGGCGATGAAGCGTCGCGACCGGCTGGATTCCGTCTACAAGCCCTGCGCGCCGGGCCTGCTTTACCTGGATGATACGGCCTGGAACGCCGCCGTGGCGGGCCTGCGCACGCTGCAACTGGTGGCCCTTCCGCAGCCGACAGGTCCGGGCGTTCTGGACATGGGCGGGCGTATCGGTCGCAATTTCGCCCCCGAACGCCAATTGGAAAACGTGAGCCTTTTCCGTGCCTTGGCGGACCATCTGAAAGCTCGTTTGAAGGAGGGGCAGGTCGTCGTCGCCTCTTATTCCGAGGGTGCGCGCGAACGCCTCAAGGGCCTTCTGGAGGACGAGGGCGTCGCCGGCCCCGGCCTTGCCCGCGACATGCGTGATGTGGGCGAAGGCAAGGGCGGCCTCTGGCTTGCGGTCTGGGCGCTGGAACACGGGTTCGAGGCCACCGGCCTGACCGTTATCTCCGAGCAAGACGTGCTGGGCGACCGGCTGATCCGGGGCGCCAAGAAGCGCCGCCGCGCCGAAAACTTCCTGACCGAGGCGCAATCGCTGTCGCCCGGCGACCTTGTCGTCCATGTCGAACACGGCGTCGGGCGCTACAAGGGGCTGGAGACCATCACCGCCCTTGGCGCCCCGCACGAATGCGTCTCGCTCGAATACGCAGGCGGAGACCGGCTTTACCTGCCGGTCGAGAACATCGAACTGCTCAGCCGCTATGGGCACGAAGAGGGGCTTCTCGACAGGCTGGGCGGCGGCGCCTGGCAGGCGAAGAAGGCCAAGCTCAAGGAACGCATCCGCCAGATCGCGGAGCGCCTGATGCGGGTGGCGGCCGAACGCGCGCTGCGTTCCGCCCCGATCCTCGAGGCCCCGCACCACGACTGGGATGCCTTCTGCGCCCGCTTCCCCTACCAGGAAACCGACGACCAGATGGCGGCGATCGAGGAGGTCGTGACTGACCTTTCGGAAGGCAGCCCCATGGATCGCCTGATCGTCGGCGACGTGGGGTTCGGCAAGACCGAGGTCGCGATGCGCGCGGCTTTTGCGGCCGCGATGTCGGGCGTGCAGGTTGCGGTCATCGCGCCGACCACGCTGCTGGCGCGCCAGCACTACAAGACCTTTGCCGAACGCTTCCGTGGCACCGCGATCACCGTGCGCCCGCTCTCGCGCTTTGTCTCGGCCAAGGATGCTGCCCTGACCCGCCAGGGGCTGGCCGAGGGAACTGTGGACATCGTCATCGGCACCCATGCGGTGCTGGCCAAGACCGTCAAGTTCCGCACCCTTGGCCTTCTGGTCATCGACGAGGAACAGCACTTCGGCGTCGGCCACAAGGAACGCCTGAAGGAGATGCGCAGCGAGATCCACGTGCTGACGCTGACCGCCACGCCGATCCCGCGTACGCTTCAACTTTCGCTTACAGGTGTCCGGGATCTCAGCATAATCGGCACGCCGCCGGTCGACCGCCTGGCGATCCGTACCTATGTGTCGGAGTTCGACACCGTCACCATCCGCGAGGCGCTCCTGCGCGAACATTTCCGCGGTGGGCAGTCCTTCTACGTCGTGCCGCGCATCGCCGATCTGCCGGAGGTCGAGGATTTCCTGAAAACCCATGTGCCCGAGGTCAGCTATATCGTCGCCCATGGCCAGCTTGCGGCGGGCGATCTCGATGAGCGGATGAACGCCTTCTATGACGGCAAATATGACGTCCTGCTGGCGACCACGATCGTCGAAAGCGGTCTAGACATCCCGACCGCCAACACGATGATCGTGCATCGCGCCGACATGTTCGGCCTGTCGCAGCTCTACCAGATCCGAGGCCGCGTGGGCCGGTCCAAGACGCGCGCCTATGCCTACCTGACCACCAAGCCGCGCGCGCCGCTGACGCCCGCGGCGGAAAAGCGGTTGCGGCTTCTTGGGTCGCTCGACAGCCTCGGCGCGGGCTTTTCGCTGGCCAGCCAGGACCTTGACCTGCGCGGGGCGGGCAATCTTCTGGGCGAGGAACAGTCGGGCCATATCCGCGAGGTCGGCTATGAGCTTTATCAGGCGATGCTCGAGGAAACGATCGCCAAGCTGAAGTCGGGCGACCTCCAGGGCCCCGACGACGACGGCCAGTGGGCGCCGCAGATCAACCTTGGCGTTCCCGTCCTGATCCCAGAGGATTACGTCCCGGACCTTGACGTGCGGCTTGGCCTTTACCGGCGGCTTTCCGGCCTGACCACCAAGGTCGAGCTTGAGGGCTTTGCCGCCGAGTTGATCGACCGTTTCGGGGACCTGCCGAAAGAGGTCAACACCCTCCTCGTCGTCGTCCGCATCAAGGCGATGTGCAAGCGGGCAGGCATCGCCAAGCTCGACGCCGGACCGAAGGGCATCACGATCCAGTTCCACAACGACCGTTTCGCCGACCCGGCGGGTCTGGTCGAGTTCCTCCAGGCCGAAAAGGGTCAGGCGAAGGTCAAGGACAACAAGGTGATCCTGACCCGCGCCTGGGCCTCGGAGGCGGAGAAGGTCAAGGGTGCCTTCGCCGTGGCGCGCGATCTGGCCGAGAAGGTCGTCGCAACGGAAAAAACCGCCAAAGCCAAGCGGGCCAGCGCCTGAGCCCTAGTGCGGCAGCGTCCGCCGCATCAGGAGCCAGGCAAGCGTCGAGCAGAGAACCACGCCTGCGATCACGGGCACAGCGGTCCCGTCAAAGGCCTGCCCAAGCGGCCCCGCGATCATCACCGCAAAGACCGTCGAGATAGCCGAGATCACGGAGGCCGCCATGCCTGCGATATGGCCCATCCGTTGCAGTGCCAATGCGTTGAGGTTGCCGAACGTCAGACCGGCCATGAAAAAGACGCTCGACCCCCAAAGGAAGAACACCGCGAAGCCAAAGGGTCCCGTCCCGATCCCGCCCAGCACCAAGGCCATTACCACCACCGAGGAGATCGCCTGCCACAGATAGGCGTCGGTGGCGAGCCGCCGCATCCCCACCCGCATCACGAGCTTCGCGTTCAGGATCGACGCAGTCGCGGCGATCCCCGCCATCAGCGCGAACCACTTCGGAAAATTTTCGCCCTGGTCATAAGTTTCGGCGAAGAGTTGCTGCGCAGAGGACAGAAGGCCGAACATCTGTCCGAAGCCCAGGGTCATCACGACGGTATAGATTCGGATGTCGCGGTTCGAGAGGACCTCCCGCGCGGAAAGCAAGATGTTGTGCCCCGAGAGGGGCCGGCGGTGGGCGGGGGGCAGCGTCTCGGGCTGGCGGAGGCTGACCCAGCCCGTCGCGATCAGCCCGAAAAGAACGAAGGCCAGGAAGACCGCGCGCCAGCCCGCAAACCCGATGATCAGCGCGCCGATCGAGGGCGCGACGGCTGGCACGATCATGAAGATCGTCATCGCGAAGGAAGTGACGCGCGCCATCTCCCGACCTTCGTAAAGGTCGCGCACGAGTGCGAGGCCGACGATCCGCGGACCCGCCGCGCCAAGGCCCTGGATGACGCGGGCGGCCAGAAGAAGCTCGATCGTCGGGGCGTAATGGGCCAGAACCGCGCCGCCGATGTAAAGCGCGAAGCCCCCGGCGATGGCGGGCTTGCGCCCCGTCGCGTCCGAAATCGGCCCGGCGAAGGCAGTGCCCAGCCCCATCCCCAGCACGAAGGCCGTCAGGATCAGCTGTGCGTGGTTCACGGCGTCGGGCGTAAGTTCAGCCGCGATCTGAGGAAGGGCGGGCAGCATCGCGTCGATGGAAAAGGCGATGGTCGCGAACAGCATGGCGATCATCGCCGTGAACTCGGCCAAAGCCAGGCGGCCGCGCACAGGCGGGGTATCAACCGAGCTACTCATGATGCTGTATCTTTCGTTTTTTCAACGATTTCGTCGATGATCTTGATCCAGGTTTCGGCCGGCTGCGCACCGCTAAGGACGTAGGTGTTGGCGATGACGAAGGTCGGTACCGCGCTCACGCCGCGTTCGCGGGCATGCGCGTCACGCGCGGCGATCTCCTCGCGATCGCCATCACCGGCCAGCAGCCGCGCGATCATCGCGCGATCCAGGCCGACGCACGCGGCCACGTCGGCGAGAACCTCGGTGTCGCCGATATCGCGACCATCGCGGAAATAGGCCCGGAAAAGGGCGGAGACCATGGCGGTCTGGCGACCCTCAAGCCCCGCCCAGTGGATCAGTCGATGCGCGTCCAGCGTGTTGGGGGAGCGCGTGATCTGGTCGAGGTTCAACTCGACCCCGGCCTTGGCCGCGTGCTGCATGATCGGCACATGGGCCTGCACCGCCCCGTCCTTGCCGCCGAACTTCCATTCCAGATAGGTGCGCCGGTCCATGCCCCCCCTCGGCATCTCGGGGTTGAGCTGGAAGGGATGCCATTCGATCTCGAAGGGGTGGTCGGGCCGTGCCTCCAGCGCGCGGTCAAGCTTCGCCTTGCCGATATAGCACCACGGGCAGACGGGATCGGATAGAATATCGAGTTTTATCAATGTGATTTCTCCCATTCCTCACGAAGGGACCGGCGGTTGATCTTGCCCGTCGCCGTGCGCGGCAGGGTGTCCTGATGAAGGTAGATGCGGGGTTGCTTGTAGCGGGCGAGCCCGGCCTCGGCCGCGGCTTTCAGGGCCTCTTCGGTCGCCGTGCCGGAATGGATCACCGCGATGACGCTTGCGTCTGCCTTGACCCGCGCTTCGATCGCGGCGCAGGCCTCAAGGCCCGGAACATGTGCCAGTGCGGCCTCGACCTCAGCCGGGGCGACGCGGAAGCCGCCTGCGTTCATCATGTCATCGGCGCGTCCCAGGTAGGTGATCGCCCCGTCCTGCGCCATCACGGCGCGGTCGCCGGTCAGGAACCAGTCACCCTGGAACCGCACGGCGGCCTCTTCCGGCGCGTCGGCATAGCCCAGGAACAGCCCGGGATCGGAGCGGTGGACGGCGATGGTTCCTTCCTCTCCGCGCGGGACGGGGGCGCCGGCGGGGTCAAGAAGTGCGACGGCGCGCCCGGGCTGGACGTAGCCAAGCGTGCCCTGCGGCGCCGGGCGGCTGGGCGCGCCCGATACGAAGGTTGAGCACTCCGACATGCCGAAGGCTTCGTGGATCGGCGTCCCCGTGGCCTCCAGCCACGCCTTGCGCGTCGCCTCCGGCAGCTTTTCCCCGGCTGAGAGCCCGTGGCGCAAGCGGGGCAGGACGAGGGGCTGACCGGACTTGAGCATTTGGCGGTAAACCCCTGGTGCTGCGGCGAAGATCGTCGTATCGAAGCGCTTCAGAAGGAGGGGAATCTGGTCGGGCGTCACCCCGGCGGCGGGCACAAGCGCGGTTGCGCCAACCGTCCAAGGGTCCATCAATCCGGTCCCCAGCGTGTAGGTCCAATTCATGGCGCCCGCGTGCAGGACCCGGTCGGCCTCGGTCAAACCATACCAGCCTTCGAACATCATCTGGCGCGCCAGGATCGCGCGATGGGCATGCAGCACCGCGCGCGGCACGCCGGAGGTGCCGGAGGTGTAGATCACATAGGCCGGGCGATCGTCCGCACCCATCGCGAAGGGGGCGGGGGGCAGCGTCTCCATGCGCCTCAGCGCCTCGGCCTCGATCACGCGCAGCCCTTCGGGTCGGGTGACGCCCGCGCCCGCGACGGCAAGCCTGGGGCGAAGGTCCTGGGCGATGCGATCAATCTCGGGCTGGGTCAGCTGGCTTGAACAGACGATGGGCACGATGCCCGCCGCGATGGCGCCCAGAAACACGAGCGGAAATTCCACCCCGTTGCCCAGCCGCAGAAGCACCCGGTCGCCGGGGGCGACGCCCTCAGCCAACAGACCCGTTGCAACGCCGCGCACGGCGGCAGAGAGGCGCGCGTAGCTCCACCGTTCGGCCCCCGTCGGGCGCAGGATCTGCAGGGCGATCTTGTCGCCCAGCGCCTCGGCGCGCGCCAGGACATGCGCGGCGAGATTGAAGGACGCAACCGGCGAAACGGGACGAGGGGGCTGGCTGAGGGAAAGCATGCGCCTTCGCTACCCCCCTTGCCGGGGCGTTGCAAGGCACAAGGAAAACGCGCTAATGCACAGATCTGATCTACGCTGGATAGCGCAGGTGGAGCCTGGATGACTAAACCGACCGACAATGCGCGCCTGATCCGCATCGCCCGCGTGAGCGAGGCAGAGGCCGCCCCGGCAGAGCCGCTCGACCTTGGCAAGCGCGTGCGTGATTTGCGCAAGGCGCGGGGCTGGACGCTGGAGCAGGCGGCGGGGCAGGCGGGCTTGGCGCGTTCGACCCTGTCGAAGATCGAAAACGGGCAGATGTCGCCCACCTATGAGGCGCTGAAGAAGCTGGCGGAGGGGCTGTCGATCTCGGTTCCGCAGCTTTTCACGCCCGCCGCCCAGGCGCAGGTCAACGGCCGGATGGCGGTCACCAAGTCGGGCGAGGGCCAGGCCCATCTGACCACGACCTACGAGCATGAGCTTCTGGCCGCGGCGCTGACGCGCAAGCAGATGTTGCCTTACCGGGCGCGGATTCGGGCCAGAAAGCCGGAGGAGTTCGACGGCTGGGTGCGCCACGAGGGCGAGGAGTTCCTTTATGTCCTCACCGGAATTGTGAAGCTTTACACGGAGTTCTATGAGCCTGTTGAACTTCGCCGGGGCGACAGTGCCTATTACGATGCAGCGATGGGCCACAACGTCGTGTCGGTGAGCCCGGAGGACGCGACCGTTCTTTGGGTGACAAGCCTCGCCTAGTCGTCGCCGTAGCGCGCGTCGTCGTCGGATTCATCCTCGCCCTCGGGCAGGTATTTGGCCGACAGGTTGATCGAATGGTCATCGTGGCGCGGGTCCATCACCACGTCGGAAGGAAGCTCTCCGGTCAGCCAGTCGCGGATTTCTTCCCGCGCTTCGGAGACCTCCTGTTCGGTCAGTTCGGCGATATAGGCGATGAAGGCGCGCTGGTCGCCGTCGATTTCCTCAAGCTCCGCCTCGTCGGCCTCGGGCCACTTGTCCAGAATGGCGTCAAAGAACGCGAACCAGTTTTCCTGAACGTGATGCCATTTCATTGGTCTTCTCCGGCAGTGACTTGCAACTTGATTTTGCACCTGAAGTGGTGATGCGAAAAGCGTTTCGGAAGGGTAAACGAAAAGTTTGATGCGCTTCGCGCGGAAACGAAGCGCATGATATCAGGTCATCCGACGCGACGTCGGATGGCGTGGTGCCTGCGTCCAGGCGATCGTGCGGGTCAGAACCAGCCCTGAACCGTTCGGGCGCCGGCAGAGACATCCTCGCCGGCGCCGGCGACGGTGTTGCAGGCGGCCAGTGCGCCGAGGAATGTCAAAAGGATCAGTTTCTTCATGCTCTCAGTCCTCATACCACCAGGTTTCCGGCTGGAATCCGGGCCAGTCGCCGTATAGCGGAATCCACTCCGGGTAGTGAAGATGCCGGTCGTAAGCAAGGCGCGAAACGCGGCTGTACCAGACCGGGATCACATAGCGCCCCGCCGTCAGGATCCGGTCGAGCGCCTGGGTCGCGGCCACGAAATCGTCCTGTCCGCGCGATCCGACCATCGCGGCGATCATCGCCTCGGCGGCGGGGGAGTTCATGCCCATCCAGTTGCGCGTGCCAGGCTCGGTAATGCCCGAGGCGCCCCAGTAAAGCATCTGCTCGTTGCCCGGCGACAGCGAAAGCGAGCGCGTGTACCAGGCCATGTCGAAGACATAGGTGTTCGTCCGCTCCTTGTACTGAGCGTTGTCGACGGCCGTGACGGTCGGCACGATCCCGAGGGCCTTCAACGCCTGCACGTAGATGTCCACGACCTGCTCGGTCTGGGTCGCGCCGGACTGAAGCAGGATCTCGAACGTAAAGGGGGTGCCCTCGGCGTTCCGCATCACGCCGTCCTGGACGGTCCAGCCCGCCTCCTCGAAAAGTGCGGTCGCCTTGCGCAGGGATTTGCGGTTTACCGCCCGGTCCTTGTCGCCTTGGGGCAGGGCATAACCCTCGATCGTGCCGGGGGGCAGATCAGCGGCGAAGGGGGCGAGGAGTTCGGCCACCTTGCCGGTTGCGGGGCCGTCGCCCATGCCTAGCGGCGAGTTCGAGAAGTAGGAGGTGATGCGCGGCTCGGACCCGCCGTTGATCGACTGGTTGACGAAGTCGAAGTTGAACGCCTGGATCATCGCCTCGCGCACGCGCCAGTCGTCGAAGGCCGGGTTGCGGGTGTTCATCACTAGCCCGGTGATGCCCGAGGGACGCTGGTTCGGGATCTCGGCCTTGATCACCTCACCTGATTTCACGCCCGGGAAGTCGTAAGCGCTCTGCCATTTGGAGGCGCTGGATTCGCGGAAGGTGGAGGTCTCCCCAGCCGTGAAAGCCTGGAAGGTCACGTCGCCGTCGCCGTAATAGTCGTAGCGGATCTCATCAAAGTTGTGCAGGCCGCGGTTGAAGCCCAGGTTCGCGCCCCAGTAGTCAGGGTCGCGGCGGAAGGTGATGAAGCGGCCCGGTTCGAAACCGGAAACCGTGTAGGGGCCTGAGCCGAGCGGGACCTCAAGCGAGCTTTCGGCGAAGTCCTTGCCCTCCCACTGCGCCTTTTTCAGGATTGGCCGCATGCCCATCAAGAGCGCCAGTTCGCGGTCCTCGGCATTGAAGGTGAAGCGGACGGAGCGTTCGCCGGTCTGCTCCATCTTCGCGATCTTGCCCCAGGTGTTGCGGTAGCGTGGATGGCCGAGGGTGCCGAGCGTCTCGTAGCTCCACATCACGTCCTCGACCGTGACCGGGCTTCCGTCCGAGAAGCGCGCCTCGGGCCGCAGCGTAAACTCCACCCAGTTCCGCGCCTCATCCGTTTCCACCGATTCGGCGAGCAGGCCGTAGAGCGTAAAAGGTTCGTCGATTGAGCGGGCCATCAGGGTTTCGACAGTGTGCAACCCAAGGCCCCAGGGGGCGGAGCCTTTCAGAATGTAGGGGTTGAGCGAATCAAAGCCCCCCGCTTCGCCGAAAACGATCCGCCCGCCCTTGGGGGCATCGGGATTGGCATAGGGAAGCGACACAAAATCGGGTGGAAGGGCGGGCTTGCCATACATAGCTATGCCATGGCCAGGCTCTGCCTGGGCTGGGCTCGTCGCAGCCAGAATCACAACGCAGGACAGGGCCTGCGCAAAGCCCGCGAAAGAAACCGATCTCATTTGCGCAACAATCCCTGTCTGCCCGTTCTCATTGGCGGACAGGCTAACTTGGCTTCCCAGCCTTTTCAAACTTTTAGCTTGGACAGTGGCAGTGAACCGCGTATAAAGACGCTACTGCTCGATAGGTTTCTTGCCTGTATGAAACCTGCCTCAATAACTTAACGCCCGCCTCGCGCGGGCGTTTTTTTAGGCCATGTCGCGAAACCGGGTTGGTCCGGTTTGAGCCCCGGGCGGACATTCCGATCGCCGGGTCAGCGCAGATCTTCGCCATCGTACTCTGGCGCTCGCAGTTCTTGGATACCGTCACGAAGCGACTGATCCATTTCCCGCAATACGCTCATATCCAACCTTGTCAGTCCGAACGCATAGGCTACGCTCAGTCCGCTCTGCGGCGTGTATTCGGCGAAGCAGAGCCGCGCCCCTCCGGAGGACTCGCTTCCACAGGACGCTATCCACGGCAGGTCATCGGAGCCGGTCGCGGATTCTGCGTCGACAACGTGAAAGCCAGCGCGCTCGATGATACGACCGTCGCTCGATGCGCCCATCCCGTTTTTGTCTTCGCAGTATCCGGAACGGTCTGCATCCTCGCGACAATGATAGCAGATGGAGAGCCCTTCTGGAGACTTGCCGCAGTTCCCCCTTTGCTCCGCGAAGATGGTGTAGCTTTCCAAAAGGTAGCGATTGGCCTCGGCCCCATAGTCGTTCCCGATGAGCTTGATAATACGGATGTCGACGTTCCAGAACAGCGCGGTTGTACGAGTGTCGAAAATCGGCTCGCCGTGCGGAAGAAGGGACAAAGCTACAGTCCTGAAAGGGTTCCCCGGACAGCCGGGCGGTTCACCCGGCTCTCCGTCCGGGTCAGGCTCGGCAGAGGCAATGTCTACGGTGTCGGGCGGAACAGCGAAGGCGATGCCAGTCACAAGACGGACGATCATCTTGCCGCCAGGATTTTCGGAGCATGTAGCCGGGTCGAAGTGAAGCTCTGCAGATGCTCGTGACGCGGCGCAACTCAGTCCGGCGCTGGCGATGCAAACCATCAAGCCGAAAAATTGTGGAAAAGCAGAGATAACGAGCATACCGCGATGGTAGTAGCCACGGTTGCCCGAGGCAATCTGCATCCCCCACGCGGCAGGCAGTCGGGATAGACTGCCTGTCCCCGTCAAATACCTCATTTCGACGTGGAATATCCGGGTATATTTGGGCGAAGCGATGCAATTCTAGACGGCAGCCTGCGCAAAGGTTCACTTTGTCCCGCATCGCGGACCAACACGGTTTCGCGACATGGCCTCTTTTATGCCGCATGGCCATGACCCCGAAGGGCAAAGTTTTTCGTGTTCTTTGCGCGCGCAGCACCTATTCTCGCCGCAGCGCAACGAAAACGGGAATTATCATGAACCTTTCTGGCAAGACCGCCATCGTCACCGGCTCCAACTCAGGTATCGGGCTTGGCGTGGCCATCGAACTGGCCAAGCAAGGCGCCAACATCGTCTTGAACTCCTTCACCGACCGGGCAGAGGACCACGCGCTGGCCGAACGGATCGGCGCCGAGCATGGTGTCCGGGCGCGCTACATCAAGGCGGACATGTCGGTGGGCGAGGATTGCCGCGCCCTAGTTCACGCTGCGGGCGGCTGCGACATCCTGGTGAACAACGCGGGCATTCAGCATGTGGCACCGGTCGATGAGTTTCCGGTCGAGAAGTGGAACGCGATCCTCGCGATCAATCTTTCCTCGGCCTTCCACACCACGGCCGCGGCGCTTCCCGGGATGCGCGAACGCGGTTGGGGGCGGATCGTCAACATCGCCTCGGCGCACGGGCTGACGGCCTCGCCGTTCAAGTCGGCCTATATCGCGGCCAAGCACGGGGTCGTGGGCCTGACCAAGACCGTGGCGTTGGAAACCGCGGGGCAGGGGATCACCTGTAACGCGATCTGCCCCGGCTACGTGCTGACGCCGTTGATCGAGTCGCAAATCCCCGACCAGATGAAGGTGCACAACATGGACCGGGAAACGGTGATCCGGGAGGTCATGCTGCTGCGCCAGCCGTCTCGCCAGTTCGCGACCGTCGAGGAAATCGGTGGAACCACCGCGTTTCTGTGCTCCGCCGCAGCGGCGCAGATCACCGGCACGACGATTTCTGTTGATGGCGGCTGGACGGCGCTCTGATCAGGGGGCGGGGCGTACCGGCCCCGCCGCCGGCGTCTTCGCGGGCTTGGGGGAGGGGTAGACAAGCCCGGCGGAGATGACGAGCTTTGCCGCGTCCTCGACGCTCATGTCCAGGAAGGTGACATCCTGCTTGGGCACATAGAGCAGGAACCCCGAGGTCGGGTTCGGTGTGGTCGGGAGGAAGACCGTCATCACCTCGTCCTCGGGCAGGCGCTTCAGGACCTCTCCCTTCGCGGCAGTCGAGACGAAGCCGATGGCCCAGATCCCGGGGCGCGGGTATTCGATGAGGCAGGCCTTGTCGAATTTGGACTCGGTCTGGTTGAAGACGGTTTCGGTGACCTGCTTCACGCCGTTGTAGATCGAGCGGACGACGGGCATCCGGTCCACCATGCTCTCGCCCCAGGCGATGAGCGAGCGGCCGAGAATGCCCTTGGCGATCCACCCGATGAACACCGTGAAGATCAGGAAGATGATCACACCGATGCCGCGCAGGTCCAGCGCGCCCTCGACACACCAGAAGGGCAGGTCGTCCGGGCCCTGGCCCGGCAGCGGTGTGGCGCAGAACAGGTCCTGGATCAGGTCCGTCGGCCGGTAGCGCTGCGGGATGAAGGGCAGGACCCAGCTGTCAATCCAGCCCGTCACCTTCCAGATCAGCCAGAAGGTCAGGCTGACCGGTGCCATGACCACGAGCCCGGTCAGGAAGTTTGCGCGGAAACGCGCGATCAGGCCCCGCCGCTTGTGGGGATGATGTGTCGGATGTTCATCACCCGTATGTCCGGTTTCCATGCATCGCCCCCTGTTCGCCGCGCGAATGTAGGCATTCGCCGGGCAGAAGCCAATGGGTTACCCGAGGCGATTAAGCTCTGCCGCGATCGCCGCGCCAAGCCGGGCGTTGTTCAGCACAAGCTCGATGTTCGCGGCAAGCGACCGGCCCTCGGTCAACTCGAAAATGCGGGCCAGCAGGAACGGGGTGACGGCCTTGGCGGCGATCCTCTGTGCCTCTGCCTCGGCCAGCGCCTTCTCGATCACCGGGGTGATTTCGGCGCGGGGGATTTCGGCGGTGGTCGGGATCGGGTTGGCGACCAGTTGCCCCCCGGCAAGCCCGAGCGTTCCGCGCATCTTGTGGGTAGCGGCAATCTCGGCGGCGCTGTCCATCCGGAGCGGCGCGGCAAGGCCCGAGCTGCGCGACCAGAAGGCGGGAAACTCATCCTGTCCGAAGGCGATGACCGGGACGCCCATGGTCTCCAGCGCCTCAAGCGTTTTCGGCAGGTCCAGGATCGCCTTGGCGCCCGCCGCGACGACCGTCACCGGCGTCGTGGCAAGTTCCGACAGGTCGGCGGAGATGTCGAAGCTTGTCTCCGCGCCTCGATGCACGCCGCCGATCCCGCCGGTGGCAAAAACCGCGATCCCCGCGAGGTGGGCGGCGATCATCGTGGCGGCAACCGTCGTCGCCCCGGTGCGTCCAAGCGCGAGGCAGGCGGCAATGTCGGCCCGGCTGAGTTTCATGACGTTCCTGGCTCGTGCCAGGGCCTCAAGCTCTGCCGCGGCAAGACCGATGTGGATGCGCCCGCCCATGACGGCGATGGTCGCAGGCGCGGCGCCCGCGCGTCGCACCTCCTCCTCGACCCGGCGCGCGGTTTCGAGGTTCTGCGGATAGGGCATCCCATGGGTGATGATCGTCGATTCCAGCGCCACGATTGGCGCGCCGATCCGGCGGGCTTCCTCGACTTCGGGCGAAAAGGTCAGGGGCAGGGCAGTCACGATCCGATATCTCCCGATACGTATTGGGCAGCGGCGTCCAGCGCGGCGGCCAAGGATTCGACACGCGGCAGCCCGCGCCGTTCGGCCACGATATGGGCCGCCATGAAGGTATCGCCCGCCCCGGTCACGCGGGTGACGAGGACCGGCGGCGGATCGGCGGCGATTACCCCGTCGGGCGCGCCATCGGCGGCCTTGCGCCCGCCGTCCGTGACCAGCACGCGGCGCGCGCCCCGGGCAATCAGCCCCTCGGCCGCCTCGGTCGCCGAGGCGAAGCGCCGCTGACAGAGGATCCCGGCCTCCTCAAGGTTGACGTAGATGGTGGCGTTCGCCATCGGCAGGAGCGGCAGCAGACGTTCGGCCTTGCCTGGCGAAGCGGGCGCGATCCGAAGATCCGCCGCCGCGAAAGCGGGCGCCGCCGCGATATCGGCCAGAAGGCCGACCGTCAGGTTGCCGTCAAGCGCCACCGCGCCCGCCCAGGGGGCATCGGGACGGCCAAGCGCGCCGTCCGTCAGGGGGCGCAGGATCTTGTCGCCCGCAGCCTCCAGCGAATGGGCGTCGGCGATGGCCGCGATCAACCCGTTCGCGCCCTCGACCGCCATGTAGCGGTCGGTCGGCAGATCCTCGGACCGGTAGACATGGCCGCAGTCGAGCCCCAGGCGTTCGGCCGCCGCGATCAGCTCGTCGCCCTCGGCGTCACGCCCGACGGCGCTGAGAAGCGCGGGGCGCAGGCCGAAGCGGCAAAGCGTCATCGCGATATTCATGGCGACGCCGCCCGGCAACCGCGTGATCCGCCCGGGGACATCCGCGCCCGCCGCCATATGCACGGGCGTGCGTCCGATGATGTCCCAAAGGACCGAACCGATGCACAGGATGTCGGGCGCGTTCTTCATCATCCTGCTTTGCCGGGAATTCCCTGCCGGGGCAAGCGCTCCGCACGACCGCTGTTCGCAACTTCTCGGCTGATCTTGGGGCGATCGTGCGCTATGATGGCGCATTATCATAAAGAGGCGGACTGTCGCGATTGAGTCAGGGGGGTGTCATGACCCGATATTCCGGCCTGGATCGGGCCACCTTCGACTTTCTTGCCGGGCTCGCGGCCAACAATGACCGCGCGTGGTTCGCGGCGCATCGCACGGAGTACGAGGCGCACTGGCTCAAGGCCGGGCTCGACCTGATCGAGGCGCTCGCGCCGCTCTGCGCAGAGATGAGCCCCCGGCTGCTCGCGGTGCCGAAACTCAACGCGTCGCTCGGCCGCATCCATCGGGACACCCGCTTTTCGAAGGACAAGACGCCCTATCAGCCCCGGATGCACCTGATCCTGTCCACGGGCGAGCCCTTCAACAAGGTACCCGGGATGCATCTGGTCCTCTCGCCCGAGAGGCTCGGCTTTGGCGCCGGGCACTACGGGTTGGAGGCACAGGCGCTTCATCGCCTACGCCAGCGCGTCTGCGATGCGGACGAACGCGGGGCGCTTCTGGAGGCGATCACCGCGGCGGAGCGTGTCGGAAGCCGGCTCGATCCGCCCGACCTCGCGCGGGTGCCAAAGGGGTATGACGCCGCCCCCGCCTGGGAGGCTCTTCTGCGCCGCAAGAGCATGATCGTGCGCGCACCTTCGCCGCAACCTGCGCCGGACTGGCTGTTTACCTCCGAGGCGCCCGAAGGGCTGGCCAGGATTACCCGCGCGCATCTGCCGCTTCTGTCCTGGTTGCGTGCGCCGTCCTGATTCCTGTCGGCCAGCGGGGGCAATTGGTGTATCTTTACGGACAGGGCCGCGCGCTGGCCCGTGTGCCCGGAGGTTGCCATGACCGGTCTCGAAATGCTCCTCAACGGTCCCGATCCGTTCATCACCGACGGCGGCATCGAAACCGACCTGATCTTCAACGACGGCTTCGACCTTCCGTATTTCTCTTCCTTTGTTCTCCTGTCGTCGGAGGACGGGCGGACGGGGCTGGAACGGTATTTCGACCGTTACCTCGACTTGGCTGAACGAACCGGACGCGGCTTCGTGCTCGACACCGCGACCTGGCGCGCGAATGCCGGATGGGCCGGGGCTCACGGGCTGAGCGAAAAGGACATGCGCAGTATCAATCGCGAGGCGGTGCGCTTTGCCCATGCGCTGCGCGCGCGGCGGGACTGGTCCGACAGGATCCTTGTCAACGGCAGCATCGGGCCCGCCGGTGACGGCTATGCGCCCGACCAGCTTTTTGAGCCCGATGCCGCCGAAGCGATCCACCGGCCGCAGATCGAGGCGCTGGCCGAGGCCGGGGCCGACCTGGCCATGGCGCTGACCATGACCCATCCGGGCGAGGCGATCGGCGTCGTGCGCGCGGCGCACGCGGCGGGCCTGCCGATCGCCATATCCTTCACGGTCGAGACGGACGGGCAACTGCCGGTCGGCAGCAGCCTTGCCGACGCCATTGCCGAGGTCGAGGTCGCCACCAACGGCGCGCCGATTTTCTATGGCGTGAACTGCGCGCATCCCACGCATTTCCTGGATCGCCTCGACGGGGACTGGACGCGCCGCATCGGCGTCGTGCGCGCCAATGCCTCGGCGCTCAGCCATGCCGAACTGGACGAGGCGGTCGAACTGGACGACGGCGACCCCGACGATTTTGGCCGCCTTTACGGCGAACTGAGCGCGCGGCTTCCCAACCTGCACCTCGTCGGTGGTTGCTGCGGCTCCGACTGCCGCCATGTGCACGCGGCGATGTCCGCGCTCTGAGCGGCACCTTGGGGCCCGTCGCGGATCTTGTTCCCGCCTCAAGCGGGCGGCCCTTGCATCCCCCCGCGTTTCAGCCTATACGCGCGCCACTTCACAGGCGAGGTGCGGGCCGAAGGGGGAGACATCCCCGGAGGTCCACCGGTTGGGGGAAACCCTGAAATCACCTCGCTCAGGCGCAAACCGGAAAGGAACAAGGCATGGCGCTTCCCGAATTTTCCATGCGTCAGCTTCTTGAAGCTGGCGTTCATTACGGCCACCAGACCCAGCGCTGGAACCCGCGTATGGCGGAGTTCATCTACGGCGACCGCAACGGTATCCACATCATCGACCTGACCCAGACGGTCCCGATGCTGGACGCGGCGCTGAACGTGATCCGCGAAACCGTCGCCAAGGGCGGCCGTATCCTCTTCGTCGGCACCAAGCGCCAGGCCTCCAAGGCCGTGGCCGAAGCCGCCGAGAAATGCGCGCAGTACTACATGAACCACCGCTGGCTGGGTGGCACGCTGACCAACTGGAAAACCGTTTCCCAGTCGATCCAGCGCCTCAAGCACATCGACGAGGTTCTGGGTTCGGGCGCAGATGGCCTGACCAAGAAAGAACGCCTTGGCATGGAGCGTGAGCAGACCAAGCTTCAGGCTTCGCTGGGCGGGATCCGCGAAATGGGCGGCCTGCCGGACCTTCTGTTCATCATCGACGTGAACAAGGAAGACCTGGCGATCCTCGAAGCCCAGAAGCTGGGCATCCCGGTCGTCGCGGTCGTCGACACCAACTGCTCGCCCAAGGGCGTTGACTATGTGATCCCGGGCAACGACGACGCCTCGCGCGCGATCGCTCTTTACTGCGACCTCGTGAGCCGCGCGGCGCTCGACGGCATGTCCGCCCAGATGGGCGCGGCCGGCATTGACCTTGGCGCGCTCGTCGAAGCGCCGGCCGAGGAAGCCGCGCAAGACGCCGAGGCCTGAGCCGGGCAGGGGCCTCATGGCCCCTGTCACACGTCTTTCATCGGGCGGGGATATTCCTCGCCTGACCCATTGAACATCACGAAGGAGAGCCACCATGGCGATCACCGCTCAGATGGTGAAGGAACTGCGCGAATCCACCGGCGCAGGCATGATGGATGCCAAGAAGGCACTGACCGAAACCGATGGCGACATGGAAGCCGCCGTTGACTGGCTGCGCACCAAGGGCCTCGCGAAGGCCGCGAAGAAAGCCGACCGCGTCGCCGCCGAGGGCCTGGTTGGCATCGCCGTCCGCGACGGGCGCGGTGTCGCCGTCGAGATCAACTCGGAAACCGACTTCGTCGCCAAGAACGCCGACTTCCAGCAGATGGTCCGCGAGGTCACCGAAGTCGCCCTTCAAACCGGTGAGACGCTTGAGGTCCTCAAGGCCACCCACCTGAACGGCAAGCCGGTGGAAGATGTCCTCACCGACGCCATCGCGCGCATCGGCGAGAACATGACGCTGCGCCGGATGCACGTCCTCGAAGGCGAAACCGTCGTTTCCTACGTCCACTCGGCCGCGACCGAGGGCATGGGAAAGATCGGCGTTCTCGTCGCCGTGAAGGGCCCGGCGGACAAGGCGCAGGAGATTGGCAAGCAGTTTGCGATGCACATCGCCGCGACCTCGCCGCTGTCGCTGTCCGAAGCGACGCTCGACCCGGCCCTGGTGGAGCGTGAGCTTCAGGTCCAGACCGCCAAGGCGCTCGAAGAGAACGCCGCTTCCGCCAAGCCGAAGCCCGATGCGGTGATCCACAACAACATCATCCCGGGCCGGATGAAGAAGTTCCTGTCGGAAAACACGCTTCTCGGCCAGCAGTTCGTGATCAACCCGGACATCACGGTCGAGCAGGCCGCGAAGGAAGCCGGCGTGGAGATCACCGGCTACGCCCGTGTCGCCGTCGGCGAGGGCATCGAGAAGAAGGAAGAGGACTTCGCCGCCGAAGTCGCCAAGACCCGCGGCGCCTGATCCTTTGCAAAAGTCATGAAAAGCGGCCGGCTTGTCCGGCCGTTTTTTTGTGTGCTGGGGCAGGGGAGCAACGGCGCTTAGCGCCGGAACACGAAGATCTGGTTCAGCATGGACGCTTTAAGCACGGCCTGCGCCGTGGTTTCCGCCGCAAGTGCGTGCCGCGCCAGGCGAAGATGCTTTTCGACCGTCGCAACCGTCACGCCCAGAAGGATCGCGATGTCCTGCGTCGTCTTGCCCTCGCCCGCCCACTCGAGGACCTCTTGTTGCCGCGGCGACAGCGACCGATTCGGGGGACGGAAGGGAAGGGAGCTGAGTTTCATATGCGCGAGCCGGCAGAGGAACTCGATGTTCTTGCCATGGTCGCGCCAAATCGCATCGACATGGGCCTGGTCCTGATGGCGGGCGCAAAGACCGATGCCCCCCTTGGCCTTGACCGAGGTATCGCGAAAGCTGATCGAGTAGCCCGCGAGGATTCCGTAACGCCGGTTCAACTCGAGAACGCGGAGCTCCGCATCGCACAACTCGCCTGCCTTGGCGCGCTCCGCGATCAGATCCCAGGACTGCACCCCGTCATTCTCAAGCGCCCATTTGACCATCGGGCCATTCGCAAAGAGGCCGGATTTCGCGAAGGCGTCGAGGTAATCGGAGGGATAGTTCGACAGGATCAGGAAATCCTCGGCCTCGCCAACGGAATTCCCGGCCCGGGCGCGGGTCAACCCGTAGATTATCCCATCGAAGCCATAGCCTGTCAGGCTCTTGGCGAGCGCCGCCCAAGTATCATCGATGGTTTCGGCGTTCATGATCGCAGATGCCTGCTCTCTCAGATCGGGCATCATGGACTCAACGGAACCGGGGTTTCATGGTCAGGATTTCCAGCGGGTCGTCGCAGTCCATGAGAAACAGATCTCCAGCACCGATTCTGAACAGGTCACGCGAAAAAACGGCCGCGTGCACCGCAGGCTATTATTATTTCTCCTTCTAAATCAATAGAATATACGGACTGAAACTATCTTAGTTATGGCTACAATCTGTTGACTGGAACCTTCAGGTAGACGGTTTCGTTGTCCTCGGCAGGTGGCATCTGCCCGGCGCGCATGTTCACCTGAAGCGATGGGATGATGAGCCGCGGCATGCCGAGCGTCTTGTCCCGCGCGGTGCGCATCGCCACGAATTCCTCGATCGGTTTGCCTGCGCCGACATGGACGTTCAGCGCCTTTTGCTCTCCCACTGTGGTTTCCCAGGCGTAGTTGGCGCGCTCGGGTGCCTTGTAGTCGTGGCCGACGAAGATCCGCGTCTCCTCGGGCAATGCCAGGATGCGCTGGATGGAATTATAAAGATCCGCCGCCGAGCCGCCAGGAAAGTCGCAACGCGCCGTGCCATAGTCGGGCATGAAAAGCGTATCGCCGACAAAGGCGCAATCCTCGATCACATAGGTTAGGCACGCGGGTGTATGACCGGGCGTGTGCATGACCCGCGCTTTCAGCGCGCCGATCTCGAAGCTGTCGCCCTCGGTGAACAGCCGGTCGAACTGGCTGCCATCACGCTGGAATTCCGTTCCTTCGTTGAAGATCTTGCCGAAGGTGTTCTGAACGATGGTGATGTTGGCGCCGATGCCGATCTTGCCGCCGAGCTTTTGCTGAAGATAGGGCGCGGCAGACAGATGGTCGGCATGGACGTGGGTCTCAAGAACCCAGACCGTCTCAAGCCCCTCGGCCCTCACATGCTCGATAATCCGGTCGGCGGAACTGGTGTCCGTCCGCCCGGCGGAATAGTCGAAGTCGAGAACGGAGTCGATGATCGCGCAGGCCGTGCTCGCGGGGTCCCGCACCACGAGGGAAACCGTGTTGGTCGCCTCATCGAAGAAGGCCGTCACGTCGCATTTTTGGCGTGGTTTCGTGTCCGCGTTCATCGGGGCTCTCCTTTCGACGCAAGTTAGGCGTCGGCGGCCCTTATTTCAACGTGTGAATATGTCAGACGAGGCGCGAAAGCTGCGCGATGATGCCGGGCAGGGCGTCGAAGTGCTCGAATTCCGCGTTAAAGGTGATCTCGCTTTTCGGGACCCGCAGGAAACCATCTGCGAATAGAACGAAGGGCATCTGCGCTGCGCCGGCGGTCGCGGCATCGACCTCGCTGTCACCGACGAAGATCCCGCTGCGCCCGAGGGCGTCGCGCACCGCGTGAAGCGGCTCAGGCGCGGGCTTGCGCTGGGGCAGGCTGTCCCCCGCGATGATCGAACTAAAAAAATCAAAAAGGCTCAGCGCCTTAAGGACCGCTACGGTGGCGTTATAGGGCTTGTTCGTGCAAAGGCCCAGCGGATGCCCCAGCTCGCGGAGTTGGCTCAGGGCTCCGATGACGCCGGGAAAGACCACCGTCTGGTCCGCCGCATGGGCGGTGTAGTCGGCGCCGACACGGGCCGAAAGTTCGCCGAGGCGCGAGGCGTCGATGCCCCGCGCGGCCATGACGCGCGAAACCAGCACGGGCAGCCCGTCGCCGATGAAGCCCCGGACGGTCGCCGCGGACAGGGGCTCAAGCCCTTCGGCGACCAGCATGCGGTTCACCGCCGCCTGGATGTCCGGAAGCGAATCCAGCAGCGTACCGTCCAGGTCGAAGATGACCGAGGGCAGGGCGCTCATGCGCGCCATTTGATCGAACAGCCCATGGAGGGCACCTGGTCTTCAGGTCCCTTTCCGGTCTCGGCCACAAGCTTCATCGCCTCGAACAGTTCGCGCGGCACATCGGGGGCCGCGGCCTTGCGGCCCGAGGCGTCGAGGCGGCCGCGATACTGCAACTCTCCGGCGGTATTGAAGCCGAAGAAATCCGGCGTGCAGGCCGCGTCATAGGCGCGCGCCACCTCTTGGCTTTCATCGTGCAGATAGGGGAAGGTGAAGCCCTCCGCCTGGGCCAGAGCGCGCATGTTGTCGAAGCTGTCGTCGGGGTAGGTCGCGGCGTCATTCGCACAGATGGCTACCACCCCGATGCCAAGGCCCTGAAGGTCCCGTGCATCGCGAAGGATGCGGTCCAGCACCGATCGGACATAGGGGCAGTGGTTGCAGATGAACATGACCAATGTGCCCTTGGGGCCAGCAACTTGCGCGAGCGACCAGTCGCGCCCGTCGGTGCCGGGTAGGGTGAAGTCCGGTGCTTTCCAACCGAAATCGCAGATGGGCGGGCTGACGGCCATGGTCTTCTCCTCAGACTTGCGCGGCGCTGGCGGCGGCGCGGATGGCCGCGATATTCTGACCGTAGACATCGGCCTTGTCGACCGAACCGCCGGAGAAGACGCCGGAGCCCGCGACAAGAACGTCAGCGCCTGCCGCCGCGACGAGCGGCGCGGTCTCGGCGGTGATCCCGCCGTCGATCTCGATATGGATCGGCCGGTCGCCAATCATCTTGCGCAAGGTTCTGATCTTATCCAATTGGGAATGAATGAATTTCTGCCCACCGAAGCCGGGGTTCACGGTCATCACGCAAACAAGGTCCACGAGGTCCAGAAGCTCCGCTGTGGCGGCGGCAGGCGTTCCCGGGTTCAAGGCGAGACCGGCTTTTTTCCCCGTTGCGCGAATGGCTTGCAGTGTTCGGTGAATGTGCGGTCCGGCTTCCACATGCGCGGTAATGATATCCGCACCGGCTTCGGCGAAGGCGGCGATATAGGGATCGACCGGCGCGATCATCAGATGCACGTCCATGACCGTGCCGATATGGGGACGGATCGCCTTGCACATCGCGGGCCCGAAGGTCAGGTTCGGCACGAAGTGGCCGTCCATGACATCGACATGGACCCAGTCCGCGCCCTGAGACTCGATAGCGCGGATTTCCTGGCCGAAGTTGGCGAAATCGGCGGAGAGGATCGAAGGGGCGATCTTGATGCTGCGGTCGAAGGACATGAGGGCTCCGGTAGGATAGAAAGGCGTGGTATCGCTGTAACGGTGCGAAGCCCGGCGGTCCAGCGCTTCGTATCGCCCGGCACATTCAGTTATTTTACATAATACCGATTATCGGATGATCCATATTAAATAGATGCGAGCTCAGGAAGCTGCCCCTGCCGGCGGTGATAGCTTCAATTGGTGGCCCGCGCGCCAGACACCCATGAGGCGCAGCGCATCGTCCAGATAGACGAAATCGGCGGCCCGTCCCGGCATCAGGTGACCGTAGCGCCCTTCAAGTCCCACTGCGCGGGCCGGACCGCTGGTTGCCATCGCCAGCGCATGGTCCAGCGCCGTGCCGACATCGCGCGTCATGACCCTGAGCGCACCGGCCATATCCAGGTCGGCGCCTGCAAGCGTTCCATCGGCCAGCGTTAGCCGCCCATCGCGCCGCAGGATCTCGCGCCCGTTCAAAGTGAACCGCGTGATCTCCGATCCGGCGGTCGCCATGGCATCGGAGACGAGGAAGATCCGCGACGGCCCGCGCTTGGCCGCCAGGGCTGCGCGGATCGCCGCGGGATGGACATGAATGCCGTCGGCAATCAGCCCCGCGCTGAGCCCCCCGCGATCGAGCGCCGCACCGACAAGGCCGGGATTGCGGTTTCCAAGCGGACTCATCGCGTTGAAAAGATGCGTAACGATCCGGGCGCCCGCACCCGCTGCCGCGACACAGACATCGTAATCCGCGTCCGTGTGCCCCAGAGAGACGTAGACGCCCCCCGCGCTCAGCCGCGCGAGCTGGTCGTTGCTGACGCTTTCCGGCGCCAGCGTCACCATCAGTCGGGGAAGACGCGCCGCCGAGGCGACAAGGAACGCGAGGTCCGCATCCTCCATCCGCCGGATCAGCGCCGGGTCATGCGCGCCCTTGCGCGCAAGCGACAGATGCGGCCCCTCAAGATGCAGGCCCGCGATCCCGGGCACCCCGGTTGCGATCGCGGCGACGGCGGCCTCGACCGCCGCGCGGGTCTGTTCGGGCGTATCCGTGATCAGCGTCGGAAAGATCGCCGTCGCGCCAAGCCCGCCGTGGGCGGCGGCCATGCGTTCCAGCGTCTCAAGCGTTGGCGCGTCGTTCAGCATAACGCCGTCGCCGCCATTGAGTTGCAGGTCGATGAAGCCCGGCGCGATCGTGCCGGACCCGAGCTCCACCTGCCGCATGCCGCGCGGAACCTCGGACGCGACCGCAGACACACGACCGTCCTCCACCACCAATGCGCCGGGGGTGAGCCGGGTTCCGTCGAAGATCTGCGTTGACGTGTAGGCGACGGCGCTCATCGCGTTTCAGTCACTTTCTTCAGGTGTCTGGGGGTGTCGGGATCGATGCCGCGCGCGCGGGCGACGGTTTCGACCATCGCGTAGAAGCTGACGATCAGTGCAAGCGGATCTGTCAGAGGGTGATCGGTTCGCACCGCCGGCAGCACACAGGCCGCCGAGGCGCGGTCGGAGGTCAGGAACACCCGCGCCCCCTTCCCCGCCAGCGCCTCGGCGATCTCGACGACCGTATCCTCGGCAGCGTCGGCGGCGGTAAAGGCCAGCACCGGGAAATCCGCGTCGACAATCGAGACCGGCCCATGCAGCACTTCGGCCGAGGAGTAGCTTTCGGCGTGGATCTGGCAGGTCTCCTTGAATTTCAGCGCCGCCTCGCCCGAGATCGCAAAGGCCGGGCCGCGTCCGATCGTGTAAAGCGAGCCCGCCTTCTGCATGACCGCAGCCAGGGGCGACCAGTCGGCGCGCGTGGCGGCGTCCAGACGTTCCGGCAGGGTGTCGAGGGCGGCCAGAAGCCGCGCATCCCCCGCCCAATGCGCGATCAGCGCTAGCCCCGCGACGGCCGAAGTGACGAAGGTCTTGGTCGCCGCGACCGACAGCTCCGGCCCCGCGTGGATGTCCAGCACCGCCTCCGCCGTTGTTCCCAGCGGCGCGGCCGGTGCATTCGTCACAGCGACCGTCAAGGCCCCGGACTCGCGCGCGGAACGGGTCATTTCAACGATATCCGGGCTCTTGCCCGACTGTGAAACCGCCAGGCACAGCGCCTGCCCGAGCCGCAGCTTCGCGCCGTAGATCGAGGCGACCGAGGGGCCGATCGAGGCGACGGGCAGTCCCAATACCAATTCGGCGGCATATTTCAGATAGGTGCAGGCGTGGTCCGAGGAGCCGCGCGCCACCGTCGCGATGAAGGCCGGATCACGTCGCCGCGCCGCCCCGGCCGCAGCGCGAATCGCCTCCCCGCCAGCATCCAGAAGCCGTGCCACGGCTTCGGGGATTTCTTGCACCTCCTGGCGCATCAGGCTCGTCTTCATGCGGGTTGCTCCGGAATTCTCAGCTCGGCCACGAAATCGTAGGCGTCGCCGCGGTAAAGTGATCGGGTGAACTCGGCCACGCGCCCCTCCGGCAGGTAGGAGATGCGCTCGATCCTGAGACCGGCCGCGCCTGCGGGCAGCCCCAGCTGCGCCGCCTCGGCCTCGGTCAGATTGACGGCGGAGATCTTCTGGATCGCACGAACCGGCCGAAGCCCCGCCTGCCCCAGCACCTCATACAGCGAATGCGTGACGGCCAGCGGGTTGGGCAGGATGTCGGGCGGGAGGGACGCGCGCTCAACCGCCATCGGGCGGCCGTCGGCCAGACGGAGGCGGGCCAGCCGGGACACCTGGTCGTCGGAGCCGAGGCCGAGCGTCAGCACCTCTTCCGGCGAGGGCAGGAAAAGCCCGCGCTCCAGCCATTGCGACACCGAGGAGAGGCCGCGCCGGGCCATGTCCTCGGTGAACGAGGTCAGGCGTGAGAGCGATTGTTCCACCCTGGGTCGTTCCGCCGCGATGAAGGAGCCGGAGCCCTGGCGCTGCACCACCAGCCCCTTGTCGACCAGTTCGGCAATGGCCTTGCGCACCGTGACGCGCGACAGCTCAGTCAAGGACGCGACCTCCCGCTCAGGCGGCAGAGGGGTGTCGGGGGCCAGGACACCTTCGGCGATACCCGCCTCGATCCGCTTGCGCAGCTGGACGTAAAGCGGCCCGCCGCCGGGGCTGAGCCAGCGTTTCGGGTCCAGGAAATCGGTGATGGTCATGACGCGCCCTCCCCCCGGGCCTGATCCCGCCTTTGCGCGAGCGCCAGCGCCCCGTCGAGCGAAGAGCCGAGCGGCGCGCGGATCATGTGTTCGTATTCGGCGCCAAGCCAGGGCGCGTAGGCCGGGCCAAGACCGCCCATCAGGCAAAGCGGCTCACCCCCACGATGACCCAGGGCGGCAAGGCAGGCCCGGATATAGTCCGCGCCCTCGCGCATCAGAAGCGCGCCGACCGCATCGCCCGCCGTGGCGGCCGCGACAACGCGCGGCGCGAAGGCCGCGAGGTCCGTCGCGCCGGCGGTCGAGGAGAAAAAGACAATCTCTGCCGCGCTGTCGCCGTGGTCGGCGAGAATCGCGCGTGTCAGCTCCGTATGGGCCCGCAACCCGTCGATGGCCAGCATGACTTCTTCCAACAGGCGACGGCCCAGCCGCGCGCCTGATCCCTGATCGCCGATGGGCAGACCCCAGCCGCCGAGCACACGGATGCCTGCCGCCGACTGGCGCCCCACGAACGATCCGGTGCCGATCGCCGCGACCGAACCCGTATCCGCCCCCAGCGCCCCGGCGATCGCGGTGGGCTGGTCGTCGGTGACGACGACATCAGTAAGCGGCAGCGCCTCGGCCACGCGCGCCGACATCTCTGGCGTCATGACCCCGGCAAGGCCCACATGTGCGCGGGCGGAGGCAATCTGATGCGGCATCAGCCCCGCCTGCCCCGCCAGATCGGCAATGACGGCAGCCACAGTCCGCATCGCCGCATCAAAGCGGATGGCGTTGGCCGCCCCGCCCCGCGCCTCGAACCTGCGGGCGCCAAGGACGAGCGCGCCACGGCAGGATGTGCCGCCGCCATCTACGCCAAGGAAAAGGGTTTCGCTGACCATCATGAAGATACCAATACAATACCTAATCGTGCGGAGAAAGGGAAAAAGCAGATGAACTGCATGATTATCGGCCGAAATCGACAGGATCTGGCAGTGCCCAAGAAAATAATGGACAAAAGGTATTATAAAGGTATTGTCATGTGAATGGGAGGAATCACATGGCGCTGCCACGCACGGAAGACATGCATGCGGACGCCTCGGGCATCGACACCTGCCCGGAGGCGGAGGCATTGCTGCGCCTGTTGTCTGCACAGCGCCGCGCGCTGGACGCTGTGGAGCCCGCCTTTGCCGCGATCGCAGCGGGTGCGGCGCTGATGACCGAGGCGCTGCGGGGTGCCGGGCGTCTGGTCTATGTGGGTGCCGGGTCCTCTGCGCTGATGGCCGTTGCGGATGCGCTTGAGTTGCCGGGAACCTTCGGCATCGACGCCGACCGCATCCTGATCCTGATGGCGGGTGGGATGCCCCAAGGGTCGAGCATGCCGGGCGACACCGAAGACGATGCGGCCCAGGCGGCAGAGGACGCGCGCCTGATCCGCTCTGGTGATGTCGTGATCGCGGTCACGGCCTCCGGCAACACACCCCATGCCCTTGCGATTGCGCGGGCGGCGCGGGACTGCGGCGCGCGCGTCATCGGGATCGCGAACAACGCCGGAGCGCAGATCTTTGCGCTCGCGGATGTGGAGATCTGCCTTGAGACCCCGCCCGAGGTCATCGCGGGCTCGACACGCATGGGCGCCGGGACCGCGCAGAAGGCTGCGTTGAACCTCATGTCCACGTTGATGGGGATAGGGCTTGGCCGGGTGCATGACGGCATGATGGTGGGCGTTGTTGCCGACAACCGAAAGCTGCGCGCCCGCGCCCGCGGGATCGTCTCGCGCATTGCCGGGTGCGGGGAGGATACGGCGGCCCGGTCGCTCGATGCGGCCGGGGGCGCGGTGCGGTCCGCGGTCCTGATTGCGCTTGGCCTGACGCCCGCGGCTGCGGAGGCCGCCTTGTCGGAAGCAGATGGAAACCTGCGCGCCGCGCTGGCGCGCATCGAAGACCCCGACCGGAGTTCCCGGCGGGAGGGAACAAACCAAGGGAGAGAATGATGACCAAGAAGATCGTGGCGGGCCTGTTGCTTTCGACGGCGCTCATGTCGACCGGGGCCTTGGCCCAAGACGTGACGCTGACCATCGAAAGCTGGCGCAATGACGACCTTTCGATCTGGCAGGACCAGATCATCCCGGCGTTCGAGGCCGCCAATCCGGGCATCAAGGTACAGTTCACACCCTCCGCCCCGGCGGAATACAATGCCGTCCTGAACTCCAAGCTCGACGCGGGCACCGCGGGTGACCTGATCACCTGCCGTCCCTTCGACGCCTCGCTGGCCCTGTACGATGGCGGCAAGCTGGCCGACCTGAGCGACCTGGCGGCGATGGTGAATTTCTCGGACGTGGCCAAATCGGCCTGGCAGACCGATGACGGGGCGCACACCTTCTGCGTGCCCATGGCCTCGGTCATCCACGGGTTCATCTACAACAAGAACGCCTTTGCCGAGCTCGGGATCGAGGTTCCGACGACAGAGGCGGAGTTCTTTGCCGCCCTCGACAAGATCAAGGAGGACGGCACCTATATCCCGATGGCGATGGGCACCAACGACCAGTGGGAAGCCGCGACCATGGGCTACAACAACATCGGCCCGAACTATTGGAAGGGTGAGGACGGGCGCCTGGCACTGATCAAGGGCGAGGCGAGCCTGACCGATGAGGCCTGGGTCGCCCCCTATCGCCAGCTTGCCAAATGGGGCGCCTATTTGGGTGACGGCTACGAGGCGCAGACCTACCCTGACAGCCAGAACCTCTTCACGCTTGGCCGTGCGGCGATCTACCCGGCGGGGTCCTGGGAAATCTCCGGCTTCAACGCCCAGGCCGATTTCGAGATGGGCGCATTCAACCCGCCGGTCGCGAACGCGGGCGATGAGTGCTACATTTCCGACCACACCGACATCGCAATCGGGCTCAATGCGGCCAGCCCGAATGCCGAGGCGGCACGGACCTTCCTCAACTGGGTTGGCTCGGCCGAGTTCGCGAGCCTCTATGCGAACGCCCTGCCCGGCTTCTTCTCGCTGAACTCCGCCCCCGTGGCGATGCAGGACCCGTTGGCGCAGGAAATCGTGAGCTGGCGCGACAAATGCCATTCGACGATCCGGTCGACCTACCAGATCCTGTCGCGCGGCACGCCGAACCTTGAGACTGAAACCTGGAATGCCTCGGTGAACGTGATCAAGGGCACCGAGACGCCGGAAGCCGCGGGTGCGCGCCTGCAGGAGGGGCTCGCGTCCTGGTACGAGCCGCAGAAGTGAGGTTTCGGGCGCGCTGAGCGCCCGACCCAAGCGGGGGGCTTTCCGCCCCCCGCACCCCCCGAGAGTATTTGGACCAGACTGAAAGGAGCAGCGGAAAGATGGCGACCCGTTCCCGCACCCATGTCGTCGTGTTCCTGGCGCCGGCGGTTCTTGTCTACACCGCCGTGATGATCTGGCCGCTGTTCAACACGCTCAGGCTCGCGCTTTACACGGCGGGAGAGGAGGGCCGTGTCTTCGTGGGCCTTGCGAACTTCGCGACGCTTTTCGGCGATCCGCGCTGGTCCGGGGCGTTCTGGAACGCGCTTGGCAACAACTTCTGGTTCTTCTTCATCCACATGTTGGTGCAAAACCCGATCGGGATCGTGCTTGCCGCGATCCTCAGCCATCCGCGTCTGCGCTTCGCCGCGCTCTACCGGTCGGCGATCTTCATCCCGACGATCCTGTCCTTTGTCATCGTGGGCTTCGCCTGGAAGCTCATTCTGTCGCCGATCTGGGGCATCGCGCCCTCGATGCTGGACGCGGTAGGGTTGAAGTCGCTGTTCGCCCCCTGGCTCGGACGTGAGGGCAGCGCGCTGACGACGCTGGCGCTGATCTCGGTCTGGCAGTTTGTGGGGATCCCGATGATGCTGATCTATGCCGCGCTCCTATCCATCCCCGAGGAGATCCTGGAGGCGGGCGAGATCGACGGCATCACCGGATGGGCGGCCTTCTGGCGGATCAAGCTGCCGCTGATCCTGCCCTCGATCGGTATCATCTCGATTCTGACCTTCGTCGGCAACTTCAACGCCTTCGACCTGATCTATGCGGCGCAGGGCGCGCTGGCGGGGCCCGACTTTTCCACCGATATCCTTGGGACCTTCCTTTACCGCACCTTCTTCGGCTTCCAGTTGCAGCTTGGCGATCCTCATATGGGCTCCGCCATCGCCACGGCGATGTTCGCGATCATCCTGGCCGGGGTCTGCGTCTACCTATTCGCGATCCAGACGCGCATGCGCCGCTACCAGTTCTGAGGGGGAGAACCATGCACAAGGCTCGCCATAACCCGCTGAATTCCCTGGCCGCCCACGCCGCGCTTCTGACCTGGACGGCGGTCGCGCTGTTCCCGGTGGTCGTGATCCTGGTGAACTCCTTCAAGACCCGTAAAGCGATCTTCCGCGAGCCGCTGGCCCTGCCCGATGCCGATAGTTTTTCGCTGGTGGGCTACCAGACGGTTCTGAAACAGGGCGACTTCTTCCTTTACTTCCAGAACTCGATGATCGTGACCGTCGTCTCGCTTTTCTTCGTGCTTCTGTTCGGGGCAATGGCGGCCTTCGCGCTCAGCGAATATCGCTTTCGCGGCAACACGCTGATGGGGCTTTACCTTGCGCTCGGCATCATGATCCCGATCCGCATCGGTACCGTCGCGATCCTGGATCTGATGGTGCAGACAGGGCTTGTGAACACGCTTTGGGCGCTGATCCTGGTCTATACCGCGCAGGGCCTGCCGCTGGCCGTATTCATCCTGTCGGAGTTCATGCGCCAGGTCTCGGACGACCTGAAGAACGCAGGCCGGATCGACGGGCTTAGCGAATACACGATCTTCTTCCGGCTGGTGCTGCCGCTGGTGCGCCCGGCGATGGCGACGGTGGCGGTCTTCAACATGATCCCGATCTGGAACGACCTTTGGTTTCCGCTGATCCTCGCGCCCGGAGAGGCGACGAAGACGCTTACCCTCGGCAGCCAGGTCTTCATCGGGCAGTTCGTGACCGACTGGAACGCGGTGCTTTCGGCGCTGAGCCTCGCGATCCTGCCGGTGCTGATCCTCTATGTCGTGTTCTCACGCCAGTTGATCCGGGGCATCACGTCGGGGGCGGTGAAATGAGGGTTCTGGTCGCGGGACTTGGCAACATGGGGGTGAGCCACGCGCTGGCCCATCATCACCATCCGGGTGCGGAGCTCGCGGCGCTGGTCAATCGCAGCACGCCCGCCCTGCCCCAGGAGCTGAAATCCTATCCGCTTTACAACAGCTTCGATGAAGCTCTTGATACTGTGAGGCCCGATTTGGCGGTGATTGCCACCTATTCCGACAGCCACGCCGACTATGCCTGCCGGGCAATGGAGGCGGGCGCCCATGTCTTCGTCGAGAAGCCGTTGGCGACAACGGTCGCGGATGCGCGCCGTGTGGTCGATTGCGCAAAGGCTAACGGACGAAAGCTGGTCGTGGGCTACATCCTGCGCCACCACCCCTCCTGGCAAAGATTGATCGCGGAGGCACGCGCACTTGGCGGGCCTTACGTCTTTCGCCTGAACCTCAACCAGCAGTCGCGGGGCGCGACTTGGGAAACGCACAAGGCGCTGATGCGCACCACGCCGCCGATCGTGGACTGCGGGGTGCATTACGTCGATGTGATGTGCCAGATCACCGATGCCCGCCCCGTTCGCGTGCATGGCGTCGGCCTGCGATTGTCCGATGAGATCGCGGAAAACATGTACAATTACGGTCAGTTCCAGGTCGTTTTTGAAGACGGATCCGTCGGCTGGTACGAGGCCGGTTGGGGCCCGATGATGTCCGAGGTCGCCTATTTCGTGAAGGACGTGATCTCTCCGGGCGGGTCGGTGTCGATCCTCTCGGGAATGCACCCCGAAAGCGACAGCGTTGAGGGCCACACCAAGGTCGGCGCTCTGCGCATCCACCGCGCCGACGGCGGCGACAGCGACGTGGCTTTTCCGGAGGAACCTGGCCACCAGGCGCTCTGCGATGCGGAACAGGACTTCATGCTGCGCGCCATCACCGAGGACATCGACCTGACCCGCCATATGGAGGACGCGGTCACCTCGCTCGCCATCTGTCTTGCCGCCGACGAAAGTATCCGAACCGGCCAAGCCGTCGATCTGTCAGGAACCTGAACATGACTGCACTTCTTCTTGAAAACGTGAATAAATCATTCGGCGAGGTTCATGTCCTGAAGGACATCAACCTTGAGGTCGCGGATCGGGAGTTCATCGTTTTCGTCGGACCTTCGGGCTGCGGCAAGTCCACCCTTCTGCGCGTCATCGCAGGGCTGGAGGATGCGACTTCGGGGCGGGTCACGATCAACGGGCGCGACGTGACGCGGACGCCACCGGCGAAGCGCGGGATCTCGATGGTGTTCCAATCCTACGCGCTTTACCCCCACCTTGACGTGGAAGGAAACATGGCGCTTGGCCTGAGGCAGGCAGGCGAGGATCGCGGCGTGATCGCCGAGCGCATCGCAGCCGCGGCGAAGATGCTGTCGCTTGAACCCTACCTCAAGCGCCGCCCGGCAGAGCTTTCTGGCGGGCAGCGGCAGCGCGTGGCGATCGGGCGGGCCATCGTGCGAAAGCCGGACCTGTTTCTTTTCGACGAGCCGCTCTCGAACCTCGATGCGGCGCTGCGCATGGCCACGCGGGTGGAGATCGCGCAACTGCACCGGAACCTTGGCGCCAGCATGATCTATGTCACCCACGACCAGACCGAGGCGATGACGCTGGCCGATCGCATCGTGGTTCTTCGCGACGGCCGGATCGAGCAGGTGGGCAGCCCGATGGCGCTCTATAATGACCCCGCGAACCAATTCGTCGCGGGCTTCCTCGGGGCGCCCTCGATGAACTTCCTCGCCGCCGGTCCGCTTGGCGCGCCGGGCGCGGTCCTGGGCGTCCGGCCGGAATATCTGAGCGTCTCCGCAACTGGCGCGATCCAGGGGCGCGTGGCCCATGTCGAACGGCTGGGCGGAGACACGAACCTCCTGGTCACCACGCGCGCAGAGGAGACGGTGACAGTGCGCCTATTCGGTCAGCACGACCACCGCGTCGGGGAGGAGATCGGGCTGGACTTCGACCGCGCGCGGACCTTGTCCTTCGATGCGGAGGGAAAGCGGCTGCGCGCCTGACTTGGCCCTTGCGAAAGCGCGGGAAGCCCCCTATTCCCCGGCCATGACACAGCATGACCGCCTCCTGATCATCGACTTCGGCAGCCAGGTAACGCAGCTGATCGCGCGTCGCCTGCGGGAGCTGAACGTCTACTGCGAAATCCACCCGTTTCAGAACGTCACCGACGCTTTTCTGGCCGAATTCGCGCCGAAAGCGGTGATCTTCTCCGGCGGGCCGGCCTCGGTCTTTGCCGAGGGCGCGCCGATGCCGCCGAAGACGGTCTTCGATCTGGGCGTGCCGATCCTCGGGATCTGCTACGGTCAGCAGGTGATGATGCATTGCCTGGGCGGCAAGGTGGAACGTGGCCACGGCACCGCCGAATTCGGCCGGGCCTTCGTCACCCCCAAGGGCGACAATCTGCCGGTTCTCGACGGCTGGTTCGCGGACGGCCGCGAACAGGTCTGGATGAGCCATGGCGACCACGTCAGCCAGATCGCACCGGGGTTCGAGGTCTATGGAACCTCCCCCAATGCGCCCTTCGCGATCACCGCCGACGTGACCCGCCGTTTCTACGCCGTCCAGTTCCACCCGGAGGTGCACCACACGCCCAAAGGCGCGAAGCTTTACGAAAACTTCGTCAGGCTCGCCGGCTTCAAGGGCGACTGGACCATGGGCGCCTATCGCGACGAAGCGATCAAGAAGATCCGCGACCAGGTGGGCGACCAGAAGGTCATCTGCGGGCTTTCGGGTGGCGTCGATAGCTCGGTCGCGGCAGTCCTGATTCATGAGGCGATCGGCGACCAGCTTACCTGCGTCTTCGTCGATCACGGGCTTCTGCGCCTCGGCGAGGCCGAGCAGGTCGTGAGCATGTTCCGCGACCATTACAACATGCCGCTGATCCATGCCGATGAAAGCGACCTGTTCCTTGGCGCGCTTGAGGGCGTCAGCGACCCCGAGGTCAAGCGCAAGACCATCGGCAAGCTCTTCATCGACGTGTTCCAGAAGCATGCCAACGAGGTCGGCGGTGCCAAGTTCCTGGCGCAGGGCACGCTTTACCCCGACGTGATCGAAAGCGTCAGCTTCTCTGGCGGACCCTCGGTCACGATCAAGTCGCACCACAACGTCGGCGGCCTGCCCGAGAAGATGGGCCTGAAGCTGGTCGAGCCGCTGCGCGAGCTTTTCAAGGACGAGGTTCGCGCCCTTGGCCGCGAACTTGGCCTGCCGCAGTCCTTCATCGGCCGCCACCCCTTCCCCGGCCCCGGCCTCGCGATCCGCTGCCCCGGCGAGATCACGCGAGAAAAGCTCGACATCCTGCGCCGCGCGGATGCGGTCTATATCGACCAGATCCGCAAGCACGGGCTTTACGACGAGATCTGGCAGGCCTTTGCCGCGATCCTTCCGATGCGCACCGTGGGCGTGATGGGCGACGGGCGCACCTATGACTATGCGCTGGCGCTGCGCGCCGTGACCTCCGTCGATGGCATGACGGCGGACTACTACCCGTTCACCCACGACTTCCTGGGCGAGACTGCGACCCGGATCATCAACGAGGTCCAGGGCGTCAACCGCGTCTTTTACGACTGCACCTCTAAGCCGCCGGGAACGATCGAACTGGAATGAACGCTGGAAAGCCCCGGAGAACCTCCGGGGCTTTTCGTTTTAGAGCTGGCCCGCGACTGCCGCGTTCAGCGACCGGCTCCGAGTGGCGGCAGGGTTATCCACAGCCGAAGCCTCTGACGTCCCTGAATAACGCGTAGGCTTGCGCCAATTATGGCCCAGCGTGCCCGGGCGGCATATCTGGGCGGCGCGAAATCTGATAGGATGCCGGCGCTGCCGAAGGGCGCGCAGGAGCGCGCGGGGCAGTTTCACGGCACTCGCTCAAAGGGAGGCTTTGACGATGCATGTCATGATTCGCACATATTCTGGAAAAGGCGCGGTTGAGCTGACCAAGCTTCTGATCGCTCGCAGAAGCGAGGTGGAAAAGCTGATCGGCGGGGTCCGGGGGCTCCTCAGCTACGACATTGTGGAGACCGACGACGGTTGCTTTACGGTAACCGTCTGCAAGGACAAGGCCGGGACGGAGCAAAGCCTGGCCGTCGCCAAGGACTGGCTGAAGGCAAATACCGGGCATCTGGGGCTGGCCGCCCCGCATGTGATGGAGGGGAAATCCCTTTCCCACATCGGCGCGGCGACGGCGCACGCCGCCTAGACTGCGCGATCCGAAAACAAGACAGGGGGCCGAGATCGGCCCCCTTCTCGTGGCCAGCAACCCCGCTCAGCCGCGCGCGGAAAGCTCCAGCAGCTTCAAGCAGACCTTCGTCGCCATCCCCATGTCCTGAACGGAAATCCATTCCAGCGGCCCGTGGATGTTCTGCATGCCGGTAAAGATGTTGGGGCACGGCACCCCCATCTCGGTCAGGCGCGAGCCGTCGGTGCCGCCCCGGATCGGGACCGAGACCGGCTCAACCCCAAGCGCGCGCACCGCTTGCCTTGCAAGCTCCACCGGGCGCATGTCTTTTTCGAGCCAGTAGCGCATGTTGCGATACTGCGGGCGGACCGCACAGGAGATCTCGGCGCGCGGCTCCGTCGCGGCCACGGTTTCGCAGACCTGCCGCAGAAGCGCGCCCTTGGCCGCGAGCCCGTCCAGCTCGAAATCCCGCAGGATGAACTTCATCGTCGCCTCGGCGGCGGTTCCCTTGAGTTCATAAAGCATGATGAACCCGTCACGCCCGTCCGTCGTTTCCGGCGTCATCGTCGTCTGCGGCAGCGTCTGGGTAATCTTCGCGGCCAGGTGCAGCGCGTTGACTAGCTTGTCCTTCGCCGTGCCGGGATGGATGGACACGCCCTTGATCGTGACGGTCGCCGCGTCGGCGGAGAAGGTTTCACTCTCGATCTCGCCCACGGCGGCGCCGTCGAAGGTATAGGCGAACTCGGCGCCCAGGTCCTTTGGCAACCGCGTGTCCACGCCGCGCCCGATCTCCTCGTCCGGGGTGAAGGCGATGCGAATCGGGCCGTGCGGAATCTCGGGGCTCGCGAGCAGATGGCGCGCGGCGGTCATGATGATCGAAACGCCCGCCTTGTCGTCGGCCCCCAGCAACGTCGTTCCGCTGGCGGTGATGATGTCGTGCCCGTGCTTTTCGCCCAGATAGGGAAACTCCTCGGGCGTCATCATCAGGCCCGGCGCATCCGGGTAGGTCACCGGCCCGCCGTTGTAGTTGCGGATGACGCGGGGCTTCACGCCGGTCGCGTTGAAGGCGGGGGCCGTGTCCACATGCGCCAGAAGGCCGATCACCGGCCCCGGGGCGGTCGCGGGGATCGTCGCCAGCACCGCGCCGTAATCGGTCAGGCGCACGTCATGCGCGCCGATGGTCCCCAGTTCCTCGACCAGAAGCCGTTGCAGGACAAGCTGGATCGCGGTGGAGGGCGCGCCTTCGCCATCCTCGTCGCTTTGGGTATCGATGCCGGCATAGCGCACAAGGCGCTCTTCCAGCTCTCCGTCGAATTCGGTTCTCATGCCGGTCCTTTCCGGGCGCGCGGCCCCTACCCCTGCCGCAACCGCTCTAGCTGCGCGCGCTGCCGTTCGGTCAGCGCCACTGTCATCTCGTGGCCCTCGTCGCCGTCCCGCTCCGCCTTGACCACGCCCTGTTCGTGCAGCCAGGCGCGCGCGCGGCCCTCCTCGAACCCAAGCGTCAGCGTCTCGATCGTGCGCCGGTCGTCCAGCGCGGTGGAAATCGCGTCCAGAAGCGCCTCCAACCCCTCTCCGCTCAAGGCGCTGACGGTGTGGATGCCGGGCGTCCGCGCATCCTGCACCAGAAGTGCTGCGCGCTGTTCAAGGGTCAGAAGGTCGATCTTGTTCCAGACCTCGAAGACCGGGACCTCCTCCTCAACCCCCAGGCTTTCGAGGATCTCGCGCACGTCGGCGGCCTGTTCCTCGGTCTCGGGGTGGGCAATGTCACGGACATGCAGGATCAGGTCCGCCTCCAGCACCTCTTCCAGGGTTGCGCGGAAGGCCGCAACCAGCTGGGTCGGCAGGTCCGAGATGAAACCCACCGTGTCCGACAGGATCACCTTCTTGCCCGAAGGCAGAAGCACACCGCGCATCGTCGGGTCGAGCGTGGCGAACAGCATGTCCTTCGCCAGAACCTCGGCCCCGGTCATGCGGTTGAACAGTGTGGATTTCCCGGCGTTCGTGTAGCCCACCAGCGCCACGATCGGGAAGGGAACCTTGCGCCGCGCCGCGCGGTGCAACTCGCGCGTCCGGACCACCTTGGCAAGCTGCCGGCGGATCTTGACGACCTCTTCGTCAATGGCGCGCCGGTCGGCCTCAATCTGGGTTTCGCCGGGGCCGCCGACGAAGCCAAGGCCACCGCGCTGACGTTCGAGGTGCGTCCAGGCCCGGACCAGCCGCGTGCGCTGATAGGACAACGCGGCCAGTTCGACCTGTAAAACACCCTCGCGCGTATGCGCCCGATCCGCGAAAATCTCCAGGATCAGCCCCGTACGGTCCAGAAGCTTGACCTTCCACTCGCGCTCCAGGTTGCGCTGCTGAACGGGGGTCACGGGACCGTCGATGAGGACCAGTTCAACCTCGTCGGCCTCAATCCGGGCCTTCAGTTCCTCGATCTTGCCGGCGCCGAACAGCATGCCCGGTTGCGGGCGGGCAAGCCGCACGACCTCCGCCCCCGTAACCGCGAGGTCCGCAAGCGCGGCGGCCAGTGAAACGGCCTCCGCCAGCGCGAGCTCCGGCGCGCGGCGCCGGCGTTCGGATTTCAGGTCCGGGTGCAGGACAAGCGCACGCGTCGGCCCCTTGCGGGTGGCGCCGTTTTCCTCTTGTCCGGTCAAATCACGTCCGCTCAGTCTTCGCCCTCGTAAAGCGAGATCGGCTGCCCTGGCATGATCGTGGAGATCGCGTGCTTGTAGACCAGCTGCGACTGCCCATCCCGACGCAGGAGCACACAGAAGTTGTCAAACCAGGTGATCACGCCCTGAAGCTTCACACCGTTGATCAGAAAAATCGTGACCGGAACCTTGGTTTTCCGAACATGATTGAGAAACGCGTCCTGCAAATTTTGTTTATCGGCAGCCATTTTGATTGTCGCCTTCTGTCCGAGCGGAGTTCTTCGCCCCTCAGCGCTGCACCGGAGGCTTGGGGCAAGTATGCGTAAGTCCGGACAGATTTCCAGCCCCCTTGTGCCGCTTTGTTGACACGAAACTCAATTGCGCCAGAAGTCGGGATTGAGCAGTGCGATGATCGCAAGGGTTTCAAGCCGCCCCAGAACCATGGCCGCCGCCAAGACGGTCTTGGCCCAGGCGTCGAGCATGGCCCAGTCGATGGGCGCGCTTCCCGCCACATTCGCCAGCGGCCCGGTCGTCGAAAGTGCGGCCACCGACAGGATCGTGGTCTTTTCGAAGTCGAGCCCGGAAAGCGACAGCGCCAGCATCGTGACCGCGATCGACAGGGCGAACAGCATGAAGAACACCCAGGCCATCTGGGCGCCCTGGCGGCGAAGCTTGCGGGCCATGACGCCCGAACCGCCGATGGAGGAGGGATGAACAAGCCGTTCGATCTCGCGCTCGCCGTGGCGGTAAAGCGCGTATACGCGCAGAAGCTTGACGCCCCCCGCGGTCGTCGCCACGCCCCCGCCGATGACGGCAAGACCCGCGAGGATCAGCCCCGGCGTCGCCAGCCCCGACCAGTTGCGCGCCGCGACCCAGCTTTCGGATTCGAAGCCGGTGGTCGTGAGGAACGACAGAACCGTAAAGATCGATCCCCAGATCGCCAGCAGCGCCTGGCCGATGCCCGGAACCTCGTCGATCTCGATTGCGCCGATCCAGTGGCGCAGGAACAGCAGCGCCGGCAAGGTGACGATGAACAGAATGCCGAATCGCAGTTCCGGGTCCTGGAACAGCCGCTGCGCGCCGACCTGGAGCTTGCCCGAGGGGTAGAACCGTCGCGTCAGCGCGAAGAAGAGGAAGAGGAAGATCAGGATCTCTCCGCCCAGGCCCGAGGGCGCGCGCCCGACCCCGCCCAGCGGCGAGATGCCAGAGGTCGAAAGCGTCGACATCGCATGGCAGGCCGCCACCAGCGAGGGATCGCCCGCAAGGATCAGCGCGATCCAGAGCAGCCCGGTCAGGCCCACATAGACCGGCAGGATGCTGATCGCGGCGCGCGCGAGACGTCCGCGCAGATCGACGGTCCGGATATTGTAGGCGGCCCCCGCCAGACCTGCCGCGCTGGGACTGCCCGCGCCCAGTACCTCGAACCCGCCCAGGTTCATCGGCGCCAGCACCGCGACCGCCGAGACAAGGATGATCGCGCCGCCCATCCAGCCCACCAGTGCCCGCCAGAGATGGATCGAGGGCGCCAGACGGTCCGGCGCGAAAAGCGTGGCCCCCGTGGTGGTCACCGACGACAGCATTTCCCACCAGGCGTTCAGGTAGGTCGTGTCGGGGATCGCCTCTGCCATCGGCACCGCCAGCATCAGCGGCAAGAGCACGAAGGCCCCAAGCAACGCCAGAAGCTGGCCGCGCGGCGTGTCGTCATGGCGGTTGGCCGATGTCGCAAGGCCGATCAGCGCGACGAGGATGAGAAACAAGGAGCCCGAGTAGAAGAAGGCCCGCGCGACGAAGTGATTCCTGAGGCTGATCGCATGGATCGCCGGCAGGAACATCAACACCGCGCCGATCCCCATCAGCAGCACAAGAACCGGGACGTTGCGCAGGCGGTGCATGGCTCAGAAGAAGTCGATGGAGACCTGGAGGAGCCGTTCCACCTCGGGCACATCGCCCGTCATGCAGAACAAGGCGATCACGTCGCCCTCCTCGATCTTGGTGTCGCCGCTCGGTTTGAGAACCCGGTCCCCTTTCATCAACGCGCCGACCAGCACGCCTTCCGGGAACTCCACATCGCGCAAGAGGCGGCCCGAAATTGGCGAGGTCGAAAGCACTTGCGCCTCAATCAACTCCGCCTCGCTGTCGCCGATGGAATAGATCGCGCGCACCCGCCCGTGCCGGATGTGGCGCAGGATCGAGGACACGGTGGTCGCCCGCGGGTTGATATAGGCGTCGATGTCGAGCGCGGCCATCAACGGGGTCAGCGTCGGGTCGTTGACCAGCGCGATCGCCAGCTTGCAGCCGGCCTGTTTGGCGCGCACGGCGGCCAGGATGTTGGTCTTGTCGTCATCCGTCACCGCCAGAACCGCGTCGGCGCGGTCGATATTCGCCTCAAGCAGCAACTCCATGTCCATCCCGTCGCCGTTGAGCACGATGGTCCGTTCCAGCATGTCGGCGGCATTCTCGGCCTGGATTCGGTTGCGTTCGATCACCTTGGCGCGGACGCGGTCGGTACGCGCCTCAAGCGCGCGGGCTACGGCAAGGCCCACGTTGCCGCCCCCGATGATGACGACACGTTCCTGTTTCTTTGCGGCCTTGCCGAAGATTTCGAGCGTGCGCCCGACATCCTCGGAATGGGTGAAGGCATAGATCTGGTCGCCGGCGAAAAGCTGGTCACCCGGTTCCGGCGCGAACAGCCGCCCGTCGCGGCGAATGCCGACGACGATGGCACGCAGAGTGGAAAACAGGTCGGTGAGCTGGCGCAGCGGCGTGTTCAGAACCGGGCATTCATCGTCGAGCGCGATGCCCAGAAGCTGCGCCTTGCCATTCATGAAGCTTTCGGTGTCGAAGGTCGAGGGTGCGGCAAGGCGTTGCAGCGCGGCCTCCGCCACCTCCCGCTCGGGGCTGATCACGACATCGATCGGCAGGTGGTCCCGCCGGTACAGGTCGGAATAGATCGCGTTCTGGTAGGACTGCGCCCGGAGCCGGGCGATCTTGCGGGTGATCCCGAAGATCGAATGCGCGACCTGACAGGTGATCATGTTCACCTCGTCCGAATGGGTCGCCGCGATGATCATGTCGGCGTCGCGTGCGCCTGCCCGCTCAAGTACATCAGGGTAGGAGGCGAAGCCCGTCACGCCCTGGACATCCAGCGTCTCGGTCGCGCGGCGTACCAGGTCGGGGTTCACATCGACAACGGTCACGTCGTTCTTTTCGCCGGCGAGCTGGCGGGCAATCTGCCAGCCGACCTGACCTCCGCCGCAGATGATGACCTTCATTCCGTCTTTTTCCTCTCAGGGCGAGGCCCTTGATAGGCCCACGAGGCCGCCGCGGTCAATGCGAGAGCGCGGAGGGGCGGCCAAGGCCCCAGGATCGGCGGAGGGGCAAAAGATCGGGCGCAGCCGGCCGGCCGCCCAGGGTTGCGGGAACATGTGGCCCGCTCAGGCCTCTTCCTCCAGGTCCGCGTCCTCAAGATGCGCCACCCGCGCACCGGACTTGGAGGTCGTAACGACGCCCAGGGACTTCAACTTGCGGTGCAGTGCCGAACGTTCCATGCCCACGAAGTTCGCCGTGCGGCTGATATTGCCGCCGAAGCGGTTGATCTGGGTCAGCAGGTATTCGCGCTCGAAAAGCTCGCGCGCCTCGCGCAGGGGGAGCGTGGCCAAAGCGCCCGACAGAACCACCCTGCCCTCGTCCGGCGCGGCCTCGCCCTGACCCGGAAGCTCGCGCGCGTCAATCTCGCCGGAGCCTTCGCCAAGGATCAGCATCCGCTCGATCACGTTGCGCAACTGGCGGATGTTACCCGGCCAAGGCATGGTCTGCATCATCGCCTCCGCCTCATCGCTGATTTCGCGTAGCGGCAGGCCCTGGGTTTTGTTGAAGTGTTCGATGAAATGCCTTGAAAGTTCGGGAATATCCTCGCGCCGCTCCTCCAGCGGGGGAACCGTGATCGGAACGACGTTCAGCCGGTCGTAAAGTTCCTGGCGGAAGCGGCCGGCGGCGATCTCCGAGGTCAGGTTGCGCGTGGTGGAGGAGATCACGCGCAGATCGACCCGCACCTTGTCGGCACCGCCAACGCGCGTGAACTGCTGTTCCGTCAGGACGCGGAGGATCTTGGACTGGGTGCCAACCGGCATGTCCGCGACCTCGTCGAAATAGACAACGCCGCCATGGGCCTGTTCCAGAAGCCCTTTTTCCACCCCGCGCTCCGGCGTTTCGCGGCCGAACAGAACCTCTTCCATCCGTTCAGGCTCAATCGCGGCCGAGGCGACCGAGATGAAGGGTCCGCCCGCGCGGTTGGAATGCTGGTGGATGTAGCGCGCCGCGACCTCCTTGCCCGAACCGGGCTGGCCCGTCAGCATCACCCGTCCGTTCGACTTCGTCACCTTGTCAAGGTTGGATTTGAGCGTGCGCAGCGCAGGCGAGTTGCCGATCATGTCAGTGGCAGTGGTATCGCGTCGCCGCAGCGTCGCGTTTTCCCGCCGAAGCCGAGAGGTCTCCATCGCCCGGGTGATGACCACGGTCAGCTGGTCGATGTTGAAGGGCTTCTCGATGAAGTCGTAGGCACCCTGCTTGATCGCAGCGACCGCGATCTCGATGTTGCCGTGGCCGGAGATGATGATGATCGGCACATCGGGGTTGTCGCGCTTGACGGTCTTGAGGATGTCGATCCCGTCCATGCGGCTGTCCTTCAGCCAGATGTCGAGGATCATCAGCGCGGGCGGGGCCGCGTTGATCTCCGCCATGCACTCGTCGGAATTGCCGGCGAGCCGCGTTGAAAAGCCCTCGTCCTTCAGGATGTCCGAAATCAGTTCACGAATATCACGTTCGTCGTCGACGATAAGAATGTCATTCATTTTCCACTATCCGCCGGTTCGGCGGCCCTCTCCTTGGCGACACGACCGCCCGCCCGGGCGCGGGGCAGTCGAATTTCGGCCAGCGCCCCCCGGTGGTCGCCGCCCTCGAAGACGGGCGCGTCGGTCAAAACCAGCGTCCCGCCATGTTCCTCGATGATTTTCTTCACGATGGGCAGGCCGAGCCCCGTGCCCTTCTCGCGTGTGGTGACATAGGGCTCAAACAGCCGGGCGCGGTCCTCGGGCAGGCCGATCCCGTTGTCCGAGATGCGGATCGTGACGATATCGGGCGTGACCTCCATGGCCACACGCACCTCCGGCGCGTAACCGCCGGGCGCGCCCTTTTCAGTAAGGGACTCAATGGCCTCCCCGCCGTTCTTGATCAGGTTCGTCACGGCCTGAGAGATCATCGTGGCGTCAAGTTCGACGATCACCGGCTCGCCCGGAAGGTCCGCCACGATCCGCGCGCCGTGCAGTGCGTCCTCCTGCAAGGTCACGGCGTCGCGCATGAGCTTGGCCAGATCGTGCTCGCGCCGGTCCGGCTCCGGCATGCGCGCGAATTTGGAAAATTCATCCACGATGCGCCGCAGGTCGCCCGTCTGACGGATGATGACATCGGTCATCTGCGTCAGAGACTCGGTGTTTTCACCCTCCAGCAAGCGGGAGAACTTGCGCCGTATCCGCTCCGCCGAAAGCTGGATCGGCGTCAGCGGGTTCTTGATCTCATGCGCGATGCGCCGCGCCACGTCACCCCAGGCGGCCATGCGCTGCGCGCTGACAAGGTCAGTCACGTCGTCGAAGGCGACAACGTAACCTTCTGGATTTCCGTCGGAATTCCGCCTGGTCGCCATGCGCACCAGCAGGCTTTCGAGCCGACCCGCGCGCGACACCTTGATCTCTTCCTGCGCAACCTCGCCCAGGCCCTCGCGCAGCCGTGCGAAGAGCGCCGCGAACTCCGGGACGGCGTCGGGAAGCGGGCGATCGTGATCGCGCCCTTCGTCCAATTCAAGCAGGCGCACCGCGGCGCGGTTGAGGAAGTCGACCCGGCCCTCGGCATCAAGACCAACCACGCCAGAGGTGACCGACGACAGCACGGAATCGAACAGTCGGCGGCGCCGCTCAGTCTGGCGGTGGCTGTCGATAAGCGCCTCGCGCTGGCCCTTCAGCTGGCGGGTCATCTGGTTGAAGATCCGGCCCAGCATGGCGATTTCGTCGTCGCCCTCCTCCTCATGGACCTGGACGTCAAGATCGCCCGCCCCCACGCGCTGCGCGGCCCCGGCAAGGCGGCCGACAGGCCGGGAAAGGCGCTCCGCGAACCAAAGGCCGGTCAGGATCGCGGCGAGAACGAGGATCAGCGCGAAACCCAGGTAGACGAGGCCAAATTCGAAGAGCACGCGCCCGCGCGCGGATTCAAGTTGCTGATAGAGCCCCACCGTTTCGCGGGTGTCGTCCAGAAGGCTCAGCAACTGCCCATCGACCGAGCGGGAGACATAAAGGAACCGATCTGCGAACCCTTCCAGATGCACCAGCGCGCGGAACTCGTTGTTCTGCCAGTCCTCGATAAGGGCGGGTTCGCCCCCGGCTGCGTGGTCGATATCCTCGGGTGCGGGCGCCTCGTAGTCGAAGAGGTAGGAGCGTTCTCCGCGCGCCCGGATGGCGCCGGAGCTATCGATCACATAGGCCTCCTTCAGGCCGCGCTGGATCTGTCCCTGCGCCTGGTTGAGCGCCTGACGCAACTCCGCATCCGATTGCAGGAAGGCGATCTGCCGGCTGTTCTCCAGGAACCGCGCCAGAGCTTCGGCGTCGGTCACGAGGTCGCGGCGGTGCTCTTCCTGATAGGCCTCCGCTGCCGAAAGCGAGGTGCCGACCACGCTGCGAACCCGGTCGGAAAACCAGCCCTCAAGCCCGATGTTGACGGTCAGCCCGGCGAAGATCGCGACGATGACCGTGGGCACCAGCGCGATCCCGGCGAACACCCCGGTCAGGCGAAGGTGAAGCCGCGACCCCGCCGAGCGCGCCCGCCGCGCGGCGATCATCTGCGCCAGCCGCGACAGGATCAGCGCCGCGAGCAGCAGGAAATAGACGAAATCGGCCAGCAGGATCAGGCGCAGCGCGGTGGAGTTCGCCCCCTGTCCCATGGGTCCCAGCGCCACGAAGGTCGCGAAGGCCAGAAGCGGACCCAGGACGACCAGCCCCAGGGTCACATAATTCTGGACGCGCCTTTGCCGCCGCAAGCGGCTAAGCCGCTCCCATGGTGAGATACGCATGAAGCCCTGCAAGAGGCCGCCCCTGATCTGTTGCCGCTTTCCGCGGGTACCGCCGAACTGTCGTGGTCTCTCTCCGGTTGCGACCGAATTGCCACATTTTGTGTTGCGGTTTTACATCAATTTCCGGCGGCGTGTCACGCGGATATCGAGATCGGTGATCTTCTTGCGGAGCGTATTGCGGTTGATGCCCAGAAGATCGGCACATTTCGCCTGATTGCCCGCCGTCGCGTCCAGCGCGATCTCGATCAGCGGAAGCTCCATTTCCTTCAGAATCCGGTCATATAGGCCAGAAGGTGGAAGTGTCCCGCCATGAAGGTCGAAGTAGCGGCGCAGGTGGCGCCCGATCGCGGCGGAAAGTTGCTCATCGCTGCCCGCGTCGATCTGGGGGCGCGCGACGGACTGTGTTCCCAATGCGGCTTCGATCTCCGCCCGGCTGATTTCAGGCTCGGACGCGGTCACGGCGAGTCGGCGCAGGGTGTTCTCCAGCTGGCGCACATTGCCGGGCCAGGGGTAGGCCCGGATCAGGTCCATGGCATCCGAGCGCAGGACCTTCTGGCCCAACCCGTCGCGGGCGTCGCGGGCCAGGAAGTGGTTCGCCAGAAGCGGGATGTCCTCCACCCGCTCGCGCAGCGCGGGGACCCCGAGCGTCACACCCGAGAGCCGATAGAACAGGTCCTTCCGAAAGGCACCGGCCTGGGTCTTCTTGCCCAGATCATCCTGCGAGGTGGCGATGATGCGCGGCGCGTTCGAGGGCAGCGCATCGAGCATCCGCACGATCCGGCCCTGGATTTCGTCGTCGAAGTCTCCGACCTCATCAAAGACCAGCGTTCCGCCCCGCGCACGCGCGAGCAGCGCCGAGGGCCCGTCCATCCCCTGCAGGTCGGCGGCCTGGGCCGTGACGAAAGGTAGCGTCCGGCGATCCGAAAAGTCATGAATTGCGCGGGCGATCAGTGACTTGCCGGTGCCGCTTTCGCCCGTGATCAGGACCGGCAGGTCGGCGTTCATCACCCGCGCAACAAGGCGGTAGAGGTTCTGCATCGCGGGCGTGCGCCCGACCAGGGGCAGATCATCTGCGGGCGTGCGTGGCGTGGCCGGTTCCGCGGTGGGCGTCCGACGGCGCTTCTGTTCCAAGGCACGCGCCGCCCGCTTCATCAGGTCCGGCAGGTCGAAGGGCTTGGGCAGGTAGTCGAAGGCCTCCGCCTCGGCCGCCTGGATGGCGGTCATGATGGTGTTTTGCGCCGAAATCACGATCACGGGCAGCCCGGGACGGGCGGTCGCGATCTTGGGAAGCGCCTCAAGCCCGTTGCCGTCCGGCATGATCACATCGGAAATCACGAGGTCGCCCTTGCCTTCCTCGACCCAGCGCAGCAGCGTCACGAGGGAGGAGGTCGCGTGAACCTTGCAGCCCGCGCGGGTCAGCGCCTGGGTCAGCACAGTGCGGATCGTGCGGTCGTCATCGGCGACAAGTACCGTGCCGTCCATCATTCACTCCTTTCGTCATCGGACCTCGGCGCCAGAGGCAGCGAGACCCTGAACACTGTCCGGCCGGGGACCGAGTCGACGCCGATCCAGCCGCCGTTTTCGTCCACGATCTTGGACACCAAGGCGAGGCCAAGGCCGGTTCCGTTCTCACGCCCGGAAACGAAGGGGTCGAACAGATCGGCCGCGATCGCGGGGGGAACGCCGGGGCCGTCGTCAATGATCTCGACCTGAAGCGGCAGGGCCACACCAGAGCCATCCTGCCGCCTGAGGCGCAAGGAGACGTCGTAAAACGTGTGCAGTCGGATGGTTCCGCCCCCCGGCGCGGCTTCGGCCGCGTTCTTGAGCAGGTTCAGGAAAACTTGCACCAGCTGGTCAGGGTCGCAGTATGTCGGCGGCAACGAGGGATCGTAGTCCTCGACGATGGCCATGTGTGCAGCAAAGCCCAGCAGCGCCGAACGCCGGGCCCGGTCGAGGGCATCATGGATGTTGACGATGCGGCGTTCTGGCGGGCGCAGGTTGCCGAACTGCTCGACCTGCTCCAGCAGCTTCACGATGCGGCGGCTTTCCACCACGATCAGGTCGGTCAGCTCCTGGTCCTCGGGCGCAAGCGACATCGAAAGCAGCTGCGCCGCCCCGGTAATCCCGGCCAGCGGGTTCTTGATTTCATGCGCCATCATCTCGGCCATGCCGATGGCGGAACGGGCCGAGGACTTGATCGCGCCGCCGCGCCCAAGCCGATCGGCGAATTCGCGTGGCGCCATCAGGAGGAGGATGGTGTCCGGGTCATCGACAAGGCCGGCGGCCTGAAGGTTGCACAGGACCGGCGCGCGTTCGCCGGTGCCGACCGGCACATCGGTGATGAAGACCGGGGAGCGGTTGCGGCGGATGCGAGCGAAAGCCTCCTCCAGCGGGGCGTCAATCGCGACCCGGTCAAGGAAGGTTTGCCCCTTCAGGCTGCGGGCCGACATGTTGAGGAAAAGCTCCGCCGGCGCGTTGACGTCGATGGTCCGGCCCTCGGCGTCGATCAGGACCGCTGGCACGGGCAAGGAGGCCCAGACGGAGGCCGTGCTGCTCATGCCGCCCTCTGTGTTGGAAGATCGGCGAAGGCCGCGCGGATCAGATCGCGCACCTCCTCGGGCCGGGTGGCGATCATCAGCCGCGCACGGTGATCGGCCGCCGCCCCGGCCTCGTCGGCATACCACCCAAGATGCTTGCGCGCGATGCGCAGCCCCAGTTCGGGGCCGTAGAAGTCCAGCATGTCGTCGTAATGTCCGATGATCATCTCGGAGCGGGCGGCGCCCGAAGGGACGCGCGGCGCCGGATGGCCGAAAAGTGCGGCCGCGATTTCGGCCAGGCGCCAAGGCGCCCCCTGGGCGCCGCGCCCGACCATCACGCCGTCAGCACCTGAGGCGCGGAGCGCCCGCGTGGCATCACCAGCGGAACAGATGTCGCCATTGGCGATGACGGGGATCGAGACGGCCTCCTTCACCCGGCGGATGGCGGCCCAGTCAGCGCGGCCCTTGTAGAACTGCTGGCGGGTGCGGCCATGGATCGTGATCATGCGAATGCCCGCATCCTCCGCCCGGCGGGCAAGGGCGGGCGCGTTCAGGCAGTCGGTGTCCCAGCCAAGGCGGCACTTCAGCGTCACGGGCAGATCGACGGCGGCCACCACCGCCTCAATCAGGGTCAGCGCATGGTCGAGGTCGCGCATGAGAGCAGAGCCCGACATGCCCCCCGTCACCTTCTTGGCCGGGCACCCCATGTTGATGTCGATCACCGGGGCGCCCATGTCCGCCACGACCCGCGCGGCGTCGCCCATGGCGCGGGCCTCGCGCCCGGCAAGCTGGACCGAGGTCATGACCCGCCCGTCGCCCAGGCCGAGGTCAGTGCGCGCCTTGGCCCGGACCGAAGGCTTGGCCGTCAGCATCTCGCCCGAGGCGACCATCTCAGACACGACGAGGCCTGCGCCGAAGGATGCGACCAGCCGACGAAACGGCAGATCCGTGATCCCGGCGAGAGGCGCCAGGAAAACGGGCGGTTCGAGTGTCACGTTGCCAAGGGAGATGACCACGAAAAGTCCCTTCTTCTTCGCTATCTGGCTATCGGCGCCGCAGACGGGCCGCAATGCTCAGCGCTTACATAATTGGCGACGTTGTCAATTTGCACAAATTTTAGGCGAATAGGAAGGGCAATTTGCAACATTACCGGCATTGTCAGCACCTGTCCGCCGCACTAGACCACCAGATCAAGGAGAACCGATGCCGGCAACCAGGGACAGGACAGCCGCCGTGATCGTGGCCGCGGGCCGCGGTCTTCGCGCGGGCGGCGATGAGCCGAAGCAGTGGCAGTCCCTGGCGGGGCGTCCGGTGCTCGCGCATGCCGTCGCGGCCTTCACGGATTTCGCGCGCGTGCTTGTGGTTCTGCACCCCGATGACATGGCCCGGGGCGTCACCGAACTTGGCGGGCACGTCACCCTCGTCGCGGGCGGTGCGACGCGCGCAGGGAGTGTGCGAAACGCGCTGGAGGTCCTCGACGGGTCAGACCTTGACCATGTGCTGATCCATGACGGGGCCCGTCCGCTTGTCCCGCGCGCGCTGATCGACCGGGTTCTTGCGGCGTTGGGCCGGGCCGCTGCACCGGCGTTGGCGGTGACCGATGCCCTGTGGCGGGGGGAGGATGGCGGGGTCGATGGCGCGGTCGCGCGCGACGGCCTTTACCGCGCCCAGACGCCGCAGGGGTTCGCCCTTGCCGATATCCTGGCCGCCCATCGGGCGGGCAGCGCCTCGGCGGCCGACGATGTGGAGGTGGCCCGCACGGCGGGCATGCACGTCGCGATCGTCGCCGGAGCCGAAGAGAACATCAAAATCACATGGCCGGAGGATTTCGTCCGGGCCGAGCGCCTGATGGGGAAGAATATGGATGTACGCCTGGGCAACGGATATGACGTCCACGCCTTCTGCGACGGCGACCACGTCACGCTCTGCGGGGTGCGGATTGCACATGAGCGCGGGCTTCTGGGCCATTCGGACGCCGATGTGGGCATGCATGCGCTGACCGATGCCATCTACGGCGCACTGGCGGATGGCGACATCGGTCGCCACTTCCCGCCCTCGGACACGCAATGGAAGGGTGCGGCGAGCGAGATTTTTCTGGCCCATGCGGCGGGCCGGGCGCGGGCGCGCGGCTTCGCGATCTCCAACGCCGATGTTACGCTGATCTGTGAAGCGCCGAAGGTCGGCCCGCATGCGGGGGCCATGAAAGCAGAACTGGCGCGTATCATGGGGATCGAGGTGGACCGCGTCTCGGTCAAGGCGACGACGTCGGAACGGCTCGGCTTCACGGGCCGCAAGGAAGGGATCGCGGCCATCGCCACGGCAACACTGGTGAAGTCATGAAGGGCACGACCGTCATCGCGACATTTCTCGGCACGGGGCTGATGCGTCCGGCACCGGGCACCTGGGGGTCGCTGGCCGCGCTGCCGGTGGCCTGGGCGCTCATGACGCTTCTGGGGCCGCTCTGGCTGATCCCGGCGGCGGTCCTCGCCTTCCTTTTGGGGTGGTGGGCGACCGCGATCGAGACCCGCGGCCAGGACGACCACGACCCGTCCGAGATCGTCATCGACGAGGTCGCGGGCCAATGGATCGCGCTCTTCCCGGTGGCCATTGGCGTGGCCCATACCGGGGCCGCGCTTCGCGACCTCTGGCCGGGCTGGATCGCGGCTTTCGTCCTATTCCGTCTCTTCGACATCTGGAAGCCCTGGCTCGTCGGCCGTGCTGACCGGCGAGGCGATGCGTTGGGCGTGATGCTGGACGATGTCTGGGCCGGGGTTTTTGCCGCCATTGGCGTTGCGGCGCTGGCGGCCTTCGCGCATGGGGTCCTGATGTGAGCCGCGCCGCGCGACTGCTGGACCTCGCCCGCGCGCGGGGCGCAATGATCGCGACCGCCGAAAGCTGCACGGGCGGCATGATTGCCGCGGCGATCACCGATGTCGCGGGATCCTCCGACGTGTTCGACCGCGGCTTCGTGACCTATTCGAACGCGGCCAAGATGGCGATGCTCGGCGTGGCCGAGGCGACGTTGACCGCCCACGGGGCCGTGAGCGAACCCGTCGCGCGCGAGATGGCCGAGGGGGCGCTTGCCAATTCGCAGGCGACGCTGGCGGTGTCCGCCACCGGTATCGCGGGCCCCGGCGGGTCGGAGTTCAAGCCGGAAGGCCGGGTCTGCTTCGGTCTTGCCCGGAAGGGCCACCCCACCCGCGTCGAAACGGTGGAATTCGGCGCGCCGGGTCGCGCTGCCGTCCGCCGCGCCAGTACCGAGCATGCGCTCGACCTGTTGATCGCTAGCCTGTCGGACTAATTCGCAACCCGCCCGATCCAGGGCAAGATGCGCCCATATCTGCACAATTTGCAGGCGGTTTCTAAAACGCCACCATTTGCGGCGTGCCTGCGTGCATTTGCCGTTTTCTTTCGCCGCAAACCCGGGCTTTGCACGCGAAACCAAACGGAGGATGGACATGAACGGTGCGGATACGGCCTGGATCATCGTAGCGACGGCCCTGGTCCTGATGATGACCTTGCCCGGCCTTGCCCTTTTTTATGGCGGTCTGGTGCGGGCGCGAAACGTCCTGAGCGTATTCATGCAGTGTTTCGCCATCGCCTGCCTGATGAGCGTGCTGTGGCTGGTCGCCGGTTATTCCATCGCCTTCGGTGGCGAGGGCCCCATCTGGGGCGGGCTGGGCCGGGTCCTGCTCATGGGCGTCGATGCGACGACGGAAAAGGGCACCCTGCCCGAGGTCCTGTTCTTTGCCTTCCAGATGACCTTCGCGATCATCACCCCGGCGCTCTTCCTTGGCGCCTTCGCGGAGCGGGTGACGTTCGCCTTCGTGCTGCTTTTCTCGGCGCTCTGGATGCTGCTGATCTATGCGCCCGTCGCGCACTGGATCTGGGGCGGCGGCTTCCTGTCGGACGGCGGTCTTTTCGGCGCGGTCGGGACCAAGGATTTCGCGGGCGGCATCGTGGTGCACGAAACGGCCGGGCTTGCCGCGCTGCTTCTGGCGGCCGCCGTTGGCCCGCGCAAAAACCGCACCACGCCGCCGCACAATCCGGGCATGGTCGCGATGGGCGCCGGTCTGCTTTGGGTCGGCTGGTTCGGCTTCAATGGTGGCTCGGCGCTGGCTGCGGATGGCGCGGCGGCAATGGCGCTGACGGTCACCCATGTCTCCGCCGCGGCGGCATCGCTGACCTGGGTGCTGTGGGAACGGGTGAAGTTCGGCCGTGCCTCGCTGGTGGGTCTGGTGACCGGCACGATCGCGGGTCTCGCCTCGATCACCCCGGCGTCCGGCTATGTCGGGCCGGCGGCGGCGCTGCTGATCGGTTCGGTCGCGGGCATCCTCTGCCAGGAGGCGGTGGCGCTCATCCGCAACAAGACGCGGCTTGACGATACGCTCGACGTCTTCGCGGTCCACGGCGTTGGCGGCATCTTCGGCACCATTATGATCGCCGCACTCGGTGCCGGGTCCTGGAGCGCGCAGCTTGGGGCGCTCGTGATCGTTGGCGTCTTCACCGTCGTGGGAAGCTGGGTTCTGATCCGGCTTTGCGCGCTGGTCACGCCGCTGCGTGTCGATGCGGAGTCGGAATACAACGGCCTCGACATCGCGACCCATGGCGAGCGCGCCTACGACATGAACTCCTGAGCCTATCGCGCCCGCGCCGCGTCGCTGCGGTAGCGGGCGATCCACTCCGCGCTCATCCCGTCCGAAAGGCGGGCGACGCCCGACCGCAAGGATCGCGGATCGGGCGTCCTCAGCCCAAGCGCCCCGAAGATCTGCCCCACCGAACCCGCCGGATCGCTTGACAGATCCGCATATTCCAGCCGGAGCGGCCGGATCCCTTCGCGGTCGAACCAGTCGCACCAATCCCCGTCGCGACGCGCCAGGTCGATGCGCGCGGCCTCGATCCGCGCGAAGTCGTATTGCGGCGGCTGAGGCGGGGCGAGGCGTTCCAGCTCGCTTCCGTCCGGGGCGATGTGCCAAAGCCCCGACTGCTCCGCCCGGACCAGGGACACCGCCTGCGCAAGCTTGTCCACCCGTGTCAGATGGATGAAGAGGACGCGGCCGAAGGCGGCCCGAATCCGCGCAAGGTCGCTGGGTTGGCCGGGATACGCGACCCGTGCCATCGCCATCAGGTCGTCGCGGTCCTCCTGCATCAGGCGCGCGCCGAAGATCCCGGTCTGGCCGCGCCCGGCCTGACCCGCCGCCGCCAGAAAAGCGGCCGCGCCCTGGGGTTCAACTGCGGCCCGCCGGTCCGGTAGGCGCCATCGCGCGGCCCAGACCGGGTCCGGGTCGCGCATGAAGAAGGAGTCCGGCTCCCCCGCAACCCGGGTCGATGACAGCAGATCGCAAAGCAGCGTGCTGCCGGTTCGGGGCGTCGCGCAGATGATATAGGCGTCCATAGCCCCCTTACCTGGAATGACCGTCCGAAGGGGCAAGAGTGGCCGCGCCGAACGCAGCGCGCAAGCGCCTAGCCGTAAAGCTCTTTCGCCCGCGCCTCGAAGGCGCGTACCACGCGGCGCATCGCCTCGTCGAAGACGACGCCGATCACCTTTTGCAGGAGCGCGTTCTTGAACTCGAAATCGACGTGGAAATCGACCTCCGCGCCGCCCTCGGGCAGATCGCGGAAGGTCCAGCCGGATTTCAGGAACCTGAACGGCCCGTCCAGGTACTCCGTATCGATCCGCCCCTGGTCGCGCCAAAGCGTCACACGGCTACCGAAGCGTTCGCGGAAGACCTTGAACGAGATGACCAGATCGGCCTCCATCACCTCGGCCCCGTCCGGGCGCGGCGTGCGCGAACGGATGCGCGCCGCCGCCGTCCAGGGCAGGAAGTCGGGATAGCGCGCGACATCGGCGACCAGATCGTACATCTGGCGCGCGCTGTAGGGCATCTTCCGCGTCTCGGCATGCGAGGGCATGGCGCCTTCCCTTGATGACAGTCCGCGCCCGTTTCGGGTAAAGGAAACCTGAAATCAAGGGGGAACCATGTCGCAGCGCCCATATGTCATCGACGAAATGATCTCGGCCAAGGCCATCGCCGCGCGGATCGAGGCGCTTGCGAAAGACATCACGCGCGTCTTCGAGGGCACCGACAAGCTGGTGGTCGTCGGGCTTTTGCGCGGGTCCTTCGTCTTCATCGCCGACCTGGTGCGCGAAATCGACTTGCCGGTCGAGGTGGACTTCCTGGAGGCGTCCTCCTACGGCAACGCCATGGAATCGAGCCGCGAGGTGCGCATCCTGAAGGACCTGCGCGGAGAGATCGCGGGCCGCGACGTTCTGGTGGTCGAAGATATCGTGGACACGGGCTTCACGCTGCATCATGTCGTGAATCTGTTGAAAAGCCGTGAGCCCCGGCGGCTGGAGGTCTGCGCCCTGCTCGACAAGCCCGCGCGGCGGGAAGTGCCGATCAAGGCCACCTGGACGGGCTTCGAGATCCCGGACGAATTCGTCGTGGGCTACGGCATCGACTTCGCCCAACGCAACCGCAACCTGCCTTTCATCGGCAAGGTCCGCTTTACGGCGCCCGAGTGATGCTTGGGCCGCGCCAGATCCTGCGGATGGCACGCTGGGCGCGTCGTCCGCCCTCCGCCCGCCAGGTGGCGATCTTCGCGGGCGTCCTCGCCGCAGGGCTGTTGTTGGCGGGCGCCGAACGGATGGGCTGGCTGCCCGACTTCATGATGAAGGCCGAAAAGGTGGCTCCGCCAAGGGTGACGCCGCTGAACTGAGCCGCCGGCATTCACTTGTTTGTTATGACGCGACGGACCGTTCCGGCGAAAACCCGCCCATAGCAAGGACTTATGATCGGATTGCCGCCGAATGTGCGCCTCATCACAGGCCCATTGCGGTTTTGCCCGCTGGTCTTGCGTAGGGGCGCCGCTACACTCCCCCAAGGTTGAACAGGGAGTCGACGAATGAAGAAAGTTATTGCCGGAATGATGATTGCTGCCGCGCTGGGTACGGGCGCAGCCTTTGCCGATGACGAACCATTTGAGATGCAGATTGACGCCCGTCAGGGCATCATGGATTACCGCGCGCTTCAGATGGGCGTTCTGGGCGGCATGGTGAAGGGCGAGGTCGAATACGACGCCGCTGCGGCGCAAAAGGCGGCGGACGCGCTGCTTGCCGCCTCGACGCTCGACGCCTCGATGTTGTGGCCTGCGGGCTCCGACAGCGATGCGGTCATGGAAACGGCCGCGCTGCCCGCGATCTGGGCCGAAGGATCGGACATCGGCGCCAAGGGCAAGGCCATGGCCGAGGCGGCCGCGGCACTTCAGGCGGCGGCGGGCGGCGGGCTTGATGCGCTCAAGGCGGCGTTCGGTCCGGTGGGTGCGGCTTGCGGCGATTGCCACAAGACCTATCGCAAGTCCGACGGCTGACGCGAGGACCGGCCGCCGGGCCTTTGTCCGGCCCTGCGGCCAATCCATCGAAATGATCAGGCGATTCATCAGGATCATGGCGATTGCCGGGGTCGCCGGCGCGGCTGGCGCGCTGTTCGCCGCCCGGCCCGAGGCCCTTCAGCCGCAGGCGCTTGATGGGCTGAGTGCTGATCCGGCCCGGGGCGAGGCCGTTTTCTGGGCCGCTGGCTGCGCCTCGTGCCATGCGGACGCCGACGCCAAGGGGGATGAGAAGCTGGTGCTTGCGGGCGGGCAGAGATTTGCCTCCGCCTTCGGGACATTCGTGGCGCCGAACATCTCCAACGATGTGGATGCAGGCATCGGTGGATGGAGTACCGCAGACCTCGCCAACGCGATGCTCCATGGGGTCTCTCCCGACGGCGCGCATTACTACCCGGTCTTTCCCTACGCCAGCTACAGCCGCGCAGCGCTGCAGGACGTCGTGGACCTGCGCGCCTTCCTTGCGACGCTGCCCGCTGACCCCACACCAAGCGCGCCGCATGAGGTCGGGTTCCCCTTCAACATCCGCCTTGGGCTGACGCTCTGGAAGGCGCTTTACCTTGACAGCGACTGGGTCGTCACGGGCGATCTGAGCCCTGAGGAGACGCGCGGCCGCTACCTGGTCGAGGCGCTGGGCCATTGCGGCGAATGCCACACGCCGCGTGGCGCGCTGGGCGGGTTGCAGACGGACCGCTGGCTTGCCGGCGGCCCCACGCCCGACGGCAAGGGCCGCTTCCCCAATATCACGCCCGGTGCGCTGGACTGGTCCAAGGCCGATATCGCGGAATACCTCAACTCCGGCTTCACGCCGGAGTACGACAGCGCCGGCGGGCACATGGCGCTGGTGGTGGAAAACACCGCGCATCTTCCGGCCGAGGACCGCGCCGCGATGGCGGCCTACCTGAAGCGGGTCGCACCCGTTAAATAGGCGTCCTCGCGAGCGAAATTGTGCGATTGGCGCAACAAGCCCGGGAGGAGTCCCTTGTTGGCCTGCGGCCCCACTTGCCCAGGACCGGCGCTCGGTCCATCTAAAGGATAACGGTTCTTGCAAGGACGATTGACATGCGCCCGGTTTCGCTCTCCTCCCTCATTCTCGCGCTCGCGGCTTCGGTCCCGATGACGGCTTGGGCGCAGTCGCTCCCCGAAGGGATCACGATATCGGGGGAGACGGAGATCGAAGGCCTGTCTTTCGATGGCGACGGCAAGACCGTCGTTTACGGCGACCTTGACGCCTCTTTCGCGCTTGGCGGCAGCGGGTTGGGGATTGACCTCGGCTTTCTCGGCTACGACGCGGGCACTTCCAGCAACTCGACGGTCTTTGTGGCGCTGACCTATGACACCGCGCACGGCAAGTTCAGCGTCGGGATGCCGCGTGGTGCCCTGGGCGATTTCACGCGGATGCCGGACATCGGCGGCGTCAAGTACATCCGTCTGACCACGGCCCCGCTTACGGACGGGCTGGTGGATTACACGGCGCTCATGAGCGGGGAAAACCAGTTCGGCGCGCGTTACGACGGCGAATACGGCAACCTGAAGGTCGGCGTTTCCTATCACGACTTCGACGACCTTGACGGCACGATCACCGACCTTGCCGCCAGCTATCAGTCGGGCATCTTCTTCGTCACCGGCGGTGTCGAATTCCTGAATACCAGCACCACCGATTCGAACATTGTCCATCTCGAGGCCGGCGCGGCTGCGGACTACTATTCTGCCGGGATCGGCTTCACCTCTGCCGACGACGTGCTGCCGGATACGACGATGGCTTGGGCAAGCTACAGCGCGCTCCCGAACACCGATCTGACCGCGTCGATCATGGATATCGACGGGACCACCATCTACGGGCTGAGCGGTGAGTGGCGCTTCCTCAACTACTCGCGCGTTCAGCTTGGCGTGGCGGATTCGGAGAACGGCGACCCGGTCTGGGACGCCTCGATCGGCCTGCGCTTCTGATCCAAACAGGCTCGCGGGGCGGCAACCGTCGCCCCGGCACCTTTAGTTCACCCGCCCTCAGTTTCGCCCGAGTTTTGCGAGACGCGCATCACGAAGGCGCGCAAAGTCTTCGCCCGCGTGATAGGACGACCGCGTCAGCGGCGTGGCAGAGACCATCAGGAACCCTTTGCCGAACGCTGACTTTTCGTAGCCCGCGAACTCCTCGGGCGTGACGAAGCGGTCGACCCGGTGATGCTTGGGGGTCGGCTGCAGGTACTGGCCGATGGTCAGGAAATCGACATCGGCGGCGCGCATGTCATCCATGACCTGAAGCACGGACTGCCGATCCTCTCCCAGGCCCACCATGATCCCCGACTTGGTGAACATCGAGGGGTCAAGCTCCTTCACCCTCTGCAGGAGCCGCAGCGAGTGGAAGTAGCGCGCGCCCGGGCGAACGGTGGGGTAGAGGCCCGGCACCGTCTCAAGGTTGTGGTTGAAGACATCGGGCCGCGCGGCCACGACGGTTTCCAGCGCCTGCGGCCCGCATTTCAGGAAGTCAGGTGTCAGGATCTCGATGGTGGTATCGGGTGAGCGGTGGCGCACCGCGCGGATCGTCTGGGCGAAATGCTCGGCCCCGCCGTCGTCGAGGTCATCGCGGTCCACGCTGGTGATGACGACATGCTTCAAGCCCAGCGTCTGCACCGCATGGGCCACCCTGCCCGGCTCAAACGTGTCAAGCGCGTCGGGCCGGCCGGTTGCGATATTACAGAAGGAACAGCCACGCGTGCAGATCTCGCCCATGATCATCATGGTGGCGTGGCCGTGGCTCCAGCATTCGCCGACGTTCGGGCAACCCGCCTCTTCGCAGACGGTGACGAGTTTGTTCGTCTTCAGGATTTCGCGCGTCTGCTTGTACCCGGCCGAGGTAGGCGCCTTGACCCGGATCCAGGAAGGCTTCTGCGGCTGCGCCTGATCGGGCTTGTGGGCCTTTTCGGGATGCCGTTCCTGGGGAATTTTTAGATCGCGCATGGGCCCACGCTCCTATTTCAACTACGCTTTCTTAGGCCAATAGGAGGGGAATGTCCAAGCCGTTGGCGCGCGCCCGACCGCCTTCACCGCGGAAAGTGGCGCGGGGCGTGACGAACCCCTCGCATCTCATTTTAGAATCATTATAAGTATCTTCGAGCACGGGGCCGGAAGCGGCTCCGGGGATCTGTGGTGTGGCCCTGACGGAAAGCGTCGGGCTTGCCGTGCCGACAGTCCAAAGCGCCGATAACCGCGCCGCAAGGACATCCATGCGGCGGAAAAACCAAGACCGAAGAACAGATCGGAGGATTGACATGGATGGCGACATCAAGTGCCCGTTTTCGGGCAAGAAGAAGGTGACCAACCAGGACTGGTGGCCCAACCAGCTGAACCTGCGTGTCCTTCACCAGAATCACCCCGCCCAAGACCCGATGGGTGCCGGGTTCGACTACGCCGAGGCGTTCAAGAAGCTCGACCTTCAGGCCGTCAAGGCCGACCTTTATGCGTTGATGACCGACAGCCAGGACTGGTGGCCGGCCGACTACGGGCATTACGGCCCGCTTTTCATCCGCATGGCCTGGCACAGCGCCGGGACCTACCGCACCTCTGACGGGCGCGGCGGGGCCGGCAACGGCACCCAGCGCTTCGCGCCGCTGAACAGCTGGCCGGACAACGGCAACCTCGACAAGGCGCGCCGGCTGCTCTGGCCGATCAAGAAGAAATACGGCCGCGCCCTGTCCTGGGCCGACCTGATGATCCTTGCCGGGAACTGCGCGCTCGAATCGATGGGTTTCAAGACCTTCGGATTCGGCGGTGGTCGCGCCGACGTGTGGGCGCCGGAAGAGGATATCTACTGGGGCGCCGAGACCGAGTGGCTCGCCACCAGCGACAAGCCCAACAGCCGCTACTCGGGCGAACGTGACCTCGAAAACCCGCTGGCCGCGGTGCAGATGGGCCTGATCTACGTGAACCCCGAAGGGCCGGACGGCAACCCCGACCCGGTCGCCTCTGGCCGCGACGTGCGTGAGACCTTCGGCCGGATGGCAATGGACGACGCGGAAACCGTGGCACTGGTTGCAGGCGGCCACACCTTCGGCAAGGCCCATGGCAATGGCCCCGCGACCGCCGTCGGCGCCGAGCCGGAAGCCGCCCCGATGGAGGCCATGGGCCTCGGCTGGCTGTCCAGCCACGGCAGCGGCAAGGGCTACGACACCATCACCAGCGGGATTGAGGGCGCCTGGAAGCCCAACCCGACGACCTGGGACATGGGCTATTTCAAGGTTCTCTTCAAATACGAATGGGAACTGACGAAGAGCCCCGCGGGCGCGAACATCTGGCTGGCCAAGGACGTGGACGACGAGGACATGGTCGTCGATGCCCATGACCCCTCGAAGAAGCATCGCCCGATGATGACCACGGCGGACCTGTCGCTGCGCTTCGATCCGATCTATGAGCCGATCTCCCGTCGGTTCGCGGAAGATCCGGAGGCCTTCGCCGATGCCTTCGCGCGGGCTTGGTTCAAGCTGACGCACCGCGACATGGGGCCGAAGGCACGCTACCTCGGCGCCGAGGTTCCGGCCGAGGACCTGATCTGGCAGGATCCGGTTCCCGCCGTTAATCACCCGCTGATCGACGCCGCCGATGCCGCGGCCCTGAAGGCGAAGGTTCTGGCCTCTGGCCTCACGGTGTCGGAACTGGTTTCGACTGCCTGGGCTTCGGCCTCTACCTTCCGCGGCTCGGACAAGCGCGGCGGCGCGAACGGCGCCCGCATCCGCCTGGCCCCGCAGAAAGACTGGGCGGCCAACGATCCGGCACAACTCGCGAAGGTTCTGGCGAAGCTTGAGGCCATCCAGGGCGAGTTCAACGCTGGCCAGAGCGGCGGCAAGAAGGTGTCGCTGGCCGACCTGATCGTGCTGGCAGGCGGTGCAGGTGTCGAGGAAGCCGCCCGCAAGGCCGGTCATAGTGTCGAGGTGCCCTTCACCCCCGGCCGGACCGATGCCACGCAAGAGCAGACCGACGCCGAGTCCTTCGACGTGCTGGAGCCGGTGGCCGATGGCTTCCGCAACTTCGAAAAGGCCCGCTTCACCGTTCCGGCGGAAGAGTTGATGCTGGACCGTGCGCAGCTTCTGACGCTCTCGGCGCCGGAGATGACGGTGCTGGTCGGCGGCCTGCGGGTGTTGGGCGCGAATGCCGGCGGCTCTCAGCACGGTGTCTTCACCAAGACGCCGGGCGCGCTGACCAACGACTTCTTCCTCAACCTGCTCGACATGGGGACGAAGTGGACGCCGGCGGCGGACGACACCTATGAGGGCCGCGACCGCGTTACGGGCGACCTGAAATGGACGGCGACGCGCGCCGACCTCGTCTTCGGGTCGAACTCGATCCTGCGCGCGCTGGCTGAGGTCTACGGATCGGACGACACGACCTTCGTCACCGACTTCGTGGCGGCCTGGACCAAGGTCATGAACCTCGACCGCTTCGATCTGGCCTGATCGGGCGGGATCGCAAGACATCATGGCGGCGTCCGGGAAACCGGGCGCCGCCGTTCCTTTGGGTGCTTACCCGATCATTGGCGGGCGGGCGCCATAGGTTTCCTCGTAATGCCGTTTGAGCCGCATGAGCGCGATTCGAAGCACGATCTTTCCGGATCGCGCGGACCAGCCCAGCCTGCGTTCCGCAGCCTCCAGCCCCTCCAGAAAGCAGCAGACGCGCAGCACCATGTCGCCCAGCCCGGGGCCGAGTTCCCGCAGCGCGGCGGCCACGCGGTCACGGGCGCGGGTCGATCCCTCGCTCATCCCCTGCCCCGGCAGGGCGCTGCCGCGATCCGTCCCGGTCAGGAACTTGTCCCAGTTCTGGGTGATACGCGGTCCCATCTGCGCCAGCTCGAAGTCCTCGCGCAGCCGCTCCCCTGCGGCCACGAGGTCCGGGGTCAGGAACGGCTCGCCATCGCGGTCGCGGCGCCGCGCGATCGCCGCAAGCGGGCTTTCGGCGAGGTTGTAGCGCAGCTTGCGCGGCCCTTCGCCGTCGTCGGCCATCACGTTGCGCTCGGCCCAGATGCGGTGCTGGTCGGCGAAGGGCATCGTGGCTTCCGCTACGCCGCCTCGCGCGGCCGCATCGGACAGAAGCCGTTTGAGCGCCGCGCGCCCCGCCCCGGTGATCTGATAGGTCGTCACCCGGCCCGGCGTCTTGACCGAGATCCAGTCCTTGAGCGCGAAGACCTGCGCGACCGCGCGTTCGACCACGGCGGTCCGGACCTCTCCCTTCAGCACGACGGCCTTGTCCAGGTCGCAGGACACCGCGAGGATCGCGCCCGCTTCGCACAGCCGGCGCAGGATCCTCTGCGCCTCGCGGTTGATGGTCGCTTCGTCGGCAATTTCGGGCTTGTGGCGTATCGCGGCAGCCATGGGGGCATTGTCCTCGTTCGGGGAAAGGGTTTCGGGGGATGGCTGGGGCGCCAGGCATGCGCGTGTCAGCCTGGCGTGGATGCGGCCAAGGCGGTCCAGCGCCTCGTCCACCAAGGGGTCGTCGCGCCGGTTCTCATAGGCCCGGACGCGGCGCAGGACGGTCGAGGCATGACAGCCTTCACGTCGCGCAAGTTCACGGATCGTCAACCCTTCCTCGGTATGGCGGAGATAGAGGAGCGCCTTGTCCGGAAGCCACCCGGGCAGTCGGACAGGGCATTCAACCAATGCCGTCATAAATGATGTCCCTCACAGTTCTGTCGGGGCTCCCAAATTGTTCGTCCTTGTCGGTGCCAAACGTGGGAACCATTTCTTACCCGGTCGTTAATGGCGGGCTTGAAGCCAACATTTATTGAAAAATTATAAATATCTCTCACCCGGCCGAGCGCAGGCCGGAGCTTGGGCGCAACACTGCCGAATCCCGGCTTTCTTTCGACCTGCTGTTGAAAGGAATCCTTGATGACCGACCTTATGACCCGTCTTTCCCAGATGCGCCGCCCGCGCCTGTTGCTCCAGGCGGCCCGGCACGGGCTCTGCGACTACGACCGCGACCGCGACCTGCGGCGCGTCTTGCGCTGCCCTTCCTGCCCCGCGCCCGCCGAGGCCGTGGATGCGCTGATCACCGAGGAAACGCGGCTTGAGGAGGTACGTCAGCGCGGCGACGCGAGCTACAACCTGACGCGTCACATCGAGGTGCTGATCGCCATGCTCGCCGAGTTGCGGCTGATGCCAAGGGTTCTGGACCTGCGTCCCTGAAACGAAAAGGCCGCGCCCAGAGGGCGCGGCCTTGCCAATCCGTTTCCAGACCGGAGCTTACATGAAGGCGTCGGGCATCGACGCCTTCTTCTTGGCGACGTATTCGTTCAGCGCCTCTTCGATGCCCGGATCGATCGCGGGCTTCTGGTAGTCGCCGAGCATGCGGCTTACCCGTTCGCGGGCCAACTGCATCGTGTCGCGTGCGCCTTCCTCTTCCCAGGCCTCATAGGGCTTGTAGTCGAGGACGTTCGTGCGCCAGAAGGCGGACTTGAAGTTCGCCTGCGTGTGGGCGCAGCCCAGGTAGTGGCCGCCGGGTCCGACTTCGCGGATCGCGTCCAGCGCCTGGCCGTTCTCGCTCACATCGACACCCTTGGCGATGTGGTGCAGCACGCCCAGCTGGTCGGCGTCCATCACGAATTTCTCGAACGAGGAAACGAGACCGCCTTCGAGCCAGCCGCAGGCGTGCAGCATGAAGTTCACGCCCGACAGCAGCCCCATGTTGAGGCTGTTGGAGCTTTCGTAGGCCGCCTGCGCGTCCGGGAGCTTAGAGCCGGTGAAACCGCCGGCGGAGCGGAAGGGCAGACCCAGGCGACGCGCCAGCTGGCCGGCACCATAGGTGATCAGGCTCGCCTCGGGCGTGCCGAAGGTCGGCGCGCCGGAGTTCATGTCGATCGAGGTCACGAAGGCACCCGCGATGACCGGGGCGCCCTTGCGGATCAGCTGGCTGTAGGCCACGCCTGCCAGGACCTCGGCCAGCACCTGGGTCAGCGTACCGGCAACGGTCACCGGCGCCATCGCGCCACCGACGATGAAGGGCGAGATGATCGCCGCTTGGTTGTGGCGCGCATAGACCTCAAGCGCGCCCATCATGACCCCGTCGAAGGTCATCGGCGAGTTGATGTTGATGAGCGAGGTCATCACGGTGTTCTGCTCGACGAAGTCGTCGCCGAACAGGATCTTCGACATCTCGACCGAATCCTCGGCGCGGACCGGCTCGGTGACCGAGCCCATGTAGGGCTTGTCCGAGAGCGTCATGTGCGCGAGCAGCATATCGAGGTGACGCTTGTTCACCGGAACATCGGTCGGTTCGCAAACGGTGCCGCCCGAGTGGTGGAGCCACTTGGACATGTAGCCAAGTTTCACGAATTTCTTGAAGTCCTCGATCGTCGCGTAGCGGCGACCGTTTTCGTCACGCACGAAGGGGGGGCCATAGACCGGCGCGAGGACGAGGCCACGCCCGCCAACGGTGACGTTGCGCTCAGGGTTGCGCGCATGCTGGACGTAGGACGAGGGCGCCGTCTTGCACAGTTCGCGCGCAAGGCCGCGCGGAATGCGGACGCGTTCACCCTGGACATCGGCGCCAGCGGCTTTCCAGCGCTCCAGCGCGGCCGGGTTTTCGACGAAGTTGACGCCAATTTCCTCCAGGATCGTTTCGGCATTGTGCTCGATGATCTGGAGCGCTTCCTCGTTCAGGACTTCGAGGTTCGGGATATTGCGCTCGATGAATTTCGCGCATTCAATCCGGACCGCGGTACGCTCCGCCCGGCGTGCCGCGCCGCCGCCCCGTGCCCGACGGCCTTCGCCCACATCGCTCATGTCTGCCACTCCTTGGGTATGGTCTGGGCGCTTTATTATCCTCTCGCGGGCCAAGGCGGTTGCGTTTTCCGTCACATGGCAGGCGAAAACGACATCGCACCGGGGTATTTGCGACGCCCGTGCCCCGCCGAGTCGCCGAACGACGGCAGCGGGTCAGCCCAGGGCGTAACCCGCGCCCCGCACCGTGCGCAGGGGATCTTCGCCGCCGTGAATGCACAGCGCCTTGCGAAGGCGGCCGACATGCACATCGACCGTCCGGGTGTCGACGTAGATATCCCGGCCCCAGACCCGGTCCAGAAGCTGGTCGCGGCTGAAGACGCGGCCAGGCTTTTCCATCAGCGTGGAGAGCAGGCGGAACTCCGTCGGCCCGAGCTTGATGGGTTTGCCGTCGCGCTGGACGCGGTGCGATTCGGCGTCGAGCGTGATGTCCTCGAACTCCAGAACCTCTCCTTGCGTCGAGGGGCGGGTCCGGCGCAGCTGGGTGCGGATGCGCGCCATCAGTTCGACGACCGAATAGGGTTTGACGACGTAGTCGTCCGCTCCGGTTTCCAGGCCCCGTACGCGGTCGAACTCCTCCGACCGGGCCGAAAGCATGATGATCGGCACCGACCGCGTTTCAGCGCGCGCCCGAAGCCTGCGGCAGACCTCGATGCCCGAGACGTTGGGCATCATCCAGTCCAGCACCACGATGTCTGGCGTTTCCTCCGCCACCATGGTCATCGCTTCCTCGCCATCGCCGGCGATGCGGACACGAAACCCTTCGGCCTCAAGATTATAGGCGAGGATTTCGCGCTGCGCCGCCTCGTCCTCGACGACGAGGACGCTCGGTTGCGCAATGCTCATGACTGGGCTCCATCAACGCCATGCGAAGTGACGCTGTCGGCCTTCGGGCGGTCCTCTTCCGGCATCACGCCGGTCACGAGGTAGATCACCTGTTCGGCGATGGTGGTGGCGTGATCGCCCATGCGCTCAATGTTCTTGGCAATGAAATGCAGGTGCATGCAGGCGGTGATGTTGCGCGGGTCCTCCATCATGTGGGTCAGGAATTCCCGGAACAGCGCATTGTACATCTGGTCGATTTCGCGATCGCGGTTGAGTACGTCGCGCGCCAGATCGGCGTCGCGGCTGACATGGGCGTCAAGCGCGTCGGAAAGCATCCCGACGACGGCCTTGGACATTCGCCGCAGCGAACCGCCAGCGCTGCCGACCGTGGGCATCTGCGCCAGAAGAACCGAGCGCTTGGCCATGTTCTTGGCGTAGTCACCGATCCGCTCCAGGCTGCCGGCGATCTTCATCACCGAAAGCACCATGCGCAGATCGGTCGCGATCGGCGCACGCAGTGCGATCAGGCGGGCGGCCTCTTCGTTGATGCGCTCTTCCATCGCGTCGATCGCCTTGTCGGCGCTGCGAACCTTCTGGGCCAGTTCATCGTCCCTGGCCTCAAGCGCGCTGGAGGCCTCTAGAATGGCGGTCTCGACCATGCCGCCCATCTTCATCAGCTGGGCCTGAATCGTCTCCAGGTCGCGGTCGAAGGCGCGCAGGATGTGCTGTTCGGTCATGCTCGTCTCCTCAACCGATCCGCCCGGAAATGTAGCTTTCCGTTCGCGGATCTTGCGGTCTGGTGAAAATGTCGCCGGTCTCGCCGTATTCGACGAGATTGCCGAGGTGGAAGAACGCCGTCTTCTGGCTGACGCGGGCGGCCTGCTGCATCGAGTGCGTGACGATCACGACCGAGAAGTTGGCGCGAAGCTCGTCGATCAGTTCCTCGACCTGCGCCGTCGCGATCGGGTCGAGCGCCGAGCAGGGTTCGTCCATCAGCAAGACCTCCGGCGAGGTCGCGACCGCGCGCGCGATGCAAAGCCGCTGCTGCTGGCCGCCCGACAGGCCAGTGCCCGGGGCGTGCAGCCGGTCCTTGACCTCATTCCAAAGTGCCGCGCGGCGCAGAGACTGTTCGACGACCTCGTCCAGCTCGGCCTTGTTGCGGGTCAGGCCGTGGATGCGGGGGCCGTAGGCGACGTTGTCGTAGATCGATTTCGGGAAGGGGTTGGGCTTCTGGAAGACCATGCCCACCTTTGCGCGCAGCTGCACCGGGTCCACGCGCCTGTCGTAGATGTCCTCTCCGTCCAGCATGATGTCGCCTTCGACCCGGCAGATCGGGATGGTGTCGTTCATCCGGTTCAGGCAGCGCAGGAAGGTGGACTTGCCGCAGCCCGACGGGCCGATGAAGGCGGTGACGGTGCGGTCCAGGATCTCCACATCCACGTCCTTGATGGCGTGGTTCTCCCCGTAGAAGACCTGCACCTTGCGGGCAGAGATCTTCACGTCCTGCGCGCCCACCGCGCTTTCGCTCACTCGCATGTCGTTCATGTCGCTCATTTCCGTTCACCAACGCCGTTCGAAGCGGCGGCGCAGCACGATGGCCGCAGTATTCATGATCAGGAGGAAGATCAGAAGCACGATGATCGCGCCCGAGGCGCGCTCCACAAAGGCCGGGTCGGCGCGCTGGGTCCAGTTGTAGACCTGCACCGGCAGCGCGGTCGCCGGATCGAAAAGCCCGCCCGGATAGTCCCGAACGAAGGCGACCATGCCAATCAGCAGAAGCGGCGCGGTTTCCCCCAGGGCCTGGGCAAGGCCGATGATCATGCCCGTCAGGATGCCCGGCGCCGCGAGAGGCAGCACATGATGGAAGACCGACTGCATGCGGGAGGCGCCCACCCCAAGGGCCGCGTCGCGGATCGAAGGGGGCACGGCCTTCAGCGCGGCGCGGGCCGGGATGATGATCCGCGGCAGCGTCATCAGCGTCAGTACTAGGCCGCCCACGATCGGTGCGGACTGCGGCAGATGGGCGAAGTTGATGAAGATCGCGAGCCCAAGGATGCCGAAGACGATCGAGGGCACCGCGGCAAGGTTTGAGATATTGACCTCGATGACGTCGGTGAAGCGGTTCTTGACCGCGAATTCCTCAAGATAGACCGCTGTCGCGACCCCGATCGGCAGGGAAAGCGCCAGCACGACAATCATCATGTAAAACGAGCCAAGGATCGCCACGCCAAGCCCCGCAGCCTCCGGCCGCTGGTCCGAGGCGTCGGGGGCGGTGATGAAGTCCAGGTTGAACCGCGTCGCCAGCAGCCCCTTTTCGGCCAGCGCGTCGGCAAGGTCGAGCTGCGCGGGGCTGACGTTGCTGTCGAGTGCGGCGCTTTCGCGCGTGACGCGGCCCTTGTAGTAGCCGTCGATGCGACCGTTTGCGAGCATCTCGAAGGCGATGGTCTGGCCCACCAGCGTGGGATCAGCCAACACCATGTTGCGAAGCTGCGCGGCAGCCTCGTCCGAGATCATGTTGCCGACGTCCTTCTTGCCGAGGCCCTCGACGATGATCCCGTTCGCCTCGATCGCCTCATCGAGCGCGGTCTTGAGCACCTTGGCGTAGCCGACGGTCGTGACCTTTTTCATCACCTCGATATCGCGCGTGCCGGACTTGTCGAGCGACTTCTCGGGCAGCATGACCGGGACTTCCAGATAGGTCTGGTAGAAGGCCGAGGACCCGTTGCCGAAGATGGACAACAGCAGCACCGCGAGCGCGACAAGCGCCACGCCGACGGCGCCAAGCCCATAGGCACGAAAACGCGCTTCGGCCCGGTTGCGGGCAATCGTCCGGGGGTCCGGTGCCAGAAGCGAGCGGCGGGGGGCGGTCATTCGTATTCCTCCCGGTATTTCCGGACGACGATCAGGGCCAGGATGTTGAGGCCAAGCGTCACGACGAAAAGGGTCAGGCCAAGCGCGAAGGCGACAAGCGTCTCTGGCGCGGCGAAATCGGTGTCGCCGGTCAGCTGGCTCACGATCTTGACGGTGATGGTTGTCATCGCCTCAAACGGGTTGAGGCTGAGCTTCGCGGCAGCACCCGCGCCAAGCACCACGATCATTGTCTCCCCGATGGCACGGGAGGCCGCGAGAAGAACGGCGCCCACGATCCCCGGCAGCGCAGCCGGCAGCACCACCTGGCGAATGGTCTCGGATTGCGTCGCGCCCAAGCCCAGCGAACCGTCGCGCAGCGACTGGGGGACGGCGTTGATGATGTCGTCCGACAGCGAGGAGACGAAGGGAATGATCATGATCCCCATCACCAGCCCCGCCGTCATCACGGAGGATGCGCTTTCCCCAAGCCCGAGCGGTTGCGCGAAGTAGTCGCGCAACGCGGGCCCCACGGTGATCAGCGCGAAAAGGCCGTAGACGATGGTCGGGATACCCGCCAGCACCTCGATGGCGGGCTTGGCGAAGCCGCGGAAGCGGCGGCTTGCGTATTCCGACATATAGACAGCGGCGAAAAGCCCGACGGGCACCGCGACCGCAAGCGCGATCAGCGAGATGTAGAGCGTACCCCAAAGCAGCGGCAGGATGCCGAGTTCGGAGTCGCCGCGGAAGTTCGGTTGCCAGACGGTGCCGAAGTAGAAGCGCGTGAAGCTGTACTGGCTGAAGAACTGCCCGGTTTCGAACAGCATCGACAGGACGATGCCCGCCGTGGTCGCGATGGCAATGACCGAGCAAAGGATCAGCCCCGCCTTGACGATCCCCTCGACGCGGTTGCGCGCGCGCGTCTCGCCGCGCGTCGCCGAGATCGCTAGGATCATCCCGACAATCGCCACGGCCAGAACTGCAAACCCCTGCCAGGTCCCCTGCCCCGGGGCAACCGCGCGCCAAGCCAGAAGAGCCATCCCCGCGGGCACAAGCCCTGCGAGCGCGGCGAACCAACCGTGATAGGCCGGGACGGAATGGAGCTTGCGCGCGTCTCCACCCGCGGTCGCGACCGCCCTCGCCCGGCCGGCAAAGAAACCCGCCAGCGCCAGGACCAGAAGCGTTGCAAGAAGAAGAGGCAGCGTCATGAAGGGCCCGCTTTCATGGAAAGGTCGCGGCGGATTGCCCCGCCGCGACCAATGAGGTCAATTCGTCAGTTCATCAGCTCTTCGCCGGCGACCGCTTCCTGCGTCGCCGCAAGTTCCGGGTCGGAGACCAGGCCATATTCGGCCAGCGGGCCGTCCGGGCCGGCCATGTCGTCGGAGACGAAGAACTCCGCATAGTCCTTCAGGCCCGGGATCACCTCCAGATGCGCCTTCTTGATGTAGAAGTAGAGCGGACGCGACACCGGGTAGTCACCCGATGCGATGGTCTCGACCGAGGGCGTCACGCCGGACATCGTCGCGACCTGAAGCTTGTCGGTGTTGTTTTCGTAGAAGGCCAGACCGAAGACGCCGATGCCGTCCTTGTTCGACCCGATGCGGGCGAGCGTTTCGGTGTAGTCGCCGTCGATATCGACAGCGCGGTTGTCGGCGCGCAGGGCCATGCAGGTCTTCTCGGCTTCCTTCTCGTCGCCCTTGATCGCGGCAATCGCCTCAAGCGCGCCGGAGGCCTTGCAGCCAGCCAGGATCACCTTTTCCTCGAACACTTCACGGGTGCCGTGCTTGGTGCCGGGGATGAAGGCCATGATCTCTTGCGCGGGCAGTTCCGCGTTCACGTCCGACCAGGCGGTGTTCGGGTTGGCGACCAGCTGGCCATCCACGACGACCTCGGCGGCAAGCGCCTTGTACCAGTCTTCCGGCGTGAAGGCGAAGCCGTTGCCGTTGATGTCAGAGGCGAAGACGATCCCGTCATAGCCGATGCGGACTTCGATGATGTCGGTCACGCCGTTCTCGGCGCAGGCGGCGACTTCCTTGTCCTTGATCTTGCGGCTGGCGTTCGCGATATCGATCGTGTTTTCGCCGACGCCTTCGCAGAACTTCTTCAGACCGGCGGAGGAGCCGCCCGATTCAACGACCGGGGTCGGGAAGTCGAAGTTTTCGCCGAAAGCCTCGGCAACGATGGTGGCGTAGGGCAGCACGGTCGAAGAACCGGCAACCTGGATCTGATCACGGGCCTCGGCGGCGCCGGCAGCGGCGGCAATCGCCAGGGCGGAAACGGCAAGTTTGGTGGCTTTCATGGCACAGTCCTTAAACTTCGGTTTCGATCGCCTCTCTGGCGACCTCGACGGCGGTCTAGCTGTCGCGTGCAATGCTTTTGTGACCCGATTGTAACAGGTGAATGACAATCGCGCAGTCCGCACGCGATGCTCTCACGGGGTCAGCCCGAAACCGATGGCAGTATCACTATGAAATTGCTGCCTTTCCCGCGCTCACTGGTGATGCGGAACCGGCCCCGGTGGCGGTTGATGATGTGCTTCACAATCGCCAGGCCCAGGCCGGTGCCCCCCTGCGACCGGCTGCGGTGCGTGTCCACGCGGTAGAATCGCTCCGTCAGGCGGGGAAGGTGAATCGCATCGATCCCCTCGCCACGGTCGATGACCTCGATCTGGACGGCGGGCCCCTTCAGGACCGGTTCGCGGGCCACCTGGCTGACCTTCAGCGTCACGACCTTGCCGGCGCCGCCGTATTTCACCGCGTTCTCGATCAGGTTCAGGAAGACCTGGGTCAACTGGTCGGAATCGCCGCGTACCTGGGCCTCCGGAAGGTCCGTCTCGATCTCAAGGCTGACACCCGCGGCGTCGGCAAGGGCCGCCTGCGCCATGGTCGCCCGCCGCAGGAGGGCGAGGATCTCCACCGTTTCCGAGGGCAGGCGCCGCTCCTCTGACTGCACACGCGACAGGGACAGAAGGTCGTTCACAAGCCGCATCATCCGCCCCGCCTCGCTCTCCATGACGGAGAGGAAGCGGTCGCGTGCCGGGGCATCGTCGCGCGCGGGCCCCTTCAGCGTTTCGATGAACCCGACCAGCGCGGTCAGCGGCGTGCGCAGCTCGTGGCTGACATTGGCCACGAAGTCACGCCGGATCGCCTCGGCCTGTTCCATCCCCGACATGTCCTCAAACGCGGCCAAAGCGCCGCGGCGTCCCTGAATGCGAACCGGGGAGATCTGGACCCTGAGCCCGCCTTCCTCCGACTTGCCGGGCAGGGTCGCGCGCGCCTCGACCGCGACGCCCTCGGCCAGGACACGGGACAGCGCGGCAAGGAAAGCCGGGTGCCTCAGGACCGCCGCGCCCAGCCGGTCCTCCACCGCGGCGCCGAAAAGCCCGCGCGCCGTCTGGTTTGCCGCGACGATGCGTTCGTCCGCGTCCAGCACCATCAGCGCGATGGGAATGGCGGCGATCGCCTCTTGCCAGTCCTGGCTGTTCATGCCCCCCTCCCCGGTCGATGCCCAGTTATCCGGCTGCGGCCCTGGCTGCGGCGACGCCAGCCGCGAAATCCCGCTTCAAGAGCCCGATATCCTCGACCCCCACCGAGATGCGGAAGAACCCCTCGCTGATCCCCAGGGCCGCCCGCGCCTCGTGCGAGAGCGCCCGGTGGGAGGAGGAGGCCGAATGCGACAGGATCGTCGCGATATCGCCAAGCGTCGGGGCAAAGGGCAGGTCTCTCATGGCGCGGGTCAGCGCATTGGCCCCCGCCCGGCCGCCCTCGACCTCAAACGACAGCATGTTGCCCCCCCGCGCGCCCAGAAGCCCCGACGCTCGGTTGTGGTCGGGGTGATCGGCGCGCAGCGGGTATAGCACGCGCCGTACCCCCGGCAGGCCCGCTAGATGGTCGGCCAGCGCCTTGGCGTTCTCCTCCGCCCGGTCATAGCGCAGGTGGAAGGTCATCAGCCCGCGTTCGGCCAGCCAGCAATCGAAGGGGCTCGGCGTCAGGCCCGTCGTCACCGCGAAATCGTAGATCGCCTTGCGCAGCGCCGGGTCCTTCGCCGCGACATAGCCCAGCGTCACGTCGGAATGGCCCGCCAACAGCTTGGTCACCGAGTGGATGACGATATCCGCCCCATGCTCGAACGGGCGGAAGGCGCGCGGCGTGGAAAAGGTGCTGTCCACCGCCAGAAGCACGCCGCGTTCCTTGCAGATCGCCGCGATGCCGGGAATATCGGCGACCCTGAGCGTGGGGTTTGAGACCAGTTCGACCAGCACCATCCGCGTCTCGGGCCGGATCGCGCGGGCGAAGGCCGCCGCATCCGTCGGATCGGCAAGCGAGGTGGCGATGCCGAAGCGCGGCAGGTCCGTCCCCATAAGGCGAAGGGAGCGGCCGTAAAGCTGATCGCCGCCCAGAACGTGGTCGCCCGCCTTCAGGCACCCCATCAACGCCGCCGTGACCGCCGCCATGCCAGAGCCCAGGATCAGCCCGCCCTCGGCCCCTTCCAGCGCATCGATCTTCTGCGCCAGAACCTCGGCGTTGGGGTGGCCCTCGCGCGCATAGGTGAAGCCCTTCACCCGGCCTTCGTACTGCGCGTCAAGCTCATCGGGGCAGTCGGAGGCATAGACGACCGAGGGCATGATCGGTGTCACGACCGGACGGCTGACACTGGTGGGCAGCGGCGTGCGGCGGACGAGGTTTTCGGGGATCGGGCGATCATCGGACATGGGCGGGTCTCCTTTCCGCCCTGATTGGCACGTCGCCCGGTCCCGCTCAAGTGGCCGCGTGCCGTGGCACTGACCCGTCCGATCAGCCGCGGTCGCCGCCCCGAGGGCCGCGCAGGAACAGCTCCCAAAGCGCGTAACCGGCAAGGCCGGCAAAGATGGCCCCCCAGAGCGGTGAACCAAGCGTCAGTTCGAAACCCGCCCCCACAAGCGGCACCGCGACGGTCACCGCGCGAACCCAGGTTTGCCGGAACATCGGATGATCGCGGTCGAGAAATCGCGCCATGTCAGCCCCCATTCGGACGGTAGCCGGGATCACCCGTCACAGGGCCTTCAACCCGGCGAGGAAGCGCTTGGCGTTTCTGCGGTAGCCCTCGGCCGAGGCCAGAAGCCGCGCCCGCGCCGCATCGTCCAGCATCCGCACAACCTTGCCCGGCGCCCCCATGACGAGCGAGCCGTCCGGAATCTCCTTGCCCTCGGTCACAAGGGCCCCGGCCCCGATCAGGCAGCCCGAGCCGATCTTCGCCCCGTTGAGGATCGTGGCCCCCATCCCGATCAGCGAGCCGGCCCCGATGGTGCAGCCGTGCAGCATGGCCTTGTGCCCGATCGTGCAGTCCGGCCCGATCACCATAGGATAGCCCATGTCCGTGTGGCAGACGGTGTTTTCCTGGATGTTCGTGCCCCGGCCCACATGGATGACCTCGTTGTCGCCCCTGAGCGTGGCGCCGAACCAGATGCCCGCCTCATCCTCCAGCACCACCTTGCCGATGATGTTGGCGTCCGGGGCGACCCAGACATCCCGGCCGATCTCGGGGGCTACTCCGTCAAGCGCATAGATCATCTACCTTCGAACTCCCTGTTGAGACCACGGACGAACTCGGTGAGGCCAGGCTGGCGGTCGGCACGCGAACGCTCCGCCTTGAGGATGGTCTTGAGCTCCTCTTCGGCTTCGTCGATATCCCGGTTGATAATGACGTAGTCGTACTCCGCCCAATGGCTGATCTCGTCACGGCTTTTCGCCATGCGGCCTGCGATGACATCCTCGCTGTCCTGCCCGCGCCCACGCAGTCGGCTTTCCAGATCCGCGATCGAAGGCGGCAAGATAAAGATCGAGACCACATCTTTTGCGAGCGCCGATCGGCGGATCTGCTGGCCGCCCTGCCAGTCGATGTCGAAAAGCGTGTCGCGCCCCTCGTTCATCGCCGCCTCCACTGGCCCCTTGGGCGAGCCGTAGAAGTTTCCGAAGACCTCAGCATGTTCCAGCATCTCGCCCGCCGCGACCATCGCCTCGAATTCCGCGCGGGTACGAAAGTAGTACTCGCGCCCATCCTCCTCACCCGGTCTAGGCGCCCGCGTCGTTGCCGAGACGGAGAACTTCAGCGTCGGGTCCCAGGCCATCAGCCGCTTGGCAAGCGTCGATTTCCCCGCGCCCGAAGGCGATGAAAGGATGATCAGTAAGCCCCTGCGCTGCATTGTCATTCCACGTTCTGAACCTGTTCGCGCATCTGGTCGATCACGGTCTTGAGGTCAAGGCCGATCCGAGTCAGCTCGGCATTGCCCGACTTTGAACAAAGCGTGTTCGCCTCGCGCATGAATTCCTGCATCAGGAAGTCGAACTTGCGGCCGACCGCGCCCTTTTCGGCCAGAAGCCTGCGGGCCGCAGCAACATGGGCCGCCAGGCGGTCAAGTTCCTCGGTCACGTCCGCCTTGACCGCCAGCAGCGCGAGTTCCTGCGCCACGCGGGCCGGATCGGCCTCGGCCGCGCCGGCAAGCACACGGGCAAGGTTGTCGCGCAGCGCCTGCTCCATCTGCGGCCGACGCGCCTCTGCCGCGGTGCGCGCCTCATCGGCCAGTTGGGCGATTCGTGCGATCTGGCCATCAATGACGACGGCCAGTGCCCGCCCCTCCGCCGCACGCATCGCGGCGAAATCGGCCAGAAGCACGTCAAGGTCAGCCAACAGCGCGGCCAGAAGCGGACCGGTATCCTCGGCCACGGCTCCGGTTTCGAGCACGCCGCGCAGCGTGAGGATATCGGTGGCGGAGGGCGCGGGCAGTTCCACGCCCCGGCGCGCCGCCTCCGCACCGACTTGGGACACCGCGTCAAGCGCCGCGGACAGACCTGCGGCATTGACCCGGATCGCCCCGGCCTCCGCCGCCCGCGACAGTTTGAGCGAAAGGGTGGCATTCCCCCGCGCCATGCGCGCCGACACCGCCGCGCGCGCGCCCTGTTCCAGCCCGTCGATTCCATCCGGCAGGCGCGTGCGAAGGTCGAGCCCCTTGCCATTGACGGCCCGGATCTCCCAGACCCAATCGGCTCCGGCGTCCGATCCCCGGCGTTCGGCGAATCCGGTCATCGAGACAAGCGCGTGATTAACCATTGGTTTCCTTTTTTCCCCCCGGCGCCGCGGCGTTGGGCTATGTTAACACTTAGGTAAGCTTTTCCGCCCTACGGTTAACAAAGCCTGAACCTGTGGACAACGCGAACCGGAGACTGCGTGAAAGGATCAAGCTGGAGGTTGTGTAATGAGTGTAGATGGTTTCTTCGGGGGCGAGGTCGTCCCCTTCGCGGGGGCGCGAAAAGACATGACTCGATCGACCGTGGAAGAAGTCAGGGCCTATTGGGAAGCCCTGCGTGGCGGACGGCCCGTGCCGTTGAGGTCCGAGGTGGACCCGAGGGGCATCGAGAGAGCGCTGGATTACGCCTTCATTCTTGAGCGCGTGGCTCCGCAGATCGCCCGGTTCCGAGTCGCTGGAGGACATCTCAACGACCTGATGGGGATGGAGGTGCGCGGCATGCCGATCACGGCGATGCTTTCGCCTGGATCACGCCCGCAGATGGGGGCCGTGCTTGCCGATGTATTTGAGTCCCCCGCCGTGGCAGAGGTTGTCTTGCGCGCGGAAGCGGGCGCGGGACGGCCGGAACTGACCGCGCGGCTCTTGCTCTTGCCCATGCGCAGCGACCGGGGCGGAATCGACCGGGCGCTTGGCTGCCTGGCGAGCAACGGGCAGATCGGACTGGCGCCGCGCCGCTTCAGCCTTTCAGAGACCCTGAGGACCGAGATCGCGGCGGGCCAACCGTCGCCCCGGGCGATCACGCCCGAGCGGGGCTTCGCGGAAAGCATGCCGCCCTTCATGCGCGCGCCCCGGTCCCGTGCGCACCTCAGGCTCGTCAAGACCGACGAATGAAAACGGGCCCCGGTGGGGCCCGTTTCATATCGCCGGGACGGCGGTTTCACATGCCGGCGGCTTTCTGCATCGCGCGGCGATCTTGAAGCTCCTCCGCGACAAGGAAGGCAAGCTCCAGCGACTGGCTGGCGTTCAGACGCGGGTCGCAGGCGGTGTGGTAGCGGTCCGACAGATCCTCGTCCGTCACAGCGCGCACGCCGCCGGTGCATTCGGTCACGTCCTTGCCCGTCATCTCGAAATGCACGCCGCCGGGGATCGTCCCTTCCGCCTTGTGAACGGCGAAGAACTCACGCACCTCGCGCAGGACACTGTCGAAGGGCCGGGTCTTGTAGCCCGTCGCCGACTTGATCGTGTTTCCGTGCATCGGATCGCAGGTCCAGACGACCGTGGCGCCCTCTTCCTCGACCGCCCTGATCAGCCGCGGCAGGTTGTCGCCGACCTTGCCCGCGCCGAAGCGCGCGATCAGCGTCAGGCGGCCGGCCTCGTTTTCCGGGTTCAGCCGGGCGATCAGTTTCTTGAGGTCGTCCGAGGTCAGCGAGGGCCCGCATTTCAGCCCGATCGGGTTCTGGACGCCGCGGCAGAACTCGACATGCGCGCCGTCGGGCTGACGGGTGCGGTCGCCGATCCAGATCATGTGACCCGACCCCGCCACCGGCAGGCCCGAGGTCGAATCGATCCGGCACAGCGCCTCCTCATACTCCAGAAGCAGCGCCTCATGGCTGGTGTAGAAATCGACCGCGGACATCGCGTGAACGGTGTCGGAGGTGACGCCCGCCGCACCCATGAAGTCCATCGCATCCTGAATGCGGGTCGCGACCTCGCGGTAACGCTTGGCCTCGTCTTCCTGGGTGAAGCCCGAAATCCAGCTCTGGACCCGGTGCATGTCCGCGAACCCGCCGGTCGAGAAGGCCCGGAGCAGGTTGAGCGAGGCCGCCGCCTGCGTATAGGCCTGAAGCATCCGCGCGGGATCGGGCACGCGGGCGTCGGCGGTGAAGTCGAATCCGTTGATGATGTCGCCCCGGTAGGACGGCAGCTCCACCCCACCGATGACCTCGGTCCCCGCCGAACGCGGCTTGGCGAACTGGCCCGCCATCCGGCCGACCTTGACGACCGGAAGCTTCGCGCCCCAGGTCAGCACGATCGCCATCTGCAACAGCACCTTGAAGGTGTCGCGGATGTTGTCGGCGGAAAATTCCGCAAAGCTTTCGGCGCAGTCGCCGCCCTGAAGAAGGAAGGCACGGCCCGCAGCCACGTCGCCAAGCGCGCGCTTGAGTTTGCGGGCCTCGCCCGCAAAGACCAGGGGCGGCATTCTTTCGATCTGCGCCTCCACCGCGTTCAGCGCGGCCTGATCCGGATAATCCGGCATCTGCACCCGCGGACGGCTGCGCCAATCGGATCTGTTCCAGGCCTTGGTCATGGGTCTTCTCCAAGCGTTTAGCGTTAACCGGGCGGCTTATACTGTCAGCCCGGCCGCCTTGCAAACCCAATGCACCGCCCCATGCCCCTTGCGGGGCGCGAAATTTGGTGCTTCTGTAACCAAAACGACAAATAAGAGTCGCATAATGCCCCCCGCAGTTACGTCCAGCAAGTCCGCGCCGAATGCCGCGCCGCGCAAGAAGCGGTTCGTATTCCTCTTGCTTAACCGCTTTACCATGTTGTCCTTCGCGGGCGCCATCGAACCGCTTCGCATTGCCAACCGCGTACTGGGATCGCAGGCCTACAGCTGGGCACTGGCGGGCGAGGACGGGAAGGAGGCGGTCTGTTCGAACGGCGCGGCCTTCAAGCTCGACATGGGGCTTGGGGAGATCTCGCGCGAGGATACGGTGCTTGTCTGCGGCGGCATCGACGTGCAGGACGCCACGACCAAGCCGGTTCTGAACTGGCTTCGCCGCGAGGCGCGGCGCGGCGCGGCAATCGGCGGGCTTTGCACCGCCGCCTACACCCTGGCCAAGGCCGGGCTTCTGGACGGCAAGCGCGCCACCATCCACTGGGAAAACCAGGACAGTTTCCTGGAGGAGTTCGAGCAGGTCAGGCTGACCAAGTCGGTCTTCGTCCTCGACGGGAACCGCATGTCGACGGCGGGCGGGACGGCCTCCATCGACCTGATGCTCAAGATCATTGCCTCGGACCACGGGGAAGAGGTTGCCAATACCGTCGCCGACCAGCTGATCTATTCCTCGATTCGCACCGACCAGGACACGCAGCGCCTCTCGATCCCGACGCGGATCGGCGTGCGTCACCCGAAGCTCAGCCAGGTCATCCAGATGATGGAGGCCAATATCGAGGACCCGATCAGCCCGGCGGACCTGGCCGAGCAGGTCGGCATGTCGACGCGCCAGTTGGAGCGGCTGTTCCGGCGCTACCTGAACCGCAGCCCGAAACGGTACTACATGGAGCTGCGGCTTCAGAAAGCCCGCAATCTGCTGATGCAGACGGACATGAGCGTGATCAACGTTGCGCTGGCCTGCGGCTTCGCAAGCCCGTCGCATTTTTCGAAATGCTACCGCGCGCATTACAAGACGACGCCTTACCGGGAACGTGGCACACACGGGGTACCGGGGGGCGCGCGCCTGTCGATCTGAGGGGCCCCCCTGGGCTTCCTTGACCCGCCGCACATCCGGCTTAGGGTGACGCCGGGTCAATTCCCACCGCCCCGCAGGACCCTTCCGCGAACCGCTTTTCTTTTAGGCAAAGCCGCTCTAGGCTCGCCGCCAGATTTCGATCCAATATGGGAGTAACAAGATGAAGAAACTTCTCGCCGCGACCGCTGCGGTCGCGCTCATGACGGGTGCGGCTGGCGCCGAGGACATCAAGCTCGGGGTGATCCTGGGCTTCACGGGGCCGCTGGAATCGATCACGCCTTCGATGGGCGCGGGTGCCGAGCTTGCGATGAAGGAAGTCAGCGACTCCGGCAAGCTGCTCGACGGCTCGACCGTGACCTCGGTGCGCGGCGATTCGACCTGCGTCGACGCGGCGGCCGCCACGGCGGCGGCTGAACGCCTTGTCACCACGGACAAGGTCAACGCGATCATGGGCGCGGACTGCTCGGGCGTGACCGGCGCGATCCTGGCCAATGTGGCGGTTCCGAACGGCATCGTGATGATCTCGGCCTCGGCGACCTCCCCCGGTCTGACCTCGGCCGAGGACAACGGATTGTTCTTCCGCACTGCACCCTCGGATGCGCGCCAGGGTGAGATCATCGCCAAAGTCCTGCAGGACCGCAGCATCTCTTCCGTCGCAATTTCCTACACCAACAACGACTACGGCAAGGGTCTGGCCGACTCCATCCAGGCCGCGGTCGAAGCGGCCGGTGGTAGCGTGAGCATCTCGGCCGCGCATGAAGACGGCAAGGCCGACTATTCGGCCGAGGTCGGCGCACTGGCCTCTGCCGGTGGCGATGCGCTTGTCGTTGCGGGCTATGTCGACCAGGGCGGCGCGGGCGTCATCCGCGCCGCGCTCGACACCGGCGCCTTCAGCACCTTCATGCTGCCGGACGGCATGTATGGCAACGTGCTCGAAGAAAAGTTCGGCAGCGAGCTTGATGGCTCCTTCGGTACCGTTCCGGGCACCGACAGCGCCGGTGGCGCGACCTTCCTGGAAATGGCCACGGCCGCGGGCTTCGACGGCTCCTCGTCCTATGCGGGCGAAAGCTATGACGCGGCGGCGCTGATCATGCTCGCCATGCAGGCCGCCGGTTCTTCGAAGTCGGCCGACCTTGCCGCGAAGGTGATGGATGTCGCCAACGCGCCGGGCGAGAAGATCTATCCGGGCGAACTGGCCAAGGGGCTTGAGCTTCTTGCGGCGGGGACCGACATCGACTACGTCGGCGCCTCGGCGGTCGAGCTGATCGGACCGGGCGAAGCCTCGGGCGCGTATCGCGAGTACGAGTTCAAGGACGGCAAGATCACCACGGTCGGCTACCGCTGATCGCTTGATGCCACACAAGGCAGCCCGGCTTATCCGGGCTGCCTTTTCGATATCGACAGACGCGGGTGAACCCGTGCGAAGGGGATGAACACGCATGATCGTCGTTGAGGATCTGCACAAGCATTTCGGGGGGTTCCGCGCAGTTGACGGCGCCTCGCTCGAGATCGCGAAGGGCTCGATCACCGGGCTGATCGGGCCGAACGGGGCGGGCAAGTCAACGCTCTTCAACGTGATCGCCGGAGTCTACACGCCGACCTCGGGCCGGGTGATCATGGACGGCGAGGACATTACCGGCCTGCCGCCGCACGAGCTTTTCCACAAGGGCCTGCTCCGGACCTTCCAGATCGCGCATGAATTCTCCTCGATGACGGTGCGAGAAAACCTGATGATGGTGCCGGCGGCCCAGTCGGGCGAGACGCTCTGGAACGCCTGGTTCGGCCGCAAGCGCATCGCCGAGGAAGAGCGCGCGCTCGCGAAGAAAGCCGACGAGGTGCTTGATTTCCTGACGATTTCCCATCTGGCCGACGAGCGCGCGGGTAACCTGTCCGGCGGGCAGAAGAAGCTGCTGGAGCTTGGCCGCACGATGATGGTCGACGCCAAGATCGTCTTCCTCGATGAGGTCGGCGCCGGCGTGAACCGCACGCTTCTCAACACCATCGGCGACGCGATCGTGCGGCTGAACAAGGAACGCGGCTACACCTTCTGCGTGATCGAGCACGACATGGACTTCATCGGCCGCCTCTGCGACCCGGTCATCGTGATGGCCGAGGGCAAGGTGCTGGCCGAGGGCTCCGCCGCCCATATCATGGAGAACGAGGCCGTGATCGAAGCCTATCTGGGCCGTGGCCTCAAGAACAAAGTCAAGGCGGAAGCCGAGGCTGAGGAGGCCCGCCACGAGTCGCACGGCGCCCAGCCCGGACTTGGCGACGAAGCGGGCCAGGGAGGTGCGGCATGAGCTTCCTCGCGGCCGAGAACATGACCGGCGGCTACGGCGCCGCCGACATCCTGCACGACTGCACGCTGACCGTGGACAAGGGCGAGATCGCGGTGATCGTCGGCCCCAACGGGGCGGGCAAGTCGACCGCGATGAAGGCGGTCTTCGGGATGCTGAACCTGCGCAAGGGCCAGGTGACGCTCGACGGGCAGGACATCACCGCCCTGACGCCTCAGGACCGCGTGGCCAAGGGCATGGGCTTCGTGCCGCAGGTCAACAACGTCTTCCCCTCGATGTCGGTCGAGGAGAACCTGGAGATGGGCGCCTTCATCCGCCGCGACGACTTCCGCGCCACGATGGAGCAGGTCTACGACCTTTTCCCGATCCTGAAGGACAAGCGCCGCCAGCCCGCGGGCGAACTGTCCGGCGGCCAGCGCCAGCAGGTCGCCGTGGGCCGCGCGCTGATGACGCAGCCAAAGCTCCTGATGCTGGATGAGCCCACCGCCGGCGTCTCCCCCATCGTCATGGACGAGCTTTTCGACCGCATCATCGAGGTCGCCCGCACCGGCATCTCGATCCTGATGGTCGAACAGAACGCCCGCCAGGCGCTGGAGATCGCCGACAAGGGCTACGTCCTCGTCCAGGGCGCCAACCGCTACACCGACACCGGCGAGGCGCTTCTAGCAAACGCAGAGGTGCGGCGCACCTTCTTGGGGGGCTAAAACCCCGAAAACGACGTGTTATCGACCGGAAGGGACGCCATTATCGCGGCGTCCCTTCGCGCTTTCAAACGCCCCCCAAAGCGCCCGGAATTCGACAATTTTCCGCCACAGTGCATCCCTACTGCGCCGATCCGGAAGCATTATTGGAGTTTTCCGTGAAATACCTTTTCCTTTCCGCAGGCATTCTGCTGCCCCTGTCCGCTGAAGCGGGAAACATTGTCTTTGATTGTTCGGGCGAGTCCGCATTGGCAGCGGTGCAGCTTGTCCAGTACGAAGGCCAGGACAAGGGCCAAGTCCTTTCCGAGGGCGCTGAGATCGAGGCGGACGTCCACCCCGGCACCAAGGGTCTGTTCTTCGTCGTAATCGGGGACGGGTTCACGCAGAACTACGCCCTCAACACCGAAACCGGGGAGCTGCACTATACCGGGACCGGCAGCAAGACCGGCTATGTGCAGGGCACCTGCACACCGGCCCAAGGCTGAGTTACACAAGACGCTGATAGGCCCTCGCCATCATCGCGCAGGGTTCCGGCCCCGTCCGGGGCCTTTTTCGCGGCCGTGTCGGGGGACGCGGGCCCAAAGGGTCCTGCAATGGCTTGCGGAGAGGGCCGGGTATGGTATTGGGTCAAGGGACAATAAAGACAGGCCGAAGGGCCAGCCACGGGGGAGAAGCATGGACCTTCTCAATGCGCTTGTCGCGCTTTTGAACTTTGTCGTCATACCGGCGACGGCCTATGGGGCGCAGCTCGCGCTCGGGGCGCTTGGGGTGACGCTGATCTACGGCATCCTCAGGTTTTCGAACTTCGCCCATGGCGACACGATGGCGCTGGGGACGGGCTTCGTGATCCTGGTGACCTGGTGGCTGCAATCGCTGGGTGTCAGCCTTGGCCCGCTGCCCACGGCCTTCCTCGCGCTGCCCTTCGGCATCGCAGCGACGGCGGCGGTCGTGCTTCTGACCGACCGCGGGGTCTACCGCTTCTACCGCCGGCAGAAGGCCGCGCCGGTGATCCTGGTGATCGTCTCGATGGGGGTGATGTTCGTGATGAACGGCGTCACCCGCTTCGTCATCGGCGTGGAGGAGATCCGCTTTGCCGATGGCGCGCGGTTCCTGATCAACGCCAATGAGTTCAAGAAGTCCACGGGCCTTGCCGAGGGGCTGGCCTTCAAGGCCAGCCAGGCCCAGACCATCGCCGCCGCCGTCCTCGTCGTCGCGCTCCTGTTCTGGTTCCTCAACAAGACCCGCACCGGCAAGTCGATGCGCGCCTATTCCGACAACGAGGACCTCGCGCTGCTCTCGGGCATCAACCCGGAACGCGTGGTGGCGGTGACCTGGATCATCGCGTCGGGCCTCGCCGTCATCGCCGGCACGCTCTACGGGCTCGACAAGAGCTTCAAGGCCTTCAACTACTTCCAGCTGCTGCTGCCGGTCTTCGCCTCGGCCATCGTCGGCGGGCTCGGCAGCCCCTTGGGCGCGATCGCGGGCGGCTTCCTGATCGCCTTTTCCGAGGTCGGCCTGACCTATGCCTGGAAGAAGGTCGCGACCTATGTGCTGCCCGAGGCGCTGGCGCCCGACGGGCTCGCGCAGCTGCTTTCCACCGACTACAAGTTCGCGGTCTCCTTCGCGCTTCTCATCGTCGTCCTGCTCTTCAAGCCCACCGGCCTCTTCAAGGGGAAATCGGTATGAACACGCGCAACATCCTTCTTTTCGCGGGCATGGCGGCGCTGATCGTGCTCGAAGGCTCGACCACGTTCGGCGGGATCTTCGGCGGCAGCTGGAACACCGCGCTCTTCATCCTGAACTTCGGCCTGCTCTCGGCGATCATGGCGCTCGGCGTGAACATGCAATGGGGCTACGCGGGGCTTTTCAACGTCGGCGTCGTGGGCTTCATCGCGCTTGGCGGGCTGGCCCCGGTACTGATCGCCACGCCCCCGGTGACCGAGGTCTGGACCGCGGGCGGCGTGGGCCGGCTGGTCTTCGCGCTGATCGTCGGCCTGGGCGTGATCGCGCTGGCGATCGTGCTGAACCACCGGCTGAAGGGCCGGGTGCGGCTTGCCGCGCTCTGCGTGACGCTGATCGGCGGCTTCTTCCTCTACCGCGCGCTCTTCGACCCGGCGGTCGAGGTGATCGAGGCCTTCAACCCCGCGACCAATTCCAACCTCGGCGGGCTCGGCCTGCCGGTGCTCCTGTCCTGGCCCGTCGGCGCGCTTCTGGCGGCGGGCGCGGCCTGGCTGATCGGCAAGACCGCGCTGGGGCTGCGCTCCGACTACCTCGCCATCGCGACGCTAGGGATCGGCGAGATCATCGTCGCCGTCCTGAAGAACGAGGACTGGCTGGCGCGCGGCGTCAAGAACGTCATCGGCATTCCCCGCCCGGTTCCCTATGAGGTCGACCTGCAGGCAAGCCCCGCCTTCGTCGACTTCGCCGCCGGCTTCGGCGCCGAGCCGGTCGTGGCCTCCACCGTCGTGGTCAAGCTGCTTTATGCCGGCCTCTTCCTCGCCATCCTGCTCCTGCTGACGGCCGCGTCGGAACTGGCGCTGAAGTCGCCCTGGGGCCGGATGATGCGCGCCATCCGCGACAATGAGGTCGCGGCCGGGGCGATGGGCAAGAACGTGACCGGCCGCCACCTGCAGATCTTCATCCTCGGCTCCGCCGTCTGCGGCCTGGCCGGCGCGATGATGGTGACGATGGACAGCCTGCACAACCCCGGCACCTACAGCCCCTTGCGCTTCACCTTCCTCATCTGGGTGATGGTCATCGTCGGCGGCTCGGGCAACAACTGGGGCGCGATCCTCGGCGGCTTCCTGATCAGCTTCCTCTGGCTCAAGGTCGAGGCCTGGGGCCCCGCCGCGCTCGAATACCTGACCGCGGGCATGGACCCCGCTTCGCCGCTACGCGAACACCTCAAGGACTCCGCCGCCCACATGCGCCTCATCGCGCTGGGACTGGTGTTGTTGCTCGTGCTTCGCTTCAGCCCAAGGGGCCTCATTCCGGAAAAATGAGCCGTGCGGAAAACCCGCCGCGACGAAGCCGGGGCCAACCCCGGCTTCGCTGCTTTCATGGGGATCAAAACGCGAAACGACATTTTTTGTCGCTGATCGACATGCTCCAGATCGCTTTCGGGCCTTGATTGGTCGCAAATTCCTCTGGAGGCGAACATGAAGACCCAGGCACAGGTCGTGGTGATCGGCGGCGGCGTCGTCGGCTGCTCGGTGCTTTACCACCTGACGAAATACGGCTGGAAGGACGTGATGCTGATCGAGCGTTCCACGCTCACCTCCGGCTCCACCTGGCATGCGGCGGGCGGGTTCCACACGCTGAACGGCGACACCAACATGGCGGCGCTTCAGGGCTACACGATCGGGCTCTACAAGGAGCTTGAGGCGATCACCGGCATGTCCTGTGGCCTCCACCACGTCGGCGGCATCACGCTGGCCGACAACCAGGCCCGGTTCGAGATGCTGGTGGCCGAGCGCGCCAAGCACCGCTACATGGGCCTGCACACCGAAATCCTCGGCCCCGAGGAGATCAAGGCATTTACCTATGGCCAGGTGAACCTCGACGGGATTGTGGGCGCGCTTTACGACCCGCTCGACGGCCACCTCGATCCGTCGGGCACCACCCATGCCTATGCGCGCGCGGCCAAGATGGGCGGGGCGGAGATCGTCGAGCATAATCGCGTGCTGGAAACCAACCCGCGTGCGGATGGCACTTGGGACGTCGTGACTGAACAGGGCACGATCCACGCCGAGCATATCGTCAACGCAGGCGGTCTCTGGGCGCGCGAGGTGGGCGCGATGGCCGGTGTCTACCTGCCGCTTCTGCCGATGGCGCACCAATACCTGGTGACCGATGACATCCCCGAAATCATGGACATCCTGAAATCGGGCAAGGAATTCCCCCACGTCATGGACCCCGGCGGCGAAAGCTACCTGCGCCAAGAGGGGCGCGGCCTTTGCATCGGCTTCTATGAAAAGCCCTGCGAACCATGGAGCGTCGATGGCACCCCCTGGAACTTCGGCCATGAACTTCTGAACGAACAGTTCGACAAGATCGAGGACTCTGTCACCTTCGCCTACCGCCGCTTCCCGGTTCTGGAACGCACGGGGGTGAAGCGCGTGATCCACGGCCCCTTCACCTTCGCCCCCGACGGCAACCCGCTGATCGGGCCGGTGCCGGGCCTTCGCAACTACTGGTCGGCCTGCGCCGTGATGGCAGGCTTCAGCCAAGGCGGCGGCATGGGCAAGTCGCTTGCCGAATGGATGATCCACGGCGAAACCGAGGTCGACCCGCGCGGCTTTGACGTCGCCCGTTTCGGCAAGTGGACCACGCCGGGCTACACCGTCCCGAAGGTGATCGAGAACTACCAGATGCGCTTCTCGGTCTCCTACCCGAACGAGGAACGCCCTGCCGCGCGCCCCTTCCGTACGACGCCGATGTACGACATCTTCGACGGCATGAACGCGGTCTGGGGCCAGCAATACGGGCTTGAGGTCGTGAACTACTTCGCCCTGCCGGGCGAGCCGCGCTACGAGACGCCGACCTTCCGGCGCTCCAACGCCTGGGAGGCGACGCGCCAGGAAGTCATGGCGGTGCGGGAGGCGGTCGGCATCAACGAGGTGCAGAACTTCGGCAAGTTCCGCGTGACGGGGCCGAACGCGCGCGCCTGGCTTGATCGGATCATGGCGGGCGCGATCCCGAAGCCCGGCCGCCTGTCATTGACCCCGATGCTGAGCCCCAAGGGCAAGATCATCGGCGACTTCACCGTCACATGTCTCTCGGAAACTGAGTTCCGGATTACCGGCAGCTACGGCGCGCAGGACCAGCACCTGCGCTGGTTCGAGGCGAACCTGGATGACGGCGTGCGGGTCGAAAACGTCTCTGACCGGATCACCGGCTTCCAGATCGCGGGGCCTAAGGCGCGCGATCTTCTGGCGCGCGTCACCCGCGCCGATGTTTCGGGCGAGGCGTTCAAGTTCATGGACGCCAGGCGCATGACCATCGGCATGGCCGATTGCCTTGTCCAGCGCGTCAGCTACACCGGCGACCTGGGCTATGAGATCTTCACCGATTTCATGAGCCAGCGGTCGCTTTGGCACACGCTTTGGGAGGCCGGTCAGGACCTGGGCCTGCGCCCCTTCGGCATGCGCGCGATGATGTCGCTGCGCCTCGACAAGCTCTTCGGCTCCTGGGCGCGGGAGTTTTCGCCAGACTACTTCCCCGGCGAAACCGGCATAGACCGCTTCATCCGCTGGAACAAGGCGGCCGACTGGATCGGCAAGGCGCCCGCGATGGCCGAAAAGGCCGCGGGCCCCAAGCGGAAGCTCTGCGCGTTCATCGTCGAGACTGACGAGGCCGACGTGGTAGCCTATGAGCCGATCTGGATCGGGGACAAGGTCGTCGGCTTCTGCACCTCGGGCGGGTATTCGCATTGGACCGGCCAATCGATCGCCCAGGGCTTCGTCCCGGTCGAGATGATCACCGCCGGGCTTGAGGCGGAGATCGAGATCCTTGGCAAGCGCTGCAAGGCCCGGATGATCGATGGCCCGCTCTGGGACGCGGACGGGGCGCGAATGCGCGGCTAAGCCTGCCGCATCGGCTCTTGCCACGGAGATGCGCGGAACGGATACTTCGCGCATCGTTTCCTTTTCGGGCATCGGACCCTCCGATGCGGAGTTGGGTGGCATGGACAGGGTCGCAATCGTCATTCCCGCGGCCGGCAGCTCCAGCCGGATGCGTGGCGGCGACAAGCTGATGGAAGAGATCGAGGGCGAGCCGATGCTCAGGCGCATCGCGCGCCTGTCGTTGGCGGCGAGCCCTGTCGTCTTCGTCACCCTGCCCGAGGGCGGTCCCCATGCCCGCCCACGGCTTGCCGCGCTAAGCGGGCTAGGGGTGCGGCCCCTGCCCGTCCCGGACGCGCATGAGGGTCTTGCGGCGTCGCTCCGCGCAGCAGTCGCGGCGGCGGGGCATGTCTCTCCGCCCGGGCTGATGGTGGTGCCCGCCGACATGCCGGAATTGACCGCGCCGGATCTGATCACGGTCGCCACGGTCTATGAGGGTGAGCCGGAAACGGTCCTGCGCGCGGCAGCCTCCGACTATACGCCCGGTCATCCGGTCGTCTTTCCCGCCCGGTTGTTCGGCGAACTCGCCGTTCTGAGCGGCGATCAGGGCGGGCGGCGGATCATCGCGGGCGAGGTCGTCCGGCTCCTCCCCCTGCCCGGCCGGCGCGCGATCACCGATCTCGACACGCCCGAGGAATGGGCCGCCTGGCGCGCAGCACGCGAAAATCCCGCGGGCTGAGGTGGTCCTAGTGCTGGCGGGGGAAGGGCACGACCTGCCCGGGCACCGCCTTGGCCACCGCCTCGGCGAACAGGGCCTGCAGTTCGGGGTAAAGCGCGTATAGCTCGAAGCGCTGCGCATTCCCCATCCCGTTCACCGATATGTCCCCCGGATGAAACGCCTCGGTCCAGACGCCGTTGAGCAGAATCATTTCGTGCCGGTCGAAAAGCACACAGGTGTAGCTGATGCTGGCGCTGGCACCGGCCGGACGCATGTCGATCATGTGCTTGGCAGAGATCAGCGCCTCATGTTCCTCGAAATGAACAAGGCTGCGGTCGCGCGGCGCCAGGATGCGCTGGTTCGGACTAACCCGGATGTCGCCCTCTGGCAGCCATCCGTCCAGCGATCCCTGCCTGACCAGCAGCGGCCTGAGGTGATCATTCGCGAACAGATCTGCCCGGTTGAGACGCCGCGTGCCGATCCAGCGGAGCCTCTGCAGCCCGTTGTCGCGGGTGATGATCCTGTCGCCCACGCGCAGCACCTCTGCCGGCACTTCGCCGCGGTCCGTTGCGATGACACAGCCCCCAGTCAGAAACGGCATATCAGACGCTCCGCCCCCGATGGCGACGGCCCGCCATAGAGCTCTGCTCGCTTCGATACCCCAAGTCGATCGTCACTCTCACACGTCCCTCTGCCGATCCCGGCTTAACCTCAACCCCGCTCCGCCCTCCCGACGTCAGCGCGATTGCCCGAACACAGGTCTAGCGGCGCTGCATCCGCCACGCAAATCCGATTGTAACGTCACCCGGGCCATTCCGCGCGATTATTACGCTGTTTCTCGACACTGGAAATGGCGGGAAAGCCGATGCGCGCGCCACGCGTCCTACCCGGAAATGTTCGAAATGTGCTCTAATATCCAGAAAAATATGGATAAAATCAAGAAATGCGATATGTGCCAGCGCGACCGCCGCCCCGTTACCGCAGTATGCGCGATGCCCTGCCGCCTCCGCCGGAAAACCAGCCGGATCGTTTCCGCGACCGCGACAGGCCGTGATCGAAGCTGGATTGGAACTGCCCCGGAAACCCGGGTCACGGATGGCGGGCTACGGCGACCCGGCGCGCCCCACAGATCGCCGCGCGTGCATAAGCGCCCAAAGTTGCGTCGCGTTTCCTGAAAACGTGGTGCCCGAGGTCGGACTCGAACCGACATACCTTGCGGTGGCGGATTTTGAATCCGCTGCGTCTACCATTCCGCCACTCGGGCCACGGCCAGCGGTCTAACTCGCCCTTTTGCGCAAGACAAGCGATTTGCGCACGCTCAGAGCCGGGCGGCGTTGAAGGTGTCGCATTCCTCGACATCACCGGTCTCATAGCCGCGCGCGAACCAGCGTTCGCGCTGATCCGAACTGCCGTGGGTGAAGGTATGCGGCATCGGCTGGCGCCCGGCGTTGCGCTGAAGCGTGTCGTCACCGATCCGGCGCGCGGCGTTCAGCGCCTCCTTCAGGTCGCCCGGCTCGATCGTTCCCAGAACCGATTCAGCCTGGTGCGCCCAGATCCCAGAGAGGCAATCCGCCTGAAGCTCGATCCGGACGGAGATGGCGTTGGCGTCGGTCTGGCTGGCCTGCCGCCGCGCGGCGTTCGCCTGGCCCAGGATACCCAGTTCATCCTGAACGTGATGGGCGACCTCATGGGCGACGACATAGGCGGCCGCGAAATCACCCCCGGCGCCAAGCTGGCGGCTCAGCGTCACGAAAAATTCGGTGTCGAGGTAGATCTTGCGATCGGCGGGGCAATAGAACGGCCCTGTCGCCGCCGAGGCCGTCGCGCAGGGCGATTGCGTCATCCCCTTGAACAGGACCAGCGTCGGCGGATCATAGGGCCGGTTCAGCTCGGCGCGGAAGATCCGACCCCAGACCGCCTCCGTGTCGGCGAGCGTTACGGAGACGAACTCCCCCGCCTGAAGGTCGGCCTCGGTTAGTTTCGTTGTGCCCTGAGTCGTGCCACCACCCTGCTGGCGCGACAGCTCGTCCAGCACCGGTGTCATATCGACGCCAAGGAAGTAGCCGATGACCACAATCGCCACGATGCCAAGGCCACCGACCTGCACCGTGCCCCCGCGCCGGCCCATACGGCGACGGTCCTCGATATTGTCGCTTTGTCGACGCCCGCGCCAGCGCATCCTGCCACCCAAACCCAACCGTTTCACAGCCACGTTAACGCGCGCGCGCATGGGTGCAAAGCGGCTTGACGCCAAAGCCCCCGCATGGCCTAAGAGGCCGTCGCCGCGAACCCGGCAGCAATATCGGAGACGCCCGGCCATGATCCGGCCCCTTTACGACTGGACCATGCGGCTGGCCAACCATCGCCACGCGCTGGCGGCCCTCGCGCTGGTTTCCTTCGTCGAAAGCTCCGTCTTTCCGATCCCGCCCGACCTGCTCATGATCCCGATGGTCCTCGCCCGGCCGTCACGCGCCTGGCTTATCGCGCTGGTGGCGCTGGCGGCCTCGGTCGCCGGGGGGCTTCTGGGCTACGCGATCGGCGCCTTCGCGTTCGAGCAGATCGGCCAGCCGATCCTGACCTCGCTCGGCAAGGCCGACGCGATGGCGGAGTTCAGCACCCGCTTCAACGATTTCGGCTTCTGGGCGGTGCTGATCGCTGGCGTCACGCCCTTTCCCTACAAGGTCATCACGATCATGTCGGGCTGGACCGGCTTGCCGATTGCGACCTTCGTCGCGACCTCTATCCTGGCGCGGGGGTTGCGCTTCTTCGTGGTGGCGGGCCTGCTCTGGCAATTCGGGGCGCCCATGCGCGACTTCATCGAACGGCGGCTCGGGCTGGTGTTCACCCTGTTCATCGGCCTCCTGCTCGGTGGTTTTCTTCTGGTGCGCTACCTATGACTCGCAAGAACCTTATCCTCCTCGCCGGACTCGGCTCAGTCCTTCTGCTGGGCGGCGCCTTCGTGTTCCAAGCCTTCGGTTATGCGCCCTGCAAGCTCTGCCTTTGGCAACGCTGGCCCCATGCCGCCGCCATCGTGATTGCCGGGCTTGGCGTGCTGATTACCCATCGCTTGCTGCCCTGGCTCGGGGCGGTGCCCGCCGCGACGACCGGCGCCATCGGTGTCTTTCACGCGGGCGTGGAACAGAAATGGTGGGAGGGGCCGACCACCTGCACCTCCGGCCCCGTCGGCGGGCTTTCGGCCGATGAACTCATGAACCAGATCTTGGCCGCGCCGCTGATCCGCTGCGACGAAATCCCGTGGAGCCTTTTTGGCGTCTCCATGGCTGGCTGGAACGCGCTGATTTCCTTCGCGTTGGCTGCGATCTGGGTTATGGCGGCCACGCGCCGCGTCTAAGCCTAGCGCCGACTGGCGCGCCGGGTCGACAAGAGCAGGCTGGTCTCAGAGGCCAGCACCCCTTCGTAGCCCCGCACCTTCATCAGCACGAGGTCAAGCTCCTCGAGCGTCCGGGTGCCGATCTCGGCGATGATGTCCCAGCGCCCGTTGGTCGAATGGACCGCGATGATCTCGGGCAGGCCGGTCAGGCGCGCGACGATCCGTTCAGTACCCCGGCCCTCGATCGCGATCATCATCAGGCCGCGCACCGGCTGCGCGGTCACGTCTGACCGCGTCAGGACGGTGAAGCCCACGATCTCCCCCCGGGCCTGCAGCCGCTCCATCCGCGCGCGCACCGTGGCCCGCGCGATCGACAGCCGATCCGCCAGGTCGGAGAGCGACGCGCGCCCGTCGCGCCTAAGTTCGGCGATGATCCTCTGATCCAGCTCGTCCAGATCGCTTGCCGCGCCTGCCATTATGGATAATCCTTCGTCCGTTCCGACAAAAAACTGGGTGTGTATTGACACAATACGACAACACACTGGCGCGCAATCCTGAATCGACGAGGCCTGCACAATGACCAAGACCTGTATCCTGATCGGCGCCCCCATCGACACCGGGCAAAAGCGCGAAGGATGCCTGATGGGCCCCGCCGCCTTTCGCGTGGCAGGCCTCGGGCGCGCCATTGCCGAGACCGGCAACCGGGCCGAGGACTGGGGCGACGTCGCCCTTCCCAGGCTCCGGGATTTGACCTGCGCCAATGCGGCCGTGCATTCGCTGGCCGAAACCGTGGGCTGGACCGAGGTTCTGGCCGAAACGGGCAAGCGCGCGATGGCCGAGGGCTTCCCGATCTTCATGGGGGGTGACCACTCGCTCTCGCTGGGTTCGGTCGCGGGCGTGGCCGCCCACGCGCGCGACGCTGGCCGCCCGCTCTTCGTTCTCTGGCTCGACGCGCATTCGGACTATCACACGCCGCTGACCACCAGCTCCGGCAACCTGCACGGCACGCCGGTGGCCTATATCGCGGGGCGCCCCGGTTTCGACGCCTTCCCGCCCTTCCCCGCCCCGGTTCCGGCCGAGCGTATCTGCCTTTACGGCATCCGCTCCGTCGATGGGCCCGAGCATGAGGGGCTGCTGGAAAGCGATGCCACGATCTGTGACATGCGCGTCCTGGATGAGCGCGGTATCGTCGCCCCCTTGCGCGAATTCCTCGACAAGGTGCGCGCAGAAAACGGGATGCTGCACGTCTCACTCGACGTGGATTTCCTCGACCCCGGTATCGCCCCGGCCGTCGGCACCACCGTGCCCGGCGGCATCACCTTCCGCGAGGCGCATCTGGTGATGGAACTGCTGCACGAAAGCGGCCTCGTCACCTCACTCGACCTCGTTGAACTCAACCCTTTCCTTGATGAACGCGGCCGGACCGCGCGGCTCATGGTGGACCTTGTCGGGTCGCTGATGGGGCGCAAGGTCTTTGACCGCCCGACCCGGAGCTTCGGATAATGACCAAGAAACTGAATGTCGTTCCTTTTGTGAGCGTGGACAACATGATGAAGCTCGTCCTTCATCTTGGTGTGACGCGCATGATGACCGAGATCGCCGACTATATCGAGGCCGATTTCAAACGCTGGCCGCTCTTCGACAAGACGCCGCGCGTCGCCTCGCACTCGGACGTGGGGGTGATCGAGTTGATGCCGACCTCGGATGGCGAGATGTATGGTTTCAAATACGTCAACGGTCACCCGAAAAACATGAAGGAAGGCCTGCAAACCGTTACGGCCTTTGGGCTTCTGGCGGATGTGAATACCGGCTACCCGATCCTTCTGACCGAGATGACGATCCTGACCGCGCTGCGCACGGCGGCAATGTCGGCGCTTGCGGCCAAGCACCTTGCGCCGAAGGGCGTCAAGACCATGGCGATGATCGGAAACGGCGCCCAAGCCGAGTTCCAGGCGCTCGCCTTCCAGGCGATCTGCGGCATCGACACCGTGCGGCTATACGACATCGACCCGGCGGCGACTGAAAAGTGCGTCCGCAACCTGGCGGCCACCGGCCTTCGGACCGTGATCTGCCGCAGCCCGGAGGAAGCGGTCGAGGGCGCGGGGATTATCACGACCTGCACGGCGGACAAGCAGAACGCCACGATCCTGACTGATAACCTCGTCGGCGCCGGGGTTCACATCAACGCGGTCGGCGGCGACTGTCCCGGCAAGACGGAGCTGCACCGCGACATCCTGCTGCGCTCCTCCATCTTCGTCGAGTACCCGCCGCAGACGCGGATTGAGGGCGAGATCCAGCAACTTGAGGCCGACCATCCGGTGACCGAGCTCTGGCAGGTCATGACCGGCGCGGTGCAAGGCCGCACCGACGCCCGCCAGATCACGCTTTTCGACAGCGTCGGCTTCGCGATCGAGGATTTCTCGGCGTTGCGCTACGTCCACGACCGGCTGAAGGGCACGCGCTTCTTCGATGAACTCGACATGATCGCCGATCCCGACGATCCGCGCGATCTGTTCGGGATGCTGCTGCGCGCGAAGGCCGCGGGTCAAGGCCCGCTCGCGACCGCCTGCTAATCCAGCGGGGCGGCGCCCTGCGCCGCCCTCCACGTCTCACCCCCTGCCCCATTATCGCCAATTTTTTCAATGAGTTTCGGCCCCGGCTGCAACTCAGGGAGGCGATATGCCCATATTCTTCGACGCTACCATTTCCTTCGACGATCCCGATCTGAAGCGATTTATTTACAATACAGCGCAAGATCGGCGCGTGATTGAGCCGCCGACGCCGCCGGGCTTCACCCATAACCCCGCCGACCGCAGGCCGAGCGGCCCTCCGCAGTCCGAGCGATTGCCGGTGACCTACCTGGTCGAGGAACATTGGCAGCTTTACGAGGGTAGCAGCGGCACGCCCCAGAACCCCAGCCAGGACGGCGCCAGCGTGGGCATACACCGCGTGACCGTCGCCTATGGGCAGGATCTGGAGATGACGGCCGAATACTGGCTTTTCTTCCGCGACGGGATCTCGGACGCGGCGATTGACCATGGGCTCGACCTCCTCTCCCGCTACGATCCCGACGCGCATGGCGAGGACGTGGAGGCCTGGGTCGCGGCCAATCTCGGCCCGCTCCTGACGATGGACGACTTCGTGCTGGACACGGCGATCACGCTGCAAAAACGTGGGTCGCGCTACGAGGTCGATACCTCTCAACGCGACGCACTTCTGGGCATGCACGCCCAGGACGACGACACGGTCGGCGCCGATATCTCGATCGTCGGGGACTATTCGATGCGCACCTGGTCGACCGAGCATGGCGTCACGTTGAAGCCGATCCATGAGGAGTTGATCATCGACGACGGGGAAGCGCCGACCAACCCGATGACGACCGAGGTCGTCACTCAGGGCGGGGCCAATGACCCGGCAAAAGTGAACGCGGCGCTGGACCGTATCGTCGCGGCGCTGAAGCCGGTCGACTGCGGGGTGATGAACCACCATCAGCTCAAGCTTCTGTCGCTTGCCGCCTGGCCCGAATTCAAGATCGAATGGGTGCGCCACCGGATCCGCATCGGATGCAGCTGGATCACGGTCACGCTGCCGGTGCTGCGGGTGCGCATTGCCAAGCTGGTTTTTTACGTTTACTTCGCCATGCCGCAAAGCGTCGGGCAGTTGATTTTCCGCATCGCGGAGACCTGCGCGGTCCGATCGGCGCTGGCCAGTGCGGTGATCGGCATCGTCGCCTCGAACCCGGCGGCCGCGACGGCAAGTTTCACGCCGCTTTTCCGCCGCTGCATGGAGCGGGAAATTATCCGCTGCCTGCATCCCGGCATCTTGCTGATGAAAGAGGCACCGGCATGGTAAAAGCAGGGCACGCCCGGCCGTGACGCGCCCCATGACCCCGCGCCCGCGCGGCGCGGGGCTAGTGAATGCGGAACTCCCCCACCACGTTTCGCCACTCGCCGGGGGCGATCAGCTTTCGGTGGCAAAAGCGCACTGAATGCAAGGGCCCCTCGATCTTTTCCTGCCAGAACTCGATGAACCGGAACAGTTCCGGATAGTCCGGGGCAAGGTCGTATTCCTGCCAGATGAAAGAGTTCAGAACGCTCTGGAAATCCGGCATCCTGTAGTAAAGCTCCGCCGTGGTGAGCCCGTATCCCTTGAGCATCAGCTCGGTTTCCGCGCCCGGTCCTTCCGCCCGCATGGCACCCTCCTGAATCGCCTCAGGTGTTTAGTTTGCCAAAGACCTGCACCTTTTCAATGAAAACAATGTGTTGGGACTTTGGCAACCGCATGCGCGGACAATCGGCCCACCTGCCATTGCACCCAACAGATGGGATGGGATATAGTCGCGCACAACAACATATGGCCCCCTTTGGCCGCCAATCAAATATGGGCGAGCATCCGTGACCGACACCCCGGAAACCCCTGAAAACGCAGGCGAAAAGCCGCGCCGGATGATGTATGACGGCCCGACCGTCGACATCGCCGAGGAAATGAAGACGGCCTATCTCGATTACGCGATGAGCGTGATCGTGAGCCGCGCCATCCCGGACCTGCGCGACGGGCTGAAACCGGTTCACCGGCGCATCCTTTACGCGATGCACGAAACCGGCAACGGCCACGACAAACCCTACCGCAAGTCCGCGCGCCCGGTGGGCGATGTGATGGGTAAGTATCACCCCCACGGCGACGCCGCGATCTATGACGCGCTGGTGCGGATGGCGCAGGATTTCTCGATGTCGCTGCCGTTGCTGGACGGCCAGGGCAACTTTGGCTCGATGGACGGGGATAACGCCGCGGCCATGCGCTACACCGAGGTGCGCATGGACAAACCGGCGGCCGCGTTGCTGGCGGATATCGAGAAAGACACCGTCGATTTCCAGGACAACTACGACGGCAAGGACAAGGAACCGACGGTCCTACCGGCGCGCTTCCCCAACATGCTGGTCAACGGCGCGGGCGGCATCGCGGTCGGCATGGCCACCAACATCCCGCCCCACAACCTGGGCGAGGTCGTGGACGCCACGCTGGCGCTGATCGAGAACCCCGACATCTCCATGGAACAGCTGATGGAGATCGTGCCGGCCCCCGACTTTCCGACGGGCGGGCTGATCCTTGGCCGTTCCGGCGCGCGCAAGGCCTACCTTGAGGGTCGCGGCAGCGTCATCATCCGGGCGAAGACGCGGGTCGAGGAGATCCGCAAGGATCGCTATGCCATCGTCTTGGATGAGATCCCCTACCAGGTCAACAAGGCCTCGATGATCGAGAAGATCGCCGAGATGGTCCGCGACAAGCGGATCGAGGGCATCGCCCATGTGCAGGACGAAAGCGACCGCGTCGGCGTGCGTGTCGTCATCGAGCTGAAGCGCGATGCTACACCCGAAGTGGTGTTGAACCAGCTTTACCGCTTCTCGCCCATGCAGACTTCTTTCGGCTGCAACATGCTGGCGCTGAACGGCGGCCGGCCAGAGACGTTAACGCTGCGCGATTTTCTGTCGCATTTCATCACCTTCCGAGAGGAAGTTGTGGCGCGCCGCACGGCGTTCGAGCTCCGCAAGGCGCGGGAGCGCAGCCATATCCTCTGCGGTCTGGCCGTCGCCGTTTCGAACGTGGACGAGGTCGTCGCCACCATCCGCGCCTCCGCCGATCCGGCCGAGGCACGCGAGCGGTTGATGTCGCGGCGCTGGCCCGCCGCCGATATCGCCCCCTATATCCGCCTGATCGACGATCCCACCCACAAGATGAATGAGGACGGGACCTACAACCTATCCGAAACCCAGGCCCGCGCGATCCTGGACCTGCGCCTTCAGCGTCTGACGGCAATGGGGGTAAAGGAGGTCACGGACGAGCTTGAAGAGCTTGCTGCCAAAATCAAGGATTACCTGGATATTCTGTCCTCGCGCGAGCGGATCATGGCAATCATCTCGACCGAGCTGAACGAGGTGAAGACCGCCTTCGCCGTTCCCCGCCGGACCGAGATCATGGACTGGGCCGGCGATCTGGAGGACGAGGACCTGATTGAGCGCGAGGATATGGTCGTTACCATCACCTCGGGCGGCTACATCAAGCGCACTCCGCTGGCCGAATTCCGCAGCCAGCGCCGTGGCGGCAAGGGCTTGGCCAGCATGGCGACGAAGGAAGACGACGTGGTCACCACGCTCTTCGTCGCCAACACGCATACGCAGCTTCTGTTCTTCACGACCGACGGCATGGTCTACAAGCTGAAGTGCTGGCGCCTGCCGCTGGCGGGCCGCACCGCGAAGGGCAAGGCCATCATCAACATCCTGCCGATCGCGCAGGGTGTGTCGATCGCCGCCCTCATGCCCGTGGATGTGCCGGAGGAGGAATGGCAAAACCTCCAGATATTCTTCGCGACCTCCGAAGGCGACGTGCGCCGCAACGCCCTGTCGGACTTCACCAACGTCATGCGCAACGGCAAGATCGCGATGAAGCTGCCGGAGGGCGTCAGCCTCGTGAATGCGCGGATCTGCGATGAGCAGGACGATGTAATGCTGATCACCGCCGAAGGGCGCGCGATCCGCTTCCCCACGACCGAGGTGCGCGTCTTCAAAGGGCGCGATTCCACCGGCGTGCGTGGCATCCGCCTGGGTGCGAACGACCGCGTGGTGTCCATGTCCGTCATCCGCCATTTCGACGCCGACCCGGCCGAACGCGCCGCCTATCTGAAGCAGCGCCGCCTGATGGCCGGCGTAACCGAAGACGAGGTGGAGGACGACGAGGAGGATGTGGCGGCGGGCCAGCTGACCCCCGAACGCTACGCCGAGATGTCGGCGGCGGAGGACCTGATCCTGACAGTCACAACCTCGGGCCTCGGCAAGCTGACCTCCTCGCACGACTACCCGGTGCGCGGGCGTGGCGGCCAAGGGGTCAAGGCGATCTCGACCGGAACACGCGGCGGGCGGCTCGTTGCCTGCTTCCCCGTTGATCCGGACGACCAGATCATGCTGGCGACCTCGACCGGCCAGTCGATCCGCTGTCCGGTCGATGGCATCAGCTTCCGCTCCCGCTCTGCCGGGGGGGTGAAGGTCTTCGATACCGGCGCGGGGGAAGAAGTCGTGTCCGTCGCCCGCATCGCCGAACAGGGCGAGGACGAGACAGCCGAAGAATAAGCTACGAACAGCGGGCTTGGAACGGGGCGGCCCTTGCGCCGCCCCTTTTCGTTTGCCGCGATCTGGCGTAAACCCCGCGCCATGACAGAAACGCTCCACATCATCGGCGGCGGCATGGCCGGATCGGAAGCCGCCTGGCAGGCCGCGTCCATGGGCGTGCCCGTGGTCATCCACGAAATGCGCCCCAAGGTTGGCACCTTCGCCCACAAGACCGGCCTGTTGGCGGAGATGGTGTGCTCCAACTCCTTCCGCTCCGACGACGATGAACGCAACGCGGTGGGGCTGCTGCACTGGGAGATGCGCGCGGCGGGCGGGCTGATCATGGAATCGGCCCAGGCCCACCGGCTTCCCGCTGGCGGCGCGCTGGCCGTCGACCGCGATCCCTTCGCGGAAACCGTGACCGCACGCCTGCGCGCCCATCCTCTGATTTCCGTTTCGGAAGAGGAAGTTAAGGACCTTCCCTCATTAGGCTACTGGATCATCGCGACCGGCCCCCTGACCTCCGCCGCGCTTGGCCAGGCAATCCGATCCGAAACCGGGGCCGAGCAACTGGCCTTCTTCGACGCCATCGCCCCCATCGTCTATGCCGAAAGCGTGGACATGTCGGTCGCCTGGATGCAATCGCGCTACGACAAGGGCGAAACGGAGGCGGAGCGCACCGCCTACATGAACTGCCCGATGAACCGCGACCAGTACGAGGCCTTCATCGACGCGCTTCTGGCTGCCGACAAGACCGAGTTTCACGAGGGCGAGACGGCAGGATACTTCGACGGCTGCCTGCCGATCGAAGTCATGGCCGAGCGCGGCCGCGACACGCTGCGCTTCGGCCCGATGAAGCCCGTCGGCCTGACCAACGCCCACCGACCGGACGTGAAGCCCTACGCCGTCGTCCAACTGCGCCGCGACAACGCGCTGGGCACGCTCTATAATATCGTCGGCTTTCAGACGAAGATGAAGTATGGCGCGCAAACCAATGTTTTCCGGATGATTCCGGGACTAGAGAATGCAAGCTTCGCGCGCCTCGGCGGCATTCACCGCAACACCTTCATCAACTCCCCCACGCTGCTTGACGCCCAGATGCGGCTGAAGGCGCGGCCCCATATCCGCTTTGCGGGCCAGATCACCGGGGTCGAGGGCTATGTCGAAAGCGCTGCGATGGGCCTTCTGGCGGGGCGCATGGCGGCGGCGGAGATCCTCGGCCGCGACCTCCCGCCGCCCGGCCCCGAAACCGCGATGGGCGCGCTCGTGACGCACATCACCGGGGGCGCCGAGGCGAAGACTTTCCAGCCCATGAACGTGAACTTCGGCCTCTTCCCCCCGATCGACGCCAAGGGGGGGCGCCGCGGCCGCAAGGACCGTTACAAGGCCTACACCGATCGCGCGAAAACTTCGTTTTCCCAATGGCTTCAGATTCAGCCCTGATGCGGACGCGCTTCGCGCCCTCGCCCACGGGCCCATTGCACCTTGGCCATGCCTATTCCGTGATCCTCGCCCATGACATGGCGCGCGCAGCCGGCGGAGAGTTCCTCCTTCGGATGGAGGACACCGACCTGCAACGCTGCCGCCCCGAGTGGGAGGCGCTGATCATCGAGGATCTGGCCTGGCTCGGGCTGACCTGGGACGGTGACGTACTGCGCCAGTCGGACAAGATCGCGACCTACAATGCGCGCCTTGAAACCTTGGACGAACGTGGGCTCCTCTATCCCTGCTCCTGCACCCGAGGCGACATCCGCGCGGCCCTTTCCGCCCCGCAGGAGGGCGTGGCCCATCCCGTCTATCCGGGCATCTGCCGGAGCCGCACACTGGCCAGCCGCCTGCCCGGCGACGCCCTCAGGCTAGACCTGGGTAAGGCGCTTTCGGTCCTGGCCAGACAGGACCTGACTTTCACGGAAACCGGCCCGACGCATTGCGGTCGGCAGGTCGTCGACCCCGAACTCGCTTTGGCAACGATCGGCGACGTGGTCCTGAGCCGCAAGGGCGAGGACATCGTCGCCTATTTCCTCGCATCCGCCTTCGACGATGCCGATCAGGGTATCACCCATGTGATCCGGGGCGAGGATCTGTTCGAGTTCACGCCGATCCAGGTGATCCTTCAGCACCTTTTCGACCTGCCGACACCGGTCTACCACCACCACCGGCTGATCCGGGACGAGAACGGCAAGCGGCTCGCCAAGCGCGACGATGCCCGCGCCATCCGCAAGTACCGAGAGGATGGCGCCACCCCCGCCGACATCCGCAACATGGTTGGGCTTTCCTGAGACCGCGGCTTCTTCATTGCCCCAATACCCCCGCCGGAGGCATCCGCAGGTGCGCTCACGCCTCCGGCTGCAGGATCTCGACCTCATCGCCGCCGCGCAGGGCGGTATAGAAGCAGGACCGCCGATTGGTGTGGCAGGCCGGCCCCGTCTGCTCGACCAGCGCCAGAAGGCAGTCGCGGTCGCAATCCAGGCGCAGTTCCACCAACCGCTGCACATGGCCCGAGCTTTCGCCCTTGACCCAGAACGCCCCACGCGAGCGCGACCAATAGGTCACGCGGCCGGTCTCGATCGTCCGGGCAACCGCCTCGGCGTTCATCCAGGCCAGCATCAGCACCTCGCGCGAGGCATGGTCCTGCGCGATGGCGGGGATCAACCCGCGTTCGTCATAGCGCAAGGTCGTAGGATCGAAGGTCATGGCTCACCTTTGCAAACGCCGCATGTTCCCTTATTTATGGGACGCAAGCCGCAGGGGAAAGTCATGAGCGACAGCGAACTGATCAAGCTTTATTCGCAGCGGATCCTCGCTCTTGCGGCCGATATTCCGCACCTGGGACGTCTTGCGCAGCCGACGGCCACCGCGCGGCGCCGCTCTCCGCTGTGCGGATCGACCGTGACGGTCGATCTGGTCGTCGAAGACGGGCGGATCGCTGATTTCGCGCAGGATGTGAAGGCCTGCGCACTGGGTCAGGCCTCTGCCGCCGTGGTCGGTGGCGCCATCATCGGGCGGACGCGCGCCGAGGTCGAAAAGGCTCGCGACGAATTGCGCGCCATGTTGAAGGAAGGCGGCCCGGTACCTTCCGCCCCCTTCGACGGGCTGGAGGTTTTGTTGCCCGCCCGCGATTACAAGAACCGCCACGCCTCCATTCTGCTCGCGCTTGAGGCGACCGCGGAGGCCTTTGCCAGCGCCGAAGCCGCGGCATAAAAAAAACCGCCGCACGTCGAAACGACGGCGGCGGCAGTCAGCGATATTTCCGTGCGCCCCGGCAACGGGCGGCGAGCTTGGGGGACAGGCCGCGCCGGACAGGCGAGTCTGGTGCCGGGGGATCGGCACCGCCGGGAAGGAAAACCGCGAGGCAGTAACGAAGGCCGGGTCAGAGAAGACCGGGCAGATGAAGGCCAATCACAAGCATCACGATCAGGGAGGCCAGCCCTGCGGCGTCCTGCGCCAACGTGCCGGACGAGCGGACGAGTACGGATTTCAGATCGAATTTCATCGGAACCTCCACCTGTGTTGCTTATTTGTTCTCATATGATTTACCATTTGTAAAGAACTTAATGAGAACAAATGTGAACTTTAGCGGAAACTATCCGACACTGATCAGACGGATCGCGCGGTCCTGCTCCATCAGCCAAAGAAGAACGCGGACGGCCTCGCCCCGCGCACCGGTCAGGCCGGGGTCCTCAGCCAGAAGACGCCGCGCATCGCTTTGCGCGATGGCCATAAGGCCTGCCTGGCGCTCCAGATCCGCGATGCGAAAGCGCGGCAGGCCGGATTGCGCGGTTCCGATCAGGTCGCCCGCCCCACGCATGGCCAGGTCCTCCTCCGCGATGCGGAAGCCGTCCTCCGTTTCACGCAGGATCGACAGCCGCCGCTCGGCGGTGTCGGACAAGGGCGCCTGATACATCAGCAGGCAGGTGGAGGCCTCGGTGCCCCGTCCGACCCGCCCGCGCAACTGGTGCAACTGCGCAAGACCGAAGCTCTCCGCCCGTTCGATCACCATGATCGAGGCCTCTGGCACGTTGACGCCCACCTCGATCACCGTGGTCGCGACCAGAACGCGGGTCCGTCCTGCCACGAAGTCGGCCATGGCCGCATCCTTCTCAGCCGGCGGCATCTGCCCGTGAACCAGGCCCACGACGCCTTCGCCCAGCGTGGCGCGCAGCATTCGGAAGCGTTCCTCGGCCGCCGTCAGGTCCACAAGCTCGCTTTCCTCCACCAGCGGGCAGACCCAATAGGCGCGCCGCCCCTCGTGCAGCGCGCGACGCAGGTGATCAACGACTTCCTCCATCCGCTGGGTGGAGACGAGCGCGGTCTTGACCGGCTTGCGGCCGGCGGGCTTTTCGTCCAGCACCGACACGTCCATATCGCCATATTGAGCAAGGCTCAATGATCGCGGGATTGGCGTCGCCGTCATCACCAGAACATCGGCTGCATGGCCCTTCGCCCCCAGCTCCATCCGCTGCGAGACGCCGAAGCGGTGCTGTTCGTCGATGATGGCAAGCCTCAGATCGGCGAATGCCACGTCCTTCTGGAAGACCGCGTGGGTGCCGACAAGGATCGCGATCTTCCCCGCCGCGAGATCGGCAAGCTTGGCCACCCGTTCGGCGCCCCGGTCGCGGCCCGTCAGGATATCAAGCCGCACACCGGCGCTTTCGGCGAGCGGACGAAGGCCGTCCAGATGCTGGCGGGCAAGGATTTCGGTCGGTGCCATCATCACGCCCTGCCCCCCGGCCTCCACCGCGTTCAGGAGCGCCAGGAACGCGACCAGGGTCTTGCCCGATCCCACGTCCCCCTGCAAAAGCCGGTTCATCCGCCGGTCGGAGGCCATGTCGGCCACGATCTCGGCCACCGCACGGTCCTGGGCGCCGGTTGGCCGGTAGGGTAGCGCGGCCAGCACCCGCTGGCGCAGATGCCCGTCGCCCTTGCTCGCCCGCCCCTTCCCGCGCCGTAGCGCGCTTCGAGCGAGCGCGAGGGTCAGTTGATGGGCAAAAAGTTCGTCATAAGCCAGCCGCTGGCGCGCGGGCGCGTTGGGCGACAGGTCCGCCATCTGCGCCGGCCGGTGCATTGCCCGTAAGGCATCCGCCCAACTGGGCCAACCCTCACGCGCCACCAGCGGCGGATCGGCCCATTCGGCAAGATCCGGCAACCGGTCAAGTGCCCCCTCCGCCGCCTTCTGCATCAACTTCTGCGTAACCCCCGCCGTCAGCGGATAGATCGGCTCGAAAGCCGGAAGGTCCCCGGCCTCTTCCGGTCTCAGGATGTGATCGGGATGGACGATCTGGGCGAGGCCGTCGAAGATTTCCAGCTTGCCGGAGACCACCCGGCGCTGCCCCGTGGGCAGGTGGCGCGTCAGGAAATCGCCCCGCGCGTGAAAGAAAACCAGTTGGAACTCGGTCTTGGCATCGCGGACGAAGACCCGCGCGGGCCCGCCCTTGCGCCGTGGCGGCACATGGGCGCCAACCGTCACCTCCACCGTGACCGTCGTCGGGGGCGTGATGCCAACGATGGTGTCGCGCAGGGCCCGATCCACCCCAGAAACCGGCAGGGTGAAGAGCATGTCGCGCGGGCGCGCGATGTCGATCTGCTCAAGGTTCCTGGCGGTTTTCGCGCCGACGCCCGGCAGCGTCTCCACCCCCGCGAAAAGCGGAAAGAGGACGGCCGGGCGGCTCATCCGCCGATCAGCCGCAGCCAGGCGTCCTCGTCGATGATATCGACGCCCAGCCGTTCGGCCTCCTTCGCCTTGGATCCGGCACCAGGCCCGGCGATGACAAGATCGGTCTTGGCCGAAACAGAGCCCGACACCTTGGCGCCAAGGGCCTCCGCCCGCGCCTTGGCCTCGGCCCGGGTCATCTTCTCCAACGTCCCGGTGAAGACAACCGTCTTGCCGGCAACCGGACTTTCCACCGGGCCGCGCCGCTCGGCCGGCAGGATCTCCAGCTCTGCCACGAGCCGGTCAATCAACGCGCGTTCGGCCGCCTGGTGGAAGGCGTTGACAAGCGAGGCCGCCATGACCGCGCCCACCCCGTCGATGGACAGAAGGTCCGCCCACTCCGGCCCCTCGCCGATGCGGGCAGCGGTGACGGCGGTCTCAAACGCCTCCCAGGTGCCGAAGTGGTTAGCGAGCAGCCCTGCCGCGCTTTCGCCGACATGGCGGATACCCAGGGAGAAGATCACGCGGCGAAGCTCAATTTTCCGCCTGTCCTCAATGGCCTGAAAGAGGTTCTTCGCGGACTTCTCACCAAAGCCTTCCCGGTTCGTCAGCTTGGCGAGGTTCCCGGCATCGCGACGCTGAAGCGAGAAGATCTGGGCCGGTTCACGGATGGGCAGCACCGGGTCGTTGAAGAACATTTCGATCTGCTTGGCGCCTAGCCCCTCGACATCGAAGGCCCCGCGAGAGACGAAGTGCTTCAGTCGCTCGACCGCCTGCGCGGGGCAGATCATGCCGCCGGTGCAGCGGCGGACGGAATCGCCCTCCTCCCGCACCGCGTCCGAGCCACATTCGGGGCAGACCGACGGGAAGGCATAAGGCTGCGCCCCTGCCGGGCGTTTCGACAGATCGACATCGGCAACCTTCGGGATCACATCGCCCGCGCGGTAGACCTGCACCCAGTCGCCGACGCGGATATCCTTACCCTCGCGGATGGGCTCCCCCCGGGAGTCGCGCCCGGCAATGTAGTCCTCGTTGTGCAGCGTGGCGTTGGAGACGACGACGCCGCCGACAGTGACCGGCAAAAGCCGGGCGACCGGGCTCAGCGCGCCGGTTCGGCCAACCTGGATGTCAATGGCTTCCAGCCGTGTCCAGGCAAGCTCGGCGGGAAACTTGTGCGCGATGGCCCAGCGGGGCGTAGTGGAGCGGAGCCCGAGACGCTCTTGCAAGGACAGGTCGTCGACCTTGTAGACGACGCCATCGATGTCATAACCAAGCGTCGCGCGCTGCGCTTCGATGTCCTTGTAAACGACGAGCAACTCCTCGGGCCCGGCACAAATCCGGGTGAGTGGATTGGTCTGGAACCCCATGGCGGAAAGGCGCTGAACGGCCTCCATCTGGCTACCCGCGAGCGGGGCGCTCGCCTCACCCCAGGCATAGGCGAAGAAGCGTAGCGGCCGCGCCGCCGTGATTGCGGCGTTGAGTTGGCGCAGGCTCCCTGCCGCCGCGTTGCGGGGATTGGCGAAGGTTTTTTCGCCCGCCGCAGCCTGACGATCATTCAGCGAAGCGAAGTCCGTATGGCCCATGTAAACCTCGCCGCGGACCTCTAGGACTTCCGGCGCGTCTGGAATCGCTTCGGGAATATCCGCGATGGTACGTGCATTCGCGGTGACGTTTTCTCCGGTCTCACCATCGCCGCGGGTGGCCGCCTGCACAAGCTTTCCGCCGACGTAGCGCAGGGATAGTGACAGACCATCGATCTTGGGTTCCGCCGTGTAGCGCAGCGGGGTCCCGGGCCCAATGTTCAGGTATTTCCGGACCCTGTCATCGAAGTCGCGAACTTCCTCGGCGTCGAAGGCGTTTTCGAGGCTCAGCATGCGAACGGCGTGCCGAACCTTGGCAAAGGTCTCGGACGGTGCCGCCCCGATCTGCGCGGTGGGGCTCCCTTCGGAGGCAAGCGCGGGGAACCGCGCTTCGATCTCGGCAAGACGGCGCTTCAGCGCGTCATACACCGCGTCGGAGATCTCCGGCGCATCCTCGGCATGGTAGGCCTGATTCGCGCGCTGAACGGCTGCCGCGAGATCGCTCCATTCGGCCCGCGCCTGCGCAGCGGACAGCGCCGTCACCGGAATGTCGCGCACCGCGCCCGCATCTTTCGCAACCATCGCCGCCCCCTGGAAGTCACCTTCCGAGTGTTAGGCGGCGTCGCGCCCAAGGTCCAGTGGCTGCCAGCCCTCAGGCGCCGATGGCGACGCGGCGGTCGTTCGCCAGAGGCTCGCGAAGCACATAGCCCCGGCCCCAGACCGTCTCGACATAGCTTTCGCCGCCCGTCGCCTCGGCAAGCTTCTTGCGAAGCTTGCAGATGAACACATCGATGATCTTCAGCTCCGGCTCGTCCATGCCGCCATAGAGATGGTTGAGGAACATCTCCTTCGTGAGCGTCGTACCCTTCCTGAGGCTCAGGAGTTCCAGCATCTGGTATTCCTTGCCCGTCAGGTGAACTGCCTTGCCGTCCACCTCGACCGTTTTCGCGTCCAGGTTGACGCTGACCTTGCCGGTCCGGATGATCGACTGGGCGTGACCCTTGGAGCGTCGGATGATCGCATGGATCCGCGCGACCAGTTCTTCACGGTGGAAGGGCTTGGTCATGTAATCGTCCGCGCCCGAACCGAAACCGCGAATTTTGTTCTCGGGGTCATCCGCGCCAGACAGGATCAGGATCGGCGTTTCGACCTTCGCCAGACGCAACTGGCGCAAAACGTCGTGGCCGTTCATGTCCGGAAGGTTGAGATCCAGCAGAATCAGGTCGTAGTCGTAAAGCTTCGCCAGATCGATCCCCTCTTCCCCAAGGTCCGTGCAATAGACGTTGAGGTTCGCATGCGTGAGCATCAGTTCGATGCTGCGCGAAGTGGTCGGGTCGTCCTCCACCAACAGAATTCTCATCCGGAGATCTCCCCTTTCATCCCTCGATAACCTGAGACTTGCCGAGAATAGTTAACCCTCAGTTACCATAACGCGGAAATTCACCTCAACAATCTAAAGTTGTCGGAACTTCTGGATCTTGGTGACTTTGAGCGCCTTCACCCCGTGGCGCGCCACGGCCTCGAACCAAAGGTCCAGTTCTTCCTCGGAAAGGTCGTAGCGTTCCCGCGCCTCTGTACGCGTGATCAGCCCCGCGGCCAAGGCCTTGACGACCTTCGCCTTGCGGCTGGCCACCCAGCGGCAGGTCTCCGCTGGCGGCAGGTCTGCCCGGGTCATCACGGATCCGTCCGGCAACGTCACCGCGCGCGGCCCCTTCAGTCTCTTGAGATACATCCCCACACCTTCCTTTCTTCACCACAGGGGACAGCATCGGGCGGCTTGCTTAAGGGGTGGTGAAACCCGGCCTTGCGACTGTGTCGCATTTTCCTATATTCCCGCACATCTCTCGGAGACGGAAATGCCCCTGGACGCCCCCCTCAATTCGCTCGGCCTGCCGAAGCCCCCCGCTCAAACGCGCGTCGTCGTCGCCATGTCGGGCGGCGTGGACAGCTCGGTGGTCGCCGCCATGCTGAAGGAAGAAGGCTACGATGTCGTCGGCGTGACGCTTCAGCTTTACGATCACGGCGCGGCGCTCGCAAAGAAGGGCGCCTGTTGCGCAGGTCAGGACATCCATGACGCCCGCCGCGTGGCAGAGGCGATGGGCTTTCCACACTATGTGCTCGATTACGAAAACATCTTCCGTGACGCCGTGATCGAGGAGTTCGCTGACGCCTACCTGGCGGGCGCCACGCCGGTGCCCTGCATCCGCTGCAATGAACGGGTGAAGTTCAAGGATCTGCTCGCCACCGCCCGCGACCTTGATGCCGACTGCATGGCGACCGGGCACTACATTCAGCGCAAGATGGGCGCCGGGGGGGCTGAGCTTCACGCCGCCGCCGACCCCGCGCGCGACCAGAGCTATTTCCTGTTCTCGACCACGCCGGAACAGCTCGACTTCCTGCGCTTCCCGCTGGGGCATCTCGCATCCAAGGCTGAAACGCGGGCGCTGGCGGCGAAATACGGGCTGTCGGTTGCCGACAAGCCGGACAGCCAGGATATCTGCTTCGTCCCGAGCGGCAACTACGCCGCGGTGATCGAAAAACTGCGTCCCGGCGCGGCCGACCCGGGAGAGATCGTGGACATGGACGGCAACGTGCTGGGCGATCATCGGGGCGTCATCCATTACACCATCGGCCAGCGCCGCGGCCTGGGCATCGGTGGGTTGGACGATCCGCTTTATGTCGTGAGGCTCGATCCCGACACGCGCCGCGTGCTCGTCGGCCCGAAGGAGGCGCTTTCGACCCGCGTGATCCCGGTGCGGGAGATCAACTGGCTGGGCGACGGGGCTTTCGACGGCAAGGCCGAACACCATGTCTCGGTGAAGGTGCGCTCGACCCGCCCGCCCCGGCCCGCCATCGTGCGCCCGCTGGGACCGGCAGAGGCGGAGGTCGAGCTTCTCGACCCCGAAACCGGCGTCAGCCCGGGGCAAGCCTGCGTCTTCTACGAAACCGGGGGAAGTCGCATCCTGGGCGGCGGCTGGATCTGGAAGGGGCGCTAGGTGTTTCATCCCACGGTTTGATGGTGTGATCCTTTCGCAGGAATGGAAGGAGACATCGTGGGACAAGTTCGTCACGGCTGCGCCACGATCGAGCCAGCGAGGCGCCACCGGCTCAAGCCCGATGGCGAGGGCACGCCTTCAGAGCGGCAGTACAGCGATCGCAAGCTTCGCTCGCGCAGTTGAGCCTGGAGCTGGGGATCAATCCGAAGACGGTAGCGAAGTGGCGCAAGCGGGCGTCGGTCGAGGATCTGCAGACGGGACCGACTGAGCCCCGGTCCACCGTGCTGTCTGCGGCCGAGGCGGCGGCGGTTGTGGCGTTCCGCGGCCATGCGCTCTTGCCGCTGGACGACTGCCTCTATGCCCTTCAGCCCTCGATCCCGCACCTGACCCGGTCGGCGCTGCACGGGTGCCTCCAGCGCCATGGCATCTCGCGTCTGCCGGATGTGGAAGGCGACAAGCCAAAGCGGCAGAAGTTCAATCGCTACCCATCGGCTTCTTTCGCCGCGCGGACCTTCGGTTCACATCGACATCGCCGAAGTGCAGACGACCGAGGGCAAGCTCTACCTGTTCGTCGACATTGCCCGGACGGCCAAATTCGCCGTCGTCCAACTCGTTGAAACGGCTGGCTGAAAGACGACTTGGGAGCCACTCCAGCACATGCCCGAGGCTTTGCCCTATCAGGTTCAAACGGTTCTGGTGGATAGTGCCGCAGCCCATGGTGTCGGAGGCGGCCAGCGACGCGGTGTGCGAGGCTGGCGGTCACTGTCGATCTTCGGAGCAGGTTTGGGTTGCGCAACCTGAAACCTGAGACGGCGATGACGATGAC
>NZ_JAOWLA010000011.1 GCF_025751575.1 Albidovulum sediminicola | reverse complement strand
CGGCCAACGGCCTTCCGGCCCGGATCGAGGACCGGGTCGAGGAGGTGGTGGCCAAGGTAAGGGCGCGGGCAGAGGCCGATGGCCTGGACCCGGCGCTGGTCGAGGACCTCTGGCGGCGTCTGATCGAATGGTCGATCGCGCGGGAGGAACGCCGGCTGGGCCGGGGCTAGGGCGGGTCCCGAGCCGGGCAGGGCCGCGCAGGAGAGGGATGTGAGGACATGACGGCGCAGATTATCGACGGCAAGGCCTTTGCGGCCAAGGTTCGCGGCCAGGTGGCCGATCACGTGGCGCGTCTGAAGGACGAGCACGGGATCACGCCGGGGCTTGCGGTCGTGCTGGTGGGCGAGGACCCGGCGAGCCAGGTCTATGTCCGCTCGAAGGGCAAGCAGACGGTCGAGGTGGGGATGAACTCCTACGAGCACAAGCTCGACGCCTCCACGTCGGAGGCCGACCTGCTCGCGCTCATCGACCAGCTCAACAACGACCCGGCGGTGCATGGGATCCTGGTGCAGCTGCCGCTGCCGAAACATCTGGATTCGGACCTGGTGATCAACGCGATCGACCCGGCGAAGGATGTGGACGGGTTCCACATCTCGAACGTCGGGCTTCTGGGGACGGGGCAGAAGAGCATGGTGCCCTGCACGCCCTTGGGCTGCCTGATGATGCTGCGCGACCATCACGGCAAGCTGGCGGGCCTGGACGCGGTCGTGGTGGGCCGGTCGAACATCGTCGGCAAGCCGATGGCGCAGCTTCTCCTGGGCGACAGCTGCACGGTGACGATCGCGCACAGCCGCACGAAGGACCTGGGCGAGGTCTGCCGCCGCGCCGACATCCTGGTGGCCGCGGTGGGCCGGCCGGAGATGATCCCGGGCGACTGGGTCAAGCCGGGCGCGACCGTGATCGACGTGGGCATCAACCGGATCGAGCGCGACGGCAAGACCGTGCTCGTCGGAGACGTGGACTACGACAGCGCGGCCAAGGTCGCCGGCGCCATCACCCCCGTCCCCGGCGGCGTCGGACCCATGACCATCGCCTGCCTCCTCGCAAACACCCTCACAGCCTGCTGCCGCGCAAACCAACTCACCGAACCAGAAGGCCTCACTGCCTGAGAGAGGTGTGATCCCTGTACGCAAATGAACCCCGGCCGTGGCCGGGGTTTTCCTTTTCCCGGGGCCGTCTTTTCCAGAAATGCAATCGACCAACTGACGCGCGGTAAAAAGGGTTACCGGGGCACAGCAAGCTGTGTCACCCTGATGCCCGGGCTCGCAGGAGGGATCGGGATATGGCGAAGGGATATTGGATCGGGCATATCACGGTCAAAGACCCGGATGCTTATGAGCGCTACAAGTCCGCGAATGCCACCGCCTTCGAAAAATTCGGCGGCCGTTTCATCGTCCGGGGCGGGCGCTTCCAATGCCTGGTGGGGCAGTCGCGCGAACGCCATGTGGTGATCGAATTTGACAGCTATGAGGCGGCGCTGGCCTGTTACAACTCACCGGAGTATCGCGCGGCGCAAGAACTGCAGACGGCTTCCAGCGAAAACGACATCATCGTTATCGAGGGGGCATGACGGCGCGCGCGGTTGTTCAGCCTGCCTCTGCCTCATCGGCGACGCGCGCGAGATACCTGCCGTACTGGGTCTTGAGATAGGGCCGGGCAAGGCCCTTGAGCGTATCCGCGTCGATCCAGCCGTTGAGGAAGGCGATCTCCTCGGGGCAGCCGACCTTCAGGTTCTGCCGCGCCTCGATGGTGCGGATGAATTCCGCCGCCTCCAGCAGGCTCTCGTGGGTGCCGGTGTCGAGCCAGGCGTAGCCGCGCCCCATGCGCTCAACGCTCAGGAGCCCCTCGGCGCGGTAGAGGTTCAAGAGATCGGTGATCTCCAGCTCTCCGCGCGCTGACGGCCGGATGGCGCGGGCCCGTTCGGGGGCGCTCCCATCGAGGAAATAGATCCCGGTGACCGCATAGTCGCTTTTGGGGTGCTCGGGCTTTTCGACGATCGACAGGACGCGGCCCTCGCGGTCGAACTCCACCACGCCGTAGCGTTCCGGGTCGGCGACGCGGTAGCCGAAGACGCTGCCGCCCTGCGCCTGCCGGTCGGCGGACTTGAGTTTTTCCGACAGGCCCGGCCCGAAGAAGACATTGTCCCCCAGCACCATGGCCGAGGGCGCGCCGGCCAGGAAATCCTCGGCCAGAAGATAGGCCTGGGCCAAGCCGTCGGGCGAGGGCTGCTCGATGAACTCGAACCGCATCCCCCAGGCCGACCCGTCGCCCAGGAGCGTCCGGAACTGCGGCAGGTCGCGGGGGGTCGAGATGATCGCGACCTCGCGGATGTGGCACAGCATGAGCGCCGAGAGCGGGTAGTAGATCATCGGCTTGTCGTAGAGCGGCAGCATCTGCTTCGACACCGAATGCGTGATCGGATAAAGCCGCGTGCCCGATCCGCCCGCCAGAATGATGCCCTTGCGGCCCGTCGCGGTCATTGTGCAGCCTCCAGTTCGTTCAGGACCTCGGCAAGGCCCGCGCGCCAGTCGGGCTGGGCGATGCCGTGGGTTTCGAGAATGCGCGCGCAGTCGAGCGCCGAGTTGGCCGGGCGGCGCGCGGGCGTGGGATAGGCGCTGGTCGGGATCCGGGTGACGCGCGGCTTGCGGGGCAGGGAGGAAGCGTCGAAGATCGCCTCGGCGAAACCGGCCCAGCTGACGGTCGGCGCCCCGGCGTAATGGAAGATGCCGCCGGGCTTTCCCGTCACGAGCCCCTCGGCCAGCGTCAGGAGCGTCGCCGCGATGTCGGCGGCGGGCGTGGGGCCGCCTCGCTGGTCATCGACGACGGAAAGCGCGTCACGCTCCGCCCCCAGGCGCAGCATGGTCTTCACGAAGTTCTTGCCATGCGCGGAGAAGACCCAGGCCGTGCGCAGGATCACATGTGCGCCGCCCGCGGCCGCAACCTGGCGTTCGCCGTCCAGCTTGGTGCGGCCGTAGACGCCAAGCGGCGCGGTCGGGTCGGTTTCCCGCCAGGGGCGGTCGCCCGTGCCGTCGAAGACATAGTCGGTCGAGACATGCAGGAAGGGCAACCCGCGCGCCGCGGCGGCGCGGGCCATCGCGCCGGGCGCATCGGCGTTGACGGCGGCGGCCAGTGCGGGCTCCGCCTCGGCCTGGTCGACGGCGGTGTAGGCGGCGGCGTTGACCACGGCCTCCGCCCCGGTCTCGGAAACCGCCGCCGTGCAGGCCGCAGCATCGCGCAGATCCACGTCCCCGCGCCCGAGGATTTCGAGCCGGTGTCCCGCCGCCGCGCCCGCGCGCACGAGTTCGCGGGCCACCTGCCCTGTTTCACCGAAGACCAGAAATCGCATGCCTGCCTCGTTCCTTCCTGTCTGACTTCTGGCATGCGCGGGGGGCTTCGGAAAGGGAATTCTCCCCGCCCGCTCGCAGGTGAACACGAACCGTCACGCATGCGCGAGGTTTCCGACACATCGTTCCCATTCGCGAAATGAAGGACGATGTAAGGGGCGGATGGCGCCCGGTCGCGCCCCGCGAGACCGCGACCGGCAACACCAATCCACCGGAGCCCCGGTGTGGGACACCCGCTTGTCCGTCCGTCTCGCAGGAAAGAGAAGATGATCGGAAAAACCGTTTCCAAAGCAGGCCGCAAAACCATGTTCGCTGGCCTTTCGACGCTTGCCGTGATCGTGGCGCTTGGCGCGCCGCTCGCGCCCTTGCCCTTCGCTGCCGGGCCGGCTGCTGCAGGCATTGGTGACCCGCTCGTGTCCTATGCCGATATCGTCGCCGCAGACAAACCCGCCGTCGTAACCGTCACCACCGAGATGGTCCGCCCCGCCGCCGGGCGCGACCAGAGTGGCCCCCAGGGCACTCCGCCGGAAGAATTCTTCCGCCGCTTCTTCGGTGAGAATGGCCCCTTCCCGGGTCTTCCCGGCATGCCCGGTGGCCGTGAGGGCCAAGCGCCTGAAGACGCGCCGCATGGCCGGGCGCTGGGGTCGGGCTTCATCGTTTCGACCGACGGCTATGTCGTCACCAACAACCATGTGGTCGAGGGCGCGACGAAGATCACGGTTTCCCTCGATGACGGGCGGGAGCTGCCCGCGACCCTGGTCGGGACCGACGCGAAAAGCGACATCGCCGTCCTGAAGGTCGCGGCGGAGGACAGCCTGCCCACGGTCCGCTGGGGCGACAGCGACGCGCTCAGGACCGGGGACCCGGTGCTGGCCATCGGTGACCCCTTCGGGATCGGGACCACGGTCACGGCGGGCATCGTCTCCGCCCGCGGGCGCGACCTGCATTCGGGGCCCTATGACGACTTCATCCAGGTCGATGCGGCCATCAACCACGGCAACTCCGGCGGCCCGCTGGTCGATGCCAGGGGCGAGGTGGTGGGGATCAACACCGCGATCTATTCGCCCAACGGCGGTAACGTCGGCGTGGGCTTCGCGATCCCCGCAGCCCATGCCCAGCAGGTCGTCGCCAAGATCATCGAACATGGGACGATCGAGCACGGCTTCATCGGCGTGACGATCCAGCCCGTCGATGACCAGATCGCGGGGGCCATCGGGCTCGACCGCGCCGCTGGCGCGCTGGTCGCCTCGGTCCAGCCGAGTTCTCCGGCCGAGGCGGCCGGGGTGCAGGTGGGCGATGTGGTGCTGAAGGTCAATGGCGCCGATGTCGCGACGCCCAAGGACCTGTCGCGGGCCATCGCCGATCTGGCGCCGGGTGATCAAGCCGCGCTCGTGGTCCTGCGCGGCGGGGAGGAGACCGACCTCGACATCAACGTCGGCCGGATGGAGGGCGAAGAGGCCGCCGCCGCGTCGCAGGATGCCGGGCCCGGTGTCGCGGTGGCCGATCTGGGCCTTTCGGTCCAGACGCTAAGCGCCGCCGATGGCCAGGCGCTTGGCCTGCCCGACGGCACACAGGGGGCGATCGTCGCCCGCGTCGAGCCGGGCAGCGAGGCTGCGGACAAGGGCCTTCGTGAGGGCGACGTGATCCTGTCGGTGAACCAGGCCCCGGTCGCCACGGCCGAGGACGTGGCCGCCGCCATCGAAAAGGCCAAGGACAAGCATCGCGAAGCCGCGCTGCTGCTTGTCGCGCGCGGGCAGGACCGGTCCTTCGTGGCCATCCCCTTCCACGTCGGGTAAGTCGCAAAAGGGGCGCGCGGCCTGCCGTCGCGCCCCTTACGCCTTGGTGCCGAGCCTTTGGCCCACGCCCTCGCGCCCCTGGAGCGCGCGCCACCAGTCCTCGTGATCCAGGAACCACTCCACAGTCTTCTCCAGCCCCTCCTCCAGCGTGACGGAGGGGCGCCAGCCCAGTTCTTCGCGGATGCGCGACGGGTCGATGGCGTAGCGTTTGTCATGCCCGGGGCGGTCGGTGACGAAGCTGATCTGTTCACGGTAGGGCCGGTTCCCGGGGCGCTTTTCGTCCAGGATGGCGCAGATCCGCTCGACGATGTGCAGGTTCGTCGCCTCGTTCTCTCCGCCGATGTTGTAGCTGCGCCCGACCTTGCCCTTCGCGACGACAAGCAGAAGCGCGTCCGCGTGGTCCTCGACATAAAGCCAGTCGCGCACGTTGTCGCCCGCGCCATAGACCGGGATCGGCGCACCGGCGAGCGCCTTGAGGATCACGACAGGGATCAGCTTTTCGGGGAAGTGATAGGGCCCGTAGTTGTTCGAACAGTTGGTCAGGACGACGGGCAGGCCGTAGGTCTCGTGCCAGGCCCCGACCAGGTGGTCCGACGCCGCCTTGGAGGCGGAATAGGGCGAACGGGGGTCGTAGGGCGTCTCCTCGGTGAACTGCCCCTGGGGGCCGAGCGAGCCGAAGACCTCGTCGGTGGAGATATGGTGGAAACGGAACCCCTCGGGCCGGCCCGCCTCGGTCCAGTAGGCGCGGGCGGCCTCAAGCATCGTGTAGGTGCCGGTGATATTGGTCTCGATGAAGGCGGCGGGGCCGTCGATCGAGCGGTCGACATGGCTTTCGGCCGCCAGGTGCATGATCGCGTCGGGGCGGTGGCGGGCGAGGATCGCGTCCACCCGCGCGCGGTCGCAGATGTCGGCCTGTTCGAAAGCATAGGCCGGGCTGTCCGATACCTCCGCCACATTCGAAAGGCTGCCCGCGTAGGTCAGCTTGTCGAGGTTCACGACCGCATGGCCCGCGCGGATCGCGTGGCGCACGACGGCAGAGCCGATGAAGCCCGCCCCTCCGGTCACCAGGATCTTCATGCGCCGCCCTCAAGCTGGAAGGGTGAGCGGAACGCGGCGAAGGACTGGGCGCCCCGGTCCTTCTCCGACAGGATTGCCGAGGCCGGATCGACGCCCCAGTCGATGCCGATCGCGGGATCGTCGAAGCGGACGGCGCCGTCGCAGTCGGGCGCGTAGTAGTCAGAGCATTTATAAAGCACTTCGCAGTCGGCCTCGCGGGTGACGAAGCCATGCAGGAAGCCTGCGGGGATCAGAAGCTGGCGGCCGTTCTCGGCGGAGAGGTCCACGCCCACCCATTTGCCATAGGTCGCGGAGCCCAGGCGGATGTCCACCGCCACATCGAAGATGCAGCCACGGCCGCAGCGCACGAGCTTGGCCTGCGCATGCGGCGGCGATTGGTAGTGCAGGCCGCGCACCGTGCCCGCATCGCGCGAATAGGAATGGTTGTCCTGCACGAATGGAGTTGCGATCCCGGCCTCGGCCAGAGCGCGGGCATTCCAGACCTCGGAAAACCAGCCGCGGGCATCGCCGAAGCGGCGCGGGGTCAGGATCAGGACACCTTCCAGTTCTGTTGGCTCTATCTGCATCTTGGCCCTCGGGATCGGTTCCGTTTCATGCCTCTTAGGGCCTGGAGCCCGGTTGCGAAAGGCTGTTGGTCAGCTTCTCGACAGCAGGAGCCCCGCCGCGACAAGCGTGACGGCCGCGATGCGTTTCAGCGTGATGGGCTGCTCCGTCAGGCCGAAGGCGCCGAAGTGATCGATCAGCAGCGCCGCGCCAAGCTGGCCGAGGATCAGGGCCGCCAGCGCCGTCACGACCCCGAGCGCAGAGGTCGAGGCCGCCATCGCCCAGACGTAGAAGGCCCCCAGACTCCCGCCCAGCAGCTGCCAGGCGGGCACGCCGCCCACACGACTGAAGCCGCCGCCGCCCCAGACCAGCGTCAGCGCGGTGAGGCAGGCGAAGCCCACCCCGAAGGACACCGCCGCGGCCCCCAGCGGGCTTTGCAGCGTCTTGCCCAATGCGGCGTTGACCGGGGCCTGAACGGCAATCGCCATGCCGCCGCAGACGACCAGGAGGACCGGCAGCCAGGCGCCCTGGGTCATGGGATCACAGCATCCCCGGCACGACGAGATCGGGCGGGCGGTGCCCGTCCGCGAAGGTCTTCATGTTGATGATGACCTTTTCCCCCATCTCCGCCCGGCCCTCGACGGTGGCCGAACCCATGTGGGGCAGGAGCACGACATTGGGAAGCTCGCGCAGGCGCGGGTTGATCTCGGTCCCGTGCTCATAGACATCGAGCCCGGCGCCCGCGATCTCATGCGCGCGCAGCATGCGCGTCAGGGCGTTTTCGTCGATGACCTCCCCGCGCGAGGTGTTGACGATGACGCCGGTCGGTTTCATCAGCTTCAGCCGCCGGGCATTCATCAGGTGGAAGGTCGCGGGCGTGTGCGGGCAGTTGATGGAGATGACATCCATCCGGCTGACCATCTGGTCGAGGCTTTCCCAATAGGTCGCCTCCAGCTCCTCCTCCAGCTCGGGGCGGACGCGGCGGCGGTTGTGGTAGTGGATCTGCATCCCGAAGGCATGGGCGCGGCGGGCCACGGCGGTGCCGATGCGACCCATCCCCAGAATGCCCAGCCTGCGCCCGCCGACACGCCCGCCCAGGAAGGCGGTGGGCGCCCAGCCTTTCCATTCGCCCGATTGCATCACCGCAAGCCCCTCGGGGATACGGCGCGTCACCGCCAGGATCAGCGCCATGGTCATGTCGGCGGTATCGTCGGTCACGACGCCCGGCGTGTTGGAGACGAGAATCCCGCGCTGGCGGGCCGAGGCCACGTCGATATGGTCGATCCCCGCACCGTAGTTGGCGATGAGCTTCAGCTTCTCCCCCGCGCCGGCCAGGAGGTTGGCGTCGATGTGATCGGTCACACAGGGAACCAGTACGTCGGCCCGCTGCATCGCGGCGGCGAGCTCATCGCGGGTCATCTTCGTGTCGGGGTCGCGCAGTTCGACGTCGAAGAGCTCCTTCATCCGCGTTTCAACCGCCTCGGGCAGGCGTCGCGTGACGACAACACTCAGACGTTGTGACGGCATGGGGGCTTCTCCTCTCTTTCGCGGCGCGATCTTAGTTGGCAAAGTGCAGGGGAAAGGGGCAAGTCACAAGCCCCGAAAACGGCGCCGGTCGTGGCGCGAGGGCATGAGAGCAGGCAGATGAAGCGGGCAGGACTCGTCGGGATCGTATTTGCGGTGACGATGGCGTTTTCACAGGCGTCCGGGGCGGCCCAGGGGGACAGCGCCAAGGGGCCGGTGACGAACCTTCCGCTGCCGCGCTTCGTGTCGCTGAAGACCGGCGAAGGCAACGTCCGGCGCGGGCCAAGTCTGTCGCACCGGATCGACTGGGTCTTTACCCACCGCTCCATGCCGCTGCGCATCACCGCCGAATTCGGCCACTGGCGACGGGTCGAGGACAACGAGGGTCAGGGCGGCTGGATTCACTATTCGCTGCTTTCCGGCGTCCGGACTGTCCTGGTCGAGGCCAACCTGGCCGTGCTTCATACCCGCCCCGACGAAAACGCCCCCGCCGTGGCCAAGGCCGAGGCCGGGGTGATCGCGCGGCTCGGGGCCTGCCAGGCGGAATGGTGCGAGATCTCGGCCGACGGCGGCGACGGCTGGGTGCCCAAGGCGGCGCTTTGGGGCGTGGAGCCGGACGAACTGCGGGAGTGACACCCTGCCTCTGGCCTGTCGCGGCAGAGGGCGTTATGAGCGGGCCGAAAACGGCGGAGCGTTCCATGTCCAGCGGGGATCACAACAGGCTCAACATTTCGGCGGGGCTGGCATCCGTCGCCGTGGCGGCGACCCTTGTCGGCCTGAAGCTCTGGGCGCTCGGACTCACCTCGTCGCTGTCGGTGGCGGCCTCGCTTGCCGATAACGCGCTTGACCTGATGATGTCGCTGGGCGGGCTTCTGGCGATCATCTACGCCGCCCGGCCCGCGGATGAGGACCATGCCTTCGGCCACACCTCGGTCGAGGACCTGGCGGCGCTGGCGCAATCGATCTTCATCGCGGTGTCGGGGATGGTGATCGCCTGGGCTGCGGCAGCGCGCCTGCTGGGCCTGGCCGAGTCGCGCATTGCGGCACAGGACAAGGGCATCGCGGTCATGGGCGTCTCGGTCCTTCTGACGCTCTGCCTCGTCCTCTGGCAGCGGCAGGTGGCGCGGCGGACGGGCAGCCGTGTCGTGGCCGCGGATTCGCTGCACTACCTTTCCGATCTGCTGCCGACGCTCGGGGCGATCGGGGCGCTTTGGGCCTCGCGCCGATTTGGTCTGGCGCATGTCGACAGCGTTGTGGCGCTGGCCTCGGCGGCGATCCTGCTGTCCGGGGCGATACGCATCGGCAAGGGTGCCTGGGACGCGCTGATGGACCGCACGGCCGACCCGGAACTGGTCGAGGCCATCGCCGCCATCGCCCGCGCCTGGCCCGGCGTGCGTGGCTTCCACGACCTCAAGACCCGGATGGCGGGCAGCCGGGTCTTCGTTCACATCCACATCGAGCTGGACGGGGACCAGAGCCTGCGCGAGGCCCATGCCATCGGCGCGGGCCTACGGCGCAGGATCATCGAGACCTACCCACAATGCGATGTCATCGTCCACAAGGACGTGGCGCGCGAAACCTGAACGCCGCGCGGTCCTGCCCCGTGGACTTCGCCGGGCGCCGCTGGGATAGTCGCGGCCAAGGGAGGGGCGCATGGAATGGCGGGATCAGGGCGCGCTGCTGTCGGTTCGCCCGCATGGCGAGACGAGCGCGATCATCGAGGTCTTTACCGCCGCCCACGGCCGGCACGCGGGCGTGGTGCGCGGCGGTGTTTCACGCCGCATCGCGCCGATCCTTCAGCCCGGCGCGCAGCTTGACCTGACCTGGCGCGCGCGGCTCGATGAACATATCGGCGCCTTCGTGGTGGAACCCCTGCGGGCGCGCAGCGGCGTGCTCTCGGACCGGCTGGCGTTGGCCGGGCTGAACGCGGTCTGCGCGCTCTTGCATTTCGCGCTTCCCGAACGCGAGCCGCATCCGCTTCTCTACCGCGACAGCATCGACCTGCTCGACGCGCTGGGCGCCCGTCTGGACTGGGTCACCACCTATCTGCGCTGGGAAGCGCGGCTGCTTGAGGATCTGGGCTATGGCCTTGACCTCACCGCCTGCGCCGTCACCGGCAGCCGCGAGGACCTTGTCTATGTCAGCCCCAAGTCCGGCCGGGCGGTGTCGCGAGAAGGCGCCGGTACCTGGGCGGATCGGCTGTTGCCCCTGCCGCCCTGCCTGCTGGGCCAGGGTGCCGCGACGGCGGAGGAAGCTCGGGCCGGGCTCACCACGACCGGGTGGTTCCTGGAACATCGGCTCGCGCCGGACCTTGGCACGCGGCCCCTGCCGGAGGCGCGGCGGCGGTTCGTCGAACTTCTGGCGCGTCAGGGCTGAAGGCGCTCGAACGTCATTTCCCGACCCTCGGGCGAGGTCAGGACGAGGGCGCCCGCCCGTATCTCCGCCTGCGTCATCGCGCCAAGCGCGGTGAAGAAGGCGCGCTCCGCCTCCAACTCGCCGCAGGCGCTGCGGGTTGCCCGGACCGGGCCAAGTCCGAAGCCCGGCAGGCGCACGCGCAGCGCGCCGCTGTAGGCGTTGCAGGGCGCGGTTCCCGCGACGACGCCGTCCTCGGGGAAGCCTAGCGTCGCCCGCGCGGGGTAGGGCGCGCCGTCAAGGCTGACGAGCCGCCAGACGGAGCCGGTTTCGGGAAGCTGGGTCATGTTTTCGTCCGCGATGCAGGCGCTTGTTGCCAGGACAAGCGCAAGGGCGGGGCCAAGGATGCTGCGCATGATCCCACCCTAGCGCGCTCGGCCCGATCGCGCCAGCCGTCCTGCCGCATTGCACCGGAGCGACCCGGCGGTGTCGGAAACCGCTGCGACTTTGTCCCGGGCTTCGGCTCTGTCAGGTGGGCAGGAGACACATATGATTGGCCGTTACATCCCGACCTTGCTGCGCCATGCGCCCGTCCCCGGTGTGCAGGGCTTCGCGCTGCTGGCCGGGATCGAAGCCGCCGTGCGCGGCATCCTGGTGTCCGTCTGGCCGCTGGTGATCTACGAGGCGCTGGGCGACGCGGAGGGCGTCAGCCAGCTTTACTTCCTGGCGGGGATCCTCTCGTTCAGCTTCGGCATGCTGATGCCCTGGCTCGGGCGGTTCATCGCGCGACGTTGGCTCTATTCGATGGGCATGGCCTTCTACATCCTCGGCCCGCTTTGCGCGATCGTCGGCGGGCCGATCCTGACGCCGCTGGGGCTGTTGCTGACAAGCTGGGCGACGATGGCGGCCTTCACCTGCATCAATGCCTACCTGATGGATTTCATCGCGCGCCAGGAGCTGGGCCGGGTCGAGACGCGCAAACTGACCTACAGCGCGCTGTCCTGGACGATCGGACCCATGCTCGGCGTCTGGCTCTGGAAACTCTGGGCGCCCTTGCCGTTCCTGGTTGCGATAGCCTTCGCGGCGATCCTGACCGCGACCTTCTGGGCGATGCGGATGGGCAACGGCAAGACGATCACCCGCGCCCGCGCGCCTGCGCCAAACCCCCTGGCCTTCCTCGGCCGCTTCTTCGCCCAGCCGCGCCTTGTGGCGGGATGGCTCTTCGCGGTCCTGCGCTCGGTCGGATGGTGGGTCTATATCGTCTACCTGCCGATCTACTGTATCGAGGCCGGACTTGGCGATCAGATCGCGAGCCTCGTCTACTCGGTCTCGAACGCCTGCCTGTTCACCTCGCCGCTGATCCTGCGCTGGATGCAGCGCCGCGGTCTCCGGCGGTCGGTCATCATCGCCTTCGCGGCCTCCGCGGGCTGTTTCCTTGCGGCGGGGCTGGCGCCGGTCTGGCCGCCGCTGGCGCTGATCGCGCTCTTCTCGGGGGCCTACTTCCTCGTGATGCTCGACACGTTCGGGGGGCTGCCCTTCCTGATGGCCGTCAGACCGGCAGAGCGGGCGGAAATGGCCGCGGTCTACGCGAGCTTTCGCGACGTGTCGGGCATCCTGACGCCGGGCTTCGCCTGGCTGGTGCTGCTGGTCGCGCCGGTGCCGGGCATCTTCGTGGCTTGCGGCGCGGGGCTGGCCGCCGCGGCGGCCGTGGCCACGCGGCTTCATCCGCGGCTGGGCGGCCGTCACGGCTAGCTGCCGGACCGCCGCCGCCTGGCCTGGCGGCTTCAGTCCAGAAGCCGCCGCGCGATGACCTGCGCCTGGATCTCCGCCGCGCCCTCGAAGATGTTGAGGATGCGTGCATCGCAGAGGATGCGGCTGATCTGGTATTCCAGCGCAAAGCCGTTGCCGCCATGGATCTGGAGCGCGTTGTCGGCGGACGCCCAAGCCACGCGGGCGCCCAGAAGCTTGGCCATGCCCGCCTCCAGGTCGCAGCGCTTGTCATGGTCCTTCTGCCAGGCCGAGTGGTAGGTCAGCTGGCGCGCGATCATGATCTCGACTGCCATCATGGCCAGCTTGCCGGCGACGCGCGGGAACTCGATGAGGGATTTCCCAAACTGCTTGCGGTCTTCGGCGTATTTCATGCCGACCTCCAGCGCCGACTGCGCCACGCCGATGGCGCGGGCCGCTGTCTGGATGCGGGCGGATTCAAACGTCTGCATGAGCTGCTTGAAACCCTGGCCCGGCTGGCCGCCCAGCAGGTTTTCCGACTTGACCTTGAAGCCGTCGAAGCCAAGCTCGTATTCCTTCATGCCGCGATAGCCCAGCACCTCGATCTCTCCGCCCGTCATGCCGGGGGTGGGGAAGGGCTCCTCGGCGGTTCCGGGGGTTTTCTCGGCCAGGAACATGGACAGGCCGCGCCAGTCGGTCGTGTTCGGGTCGGTCCGTGCGAGCAGCGTCATCACATGGGTGCGCGCGGCGTGGGTGATCCAGGTCTTGTTGCCGGTCACCTCCCAGCCGTCTTCGGTCCGCACGGCGCGGGTGCGCAGCGAGCCGAGGTCGGAGCCGGTGTTGGGCTCGGTGAAGACGGCGGTCGGAAGGATCTCCCCGCTCGCGAGCTTCGGCAGCCACTGGGCCTTCTGTTCGGGCGTGCCGCCGCAAAGGATCAGTTCGGCTGCGATCTCGGATCGGGTGCCGAGCGAACCCACGCCGATGTATCCGCGGCTCAGTTCCTCGCTGACCACGACCATCGAAGCTTTGGAGAGACCCAGGCCCCCGAACTCCTCCGGGATCGTCAGGCCGAAGACGCCCAGTTCCGCCAGTTCCTGGATGATCTCCATTGGGATCAGCTCGTCCTTCAGGTGCCAGCTGTGGGCGTTCGGCACCACGCGGTCCTCGGCATAGCGGCGGAACTGGTCGCGGATCATCTCCAGTTCGTCGTCGAGACCCGAGGCGCCGAAGGTCGCGCGCCCGTGGTTGTCGCGCATGAGCGCGACCAGGCGCGCCCGCGCGGCGGGCGAGTTGCCATGCGCGATCAGCGTCGCGGCCGCGCCGTCGGGCGCCCAGGCGGTGCCCAGATCGGAAAGCCGCGCGACCTCACCCTGGCTCATCGGGATGCCGCCGGCGATCTGCGCGAGGTACTCGCCAAAGCCGATCTGGAGGATCAGCTGCTCCATCTCGCCAAAGCCGCCGGATGCGGCGATCCGACCGGCCCAGGCGTTCAGCTGCCGCAGCGATTCGACGTAAGTTGCCAGCCAGGACAGGGCATGGGCCGAGAACTGGTTCGCCTCCAGCGCGGCGCCGGAGATCTTGCCGTCGCGGTCGACCATGGCGCGCACCGCGGCGGTGGCATCGGCCAGGATCGCCTCGACCTGCGGCAGGGCGGCGGTCGTCAGTTCGGTCAGGTCGGAAAGGATCACGCTCATCGGCATCTCGGCCCCGTCATGTGCCATCGGTGGACTCCTATTCTGCGGTCGCACTCTCCTAGCCATTTTGCAGGTGCAGCGCAATATTAATTCGCATTTCCGCCGTCAGAGGCACAAATCTGTCGCGGCGGATTTGGGGTGCGGCCGCTTGGCGTGATCGCTATAGGACAGGCGAAAGGGCGGCATCCCATGGTGGCAGCAGAGATCTGGCTTTATCTGGCGGCGGCAAGTGTCGCGCTTTTCGCGGGGGTCGTGAAGGGCGCGGTGGGATTCGCCATGCCGATGATCATGATCTCTGGCCTGGCCTCCTTCATGCCAGCGGAACAGGCGCTGGTCGCACTGATCCTGCCCACGCTTCTGACCAATGCGGTCCAAGCCCTCAGGCAGGGCGCGGGGGAGGCCTGGGCCTCGGTCCGCGATTACAAGCGCATGATCGCGACGCTGGTGATCTTCGTCCTCCTGACGGCGCAGGCCGTGCCGCTGATCCCGCAGGCGGTGTTGCTGGGGGCGCTTGGCGTGCCGATCGTGGCCTTCGCCCTGACGCAACTCGCCGGGCGCCAGATCCGGTTCGACGCGAAGAACCGCGGCCTGGTCGAGGTTCTGACAGGGGTCGTCGGCGGTGTTTATGGCGGCGTATCGGGGGTTTGGGGGCCGCCGATCATCGCGCTTCTGGTCTCGCTGGAGGCAGAAAAGCGTGAAAGCGTGCGGGTGCAGGGGGTGGTCTATTCCATCGGCTCGGTCGCGCTTCTGGCCGGGCACCTGGGATCGGGTGTCATCACGATGGATCGGCTCGGGCTGTCGGTCTGGCTGCTTCCGCCGGCCCTGGCCGGGCTCTGGTTCGGATTTGCGATTCAGGACCGGCTTGACGCGCGCCGCTTCCGCCGTTGGACGCTTGTCGTGCTCGCCATCACCGGGCTGAACCTGATCCGCCGCGCGCTGTCGGTCTGAGGCACTCCGCCCGCGCTGCACTGCAGGAAAGCGATGTTTTCACCCGGTCAGTGCAGAAAACCTGCCCGCGGTGCGGGTGATTTGGCCGCTAATGGAAACAATCAAGTCTGGCTATCGGCGCTTGTTGCCGATAAATGCCCGAGGTGATCGCGTGGCTCGGCCGGGAATCACGATCAGACGGTGGAAAGGCCCGATTCTCTGGGCGCCAAGCCGGACTTTTCGGGATTTACGGCACCAAAATCCCCTTTGGGGAATGCCGCAAGCGCAGAAATACAACCGATAGGTGAAAAATTCATCTGTTCAGACGATGCGGCGAGGGCCGCGAACCGCGATCATGAATGGGAGCCGTGAGGATTTCTTCCGGTTCGGACCAAACGCCGGACCTCCGGCCTTTTCACGGAACGCAATTGAGGGAGAAACAAATGCGTGACGCTTTTACCAAACTCTTCGCCCGTCTTCGCAAAGATGATGAAGGTGTGACCCTCGTCGAATACGGCATCGCGCTGATCCTCGCGGTGACCATCGGCACCACGCTCCTTTCCGGGCTGGCCGGCGAGATCGAGGCGCAGATGGATGCGGCCTGCAACCAGATGACGGCCGATTCCGGCGCAACGTGCTGATATCTGACGTGACCCGATCTTGAACGGGGCTTCAGATTAAAACAGATCCGGGCGCCCGGCGCCCGGATCAAAATCTAAATCGAGAAATTTGAGAGCAGAAGGAATACCGTCATGGCCATGAAATCCGTGCTCGTCGCGTTACTAGGTATCGCCGTCGCCGGCGGATCGGCCTTTGGCGCCCGCGAGTATCTCAAGCAGACGGCCGCGACCGCCTCCACCGACCCGACGAACGGTCTGGTGACGGCCATCGTCGCGGGGCGCGAGATCAAGTTCGGTCAGGCGATCGAACCGCAGATGCTCCAGATCGTGTCCTGGCCGCGCGAGGCGCTGCCCGTCGGTGCCTTCACCGATGTTGATGCGCTTTTGCCCCAGGCGGGCGGCCAGCCGCGCCGGGCCAAGGGCTCCATGTCGCCGGGCGAGTTGATCCTGGCCTCCAAGGTTTCGAATTTCGGCGAAAAGGTCACGATCGTGCAGACGCTTGGCGCCAACACTCGCGCCATGGCGATCCGCGTCGATGCCGTCACCGGTGTCGGCGGTTTCGTGACGCCGGGCGACACGGTCGATATCGTGCTGACCCAGGGCGGGGGCGATGGGCTGCGCGCCGTCACGATCCTTCAGAATATCCGCGTCATCGGCGTTGATCAGCAGACGAACGAACAGAATGCCGCGCCCGACATCGCGCGCACCGTCACGGTCGAGGTTTCGCCCGAGCAGAGCCAGAAGCTCGCGCTGGCGCAAAGCGCCGGCACGCTGAGCCTGACGCTGCGCACGCTCGACAACGTCGTTGACCAGCCGCTGAATTCCATCCGTCTGTCGGACATCCTTCAGGAAAAATCGCCGACCGAGGACGAGGTCGAGAAGACGCGGATCAAGGTCCGGCGCGGGAACGAACTGACCGAGGTCGAAATCAACAACTGACGACGCGGGGGCAAACACCCTCCGGCACCGCTATCCGTGAGGGACAGCGGACGGGATTGGTCAAACGGAGCGATGCGATGCGCAGGACTGCCGCCAGATTTGCGAAGAACGACGACGGAGCGATCCTGATCATCGTCGCGGTCTCTCTGGGTACGATCCTTGGCATGATCGCATTGTCCTATGACCTCGGCCGCATGGCCACGACGCAATCCGAGCTTCAGTCCTTTGCCGATCACATCGCGCTGAGCGCCGCGGGCGAGCTTGACGGCGAGAACGGCGCGCGGGCGCGGGCGCAGGCGGCCGCCACCAACTTCTTTACCGACCGGCAGACTTTTGCGGATGACGCGAGTGGCAACGCGCTGGACTCGACGGATTTCACGCTGACGTTCCTGCGTTCCCTCCCCACGCTCGATACCACTGCGATCACCTCGGCCAACACGGCCCTCGGCGATACGGACGCGATCTTTGCCCGTGTTCAGGTTGCGCCGAAGACCGTGCCCTTCACCTTCGGGCGCGCGTTTTTCGCGCTGACCGGGCAGGCGCAAAGCACCCCGACCTTTGGGGCAGAGGCGGTCGCGGGCTTCGCCTCCTACGCCTGCGACATCACGCCGATGATGTTCTGCATGCCGCCGGGCTTCGATGCCGACACCTGGGAAGGGCGCACGATCCTGATGCGCGCGGGCGGCAACAGCGCGGCCTGGGGACCGGGCGATTTCGGCTTTCTCCAGCCGTCCACCGTCGCGGTCGACTCGACGGGCAACTGCGCGGGTCTGTCCGGGCCGCAGGCGCTGAGCTGTGCGCTGGGCGCCGCCGGGTCCATCACCCAATGCTTCCGCCAGCGCGGCGTCGATACAGAGCCGGGGCAGAAAAACGGCCTCACCAATTCGCTGAACACGCGGTTCGACATGTGGCCTGGTGACCTGAAGCCCGGGGCCGACGGTGTGAAATATGCCCCCGCCCCCGGCGTCACCAAGGGTTTGGTGCCGAACGGCAACGGCAGCAGCTGCATCAACAACAACGCCGATCCGTCGCCCGATACCGTGGCTCTGCCGCCTGACGATTGCTTCCCCGGCTGCGGGCGCTACGGCGATGGCGACTGGAGCGTCGGGCGCGCGAACTATGTGACCATGAACTATGGCACCACGGCGAACCCGGCCCCGGCTGATCCGCATGCGTCCGCGACGACCCGCTACGACTATTACCTGTCGGAGTTGAACGGGAACTACTCGGCCACCACGCCGGCCATCTTTCCCGCTGGCAAGTCAGAGACGGGCCGGCCGATGTGCGGGGCGCTTCCCTATCCCGATCCCGCGCGTCGCGAGCTGATCATGGCGGCCGTCGACTGTTCGCAAGGAACCGTCGCCGAGGCCCTGCGCGGCAGCGCGACCAATATCCCGGTCAAGGAATACGTCCGGGTCTTCCTTCTCCAGCCTGTGGGCGCGGCGCCCGAACTGTCGATCTATGGCGAGGTCATCGGCTCTGCCGGTGGCAACGGCAACGCGGGCAGCGGCGTCTTCCACGAAATCGTCCAGCTTTTCCGGTGATGTCATGAGGATCCTGCGCATCGACCTTCCGAAAAGCCTGCGCCGGTTCCTCCGGCGGGAGGAAGGCGCGATCCTGGTGGAGTTCGCTTTCTCCCTTCCGATCCTGCTGATCTTCTTCGCGGTCATCGTGGAAGGCACGCGGATGATGAAAAACTACCACACCGCGATTTCCGGCGTGCGCGACGCGACGCGCTACATGTCGCGGCACCTTCCGATCGACCTTTGCAACACCGCCCCCACGGCCAACGCCCTCAGCAACTATGACGCCATCTTGCAGACGATTGTCGGCCGGAGCGTCAGCAACGCCTCGCTCTTTCCGTCGGGCATCACCCTGACGTCGGTCAGGGCCACCTACACCTGCCCGTCGAACAGCCCCGCCTATCATGTGCGCCCGGCCGTCGTACGGGTGGCCGCGACGATGACGGTCAACTTCCCGTTTTCCTCGGCCTTCGAGCTTCTGGGCGGGCAAAGGTTTTCTGGCTTGACCACGACGATCAGCGATTCAGTCAAGGTGTTCGGAACATGACGCGGGCCTTCCATATCCTTGGCGGCTTCGTCCGCCGCGAGCGGGGGGCCGTCCTTGTCGAACTGGCGGTGGTGCTGCCGATCTTTCTGCTGATCTTCCTCGGCATCATCGACTTCGGTCGGCTGGGCTACGATGTCGTCACCGCCGAAAAGGCCATGCAGCGCGCCGTGCGCATCGCCATCGTCCGCCCCGGCGCCTGCAACGGGGTTCCCGGCGCGGTCGCGATCCCTGACACGACAAGCCGCGATCCGGGCAACTCCGACCCGATCGCGCCGCGCTTCGGGACCGCCTGCAACCAGTCCGGTTCGATCTGCGCCCAGGTGGCCCAGTCCACCTGCAGCCTTGCGCAGGGGATCGCCGTCGCCAACCCGACCGCGATCGAGATCTGGAACAGCATCGACGACCTGATGCCGGGCAAGGCCACCGCGGCAAACGTCCGGATCACCTACGACGACAGTGCCATCCTTGGCAGCACTTCCCTGCGGCTCGGTTTCCTGGGCGGACCCTACGTCCCCATCGTGACGGCGCAGGTGCAGAATTTGCAGTTCAATTTCGTGACGCCCATCTCCGGCTTCGTGTCGATGGCGGGGGGGACATCGACCTTCGCGCAGACGGTCCAGTTCCCGGCGCTCAGCGTTTCGCTGCCCGCGGAGGATCTGGCGCAGGGGGAAAACGGATGACCGGGGGCAAGTGCGGACGAGTGAGAAGAAAGGTAGGGCCATGAAGGTTCCAATGAAATCCATCCTCGTGATCACCCCCGACAAGGCGGTGTCCCAGGCGATCGGCGCAGCACTTGGCGGTGACCCGGCGATCAAGCTCGACACGAAGTCCTCGACCCTGACGCAGCTGAACGGCCAGGCCGTCAAGTTCGCGCAGGAACATGACTTCATCATCTTCGACACCGATCCGGGGAACGAGGCGGATATTCATGCGATCGAGGCGCTGGCCCAGAACCGGCGCGACGGCACGATCCTTCTGGCGCTGGCCTCGGGCGACATCTCGCTGGCGGATGCGCGCAAGCTGACCCGGGCGGGTGTGGACGAGGTTCTGCCCTATCCAATCACGGGCGCCGAACTGACCGAACAACTGGAGCGTCTCGGCAAAAAGGCCGTGCCCGAGACGCGCAGCGCACCGGGGCGGATCGGGCGGGTGATCGCGGTCGCCCAGGCCCGCGGCGGGTCGGGCGCCACGACGGTCGCGCTGAACCTGGCCGATGCGCTGACCGGCAAGAGCGGGTTCCTGCACAAGGCCGACAAGCACAGCGTCGCGCTCGTCGATTTCGATCTTCAGTTCGGCACCATCGGCTCCGCCCTTGATCTGGAGGAGCAGGACGCGCTGCTGAAGCTCGCGCAGGACGGCACCGTTCCCGATCTGCGGTTCCTGGAACAGACGATGACCAAGCTGCCCGGCGGGCTGAATGTCCTGCCGGCGCCTTCGAAATTTGCCCCGGTCGATGCCCTGCGCAACGACCAGGTGGCGGCGATCCTCGACCTTCTGCGCCAGACCAATGACTATGTCGTCGTGGACCTGCCGCGCGCCCTTGTCAGCTGGGTCGAGCCGGTCATCGAAGAGGCTGATGAACTGCTGATCGTGACCGACCTCACCGTGCCCTCGGTGCGTCATGCCCGGCGCCTGATGGATTTCTTCAAGACGGTGAACATCGGCCTGACGGTGACAATCGTCGTCAACCGCGAAGGCCGACCCCTCATGCGCACGAGCGTCCAGAAGGAGGCCGCCGCCGCCCTCGACAGCAAGCTGGAGTTCTGGCTGCCCGCCGACGACAAGGCTGCCCGCGCCGCCGTCGATCAGGGCAAGCCGCTGTTCTCCGTTGCAAGCCGGTCGCCGTTGACCAAGGCGATCGGTCAGCTTGCCAAAGCCATAACAAAAGCCCTTCCCGCCGCGGCGCGGGTCGGGGCTGCAAAATAGGAGGTCCGACCGTGTTCAAGAGTTTCACTCGCAGCAATCCCGCCGCCGCCAGCAATGTCATCGAGATCGGCGGAAAGACGGGCGAGGCGGTCGCACCCCTTTGGCAGCCGACCGAGGCCGACAACGAACTGATCGAGCGGCTGGAGCTGAAAAGCCAGCTGCACGAGGTCCTGCTTGAGCGGCTGAACCTGGCCGTGATCGACAAGGTCCAGCCCGAGGAGCTTCGGCGCGAGGTGGCCGCGCTCGTCTCCAACGTGCTCTCGCAGCAGAAGCGGCCGATGCGGTCGGAGGAATTCAACCAGCTGATCGACGAGCTTCTGGACGAGGTCCTGGGCTTCGGCCCGCTGGAGCCGCTTCTGGCCGACCCGACGATCAACGACATCCTCGTCAACAGCCACAGCAGCGTCTATGTCGAACGCTTCGGCAAGCTGGAGCGGACCAAGGTCCGCTTCCGGGATGAACGCCACCTCCTGCGCATCATCGACAAGATCGTGTCGCGGGTCGGGCGCCGGGTCGATGAAAGCCAGCCCTGGGTCGATGCGCGCCTTGAGGACGGAAGTCGCGTCAACGCGATCATCCGGCCCTGCGCCATCGATGGCCCCTCGCTCTCGATCCGCAAATTCTCGCGCCATCCGCTGACCATGCAGCGCATGATCGACATCGGTTCTGTGACCGCACCGGCGGCGACGCTGCTCAAGGGCCTGGTCGAGGCGCGGCTCAACGTCCTGATCTCTGGCGGGACCGGTTCGGGCAAGACCACGATGCTGAACGCGATGTCCTCCTACATCGGCCATAGTGAACGGGTCGTGACGATCGAGGACGCCGCGGAGCTTCAACTTCAGCAGGAACATGTCGTGCGGCTGGAAACCCGTCCGCCCACCCCCGGTGGTTCCGGCGCGGTGACGCAGCGCGACCTGGTGCGCAACGCGCTCCGGATGCGCCCCGACCGCATCATCGTGGGCGAGGTCCGTGGGGCCGAGACCTTCGACATGCTCCAGGCGATGAACACCGGTCACGACGGGTCGATGACCACGGTTCACGCCAACTCCGCCCGCGACGCGCTGGGCCGGCTTGAACAGATGGTGACGATGATGGGGATCGACTTCCCGCTGTCGGCCATCCGCGCCCAGATCGCATCCGGCCTGCACATGGTTGTCCAGCTCAACCGCATGAGCGACGGCAAGCGCCGCGTCGTCAGCGTGAGTGAGATCACCGGCATGGAAGGCAGCACCCTGACCATGCAGGACATTTTCGTCTTCAAGCGCTCCGGCAAGTCCGAAAACGGCGATGTCCTGGGCGAGTTCATCGCGACGGGCATCCGGCCGCGCTGCGCGGAACTGCTGCATCAGGCCGGCGTCGATCTGCGCCAGGACATCTTCCTGCGCAAGGAAGGGGGACCGGATGCGCGGGCTTGACAGTTTCGAGATCGAGGCGCTGGTCTATGTCGGCATCTTCGTCGGCGTCCTGATCGCCTACGAGGGCGTCCGCCAGCTTCTGACACGCACCGAAACCTCCGGCGCGGCGCGCAGCCGCCGGATGAAGATGATCGCGGGCGGGGCCACCACCGAGGACGTTCTGCGGCTTCTGCGGCCGTCGGTCGATCGCTGGGTGCTCGCGCGCCTGCCGCTGATCGGCGACCTGCCGGTCGTGCTGCGCCAGGCGGGTTTGACGCTTAGCCCGGCCGTCGTCCTGACCGGGTGCCTTGCCGCGGCGATCGTCTTCGCGGTTGCTGGATCGACCTTCATCGGTGCGCTTCCCGCCGCCGCTGTGGCGCTTGCCGTCAGCTTTACCGTCCCGATCGTCGCGATCCGCGCCATGCGCAACAAGCGGATGGAGGCGATGGTCTCCCAACTGCCCGACGCGCTTGACCTGATGGCGCGCGGGCTCAGGGTCGGGCATCCGATCAACGCCACGATCGCCTCGGTCGCCAACGACATGTCGGACCCGATCGCGACGGAGTTCGGCATCGTGCTCGACCAGGTCAGCTACGGCGACGACCTTCCCGACGCGTTCTCGGAGTTCGCCGACCGGATCGACCAGGAAGACGTGCGCTATCTCGCGATCAGTATCGCGATCCAGCACGGCACCGGCAGCGATCTGGCGCGGGTGCTGAATACGCTGTCCTCGGTCATCCGCGCGCGCATGGCCATGCGCCGCCGGATCCAGGCGATCTCGGCCGAGGGCCGGTTGACCTCGATCTTCCTGTCCGCCCTGCCCATCTTCATCCTTGTGTTCACCCAGATGAGTTCCCCCAGCTACTACATGGGGGTGATCGATGACCCGCTGTTCAAGCCTTTCGCGATCATCATCGGCACCCTGATCGTGGTGAATTATCTGGTGCTTCGCCGCCTGGTGGACTTCCGGATCTGATTGGAGAGTAACATGTTCGACGCGCTCATGACACGGATGTCGGAAGACCCCGCCCTGTTCCAGACCCTGCTGGTCGTCGGGGTCGGCGTGGGCGTGATGCTGTTCATCTACGGGCTTTTCGGAAGCGTGGGCCAGAAGGATCCCGTCGCGCGCCGCATGGCCGGAACCAGTGGTCGCGCGCGCGCGAAGCGCCGCGACGCCGACATCCTGCACTCGGTGCAGAACGATCCGACCGGGTTCCTGAAGGCGATTGTGCCGGGCGACAAGAAAGAGCGGACACAGATCCAGCGGCAGCTTGCCCAGGCCGGGTTCAACAACCCGCATGCGATGCGCAATTACTACCTGTTCCGCCTCGTCATGGGGGTGCTGCTGCCCGGGCTCTATATCTTCATGATCTACAACGCCCGTGCGGGTGTCGTTCCCATGCCCGATGCCGTCACGCACAACTTTTCGGAACTGTCGCAGACCCGGATCACGGCCGGTCTGGCGGCCCTTGTCTGGACGGGCTTTTACGGCCCCAACTACTGGCTGCGCGCCCGCGTCGACAAACGCCGCCGCCAGATCGAGGAGGCGTTTCCCAACGCCCTCGACCTTATCCAGATCTCGGTCGATAGCGGTCTCAGCTTCGACGGGGCCATGACGCGTGTCGCCAACGAAATCGTAACGACCGCCCCGATCCTGTCGGAGGAGTTCCTGATCACCCAGCGCGAGATCCAGGCGGGCCGTGCGCGCGACCGGGCGTTGATGGACCTCGCGGAACGGACCGGTGTGCGCGAGGTCGGTTCCTTCGCCAGCGTCGTGATGCAGTCGATCCAGTTCGGCACCAGCATCTCGGACGCGCTGACAACCTACGCCGACGAGATGCGCCATGCGCGCGAGATGCGCGCGCAGGAGAAAGCCAACAAGCTGCCGGTGAAGATGTCCGCGGTGCTGGCCTCGCTCATGCTGCCGGCGCTGGTGCTGCTTGTCCTCGGGCCGGTGGTCATCCGCTACCTGCGCAACATCTCGGGGGCGGGCTGAGTCGCGGGGCCTGGCCCCGCACGCCCGCGCCGAAGCGCTTCGATGCTGACAATATGCGAAAAGTCATTGAACTGGTTACTCAAAATGACCAGAATATCGCCTTAAAGTTGTAATTTATCGCCATTTCAGCCCTTACTGTCGCCGATCATTGACCCCTCTCGGGGGCGATCATACGCTCAAACTGGGTGATGGGGATGTGTGTATCGCCTGTCTGCATCCGTTTCGCAGACAGCTTATTGTATCCCCCCGCAAGGGGGCGGAGGTTGCATTGGTCGGTTTGAGAAGAGCTTCAGGAACAGATCCCGCAAGTGTCAGTCCGGCCGATCCGGCCCGGCTTGTCGAGGTTGTGGCTGGCTGGAGCGAGGGGCTGCACGGGAACACCACGCTCGACGAAGGCTTCGCTGGCCTCGTGCGCGGCCTTGGTGCCGAGGCTGGCGCGATCGCGCGTACCTATCCTGGCCGCCCCTTCCCGCAGATCGTCGCGCTTCATGATGCAAGGGCGCAGGATGCCGTGTCGCGCCCGCTTCGGGGCAGCTACGCGACGAACCTGTTCGGGGCCTATCTGCAAAATGCCCGTCCCGCGACGATCTGGCTGGCCTCGGAACACGCCGACGAATCTGACGCGGTTGCGGGTGTCGGCCTGCACGTCTGGCAGGTGGCCCGGCACATGCGCGAAATGGCGGTTCTGACGCTGACGGCCGACCCGTCGTTCCGCGACCATGTCGAGCTTCATTTCCGAGAGCGTCTGGATGACCAGACGCTGGCCTGTCTCAATGCGGTCCTGCCGGCGGTCGCACGCATCTGGACAGGGCGCCAGGTGGGGCTCGTGACTGCGCAGGTTGTTGAAAATAGGAAGAAAGACGAATCGCAACCGGACTGCCCCCCCTCCCGTCCGCTTCTGGGTATCTCCAATCCAGCGGGCCTTAGCCGGGCGGAATTCCGGGTCTGCGTGATGCTGAGCCGGGGGCTTTCGGTCCGCGGCGTGGCGGCGGAGGTCGGCCTGACGGAAGCGACGGTGCGGTCGCACCTGCGCAGCATCTACGCAAAGACAGGCACCCGGTCGCTGGCGGAGCTGGTGTTTCGGCTGTTGGATCAGGGGACGCAGTCGGCCGACAACACGCGGCGGCGGGCGTGATCATGATCTCCGGGACGCTCATCCCCTTCGTGCCATTGATCGCGGTGGCACCCGTGATGGTGACTGCGGCCTGGTTTGACCTGCGCTTTCTGCGTATTCCAAACGTGCTGAGCCTGATCCTGCTGGCAGCCTTCGTGCTGTTCGCCCTGGCCTTCCCGCCCGCGGATCTGCTTTGGCGGCTGCTCGTGGCGGGGGCGGTCTTCGCGGCCGGAATGGTCGGCTTTCACTTCCGCCTCTTCGGCGGGGGGGACGTGAAGCTGCTTTCAGCGCTCATGCTGCTGATCCCGGTCTGGTCGCTGGGCCTTTTCGCCCATGTCTTTTCGCTCTCGATGTTCGCAGGCATCGCCGCCGTCTTCACCATGAAGCGCATCCCGGTTTTTGCGGGAACCGGCTGGGCCTCCATGCGGCCGGGGCGGCAGTTCCCGATGGGCGTGTCCATCGGGCTGGCCGGGCTTGCCCATCCCATTGCCGTCCTCGCAACCTCTGCGGGTTGACGGATCGCCCCATGGGTGGGGTCAACAGGCCCGTCCGGTGGGGGGCGGGCCTGTAACTTTTGAGCTCAAGCCGCTTTCAGCAGGCCTTCGGAACGGATCTTGGCATAGGCCTCGTCAAGGGACTTGGTCGCGCGCTCGATCAGGATGTCGATCTCGGACGGCGTGATCACCAGCGGGGGCGAGATGATCATGCGGTCCCCGACATGGCGCATGACGAGGTTGTTGGCGAAGCAGCGCTCACGTGTGATATAGCCGACTGTGCCCGCGTCCGAGGCGAACTTTGCCCGCGTTTCCTTGTTCGGGGTCAGCGCGATCGAGCCCATCAGGCCGGCCAGCTTCGCCTCGCCGACCAGCGGGTGGTCGCTGAGGGCCTGCCACCGCTCCATCAGGTAGGGATGCGCGACGTTGCGCACGTGATCGAGCACCTTTTCCTCTTCAAGAAGCTCAAGGTTGCGCAGAGCCACGGCCGCGGCGACCGGATGGCCGCAGTAGGTGTAGCCGTGGTTGAAATCATCGCCCGAGCCCGCGATGGTGTTGAAAACCTCGTCGCAAATGATCGACCCGCCGATCGGCGCATAGCCCGAGGACAGGCCCTTGGCGATGGTCATGATATGCGGCTTGATGCCCATGGTCTGGCTACCGAACCAGTTTCCGGTGCGGCCGAAGCCGGTGATGACCTCGTCCGCGATCAGAAGGATGCCGTGCTTGTCACAGATGCGCTGGATCTCCGGCCAGTAGGTCGCGGGCGGGATGATCACGCCGCCGGCGCCCTGGATCGGCTCGCCGATGAAGGCCGCGACGCGGTCCGCGCCCAGTTCCTCGATCTTCGCCTCAAGCTCGCGCGCGCGGGCCAGGCCGAACTCCTCCGGCGTGGCGTCGCCGCCCTCGGCGTACCAGTGCGGCTGGTTGATGTGGACGATGTTCGGGATCGGCAGGCCGCCCTGCGCGTGCATGCCGGACATCCCGCCAAGCGAGGCGCCACCCATGGTCGATCCGTGGTAGGCGTTCTTGCGGCTGATGATGATGTTCTTCTCGGGCTTGCCCTTCACGTCCCAGTAGCGGCGCACCAGGCGGATGTTGGTGTCGTTCGCCTCGGAGCCGGAGCCGGCGTAGAAGACGTGGTTCAGATCGCCGGGCGCCAGTTCCGCGATCTTCGCGGCCAGCGCGATCGCGGGCACATGCGAGGTCTGGAAGAAGGTGTTGTAGTAGCACAGCTCCTCCATCTGGCGGGCGGCGACCTCGGCCAGCTCCTTGCGGCCGTAACCCAGGTTGACGCACCAAAGGCCCGCCATCCCGTCCAGGATCTCGTTCCCCTCGCTGTCGGTCAGGAACACGCCCTTGCCGCGCGTGATGATCCGCGCGCCCTTCTTCGCCAGGGCCGCATCCTCGGTGAAGGGGTGCATATGGTGCGCGGCGTCGAGGGCCTGAAGCTCCTTCGTCGGCATGTGGTTGGTGATCGTCGTCATGGCGAGCTCCTGGAATGAGGGACGGCCAGTCCGGCACCTTCAGGTCTGAGAGGCGCGTCCGGGCACGCCGGATTCGCGGCCCTGGCCGATTGCGCTCAGGATATGATCAAAATATTGGATGTCAACCTGATTTGATCAAACGTCCAGACTCGAAAGGGTCATGCGGATCTGATCGATGCCCTGGTTCACGTCGTCGCGAATCGCGGTTGCGACCGCCTCGGGCGAACCCGACCGCAGCGCGAGCAGCGCCTGCTGGTGCTTGTCGGGAAGCCCGTTGGTGCCCAGCCGCCCGCAGACCACCCGCAGCGACGGGCCGCCGCGCAGCAGTAGCATCTGCGCGATGGCAAAAAGAATGCTCGCGTCTGCCTGTTCGTATAGCGTCGTGTGAAAACGGTGGTTGTGTTCCAGATAGGCCTTCACATCGCCCCGGCGCACCGCCGTGTTGAGAGATTCGTCGATGCTTTCCAGCTTTGAAATCGCCTCGGGCGTGATCTTCTGGGCCGCAAGATAAGCCAACTGCGGCTCGATGGCCTGCCGCGCGAAAGCCAGTTCGTCCAACTGCGCAAGGGTCAGTTCGGGCACGCAGACCCGCCGGTTACCCTGAAACTGCAGCGCGCCCTCGGCCGTCAGACGGCGGATGGCCTCGCGCACGGGGGTCATGCCCGCGTTCAGATCGCTCACAAGCCCTTGAATCGTAACTGCTTGACCAGGGGCAAGTTCTCCGAACAGGATCATCTCGCGAATCTTGCGATATACGAGTTCGTGTGTTGGCGGCTTATGAAAATCAGCGTTCAACGAGTTGTCGCCTTTCGCAGAAAGACCATCCGGTCATGGTGTGGTTGTTTCGGGCGCCTACGGTATCGGTTCCCCCCGAAATTTGCCATATTGTATTTTGATCGGATTTTTGATCAAATGTCGTCAGTGGGGAAGCCCTGCTGACGTCACTACAGGGAGTCAATGATGAAAAGAACAATGCTGTCCGTTGCCGCGCTCATCGCGGCCGGGGCGTTCTCGGCGAGCGCCGAGGAGGTTCATGTCTACAACTGGTCGGACTACATCGACGAGGAACTGCTGACCAAGTTCAAGGACGAAACCGGGATCGACGTTGTCTACGACGTGTTCGATTCGAACGAGATCCTCGAAACCAAACTGCTGGCTGGCGGTTCAGGCTATGACGTGGTTGTCCCGACCGGGTCGTTCCTGCAACGCCAGATCCAGGCCGGCGCGTTCCAGAAGCTCGACAAGGCGCAGCTTCCGAACATCGGCAACATGTGGGACGTCATCGCCGACCGCGTGTCGAAATACGACCCGGGCAACGAATATGCCGTGAACTACATGTGGGGCACGACCGGGATCGGCGTGAACATCAACAAGGTCAAGGAAGTCCTGGGCGATGACGCGCCGGTCGGCTCGCTTGCGCTGGTCTTCGATCCGGCCAACATGGAAAAGCTGGCCTCTTGCGGCGTCCACATCCTGGATGCGCCGACCGAGATCATCCCGGCGGCGCTGCGCTACATCGGCGAAGACCCCGATGCGCAGGACCTCGAGACGATCGAGAAGGTCGAGCCGGTTCTGACCGCTATCGCGCCCTATGTGCAGAAGTTCCACTCCTCGGAATACATCAACGCCCTGGCCAACGGCGACATCTGCGTGGCCTTCGGCTGGTCGGGTGACGTGCTCATGGCGCGCGACCGCGCGGCCGAGGCCGACAACGGGGTCGAGATCGAGTATCACATCCCGAAGGAAGGCGCGCTGATGTGGTTCGACCAACTGGCGGTCCCGGTCGATGCACCGAACCCGTCGGCGGCCCACAAGTTCATCAACTTCATGATGGACGCGCAGAACGCGGCCGCGGCGTCGAACTATGTCTACTACGCCAACGGCAACAAGGCCTCGCAGGAGTTCCTCAACGAGGATGTGATCGGCGACGGCGCCATCTATCCCGACGAGGAAACGACCTCCAACCTCTACACCACCTCGCCCTACGATCCGAAGGTGAACCGTGGTGTCACGCGGCTTTGGACCAAGATCAAGTCCGGGACCTGATCGCTTCGCTTGAACCAGGACCCCGCACCGCGCCGGTGCGGGGTCTTTTCGTGAATGAGGACAGAATGCAAATGGCACAGCCCGGCACACGCCCCGTTTTCGCCCCCTGGAGCGACCCCGCAGAAAAGCCGCTGATCCAGTTCCGCAACGTCACCAAGAAATTTGGCGACTTTGTCGCGATCGACAACATCACGGTCGATATCTTCCGGCGGGAATTCTTCGCGCTGCTCGGCCCCTCGGGCTGCGGCAAGACGACCCTGATGCGGATGCTCGCCGGGTTCGAAGCGCCGACCAGCGGGACGATCCTTCTGGACGGGGTCGACATCGCCCCGGTGCCGCCCAACAAGCGCCCGGTCAACATGATGTTCCAAAGCTACGCGCTGTTCCCGCATCTCAGCGTCTGGGACAACATCGCCTTCGGGCTGCGCCGCTCGGACATGCCGAAGGAGCAGATCCCGGCCCGGGTCGAGGAAATGCTGCGCCTTGTCCGGCTTGAGAAATTCGCCAAGCGTCGGCCCCACCAGATCTCCGGCGGCCAGCGCCAGCGCGTCGCGCTGGCCCGTTCGCTCGCCAAGGCGCCGAAGCTGCTGCTGCTGGATGAGCCCTTGGGTGCGCTCGACAAGAAGCTGCGCCAGGACACGCAGTTCGAATTGATGGACATCCAGGAAAAGACCGGCACCACCTTCGTGATCGTGACCCACGACCAGGAAGAGGCGATGACCGTCGCCAGCCGCGTCGCGGTCATGGACCACGGCAAGATGATCCAGATCGACACGCCCGACCGGATCTACGAGACGCCGAACTCGGTCTACGTCGCCGACTTCATCGGGGATGTTAACATCATCGAGGGGACGGTCGCCGATGTCGCGGGCGGCAAGGTCTCGATCTCCTGGGCCGAGGGCCAGCCCGCCCTGATCGGCACCGCGCCCGAGGGGATCGCGAAGGGCGCGCGCGTCCATTACGCCATCCGCCCCGAGAAGGTGGCCATCGCGACGCAACCGCCCAGCGACCGCGCCAATGTGATCGAGGGGACGGTCCACGATATCGCCTACCTGGGCAATATCTCGACCTACAAGGTCGAACTGCCCGGCGGCCGGATGATGAAGGCGCAGGTCGCCAACGACCGCCGCATCGCGCGGCGCGACATCACCTGGGACGACAAGGTCTGGCTGTCCTTCACGGACACCGCCGGCATCGTGTTGTTGAAGTGAGGGGGCGGTCATGAACCTGCGCCGCCTTCTGCTCATCCTCACGCCTTACGCCTGGCTCCTGCTTTTCTTCCTGATCCCCTTCGTGATCGTGATGAAGATCGCGCTGTCGGATTACGCGATCTCCATCCCGCCCTACACGCCGACCTTCGACATCTCCGCGGGCTGGGACGGGCTGAAGGAGTTCCTCTCGGGCCTCGACGTTGAAAACTTCACCTTCCTGGCCACGGACGCGCTTTATGTCACGGCCTATCTTTCAAGCCTGAAGATCGCGCTGATCTCGACCGTGCTGACGCTTCTGGTGGCCTATCCCATCGCCTACGGCATGGCGCAGGCGTCCGAGGAATGGCGCCCGACGCTGATGATGCTGGTCATCCTGCCTTTCTGGACCTCGTTCCTGATCCGCGTCTATTCCTGGATCGGGATCCTCTCGAACGAGGGGTTCCTGAACCAGTTCCTGCTCTGGACCGGGATCATCAACGAACCGCTCGCGATCATGAACACGCAGAACGCGGTCTATATCGGGATCGTCTATTCCTACCTGCCCTTCATGATCCTGCCGATCTATGCCGCGCTTGAAAAGCTCGATGGATCGCTGATCGAGGCGGCGGAGGACCTGGGATGTTCCAAGGCGTCGGCCTTCTGGCTGGTGACCTTCCCGCTGTCGATCCCGGGCGTCATCGCGGGCTGCTTCCTGGTCTTCATCCCGGCGCTCGGCGAGTTCGTCATCCCTTCGCTTCTGGGCGGATCGGACACGCTGATGATCGGCAAGGTGCTTTATGAGGAGTTCTTCTCCAACCGCGACTGGCCGGTGGCCTCGGCGGTCGCCGTCGTGCTGCTCCTGATCCTGATCGTACCCATCGTGCTCTTCCAGCGGAACGAGCAAAAACAGAGGGAGGCGAACCAATGAACCGTCGCTTTTCCTGGTTCAACGCGACCTCGCTGACGCTGGGCTTCGCGTTCCTCTACCTGCCGATGCTGATCCTGGTCATCTACAGCTTCAACGCCTCGAAGCTGGTGACGGTCTGGGCCGGGTTCTCGACCAAGTGGTATGGCGAGCTTTTGCAGAACGAGGCGTTCCTGGGCGCCGCCTGGATCACGCTGAAGGTGGCGGTGATCTCCTCGACCGTCGCGACGGTGCTGGGCACGATGGCGGCCTACGTCATGGTCCGGGCCGGCCGCTTCGCGGGGCGGACGCTGTTTTCGGGCATGATCTACGCGCCGCTCGTCATGCCCGAGGTGATCACGGGCCTTGCGATGCTGCTGCTCTTCATCTCGCTGGGGCTGGATCGCGGTGTGTTCACGATCATTCTGGCCCACATCACCTTCACGATGTGCTTCGTCTCGGTGGTGGTGTCCTCGCGCCTGGCGACCTTCGACAAGTCGCTGGAGGAGGCGGCGCTGGATCTGGGCTGCACGCCCTTCGACGCCTTCAAGTCGGTGACGCTTCCGATCATCGCCCCGGCGGTCATCTCCGGCTGGCTTCTGGCCTTCACGCTGTCGCTCGACGACCTCGTGATCTCGCAGTTCGTGGCGGGTCCGTCCTCGACCACGCTGCCGATGAAGATCTTCTCGGCCGTGCGCCTGGGCGTCAGTCCGGAAATCAACGCGCTCTCCACGATCCTGATCTCGATCGTGACCGTGGGCGTGATCTCCGCCTCGCTGATCTCCAAGCGCAACATCGCGCGCCAGCGGGCCGACGAACAAAAGGCCCTGCAACTCTAGGCTTCCCGGTGCCGGCCCCTTGATCGGGGGCCGGCATGTGTTAGCGTGCTAATGATCCAACCGGCCGGGGGAGGCGATCATGGAGCATGCGTCCAGAAAGCTCGTCATTCGCAACATCGGGTTGATGCTTTCGGGCAAGCTCGAACAGCCGATCTACGACGCCGATTGCCTGATCGCGACCGACGGGCGCATTTCCGACTGGGGACGCGAAACGGACCTGGACACCGAGGGCGCGACGACCCTGATCGACGCGCAGGGCACGACGTTGGCCCCCGGGCTGATCGACAGCCATGTCCACCCGGTTGTCGGCGACTACACCCCGCGCCAGCAGCAGTTGCACTGGATCGACTCCACGCTTCACGGCGGCGTCACCACGATGATCTCGGCCGGTGAGGTGCATATGCCGGGGCGGCCCAAGGATATCGTCGGGCTGAAGGCGATGGCGATCGCATCCCAGCGCTGGTACGAGAACTTCCGCCCCTCGGGCGTCAAGGTTCTGGCGGGCGCGCCGGTCATCGAACACGGGATGGAAGAGCACGACTTCAAGGACCTCGCAGATGCCGGCGTGAAGTTCCTGGGCGAGGTCGGGCTGGGCTCCGTCAAGGACGGCAAGACCGCGCGGCAGATGGTCGACTGGGCGCGCAAGTACGGCATCCAGTCGACGATCCACACCGGCGGGCCGTCGATCCCCGGATCAGGCCTGATCGACGCGGACATGGTGCTGGAAACGGGCACGGACGTGGTTGGCCATATCAACGGCGGCCATTCCGCCCTGCCGGACGACCAGATCGTGTGCCTCTGCGAAGGTTGCCTCAAGGGGTTGGAGATCGTCCACAACGGCAATGAACGCGCGGCGCTTTTGACGCTGAACACGGCGCGCGAACTGGGCAAGATGGACCAGATCATCCTGGGTACTGACGGCCCGGCGGGGTCGGGCGTTCAGCCTTTGGGTATTCTTCGCATGGTCGCGATGCTGTCGGCGCTGGGCAATGTCCCGGCTGAAATCGCGTTCTGCTTTGCCACCGGCAACACCGCGCGCCAGCGCGAGCTTGACGTGGGCCTGATCGAGCGCGGCTTTGCGGCGGATTTCGTCCTGATGGACCAGGCCCAGCATTCCGGCGGCAAGACCATCCTGGAATCGGTGCAACTCGGCAACCTGCCAGGCGTCGGCATGACCATCATCGACGGGGAGGTGCGCTCGAATCGCAGCCGCAACACGCCGCCCGCCTGGAAGATCCCCGAGGTCGTGACGGCCTGACCCTCAGCCCAGTTTGCGCAGCAGGGAAAGGAAGACCTCGCGCTCGGCGACATCGAGCGGGTCGAGCGTATCCTCGGTCACCGTGTTGCCCTTCGCGTGCAGATCGGCCAGCATCGCGGCGCCCCGGGGGGAGAGCGACAGAAGGCTGCGCCGCTTGTCGGCGGGGTCAGACATCTGGCTGACGAGCCCCTTGGCGCGCAGCCGGTCCACTACGCCCTTGATCGTTGCCACGTCCATGGCCGTCTGCCGCCCCAGTTCGTTCTGCGAACACTGCCCGATCTCACCAAGGCGGGCCATCGCCGCGAACTGCGTGGGCGTCAGGTCGGAGCCGAACCGCGCCAGGAAAAGCGAGGCATGCCGCTGGCTCGCCAGCCGCAGGATATAGCCCACCTGATCGTCCAGCCGGTAGGGGCGGTCGTCGCCCGTCACCGAAGCCCGTCCTTGCCCTCGGCTTCGCTGGCCGTGAGGCCGCCGACGCGGGGCAGCGGGCGGCCACTGTCGGTGACCGCGACCGCGACCATGATCTCGTTCGCGCGGGGGGCGTCGTTCATCCGCACCTCGACCCCGTCGAAATGCGACCGGACATAGGCCGCGTCCTTGTGGCCGAGCGGCACGTCCAGATCCTGTCCCGGCCCGCCCATCTTCTTCGAGGACGGGACGAGTGCGGCGCCCTTTTCCACCGCCGCGCGCAGCGGCGCGCCAAGCTTCGGGTGGAGGATGGCGGCGGCATGTTCCAGTTCGCCGTTTTCACCGACCATGGCGGCCTTGCCGTAGCTTTCGGCCTGCTGCGGCTCGATCCCCAGCGCCTTGACGCAGCGTTCGCCCAGAAGCCCGCCAAGCTCCGCGCCGATGTCCATGAGGTCCGTCAGGTCCTCGACATAGCGGCCCGCGAAGGGGTTGGCGATGACGGCGACGGCCACGGCCTTGCGGGTCGCGGGCGTGATCTCACGGCCCATTTCCTTGTGGGTTTCCTCGACCCAGACGGCCAGCTTGCGGATATCGGCTTTCATCTCAGACCGTCCTCTCCCTTGATGTCCCAGGCTTCCAGCCCGCCAGAGCGGGAATGGACGCGCGGGCCGGTGGTCATGACCAGAACCAGAACCATTTCATCGGCGCGCGGGGCATCGTTCAGGCCGACTTCCATGGAATCGAAATGGCTGCGCACATAGCTCGCGTTCACATGGGTCACCGGCACATCGAGCCGCGCGCCCGTGCCGCCCACCTTCTTGGCCGAGGGCACGATGGCCTTGGCGCCGCCCAGAACCTCGCGCATCGCGTAGCCGCCCGGCGCATGCCAGAGCGCGCCATGTTCCAACTCCCCCGCCGATCCGATGATGGCGCCCTTGCCGTAGCCTTCGACCGCCTTCGGATCGCCGCCCAGTGCATCCAGAAGCCGTCGCGCCATCATCAGGCCCAGCGGTTTCAGATCCTCCATGAAGCCCTTGATCTCGGGCTCGTAGCGCCCGGCGAACGGGTTCTTGACCACCGCCACCGCGGCGGCGCGCATCAGGGGGCGTTCCGCGCGCGGCCCGCCCTCGTGGTGGATCTCCTCGACCACGGTCAGGAGCTTTCGGATCTCGGGTTCAGGCATGGGCCAGTGCCTCCGTTTCGGGCGTGGGGGCCAGCACGCGGCTTGCCCGGTTCAGGAATAGCGCAGCCCCGGCGATGAGGCCAGCCGCCTGCATCGCGGCGGCCTCCGCAAGGCCGCGATCAAGGGCGGTGGCGATCTCGGCTGCGCTCAGAGTGCCGACGGCCACCGTCACCGGGCGGTCGCCCAGATCGCTGTCGGGGTCCAATGCGCGGGCCGGGCGGCGGGTAATGGCTGGATGGTCGGTCAGGTTGACCGCGTTGGCGATCAGCGTCGCTGCGGCATCGGCCGCCGCAGCCGTGGCAGCCAGCGCCGTGACCGAGTCTGCGATGCCGAGCGACAGGCTCCGCCCGCCACGGCCCGAGGTCGCGATGCCGCGAATGCCGCTGTCTGCGCGGATATCCACCGCGCCGAGGGCTTCTGTGTCGAGCCCCGCCATCCCCGCGCGGTAGACTTGGCCGGATTCCAGATGAAGCGCGATATCCCCGCCGTCATTGACATAGGCGCGCGAAAGGTCGCCCGCGGCGACCATGGCCGCCAGCACCTCGTCCGCGACGGCCCCTGCGACGGCGGCCATGGGGGTGATGAAATGGCGCCCACTGTGGGGGCGAACGGCGGCGTCCATGCGCCGGGCGACCGGCCCGCTGGGCCGGGTCGCGCCGGGGGGCTGGCGCAACAGCGGCAGTTCCGCCACCAGTTCGTCCAGAAGCGGGGCGAAGCGGCGGGTCGCGGCCGCGAAGGCCGCCTCCCGCCCCGGGCCGTCGGCGCCGAGGATCAGGTCGATGGGCCCGTGCTGAAGGTGCAGGCGGTTTCCCGGCAGGCGGGCGGCCGTGGCGGGCATGGACTTACCCCCCTTTCGACCAGTTGAAGTTCCCGGCATGGCGCGGGTCCGGGTGGCGGGGCGCCGGTCCGACGCGGCGAATTCCAGGCTTCACCACATCCTTGGCCGGGACGATCCGCTCGACATGCCCGCCAAGGGCCGCATAGTCCGACCGGCGCAGGGTGAATTCGATCGGCGCGACAAGGGCAGGGGTGGGGACGTAGCCGAAGGCATTCGTCGGCATGTCCATCACATCGGCCATGACCGTGATCCCGCCGCCGGGCCAGACATAGGCCTCCGCCCCGCCGCAGGAGACATGGGTCAGCGCCTCCTTCACCGAGCGGGTCAGCTTGACCGGGTTCTCGGTGACGCCCGCGCGCAGCGACCCGCCCGCGCCGCCCATGAAGAGGACCGAGCAGACAGAGGGTTCACAGTTCTCCGCGATCCGCTCGACCGAGGCCAGGAGCGGGGCGGTGATCTCCGCCGGCTGCGGTGCCAGATTTTCGTCCAGTGTGTAATAGGCCCATTGCTCGCCCGTGGTCGAAACCATCAGGAGCCGCAGCCCCGGCCAGGCGATCTTGGGATCGGCGGGGCGCAGGATCGTCAGCGGGTCCTCGACATCGGTGCCACCCCAGCCGGTGCCGGGATGGGCGACCTGGAAATAGCGCCCCGGAGTGGACTTGCGTCCGGTGACGCGGATGCCGGTGGGCGGGATGTCGAGCATCCGTCCCGCCTGGTGTTCGGACAGGACGCCGGTGATGTGATCGTCCACCACGATGACCTCATCGACATGGGGCGCCCATTGCGTCGCGAACATGCCGATGGTGGCCGATCCGCAACCGACCCGCATCAGCCGTTCTTGCACGCCGTTGATGATCGGGGCCTGGCCTGCCTGCACGACGACAGTCGCGCCGCCCTCCACGGTCAGTTCGACGGCCTCGCGGTTGCACAGGCGCAGAAGCGCGTCGCAGGTCGCGCGCCCCTCGGCCTTGGTCCCGCCGGTCAGATGCTCCACCCCCCCCAGCGACAGCATCTTCGAGCCGTATTCGGAGGTCATCACATGGCCGATGGGCTCGCCCTCAGACCGCACGATGGCGCATTCGTCGCCGATGTGGCGGTCGGTGTCGATCTTCACCTTGACGCCGCAGTAGCTGAAGATGCCCTCGGTCACGACGGTGACCATATCGACGCCCGCGACCTCCTGGCTGACGATGAAGGGGGCGGGCTTGTAGTCGGGATAGGTCGTCCCGGCGCCAACGGCGGTGATGAAGGGGCGGTTCGCGCGCAGGATGTCGCCGTCCCATTCCTCGTCCGTGGAGAGGAAGGGAACGGTCTCGGCCCCGGCCTCGATTACCGTCAGCGGATCGAGACGCACCAGTTCGCCGCCATGGTTGGCGTAGCGGTCACAGGCTCCGGCGCGTCCCTCGGCGATATAGCACAGGACCGGGCAGGCATCGCAGCGGATCTTGTCCGCCATACGCTCGGCGCGTTCGCTCATCGGTTGGCCTCCCTTATGGCGGCAAGGACGCGGTCGGGCGTTGCCGGCACCTGCCGGAGCCGGGCGCCCGTCGCGTGGCGGATCGCGTTCAGGATCGCCGGTGCGGTGGGGATCAGCACATGTTCGCCCAGCCCCTTGGCGCCGAAGGGGCCGTGGGCGTCCGGTTCCTCGATGATCAGGGTCTCGATCGGGGGCACATCGCCGATCGTGGGGATCAGGTAGTCGTGCAGGTTCTCGGTCCGGCCAGGAATGTATTCCTCCATCAGCGCCATGCCGAGGCCTTGGGCGATGCCGCCGTGGACCTGACCCTCGACCAGCAGCGGGTTGATCGCGCGGCCCACGTCATGCGCGGCCGTGAAGCGCAGTGGCCGGACAAGGCCAAGGGCGGTATCGACCTCCACCACCACGAGGTGCGCGGCGTAGCCGAACTGCGCGTAGGGGTGGCCCTGGCCGTTGTTGTCCAGCGGCAGGGTCGGCGGGTCGTAGCTTTCCTCAGCCGACAGGACATAGCCGCGGGCGTCGGGCTCCAGCGCGCCAAGGTCGATGCGGTGAAGGCCGGCGCCGTCCCGCACCTCGATCGCGCCCGCGCCAAAGCTCAGCCGCGCGTCGGCACCCGCGTTCGCCTGGCGCAGGATCTCCGCGCGCAGTGCAAGGCCCGAAAGGCGTGCCGCATTGCCCGTGACGAAGGTCTGGCGCGAGGCCGAGGTCTTGCCCGCGTCGGGCGTCAGGTCGGTGTCCGGGCCGATCAGGTCGAGGCAGGCGACCGGCACCCCCAATGCCTCGGCGAAGATCTGGGCGATGACGGTGTTCGCGCCCTGGCCGATGTCCATGGCCCCCTGGTGCAGCGCGATCCGCCCGTCCGCCCGGACCCCCGCCCGGATCGTAGAGGGATTGGGCAGCGAGGTGTTGCCGCAGCCATACCAGCCCGCCGCCAGACCGACCCCGCGCCGGACGCCGGAGGCGGTGGCGTTGAAGACCGCGCAGGCCGCGCGCTCGCGCTCCCAAGCGGGTTTCAGGGCGCCAAGGCAGGCGCCGATGCCGACGCCTTGCGAAAAGACCTGGCCGCAGACGGTGGGCGTGCCGTTGTCCAGCGCGTTCCTCAGCCGGAATTCCAGCGGGTCCAGGCCCAGCCGTTCCGCCAGTTCGTCGAACAGCACCTCCTGCGCGATGGCCGATTGCGGCACGCCGAAGCCGCGGAAGGCGCCCGCTGGCGGATTGTTGGTGTAGATCCCCGCCGAGATCGCGCGGTAGTCGGCGATCCGGTAGGGGCCGGACGCATGGACCGGCACCCGGTTCGCGACCGTCGGCCCCCAGGAGGCATAGGCGCCGGTGTCGAAAGTGCCGTCAAAGTCGAAGCCAGAGATCCGCCCGTCCCGCGTCGCGCCGATCCGCAACCGGATGTCGGAGGGATGCCGCTTGGTGGTGGAGGCCATCGATTCGGCCCGGCTGTAGGTGACGCGCACGGGCTGGCCGAGTTTCAGCGCCGCCAGCGCGATAAAGGGTTGCACCGACAGGTCGAGCTTCGATCCGAAGCCCCCGCCGACGGCGGTGGGGATGATCCGGACGCGCTCCATCGGCAGGTCGAGAACGCGCGCCAGTCCCTCCTGGTCCATGACCGGGGCCTGGGTGCAGGCGTGCACCTCGACCCGGCCCTCGCGGGGGACGGCAAGGCCTGCCTCGGGCTCGATATAGGCGTGTTCGACGAAACCCGAGCGGAAGTGCCCCTCCACCACCACATCGGCGCGGGCTAACGCGGCCTCCGCGTCGCCGCGCTGGACGCGCCCGCCGGTCATGACGTTGCCCGGCCGGTCGACGTGCAGAAGGGGCGCGCCCTCGGCCCGGGCGGCCTCCGGGGTCTGGACGGGCGCGCGCTCCTCCCAGCGGATGGGAAAGCTCGCGGCGTCGAAGACCGCCATCGCCTCTGGGTTCGCGATGACGGCGGCCACCGCGTCGCCGCGAAAGCGCGCCTCGCTCTCGGCGAAGACGGGCTGGTCCTGGAACCCGGGGATCACGCCGAAGCTGTTCTGGCCGGGCACATCGCGCGCGGTCAGAACGGCCACGATGCCGGGTGTGTCAGCGACGAAGGCATCGAGGTCGCCGAAAGTGAAGCCCGCGCGGGCATGTGGTGCACGGATCACCCGCAGCTCCAACGTCCCCGGGGGGGCGATGTCGTCGCCGAAGGTTTCCCGCCCCTCGACCTTGGCGGCGCCGTCGAGCCGGGGGAGGGAGGTTCCCACCGCGCCGCTTGCGGCCTCCGGGCTGGCTTCGGGCTGCCCCGCCGCGACCACCGCTTCGATGATCTTGCGATAGCCGGTGCAGCGGCAGAGAACCCCGCCGAGCGCGTCCATCACCTGTGCCTCGTCCGGGCGCGGTGTCGCGCGCAGAAGCGCGGTTGCCGCGACCATCATTCCCGGCGTGCAGATGCCGCACTGCGCGGCCCCGTGGGCAAGGAACTCCTTCGCTAGCCGGCCCGCCAAAGGATCGCCGGAGACGAGGCCGGACTGGGTTTCGACCCGCCGCCCTGCGGCTTGACCGGCAGCCGTCAGGCAGGCGCAGACTGGGTCCCCGTCGACGAGCACGGTGCAGGCCCCGCAATCGCCGGCGTCACAGCCGACCTTCACGTCGCGCGCGCCGCAGGCTTCGCGTAGCACCCGCGACAGGCGCTCGATGGGGCTGGCTTCGGCGCGGGCGGGGGCGCCGTTCAGGGTGAAGTCGATGCTACCCATGACGGTCCTCCGCAATGCCTCTCAGCGCGCGCCGGATCAGTTCGGCCGCCGCCTCCAGCCGATAGGCCGCCGGGGCCCGCACATCGCCGATGGGGGACAGGGGCGAGAGCATGTCGGCGGTGATCTCCACCTCGTTCAAGCCGTCCGACAGCGGGCGGCCCAGGAGCGCCGCCTCCACCCCCGGCAGGCGGCGGGCGACCGGGGAACAGGCCCCGACGGCGATGCGCGCGCCTTCGATCCGGCCGTCGCTGCCGGTGCTGACCACCGCCGCGACCATGGCGATCGAGATGACGAGGTAACGGCGGCTGCCCAGCTTCACGAAGGTCGCACGCGCGGTTTCGGAGGCATCGGGAATAAGGAGCGCGGTGACAATTTCCGCCGGGCCCAGCGCCGTCCGGCGCGGTCCCAGGATGAAATCGGAGAGCGCGATCCGCCGCAGCCCCGTTGCCGAGGCGCATTCCACCACCGCGTCAAGTGTCAGAAGCGGTGGCACGCCGTCGGCCGCCGGTGAGGCGTTGCAGAGATTGCCCGCGATCGTGCCCGCGTTCTGGATCTGGATCGAGCCCACCTCGCGCGCCGCCGCGCGCAGGCCGTCGAAGGCGGGCGGCAGGTCCGCGTGCGCGATCTGCGTCCAGGTCGTGGCCGCACCGATGCGCCAGCCCGCGCCGTCATGGGCGATGCCCTGCAGGTCGGCGATCCCCGTCAGGTCCAGCGCATCGGCAGGCAGAGGGCGGCCCTGGCGCGCAGGGTAGAAATCGGTGCCCCCCGCGATCAGGGGTATCGGCGCCCCATTCAGCGCCGCAAGCGCTTCGGATAGGGACTCGGGCCGGATGAGGGCCAAGGCAGGCCTCCCCAATATTCATTTGTATACGAATAATGAGGCTGCACGCGGGGGCTGTCAAATCCTATGTTCTGTCGCGTGGGGTGACCGGCACCATCGTGCCCTGCAGGATCGCGACAAGATCGCGTCCGTCCGCTTTCTCCGCGAAAACCTCGGTCGTGACCACGCTCACGCGGCGACCTGCGCGGATCACGCGGCCTTCGGCGATAAGACGATCGCCCCGGGCGGGGGCGAGCAGGTTGATCTTCATCTCGACCGTCATGACCTCGGACTCCTCCGGCATGAGGGTCAGCGCGGCATAGCCCGCGGCGGTATCGCCGAGCGCGAAGGTCAGCCCCGCGTGGCCGACGCCGTGCTGCTGGCGGGCCAGCGGCAGGATCGGCGCGACGACCGTGCAGGTGCCGGGGGCGAGCAACCCGATCGACGCGCCGAAGGTGGCCATCAGCGATTGGCGGGCGAAGCTGTCGCGGGTCTTGCGCTCGATCGCGGGAGAGAGGTCGGTCATCGTCTTCCTTTCAGGGGCAAGGCGCAGGGCGTGGGGCCGGTCAGCCAGGCGATGGCGCCGGGCGCCATCAGGTTGGATAGCGGCGGGCGCGTGGCTTCCATCCCGCCGGTATAGGCGCCGAAGGCCGGCAGGATCACCCGCGCCGTGTCGATCAGGAAGCAGGGCCGCGCGGGACCGGCGACGCGGATCTTCGGGTGGTAATGTCCCGAGACCTCTCCGCCGGCGCCCGGCTCCGCGATATGGCGGAAGGTGAGGGAGCCGAGCGTCATCTCGCGCAGATGCTCGCCGGGAAGGTCGACCGGGCCGGGGTCATGGTTGCCCTCGATCCAGAGCCAGCGCCGCCCGGCCATGAGCCGCGTCAGCCAGAGCCGGTGGTCCGCCTCCAGATCCGCGGCGGCGAGGTCATCGAAGCTGTCGCCCAGGCACAGCACGACGCGCGGGGCCGTCCGCGCGATCTCGGCGTCGAGCTTTGCCAGCGTCTCATCGACTTCGTAGGGCGGCAGGAGTGTCCCTCCCAGCCGCGCGATCCGGGATGAGCGGCCAAGGTGCAGGTCCGAGACAGCCAGCAGGCCCTCGTCCGCCCACCAGAGCGCGCCCGAGGGCAGGGCGAAAAGCTTGGCGCCGGAAAGGGAAAAGCGATGGCCGGTCATGGCGGCGATCCTAGGCGGGGCCGTCGGGAAGGGAAAGAGACGGCGGATCGCGCGACCCGTCTGCCGTTCGATCATGCAGGTTGGGGGCGCTGCCCCCTCTGCGGGCGTTGCCCGCATTCACCCCCGGGGTATTTGCGCAATGAAGAAATGAGGTCAGGGACGGCCGGGGATCACGCCAGACCGGCCTCGGCCATCAGGCGGGCGGCGGTTTCGGCGATGAGGCGTTCGCGGGCGGCCCCCTCGACCGGGACCTTGCCGTGTTCGAGGAAGAGCGGCGCGGCCAAGGGCGTGACGCGGGAGAGGCGCAGGTGGTCGAAACGATCCTGGACGCGGTCGAGCATCGCCTCGATCCTTGCGAAATCGACGAGGCCCCGCAGCGCCTCTTCGCGTGTGACCTTGAGCATCAGGTGGCCGGGGTCGTGGCGGCGCAGCGTGTCGTAAAGGATGTCGGTCGAAAAGGTGGCCTGGCGGCCGGACTTGCGCTGCCCGGGATGGTTGCGCTCGATCAGGCCGGCGATCTGGGCGACGCCGCGGAAGGTGCGCTTCATCACGGCGTTGCCCTGAAGCCAGGTTTCCAGCCCTTCGGCAAGTGCGGCGCGGTCGAGGAGCGGAGCGGCTTCCCGGACGGGGTCGAGCCCCCAGATCAAGGTCGCGTAATCGGTCGCAACGAAGCCCAGCGGGTTGAGGCCCAGGCCCTCCATCCGGTGGGTGAGGAGAAGGCCGAGGGTCTGCTGGGCGTTGCGGCCCGCGAAGCCGTAGATGCAGAGGTGCTCGCGCCCCTCGGCGGGGAAACTCTCGATCAAGAGCCGGTCGGCGCGGGGCAGGTGGGAGACCTGCCGTTGAAGCGCCAGCCAATCGGCGGTGTGGGCAGGCAGGCCGGGCCAGGCGGCCTGCGCCAACATGCCCAGGATTCGTTCGGTCAGGCGGGTGGAGGTCGAGAACTTGGAGCCGGAGAAGACCGCGACCTTGGGGTCGCGCCCCGGGTCGCGGCTGACCTCGACCGTCAGTTCGCGCAGCCCCTCGTAGCGGACGACCTGCCCGCCGATCAGGAAGGTGTCGCCGGGGGTGAGGGAGGCGGCGAAGCCCTCCTCGACCTCGCCCAGCGGCTGGCCGCCCATGCGGCCGCGCATCCGAACCTTCAGAAGGTCCGCGTCGGTGATCGTGCCGATGTTCATGCGGATCGCGCGGGCGGAGCGGGGATCGCGCAGCGACCAGAGGCCCGCGCGCTGCATCAGCCTTTGCCAGCGGTCGTAGGCACGAAGCGCGTAGCCCCCCGTGGCACAGAAATCGAGACAGGCGTCGAAGTCCGCGCGCGACAGCGCCGCGTAGGGGCCGGCGGTCGTCACCTCGGCGTAAAGATCATCCGCATCGAAGGGGGCGGAACAGGCGGCGATCAGGATGTGCTGGCAGAGCACGTCGCGGGGGCCGGGTCCGCGCGGCTCTCCGTCGAGGTCATGGTCGCGCACCGCCTGGAGCGCGGCCTGACATTCGATGACCTCGAAGCGGTTGGCAGGGACGAGCAGCGCCTTCGAGGGCGCGTTGTAGCGGTGGTTGGCCCGCCCGATTCGCTGCACCAGTCGCTTGACGTTCTTGGGCGCGCCGACCTGGACCACCAGGTCCACGTCCCCCCAGTCGATGCCAAGGTCGAGCGAGCCGGTGCAGACGATGGCGCGCAGGTCGCCCCGGACCATCGCCGCCTCCACCCGCTCCCGCGCCTCGCGCGAGAGTGAGCCGTGATGGATGCCGATGGGCAGCGCGTCCTCGTTGGCGAGCCAGAGGTGGTGGAAGAAGATCTCCGCCTGTGCGCGGGTGTTGTGGAAGATGAGCGTTGTGCGATGACGGCGCACCTCGTCCAGGATCGCGGGGATGGCGTAGCGTCCGCCGCCGCCGGCCCAGGGCGGGGGTTCCTCGGTCTCCAGCATCCCGATGTCGGGGTCGGGGCCCGGATCGGCATGGAGGACCTCGCAAGGGTCGGGATGGCGGGCCAGGAAACGGGCGATGGCGCCGGGGTCCTCGACGGTGGCCGAAAGGCCGACGCGGCGCAGGCCCGGCACCAGGCGCGACAGCCGGGCAAGGCAAAGCATCAGCTGGTCGCCGCGCTTCGATTCCGCGAGCGCGTGGATTTCGTCCACGACGACCCGCCGGAGCCCTGCGAAGATGCGCGGCGCGTCCTCGTAGCTCAGCAAGAGCGCCAGGCTTTCGGGCGTTGTCAGAAGGATATGTGGCGGATCGGCGCGTTGGCGTTGCCGCGTGGAATGGCTCGTGTCGCCGGTCCGGTCCTCGATCCGGATGGGCAGGCCCATCTCGGTGACGGGTGCGGTCAGGTTGCGGCGGATGTCGGCCGCGAGTGCCTTCAGCGGCGAGATATAGAGCGTGTGGAGCCCGCGATGCGTCCCGTCGGCCAACTCGGCCAGGGTGGGCAGGAACCCCGCGAGGGTCTTGCCGCCCCCCGTCGGAGCGATCAGCAGCAAGGCGGGCGCCTGCGCGCGCTCAAGCATTGCCTGCTGGTGCGGATGGATCTGCCATCCGCGCCGTTCGAACCAGTCTGAAAAAGGGCCGGGCAAGGCGCGCATGAGGTGAACTTAGTCAGCCCGTGCTGCAAGGGAAAGGCGGCATCGACCCGCGGGTCTTGCCCAAGAAAACGGCAGCCGCGCACCCTGTGCCCGCCATGCGGGCATTTCCGCGGCCGCGCCATTAGGTCGCCCCTTTCCTACTCCCCAATTCGCACGGCATCGCCTATAGAGGGGGAAGTTGGGAACAGGGCGGACATGCCAGAGCGGACGGAAAGCGAAAGCCGCAAGCTTCTCAGACGCTTGCGTGACACCTTGGCCGAGGCCGGCGCAGGGCAGGAGCGGCTTGACCGGATCACCCACCTGATCGCGGATTCGATGGGGAGCGAGGTGTGCTCCATCTACCTTTTCCGCGACGACGAAACGCTTGAACTTTGTGCGACCGAGGGCCTGAAGGCCGAGTCCGTCCACAAGACCCGGATGCGCCTGGGTGAGGGCCTGGTGGGGCGCGTGGCCAAGACCTCCAGCGCGGTCAACACAGCCAATGCGCCGGCGGAAAAGGGGTTCCGCTACATGCCGGAGACGGGGGAGGAGATCTATTCCTCCTTCCTTGGCGTGCCGATCCAGCGGCTTGGCGAAAAGCTCGGCGTACTTGTCGTCCAGTCGAAGCAGGCGCGGGCCTTCTCCGATGACGAGGTCTACGCGCTGGAAGTCGTCGCGATGGTGCTGGCCGAGATGACGGAGCTTGGCGCCTTCGTGGGTGAGGGCGAGGCGCTGGCCGCGCTTCACAAGCAGCCCGTCATGTTTCGCGGCACGACCGGGCAGGAAGGCAGCGCCGAGGGGCAGGTCTGGCTGCATGAACCGCGCGTCGTCATCACCAACCCGGTGGCCGACGACCCCAAGAAGGAACAGGCGCGGTTGAACGAAGCCGTGGCCGCGCTCCGCCTGTCCGTCGACGCGATGCTGAGCACCAATGAAAACGGCGACAAGGAACAGTTGGCGGTCCTTGAAGCCTACCGGATGTTCGCGAATTCGCGTGGCTGGATGCGGCGCATGGAAGAGGACATCGCGCGTGGCCTTTCGGCCGAGGCCGCGGTTGAAAAGGAACAGTCCGCCGCCCGCGCGCGGCTGGAAACGGTGCCCGACCCCTACCTTCGCGATCGCCTGCACGACCTTGACGACCTGTCGAACCGGCTTTTGCGGATATTGACCGGGCAGGGCGCCGATACCGGGGCGGAAATGCCCGCGAACCCGATCCTGGTTGCGCGCAACATCGGCCCGGCAGAGCTTCTGGACTATGGCCGCAAGCTGCGCGGCGTCGTGCTGGAGGAAGGTTCCGTCGGCTCGCACGCGGCGATTGTTGCGCGGGCGCTCGCGATCCCGCTCGTCATTCATGCCGAACGGATCACGACCGAGGCGTTGAACGGCGATCGCATCCTTGTCGATGGTGACCAGGGCGTCGTGCACCTGCGCCCCGAAGAGACGGTCGCAAGCGCCTTTCGCGACAAGATCGCCATGCAGGCGGCGGCCCAAAGCCGTTACGCGAGCCTGCGCGACCTGCCGGCCGAGGCGCTCTGCGGCACCCGCGTCGCGCTTCACATGAACGCGGGCCTGATCGCCGACCTGCCGTCCCTTGCCGGGTCCGGGGCCGAGGGCGTGGGCCTGTTCCGCACCGAGCTGCAATTCCTGGTGCGCGCCCATGTGCCCAAGCGCTCCGAGCTGGTCGCGATCTACGCGCGCGTTCTGGAGGCCGCCCACGGCAAGCGCGTCGCCTTCCGCACGCTCGATATCGGGTCCGACAAGGTCCTGCCCTACATGAAACGGGTCGAGGAGCCCAACCCCGCCATGGGCTGGCGCGCGATCCGCGTCGGGCTCGACAAGCCCGGGATCATGCGGATGCAGCTTCAGGCGCTGATCCGTGCCGCGAACGGCCGGCCGCTGAGTGTCATGTTCCCCTTCGTCGCGGAGTTTGACGAGTTCCGCGCGGCCCGCCAACATTTCCTCGACGAGATCGAGCGGGAGCGCCATCTGGGCCACACCCTGCCCGAACGGATCGAGGTTGGCGCCATGCTCGAGACGCCCTCGCTGGCCTTCGCCCCGCGAGAATTTTTCGAGATGACGGACTTCATCTCGATCGGGGGCAACGACCTCAAGCAGTTCTTCTTCGCGGCCGACCGCGAGAACGAGGCGGTGCGCCGCCGCTACGACATGCTCAATACCAGTTACATGAATTTCATCGAGCAGATCGTGGCACGCTGCGCCGAGGGCGGCACGCATCTGTCCTTCTGCGGAGAGGACGCCGGCCGCCCGGTCGAGGCCGCCTGCCTTGCCGCGATCGGCCTTCGCACGCTCTCGATGCGCCCGGCCTCAATCGGGCCGGTCAAGCATCTGATCCGCAAGATCAACCTGAAGGACTTGCGCGCGACGATGGACGAGGCCCGCGCCTCGGGCGCCGTCAACCTGCGCGGCGCGGTCATGTCCTGGTTGTCGGGTCAGGATATCTGAGCGGGCGCCGCGCGCCTTAGCGTTGGGCAAGTGGCAGCGCGCGCTCGCGCCAGGCGGCCAGCACCACCTCTTCCCCATGGGCCTCGGCGAGGCGCTTGAGCGCGAAGCGGACGCGGGCCATTTCCTCGTAATAGCTCATGTAGGCGTAGTTGATCCCGGCACCCGCGGCCGCGCCCAGGACCGGAACCGCCTGTCCCGCGAGCTTGCGCCCGAGAACCGCCGCAACGCCGGGCGCGACCCGCTGGATCAGCGCCTGAAGCGTGACCCCGTTGACGCTGAGCCGCGTGCCCAGGAAGGCGGTGTTCACGCCGTCGTCCGCCCGCCCCGGCCCCCCGGCGCCGAAGATGTCGAGGCAGAGCAGCCGCACCTCCTCCGACGCCGGGTCGAAGCCCTCCTGCGCTGCCGCGCGCTGCATGGCGCCGAAGATGAGCGTGATCGTGGCGGGCAGTTCGACCAGCGCGGTACCAATCCCGCCAAGCCCGCCCATCGCCCCGCCAGCCGCGGCGGCGGCCCGGTGCGTCCAGTCGCGTGCGGGTGGTAACTTCGGCATCGATCCGACCGCGCCGGCGGTGCGGTAGGCCCCTTCCAGCAGGCCCGAAATGCCCGCGTCGAGAACGCCGCGAATCCGGTCCGGCAGCGCGCCGCTGCGCGATTCCAGCGATCCGCCGACCGCGTTCAGCGCCTTGATCACCGGGCCATGCGCTTTCGCGGCGCGATTCACGAGCGCCGCGATCTCCGTCTCTGCCGCGGCTGGAAGGTCAGGGCGCGGCTGGGGCAGGTCGTCGGTCATCTCAAACCTCCCGCAATTGGGTTCGCTTCAGATTTGGGGGTTCATGCACCGGGTTCAATTGTACCGGAGGGGGAAAACGGCCCAACTCTACCCGTTGAATTTCTCAACCCTGCCGCTGACGCCGTCCCAGGCGCCCGGTTGCAGCTCAAGCCCCAGAACCCGGTCGGGGTTGGTGGGGGGCGGCATTTCCACCCCGGACAGTTTTTCGAAGCCGAAGCGCTTATAGTAGGGTGCGTCGCCCACCAAGAGCACCCGTTCCCACCCAAGCCGCCGCGCCTCGGCCAGGCTTTCGTTGATCAGAAGGCCGCCCAGCCCCTCGCCCTGGCGGGTCGGGTGCACGGCGACGGGCCCCAGCAGCAGCACGCGCTGGCCCCCGACCGTGACGGGCCAATAGCGTATCACGGCGGCCAGAACCCCGTCATGATCGCGCAGGACGTGGCAAAGGTTCTTGACCCGGTCCACCCCGTCGCGGAGCCGGTAGGAGGACAGCGCCGTGCGCCCCGGCGCGAAGCACAGGTCGTAAAGCGCCTCCACCTCCCACCAGTCGGCCTCTTTCTCTTCCTCTAGCCTGTACACGCGGGCCCTGACCTTTTTCGACGAATCTTCTGGAATCGCGCGTAGCATGGCCCTAGGTCAGGGGCAAACCTGCGAAGGAGACTGGCGGATGTTCTATCGGCCCGAGAATGGCCACGGCCTGCCCCACAACCCGTTCAACGCGATCATCACGCCGCGCCCGATCGGGTGGATCTCGACCCGGGGCAGCCTGGGCGACAACATCGCCCCCTATTCCTTTTTCAACGGCGTCGCCTATACCCCGCCGCAGGTGGTCTTTGCCTCGACCGAGGCCAAGGACACGCTGCGCAACGTCGAGGAAACCGGCGTTTTCGCGGTCAACATCGTCGAATACGCGATGCGGGAGCAGATGAACGCGACCTCCGGCGCCTATTCGGCCGAGACGGACGAATTCGCCCTGGCCGGGATCGAGCGGGCCGAGTGCGCGACCATCGACTGTCCCCGCGTTGCCCGTGCGCCCGCGACGCTCGAATGCCGCGTGGTGCAGGTCGTGCCGCTCTTGGGCAAGGCGAACGCGCTGACGATCGGGGAGGTCACGGGCATTCACCTGCGCGACGATTGCCTGGTGGATGGCCGCTTCGACGTGACCCGATTCCAGCCGCTGGCCCGGCTTGGCTATCGCGACTATTCGGTCGTGACCGAGGTCTTCGAGATGCTGCGCCCCGGCCAGACATGAGGCCCTTGCGCGCGCCGGGGCTGACCCTATAGTCCCGCCCGATCCCGAACCCGGAGAGAGACATGAAAGCGCGCGTCAAATGGGCCGAGGCCCGCACCTTCGTCGGCGAGGCCACCACCGGCCACAAGATCGCCTTCGGCACGGGCCACAACGAGGGCCCGAAGCCCGGCCCGAGCCCGATGGAGCTTGTCCTGATCGGTACCGGCGGCTGCGCGGCCTATGACGTGGTCTCGATCCTCGAAAAGGGGCGGGAGCGGGTCGAGGACGTGGCGGTGGAACTCGACGCCGACCGTGCCGAGACCGAACCCAAGGTCTTTACCCGCATCCACATGCATTTCGTCGTCAAGGGCCGCGCCATCGACCCCCGCAAGGTCGAGCGGGCGATCAACCTTTCCGTGGAAAAATACTGCTCCGCCTCCGCGATGATGGCCAAGACGGCCCAGATGAGCCACGATTTCGAGGTGATCGACACCTCGGCGTGAGCCTGGCTCAGGCGAATCCGGCCGGGAGGAAGCGCACCTTGGCTTCCGGACCCCGGGGATCGAGTTCGTAAAGCGAAGGCCGCGCGGCGAGATAGGCGCGCCAGGTCCGCTCGGGTGCCTTGCCGCTGACCACCTCGAACCGCGTGCAGGCGGCCCGAAAAAGCGGCGGGGCCTTGGCTTCCCCCACGCCGATCACCCGTAGACCCCTTTCGCGCAGCTGCACCGCCAGATGCGCGAAATCCCCGTCTGAGCTGGCGATCACCACGTCGGAAAAGCTCTGACCCATCGCAAGCTCCATCGCGTCGATGCACAGGAGCAGATCGGCTGCGTTCTTGCCGGTCCCCGCGTGGATCAGCCGGAATCCCGCGGCGCCATGCCAATCGGAATTGCACGCGGCATTCATGTAGACCCGGACGACATCTGCGGAGCCGACCTAGGCGCCGAGGTCGAGAATTGCTGCCGCATGACTGGCGCTCAGGTTTTCGCCGTCCACAAAAATCGCCACGCGGTCGCTCATCAAATCACTCGTCCGGACAAAATGCTTTCGCGCGGATCATCCGTTAAAGGCCACGGGGGATCAAGCCTGGTGCTTAGCGCGCCGGGAAGCGGTACTCCCCGGCGATGATCCTTTGGACCAGCGCACAGCCATTGCCCTCGGCCTCAAAGACACGCCAGGCGTTGTTAGCGAAGGCGCGCGGCGCAAGGACGTAAACGCTGGCATGAACCACGCTGAGCGAACCCGGGGGATCGACCGGATGCGCGCTCAGCATAAGTTCACGCGATCGGGGCGGGAGCGCCATCATCTCGAAGACATTCGCGATGAACTCCTGCTCGGCGGGGCCGACCCTGATCTCCGGGGCGGATTGCGCGACCAGCGCATGGGCCAGCTCATGCGCGATCAGCGCGTCGAAGACCTCTTCGGCGGGCAGATCGGCGCGGGCGTCCTTGCCCGCCAGCATCGGTGCGATCCGGTCGGGTTCGGTGATTTCCAGGCAACCCGCCCGAACATCGTAAATCGCGAGGCAGGCGCCGAAGCTTGGGTGCATGGCCTGTTCGACCACCGCGATGCGGATCGGCTGCGTCTGGGCCAGCCCACAGGCCGCCAACGCCCGTTTCGCTTCGGTGCCGGCCGCGCAGGCCTCGGCGGCCAGCGCCGCGCTGCGCGCGCTGGCGCTGAGCCCCGGGTCGGCGCAGGTCAACTCCGCCGCTGAGGCTCCACGCGGGCACAAAGCCACCAGACCCAGCAAGAGCCAAGCCCCTGCCCAATTTCGCCCGCCAACCGCCACCATGACCACCCCGCTGCCGTCCAAACGCGTCCTAAGCCTACCCCGCCGCACGGTTATCCTTGCATGACGGTGCGCATAAGATGACCCGATTTCTTCGCAAACCGGACCGGATTTCCTCCTTTTGTCTCCTATCAGATGCGCTTAGCGTGGTCGCCGCAACCAAGGAGGGAACGGATGGCGCAACCCATGATCGGGGTCATCGGCGGCTCGGGCGTCTATCAGATCGAGGGGCTGGCCGATGCCGAATGGCGGCACGTCGACACGCCCTGGGGGGCGCCTTCGGACGCGATCCTGACGGGCCTCCTGGACGGGATCGCCATGGCCTTCCTGCCGCGTCACGGGCGCGGCCATGTCCATGCCCCCTCCGAGGTTCCGTTCCGGGCCAACATCGATGCGCTCAAACGCCTTGGCGTGACCGATGTCCTCGCCGTTTCCGCCTGCGGGTCGTTCCGGGAGGAGATGGCGCCGGGGGACTTCGTGGTCGTGGACCAGTATATCGACCGCACCTTCGCGCGGGCGAAGTCCTTCTTCGGCACCGGCTGCGTGGCGCATGTGGCCTTTTCCCACCCGACCTGCGCACGGCTCTCGGAGGCCGCGGCACAGGCGGGCACCGCCGCCGGTGTCCGGGTCCACCGGGGCGGCACCTACCTGGCGATGGAGGGGCCGCAGTTCTCCACCCTCGCCGAAAGCCGCCTGTACCGGGAGGTCTGGGGCGCCGACGTGATCGGCATGACCGGCATGCCCGAGGCCAAGCTCGCCCGCGAGGCGGAGCTTTGCTATGCCTCGGTCGCGATGGTCACCGACTACGACTGCTGGCACCCCGGCCATGACGCGGTCGATGTGGCCGCCGTGATCCGCACGCTGACGCAGAACTCTGCCAACGCCCGCACCCTGGTCGCCCGCCTGCCCGCGCATCTCGGCGACCGCCCCGCGGCCTGCCCCTGCGGCTGCGACCGGGCGCTGGAGCACGCGATCATGACCGCACCGAACAAGCGCGACGCGGCCCTGGTGGCCCGGCTCGACGCCGTGGCGGGGCGTGTGCTGGGCGCCTGACGCCCGGCTTGCGCGACCGCCCGCCTTCGGCCAAGATTCCGGCATTTGACGGAGGCATTCTTGACGCGCTACAGCACATTGAAGGAATGGAAGGCGCTGAAGGGCGACGAGGCCCTGACCGATCCCGAACGCGACCTGATCGAGTGCTGCCGGCGGGGCGTGCCTTGCACCCTTGGTGACGGAAAACGGCCAGAGGGCCCGGACCCCGACCGCACCATCCGCGCGGACTTGCTGCGCTTCCTGATCCTGGGCGGCAGCGATGATTGCCGGGTGGATGAAAGCGGGGTAATGCTAAGCGGTGCCTATGTCCGCGATAGGCTGGACCTGCGCTCCACGACGGCGGTCGGCCTGAGAGGGTTTGTAAACTGCGCCTTTGAAAAGGAACTCACGGCACCTCAGGCCCGGTTTCAGATGCTCAACCTTCAGGGAAGCAAGCTATCCGGTCTGAATATCGAAGGTGCCGAGATCACGGGCTCGGTCCGTCTACGCAAGGGCTTTCATTCCACAGGTGAGGTGAGCCTTGCCCGCGCGAAGATCGGTGGGCAGCTTAGTTGCGAGGGGGGGATTTCGAGAACGCTGAAGGGGATGCGCTGAGCGCAGAAAGGCTGCGGGTCGAACAGGGCTTCTTCTGGCGAGAGGTGAAGGTTTCGTTAGGGTTAATTAGATTGGAGAGTGCTCGTGTCGACGACCTCGTTGATGACTCAGAAAGTTGGCCAGATCCGGGTCGGCTAATCCTCGACGGCTTCATCTACGACAAGATTGCAGGCTTCACCGATGTCGCCAAGCACCTCGAATGGCTCTCCAAGGGCGATCATTGGGAAGGTGAGTTTCTGCCCCAACCCTACGCCCAACTTGCCAAGGTCTACCGTGAAATGGGCCATGAGCGCGCGGCGCGGGTTGTAGGTATGCGGCAGGAGCAGTTGATGCGTCAGGATGCCAGGGCGCGTGGCCGAATTACCCCGGACGGCTCGGTGGGCGCTGCCTTCACAAGTGTCTGGGCAGACCTGCGCAATGGGGTGCTGTGGTTCTGGGATATCCTGCTGCGATTCACGGTGGGCTACGGCCGCGCGCCGGGGCGAAGCCTTGTGGTGCTGACCCTGCTGCTTCTGCTCGCAACCTTTATTGCCAGCCGGGCGTGGAACGAGGGCAGCTTTGCCCCCAACTCCGATGTGATGCTCGTCTCGGATGGATGGATGGGGCTGGCAGACGATCCGGCGGTCGTGAACCCCGCGGTGACCTAGTCCGCCGGCGGCGCGCCGGGTCAGGATTGGGAGACGTTCAACCGCTATGCCTACGGCTTCGATGTGGTCGTCCCGATCCTGACGCTTGGGCAGACGACGGCATGGGCGCCCTCCACCAATCGCGGCGCTTGGGGGCGTGTCCTCTGGTGGGCGCGATGGGTTCTCTCCTCGGCCGGGTGGATTGTCACGGCGCTCGGCGCGGCGGCGATCACCGGGATCATCCGGCGGGACTAGCGATCGGCCCCTTCGCGGGCGCCGCGACCCGTGCTACCAGAAGCGGCGCGCGACCCTCCGGAGGCCCCATGAAGCAGACCGTCAAGGACTATATCCGCACCATCGCCGACTTCCCGCACGAGGGGATCATGTTCCGCGATGTGACCACGCTTTTTGCCGACGCGCGCGGGTTCCGCATGGCGATCGACCAGCTTCTGCACCCCTACGCGGGCGAGCGGATCGACAAGGTCGTGGGGCTTGAGGCGCGGGGCTTCATCCTCGGCGGGGCCATCGCGCATCAGCTGACAAGGGGCTTCGTGCCGATCCGCAAGAAGGGCAAGCTGCCGGGCCAGACGGTCAGCCAGGCCTACAAGCTCGAATACGGCGAGGCGATCATGGAGATCCACGAGGATGCCCTGATGGCGGGCGAAAGGGTTCTGATCGTTGACGACCTTCTGGCCACCGGCGGGACCTGCGAGGCCGGGATCAAGCTTTGCGAACGGCTGGGCGCCGAGGTCATCGGTTGCGCCTTCGTCGTCGATCTGCCCGAGCTGGGCGGGAGGGCGCTTCTTGAGAAGCTGGGCATGAACGTCCATGTCCTGTGCGAGTTCGAGGGCGCCTGAGGCCGCAGGGTCGATTTTTTTGGCCGCGTTAAGGGCTTGTTGGGGAAATGCGCGCAAGGATCGCGGCGGCCGGTTCGATGCCGGCCTTTCGCTCCTTGCAGGCGGGGTTTCCCCGCGGACCCCGCCGGTTCTCCAGCCGGCGGGGTTAATCCGCCTGCCGCAGCACGGCGCCGGGATTCATGATGCCCAGCGGGTCGAGCGCCGCCTTGATCGCGCGCATGGCCGCAAGCTTCGTGGGGTCGCCGTAGCGTTCGAGGTCGGCGACCTTCAACCGTCCGATCCCGTGTTCGGCGCTGATCGATCCGCCGCGGGCGGCGACCATCGCGTGAACACAGTCCATGACCGCGGGGGCAAGGTGCCTGAACGCGCGCGCCTCGCCGCCCTTGGGCGGGAAGACGTTGTAATGCAGGTTGCCGTCGCCCAGATGGCCGAAGCAGTTGATGCGCAGATCGGCGATTGCCGCAATGCGGGCCGGGGCCTCCGCCACGAAACCCTCGATCTCGGACAGGGGCAGGGAGATGTCGTGCGACGACACCGCCCCGATCCGCCGGTTGGCCTCCGGCAGCGATTCCCGCAGCGTCCAGAAGGCTTGCCGCTGCGTCAGCGAGGCCGCGATGACGCCGTCGGTCACGAGGCCGTCCGAAAGCGACGCCTCGAAAAGGGTCGCAAGGATGTCTTCGGGGGCGGGCCCTTCGGGAAGGCCGATTTCGGCCAGCACGCTCCACTCCGGGCGGTCGGCGAAGGGCTGGCGCAGGTCGGGAAGGCACTCGTCGAGGAAGAGCAGGCCCTGGCGGTGGATCAGCTCGAAACTGGTGACGCCGCCGAAGGTGAGCGCCTGGGCGCGGGCCAGAAGCGCCAGCGCCGCGCCGGGGCCGGTGACGGTAAAGAAGGCCGTGCCCACCCCGGCTGGGCGCGGGAAGAGCTTGAGCGCGGCGGCGGTGATGATGCCCAGCGTCCCTTCTGCGCCGATGAGCAGGTCCTTCAGCGCGTAACCCGTGTTGTCCTTGCGCAGGCGCGTCAGACCGTTCAGGACCGAACCGTCGGGCAACACTGCCTCCAGCCCCAAGCATAGGTCACGGGCGTTGCCGTAGCGCAGGACGTTGACCCCGCCGGCGTTGGTGGACAGGTTGCCGCCGATGCGCGCGGTGCCTTCCGAGGCAAGCGAAAGCGGAAAGAGCCGGCCAGCCGCCTCCGCCGCCGTGCGAACCTCGGCCAGGGTCGCACCGGCTTCGACGACGATCACGTTTTCCTCGGCGTGGAGGGCGCGGACGCGGGCCATGCGTTCCAGCGACAGGATCAGTGGCGCCGGGCCCTCGGGCTTGACCTGCCCCTGAACCAGGCCGGTGCCGCCGCCCCAGGGGACAATACCCACCCGCGCCTCGGTGCAGGTCCGGACGATCCGGGCGACCTCATCTATCGACCGGGGGCGGGCGAGCAGGGCGGCGGGTGTTGCGGCCTTGCGCCGGGGCTCCTCAAGATAGTGGTCCGGTGCGCGCGTGACCGTGCCTTCGGGAAGGACGGCGGACAGGGCTTGGGCAAAGGCGTCGTCGGCGGGATTGAGCATGACAACAGGGTGAAGCATGGCGCCCCGGCTTCGGCAAGCGCTAATCCCGGCGCGTCGCGGGAACGGCCCTTCAGCCGATGTCCGTCCGCCCCCGCCGGTCGGCCCTAAGGTTGGCGTAAAGGACGTGGTTGCGCCAGCGTCCGTTGATCTGAAGGTAGCTTTGCGCCACCCCTTCGTACTTGAACCCCGACTTCTCCAGAACGCCGCGCGAGGCCGCGTTTTCGGGAAGGCAGGCTGCCTCGATCCGGCTGAGGTCGAGTTCGGTGAAGGCGTGGTGCACCATCGCGCGGATCGCCTCGCGCATGTAGCCCTGGCGGGCATAGGGCGCGCCGATCCAGTAGCCCATCGTTCCGGCCTGTGCCGGCCCGCGGCGGATGTTGTCGAGCGTCAGCGCGCCAAGGAGCATGTCATCGTGGCGCCGGATCAGGAAGACGGGGAGCGCCGTCCCGCCCCCTGCGGCGCGGGAGGCCCAGTAGACGCGGTTGGTGAAGGCGCGGCGCGTCAGATGGTCGGAGGACCAGGTCGGCTCCCACGGAACCAGGAATTCGCGGCTGTCGCTTCGCAACGAGGCCCAGGCGCGGTAGTCGGAATGGGCGGGCAGGCGAAGCGTCATCCGCTCCGTCTCGATCCGGACCTTCCGGCGCCGCATCAGCATCAGGCCGCGAGCCTTTCGCGCAACCGCTCAAGGTGCGGTGCTCCTGTGACGGGGCCGTAAAGGGCAAGGGCCGCCGTTCCTTCCACCATCCGGGCCGCGAAGTCGCGGACGCCCGCGGTGGTCACGGCCTCGATCTTCTCGACGGTTTCCTCCAGACGCGGGACGCGCCCCCAGATCGCGGTGTAGCGGGCCAGCCGTTCCGTACGCGAGGTCGGGCTTTCGAGGCCCATCACCAGCCCCGCCTTGAGCTGGGCGCGGGCGCGGGCGACCTCCGCCTCGGTCATGTCCTCGGTGGCGCGCTTCAACTCGTCCATGGTCAGATGGCAAAGCTCGCCGATCTCGGCTGCCGAGGTTCCGGCATAGATCGTGATCATGCCGGTTTCGTCGTAGCTGCCCGCCTGCGCATAGATCGAGTAGCACAGGCCGCGTTCCTCCCGGATCTTCTGGAACAGGCGCGAGGACATGCCCCCGCCCATAGCGGTCGAGTAGATCTGGGCTGTGTAGAGGTCGGGATGGCGGTAGCCGGGGCCTGCGAAGCCCATGGCGAAATGGACCTGCTCCAGGTCCTTTTCCTCGCGCCGCTCCGCGCCCTGCCAGCGCGCGGGTTCGGGCGCAGGCTCGCCCACGGGCCGCAAGTGGCCGAAGGTCGCTTCGGCGAGCTTCACTATCTGGTCGTGATCGACAGCGCCCGCAGCGGCCAGGATCATGCGGTCGGGGCCATAGTGCTCCGCCACGAAGCGGCGCAGGTCCGTCTTGCCAAAGGCCGAAACCCGTTCGGCCGGGCCAAGGATCGTGCGGCCCATCGCCTGGTCCGGGAACGCCGCCTCTTGCAGCCAGTCGAAGATGATGTCGTCGGGCGTATCCAGCGCCTGGCCAATCTCCTGAAGGATCACGTGGCGCTCGACCTCGATCTCCTTCTCCTCGAAGAGGGGATTGAGCACGATATCGGAGATCACGTCCAGCGCCAGCGGCACGTCGGCCTCCAGCACGCGGGCGTAGTAGGCCGTCATCTCGCGCGAGGTATAGGCGTTTATATAGCCGCCGACATCCTCGATCTCTTCGGCGATCTTCAGCGCGCTGCGGGTGGGCGTGCCCTTGAAGGCCATGTGTTCGAGGAAATGCGCAATGCCGTTCTGGTCCGCGCGCTCGTGCCGTCCGCCCGCGTTGATCCAGAGCCCGACGGCGGCGGAGCCCAGTCCGGGCATGCGCTCGGTGACGATCCTCAATCCGTTGGGCAGCGTTGTCAGATTGGTGTTCACCGGGCGCGCCTTTCGTGAACGATGGCCTCAAGGGCCGCGAGATCGTTGGGAACCCGTGTGACGCGCTCTGCCCGGTCGAACAGATCAGCCATGCGCGGGGGCAGGCCAGGGCGGATGCCGGTCGCGGCTTCGACCGCGTCGGGGAACTTGGCGGGGTGGGCGGTCGCGAGTGTGACCATCGGAACCGCGCCCAGGTGATCCTTCGCGACCTTCACGCCGACGGCGGAATGGGGGCAAAGAAGCTCGCCCGAAGCCGCGCGCTCATCTGCGATCGAGGCGCGGGTCTCATCCTCGGAGACGCGGCCGGAGGCGAAGGTCTCCCCAAGCCATTCCATCGCGCCCTGGCTGACGGCGAAGCCGCCCTTGGCCTTCATCTCGTCCATCAACTGCGCGACCGCGCCGCCGTCGCGCCCGTAGGCCTCGAACAGCGCGCGTTCGAAATTCGAGGAGATCTCGATATCCATCGAGGGCGAGATCGAGGGCTTCACGCCGCCCATCTCGTAGCGCCCGGTGGTCAGGCAGCGGTGCAGGATGTCGTTCTGGTTGGTGGCGATCACCAGCTTCTCGATGGGCAGGCCCATGCGCTTGGCGATGTAGCCCGCGAAGATGTCGCCGAAGTTGCCGGTGGGAACGGTGAAGCTGACCTTGCGGTGCGGGGCGCCCAGCGACACGGCCGAGGTGAAGTAATAGACCACCTGCGCCAGGACCCGCGCCCAGTTGATGGAGTTCACGCCGGCAAGCCCGACCGCATCGCGGAACTCGAAATGGTTGAACATGTCCTTGAGCCGCGACTGGCAGTCGTCGAAGGTTCCGTCAAGCGCCAGCGCGTGCACGTTGCCCTCGGACGGGGTCGTCATCTGGCGGCGCTGAACCTCGCTCACGCGGCCATGCGGGAAGAGGATGAACACATCGACGTTGTCGAGGCCGCGGAACGCCTCGATCGCCGCCGACCCGGTGTCGCCCGAGGTCGCCCCCACGATCGTCACCCGCCGCCCGTCGCGCTGAAGCGCGATCTGGAAAAGCTGGCCGATCAGCTGCATCGCGAAGTCCTTGAAGGCGAGCGTCGGGCCGTGGAACAGTTCCAGCAGGAAATGGTTGGGGGCGAGTTGAACCAGCGGCGCACGGGCGGCATGCCCGAACCCGGCATAGGCCTTGGCGATGGCGCTGCGGAACTCGTCGTCGGAGAAGGCATCGCCGACGAAGGGGCGCATGACGCGGAAGGCGGCATCCTCATAGGACAGGCCCGCGAGCGCGGCGATCGCATCCTTGTCGAGCGTCGGGATGGTCTCGGGCACATAGAGCCCGCCGTCGCGGGCCAGGCCCGTCAGCATCGCCTCGCCAAAACTCAGGATCGGGGCCTGACCCCTCGTGGATACGTAGCGCATTCTTCCGTCCTCAGATCGTTCTCCGCCTGATACGCCAGAGCAGGTAGAGTGTCATCCCCGCCCAGACGCAAGCCAGCGAAAACCAGGTGATTGCGTAGTTCATGTGGTCGTTGGGAATGCCGGAGGTATCGACCGGCCGCGGCTCGATCCCCTGGGCGTCCCCCTCTGCCGTGCGCAGGACGATCATGAGCGGCTCGGTTCCCAGGCTTTTGGCCATCGCGCCCACATCGCGCGCGAACCAGAGACCGGTCGCGGCATCGGGCGGCGGCGTGTAGGCGTCGGCCTCGTTCGGCCAGTGCAGATTTCCCGATACGGTCAAGGCGACGGGCGGCCGCGAAGCGTCACGCGCGTCTTCGGACAGAAAGCCCCTGTCGATCAGCACCCGGCGCCCGCTGTCGGTTTCGAAAACGGCGATGACCTCGTACCCCGCGCCGACGTTTTTCTTGCCCGACAGCACAAGCGCCTCTTGGCCCGTCGTGCGGCCGCTGGCGGTCACGGGAAGGTAAAGCTGCGTGACCGGGTCGGGGCGGCCCAGGGCTGCGATGTCAACGGGCGCACCATCGATCTTGGCGGCAATCTCCGTCAGCATCGCCTCTTTCCACTCCAGCCGCCCAAGCTGCCAGAACCCTAGGGACAGCAGGATGGCGATGCCGCCAAGGCCCAGGATCAAGGGAAAGAGAACGCGGCGCATCATCACCTCAAAACGAAAGCGCGGGGTCTCCCCCGCGCTTGTCAGTCCACTCGCGGGGGCCGCGTTTTACTGGCCCCAGACGTAGACGGCGGCGAAGAGGAACAGCCACACCACGTCGACGAAGTGCCAGTACCAGGCGGCGGCCTCGAAGCCGACATGGTGATCGGGGGTGAAGTGGCCCTTCATCGCCCGGATCATGCAGACCAGCAGGAAGACCGTGCCGATGATGACGTGTACGCCGTGGAAGCCCGTCGCCATGAAGAAGGACGCGCCGTAGATGTTGCCGGCGAAGCCGAAGGCCGCGTGGCTGTACTCGAACGCCTGGAGGAAGGTGAAACAGACGCCCAGGATCACCGCCAGCGCGAGGCCGTTGATCATGTCCTTGCGGTTGTTGTCGTGCGCGATGGCGTGGTGCGCCCACGTCGCCGCGGCGCCCGAGCAGAGCAGGATCAGCGTGTTGATGATCGGCAGATGCCAGGGGTCGAAGGTTTCGATGCCCGCGGGGGGCCAGACGCCATCGACCAGCGGGCTTTCCGGCCCCATCGGGTAAAGCGCATGCTTGAAGAAGGTCCAGAACCAGGCCGAGAAGAACATCACCTCGGACATGATGAACAGGATGAAGCCGTAGCGCAGCCCGATCCGGACCACCGGGGTGTGGTCGCCGGTCTGGGCCTCGTGCACCACGTTCGACCACCAGGCGAACATGACGTAGAGCACGAGCGCGAGGCCGATCAGGAAGATGAATGGCGTGACGGCATGCATCCACAGGACGGCGCCGAAAAGCATGATGAAACCACCGACCGCGCCGAGGAACGGCAGGAGGGAGGGTTGCAGGATGTGGTAGTCGTGGTTTTTCGCGTGCGCCATGTCGGTTTCCCTGATTTGGCCTCAGTTATAGTTTGGCCCTTCGGCGGGCGGAAGGGCCGCCTGAGCCTTGGGCAGGTCGATTTCGAAGAACGTATACGAGAGAGTTATGTCACGGATCCCGTTGGCATCGCTGTCCGTCACGATATCCGGGTCGACGAAGAAGATGACCGGCATCTTCACCCGCTCCCCCGGTTGCAGCACCTGCTCGGTAAAGCAGAAGCACTGGATTTTGGAAAAGTAGTAGCCCGCAAGGTCGGGCGCCACGTTGTAGCTCGCCTGGCCCGCGATCGCATGGTCCGTCGGGTTGTAGGCCTCATAGAAGGCCATGCCGGTTTCGCCGATCCGCAGCGTCATCTCGTTCTGGAGCGGGCGGAATTCCCAGCCCATCCCCTGCGCGGTGTTCGCATCGAAACGTACGTTGATGGTCTGGTCGAGCACCCGGTCAGCCCCGGCCTCGCGGATGCTGGGGGTGCCGCCGTAGCCCGTGACCTGACAGAACCAGCTGTAGAACGGTACCGCCGCCCAAGCCAGCGCCCCCATGGTCACGATCACACCGACCAGCATGGCGGCCGTGCGGTTGTTCCCCTCAAGACGCTTCATTGGCTCGCCTCCGCGCGCGGCGGATTGCCGTTTTCATCCTGGCGCGAAACCTTGACGATCGTCAGGCCGAAGACCAGCACGACAAAGGCGCCCAGCACCAGGCCCAGGCCCAGGTTGCGGCCCCAGCGGCGGCGGTGAAGCTCGTGTTCGGGTTGAATGGCCATCACCAGCCCCCCAGCCCGAAGGGCGTCAGGCTGGCCTCGACCAGAAGCGCGCCGAAATGCAGGAAGAGATAGGCGAGCGAGAGCTTGAAGAAGCTTTTCTCGGCCTTGTAACCGTCGGCCTGTGCGGCCTCTTCGCTCCGCCGCAGGATGCGGAACGCGCCGAGGATGAAGAGCGCGTTCAGAACGATCGCCGCCGCCAGCGTCACCGGTCCGCCGATGGAGGACAGCGCCAGCGCGAGCGCGCAGGGCGCCAGCAGGATCGTGTAGGCGAAGATGTGCTTGCGCGTGGCCGGGCGGCCATGGGTGACGGTCAGCATCGGCACGCGGGCGTTGGAGTAGTCGTCCTTCATGAACAGCGCCAGCGCCCAGAAATGGGGCGGCGTCCACATGAAGACCAGCAGGAACATCAGCACGGATTCGACCGAGACACCGCCCGTGGCGACAGCCCAGCCGATCATCGGCGGGAAGGCCCCCGCCGCGCCGCCGATCACGATGTTCTGCGGCGTCGAGCGCTTCAGCCACATCGTATAGACGACCGCGTAGAAGAAGATGGTGAAGGCGAGGAACGCGCCCGCGAACCAGTTCGCGGCCAGGCCAAGCATCAGGACCGAGATCGCGGACAGCGCGAGGCCGAAGGCCAGAGCCTCGCCCTCGGTCACGCGGCCTGCCGGAATGGGCCGGCTGCGGGTGCGGCGCATCACGCGGTCGATGTCGGCATCGTACCACATGTTCAGCGCGCCGGAGGCGCCGCCGCCGAGCGCGATGAAGAGGATGGAGGTGAAGGCGACGAAGGGATGGACGGCGACAGGGGCGACGATCAGGCCGACCATCGCCGTGAAGACCACAAGCGACATGACGCGCGGCTTCAGGAGCTGGACGTAATCGCCAAACTCCGCCTCCTGCGTGTGTTCATAGGCGCTCAGATCGCTCATCTTTTCCCCCTGTGGTCGGGCGCGCGCGGAGGCGCGCCCAGCCGCAAGTCCTTACTCGGACGAGGCTACCTTGATCGGCGCCGAGGTGCCGAGTGCCGCGGTCTTGGTACGGGCAAGCCAGTCGGCATAGGCGGCTTCGCTGACGACCTTGACGGTGATCGGCATGTAGGCGTGGTCCTTGCCGCAGAGTTCAGAGCACTGGCCGAAGAATACGCCCTCGCGCTCGGCGCTGAACCAGAGGCGGGCGATGCGGCCCGGGACGCCGTCCTGCTTGACGGCGAAGGCCGGCACGGTCCAGGAATGGATCACATCGGCGGCGGTCACGTTCACGACCACGGTCTTGCCGACAGGCACCACAACCGCGTTGTCGGTCGCCAGAAGGTATTCGTCGTCGCTGTAGCCGTTCGCGGCCAGGTCTTCGCGCGCCAGCATGAAGCTGTCGAACGCAATTTCCTCGTCCGGATATTCATAGGACCAGAACCACTGGTTGCCGGTCGCCTTGATGACCACGTCGCCATGCGGGATCTGCTGCTGCTTGAAGAGAATGGGCAGCGAGTTCGCACCGAGCATGATGAGGATCAGAACCGGAACCAGCGTCCAGGCGATCTCCAGCGGGGTGTTGTGGCTGAATTTCGCGGGCTTGGGGTTCATGCGGCTGTTGAAGCGCAGAATCACGACGAGCAGAAGCACCATGACCAGCGCCGAGACGGCAATGCAGAGGTATAGAAGCATCCCGTCGAGCCATTGCTGGTCGCGCGCCAGTTCGGTCGCCGCCGGCTGGAAGCCCGTTCCGGCCGCGTGCGGCTTGCCGACGCTTTCCAGGCCCGTGATTCCGTCCTGGGCAAGGGCCGCTCCGGCGAAGAGGGTTGCGGTGATGGCGGCCCCGAGGCCGGAAAGTTTGGTCGCAAAGCGCATGTCGTGTTCCCGTTCCTGCCGCGGCTTGTCATGCCGCTTTCCGGCCCCGTCCTTTCCGTGACCGAGCCGGTTGTATACGCGATCCCTAAAATCATATTAGAAGCAAGGCGACAAGTGAAACCAACGCGGCACGGCGTCGCTTTTGATCGATATCAAGGACAGGAAAGCGATCTGCCATGAACGATGCCCGATTTTCCCCGTTCGACACCCACCTGGACGAGGGCAACGCGCTCGCGATTCTGCGCGAGGCCGTGGCAGGGGGCGAGGATGGCGAGTTGTTTCTCGAACGGCGCCGGTCGGAGGCGCTGGTCTTTGACGACGGCCGGCTGAGAAATGCGAGCTACGATGCCTCCGAAGGGTTCGGATTGCGCGCCGTGAACGGCGATGTCGCGGGCTACGCCCATTCGACCGAGATATCTGAGCGGGCGCTGCGGCGCGCGGCGGAAACCGCGCGGCTGGCGGTCGGCTCGGGTGGCGGCATCCTGGCCGCGCCGCCGGCGGGCACCAACCGCAAGCTTTACACCGAGGCCGACCCGATGGCCGACGCGAGCTTCGGGATCAAGGTCGAGACCCTGCGCGAGATCGACGCCTTCGCCCGCGCGCTCGATCCGCGGGTGGTCCAGGTCTCCGCCACCATCGCGGCCTCGCTGCAAGAGGTCTTCATCCTCAGGCCTGAGGGTGGGCTGGTCTCCGACATCCGCCCGATGAGCCGTCTCAATGTCTCCGTCATCGTCGAGGAGAACGGCCGGCGCGAAAGCGGCGGGCATGGCGGCGGCGGGCGCTCGGGGCTGGCGGCGCTGATGGTGCCGGAACATTGGCAGTCGGTCGCCCGCGAGGCGCTGCGCATCGCGCTTGTCAACCTGCGCGCGGAGCCCGCGCCCGCCGGCGTGATGGACGTGGCGCTTGGGGCCGGCTGGCCCGGGGTGCTGCTGCACGAGGCGGTCGGCCACGGGCTTGAGGGGGACTTCAACCGCAAGGGCACCTCGGCCTTCGCCGGGCTCATGGGGCAAAGGGTTGCGGCGCCGGGCGTCACGGTGCTGGACGATGGCACCATCCCCGACCGGCGCGGATCGATCACGATCGACGACGAGGGCACACCTTCGGGCCGGAATGTGCTGATCGAGGACGGGATCCTGGTGGGCTTCATGCAGGACCGGCAGAACGCGCGCCTGATGGGCGTGAAGACGACCGGCAACGGACGGCGGGAAGGCTTCGCACATATCCCGATGCCGCGGATGACGAACACCTACATGCTGGGCGGCAACGCCGAGCCCGGCTCCGTCGTGGCCGAGGTGAAGGACGGGATCTATGCCGTCGGCTTCGGCGGCGGCCAAGTCGACATCACCAACGGCAAGTTCGTCTTTTCATGCACCGAGGCCTACCGGGTGAAGAACGGCGTCGTCGGCGCTCCGGTCAAGGGCGCGACCCTGATCGGCGACGGCGCGACGGCCATGCGCAACATCCGGGCGATCGGGAACGACATGAAGCTTGACCCGGGGGTCGGGAATTGCGGCAAGGCCGGGCAATGGGTGCCGGTCGGGGTCGGACAGCCGACGCTTTTGATCGGGGGCCTGACGGTGGGCGGCTCGGCGGCCTGACCCAGGGTAAGGTTTTCCAGCCTTGCGGGGAGTTTAGCCCTGCGGTCTAAGTCTGGACGGGCGCGCGGCTGCGCCGCCGGAGGAATGTTATAGGGTGTACGGTTCCTGGTGCCTCCGGCGCGCGGGTCGGTTCCATAGAACATTACCCTCCGGCGCTCTCCCCAACCTTTCAAGACGCGGCCGGTCTCAAAAACTGCCCCCAACGCCAAAACTGCCGCGATTCGTAACCCTTGGTTAACCTTGCTGCGGGATTGTCGGCCTTGCGAATGAGGCGAAGGCACGAGGGACAAGGTTTGTTTTCTTACCCCACCCCCTTCACCCCACCCACCACGGAAGACGACAGACTGTCGTGGCTCCGCCTCATTCGCTCCCACCGTGTGGGCGTTGCGACGTTTTACCGGCTGATGGCGGAACATGGCAGTGCCCAAGCCGCGCTGGCCGCCCTGCCGGGGATCGCGCGCGGCGCGGGCGTGGCGCGCTACGATCCCTGTTCGCAGGCTGCGGCCCTTCGGGAGGTGCAGGCCGGCCGGGCTGCCGGTGCCCGTCTTCTGTGCCGGGGGGAGCCCGGCTATCCGGCCGCGCTCGCGACAATCGCGGATGCGCCGCCTGTGCTCTGGGCGCTGGGCGACATGGACCTGCTGGAGCGCCCGATGGTCGCGCTCGTGGGCGCGCGCGGTGCATCGTCGCTCGGGATACGCATGGCGCGGCGGCTGGCGGAGGGGCTGGGCGCCGAAGGATATGTCATCGTGTCGGGGCTCGCCCGCGGGATCGACGCGGCGGCGCATGCGGCCGCGCTGGGCACCGGCACGGTGGCGGTCATGGCGGGCGGGGTCGATCATGTCTATCCGGCCGAGAACGCAACACTTGCCGCCGATATAGCGAGCCGGGGCTTGCGCTTGTCCGAACAGCCGCCGGGGCTGGAGCCGATGGCCCGGCATTTCCCGATGCGCAACCGGATCATCGCCGGGCTGGCGCGCGTCGTGATCGTGGTGGAGGCCGCCGCAAAATCCGGCAGCCTGATCACCGCGCGCATCGCGCTCGACCAGGGGCGCGAGGTTCTGGCGGTTCCGGGCCACCCGTTCGATGGGCGCGCGTCCGGCTGCAACGCCCTGATCCGGGATGGCGCGACGCTCGTTCGCGGGGCGGAAGACGTTCTGGCGGCCTTGGCCTCGCTTCCCGAGGCGCTTCCTACCGGGCCGGCCCCTGCGCGGCGCGCGCCAGGCGGGGCTGCGGATGCGCCCCGGCCGGTCCCGGTGCCCCCCGCGTCGCGTGATGAAGGGCGAGAGGCAGGGGCAGGCGCGGGCCCTCTGCAACGCCGCATCCTCGACCGCTTGGGGCCGAGCCCGCTTTCGGAGGATCAACTGATCCGCGACCTGGCTTTGTCCGCCGCGGTCGTCGCGCCGGAGCTTGTCCTTCTGGAAATGGACGGGCGCATCCAGCGCGCGCCGGGGGGCCTTCTGTCGCGGGCGTGACATCGGTTTTCGGTCCGCGAACTGGCGGCGGGGCCGTTTCGACCCACCCCGTGGCCGAAGGCGCGGCGCCCGGAAAATGGCAACGGTTCGGGGCTCAAACCCCATCCGAAAGGGCTGTTTGTGGCGCGGTCATTGACATTACCCGGTCCTGCCCCCCATGTTCCGCGCCCAAGTCGAAGAAGCATGCGAGTGAGGCAGTCATGGCCGTCGTGGTCGTCGAATCCCCAGCCAAGGCCAAGACAATCAACAAGTATCTGGGCCCGGACTATACGGTCCTGGCCTCTTATGGGCATGTCCGCGACCTGCCGGCCAAGGACGGTTCCGTCGATACTGACGCCGGATTCGACATGAAATGGGAGGTGGCGCCGGACAGCCGCAAGCATGTCCGCGCCATCGCCGAGGCCCTCAAATCCGACGACACGCTCATCCTCGCCACCGACCCCGACCGCGAGGGCGAGGCGATTTCCTGGCACCTGAAGGAGGCGCTGGCCTCAAGCCTGAAGAAGGGCAAGACCGTTCGCCGCGTGACCTTCAACGCGATCACCAAATCCGCGGTGAGCGAGGCGATGGCCCATCCGCGTGACGTGGACATGGAGCTGGTGGAGGCTTACCTCGCGCGCCGGGCGCTCGATTACCTCGTGGGGTTCAACCTGTCGCCGGTCCTTTGGCGCAAGCTGCCCGGCGCACGATCGGCCGGGCGCGTGCAGTCGGTCTGCCTGCGCCTGATCGTCGAGCGCGAGTTGGAGATCGAGGCCTTCCGGGCACGCGAATACTGGACGGTGACGGCCACGCTCGCGACGCCCCGCGGCCAGGAGTTCCAGGCGCGGCTGACGGTTCTGGGCGGCAAGAAGCTCGACCGCTACGACCTAGCCAACGAAACCGCCGCCGAGCTCGCGGTGCAGGCGATCCGGTCCCGCGACCTGACAGTGAAGTCGGTGGAGGCGAAGCCCGCCGCGCGCAACCCCTATCCGCCCTTCATGACCTCGACCCTGCAACAGGAAGCCAGCCGCAAGCTGGGGATGGGGGCCAAGGCCTGCATGGCGGCGGCGCAGCGCCTCTACGAGGCGGGGCACATCACCTATATGCGGACCGACGGGATCGACATGGCGCCCGAGGCGGTGATGGCCGCGCGCGACGCCATCAAGGCGCGCTTCGGGGCGGAATACGTGCCCGACAGCCCGCGCATGTACAAGAACAAGGCAAAGAATGCGCAGGAAGCGCATGAATGCATCCGGCCCACCGACATGATGCAGTCGCCCGATGGCCTCAAGGCCGAGGGCGAGCAGAAGCGGCTTTACGACCTGATCTGGAAGCGCACGCTTGCCAGCCAGATGGCCGCCGCGCGGCTGGAACGGACCACGGTCGATATCGGCAGCGCCGACGGAGAGGTGGAGCTGCGCGCGACGGGGCAGGTCGTGCTTTTCGACGGCTTCCTCAAGGTCTACGACGAAGGGCGCGACGACGACGGCGACGAGGACGGGGCCCGCCTGCCGCAGATCATGCGCGGCGAGGCGGCCGACAAGCGCGCCGTGGCGCCCGAGCAGCATTTCACCCAGCCCCCGCCCCGCTATACCGAGGCCACGCTGGTCAAGCGGATGGAAGAGCTGGGGATCGGGCGTCCGTCCACCTATGCCTCGATCGTGACGACGATCCAGGACCGCGACTATGTGCGCAAGGACAAGGGGCGGCTGTTCCCCGAGGACAAGGGGCGGCTGGTGACGGCCTTCCTGACGAACTTCTTCCGCCGCTATGTGGAATACGATTTCACCGCCGATCTTGAAAACGAGCTGGACGAGATCTCGGCCGGCGACCGGGACTACAAGGAAGTGCTGGCGCGCTTCTGGCGCGATTTCACCGCCGCGATCGCCGAGACGGCGGACCTCCGGATCGGCGAGGTTCTGGAAAAGATCGACGATTTCCTTGCCCCGCATCTTTACCCGCCGCGGGCCGATGGCACCGACCCGCGCATCTGCCCGACCTGCGGCGAAGGGCGGTTGAACCTGAAGACCGCGCGGTCTGGCGGGGCTTTCATCGGTTGCTCCAACTATCCGAATTGCCGCTACACGCGCCCGATCTCGGCCCCGAACGGGGAAGAGGCGGTCACGCCGGATGGAAAGCCTCTGGGCGAGGACGCTGATGGCAACCCGATCACCGTGCGTGCGGGGCGCTTTGGACCTTACGTCCAGCGCGGCGAGGCGACGGAGGACAATCCCAAACCCGGCCGGGCGAGCCTGCCCAAGGGCTGGGCGCCCGACAGCCTGACGCTGGAACGCGCGCTGATGCTGCTGGACCTGCCCCGCGCCATCGGCCCCCATCCCGACGACGGCGCGCTGGTCGAGGCCGGGATCGGCCGCTACGGGCCTTACGTCAAGCACAACACGACCTACGCCAACCTGCCCGAGGTCGAAGAGGTCTTCACCATCGGCATGAACCGCGCGGTGGAGGTCCTGGCGCAGAAGGCCGCCCGCGGCGGGCGGGGGGCTGCGACGGCGGCGCCCCTGCGCGAGTTGGGTGAACATCCCGATGGCGGGCCGGTGCAGGTCATGGCGGGGCGCTACGGTCCTTATGTGAAATGGGCCAAGGTCAATGCGACGCTCCCCAAGGAGGTCTCGCCGGAGGCCGTGACGCTGGACGAGGCGCTGGCCCTGATCGCCGAAAAGGCGGCCAAGGGCGGCAAGGGCAAGGCCCGCGCGCCGAAGACCAAGGCCGCCCCGAAGACGGCGGCGCCGAAGAAGGCCGCCGCAAAGAAGGCAGCGCCGAAAAAGGCAAAGAGCGCCTGACCGGCTGCTGCGCCGCAGCGATTGACACCGCCGCCCCGCCACGCCACTAATCGGCGTGGAATTTTCGGGGAGAGATCCATGAACAAGGTATACGGCTCCGCGAGCGAGGCCCTAGAGGGGCTTCTGTTCGACGGCATGCTGATCGCGGCCGGGGGCTTCGGCCTGTGCGGCATTCCGGAGCTTCTGATCGCGGCGATCCGCGACGCCGGGACCAAGGGCCTGACGGTCGCGTCGAACAACGCGGGCGTGGACGGGTTCGGGCTTGGCGTCCTTCTGGAGACGCGCCAGGTCAAGAAGATGATCTCTTCCTACGTCGGCGAAAACGCGGAATTCATGCGCCAATACCTCAGCGGCGAGCTTGAGCTGGAATTCAACCCGCAAGGCACGCTGGCCGAACGGATGCGGGCCGGCGGCGCGGGCATTCCGGGCTTCTACACCGCGACCGGCGTCGGCACCGTCATCGCCGAGGGCAAGGAACATCACGATTTCGACGGCAAGACCTATATCCTCGAACGCGGGATCGTGGCGGACCTGTCGATCGTGAAGGCGTGGAAGGCTGACCCCTCGGGCAACCTGGTGTTCCGCAAGACCGCGCGCAACTTCAACGTGCCGGCGGCGACCTGCGGGCGGACCTGCGTGGTCGAGGTCGAGGAAGTGGTGCCGCTGGGCAGCCTCGATCCCGACACGATCCACCTGCCGGGGATCTATGTCCACCGGATCATCGCGGGGACGCACGAGAAACGGATCGAACAGCGCACCGTGCGCAAGCGGGAGAACGCGTAATGGCCGGGGACGTGAAGGGCTGGGACCGCAACCAGATGGCGGCCCGCGCGGCGCAGGAACTGCGCGACGGGATGTATGTGAACCTCGGCATCGGGATCCCGACGCTGGTCGCGAACTACATCCCCGAGGGTGTGCATGTGACGCTGCAATCGGAAAACGGGATGCTGGGAATGGGGCCCTTCCCGTATGAGGGCGAGGAAGACCCCGACCTGATCAACGCGGGCAAGCAGACGATCACCGAATTGCCGCAGACCGCCTATTTCGACAGCGCCACCAGCTTCGCGATGATCCGCGGCGGCAAGATCGCGATGGCGATCCTGGGCGCGATGGAAGTGGCTGAAAACGGCGACCTTGCGAACTGGATGATCCCGGGCAAGCTCGTCAAGGGCATGGGCGGGGCGATGGATCTGGTGGCCGGCGTGGGCCGGGTCGTCGTGGTCATGGATCACACCTCCAAGCATGGCGAATCGAAGGTGCTGCGGGACTGCACGCTGCCGCTGACCGGCAAGGGCGTGGTCGACCGGATCATCACCAACCTCGGCGTGCTCGACGTGGGGCACAAGGGCTTGCACATCGTTGAACTTGCCCCCGGCGTGACCGAGGAAGAGCTGCGCGCGGCGACCGAGGCGACCATCGTCGGCTAAGCAACAGTGGCCGTGCCGAAGGGCGCGGCCTTTTCAATTGACTGTGACGTTTTTCGAAACAACATCACAATAATGCCCCAATCCGTAGCTAGATCGGCGGCAATGATGAGCAGCGATCCGACCCTGACGAAGCTTCCGGCGGCGCCGAACCGGCGCCGGCGGGCCGATTTTGTCATCATCGGCGCCCTTCTGCTGCTGTTTCTGGCAGGGCTGGTGGGGCTTGCCGCCGCCACCGGGTGGGAGGAGACGGTCGCGCAATTCCTGCGGCTTTCGCTGGCGCAGATCGTCCTCCTGCTGGGTCTCTCGCTCGCGAACTACATGATGCGGGCCCTGCGCTGGCACGTCTTCGCGCGCAGGCTTGGCCTTGTCGTCTCTCCCGCGCAGTCGCTGCGTCACTACCTTGGTGGTTTCGCGATGAGCGTGACGCCGGGGCGGGTGGGCGAATTGGTGCGGATGCGCTGGCTGCGGCGCGAGACGGGGTGGAGCGTCGAGCGCACGGCGCCGCTGGCCCTGGTCGACCGGGCATCGGACCTTGCCGTGATGGCGCTGATCCTGGCGCTGGCGGTTTCCTTGACCGCAGGCGGCATGGGCGGCGGCATCCTGGTCGCGGGGCTGGCGCTTTGCGTGGCCTATATCGCCACCCGGCCCCGGCTGATCGCCGCAATGGTCACCTTCGGCTACCGGCTCACGGGCCGGTTGCCGCGGCTCTTCGCGCGGGCCCGGATTGCCGCGCGCTCATTGCACCGCTTCGGCCAGCCGAGGGTGCTTCTGGCCGCACTGGGGCTTGGTTGCGCGGGCTGGTTCGCCGAAGGCTATGCATTTCACCTTCTGCTGGGCTGGATGGGCAGCGAGATCGGGCTGTGGAAGGCCGTCGGCATCTTCGTCTTCGCCACGCTGGCCGGCGGGTTGACGGGCACACCAGGCGGTGTCGGGGGCGCGGAGGCCGCGATGATCGCGCTGCTCACGCTCGAAGGCGTGCCGATGGAGGTCTCGGTGCCCGCGACGGCGGTGATCCGGGTCACGACGCTCTGGTTCGCGCTGGCAATCGGCATTGCGGCCTTTCCGCTGGCCGAGAAACTATCGACAAGGGGGCGCGATGCTCTGGAAAACCGCTGACTTTGCCGGATGGGGCCGCGCATTGACGGCGCGCTGCGATGTCGCCCGCCCCGAACGGCGCCGCGCGCTGGAGGCGATCCTGGCCGATGGCCTTGTCCCGGCCATGGGGATGCGCCGCAGCTATGGCGATGCGGCGCTGAACAGCGGCGGCCGTGCCATCGAGATGACGCGGCTTGACCGGCTGATCGGCTTCGACCCCGTCACGGGGGAGCTTGAGGCGGAGGCCGGCGTTCAGATCGGCCATCTGGCGGCGATCTTCGCGCCGCGCGGCTGGTTGCCGCCGGTGATGCCTGGTACTGGCTTCGCCACGATCGGCGGCTGCATCGCACAGGATGTCCACGGCAAGAACCACCATCACGCGGGCAGTTTCTGTCAGCATGTGACCTCGATCCGCCTGCGCACCGCGGCGGGCGAGGTCGAGGTCACGCCCGAAGGAACGCCCGAGCTTTTCCGGGCGACGGCGGGGGGGCTTGGGCAGACCGGGGTGATCCTGTCGGCCAAACTGCGCCTGATGCCCGCCAAGGGTGACGTGATGATCGTGACCGAGCGGCGGATCGAGGGCTGGGACGAACATGTCGCCATGCTCGACGCCTCCCAGGCGAGCTATACCGTGGGCTGGATCGACGCGACCGCGACCGGCTCTGCGCTGGGCCGTGGCATCCTGGAGGAGGGGGAAACCGGCTCGGGCCTCGTGCCCGGACGCGCGAAGTTCCGCAAGGTGCCCTTCGATGCGCCACGCTTCGCGCTGTCGGCGCCGGTCGTGCGCGCCTTCAACCAGCTTTACTGGCGGCGCGTGCCGGAAAACGGGCGGACCGTGGTGAAGCCCATCGGTGACTTCTTCTTCCCGCTCGACAAGATCCACGACTGGAACCGGCTTTACGGCAAGGGCGGTTTCCACCAGTTCCAATGTGTCGTGCCGCTGGCCGCCGTGGGCGAACTGCGCGGCATGCTCGAAGCGATCGCGGGGTCGGGCCTGGCCTCACCGCTCGCTGTGCTCAAGCGCATGGGGCAGGGGCGGGCGGGGCATCTGTCCTTCCCGATGGAGGGCTACACCCTCGCCGTCGATTTCGCTAACCGCGAAGAGGCGCGCGCGCTGGTCGCGCGGCTGATTGGGCGGACGAAGGATGCGGGTGGGCGGGTCTATTTCGCCAAGGACAGCCTCGCGCGGGCAGAGGACATTGCGGAGATGTATCCCGAACTGAACGACTGGCGCGCGGCGGCGGCCGAAGCCGACCCGCAGGGCGCGCTTGTCACCGATATCGTCCGTCGGCTCAACCTCAGGGGGGCGGCATGAACCGGACCTGGATCGTACTTGGCGCCACCTCCGCGATGGCGCGGGCCTTTGCGCGGCAGGTCGCGACTGAGGGGGCCGCGCTGCTTCTGGCCGGACGGGACAGCGACGACCTCGCGGCGCTGGCCGCCGACTGCACGCTGAGGGGCGCGCGTCTGGCCGAGGCGGTGCCCTTCGACGCACGCGACCCGTCGGGCTTCGCCGCGATCGTGGAGCGCGCCCTGGCCGAGGAGGGGGAGATCAACGCCGCCGTCTTCGTCGGCTCCATGCCCGCACAGGCCGAGATCGACGCCGATCCGTCGCTGATCGACGGCACCGTGACCGACAGCTTCACTGGGCCCGCCCGGTTCCTGCAAATGCTCGCCTCGGTGATCGAGGAGCGCGGCCAGGGCACGGTCGTCGGCGTCGGTTCGGTCGCGGGGGACCGCGGGCGGCTAGGCAACTACGTCTACGGCGCAGCCAAGGCAGGCTTCCACACCTACCTGTCGGGCCTTCGCAACCGGCTGACACGCGCGGGCGGGCATGTGGTGACGGTCAAGCCCGGTTTCGTCGATACCGCGATGACCTGGGGCCTGCCCGGCATGTTCCTGGTCGCCGCGCCGGAAAAGGTCGCCGCAGATATCCTGAAGGCGGTGCGCAAGCGCCGTAACGTGATCTACACGCCGGTCTTCTGGGCCCTGATCATGTTGATCATCCGCCACATCCCGGAGCCGATCTTCAAGAAGATGAAGATCTGATCGGCGGGTGGGGATCTAGCCGAACCACTGCTGCCAAAGGCCCGCCGCCCAGAACATCAGGCTCAGGATCAGCATCAGCAGTCCAAGGCCAAGCGGGTCGCGGAGCGCGAAGACGATCGGGTCGTAGTCCTGGCGCCCGTTCCAGGCCAGGCTGACCATGCGCACCATCCAGACCGTCATCGGGATCATGGCAACCCACAAGAGCCAGGTCGTCGGGTAAAGCGCGAGCCCCTGGATTGACACCGAATAGAGCAGGAAGATCACCAGCGCGCCCGCGATGCCGATGCCCGCGACGTTGCGCAGGTCGGGCAGGTCGGCACGCCCGTAGCCGCGCCCCGGCAGGCGTTCGTCACCCGTCGCGCGTGAAAGCTCCGTGATCCGCTTCACGCAGCCCAGCATCAGGAAGATCGGGAAGATGAAGATCAGCATGTAGATCGAGACCTCGACCACCGCGGCCGAGGCGCCGGCGACGACGCGGATCGTGTAAAGCGCCGCAAGCACCGTGATATCGACCCAGCGCATCTGCTTGAGCTTCAGCGAATAAGCGAGCGACAGAAGCATGTAGAGCAGCGTGACCAGCAGGAACCCGGAGGAGAGGCTGAAGGCGATCAGCAGCGCGGCCACGCCGAGAACCCCAATCGCGGCCATGCCCGCGGCAATGGGCACTGCCCCGCTGGCGAAGGGCCGACGGCACTTGGTCGGATGCAGGCGATCGGCCTCCAGGTCCAGAAGGTCGTTGCAGATGTAGATTGTCGAGGCCGCGAGCGAGAAGGCCACCATGCCCCACAGGATCGGCACCAGCGCGGCCAGGTCGAAGCGATGAGAGGCGAGCATCGGCAACAGCAGCAGCACGTTCTTGACCCATTGGTGGGGCCGCATCGCCTTGAACAGCGCGCGGGCCGACCAGCCGCCCGCCAGTTCGACGACATTGCGCCCATTTGCGGCCAGCGCGCGGGCAGAGGGGACATGGCCGACGACAAGCGCGTTTTCCGCCCGCTCCCAGATCGGCATGTCGACGGCGCTGTTTCCGGCATAGTCGAACCCGCCTTCGCCATACGCCTCCACCAGGGCCTGCGCCTTGGCGTCACCCTTGAGGTTCGTCACCCCGTCAGAGGCGAAGACGTGCTCCGATAGGCCGTAGTCGGCCGCCAGGCGCGCGACCTGCGTGACGTCGCTGGCGGAGGCCAGCACCACCTCCCGCCCCGCCAGGCGGCTTTGCAGCGCCAGTTCGGCCACTTCCGGGTTCACCGGCAGAAGATCGGTGCGCAGGGGGGCGATTCGCGCCAGCTCCGCCTTCAGCGCGGCAGGATTGCGCAGGTGGCGCAGGGACAGAAGGATGGTCTGCACCGGCGCGGTGCCGAGGCCCGCCCAGAACGTCTCGTAAAGCATGTCGGTGCGCAGAAACGTGCCGTCCACGTCCAGCACCAGCGGCTTGTCGATCGTCATCGCGTCCTCATCCGTTGACGGCGAACACGCAGCCGTCGGACACGAGATCCGGCGGGGTGACGCAAAGCCCGCGCGCGACCAGCCAGGCGGCGAGAACCTTCGGGACATAGTTGCGCGTCTCGGCATAAGGGGGGACGCCCCCGGCGCCGCGTACGGCGTTCTCGCCCGCGTTATAGGCGGCCAGAACAAGAAGCGGGTCGCCCCCGAATTCGCCCATCAGCCAGTTCAGGTAGGCGACACCACCCTTGATGTTGTCGGCCGGGTCCATGCGGTCGGCGACGCCGAATCGCTCCGCCGTGGCGGGGATCAGCTGCATCAGGCCCGCAGCGCCCGCATGGGAGACGGCATCGCTGCGCCCCGCGCTCTCGACCGAGATGACCGCGAGCGCGAAGGCGGGAGAGACGCGTGTGCCGACCGTCGCCCGCATGATCTCGCGGCCGTGGAGAAGGGCGATATCCTGGAGGCTCTGAAGCCTTGGGGCGCCCACATGCGCCCCATCCGGGCCCTGTGTAAGTGCTAGCAAAGCCTGAGAGAATCGGCCAGGCGACTCGGCGATTGCCGGGGAAACGAGATCCCAGTACCAGCCATAGCTCCCGCCGCCGCCCGCGCCCGGGGGCACGGGGACAAGCCCGGGCGCCACACCGCCGCGCGGGATCGGATTTTCCGGCGGAGGAAGCACCCCGGCGAGCCGACGCGCCTGTTCAGAGGGGTCGATCTGGATCGTGATTCGTTTTCCCGTCGTCTTGGCCGACGCGGAGATACGCTTGAAGGTAAACTGCTCATAACCGGCGGCGGCACCCTCGGCATCCTGCGCCTGGGCGTGCGCGCCTGCGCAGGCAAGCGCAAGTGTTAGAGCATAAAGGAAATTTGCTCTCATCTGCTTCGGTTCGCCTCGATCGCTTTTCCCCGGTACTCTTTCAGAAAGCGAGGTTTTTCGCCAGACCGGGGCGCGACATTGGCACAAAAGACGCGCCAACTCGCTCTTTTGGCAACAACTGTTTTGAATAGGGAATCGCGCCAGATTCGCAGTGCCGACGTGACGGTTTTGGAAACAGATTCGGGTGTTTTGTGGGGATTGGGGGTCTCGAAAGACCTGTTGAGCCCGAAAATGTACCGTATGCGCCCAAATCTTGCCATGGTTGAAGGGCGATATGCGTTCACACCGCAACGCGATCGGGCTTCAGGCAGAGCCACCCGGCAACACGCAGCGGCTGGTCAAGAGAGCGAAACCTGGAGAGAGCACATGAAACTGTTTAAGTTTGCGAAGAAATTCTGGCAGTCTGAAGATGGCGCCGTGACCGTGGACTGGGTCGTTCTGACCGCCGCCGTCGTGATCCTCGGCATCCTCGCCCTGAACTTCGTCACCAGCGGCGTCGGCAACGCCGCGAGCAAGATCGACCAATACCTGTCGAGCATCACCATCAAGTGATCACGCCGACACGCGAAGAACTCAGGCCGCGCCCCGTCCGGGCGCGGTTTCTTTTTGTTTTAATCTGAAACAGCCTGCTGAAAAGATTTCGCGAAATCGCCGCGGTTTTTTGCACCTCCGTCAAAGAAATGCCATGGTTCTGACGGCTGATGTGGAGGGAAGCGGCGCCGCGAAGAGAGGGGCGCCGCGCGCCTGCGGATCGGAGAATATGGAAATGCATATGCTCAAGAAGGCTAAGACATTCACCGCGTCCGAAGCTGGCGCCGTGACGGTGGATTGGGTCGTTCTCACGTCACTTGTCGTGATTTTGGGTGTCTGGGCGCTGTCGCTCTATACCAAGGGGACGTTGAAAGCCTCGGACGAGATCGACAACTACCTGTCGGCAATCACGCTGAAATAAGCACCTGCCGAAAGCATGCATCGCCCGGATGGCCCCGCCTTCCGGGTTTTGCTTTTTTCAGGGCGTTCGCCGTTTCCAAACTGGAAAAATTCCATCGGTTGGGCGCTGCTTTACCACGATTTTGCCCGATTTGATCGGGATATTGCGGGAAAGCGTCGGATGCGCCCGGCAGACGGCCCCGACGCGGCGCAATGCGAGGAAAGGGACTACCATGCGGTTGATATTCGGCCTGGTCTTGATCGCCGGGCTCGGGCTGGCGGGCTTCGCGGTCCACATGGCCCAAGGGGTGATCGAGAAGAACCAGCGCGAGCGGGATTACCTCCTGGATATTCAGGCGCGCGCCACGAGGCTTGTCGATGTAGTCGTGGTCGCGCGCCATCTCGACTACGGCGAACGCTTTACGCGCGACGATCTTCAGACCGTCAAATGGGAAGCGGACAAGGTGCCCGAAGGCGTCTTCTCGGTCATCTCCAGCCCGCTGGCCGAGGCGTCCGAGAAGAATCCCGTTTTCACCGATATCGAGACGCGCCCGCGCGCCGCGCTGCGCAGCTATGAGCCCTTCGAGCCGCTCTTGGCCGCGAAGATCACCGATCCGGGCATCGACGCCGGTATCATGTCGAGCCTTTCGCATGGCATGAGCGCCTTCGCGATCAACGTCGACGTGTCGAGCGGCGTCGCGGGCTTCCTGCGCCCGGGCAACTTCGTCGATGTCTACTGGACCGGGCAGGTCGGGGACAGCGAGACCACCAAGCTGATCGACAGCAATGTCCGCCTGATCGCGATCAACCAAAGCGCCGATGCCGACCGCAGCGAGGAAACCGTGATCGCCCGCACCGTGACGATCGAGGGGACGCGGCAGCGTGTCGCATCCCTGGCCCTGGCGCAGCAGACCGGGAAGTTGAGCCTGTCGCTCGTCGGCGGCGGGGGCGTGTCCGCCGAGACCGCGGATGCGGGGGTCGAGATCAACCGCGACACGCTTCTTGGCATCAAGAAACAGGAAGTCGTTGTCATCCAGGAAGAAAAGGTCTGCACGATCCGCACCAACAAGGGCGGCGAGATCGTAGAGACCGTCATTCCTTGCACGAACTGACGGCGTGTGAGCCGACCAATTCGCGGCCACTCAATGTAGTGGCCGCGAATTGACTTTGCACAAGCAGTGTCGCAGTGTTGCCCCATGCCCACATAAGAAAAACAACCCAAATCGTTGATTATTGCAAAAAATAGCGAGTTCACGCATTCTTCCGGCAAAGGGCAGAAGACCCACTCAAAAAACAGACGCGATCGAGAGGCACAATAAACATGGGCGTCAAGACATTCATACGGGCAGGGGTGGTGGGCGTTTCGCTCGCCGTCACGGTTGCGCCCGTCGCTTTTTCGGAAACCCTCAAGGTTCTCGAAGGCACAACAGCAGCACCACTGACGGTTCCGATGAACCGGGCGGTCGTCGTCGAGGCGGATCAGCCCTTTGCGGAACTGTCGATCGCGAACCCTGGGATTGCCGATATTTCGACGCTGTCGGATCGGACGATCTACGTGCTCGGCAAGGCGCCGGGGCGGACCACGATGACCCTTCTGGGGCCTGACGGTCAGCTCATCGCCAACGTCGATGTGCAGGTTTCGCTTGATGTGGCGGAGTTCAAGGAACGGCTTCAGCAAATCCTTCCGAACGAGAAGATCGAAGTCCGGACCGCCAATGACGGCATCGTTCTGTCGGGCGTCGTTTCCTCGATCGCCAAGCTCGACCGGGCGCTTGACCTTGCAGACCGTTATGCGCCGGGGCGCGTGTCGAACCTGATGATGGTCGGCGGGACGCAGCAGGTCATGCTGCACGTCCGCTTCGCCGAAATGCAGCGTTCGGTCAGCAAGACCCTGAGCGGGTCGTTTGGATTCCTCGGCACCGACGTGACAGGCGCCGCGAACAACATTCAGGCGGTCGGCGCGCTCATCAGCGGCGGCACCGCCCCCACGACCGACCAGTTCGGCGCGATCGGCGTTCGCTTCTCTGCGGGAAGCGTCCAGATGGCGGCGACCCTGGAGGCGCTGGAGGGCAAGGGTCTGATCCGGACACTGGCGGAGCCGAACCTGACGGCGCTCTCCGGTCAGGAGGCTAAGTTCCTCGCCGGTGGCGAATATCCGATCCCCGTGCGTGAGACGGATGAAAGCGGCACCAGCACCACGATCCAGTACAAACCTTTCGGCGTCGAACTGGCCTTCACCCCGCGTGTGGTCGATGGCGATGTTATCAACCTGGCGCTGAATACCGCGGTGTCGGGCATCGATTCGGATATCGAGGCCGCGAGCGGTGCGCTCGCGTTCCGTCGCCGCGAGGCGGAGACGACCGTCGAGATGCATGATGGCGACAGCTTCGCGATCGCCGGCCTGTTGCAGGACGACTTCCGCGATAACAACGCGCAGGTTCCCTGGCTGGGTGACATCCCGATCCTCGGCGCCCTCTTCCGCAGCGCGGAATACCAGCGCGCCCAGACCGAACTTGTGGTGATCGTCACCGCGCATCTGGTGTCGCCGATCCGCGGCGAGGCGCTTGCCCTGCCGACCGATCGGGTCAAGCCGCCGTCAGAAGCGCAACTGTTCCTGCTGGGACAGACGGCTGCGAACGGAACGAAGGTGACCGGCGGTGCGGCCGAGGTCGCGCGTCAGGACTTCTCCGGCGCCTACGGCTATGTGATGGAGTAAGAAGATGCGCGGCAATGTGAAACTCCTTCTGCTATCCGCGGGTCTGCTGGCCATCTCTGCCTGCTCCCGTGAAACCAACGCCATGCGTGCCTTCTATGGTGAGGCCGGCAGCGAGGTTGAAACCTCCGATTTCGGCAATGCGACCCGCAACAACGCGGCGCTTCAGTCGGGTTCGATCAGCCAGTTGGTCAACATGACGCGCAAGTTCGCCGCGGATGTTCCGAACACGGTGAACTTCGCCTTCGACAGCGCGGTCCTGGACGAGGCCGCACGGTCGGCGCTGGTTCAGCAGGCAAGCTGGATCAGGCAGTTCCCCGAGATCCGTTTCCGGGTCTATGGGCACACCGATCTTGTCGGTTCCAACGCCTACAACAAGTCGCTCGGCATGCGCCGTGCGCAGGCGGTGGTCAACTTCCTGATCGGCCAGGGCATTTCCCGCTCGCGGTTGGAGGCGGTCGTCTCCTACGGCGAAACGCAGCCCCTGGTCTTTGTCCAGACCGAGGAGCGCCGGAACCGCCGGACGGTCACGGAAGTCTCGGGCTTCGTCGCCACGAACCCGCTTCTGCTGAACGGCAAGTACGCGCAGGTGATCTTCCGCGAATACGTCAACAGCGCGGTCCCGCCGCATCAGCAAGCCGATGCGGCAGCCGGGAGCGGTGGCGGCTGATTCGCGCCAAGATCTTTTTCTCAGAGCGGCGGTCTTTGGCAACAAAGGCCGCCGTTTTCTTTCATCGTCGCCAAGCTTCGCACTATTTCGATAATTCGGCCCCATTCTTGCCAACTTTCTCACTGATTTTCCGAAGTCGGGAACACGCGCGAAGAGTCGCGCCGGGCTGGCTGGAAAAACCTGCGGCTGCAATGAAACCGAACTGATCGGCCAGCGAGCGCCGACCGGATGAAAGGGGATGTAGGACCATGAGCAACGCTGCGGCTTTGCAATCGGACCCTGCGCCGATCGTCGCCTGCACGGTGTCGCGCGACGTCAGTGCCTTCGATCTGCTGATCGAGGACATGGAGACGGAGCTGGGTGACAGCTGGGGCGATCTGGGCTTCGAGGATGCGATCGTCTTTCTGGGGCAGCCCGACGCCGATGCGCTTCAGTTCATCGCGATCGCGGTCGACGGTCAGGACGAACAGAGCATGGCGCGCGTGGGCGACGTCATTGCGGCGGCAAAGGCCAAGGGCATCCGCGTCATCCTCATCGCCGAAGAGGTCGGGCCCATCGCGCTGCACCAGCTTCTCAAGCATGGGGCGGACGATTTCGTGCCCTACCCGCTGCCGGAGAACGCGCTGCACGAAGCGATTGACCGTATCCGCAAGGCGCCAGTGGTGCCCGAGGCCCACGAACCCTCGCCCGCGGTGCGCGCGAAGGGCGACCGCGACGGGATGATTCTTCCGGTTCACGGCCTTGCGGGGGGCGTGGGGGCCACGACCTTCGCGGTCAACCTGGCCTGGGAGCTTGCAGTCTCCAACAAGAAGAACCCGCCAAAAGTCTGCCTTCTGGATCTCGACTTCCAGTTCGGGTCGGTCTCGACCTACCTGGACCTGCCGCGGCGCGAGGCGGTCTACGAGATGCTCTCGGACACCGCGAAGCTTGATCGCGACATCTTCATGCAGAGCATGCTGAGCTTCAACGACCGCATGCATGTCTTGACCGCGCCGGCCGACATGCTGCCCCTGGACATCGTCCAGTCGGATGACATCAACCGCATCCTCGACATGGCGCGGTCGCACTTCGACTTCGTGATCATCGACATGCCCAAGACCGTCGTGCAGTGGACCGAGGCGGTTCTCCAACAGGCGAAGGTCTATTTCGGGGTCATGGAGCTTGACATGCGCTCGGCGCAGAACACGCTGCGCCTGATCCGCGCGCTGAAGGCCGAAGATCTCCCGTTCGAGAAGTTCCGTTACATCCTGAACCGTGCGCCCGGCTTCACCGACCTGACCGGAAAGGGGCGGGCCAAGCGGCTTGCCGAAAGCCTGGACATCGCGATCGAGATCCACCTTCCGGATGGGGGGAAGATGATCACGCAGGCCAACGACCAGGGCCTGCCTCTGGCCGAGAGCGCAGGCAAGAGTCCTCTCCGCAAGGAGATCGCGAAGCTCGCCGCATCTCTCGTCAACACCCAGCAGAGGGCCGAAACGGCTTCTTCCTGAAAACCGGGGGTCTGAATGTTCTCGCGCTACAAGAAATCCGCACCCGCCACCAAGCCGCAGCCTGAGGCCGCCCAGCCGAAAGCCGCGGCAGAGGCGCCGGCCGCACCGGCATCGCAAAGCATGCGCCGGCCCGCCGCCGGACACCTTGTTCCCGCCCACCCGGGCGTGAATGACAAGGAACGCAAGCGCAAGGAGCGCATGGCCGAACTGAAGGTCGAGCTTCACAAGCGGCTGCTCGACAACCTGAACCTTTCGGCGCTGGAACACGCGTCGGAAAACGATCTCAAGCAGGAGATCGCGTCGATCTCCGCCGAGGCGCTGGAAGAACTGAGCGTCGTCCTGAACAAGGACGAGCGCGCCGGGCTCCATCAGGAACTTTATGACGAGGTCATGGGCCTTGGCCCGCTGGAGCCGCTGCTCAAGGACGACTCGGTCAACGACATCCTCGTCAACGGCCCCCAGCAGATCTTCATCGAACGCTCGGGCAAGCTGGAACTGACCGACATCACGTTCAAGGACGAACGCCACCTTTTGCGGATCATCGACAAGATCGTGTCGGCCGTCGGCCGTCGCGTCGATGAATCGAACCCCTATTGCGACGCCCGTCTGGCGGACGGGTCGCGCTTCAACTGCATGGTGCCGCCGATCGCGGTCGATGGCTCGCTCGTCTCGATCCGGAAGTTCAAGAAGGACAAGCTCGCGATCGACGACCTGGTGAAGTTCGGCGCCTTTACCGAGGAAATGGCCGCCTATCTTCAGGCCGCCGTCGCCACGCGCCTGAACGTGATCGTGTCGGGCGGGACGGGTTCGGGTAAGACGACCACGCTGAACGCGCTCTCATCCTTCATCGACAACCACGAACGCATCCTGACGATCGAGGATACGGCGGAACTTCAGCTTCAGCAGGCGCATGTGGGGCGCATGGAAAGCCGCCCGCCGAACGTCGAGGGCAAGGGCGCGGTCACCCAGCGCGACTGCTTGCGCAACGCGCTGCGGATGCGTCCCGACCGCATCATCGTCGGTGAAACGCGCGGCGAGGAAGTGATCGACATGCTTCAGGCCATGAACACCGGCCACGACGGGTCGATGACCACGATCCACGCGAACTCGGCGCGCGACGGCATCAGCCGGTTGGAAAACATGGTCGCCATGGCCGGTATCGAAATGCCGATCAAGGCGATCCGCAGCCAGATCGCAAGCGCCGTGAACCTGATCGTGCAGGTATCGCGCCTTCAGGACGGTTCGCGCCGGATGGTCTCGATCACCGAGATCACCGGGATGGAGGGCGACGTCATCTCGATGCAGGAGATCTTCCGCTACGAGCGCCTGGGCATCGCGCCCGAGGGCAAGATCATCGGCCGCTTCACCGCGACGGGCGTGCGCTCGCACTTCTCCGACCGGTTCCGTCAGTGGGGCTATGACCTGCCGGCCTCGATCTACGATCCCATCGCAGCGGAGTAACAGCCATGATCCTCAGTGCGACCCCGATCATCTATGGCCTGATCTTCCTGGCGGTGCTGCTGCTGGTCGAGGGCCTCTATCTCGTCTTCTTCGGCAAGTCGATCTCGCTCAACAACAAGGTGAACCGGCGCCTGGCGCTGCTGGAAAAGGGCGGCCAACGCGAACAGGTGCTGGAGCAGCTCCGCAAGGAGGCCAGCCAGCACCTGAAGTCGAAGGGCATCCCGCTTTATTCGATCCTCGCCTCGAAAGCGCAGAAGGCCAATATCGCGTTTTCGCCCAAGGCGCTGGTCGCGGTCATGGGCGTTCTGTCCGTCGTCGCGTTCATGGGCCTCAAAATCGGGACCGAGGCATCGACGCCCGTGCAGATCGCGCTCGCCATCACCATGGGCGTGGGCGCGGTCTATATCTGGGTGAGCGGCAAGGCGAAGAAGCGGCTCTCCAAGATCGAGGAGCAGCTTCCCGAGGCGATCGAGCTGATGGTGCGCAGCCTGCGGGTCGGCCATCCTTTCTCCTCGGCGATCCAGATCGTTGCCAAGGAAGTGGCCGATCCCTTGGGAAGCGAATTCGGCATGATCGCCGACGAAAGCGCCTACGGCCGCGATGTTTCGGAATCGCTCAAGGATCTGGCGGAACGCATGGACATGCAGGACCTGCGCTTCCTTGCCGTGGCGGTCACGATCCAGCAGCAGTCCGGCGGTAACCTGGCAGAGATCCTCGACGGGCTTGCCAAGGTCGTTCGTGCGCGCTTCCGGCTTTTCCGCCGCGTCAAGGCGATCACCGCCGAGGCGAAATGGTCGGGCAATTTCCTGTCCGGCTTCCCGCTGTTCGCCCTGGTCGCGATCCAGGTGGTGAAGCCGAACTATTTCGACAAGGTCAAGGACAGCCCGTACTTCATCTACGCGGCGCTGGTCGTGGCCTTCATGCTGGCGATGAACCTCATATTCATGCGCATCATGACGAACATCAAGGTCTGAGGCTGGAACCATGGAACTGATCGACACGATCAACGCACTTCTGATCGAAAAACTCGGCCCGCTTGGGCCGCTGGCCGCCGTGGGCTTCTTCGGCTTCCTGTTGATCCTCGTCACGCTGCCCACGCTGCTCAAGCGGCGCGTGGACCCGCTGAGCAAGCTGCGCGATGCCCAGCGTGCCGCCAATGGCGGGGCGACGGGCAAGTCGCAGGCCAAGCCCCTGCGGATGGGTGGGCGCGGCGAGAAGCTCGACAAGTTCGCGGCCTTCCTGGAACCGCAAACCGAGGAGGAAATGACCTCTGCGCGCCTCAAGCTGATGCGGGCAGGGTATCGCGGCAAGCACGCGGTGCGAACCTTCCACGCCATCCAGTTCGTTCTGGGCGTGACCTTCCTGCTGCTGGGCGCGGCCTACGTGCTTTACAAGTCAACGACCGGGGAGATCAACACGACCGAGCTTGCGCTGTTCGGTGTGGGCCCCGGCATTGCCGGCTATTTCCTGCCGCGCTACTGGATCGAACGGCGTCTGCAGATGCGACAGCAGGAAATCCAGGACGGGTTCCCCGACGCGCTTGACATGCTGCTGGTCTGCGTCGAGGCCGGGCAATCGCTCGACCAGGGGATCTTGCGGGTCTCGCGCGAGATCGCCATCGGCTACCCCGCGCTGGCGGAGGAGCTTTCGACCGTCTCCGCCGAGGTGAAGGCCGGCAAGGAAAAGACCTCGGTACTGCGCGCCTTTGCGGATCGCGCGGGGGTGCCGGATGTGTCCTCCTTCGTGACCGTGATGATCCAGTCGCAGACCTTCGGCACCTCGATCGCCGAGGCGCTGCGGGTCTATGCCTCGGAAATGCGCGACAAGCGTGTCATGCGCGCCGAGGAAGCCGCGAACAAGCTGCCGACGAAGATCACGCTGGGCACGATGATGTTTACGGTGCCGCCGCTGCTGATCGTCATTGTCGGCCCCTCCGTATACGCTATGGTAGAGGCGTTCGCGAACTTCAAAATCTAGGTTCATGCCGCGCCACCTACCGGCCCTTGCCGCCTCAGTCTTGCTGCTCGCCGCCTGCCAGATGGGCGGCGATGGCTTTCGAAGCAAGGATTCCCCTTTCGCGCCTTCGATCGACGCCTCGGCCGAGGATATCGACGGTCTGATCGTCGGCCACCGCCTGATGGCCGCAGGCGAATACGAACTGGCGCTCAAGGCCTATTACCGTGCCGCCTCGCAGCACGGGGCCACTGTCGATGTCTATTCCGCGATCGGTTCGGCGAACCTTCACCTGGGGCGCCTGGGCCAGGCGGAAAGCACGCTGCGCGATGCGATCGATCTCGACGACAGCTTCGTTCCGGCCTGGAACAACCTGGGCGTCGTGCTGATGGAAAAGGGCGAGGTCGCAGAGGCCGCACAGACCTTCCAGACTGCCTTCGCGCTCGACAGTGGCCGAACGGACGCCATACGCGAAAATCTGCGCCGTGCCCTCGCCATGCGAGACAATCCCGACTATGCTCCCGAGGATAATGAAGAAGAATTTTCACTGGTGCGGCGTGGGGGCGGTGTCTACCTTCTGCTGACGGTGAAGTGAGGCCAGAGCAGCAAGGGACGCAGCAAATGCGCCAATCGGTTCATTTTATCGCCATTCTCGCGGGCGCGCTTGCGCTGTCCGCCTGCGACAAGAACAAAGACCAAGACGTCAAGAAGGCGTTGGAAAGCATCAACGTCATCGATGAGAGCAATCTCAACGACGTGATGCTGACCTCGGCCGACCCGGAGGAGGCGGTTGCCTACTTCCAGCGGGCGGTGCGTGAAAAGCCCGATCGGGTGGATCTCAAGCGCGGCCTCGCGAAGTCGCTGGTCCGCGCCAACCGTGCGGTCGAGGCGACGAAGGTGCTCAATGACATCATCCAGGGCGGCAGCGGGACGAGCGAGGACCGCGTGCTTCTGGCCGATGCGTTGATCCGCTCCAACGAGTGGAAGCGGGCGGAGACGGAGTTGAACGCCGTGCCGCCGACCTACGAGACCTTCGACCGCTACCGGCTTGAGGCGATGATCGCCGACGCCAACAAGCGCTGGGACAAGGCCGACAGTTACTATGACACCGCGGCGGGCATGACCACGCGCCCAGCCGGTGTGCTGAACAACTGGGGCTATTCGAAACTGACGCGCGGCGACTATCCCGGCGCGGAAAAGCTGTTCGGCCAGGCCCTGACCCACGATCGCAACATGTTCGTGGCCAAGAACAACCTCGTCCTGGCCCGCGCGGCGCAGCGCAAATACGATCTGCCGATCATTCCGATGACCCAGGTGGAGCGCGCGCAGCTGCTCTACACGATCGCGCTTTCGGCCATCAAGCAGGGCGATGTCGTGATCGGCCGCGGGCTTCTTGAGGAAGCGATCGAGACGCATCCCCAACACTTCGAGGAAGCGGTCCGTGCGCTCGAAGCACTCAACCACTGACGAGGGGCGGAAATGCTTGAACTGAACTCACAGCAAGTGCACCTCGTCTTTTTCGTGCTGATGCTGCCCATCGCGCTTTGGGTCATGCTGTCGGACCTGCGCACGATGCGCATTCCGAACCGCGCGGTGGCGGCGACGGTGCTGGTCTTTGCGGTCGCGGGCTTCATCGTGCTGCCGATCGATGTCTGGCTCTGGCGTTGGGTCAACCTCGCGGTGGTCCTGGCCGTGGGGGTCGTCCTGCATGTCGTGGCCCGCGTCGGCGAGGGTGATGTGAAGTTTGCCGCCGCCGCCGCGCCGTTCTTTGCGCCGGCGCACAGTTCGGTCGCGCTCTTTCTGCTCGCGGCCTGCCTTCTGGCGGCCTTCGTCGCGCACCGGCTGGTGCGCCGAATCCGCGCAGTCCGCGCGCTTGCGCCCGACTGGGCCTCCTGGTCGCGCAAGGAGTTCCCGATGGGTGTCGCGCTGGCCGCCGTGCTGATGATCTACTTGGCGTCCTTGGCGTTCCCCGCGTTGACCATCGCCGTGGTCTCCATGAGGATGTAAAGCGGCGTGCGGAGAACTTCCGTCGCCGTCCACCCCTGCTTCTCCATGTCATCGAGGAAGGCGTGACGGGCCGTTCCGGAAACGGGGCAGAGCGGCACCAGAAGGTAGTCGGCCTGGGCCAGTCCTGAGACCTTTCCGTAGTACCAGGGTGCCGCGCCGCGAACCGGCGCAAGATCGCCGTAAAGCCAGAAGGCGCCGTAAAGGTCGGCCGCAACCACGGCCTTGCCGGCATAGCCGTTGCGCTCCAGGTCGCTTGCCGCCGCGGCGAGCCAGGTCGTGAACCCGCCCTGGAGCGAACAGTCCGCAAGAACCTCCCCGCCGGGCAGGATGGTCTTTTTTTCCGCCTCGCTCTTGGCCTCCTCCGCATCGGCGGCCAGGGACGCGACCTCCCACTCCGGGCCGTCGATGGGGACGTTTGCCCGCAGCGCCACCATGCGGTTGCGGTTGGCGAGAAGGTCGTGCTGCGATTCAAGTCCCAGCAGCGGGCGCATGCCCTTGGCGGGCAGGGTCAGGTGGCGAACGGGGCTCATCACGAGGTTGTGGACCGAGGCATAGCCCGACCCGCCGAGCACGCCGGCGACGACAAGCGCCCATTGCGCGAGCTTGAGGCCGAAAAACCTTTGGTCTCCGCCCTGCGGCCAGAGCGTGAAGAGGCAGATCAACGTCAGGACGATCCATTGCGGATCGTTTCCGTAGTTCTGGTAGACGACATAGGCGAAGGGGACATAGAGCAGCAAAAGCAGCATCCCCTCGGTCATGTGGCCAGCCTTGCGCACCAGGATCACCACCCCGACCAGCGCCATGTTGACCGCCAGATAGCCGGTTCCGCCGAGAACCTCGGTGAACTTGTCGCCCGGCTCCTCTCGGACCGACGAGGTGGCGACGGTGATCAGGTCCGACAGGTAGGCCAGCCAGAACGCTGGCCCCGCCAGAAGTGTCAGGATCAGCGCGACCGCAAGCCCGGTGACGATGGCGACCAGCATCGCGCGCCACCAGCGCCGTGCGATCAACGCGACGGCGATCACCGGCGCGAAGGCCACGAAATAGGTGACCTTGATCAGGGCGAGCGCCGCGAGGCCCAGGCCCAGCGACAGGCCCTCGACCCCTTGGTGGAGCGGGTCACGGGGTGCGATCAGGACTTGCAGCAGAATGACGTAGCTGACCGCCCAGGCCCAGCGGTTGTAGTGCATCGAGATCGACGCGGTGGAGGTGTCCCCGCCATGCACGAGCGCCAGGCAGAGGATCAGGACGTAGCCCACGAAGGCATAGACAAGCCCTCCCCGCAGCCGTGTCGCGGCGGCGCGGATGGCAAAGGGGGCGACAAGAACCGCGACCAGGATCTGCGCCAGCAAGATCGCGTGCCCGACGCCGAAGCCAAGCGGGATAAAGGCCGCGATCGGCGCGATGGAGAGCACACCCAGCGGCGTCATGAAATCGATATGCGGCCATTCGCCCCTTGCCGTGCGCAGAACGATGTCCGCCAGGTGAATGGCGTCCCCCTCGTGCATACCGAGGTAAACACCCCCTTTCGCGAGGGTGAGGGCGGCGACAATACCCACAAAAAGAGCCGAAAATCCCGAAAGCCGCCACAATTGCGCTTTGTTCATGTCCCTGAATCCCGCCTCGATTTCCATTTTTTAGCCACATTAGCTTCGCAGGATGCGCAAGGGAATCCTGATCGGGATTCCGGCTGAATAATCTGGCCAATCCCGCGGGATTGTCCGCTTCGGAATAGTCGGTAGGGGGAATTGCCGATGAACATGCTGGTGTCCAACGTGGTTGCACCGGCCTCTCCGCGCTCGATGGCGGAAGTGGGTCTCAACACGGTGATGATGCGCGACATCTTCCTCAAGACGATGTTCCGCATGAACCTTGACCGGGCGAGTGAACTGGCGCGGGCGATGTGCATCCCGGTGCCGATCGTCCAGGAACTGATCGACCTCGCCCGTGGCCAGAGGCTTCTGGAGGCGACGGGCACGCTTCACGCCAACTCCGGCAACGAGATGGGATTCCAGCTGACCGATGCGGGGAAGGCGCGCGCGCTCGATGCCTTGGCGCAGTCGGAATACTATGGCGCCATGCCCGTCCCGCTGGACCTTTACCGGGAGCAGATCAAGAAGCAGTCGATCCGCAACATCCAGATGACGCGCCAGCAACTGATCGGCGCGATGGGTCACCTGATCCTTCCGAACGAGCTTCTCGACCACCTCGGCCCCGCTGTCAGCGCCGGCCGCTCCATCCTGATGTACGGCCCGCCGGGCAACGGCAAATCCTCGATCGCCAACGGTATCCGCGATGCCCTGGGCGACAAGATCTATGTGCCACGCGCCGTCGAATACGCGGGCCAGGTGATCACGGTCTACGACCCGATCGTCCATTCCGCCGCTGAAGAGCAGCAGGACGACCCCACGGCGCTGCGCCGGACCACGAACCGTTTTGACAGCCGCTACGTCCTTTGCGACCGCCCGACGGTGATCACGGGCGGCGAACTGTCGCTCGACATGCTGGACCTGACCTACAACCCGACGGCGCGGACCTACACCGCGTCGTTGCAGATGAAGGCCACCGGCGGCGTCTTCATCATCGACGACCTTGGACGTCAGCAGGAACCGCCGCAGAAGATCGTCAACCGCTGGATCGTGCCGCTGGAAGAACACCGCGATATCCTCGCGCTCCAGTCCGGCGAAAAGTTCGAGGTTCCCTTCGACACGCTGGTGGTTTTCTCGACCAACTTCCATCCGAACGAGATCTTCGACAAGGCGGCGCTGCGCCGGATCTTCTTCAAGATCAAGATCGATGGGCCGGACCAGGAAATGTACCTCAAGATCTTCGCGATGGTGGCGAAGAAGAAGAAGGTGCCGCTGGACGAGGCCTCTCTGATCCACCTGCTGAAGGACAAATACCCCAAGATCGACAACATCTACGCCAACTACCAGCCGGTCTTCCTGATCGACCAGATCATCGCGATCTGCAACTTCGAGGGCATCCCCTACCAGATGTCCCCGGAACTGATCGACCGCGCCTGGGCCAACATGTTCGTTCGTGACGAAAGGATCGTACATTGACAGGCTTCCTTGGAATTGCGGGCTTCAGCCGTCTGTCGGTTCCCGCGCTGCGCCGCCTGCGCGAGGCGGGGTTCGACGCGCGCGGCTTCCTGCCGTCCAGCGCGGCCGAGGACCCCGGTAGCGCAGAGACCGAGTTCCTTCATGGCCTCGGCACGCTGATCGTCATGGCCGCCGATATCGCGGAGACGGAGGACCTGCTCTTTGAGGCGAGCGCGCTGGCAACCCGCGCGCCAAGCCTTGAAACCATCATCATCTGCGGAACATTGACGCCGCGCTATGTGCGCGCCTTGCGGCACCGCGTTGCCAAGCGCATCGCGCTTGTCGATGCGCCTGCGGTGGGCAGCGCCCGGCAGGCGGCGGAGGGCCGCATGACCTTCCTCGTCGGCGGAACCGTCGAGGCGGTGGAGGCGATCACGCCGATCCTGCACGCGCTGGGGACGACGGTCGGCCGGATGGGTGGCCTGGGGGCGGGAACCTCCGCCAAGGTGCTGCGCGATTTCCTCTCGGCGTCCTCCTCGGCGATGACGCGGCTTGCGCTCGACTGGGCGGAGGCGCAGGGGCTCGACGAGCCAAAGCTCCTGGACATGCTGGAAGCGACGCCCGCCCGCAGTATGGTTGCGGCTGAATTCGACGCAGCCGAATTCGCGATCGACGCGCCAGCCTCGGATGAAACGGTGATGGCCCTTGTGCGCGACGTGGAGGGGGCGCTTGACGCCGCGCTGTCCGACGCCCATCTGACGCCGCCTGCGGCCATCAGGGACGCGTTCCGCAACCTCCGCAGCCGCGCGCTTCACTAGGAGCGGCGGGCGCCGCGACCGGGGCTTCGCGGAAGGGCAAATAAGAAAGCCCGCTCTGGGTTTCCTGACGCACTCCGGAATTTGGGACATGGATTAGGGCTGACGAAAACTCTCGCCAGCCCTAATCCACATGTTCCGTCGAGTTCTGGATTGTTGGATCTTCTTCGGGAAGTTGGCCAGATTGCGTCGGAAGTACATACCGATCTGTTATCGCGAGTTTGACAGGTTCTGCGCCCCCGGGGCATCATGACAACGCATCTCTTGTTTGGGCAGGAGAAACCCGATGCGGTTATTCAATGCGATTGTCTTTTCCTTGTTGGCCTCCGCGATGCCAGCTCAGGCTTCTCCCCTTCTATCCGGCGGGTCCGGTAAGACCTGCGCAATCAGCACGGGAAGGTCAGCGGCGCTACCCACCGTCGTGAACGTTCCTGACGCTTATACCGCCAACACGCCAGACCCAGTCACTTCGGCGATGAAGGCTTGGGCCGATCACATCATGCGTCTCGGCTCGAATGCCCGACGTTCTTCCCAGACGCGCCGTCAGCTCCACGATCAATTGATGGCTGCTGCGATGGAGAACGCGATGTCCTGGCCTTCGAATTGGTCGCAAGGTTACGATCGCCCACCAAGCACGATCTACCATACGATGGAAACCTTGTTCCCGGCCCTGATCGCCTACGGTCAGAACCGCGATGCATTTTCGCCCGCGGAGCGTCAACGTTTCGAGGATTGGGCCGGCTCCATCGTGGATCGGCTTGGTCGCACACCGCAGATTGCGAAGTGGAAGACAGACAACAAGAAATACCAGTTTGGCGCCCTCAGCGCCGCATATGGCGTGGTCACTGGCAAGCAGGCTCATCTATCGAAAGGCGTTCGTATCTACAAGACTGCTGTTAGAAGCATGCGGAAGGACGGTTCCCTTCCCGGCGACACCGCGCGCGGAGGCAGCTCGCTTCACTATACCAATCTTGCACTCGCCAACCTCGTTGCGATCGCAGAGCTCGCCACTGATGCCGACATAGATCTCTATTCCTATAGCTCCGGCGAAAAATCGCTGCACACGGCGGTTGGTTTTCTGGCCGCCGCGCAATCCGACCCAAGCCTGATTGCAGCTTATGCTCGTTCCACAGCCAAAGGAACGGGTTCATTCAAGGGGTACTCCGCAGAAAACCAGGATAGGCGGTGGGCCTCGGAAGCGAAATCGTCATGGGGGTACTACTACTTGCGGCGCTTCGGGACGACGCCGAGCGGCAAATCGCTTCTTGCCGTCTCTCCATTCCTGCGCGCCGGGAAGGCTGGCATTCACCAGCAGTCAGGCGGCAATGCCCGCTGTTTTGTGAGTGGTTGAGCTGAACCAGGACGACCTTGTTCGGGTCCCGGACCGGGTCCACGCCGCGCCTCATTGCTGGTGCCCGAAGGACGGGAGCGACAGCACGCCGCTTTGGGATTTGGATCGTCTCGTCCGACCAGGGAACCTTGATCGCTAACAAGCCCTGTTCCACCTCGACGGTGCTATCACCTGCCGCCCCGGGTTCGACGTATTGCCTAGGCTCGAACCAGTTGTAGTAGAAGCGGTAGATGTTGATGAGGGCGATAAGAACTGCCGGGTTGAACACCGCCCCGTCGATGTAGGCGGGTCCATTGCGCGCGCCTTTGCCGCCCGCGCGCGCCATCGGCAGACAGTTCGAAATCACCATAAAAATCATACGCCTACCGGGAGATTTCCCGGTTGGCGTTGCTTTTGTGTCCCAGATTCCGGAATGCGCCCGGGGTTGCCGGGCGGGCTTTCTTTTGCTTGGACGGTGGCCGTTCAGGCCTGGTCGAGCTGGAACGCGTCGTGCAGGGCCTGCACGGCAAGCTCCATGTACTTGCGGTCGATCAGCACCGAGACCTTGATCTCAGAAGTTGCGATGACTTTGATGTTCACGTTCTCGGCGGCGAGTGCCGCGAACATCTTGGCGGCCACGCCGGACTGCGAGCGCATGCCGATGCCGACGACCGAGACCTTCGCGACTTCGGTATCCACGACGAGGTCGTCGTAGTTGATCACGCCAGCGGTGCGGGCGTCCTCCAGCGCCTTCTTTGCCCGCGCCACCTGGTTCGTCGGGCAGGAGAAGGTCATGTCGGTGACGGCCATGGTGTGGCCTTCGTAGTTCTTCTCGGAAATGTTCTGGACGATCATGTCCACGTTCACGCCCGCGTCGGCCAAGGGGCCGAAGATCGCGGCGGCGATGCCCGGCCGGTCCTCGACCGTGACGAGCGTGATCTTGGCTTCGTCGCGGCTGTAGGCGACGCCAGAAACGGCCTTGGATTCCATGATATCCTCCTCGTCGCAGACCAGGGTCCCGGAGCTTTCGTCTGTTTCCTCGAAGCTGGAGAGCACCCGCAGCTTCACCTTGTAACGCATGGCCAGCTCGACCGAGCGGGTTTGCAGCACCTTGGCGCCCAGCGAGGCCAGCTCCAGCATCTCCTCGAAGGCGATGCGCTCCAGCTTGCGGGCCTTGCCGCAGATCCGCGGGTCGGTCGTGTAGACGCCGTCCACGTCGGTATAGATATCGCAGCGCGCCGCGCCGAAAGCGGCGGCGAAGGCCACAGCGGTGGTGTCCGACCCGCCACGCCCCAGCGTTGTGATCCGGCCTTCGTCCGAGACGCCCTGGAACCCAGCCACCACCGCGACCTTGAACCCCTCGGCGAATTTCGCGTCGATGTTGTCGCGCGGGATCGAGACGAAGCGGGCCGAGGAGTGGGCAGAGGTCGTATTGATCGGCACCTGCCAGCCCTGCCAGGACCGCGCGGGCACGCCCATCTCCTGCAGGCGCAGCGCCATCAGCCCGGCGGTCACGTTTTCGCCGCTCGCGACGACGGCGTCGTATTCGCGCGCGTCATAGAGGTGGGAGGTCTGCTCGACCCAGCCGACAAGCTCATTGGTCTTGCCCGACATGGCCGAGACGATGACGATCACGTCATAGCCACGCTCCACCTCGCGTTTGACCTTCTGGGCTGCGTTGGCGATGCGGTCGAGATCGGCCACCGAGGTGCCGCCGAATTTCATCACGAGAAGCGGCATCCGAGCCCCCCCAAGCTGCGCGCACGCATGCGCCCCGAGTCAAACCGCGCGTTTCATAGGCGCGCGCCGGGCGAAGGGCAAGGGCGTTCCGCAGCGGCGCGCCGCGCTGCGGCAGGCAGGCCACGCCGTTTCAGAAGGGGATCGGCGTTCCGTCGTGGCTCTCGAAGCAACCCGAGGTGGTGAGCGAGAGCGCATCGAAACGGCGCAGCAGATCGCGGGCCGAGGCATCCGGCGCGATCTGGGCGCCCGGGCCACCGATCTCGGTTGTGACCCAGCCAGGGTGGTAGACGCCAAGCGCGATCCCATCCGGCCGCAGATCGGCTGCCAGGTTGCGCCCGAGGTTCAGGACCGCCGCCTTGCTCGCCCGGTAGATATAGCTGCCGCCGGGGGCCCGCGCGTCCGAGCCCATGCGGGAACCGATGATGGCGATCCTCCCCCGCGCCGCCCGAAGGTTGGGCAACAGCGCCTGGATGGTCAGGAATACGCCCGTGACATTGACCGCGAAGGTTTCGGCCCAGGCCGCCGCCGGGTAGCCTTCGGCCAGCCAGTCATCCCTGTCGAGGTAAACCCCCGCGTTGCAGACCAAGAGATCGAGCGGCCGCCCAGCAAGGGATGCCGCAAGCGCCGCCACCGACGCCGGGTCCGCTACGTCCAGATGGAACCAGCCCGCGGCGTCGCCTGCGTCGCGCCGCGTCGCCCAAACCGTATCTCCGCGCGCCTGAAACGCTGCGCGCAGGGCCGCGCCGATGCCCCGGTTCGCGCCGGTTACAAGGACCTCCATCGCCATCCTTCTCTATTGCCCAAATACCCTCGGGGGTGAATGCGCCCCAAGGCGCAGAGGGGGCGAAACGCCCCCTTCCCGGCATCAGTTCGTCTTGCGCGCCGGCATGAAGGGAAGCGTGGCCACCGGCACGCCGTCCTCCAGAAGCTTCTTCGCCTCGTCGATCCGTGCCTCGCCGTAGATCGAGCGGCCCGGCGCCTCGCCCTCATGGATGCGCCGCGCCTCGGAGGCGAAGTTCAGCCCGACATATTCGGAATTCTCCTCGACCTGTCGGCGCATGGCGGCGAGGGCCTGCTCCATCTCCCCCTGCGGCGTGGCCAAGGGGCGGGTCTCGGCCTGGCGGGCGGGGCGGACGGCGGGGGCCATCAGATCCTTCGTGACCCTGGTGGACCCGCAGGTAAGGCAAGCCACATGGCCCGCGGCCAGAAGCCGGTCGAAGGCATCGGCCGACTTGAACCAGCTTTCGAAGCTGTGGTCGCGGTCGCAGGTAAGCGAATAACGGATCATGTTCTTGCGCGGTTTGGGCCTGCGCCCTGATTTATGGATGCGCGGCCGGAATTCAACTGATTTCCTCAGCTTGCCGGTCGGGGTCGAAATTGGCAAGCAGAAGCGCAAGCTCGGGCTCGGCGACCCGGCTTCCCGCCTTCTTGGGCGAGAACCATTTGCGCACCCGCTGGCCCTTTTCGGGAAACTCGTCCTTCATGCGCTGGACGCTGACCGGATAGACCGCGACGATGCAGGGCTGCCTGGTGCCGTCCTTCATGACCTTGTCATAGGCGTAGATGCCGATGCAGCGGCTGTCGGGCTTGCCCTCGACGCCCGCCTCCTCATAGGCCTCGCGCAGGGCGCATTCCGCGCCGCTCTTGCCCTTCATGGGCCAGCCCTTCGGGATGACCCAGCGGCCGGTGTCGCGGCTGGTGATCAGCAAGACCTCGGTCCTGCCCTTCGCGGTCTTGCGATGGCAGAGGGCGGCATATTGGGTCAGCGCCTCCTGGGCGCTGCTGCTGGCCTTGTCGAGTTTCTTCACTGCGCGATTCCGGGCGTTTAGCCGCCCGCCTGTCGTTGAGGGTCCTTGTTCCTGCCTGTAAGGGGCTGACGGGAATCCTAGCACGACGGGTATGGCTTTTCCACCGTCACGGCGCGGGCGTGCCGCCGGCCAGAATGCTGCGATAGGGGCCGGTGTCGATATTGCCACCCGACAGGATCACGCCCACCTTGCGGCCCTGCATCTGGCCCCGTTCCTGGATCAGCGCGGCCAGCGCCGCCGCGCCGGCGCCCTCGGCAAGGTTGTGGATATCGGTGAAGTAGATGCGGATCGCCTCGGCGATCTCATCCTCGCTGACCGCGACGATTCGGGCGGCGCCGGGGCCGTAGACGGCCAGCGCCGCCTCGACCGGGACGCGCACCGCCATGCCGTCGGCGAAGGTGCGGGCGCTGTCCGTGGGGATGGGCCGGCCCGCCTCAGCGGAGAGTTTCGCGGTCTGCGCCCGGTCCGACACCACACCGACGATCTGGGTCGGCAGGCGAAGCGCGTCGCGCGCGGCGATGACGCCGCAGATCCCCGAGCCGCAGCCGATGGGGACATAGACCGTGTGCAGCCGTGGGGCGGCGCGGAAGAACTCCAGCGCATAGCTCGCCACGCCACGGACGAGTTCCGGATGAAAGGGTGGGACGGGGTAGAGCCCTTCGGCCTCGGCCACGCGCATCGCCTCTTGCCGGGCCTCGTCGAAATCCGCGCCATGTTCGCGAAGTTCCGCCCCGAAGGCGCGCATCGCGGCGTTTTTCTCGGTCGAGTTGCCGTGGGGGACGTAGACCACCGCGCGCAGGCCCATCGCCGTCGCGGCGCGGGCCTGCGACTGGCCGTGGTTGCCCCGCGTCGCGGTGATGATGCCGCCATAGCCCGGATGTTCGCGGGCGAGCCAGTCCATGAAGGTGATCCCGCCCCGGACCTTGAAGGCGCCGGTCGGGCCGTGATTCTCGTGCTTCACCCAGACCTCGGCCCCGATCCGGTCAGAAAGCGCGGGCCAGGCGTATTGCGGTGTCGGTTCCATCTGGCGGTGGACAAGACGGGCGGCGGCCTCAAGCTCGGGCAGGGTGAACATCGGGCGTCCTTTCGGCGAGGGTGGCGTCGAGCGCCGCGAAGAAGGGGGCAAGGGTGGCCGGATCGGCGGCGGACAGCGCCTCACGCGCCCGTGCCGCCATGGCCGCCTGCGCCTCCGCGTCTGCCAGCCGCAGGATCGCGGCCGCGAGGTCTTGGGCGGTCTCCACCCGCACCGCCGCACCTGCGGCATGAAGGGCCGCGTAGGCGGGGGCGAAATTCGCCACATCCGGTCCGTGCAGGATCGCCGAGCCGTGGGCGGCAGGCTCATAGGGTGTGTGCCCGCCCCGGCCGGTCAGCGATCCGGCGACGAAGGTCATGCCCGCGCCTGCGTACCAAAGATCCATCTCCCCCATCGTGTCGGCAAGATAAACCGGTGTTGCGTCCTGCGGCACCTGGTCCAGAGAGCGTGTTGCGAAGGGTAGGCCCGCGCCTTGGATCAGCCGCGCGATTTCGGCGCTGCGGCGGGGATGCCGGGGGGCGAGGACAAGCCGCAGCGCGGGGTTTGCGGCGCGGGCGGCGGCGAAGGCGGCCAGGATCACCTCTTCCTCTCCGGGGTGGGTGGAGGCGGCCAGAAGCGAGGTTGCGCGCGCCCAGGGCAGGATGGGTGCCCCGGCTTGCGGGACGAAGGCGGCCTTGAGGTTCAGGACCGGGCCAAGCCGCGGCTGGGGCAGGCCGAGGTCCAGGAAGCGGCGGGCGCTGTCCTGATCCTGCGCGGAAAGCCAGGTGATGGCCCCCATGACCCGGCGTGAGAGGCCGGGCAGGCGCGACCAGTTGCGGTGGCTTTTCGCGGACATGCGTGCGCCCAGCACGAAGACGGGGATCGCGCGCGCCGCCGCGAGGGTCAGGCGAACGGGCCAGAGCTCATTCTCGACCACGATCAGCGCGGCGGGGCGAAGGGCGTCGAGGAAGCGCCGCGTGGCGAAAGGTGTGTCCACCGGCGCAAGCACGGCGATGAGGCGTGGCAGGTGCCAGCTTTCGGCCAGGGCGCGGCCTGTCGTGGTGTTGGTCGTGACCACGAGCGTGGCGCTGGGATGTCGGTCCAGGATCGCGATGACCGTGGCGCGGGCCGAGGCCAGTTCGCCGTTCGAGGCCGCGTGGAGCCAGATCGTCGGACCTTCGGGCCGGGGCGGGGCGAGGGCAAGGCGCTCGGTCAGCCCGCGCGGCTCCTTGCGCCCCGCAAGCGCAAGCGCCACCCGGCGCATGAGAAGCGCGGGCAGGGCGAAAAGCGTCAGGATCAGTCGATAGAGCCACATCGTGGCGACGATCTTGCACAGGGGGCGCGCGGCGGCAAGCTAGTGCGGGGGGCCAGCCCCCCGCGCCCCCCGGGGTATTTGGGCAATGAAGAAGAGGGGATCAGTTCCCCAGGATCGAGGGCAGGCGCAGCCCCATGTCCTTGGCGTGCTGGACCGCGATGTCATAGCCCGCGTCGGCGTGGCGCCAGACGCCGGAGGCGGGATCGTTCCACAGCACCCGTTCGAGGCGCTTGGCGGCCTCTGGCGTGCCGTCGGCGACGATCACGACGCCCGCGTGCTGCGAGAACCCCATGCCGACCCCACCGCCGTGGTGGATCGAGACCCAGGTCGCGCCGGACGCGGTGTTGACGAGCGCGTTCAGGAGCGGCCAGTCGGAGACCGCGTCGGAGCCGTCCCTCATCGCCTCGGTCTCGCGGTTGGGGCTTGCGACGGAGCCCGCGTCCAGGTGGTCGCGGCCGATGACGACGGGGGCCTTGAGTTCGCCCGATGCCACCATCTCGTTGAACATCAGCCCCGCCCGGTGACGGTCACCAAGTCCGATCCAGCAGATGCGGGCGGGCAGGCCCTGGAAGGCGATCCGTTCGGAGGCCATGTCGAGCCAGCGGTGCAGGTGGTGGTTCTCGGGGAAGAGCCGCTTCATCGCGGCGTCGGTCTTGCGGATGTCCTCCGGGTCCCCCGAGAGCGCGCACCAGCGGAAGGGTCCGATGCCCTTGCAGAAAAGCGGCCGGATATAGGCGGGCACGAAGCCGGGGAAGGCGAAGGCGTTTTCAAGCCCTTCGTCCTTAGCGACCTGGCGGATGTTGTTGCCATAATCGAGCGTGGGGACACCCGCGTTCCAGAAATCCACCATCGCCGCGACATGCTGGCGCATCGAGGCGCGGGCGGCTTTCTCGACGGCCTTGGGGTCGGTTTCCTGTTTCGCGCGCCACTCGGCGACGGTCCAGCCTAGGGGCAGGTAGCCGTGCAGCGGGTCATGGGCGGAGGTCTGGTCGGTGACGATGTCGGGCCGGCCGTTCGGGACGCCCTCGCCCCCGGCCTGCATGCGGCGGACAAGCTCGGGGAACACCTCTGCCGCGTTGCCCAGAAGGCCCACGGACTTCGCCTCCCCCTTCGCGGTCCAGTCGGCGATGAGCGCCAGCGCCTCGTCGAGGGTGTGGGCCTTGGCGTCGAGGTATTTCGTGCGGATGCGGAAGTCGATGCGGGTTTCGTCGCATTCGACGGCCAGACAGCAGGCGCCGGCAAAGACGGCGGCCAGCGGCTGTGCGCCGCCCATGCCGCCCAGGCCCCCGGTCAGGATCCATTTGCCGGTCAGGTCGCCGCCGTAGTGCTGGCGGCCGGCTTCGGCGAAGGTCTCATAGGTGCCCTGCACGATCCCTTGGGTGCCGATGTAGATCCAGGACCCGGCGGTCATCTGGCCGTACATCATCAGGCCCTTGCGGTCGAGCTCGTTGAAATGTTCCCACGTCGCCCAGTGCGGCACGAGGTTGGAGTTGGCGATCAGCACGCGCGGGGCGTCGGCATGCGTGCGGACCACGGCGACGGGGCGTCCGGACTGGACGACGAGGGTTTCGTCGATCTCCAGGTCCTTCAGCGTCGCCACGATGCGGTCGAAGTCGGTCCAGGTCCGCGCGGCGCGGCCGATGCCGCCGTAGACGACGAGTTCATGCGGGTTTTCGGCCACGTCGGGATGCAGGTTGTTCATCAGCATCCGGAGGGGTGCCTCGGTCTGCCAGCTTTTCGCGTTCAGTTCGGGGCCGGTCGGCGGGAAGATGTCGCGGGTGTTCTTGCGGTCGAGGTTGGTCATGGGGGGCTCCGTCAGGAAAGGGCGCCGGATCGGGCGAGTGTGTCGAGGTCGGAAAGGATGGCGCCAAGCACCGCGCGCAGGGGGGCGGCATGGGCCGGGTCATAGGCCCAGGGGGCCGCTTCGGCGGTCAGGTAGGCGCGCTGGGCAAGTTCCATCTGGATCGCGTGAACGCCCTTGGCGGGCTGGCCATAGTGGCGCGTGCTCCAGCCGCCCTTGAAGCGTCCGTTGAGCACATGGGTGAAGCCCTCCGCTTCGGCGCAGCGCGTCAGGGTCGCGGCCTCGATCCCGTGGGCGCAGGTTTCGCCGCCGTTGGTGCCGATGGAAAACACCGGCAGCAGCCCGTCGAACAGGAACGGGATACGCGAACGGATGGAGTGGCAGTCGTAAAGGATCGCGACGCCGTGGCGCGCCCGGACCCGGTCGATCTCGGCCTGCAGCGCCGCGTGATAGGGCGCGTGGAAGGCTGCGCGACGCGCCCGGACCTCGTCTTCGGAGGGGGGCTGGCCGGGCTGCCAGATCGGGTTGCCGTCGAAATCGGTCAGGGGGCAGAGCGTCGTCGTGTTCTGCCCGGGGTAGAGCGAGACACCCGCCGGGTCGCGGTTGGCGTCGATGGCGTAGCGGTGGACGGTCGAGGCGACGACAGTCGCGCCGGGCAGGAGCCCTTGGTAAAGTGCTGCGATGTGCCAGTCGGTGTCGGCCAGCGCCCGGCCGGTGGGGTTGAGGCGCGCGGTCAGGTCGTCCGGCAGCCAGGTGCCGCCATGCGGCATGCCGAGGATGACGGGGCTGTCGCCTTGGGTGACAACGAATGGCTGCATCACCAGAGCTCCGGCAGGGTCACGCCTGCGGCAATCGCGATATCTCCGCTGGCGACAAGGCGCGCAGCGGCCTCGAGGTCGGGGGCCAGGTAGCGGTCCTCGCCCAGCGTCGCGACATTGCGGCGGAGCCGGTCGAGCGCGCGGGTCAGAGGGGCGGAGGTCTGAAGCGGCGCGCGGAACTCGATCCCTTGTGCGGCGCACAGCAACTCCACCCCCAGGATTCGGTCGAGGTTCGCGACCATCCGGATCAGCCGGCGCGCGCCGTGCGCGGCCATGGAGACGTGATCCTCCTGGTTGGCGGAGGTGGGGGTGGAATCGGTCACGCAGGGGTTTGCCAGATGCTTGTTCTCGCTCATCAGCGCGGCCGTGGTGACCTCTGCGATCATCAGGCCGGAGTTGAGCCCGGGATCGGGCGTCAGGAACGGCGGCAGGTCGAAGCTCAGCGTCGGGTCCACCATCAGCGCGACGCGGCGCTGGGCGATGGCGCCGATCTCGCTGACCGCAAGGGCGATCATGTCGGCGGCGAAGCCCACGGGTTCGGCGTGGAAGTTCCCGCCCGAGACGATCAGCCCGGCCCCGGTCAGCACCAGCGGATTGTCGGTGGCGGCATTGGCCTCGACCTCAAGCGTGCGGGCGGCCATGCGCAGAACATCCATCGCCGCGCCGGTTACCTGGGGCTGGCAGCGGATGCAGTAGGGGTCCTGCACGCGGCTGTCGCCTTCGCGGTGGCTTTCGCGGATCTCGGACCCGTCCAGAAGCGCGCGCAGCGTGGCGGCGGCCTCGATCTGTCCGGCATGGCCGCGCAGGGCGTGGATTTCCGGCTGGAGCGGCGCGGTCGAGCCCATGATCGCGTCGGTCGACATGGCCGAGATCACCAGCGCCCCCTGGGCGGCGCGCCAGGCCTCGAAAAGCCCGGCGAGCGCGAAGGCGGTCGAAAACTGCGTGCCGTTGATGAAGGCAAGACCCTCTTTCGGGCCAAGCGGGATGGGCTTCAGGCCGGCCGCCGCCAGCGCCTCGGCCCCCGTCATCACGCGGCCGGCAAACTCTGCCTCGCCCGCGCCGATCAGGACGGCGGTCATATGGGCCAAGGGCGCGAGATCGCCCGAGGCGCCAACGGAGCCCTGGGCCGGGATGACCGGGGTCACGCCGCGTTCCAGCATCGCCTCCAGCAGCTCGATCAACTCCCAGCGTACGCCCGAGGCGCCCCGCCCCAGCGACAGCAGCTTCAGCGCCATCATCAGCCGGGCATGGGCGCGGGCGATGGGTTCGCCCACGCCGCAGCAATGGCTCAGGATCAGGTTGCGTTGCAGCGTTGCCGTGTCCTTCGGGGCGATGCGCAGGCTCGCCAGCTTGCCGAAGCCTGTGTTGACGCCATAGACGGGCACGTCGCCCGCCGCTGCGGCGGCGATCGCGGCGGCGGCGCGGTCCACGCCGGTCTTTGCCGACCGGTCAAGCCGGACGGGCAGTTCCTCGAAATACACGCGGGCGAGTTGGGCGAGCGTGACCTCGCCCGGGGTCAGGGTGAGAACGCTCAACTGCGGCCTCCGATGATGCGTTGGTGAAGGGGATTGAAGCCGATGCGATAGGCAAGCTCGGCCGGGTGTTCGAGGTTCCAGACCGCGAGGTCGGCGCGGTTGCCGGGAACGATGGTGCCGCGATCGGCCAGACCCAATGCACGGGCGGCATGGCGCGTCGCGCCCATCAGCGCCTCTTCCGGGGTCATGCGGAAAAGTGTGCAGGCCATGTTCATCGCAAGGAGCGGCGAACACATGGGCGAGGAGCCGGGGTTCATGTCGGTCGCCACCGCCATCGGCACGCCATGGGCGCGCAACAGCTCGATCGGCGGTGCCTTGGTCTCGCGCAGCGTGTAGAAGGCGCCGGGCAGGATTACCGCGACGCTGCCCGCCTCGGCCATGGCCTTGACGCCCGCCTCGTCCAGATACTCCAGATGGTCGGCCGACAGCGCGCCGTAGCGCGCGGCCAGTGCCGCGCCGCCCAGGTTCGAGAGCTGTTCGGCGTGAAGCTTGACCGGCAGACCCAGCGCCTGGGCCGCGTCAAAGACGCGGGCGATCTGGGCGGGGGTGAAGGCGATCCCCTCGCAAAAGCCGTCGACGGCATCGACCAGCCCTTCCGCATGCGCGGCGCGCAGGGCGGGCAGGCAGATCTCCTCGATATAGGCGTCCTCGCGTCCCTTGTAGTCGGCGGGCGCGGCGTGGGCGCCGAGGAAGGTGGTGTGCACCTCGACCGGCCGGAGCTCCCCGATCCGGCGCGCGGCGCGCAGCATCCGAAGCTCGGTCTCGATGTCGAGGCCGTAGCCCGACTTGATCTCGATGACCGCGACCCCTTCCGCGATCATCGCGTCGACGCGGGGCAGGGTGGAGGCGATCAGATCCTCCTCGCGCGCCGCACGGGTGGCGCGCACGGTCGAGACTATGCCGCCCCCCGCCCGCGCGACCTCTTCGTAGCTTGCGCCCTTGAGCCGCATCTCGAACTCGCCGGCGCGATTGCCGCCGTGGACGACATGGGTGTGGCAATCGATCAGCGCGGGGGTGACCAGCCGCCCGCCAAGGTCGGTCTGGGGAAAGGTCGCGACGGCTGCGGGAATGTCCGATCGGGGTCCTACCCAAAGGATGCCGTCCGGCGTCACGGCGATGGCCGCATCGTCGATCAGGCCGTAGTCGGGGCCCGTAAGGGTCGCGGCGCGGCAGTTCACGAAAAGGCTGTTTGGCTGGCGCATTGATGTCTCGGTTTTCCGGTTGCCGAGTCGGCTTTTATGAGTTTATACGATATATGTCTAGACATAATGGAGCAAGCGATGATCTTCGCCAAACGGGCGCTCTTGCCTTCGGGCTGGGCTGGAAACGTGCGGGTGACAGTGGAGGAGGGGCGCATTGCGGCGGTTGCCGCGGGGACCGCCCCGGCGCCGGGCGACGTGGCCGTGGACACGCTTTTGCCCGCGCTTTCGAACCTGCATTCCCACGCCTTCCAGCGCGCCATGGCGGGCATGACCGAATACCGCGCCGCGGGGCGGGAAAGCTTCTGGACCTGGCGTGATCTCATGTACCGGTTCCTCGACCGGTTGACGCCGGAGCAGGTGGAGGTCATCGCCGCCCAGGTGCAGGTCGAGATGCTGGAGGCGGGCTACGCCGCGGTGGGGGAGTTCCACTATGTCCACCACCAGCCCGGCGGCGCGCCCTATGACGATCCTTCGGAGCTTTCGGCGCGGATCATGGCCGCGGCGGCGGAAACCGGGATCGGATTGACCCATCTGCCCGTGCTTTACAGCTACGGCGGGGCCGGGAAGGCGCCGCTGGCGGGGGGGCAGCTACGCTTCGGCAATGACGTCGCGGGGTTCGCCCGGCTCTTGGAGGCCGCACGTGGCGCGGCGCGGGATCTGCCCGCCGACACGGTCGTCGGTATCGCCCCCCACTCGCTGCGCGCGACCTGCCCCGAGGATCTGGCGCAGGCGATCCCGCTGGCACAGGGCGCGCCCATCCACATCCACATCGCCGAACAGCCGCGCGAGGTCGCGGAAATCGGGGACTGGCTGGGCGCGCGGCCGGTCGAATGGCTGCTGGCGAACGCGCCGGTGGATGCCGGATGGTGCGCCATACATGCTACCCATATGGCCGCCGGGGAAACCGCCGCGCTGGCGCGGTCGGGGGCCGTCGCCGGGCTTTGCCCGATTACCGAGGCGAACCTGGGCGACGGCCCCTTCAACGGCCCGGGCTGGATCGCCGCCGGGGGCGCCTTCGGGCTTGGATCGGATTCGAACGTCCGCATCTCATTGACCGAGGAGCTTCGCACGCTCGAATACTCTCAGCGCCTGCGGGACCTCGCGCGCAACGTCCTGGTGCCCGAGGCCGGGTCGGTGGGCACGTTCCTTTACCAGGCTGCGGCCAGCGGGGGCGCGCGCGCCTGTGGCCGGGACGCGGGGACGATCGCGCAGGGCCGTCTGGCCGACCTTGTCGCGATCGACAGCGGCCATGCCACGCTCTGCGCCCTGAACGAGGCGCAGCTTCTGGACGGGCTTTGCTTCGCGGCGCCTGACGGGGTCGTGACCGATGTCTGGGCTGCCGGGCGCCATCAGGTCCGCGGGGGGCGTCACGTCGCGCGCGACGCGATTGCCGGACGCTACCGCCGCGCCGTTGCCGAGCTTGTCGCCGGGGCCTGATCTCGCCCGCGCGTCCTGCGGTCAGGACGGCGCGAAGCGGACCAGCAGGGCAGCGATACCGGCCGGGCATTCGACATGCCCGGCCTCGAACTGCGCAACGCCGAGCGTCGGCAGCGTGACGCCATCGACCGAAACGCCGGATGCGAGCGCGAGACAGGCATAGAAATGCCCCGGCGCCAAGGGATAGTCCGATCGGCCCATGGGTGGCTGTTCGACATGCGCGGAAAGCCAGGCGGGATCGTAGATCACGTTGAAATCGCGAACCGGCCCGTCGATCAGCCGGGACCGCACCGGCGTGTCGCCGGAAAAGGCTACCGGGGCGAGGGGCAGCGCGTCCAGCCGCCCCTCGGGCGTGTGCAGATGCAGACCCGCGCCCTCGATCACCGTCAGGACGCGCGCCAGCCCCGGAAAGGCAGAGAACGGCCCGTCGGTTCCGACCTCCGCGATCGAGAGCCGCCAGAGCAGCCCCGCCCCGTGGTCCTCGCGCGCGATCTCATGGGTGACACCGCTGCCGTTCTTCCAGGGCTGGGTGTCGAAATCCTCAGGGGCGAATATCCGCATTTGCGCACCGATTCTGCTTAGGTCTATACATATGAAACAGCTTCACCGGCAAAATCCAGAAGTCAGATCCGCGATGCCCGCCGACCAGACGCCAGACCCTTCCGGGGGCGACAAGATATCCTTCCGCGACGTGAAGGCCGAGATCCGTCGCCGGATCGAGCGGCGGATCTGGGGGCCGGGCGACCTGGTTCCCGGCGAGATCGACCTGGCCGAGGACTTCGGCTGCGCGCGAGCGACGGTCAACCGGGCGATGCGAGAACTGACCGAGGAAGGGCTTCTGGAACGCAAGCGCAAGGCCGGGACGCGGGTGCGCGCGATGCCCCTGCGCCAGGCGCGGTTCGAGATCCCCCTGGTGCGCGCGGAAATCACCGCCATGGGTGCGGCCTATCACTACGCCCTTCTTTCGACGCAGACCGTGCCCGCCCCGGACTGGCTGCGCGACCGCCTTGGGCTTCGCGCCGGCGCCCGCGCGCTGCATCTGCGCTGTCTGCATTCGGCCGACGGGCGGCCCTACCAGTTCGAGGATCGCTGGATCAACCTGCAGGCCCTGCCGCAGGCTGAAACTGCGGACTTCGCCCTGCAAGGGCCGAACGAATGGCTGGTGCAGGCGGTCCCCTATTCGGAGGTTGAGATCAGCTTCCTGGCCGCGGCGGCGACCGTCGATGTCGCGGCCGCCCTGGGTATCGAGCCCGGCGAGCCGACCTTCACGGCCGAGCGGACGACCTGGTGGCAGAGCCGCGCGATCACCCATGTGCGGCTGAGTTTCGCCCGCGGCTACCGCATGACGACGCGATATTGACATAGGCGGGGAAGCCCGGCGCAAGGCGTGCCGTCGGCTGCGCATTCGGTGGTCGAAGATCTCGAGCGCGACGGTGCGGTGCCGGTCCGGGGGCTTTGAACGGATTGGGCCGACGTGCTTCGCGCCGGGGGCGAGCGCAACTTGGCCAAGCCCGGCCCCTCTGCCGCCGAGAACCTCAAGCCCGGCGAGGGCGGGCGGTTCTTCGATGACGACTGCCACTGGACCCGGATCTCCGAGTTCCGGGAGGTGATCGGGAATTCCGAGGTGGCAACGGTGGCCGCGCGCCTGATGCGGCGGGACACGGTGCAAGTGTTTCACGACCACGTCCTGATCAAGGGACCGGGAACGGCGAAGTCCACGCCCTGGCACTAGGACGGCCCCTGTTACTTCGTCAAGGGCAGCCAGACGGTCAGTTCCTGGTCGCCCCTCGACCCGGTCCACGAGGCGCCGCTGCGCTGTGCCGCCGGATCCATCGCTGTCCGAAGGAGGCCTTGCCCAAGCGCTGGCGCGCGGAAACCGATTTCCACCCCGACCAGGAGGCCTATATGCGCCGTTCCCGGCGCGGACGCCCATTGCGTCCAACGGCCCGGGCGCACCTCTCCGCCTTTTCCGGGCCATGAGATGCAGCCCGGCCAGCGCCTGCGGGAAGACTGGTTCCCCCACCTGATGCGCGTCGCCGTCTGAGGGCGGCGCTTCGGCGTAAGCGGTTGGATCAGTGTGCGTTTCGAAACGCGCGCGCCCAGCCATCGCCTTGCGGTGCGGCGAGAGGCTTCGCCGCTAGGCTTATGAAAATTTAAGATCAGATAATCCAATGCGAGGCACATTTACGCCTCGCAAAAAGGATATGAGGCCGGAAAAGGAAATCATTAGGTCTATTGCCGCGCTCGCGGCAGCAGCGGTCCCCGGCCCTTTGTCGTTATGGCGCGTTCGGTCTGTCGTCTCAGCCCGCCGCGCCGCGATACCAGGCGACGATCTTCGCCCGCTCCTCGGGTTCGATATAGGACACATTGGCGGGCGGCATGGCGTGGCTGGCCCCGGCCTGCACATAGATCTCCCGCGCCCAGTTGGCGACCTGAACCGGGGTCTCGAGGATGACGCCCTTGGGGGCCCAAGGGATGCCGTCATAGGCGGGCTCCGCCGCGTGGCACATCGAGCAGCGGCCAAGGACGATGTCCGAAACCTCCTCGAAATGCTCGGCCGCGGCGAACCTCTGCCCCGCCGGGGTCAGCTCCACCGTCTCGCTGTCCTCGGCCCGGAACATCGGCGCGGTGGACAGCCAGGCGACGGTCAGGAACAGGACCACCGTTGCCGCCCAGGTCCAGGTCGGGCTGCCTTTGCGGGCGTGGCGGGTGTTGAACCAGTGCCGGATCGTGACCCCCATCAGGAACACGAGGCTGGCGAGGATCCAGTTGTACTCGGTCGCGAACGCCAGCGGGTAGTGGTTCGACAGCATCATGAAGATGACAGGCAGCGTCAGGTAGTTGTTGTGGGTCGAGCGCAGCTTGGCGATCTTGCCGTATTTCGGGTCGGGTGCCCGGCCCGCGATCAGGTCGGCGACCACGACCTTCTGGTTGGGAATGATGACCATGAAGACGTTGGCGGACATGATCGTCGCGGTGATCGCGCCAAGATGCAGCAGTGCCGCGCGGCCGGTGAAGACCTGCGTGTAGAACCAGGCCAGCGCGACCAGGATGAGGTAAAGCAGCACCATCAGCGCCGTCGGGTTATCCCCCATCGGCGACTTGCAGAGCGTGTCGTAAAGCAGCCAGCCCACCGCGAGCGAGGCCAGCGAGATGCCGATCGCCTGCCAGACCGGAATGTCGAGCACATTGGGATCGACCAGGTAAAGGTCGGCGCCCAGGTAGTAAACGAGGCAAAGCAGTGCGAAGCCCGAAAGCCAGGTCGCGTAGCTTTCCCATTTGAACCAGATCAGGTCCGAGGGCATCGTTTCCGGCGCCACGAGGTACTTCTGGATATGGTAGAAGCCGCCGCCGTGGACCTGCCATTCCTCGCCATCCGCGCCGGAGGCGAGGTTGCGGTCGCGGTGCAGGCCAAGGTCGAGCGCGATGAAGTAGAAGCTTGACCCGATCCAGGCGATGGCCGTGATCACGTGCAGCCAGCGCACGGCGAATTCGAGCCATTCGCTCAGGACGATGAAGTCGTACATGCCAGATCCCTCCGCGGCTTTGGGCTTTACGCTATACCGAAAGCGATCTTCCTGATAATCCTTTGAATGCCGCAGAACTTTCAAAGATACCCAAAGAATGCGGCGGGAGGGCGCGGATGTCCTATGTCAACAACCTGAAGATGTTCGTCCGGGTCTATGAACTGGGCAACATGAGCGCGGCCGCGCGGGACCAGCGCACCTCTCCGGCCGTCGCATCGGCCCGGATCGCGGATCTGGAACGGCATCTCGGGATACGGCTTTTCAACCGCACCACGCGGCGGCTGAAGCCGACCGAGAACGGGCGGCTTTTCTACGAGGGCGCGCGCAAGGTGCTTGACGCCATCGATGAGGCCGAGGCGGCGGTCATGACCTCGACCCAGAACCTCAGGGGCACGATCTTCGTGGCCGCTCCCCTGGGCGTCGGGCGGCGTTTCATCGCCTCACATGTCCCGTCCTTCAAGGATCAGTATTCGCAGATCGACGTGCGGCTGCGGCTGTCGGACCGGATGATCGACGTGATCGGCGAGGGGCTCGACATGGCCTTCCACCTTGGCATGCTTGAGGACAGCACGCTGAAGATGCGCCTTGTGGCCGATTGCCCGCGCATCCTTTGTGCCGCCCCCTCCTACATCGCGCGGCGTGGCGATCCGGCGGACGGGGAGGCGCTGATCCGCGACGGCCACGCCTGCCTGAACCTGCGCTTCCCCGGCGCGCGTGAATTCCAGTGGACGCTGGTCACCGCAGAGGGCCCGCGCCGCTACGACGTTTCCGGCCCGTTCGAGACCGACGACGGCGACGTGCTGACGGGGTGGGCTCTGGATGGGCGGGGCATCATCCTCAAGCCGATCTTCGAGGTGGCCGAGCATCTGCGCGAGGGCCGCCTGGTTCCGGTCGCGCGGGCAACCCCGCCGCTGCCGGTGCAGCTGACCTGCCTGACCCAGCACCGGCGCCTGCGCGATCCCAAGATCCGCGCCTTTACCGATTTCATCATCGCCCGCTGCAAGGCCGATCTGGCCCGCGCGACCGAGGGGCTGGAACTGGCGTCGTAGCCGGCCGGGGCGGTCCTAGCCCCTCAGCCCGAAGCGCTTCGCCTTGTCGTTCAGCGTCCGCCGCGGCAGCCCCAACGCCCGCGCGGCAAGCTCGCTGTTGCCCTTGAAGCGCTCCAGCGCGGCCCGGATCTCGCGCGCCTCGAAGCTGGCTACACGCTCGGCCAGCGTCCCCGGTGCCGCGGGCATCGCCTCGCCCCCCGAGGGGATCGGCCGCCCGATGCCAAGCGCGAAGGCCTCCGCCGCGGCCTTGAGTTCACGCACATTGCCCGGCCAGGCATGGGAAAGGAGCGCGCGGCGCTCCGAAAAGCCAAGCTCCGGCAGATCGCGCCCGTAGCGGCGGGCGGCAAGTCGGGCGTAATGGGCGAAGATCAGGACGATGTCCTGCCCCATCGCGCGCAGGGGTTCGGTCGCGATATCCGCGCCGGCAAGCCGCCAATAAAGGTCCGACCGGAAGCCCCCCGCGCGCACCAGCGCGGCCAGGTCGGTCTTGGAGGTCGCGACGATCCGCAGATCGAGCGGACGCAGGCGGTTTTCGCCCAGCCGCTCGATCTGGCGTTCCTGGAGCGCCCTGAGAAGCTTGGATTGCAGGGCGATGGGCATCGCCTCGATCTCGTCCAGGACAAGTGTTCCGCCGTTCGCGGCCTCAAGCTTGCCGGTCTTGTCCTTCACCGCGCCCGGAAAGGCGCCGGCGGCGTGGCCGAACATCTCGATCTCGAAAAGCGCCTCGGGAAGGGCGGCGCAGTTGACCCCGACGTAAGGCCCGCCGACCCGTCCGCCCTGGGCGTGAAGCGCGCGGGCCACCAGCTCCTTGCCGGTGCCGGTCTCTCCGGTGATCACGACATCGACGTCCAGCGGCGCCAGCGCCGCGATGCGCTTGCGAAGGGCATCCATGGCCGCGCTGCCGCCAAGGATCTCATGGCTTTCACGGGCCTGCACCAGGTCTTGAAGCCGCGCGAGTTCGTTGCGCGCGGCCCCGCTGGCAAGCGCGCGGGCCAGCACCGCCAGCAGATGCGCGGCGTCATAGGGTTTTTCCAGGAAATCCTCGGCGCCCGCGCGCATGGCGCGGACGGCGTGCTGTACGTCGCCGTGGCCGGTCAGCATGACGACCGGCATGGCGTGACCTTCGGCCCTGAGCGCCGCCATCAGCGCCATCCCGTCCATTCCGGGCATCCGGAGGTCGGTGAGGACGGCGTCGGGCGCGGCCTGGCCTGCGGCCGCCAGCGCCTCCTTGCCCGACGACAGGCCAATGGCGGCATGGCCCGCTGCCTCGACCAGGTCTACAAGTGCCGCCAGGTGATCAAGGTCGTCGTCCACCACATGGATCATCGCCTTCGCGCCCGTCATGCCGCGTCCTCCTTCCGGTCATCTTCCACGGGCGGCAAGCTGACCTTGACCTCCGTCCCGAGGCCGGGGGGCGACTGGATCTCCATCCGGCCGCCGAATTCCTCCACGATCTCGCGCGAGATGGAAAGGCCCAGCCCCAACCCCTCGCCGCCGGTCTTGGTGGAAAAGAACGGCTCCCAGACCTGCGAAAGGCGGTCGGCCGGGATGCCGGGGCCGGTGTCGAGGACCGAAAGCACCGGGCCGGGTCCAAGCCGCAGCTGAACCGTGCCGCCATTCTCGGCCACGGCGTCGAGCGCATTGAGAAGCAGGTTCACGCAGACCTGTTCCATCCTGACGGGACCGACGCGCGCGCGAAGGGGGGCGTCGCTCCCCGTGACCTGCGGCGTGACACCCAGCGTTCGTGCGCGGGGCGCCACGATCTCAAGCGCATTTGCAACGACCTGGCGCAGATCGACGATCTCGGGCGTCGAAGGGGCGCGGCGGCCGAAGGACTTGAGGTTCTTGACCGTGCGCTGCATGCGCCGGATCAGGCCGCGCGCGGTCTCGATCCGCGGGCCGGTGCGGGTGTCCCCTTCGGGCAGGGTCAGGTCCGCGGCGGCCAGCGTCGCCTCCATCGCGGCGAGCGGCTGGCTGACCTCATGAACGATCGCCGCCGACATGCGGCCGAGGGCGGCCATCTTGGCCGACTGGATCAGGCTGTCTTGCGCCGCGCGCAGGTCTGCCTCGGTGCGCTTGCGCGCTTCCACCTCCCGCGCCAGATCGGCGGTGCGCTCGGCCACCTGGGTTTCGAGCATGGCGGACTGGCGCAGCCGGAGTTGTGTCAGCTCGTGCCGCTGGCGCCAGATCTTCACCGTTCCGGTCAGAAGTGCGGCAACCAGCGCCGCCGCCGCCGCCCAGAGCCGTGCCGAGGCGCGCACGGGCGCGAGCGGCGCGGCGGCCAGCAGCGTCCAGCCCTCCCGCGCGATGGGCGCGCTGCGCAGGCGCATGGGCGCGCCCTCGGCGTCCTGGATGGTTCCGGCTTGCAACAACGGCGCGGCCGTATCGAGCGCGGCCCCGTCGTAGGTGCGCGCCGAGGTCAGCGCCGTCAGTGCCCCGGCGGGAAGCGGCGACAGCGGCCGGTAAAGCCAGTCGTCCACGCCCGACAGGAAGATCACCCCGTCCCGGTCGGCGACGGCGGTCGCAAGCTCGGCGCTGCGCCAGGTGTCCTGGAGCGACTGAAGCTCGATCTTGACGACAAGGACGCCGGTCGTCCCGCCCGGCGCATCGATGCGCAACGACTGGAAGTAGCCCGCCCGCCGTGTCGTCGCGCCGATGCCGTAATAGGTCCCCCGGCCCGAGGCGAGGGCGCGCTTGAAGTAGGGGCGGAAGTCGTAGCGCTGGCCGACGAAGCTTTCCGGCGTGTTCCAGTTCGACGCGGCGACGGTCAGGCCGGTCGCGTCCATCAGGTAAAGCTGGTCCGCGCCGCTATGGCCCGCGATCGCCTCAAGATAGCGGTTCGCGGTGTCGATCGCCTGCGCGTCGCGCGGCGCCCCGACGGCCGCCCGGATGCGCGCATCCTCCGCCGCGATGTCGGGCAGCGGGCGCAGCCGCTCGATCTCGGACTCCACGGCGCGGGACGACAGGATCAGCGAGCGGTCCAGTTGCGTGTCGAGATCGGCCAGAAGGACGCGTTCGGCCATCGCATAGGCGATGAGCGCCGCCGCAAGCCCCACGGCCGCCAGAAGGCCAAGCACGCGCAGGCCGGTCATGTCGGGGCGGCCGCCTTGCGCTGGCGTCGGGGGGCGGGGAGGCGGGTTCTCATTCATCCAGAAAGACCCAAACGCGCGGGTTGCGCAATGAAAAGCGGCGCTCAGGGCGCGGGGCAGGGCGCCAGATGCAACGCCGCCCCGGGGGCGGCGCCAAGCTCATGGCATTCGACCGCCGAACAGAGCCGCCAGGCCGAGATCGTCGCGCCCGAAGCCGCCAGTAACAGTTCGGCCTGCGGCGGCAGGTCGGGCCGCCAGACCCACCAGCCGTCCTCAAGCACCGCGCCCTCGCCCGGCTCCATCCCGGCACCGGACCCTTTCACCATCGCCCGGTCCAAATGCAACGCGCCGCCCTCGACGTGCCACTCCTCCCTCCAGGCGGTCTTTTCGACCGAGTGCGTCCATTCGAGCGTGAAGGACGACGCAGGCAGGGCCAGCATCAGCGCCCCGGCCATCAGGCAAGCGGTCATGCCGCGGGCACCTTGGCCCGCGTCAGCCACAGACGAAGCGCGAAGGCCGCGGCCAGGATGAAGCCTGCCTCATCCGTCAGGGGCAGGGCGGCGATCAGGGTGAAGGCCGCGGCCATCGCCAGCGCGCGTTCCCACAGCGCGAGCGGCCGGCCCAGCCACCCGATGACCGCCGCGCCCCAGAACCCGATGGAGATCACGGCCTTCGCGACCACATAGGCAACGGCCGGGATAAAGCCCACCGCCTCGGCCAGCGGGCCGCCGGGTTGCAGCATCAGCGCCGGGGTATAGACCGCCATGAAGGGGATCACGAAGCCCGCCGCCGCGATCTTCACCGCGTTGAGCGAGATCTTCAGCCCGTTTTCCTTGGCGATGGGGGCCGCCGCGAAACAGGCCAGCGCCACCGGCGGCGTCAGGTCGGCGAGGATGCCGAAGTAGAAGACGAACATGTGGCTGACGATCAACGGCACGCCCAGCCCCAGAAGTGCCGGCCCCGCGATCGAGGAGGTGATGATGTAGTTCGGGATCGTCGGGATCCCCATGCCCAGAACGATGCAGGTCAGCATGGTCAGCACCAGCGACAGGAACAGCGACTTGTCGCCCACGCTGACGATGAACTGCCCGAAGGTGTTGGCCGCCCCGGTCAGGGTCATCGTCCCGATGATCACGCCGACAAGCGCGCAGGCTACACCCACCGGGATCGCGGTGCGCGCGCCGTCTGCCAGACTGTCGCGGCACAGGATCAGCGTCTCCCGCCCGCCCTTCGACAGGGCGTTCCAGGCGATCAGCGCGGCGATGGCAATCGCGACGATGCCGATGCCGAGCTTCAGCGACGTGGCCGCCAGCAGCCCCAGCCCGATCCAGAACAAGATCCTGATCCAGCCCTCCGGCAGACCCAGCGCGGCCGAGGCCCCAAGGATCAGCACCAGCGTCAGCGCCAGCCCCGTGGTGCCCGCGAAAAGCGGCGTATAGCCCGAGAACAGAAGGTAGACGAGGGCCGCCAGCGGGAAAAGCAGGTGCCAGCCGTCCTTCACCGCCCGCAGGGGCGAGGGGAGTTCGGACCGGGCCAACCCGGTCAGACCGGCGCGGCCGGCCTCCAGATGCACCATCCAGAAGGCGGAGCCGAAATAGAGAATCGCGGGGATCACGGCGGCCGTGACGACCTCCACATACTCCACGCCCAGCGTCTCGGCCATGATGAAGGCGACGGCGCCCATCACCGGGGGCATGAGTTGCCCCCCCATCGAGGCCGTGCTTTCGACCCCTCCGGCAAAGGCGGGCCGGTAGCCGAAGCGCTTCATCAGCGGGATCGTGAACTGGCCCGTGGTGACCACGTTGGCGACGCCCGAGCCCGAGATCGTGCCCATCAGCCCCGAGGACAGTACGGCGACCTTGGCCGGGCCGCCGATCTTGTGCCCGACAAGCCCCATGGAGACATCGGTGAACAGCTTGATCATCCCGGCCTTTTCCAGGAAGGCGCCGAAGAGGATGAACAGGAAGATATAGGTCGAGGAGACATAGACCGGGATGCCGTAGATCCCCTCGGTCCCGTAGGCCATGTGATCGACGACCTGCGCGAAGTCGTAGCCGCGATGGTTGAGCGGCGAGGGCAGGTGCTGGCCGAAGAAGCAGTAGGCCAGGAACGTCCCGGCGATGATCGGCAGGGCAGGCCCCATCAGCACCCAGGCGGCGGCAAAGACCAGGAAAAGCGCGATCACACCCAGCACGACGTCGCGCCCAAGGGGATCGCCCGCCCGCATCAGAAGCGGCACGTATTCCCACCATTGATACCCCGCCACGACCACCGCGGCGAGCGCCGCGATCCAGGCAAGCGTCAGGGCGATCGGGCCGCGATTGCCGACCAGGGCGATCAGCGGAAAGGCCAGAAGCCCCAGGAATCCGACATGGATCGCCCGCGTCACCTGGCTTGGCATGTCGAGGAAATGCGCGGCGGTCGCGATCTGGAACAGGGAAAAGACCACCGCGATCCAGAACAGGAGCCTTCCCTGCGCCCCTTTCGGAAAGCCCGCGGCAAGCGGGTCGTGCAGGGCGTGATCAAGCGCGGCGTCGCGCGCGGCTGTCTGTGGGCGCATCCGGTATCCTCCCCGAAACCGAAGGCGGCGGGCGCGCGGTCGGCGCACCCGCCCTGGTACAGGCTGGCCTCAGAGCAGGCCTGCTTCCTTGTAGTAGCGTTCAGCGCCGGGGTGGAGCGGGACCGGCATGCCCGACAGTGCCCCTTCGAGGGTGATGCCGCCTGCCGCCTTGTGGGCCGCGACAAGCTCCGGCAGGTTTTCGAACATGAGCTTGGTCATCATGTAGACGGCCTCCTCGGGCACGCCCTCGTGCGTGACGAAGAAGTTGCGCACCGCGAGCGTTGGCACATCCTCGGTCTGGCCCTCGTAGGTGCCCGCCGGGATCGTCGCGGCCTCATAGGGGGCGCCGAGCGTCTCGGCGATCTCGGCCGGGATCGAGACGATCGTGGTCGGCATCGAGGTCGACAGGTCCTTGATCGAGGCCACGCCCAGCCCTGCCGACTGCAAGGTCCCGTCGAGCTGGCGGTTCTTCATCAGTTCGACCGATTCCGCGAAGGGCAGGTACTCGGTCTTGGCCATGTCGTCGTAGCTCATCCCCGCGGCGGCGAAGATCGCGCGGGCGTTCAACTCGGTTCCCGACTTGGGCGCCCCGACCGACATGCTCTTGCCCTTGATGTCGGCAAGCGTCTTGATCCCGCTCTCGGCGGCGGCGGCGATCTGGATGTAGTTCGGATAGGCCGCGGCCACCCCGCGGATACGGTCGAGCGGCTGGGCGAAGCCAACGTCGGCATTGCCGTCCCAGGCGTGCTTCACGCTGTCGCCGAGCGCCAACGCCAGTTCGCCCTTGGCCTTCTGCAAGAGGTTCAGGTTCTCGACGCTGGCCTTGGTCGATTGCACCTGCGTGCGCGCATCCGCGATGTTGTCGCCGTAAAGCTTCGAAAGCGCGACGCCGAGCGGGTAGTAGACCCCCGACGTGCCGCCGGTCAGGATATTGATGAATTCCTCGGCCCGGGCCGCCATCGGCAGTGCGGTCGCGGAAACGGCGGCCGCGGCGCCGACGCAGAAGCTGCGCCGCGTCGTCTTGAGTTCGTTCATGAGATCCTCCTCCGATCTTCGCACACGGCTTTCCGCACGGAAGCGTGTCCATGGCACCGAAGCCTAGCGCGCGATCGCCATGAGGCAAGCGCCAGCAGGCTGCACGGCCGAGTTGGCGGGCAAGGCCTTGCCCGCGTCAAGGCGGAACCTTGCCTGAGTGGGAGCCCCTGCCCCCTGCGCCGCTCCGCGTCGGTCGAAATCCGACCCGCCGATTGGGCTGAGCGCGTTTGTGACGCAGCGTAAGGGCGCGCGCCGCATTGATCGGGGCCGTTGCGTTCTGGCAGGGTGCGCGCGCTCCGACGTGGAGGCCGAATTGGAGGATGCGATGCAAGCGATCGAGGATCTGGGACTGCAAAACCTGAAGGTCGAGGTGGACGACGAGGGAATCGCGACCGTCAGCCTGAACCGGCCCGACAAGCGCAACGCGCTGAACGCCGCGACGGTGGAGGAGCTCGTCTCGCTCTTCACGCTCCTGCCGCGCACCGGGGTCAAGGCCGTCCTCCTGCGGGCCGAGGGCACGCATTTCTGCGCCGGCCTGGACCTGGTCGAACATCACCGCGAGGACCGCAGCCCGGCCGAATTCATGCACATCTGCCTGCGCTGGCACGAGGCCTTCAACAAGATGGAATACGGCGGCATCCCCGTCATCGCCGCGTTGAAGGGCGCGGTAGTGGGCGGCGGGTTGGAGCTTGCCTCCTCCGCGCATGTCCGGGTCGCCGATGCGAGCACCTATTTCGCGCTGCCCGAGGGGCAGAGGGGCCTTTTCACCGGCGGCGGTGCCACCATCCGCGTGGCCGATCTGGTCGGCAAGGCGCGGATGATCGACATGATGCTCACAGGCCGTGTCTACAAGGGCGAGGAGGCGATGGCGGTGGGCCTCTGCCAGTACCTCGTCGAGGATTCCGAGGCCAAGGCGATGGAGCTTGCCCGCGCGGCGGCGCAGAACCCGCCGCTCACGAATTTCGCGATCTGTTCGGCGATCAGCCACATGCAGAACATGTCGGCGCTTGATGCCGCCTATGCCGAGGCCGTCGTGGCGGGCATTGTCAACACCCAGCCTGCCTCGCGCGGCCGACTTGAGGCCTTCGCCAACAAGACCGCGGCGCGGGTGCGGCCGGACTAGGGTGCATTGCCGGGACAGGGGGGTAATCGTACCGCCCCCTAGTCAAAGCGCGGCTTCCGGCCCCTGAGGATGTAGCTGATCGCCTGCAGCATGATGCCGTTGGTGTTCACGTCGACATAGCCGTTCATCGGCTCGCCCGTGGCCGAGAAGACGCCCGGGCAGAAGCCCGCGCCCTCGATGCGGGCGCGGTCCCGCACATGGCGCGCGAGCCGGAAGGAAAACGCGCCGGGGCGGGTGGCGGCCCAAAGATAGGCCGCCTTGGTGTTCACGAGCCGCACCGCGCGCCAGAAGCTCTCGTCCTGCCATTCGCTGCCACTGTCGAGCGTCTGAACCACCCAAGGGTGGTCCGGCGTGGCAAGGCTCAGGCCCTGGTACATGAACCAGGGCGCCCGGTCGAGCGGGGCCTCCGACACGCAGATCAGGTCCCCGGTCGCTTCGTATCCGCGGCGCTGGCGGTCCAGCAGCAGGTCGGCCAGAAACGCGCTTGGTTCCGAGAACGGCATCTCCACCCCTTCCAGCAAAAGCGGCTCGGCGCCGAAAGGGCCGATGGCGCGCACCCGCTCCATCAGCCGCATCCGGCGGTCGGCAACCGGACCGTCCTCCGCGATCATGTAGGGGGACTGGACCGGGAAGCCCCAGTGGAAGAAAGCGCGGGCGGTGTAATGGCTGCAGTGGGTCTCTGACTGATCGACGAAGCGGCCCTTGATGACCGAGTTCGCCCGGCCACCCGGGATGATCGCATCGAGGTCCCAGCGACCGACCGCCTCGGCGGCAAGCCCGCGCGTCAGGGGATGCGCGTCGACCTCACGCAGCACGCTGAGCAGGCGACCGGTGTCGCAAGCGTTGAAATCGTTCGAAAGCGCCGCGCCGCTGCGCACCGACACGACCGCCGCGGGCAGGCGCCTTGCGCTGATCCGGGCCGTGGGGATCGCCGCGACGATCCTGGCGGTCCGGGCGGCATAGTCGTCATCGCCGATCAGCCCAAGTTCCTGCGCCGCCATGAGCGCGGCCAGAAGGCTCGCCAGATCCCACATCGTCAGTTCCTGATGCAGGTAGGTCGTCCCGTCGGATTCATGCGCGGTCGCGATGCAGAGCCCGCTGGCCGCATTCGAGTATTTCTCGAAGAACTGCCAGGCAAGGCGGGCATCGGCCAGAAGCTCCTCGCGCGAAAGGTCGCCCTGCGGGTCGGGGGCGGGGGGCGCCCGCTCGGTGTCCCGCAGGATTGCGAACAGGCGGTCGGGCTCCTGGGTTGCGGCCATATGATCGGGCAGATCGCCGAGGACCGCGCCGCCCGCATCGACAAGCCCATCCAGTTGGGCCAGCGTGGCCTGCCGCGCTTCCTCCGTTGCATAGGCCGTCTTGTCCAGCGTCAGGATGAGATCGCGCGCCTGTGTTGCGTTTCCTTCGCTCAGCGCATCGGTAAGGGTCAAGGTGCCGGTCCGCAAGGGGCCGTCGCCGTCGAAAGCGGGCCAGGCACCCGGCCCGATGAGGAGGTCGAGACCAAGGGCGAGGTCTGGCGGCAGTGCTCCGGCGACCGCCCCCAGGGCGCAGGAGACCCCGGCTTCGTTCGCGGCCTTGAACCAAGGGAGGGCCTTCGCCGCATCAGCCCCGTCGAGCGCGAGGCAGGCGTCCGGCCCGTCACCCTCCCACGGCCGGCCCGCGACCGAGAACGCAAGGCCGCGTGCGCCAAGCGCCCCTTGCATCGCCTCAAAGGCCTGTCCGGCTGCCGCGTCCCCCGGGGTGGGGCGGATCAGAAGCAGCGCGATGCGGCGCGGCTGGGCTGCGGCGAACCAGCCGATCTGGTCGCGAGGCAGGGACACGAAACGGCGGTTGGCCTGCACCGCCTGCGCGATGGCGCCCACCACCTCTTCGGAGCGTCGACGCAGGTCCTGCACCGGGATGCCTTCGGCGCCGGAGACGTCGATCACCATTGCCACCGCGTCTTTGGTGGCGAGCGCCCGTGTCGTCCACCGGCCGCAGTCCTGCGTGCCCGTTAGATCCAGCCGCGCCGCGCCCGACATGCAGATCATCCGCATGGCGCAGCCGGTCGAGGTCGTGGCACCGCCCGGGCCGGTCCCGGTGTCGATGACCTGCCGGACGCCGAGCGCGCGCAGGGCGTCGAGATTGGCCGTCCCCACGCCCTTGGTCGCCACGCTCAGCGGGGGCGGCGATACCGGCCCCGGTGCCAGCAACTGGCGCAAGCTTGCCAGCGCCTCGCTTGCCGTGCGGCGCCGGAAGTAGGTTGACTGGCCAGCCAGACCCGGAATCTCCGGCACCGGTTCGACCAGTTCGGGAAAGCGCGTGACCAGATGGCGCACCAGGGTTCCGGCGTCCTCAGGCAGGGCACCCTCGGACCCCGCGCCCATCGGCAGCACAAGCGCGACCGGGACGCTGGCGACGAGCAGCGGTTCAAGCACGGCTTCCAGCGTGGCGGATGTCGTCGCCGGGCCGATCCCCTCGATCAGGACGAAGAGGGGTGCGGGCGCGCTTTCGGCCCGCGCGGGACGGCCCAGAAAGGGGGCGGCGATCCCCGGCAGAGACCATCTGAGCAAGGTTCGGCGATCAATGTCCATCGGCGCTCGGCAATCCCGTCCCTGCGGCGGCTATCTGCGCCCCGCTCTCCCTCGAACGGCGGTGCGCTGCGTCATTTGTATAACTGTTCTCGCCCCTTGCTTTGATATAGCACAGACAGAGGCGCCGACCAGCGTGCAGTGCGACCGCAAGCCCCGGCGGAGGAGATGCGCATGGCGCAAAGCAAACACGGTCTGCGCGCGCGCCTGCGCTCCCGAAGGCGAAATCCGGTATTCCTGGACGCAGGTACGACGCGGGCGCGGGTGGTGAAAGGCGCGGCCGCGCTCTCGTTCGTGATCGCGCTGGCCTGGGCGGCGGCCTTCGCGCTCAACCTTTACTACGTCCGGATCTTGCCGGAGACGGACCTAGTCGTGGGCGCGACCGGGCAGGGCGCTTCGCCCCAAGGGGCGGCGGACATGGTTGTCCAACCGACCTGCACCGGCGATCCGATTCCGCCCGGGGCGGACCTGGTCGGCGCGCGTGGCTGGGGCACGGCGGCCTATCTGCGGGTCTGGCCGGACGCATCGCTGGCCGCGCTTGCGCCCAACTGCGGGCGCCTTGACCAGGTGCTGGCGGAGTGGCTGCGGATCGACCTGCGCGCCCGGACAGTGGAGTGGCTGGGTGAGGCGCGCTCCGACGCGCCGCTGCGTGCCCTTGCGGGCACGGCACCCGCGACGCGCCTCGAACTTGTCGCGCGGATCGAACTACCTTCCGCCTTTTCGCTCAGCGCCGGGGCGCTGGAGGACGCGGAGGCCCGGCGCGCGATCCTTGACGCCCTGACCGGAAAGCTTGCGGGCGGGCCTTACGCGGGCCTTTGCCTTTATCCCGAAGGCTATGCGGATATTCACCGCGAGGGCCTGCGCGCGTTCCTGGCGGACCTGCGAACGCGCCTGCCGGCTGGAAAGACGACCTGCCTGATCGCCGAAGCCGAGGGCGCGCTGTGGCGCGACCCGGCGATCACGGCCGCTGTGGACAGCGTCGTGCTTCAGGCCTTTCGCCTGCCCGACAGCACCTCCGCCCCCGAGGCGCTGGCCCCGCAACCGTGGTTCGAGACGCTGATCGCCGAGGCGAGGGAGGTCATCGGGCCGCAAAGGCTTCGCATCGCGCTGGGCGCATTCGGGCGCCAGTGGATCGATGGCAGGTTGGACCCGATCCCGCTGTCCTATGCCGATACGATGGACCTTGCGACGCGCAACGCCTCGACCCTCGGCTTCGCGCCGCCTGACCTGAATACGCACATCGCCTTCGATGATGCTGCGGGCGCGCGCCGGGAGATCTGGCTGCTCGACGCCCCGTCGCTCAGAAACCAGATCTCAATGCTTGAGGCGCTCGCGCCCGCGGGCATCGTGCTCTGGACCGCGGGGCTTGAGGACCCTGGTGTCTGGCCATTCCTGGCCAAGGGCGCGCCGCCCGTCCGCGCCGCCGACATCGAGGCGGTGCGGCTGAAGGATTTCGTCGCCTATGAGGGGGAAGGCCCCTTCCGCCGGACCCTGCGCGCGGCGGCCGACGGCCAGCGGCAGCTTTACAGGGATACCGATACCGGGCTGGTCAGCGGTGTCTTCTACGATCCGCTGCCGCGGCCATTCCTGGTCGAGCGCTACGGCAAGCGCGAGGACAAGATCGTCGCGCTCACCTTTGACGACGGTCCCGATCCCGCCTATACGACTGCGATCCTCGATACGCTGAAGGCGCAAGCCGTGCCCGCGACGTTCTTCCTCGTCGGGACCGGGATGCTGCAGGAACCCGACATCGTGCGCCGCATGGTGGCGGAGGGGCACGAGGTCGGCTCCCACACCTTCTTCCATCCCGGCAACGATGCGATGAGCGAAGAGCGTCTGCGGGTCGAGCTGAACTCGGTCCAGCGCCTGCTGGCGAGCATCACCGGCCGGACGACCTACCTGTTCCGCATGCCCTATGGGCGCAGCGAGGGGCCGCTGACTGCCTTCGAAGCGGCTCCGATGCAGATCGTGGAGGGTATGGGTTATGTCGTCGCGGGGTCGGACATCGTGCCGCGCGACTGGGAGAACCTGAGCGCCGAAGAGATCGCCGAGGACGTGATGGCGGGTCTCACGACGCCGGGAAGCCAGGTCATCGTCCTTCATGACGCGGGCGGCGACCGATCCGCGACCGCCACCTCGGTCGGGCTGATCATCGACCGGCTGCGGGCCGAGGGGTACGGGTTCGTCCCGCTGTCCTCCCTGATCGGGCTGACGCGGGACCAGGTGATGCCGGAGGTCGGGCCGCGCTACGGCTTCCTCGACGACGTGGCCTTTGCCGTCATGGCCAGCGTCGGAAAGGTGCTTTACTGGCTCTTCTGGGGCGCGATCGTCTACGGGGTCACGCGTTCGTCGCTTGTTCTTGCGCTGGCGCTCCTGCGGCGTCGGCACCGTGCGCCTGACGGTGGGGCGCCGGTGTCGGTCACCGTGATCATCCCCGCGCTGAACGAGGAAAACGTGATCGTCGAGGGGGTGCAGGCGGCGCTTGCCTCGGACCACCCCGACCTGCGCGTGATCGTCGTGGATGACGGCTCGACCGACGACACCGCCAAGGTGGTGTCCGAGGCGTTCGGCGCCGATCCGCGCGTCTCGCTGATACGGCAGGCGAACGGCGGCAAGTGGAGCGCGATCAACGCCGCCTATACCCGCGTCGCGACCGAGGTCGTGGTGGCCGTCGATGCCGACACGCTGCTGCTGCCGGACGCGATCGGCCTGCTCGCGCGCCACTTCGCCGATCCTGCGGTCGGGGCGGTCGCCGGGAACGTCAAGGTCGGTAACCGCAGCGGCCTGCTGCCCTGGTTGCAAACGCTGGAATATGTGACGGCCCAGAACATCGACCGCCGTGCGGCCGAGCGGTTGAACGCCATGCTGGTCGTGCCGGGTTCGATCGGGGCCTGGCGCGTCTCTGCCGTGGCCAGGGCCGGGCTTTATTCGGGCGACACCATCACCGAGGACGCCGACCTGACCGTCGCGGTCCTGCGCGCGGGCTACCGCGTGGTCTTCGAGGAGCGCGCCCAGTCGCGGACCGAGGTGCCCGAGACGGTGCGCGCCTTCCTGCGGCAGCGCCTGCGCTGGACCTTCGGGATGATGCAGACGGCCTGGAAGCACCGGCGCGCCGCGGCCACGGCGCCGGGCGCGGGGCTGTTCTCCATCCCCGACCTGTTCCTGACGGGGGTGGCGCTGGGGCTGCTCGCCCCGGTCGCCGATTTCGTGTTCCTCTGGGCGCTTGTCGATGCCGCGCGGGGTTGGGCATCGGGGGAACTGCCCACCATGGCAGGGCGCGACCTGCCGATCCTGCTGGGCTGGCTGGCGCTTCCCGCGACCGATCTTGTCTTCATCCTCGTGGCGCTGCTGTTCGAGCGGCGGGAAAGCAAGGCTCTGATCCTGTTCTTTCCGCTCTACCGGCTTGTCTACCGGCCGCTCCTCTACATCACCGTCTGGCGCGCGGTCGGGCGCGCGCTGGTCGGGCATGTGGCAGCCTGGGGCAAGCTGGTGCGTCGCGGAACCGCGCTCGGCCTCCCGCCGCGCTAACGCTCTGCCCGCAGGGCATCAGCCAAAGACGCGGCAGCCGTTCGCGGCGATTTCACCGGGCTCGACCGGCAGGTCGCGCGGCGGATTGAAGATCGCCTGCTGGACCGCCGTGATGCGGCGCGCGCAGGCGTCCGAGGCCTCGGGCGACTGCCCGCGCCCGCCGATCCAGATGTCGAGCCACGGGTGGCCGCGATGGCCGGTATGGCAGGGTCCGTCCTGGGGCTTGGCACCATCACCGCACACGTCCTCGACGATGGCGTACTTGCGCAGGCGCGGCAGGTAGAAGCGGCTTCCCGCCGGGTAGTCGAGCGACTGCCGGCCACCCTCGATCCGGTGTCCGACGGCGATCGTGATCGGGTCGGCCCAGGTGCCGGATCCACCCGCGCGCCGGTGCACGACAGGGCGCGCGATCGCGGAGGAGCCGGGCGGTGTATTATCCCAATAGGTGTAGCCGGTCAGGTAGATGGAGAAGTTTCGCGAGGCGGCCGCAGCGGCCTTGGTGACCTCGGGCGTCTGGGTTCGCGTCTGGGCGGGCGGCTCGGGCAGGCGCAGTTGCGCCCGCTGTGCCTGCGCATTGGTTTCGCCCAAGCATCCCGACAGTGTCAGAAAAGTTCCGAGGGTAAAGATCGCCGCCACGCTCTTGCGCATGTTCTGTCTCCCGTTTTCAACTTCCGACTGCGCCAGTTTCGGTCCTAGCAACAATTCGGGGCAAAAAATGGGCAGCCCGTCCCGTGAGGTGGTCGTCGGGCTGTGAACCCGGCGAGGTCGAAGGATGACCGACGTGCTGCCGTTACCCGTTTTGTGCCAAGATCGCGCCCGTCGCGAAGTCGGGACAGATATGGCGGGTTGAATATATGGAAAGGCCCGCCGGGTTGTGAAGGCGACGACACAAGAAGGTCCGACGCTGAGCGGAAAAGTTCCGAGAGGTGGCGATCAGTTGCCGATTGCCGCTGCTGCGGCGAGTGCCTCTTCGGGGGTTGCGCGGCCAAGAAGGGCGTCGCGGATCGCGGTCTGCAATGCCTCTGACAGGCCTTGGTAGCGTGGGGTCGCGGGCCGCGGGATCATGTCGCGAAGGGCGATTCGGCCGGCATCGACCAACGCGCGCTGGCCGGTGGTCACCGCAGGATCATCATAAGACGCCGCCCAGACCGGCAGGCTCGACTGCGCTTGGGCGTTCTGCTCTGCCGGGTTCGTAAGGAACGCGACGTAGTCCCATGCCGCGTCGGGGTTGGGGCTTCGCGCGGTGATCCCGAGGCCCATGGACCCATTGACGGCGGCGGACAGGCTGTGGCCCACCGCACCGGGTGCGGGGGCGATGCCGACGCTGCCCGCGACCCCACTGTCGCGGTGATTGTTCGAAAGCCGGTACATGTAGGACCAGTTGAGGGCGAAAGCCGCCTGGCCGCTTTCGAAGACGCGGCGCACGTCCTCGTCCTGAAACCCGATCGAGCCGGGATGCGCGAGGCCCGAGGCATGGCTTTCCACCATGTAGCGCAGCGCCTCGCCCGCCGCGCCGGGGTTCCCGGTGGTCGTTCCATCCGGCGCGAAGCGCCCGCCGAAGGCTGCGACCAGCGTCGTGAAGTCGCAGACGATCCCCTCGGTGCCGGCCCAGCCCCAGACCACGGGATGGTCAAGGATCCCCTTGTCCGCGATGATCCGCGCCTGTTCCAGGAGCGCCTCCCAGGTGGCGGGGGGCGCCGGGATGCCTGCGCGCGCCAGGATCTGCTTGTTGTAGAACAGGTACTTGGTGTCGAGCAGCCATGGCAGCCCATAGCTATGGCCCGCGTAATCGACCGTCGTCCAGGCGCCAGGCAGGATGCCCGCGCGCATCTCAGGCGTGATGCGCGCCGTCACGTCGAGGAGGATTTGGCGGTCCGCATACTCAGCGGGCCAGATCGCATCGAAGACCACCACGTCATAGCCCGTGCCGCTGTCGGTGGCGCCCAGCGTCAGATCCCTCAGATCCTCATATGGGGCGAAATCCAGCGTCACGCGCATCTCGGGATGGGCGGCGGTGAAACGCCCGGTCATTGCGCGGATTTCGGCATCGCCGTAGGCGCTCCCCTCCATGAAAAGCGCGCGAAGCCGCGTTTCGGCATGAAGCGGAAATGCGGCCCATGTGGCCAGAAAGATCAGGCCAAGCAACGTGGTCAGGGTCGTTCTGCGCTTGACCATCCGTCCTCTCCGCCCGGGGGCGACCGGGGCTTCGGCCGGCTGGGCGCCATGCGCTCCGCGTCGCGGGACCAGTGGCGGGAAGCCCATGGCAGAGGCTTCGGCGCTTTTTGGGGGCGGGTCAAGCCCGCCGGGCAAGGTCCGGCGCCTTTGGGGGCGCCGCTTTTTTTGCCCGTCGGGGCTGGGAATTGCGCGAATTGCGGGCAAATCCGGAATGCGTGGTCGCCGGGCCTGCTGGCGGATGGATTCCGGCACGATTGCGCGTCGAAGGTGGGCCATGGGCGAAGAATCGATCTTTGATGAGATGTGGGGCCGCGCGGGGGCGCTGCGTGAGCCCTATCGCAGTTTCAACGACTGGCTCGGCGCGGAGGACCCCAAACGCCTGCGCGCCAAGCAACGCGAGGCGGAGGACCTGTTCCGCCTGACCGGCATCACCTTCAACGTCTACGGCCGCGCCGAGGCCGAGGAGCGTCTGATCCCCTTCGACATCATCCCGCGCATCGTGTCGGGGGGCGAGTGGCTCCGCCTGTCGCGCGGGATCGAACAGCGTGTCCGCGCCATCAACGCCTTCCTCTACGACATCTACCATGGGCAGGAGATGATCAAGGCCGGCCGCCTGCCCGCCGAGATGATCAGCCGGAATGAGGCCTTCCTGCCCCATATGATCGGTGTTTCGCCACCGGGCGGGATCTACACCCATATCGTGGGGATCGACCTGGTTCGGACCGGCCCGGATGAATTCTATGTGCTGGAGGACAACGCCCGCACGCCCTCCGGGGTGAGCTACATGCTCGAAAACCGCGAAACCATGCTCCAGATGTTCCCGGAGCTTTTCGCGCGCAACCGGGTGCAGCCGGTGCAGACCTATCCGGCCGATCTGCTGCGATCGCTCGCGGCTTCGGCGCCGCAATGCGCCGGGTCCAACCCGACGGTGGCGGTGCTGACGCCGGGGATCTACAATTCCGCCTACTTCGAACACGCCTTCCTAGCCGACCAAATGGGCGTCGAACTGGTCGAGGGGCATGACCTGCGCGTGGTCGATGGGCGCGTCGCGATGCGCACCACGCAGGGCTACAAACCCATCGACGTGCTCTATCGCCGGGTTGACGACGATTTCCTCGACCCGCTGAACTTCAATCCTGAAAGCGCGCTGGGCGTGCCCGGTATCATGGATGTCTACCGCGCCGGGGGCATCACGATCGCCAACGCGCCCGGCACCGGGATCGCCGACGACAAGGCGATCTATTCCTACATGCCCGAGATCGTGGAGTTCTATACCGGCGAACGGCCGCTTCTGGGCAATGTGCCGACCTGGCGCTGTTCCGAGCCGGAGGCGCTGGCCCATGTGCTTGCCCATCTCGACGAACTGGTCGTGAAGGAGGTCCACGGGTCGGGCGGCTACGGCATGCTGATCGGCCCCACATCAAGCAAGAAGGAACTGGCCGCGTTCCGCCAGAAACTGATGGCGCGGCCCTCGAACTACATCGCGCAGCCGACGCTCAGCCTGTCCACCGTGCCCGTCTTCTCGCGCGCGGGGCTGAGCCCGCGGCATGTCGATCTTCGCCCCTTCGTGCTGATGGGCCCCGACGGGATCAAGATCACGCCCGGCGGGCTGACGCGTGTCGCGCTCAAGAAGGGATCGCTCGTCGTCAACTCCTCTCAGGGGGGCGGCACGAAGGACACCTGGGTGCTGGAGGACTGAGCGGTGCTGGGCAAGACGGCCAACGGGCTTTTCTGGATGTACCGCTACCTGGAACGGGCGGAAAACACCTCTCGCCTGATCGAGACGGGCCAGCGCATTGCCCTGACCCGGCTGGGGGCCTCGGACGACGAATGGCGGTCCATTCTTCAGACCGCGGGCGTTGCGGCGGGCTACGACGCGGCGCATGAGACGCTGACCAAGGACGCCGCCATCGACTGGATGTTGCGCGATCCGGCGAACCCGTCGTCGGTGCTTTCCTCCATCGCGGCGGCGCGGCAGAACGCACGGATGGTGCGGACCGCGTTGACCCATGAGGTCTGGGAGGCGACCAACAGCGCCTACATGCGCGCGCAGGAGCTTCTTTCGCGCAAGGTTGGCGAACGCGACCTGCCGGGCGTCCTGGGGACGATCCGGCAGCGCGCCGCGCTGGTGCGGGGGGCGACGCAGGGCACCATGCTGCGCAACGACATCTACGATTTCGCGCGCATTGGTACGTTCCTTGAACGCGCCGACAACACGGCGCGCATTCTTGACGTGAAATACTACGTCCTGTTGCCCTCCGCTTCATCGGTCGGCTCCGCGGTGGACAATGTGCAATGGGAAACGATCCTGCGTGCCGTCTCGGGGCGGGGCGGCTTCCGGATGGAATATGGCGCCGGCGCCGGCCCGAGGGAGATCGCGCAGTTCCTGATCCTCGACCGGCGGATGCCGCGCAGCCTGGCCTTCTGCATGGGCAAGATCCGCGACAACCTCGAATACCTGGCGGGCGCCTACGGGGAACGGTCCCCCGCGCTCGGCCGGGTTGAGGATATCGAGCAGACCTTCCTCAGGCGCGACATCGACGCGGTCTTCGATTTCGGCCTGTACGAGTTCATCCAGAAACAGCTGACCCTGCTGGCCGAGATCGGGCGCCAGATCGAGGTCGGTTATCGCTTCTATGAGTAAGCCATGCGCCTGAAGATCTCTCACGCGACACGCTATCGGTTCGACCATCCGGTCAGATACGGGCTCCAGCAACTGCGCAAGACCCCATGGGACAGCGACACGCAGCGGGTCCTGTCCTGGGACACGCAGGTGGCGGGCGGGCGCAAGGAGCTGTCCTTCAGGGATCACCACGGCAACATGGTCGAACTGATCAGCTTCGAGCGCGACGCGACGGAACTGGTCGTGACCTGCGTGGGGGAGGTCGAGCTTGCCGACGGCAACGGCGTCATCGGGCGGCACCGCGGCCCTACGCCGCTTTGGCTCTATGCCAGGCCCAGCCCGCGCACGCGGGCCGGGGTCGGGGTCAAGGCGCTGCTGCGGCAGGTCGAGGGCGAGGGCACCCTGGCGCGGATGCACGCGCTCATGGCCGCGGTGGAACAGGCGGTTGTCTACGAGGTCGGCGCGTCAGACCCGGGCTGGGACGCGGAGGCGGCACTGTCGGCCGGACGCGGCGTCTGCCAGGATCAGGCCCACGCCTTCATCGCCTGCGCGCGAGAGATGGGCGTGCCGGCGCGCTATGTCTCGGGCTATCTGATGCTGGACGGTCGGATCGAGCAGGAGGCGATGCACGCCTGGGCCGAGGCGCATGTCGATGGTCTGGGCTGGGTCGGCTTCGACGTGGCGAACGCGATCTGCCCGGATGATCGCTATGTGCGTCTGGCGGCGGGCCTCGACTACGCAGACGCGGCGCCCGTCATCGGGACCCGGTTGGGCGGCCAAGGCGAGTCGATGGACATCCAGATCCAGGTGTCGCAGCAATAGGCGCGCGGCGGCGTCGATACCTGCGCGCCTTGGCGATCAGGACACTTCCGGCGTTTCTGCAAAGATCAGCTGGGCGTTGATCCCCTGGTTCTGCAGGTTGCGCCAGGCGTTGAATACCGCTGCCCGGTAGGCCCCGATGAAACCGCCGGCCGCCCGTCCCCGCGCCGGCCAGACCCGCCCGACCGGAGAGGCCCTGAGCTGTTCGTTGGTGCGATAGATGTAGATGCGCCGCTCACCCTCCCGCATCTCCTGGGCGAAGGCCTGGGTGATCCGTTCGAAATCGTCGAGAAGCTGTTCAAGGGCGCTCTGGGTCTCTTGCGGGAACGGGCGTTGCCCGGCCAGCAGTTCCCTGGCGAAGCTGTCCGAGAAGCCGCCAATTTCGGCAAGATCGCGCGCGGACAATCCGAGAAAGGAACACAGGGTTGCATTAACCGCATTTTGACTAATGACCGCGTCGGTTAGCGTCATTCGTCTCTCCTAAGAACTGAGGGCCGAGACTGACCGAATGCCCCGCATGTTAACCTTTTGTTAACGAGTCGGTAAAGCGCCGCGTTTCGAAAATGGACGCAATGGATGCCAACATATGGCGGCGCAAGCGGGCAAATGCGGGAAGTATATTCAAAAACATGATAGTATTCGTCGATTTCTCATGGAGGCCGTCGAGCTTCTACCTGCAATTGTGTCGCGTCGCGCAAATATACAAATCCGCGTTGCGTGCGCGCCTCTGATCCTTGTCATTGTGGCGACTTCGGCTTCGACCCCGGCGGCGAACGGCTGCCTCCGGTTCAAGCATGCGCATCTGGACCATTGCGGCCGCGTTCCGCTTCTGCGCAGGCGCGGCTTCGCAGGGGATGTCATCGCGACGGGACCCGCGCAGAAACCTGCGCGGCTGGTCCTACTGGATCCGGCGCATATCCAGGAAGCGGATCACCGGAACCGGTTGCGCCACCATCGCCCGTGGGCGGCAGGGTGCCGGGCCCGCTCTACGGGCACCCTCGACGCCAACAACGCCTTCGATTGCTTAGGCCGCCAGGTGGCCGATGGGAAGGAGATCGAGGTCGCGCCGGCATTCGCGCGACCGTCCACACGATCGACGGCTTTTCCGCCCATGCCATCAGCAGGAGCTTCTGGCTTCGCAGAAGGACGTTCGCCCCGCCGACACCTGCCTTGCCGGTGGCGACGAGAGAGCGATGAAGGCATTCGCCCGGGCGATGCGAAAGACGCGGCTCCACATGCCCCGCAAGCATTGGCGCTTCACGCTTTGATCGGGCGCGGTCAGACCAGGTCGCGGACCGGGTCGATGAAGAGCCCGGCCACGTCGATCGCGTTCGTCGGATGCACGATCGTGTTGCAGGTCGCCAGGCCCGTGATGCCGGCGGCGCGGATCTCTGCCTCGGCGCTGCCCGCGAAGACGGCGTGGACCGCGACGCTCCAGGGGGCCGCCAGACCCTGCGCCCGGAGGCGACGGATGGTTTCCACCATCGAATGCCCGCTTGAGACGATGTCGTCCACCAGGACCGGCTGGTAGCCCGCCCATTCGGAAAGGTTCGGGATTTCGACGGTCACGTCCTTGTCGCCGTGGCGCGTCTTGCGCAGGACGATCGCGGGCGCGCCGGCTGTTTGCGCGATGACGTCGGCCCATTGCGCGCTTTCCTCGTCCGGACCGACGATCAGCGGCCGGTCGATATGCGCCTTGATCCAGCGGCCCGCTGCTTCGGCGCAATGCACCACGCGCGTCGGGATCGGATAGACCTCGGACAGGTCGTGGATGCGGTGCAGATGCGGGTCGGCGGTGACCATCCAGTCGAACCACTGGGCAATCATCCGGGGGAAGTAATGCGCGGTGATCCCTTCACCTGCGACGAACCGGCGGTCCTGGCGCATGTAGCAAAGATAGGGGGCGACGAGCCCCACGCGCGGGGCGCCCAGGTCGCGCGCCGTGGCGGCGCAGAAGGCCAGCGGCAGAAGTTTCGCGTCGGGGCGGTCGAGCGTGGCGACGATCGCGATGCTGCGCCCCGCGGGCGAAGTGTCGAAGCGAAGGTTGGTTTCCCCGTCGGGGAAGCGGTGCCAGGTGACCTTCAGAACCTCCGTCCCTAGGGCCTTGGCAAGGGTTGCTGTAAAGGCTTCGTTTCCGGGCAGGGCGACAAGGGCGCAGGTCATGGCTCGATCACGATGACGGGCTGGTGGGTGCCGATGTAATCCAGTGCGTAGTTCAGTTCACCGGATGCCGAGGCGTGCAGGGTGAAAAGCGGTTGCCCGGCCTCGACCGTGTCGCCAAGCCGGATGTGCATCTCCAGCCCCGCCGCCTTGGAGACCGGCGCACCGGCGAGCCTCGCGGCACGCGCGATCTTGCGGTTGTCGAGGGCGCTCACCCGGCCGCTTCGGGTCGCCAGGACAGGCTTGCGATGGTCCGCGACCGGGGGCACGCGCATGCCGCCCTGCGCCTCGCAGATGGCCTGGAACTTGGCCCAGGCCTGACCGCTGGCCAGGGTCTGCGCGGCCATATCCTCCCCCGCGCCCTCTGCTGCCGTGCCGCAGAGTTCCAGAAGCGACCCGGCCAGCGTCAGGGCATGTGCCCTCAGATCGGCGGGGGCGCTGTCCTTGCCCTGCAGCACCGCAAGCACATCGCGCGCCTCCAGAGCCGGGCCGATGCCGCGGCCGACGGGCTGGCTGCCGTCGCTGGTCGTCACCGCGAGCTTGAGGTCGAAGCGATGCGCGACCTCGGTCATGATCCGCGCGAGCGAGGCGGCCGCGGCGGCGCTGCGGATCTTTGCCGTCTCGCCGACGGGAATGTCGATGACGACGTGGGATGAGCCCGCCGCGATCTTCTTCGACAGGACCGAGGCGACCAGCTGCCCCTCGCTGTCGAGGTCGAGCGCCCGTTCCACCCGGATCAGGATATCGTCCGCCGGGCTCAGATCGACCGCGCCACCCCAGACGATGCATCCCCCCTCGCGCTCGACGACGCGCCGCATCGCCGCGGCGCTCAGGTTGACGGGGGCGAGGGTCTCCATCGTGTCGGCCGTCCCCGCCGGCGAGGTGATCGCCCGCGACGAGGTCTTGGGAATGGTCAGCCCGCAGGCCGCCGCGATGGAAACGACGATCGGCGTCGTCCGGTTGCCGGGCAGGCCGCCCACGCAATGCTTGTCCGCGATGGGACTGTTGGGCCAGCTGACCTGGTCGCCGGTCTCGATCATGGCGGCGGTCAGGGCGCTGACCTCATTGGTGTCGAGCGCCTGGGCCGCGCAGGCCGTGATGAAGGAGGACAGGTGAATGTCCGAATAGCGCCCCGAGACGACATCGCCCAGCACGTCGAGGAAACCGTCCGGGTCGATGCGCTTGCCATAGATCTTCGCCCGCACCTGGCTGAGGGAATCGAGCGGTTTGGCGTAGCGCACCGTGACGACATGCCCCTCGGACACGCCGAGTTTCGTCCAGGCCCGCTCCGACAAGCCTGCCTCGCCCTGCAGGAGAAGGCCGTGATTGACGATGTTCAGGACCGCGGTGATCTTGCGGTCGCCTGAATCGACCTCGATGCGGGTATGGGCCGTGAACCCCTCGGACCGGCAGACATGGCAATCCCGGCGCATGTAGATGACAAAGTCATGGCCGGTGTCGATGCCCAGGCGCCGTATCTTCAGCCCGTTGCCGGGCGCGCTCTGCTTGCTCATCGCGGGTCCTTTCGCCGGCTCCAACGTGGTCGCTTCAACCCCGCCGGTCAATTGCGCAATTCGCGGCGCCCCTTGTGGGGCCGTCCGGGCGCCCCCCGGTCGCCGGGCGGCTGACGCATTCACCCCCCGACTATCGCGGCGGCGCGGCGGCCTGCCTGCGTGGCATGTCGTCGCGTGCCGAAACCGTCTGGCGCTCGATCATGCGGTGGACGCGCACCGGCTCCGCGCCCTTGTGCAGCGCGATCAGCTTGTCGGTGATCTCCGCATCGGACTGGGTGCGGCGTTCGTGGTGGCGGATGTACTCGACCCAGGTCGGGACATGGTAGGTTTCCGTCCAGATGTCCGGGTTTTCCAGGTCGCGCAGGATCGTCCAATGCTGGGCGCCGTCGCGGATGCGGATGCGCCGCCGCTCACTCATCAAGGTGAGGAAGGCCGGAACGTCCGCCTGGGCAATCTCGTAGTCCACCATGATCATGATCGGGCCGCTGCGCTGGGTCAGATCGAGTTGCAGCGGCGGTTCCCGGAAGCGGTTCAGCGGGTCGAGGTTAAGCTCCGCCGCGTCCGGCAGGGGTGCAAGCAGACCCGCAAGCGCCCCGACGACAAGGAACGCGGCCGCGGTCAGAAGCGCGCCCTGCACGCCATTGCTCTCCGCCACGGCGCCCCAAAGCCAGCCGCCGCCCGCCATGCCCCCGAAGACGCCGGTCTGATAAAGTGCGAGGACCCGACCCACCACCCAGCGCGGGGTCGAAAGCTGCATGGTGACGTTGAAGAGGGAAAGCGCCACCACCCAGCAGATCCCCGCGACGAACATCGCGGCAATGCTTGAGGCGAAGCCGCCGCTCAGCGACAGCGTGGCGGCGCTGGCAGCGAAACCCAGGAACGCCAGCCGCGTGATGAACTCGTTTCGCAGCCGCGCGCGCAGCCGGGCGTTGGCGAAGGCGCCGGCGACCGCCCCGAACCCGAAGCTGCCCAACAGGAAGCCGTAGTCAAGCGCGGTCCCCTGCATGTGATCGCGCACCACCAGCGGCAGAAGCGCCTGAAGGGCCACCGCCGAAGATCCGAACAGGAAGCCGCGGAAGATCACGCGCAGAAGGTTGGGCGACATCGCCACATAGCGCAGCCCCGCCGAAAAGGCGCTGCCGAAGGGTTCGCGCGGCAGGCGGCGGGGTGGCAGGGCAGGGCGCCAGTTGAAGAGCGCCGCGATGATGGCGACATAGCTCAGCGCGTTGACGGCAAAAGCCGCCGCGGCGCCTGCGATGGCCACGATCGCCCCGCCGGCGGCGGGACCGACGCTGCGCATCATGTTGAAGCCCATGCTGTTGACCGAGACGGCGGCCGAAAGCTCCGCGCGGGTGACGATGTCGCCAACCGAGGCCTGCCAAGACGGGTTATGAAGCGCCGTCCCGCAGCCGATCAGGAAGGTGAAGGACAAAAGCAGCCAGGGCGTCAGCAGCCCCTCATAGGCCATGAAGGCCAGGCCGAGCGAGACCAGAAGCATGAAGCCCTGAGCCGCCAGCATGATCCGGCGGCGGTCGAAGTTGTCGGCAAAGACGCCCGCCGCAAGCGAGAAGATCATGATCGGCAGCGTGATCGAGGTCTGGACCAGCGCCACCATGCTTTCGGACCCGGAAAGCGAGGTCATCATCCAGGCGGCCCCGACCGACTGGACAAGCCCGCCGAAGTTCGATGCCAGCGTCGCGATCCAGAGCATGCGGAACGTCTGGTTGCGGAAGACCGCCAGAGTCGGTTCGGCATTCGGCATCGCGTCATCCTCCTGGCGGCGCGGGCCGCCGTCGCATCGCCGAAATCGTCGGATGCAGCGCGGCGGAGGTCAACGGTCAACGCCATTTCCCTTGGAGATTTCGGGCGGTGCCCCGGGGGCAGGCACCGCCCCATGGGCACCGCCGCCGGCATTCGTGGAGGCTTCGGGGCAACGCGCGCACGTCGGGTCATGGCAAGGCTGCATGTCCGCTTGGTTCACGCGGCGAAATGGGGCAAGAGGGAGGGATGAGTGGAGTGTCCGGACACCTCGCCCTCAGGGCGCTCGCGGCGCGCTGGCGCGGGCTGCGTCATCTCCTGTGCCTGCTGGCACTGTCCGCCTGCACCTCGGTTCCCTTCGATGGCCCCCAGCGCGCCGCCATCTATCCGGGTGCGGCGCATAATCCGGCTGCGGTGATGCCCGTCCCGCGCCCCGCCCCGGCCCGGATCTATCCGCTCGTTTCAGGGGAGGAGGCGCTGGCCACCTGGCTCGACCTGATCGGCGGCGCACAGCAATCCATCGACGTGATGACCTACATCATGCGCGCAGACCGTTCCGGCCGCGCGGTGTCTCAGGCGCTGTTGGACGCGGCCGACCGGGGCGTGCACGTACGGCTCTTGATCGACGATGTGTTCATGGCGATGAAAGACGACCGCATCGGCGGTCTGACGGGCCATCCCAATATCGAGATCCGCGCCTTCAACCCGTTTTCCCGCCATGCGCCGGCGCTTCTGGGCTACGTGCTTGACCACACCCGCGTGAACCGGCGGATGCATAACAAGGCGCTGGTCGTGGACGGGCAGGTGGCGATCCTCGGTGGCCGGAACGTGGGCGACGAATATTTCGGCCAGGACCCTGTCCGCCATTTCGCCGATTTCGACATCCTGATCCAGGGGCCGGCGCTCGCGCCGCTTCGGGCGGGGTTCGACATCTACTGGCGTGACCGGCTGGCGGTGCCCTACCAGCGGCTGAAGCCGCGCTTCGGCGCCACAGGCGCCTTTGCCGCCGTGCGAGAGACGCCAAGCGCGATTACCGCCCTGCCCGAAAGCGCGATGCGGCGGCTGGCGGCAGGAGATGCGCGCGCCTGGAGTGGAACGGCGGAGTTCATCATTGACCCGCCCGCGAAGCTCGCACGCAACGTCGGCGCCGCCCCGCAGCCGGTCGCCGAGGCGCTCTACGCCACGCTGCGCGCCGCGCAGTCTGAGGTGCTGATCGTCACCCCCTATTTCGTGCCGCAGGAACAGGGCTCCGCTATCCTTGAGGCGCTGGAGGGTCGCGGGGTCGATGTCACGGTTGTGACCAACTCTCTTGCGACGACGAACCATTCGCTGGTGCATGGCAGCTATTCGCGCTACCGCGACCGGCTGGCCGCGAAGGGCGTCGACTTTTACGAGATCCGCGCCGACGCCGGTCCCGTGCTTGAACCCGGTGCTGCCCATCCGGTCGACCGCACCGTGATGCATTCCAAGCTGATCATCGTGGACCGCCGCGTCCTTCTGGTCGGCTCGCCCAATTTCGACCCGCGCTCGATGAAGCTGAACACCGAGCATGTCTACAGGATCGACAGCCCCGGCCTGGCGCGCCACCTGGCGGCGGGCTGGGCGCGCATTGCCGAAACGGCCGCCTACCATGTGGAGGTCGGCGAGACCGGCCTGCCGCGCTGGCTGCGCCGCAAGGGTGCCGGGCGGACGACCTTCCTGCCCAATCCCGACGCGGGTTTCCTGGCGCGTTTCGTCGCACTTCTGGGGGGCATCCTGCCGATCGAGGAAGACCTTTGAGCCTCAGGGGGCGGGGAAGCGCGGCGGCGCAAGCGAGGACTGGAACCAGCTGACGAAGCTGAACATGGAATAGACGGGCAACCCGGTCGCGCGCCGGATGTCGGCGGCGTAGGGCAGCATGTTCGTGCATTCAAGCACGATGGCCCCCATGTCGGGATGCGCCGCCACAAGGGCCTTCGCCGCCTCAACATTATCGGCGCGCGCGGCCTCCACATCCAGCGTCGCTTCGTTGTCGAGGATGGCGCGGGTGAACTCGCGCAGACCTTCGGTGGTGCCGATCGGGGTCCCCTCGGGCACGCCCGCGCGTTCCAGGTGCAAGGGCGTCAGGGTCGAGGCCGAGATCGTCAGAACCCCGGCGCGCTTGCCCGGCGGCAGCGTCGCATTGACCATCGCCACCTGCATCAGCGAGGACGCCGCCACTGGCACCCCCACCGCCGCCGCGAGCTCACGCTGGTAAAGCGACAGGAACCCGCAGTTGGTCGTGATCCCGTCCGCCCCATCGGCAACCAAGTCGCGCGCCGCGGCGATGAAGCGGTCCAGCAGCCCCTCCGCCCCCCTGCGCACCACCCGGTCGGGCGAGGCGTCGCGCACCACGCGGTAATGCACCGGAAAGGGCCAGGTCAGGGCATTGCCCATGTCGCCGGGAATGCGCGGGAAGCGCGCCTCCAGCATCAGGATGCCGACCGTGGCCCCGTAGACTGCCTTGCCGCCCGTCGCGATCATGTCCCCTCCTCCAGAACCCGCCCGAAGAGCGCCTCGGGCCCATCGACGTAGATGGAGGAATAACCCTCCTTCACCGCCGCCACGATCTGGTCCATGCGCTTTGAAATATGGGCCTGCATCGTCATGGCCGCGCGGTCTTCGTCGCGCGCCAGAAGCGCCTCGGCCATGGCCCGGTGTTCGCCCTTGGTCGCGTGAACGCGGTGGCCCATGTCGACCCAGCGGATGAAACGGATGCGATCGTTCACCGCCGCGATCTGGCGCGCGAGTTCGGCGTTCCCGCCCGCCTCGGCAATCGCCAGGTGAAAGGCCTCGTCCGCCGCCGTCACCTCGCCCACGGTGCGCCGGGCAAGCCCGGTTTCCTGCGCCGCCAGACCTTCCGCCAGCGCCCGAAGCTCCGCGTCCCCGGCACGGCGGCAGGCCAGCCGGATCGAGAGAACCTCCAGCGCCTCGCGCAGCTCGTAAAGGTCGTGGATCGTGGTCGCGTCGAGCGTGCGGCAGAAGAAGCCTTGGCCGGGATGGAAATCGACCAGCCGCTCGGCCACCAGCCTGTTCAACGCCTCTCGCAGCGGCGTGCGGCTGGCTTCAAGCTCCTGGGCCAGCGCGCCTTCGTTGATGCGCTCGCCCGGACGGATGCGGAATGTGACCGCCCGTTCCTTGAGCGCCGCGTAAAGCGCCTCGACCCGGCCCTCGGCCATCCCGTCCTCCCGCGATCTTCGCCCGCGTCTCCCCCATGCCGAGCAGGTTGACACAGGGCATTCGCATCCACAAGATGCATCCCTGAATACAGACTGACATTCAATGTATCGACGGCCCTAGCCAATAGCCCGAACGCCCGCTGGTGAGCCCGCTCACCGATCCCGCGGGCGCCGCCAAAGGATTGCGCAGATGACCCAGGCCCCGCTTCACGTCGCGATCATCGGCGCCGGGATCAATGGCGTCGCGACGGCGCTGTGGCTGCAGCGCGCGGGGCACCGCGTGACGATCCTGGACCCGCGCGGCCCGGCCGGGGGAACGAGCTACGGAAACGGCGGGGTGCTGGCGTCCTGCTCGGTGGTGCCGGTCACGGCGCCGGGCCTTTTGGCGAAGGCGCCCAGAATGCTGCTGGACCCGAGCCAGCCGTTGTTCCTGCGCTGGTCCTACCTGCCGCGGCTTCTGCCCTGGCTTTTCCCTTACCTGCGCCACGCCAACGCGGCTGACGCCCGCCGCATCGCCGAAGGGCTGGCCCCGATCGTGGGGGATAGCCTCGCCCAGCACCGCCAGCTTGCCGAGGGGACGGGCGCCGAAAGCTACATCGTGCCCTGCGACTACAACTTTCTCTATCGCGACCGGGCCCATTACGCCGGCGATGCCTTCGGCTTTGGCCTGCGCCGCGACCTGGGCTTGACCTGGCGGGAACTGGAGGGCCAGGCCTGGCGCGACTACGAACCCGCCTTCGGCCCCGAGATCGGCTTCGCGGCCAGCTTTGCGGACCATGGCCGCATCCGCAACCCGGGCGCCTATGTCACGGCCCTTGCCGCCCATGTCGAACGCCAGGGCGGGCGGGTGCTGCGAACGGAGGTGTCGGCCATCGTGACCGAAGCGGGCCGCGCGACCGGCGTGCGCGCCGGCGGAGAGACCATCGCGGCCGACCGCGTCGTGCTGACCGCCGGGGTCTGGTCCGGCCCGCTTGGCCGCCAACTCGGGCTGAAGGTGCCGCTGGAAAGCGAGCGTGGCTATCATATTGAGCTTTGGGACCCTTCGATCATCCCCAATGCGGCGAGCATGGTCGCCTCGGGCAAGTTCGTCATGACCCCGATGGAGGGGCGCCTGCGCCTGGCCGGCATTGTCGAGTTCGGGGGGCTGGACGCGCCGGCCTCGGAGGCGCCGCTGAGGCTGCTGGAACGCCGGGCGCGCGCCGTGCTGCCCGGCCTGACATGGAGCCGCAAGGAGGAATGGCTGGGCCACCGACCCGCCCCCACCGATTCCCTGCCCTTCATCGGAGAGGTCCCGGCGATCCGGGGCGCCTTCACCGGCTTCGGCCACCACCATATCGGCCTGACGGCGGGGCCGCGGACGGGCCGTATCCTTGCCGCGCTGATCAACGGGCAGCCGCCCAACATAAACCTTGCGCCCTACGCGCCCGACCGCTTTCTATGAACGATAAAACAAGGACCGACAGGAGGAAGACATGAAGACGACTGCGACACTCATGGCCACGGCCGCCCTTTGCCTTGGCGCGACCGCGCTTTCGGCGGAAACCTGGGATATGCCCATGGCCTATCCGGCGACCAACTACCATTCGGAAAACGGCACCGCCTTTGCCTCCTGCGTGCGCGACGCGACGCAGGGCGCCATCGACATTGTGGTGCATGCGGGCGGCTCGCTTTTTGCGGGTAACGACATCAAGCGCGCGGTGCAGACCGGCCAGGCCCCGATCGGCGAGCGCCTGCTTTCGGCCCATGCCAACGAAAACCCGCTGTTCGGGGTCGACTCGATCCCGTTCCTGGCGACCTCGTTCGACGATTCCGACAAGCTCTGGGCGGCGGCGAAGGACGCTGTGGCGGCCGCGCTTGACGAACAGAACCTGGTCTATGTCTACTCGGTTCCCTGGCCGCCGCAGGGCTTCTACTTCAAGAAAGAGGTGAATTCCGTTGCCGACATGGCCGGGGTGAAGTTCCGCGCCTATAACGCCGCGACCGCGCGCATCGCTGAGCTTGCGGGCATGGTCCCGGTCCAGATCGAGGCCGCGGAACTCAGCCAGGCGCTGGCCACGGGCGTTGCCGAATCCTTCATCTCCTCCGGCTCGACGGGCGTGGATTCCAAGGTCTGGGAAAGCCTGACGCATTTCTACGACGTGCAGGCCTGGCTGCCGCGCAACACGATCTTCGTGAACAAGGACAGCTTCAACGCGCTTGACGACGCGGGCAAGGCGGCGCTGATGGACTGCGGTGCGAAGGCAGGCGCCGCCGGAGAGGCGCGCGCCAAGGAACTGACCGACCAATATCTCAAGACGCTTGCCGAGAACGGGATGACCGTCGGCGGCCCCTCTGATGAGCTGAAGGCCGGGTTGCAGGGCTTCGGCGCAACGATGACCGAGGAATGGCTCGCCAGCGCCGGCGATGCCGGCAGGGCAGCGATCGCGGCCTATCGCGGCAACTGAGCCCGAACAGGGCGGGGCCGGTTCATACGCTGGCCCCGCCGCCCGAGGAAGGAGGCGCCGATGGTGGAACAGGACCGGGGAGCCGGCATCCTGCGAGGGTTGCTTGACCGGATCTACGCGGCCGCAAGTGTCGTGGCAGCGCTTTGCCTGGTGGGCATCCTGATCGTGATCGTCGTGCAGATGTGCGCGCGCTGGTTTTCCTTCACCTTTCCCGGATCTGCGGAATACGCGGGCTACCTGATGGCCGCGGCTTCATTCCTGGCCTTCGCTTCGGCGCTGAATGCCGGGTCGCATATCCGCGTGGGGCTGGCGTTGACAGCACTGGGCCGCCACCGCTTCTGGGGGGAGCTCTGGTGCCTCGTGATCGCCTCCGCCGCGTCGGGCTATCTTGCCTGGTACGCGGTCCGGCTCGTCTACTGGTCCTGGAAGCTCAAGGACATCAGCCAGGGCCAGGACGCCACGCCCCTCTGGATCGTTCAGGTGCCGATGGCCTTTGGCGCCTGCCTTTTGGCCGTGGCCTTTGCCGACAACCTGATCGCGCTGCTCCTGACCGGGCGCGACAACATCCGCGAGGAACTCGCGGATCAATCCCACGCGGAGTAGGAGCGGACCATGGCACATGAATTCTGGCCGCTCGCCATCTTCCTGTTCACGCTGTTCCTGCTGCTGGGCTCGGGGGTCTGGATCGGGCTTGCGCTTCTTGGCGTGGCCTTCGTGGGGATGGAGCTTTTCACCACCCGCCCGGTGGGCGATGCGATGATGACCACGATCTGGCGGTCATCTTCGTCCTGGTCGCTGACGGCGCTGCCGCTGTTCATCTGGATGGGCGAGATCCTTTACCGAACACGCCTGTCAGAGGACATGTTCCGCGGCCTCAGCCCCTGGATGGCGCGGCTGCCGGGCGGGCTTCTACACACCAACGTCGTCGGTTGCACGGTCTTCGCCGCCGTCTCGGGATCGTCGGCCGCGACCCTGACGACGGTCGGCAAGATGTCGATCCCCGAGCTTTTGCGCCGCAACTACCCCGAACACATGGTCATCGGCACGCTGGCCGGCGCGGCGACGCTGGGCCTGATGATCCCGCCCTCGCTGACGCTGATCGTCTACGGCGTGACGATCAATGAATCGATCACCAAGCTCTTTATCGCCGGCATCCTGCCGGGGCTGGTGCTGGCCATCTTCTTCATGGGCTATATCGCGCTTTATTCGCGGTTCTCGAAAACCTACCGCCCCAGCGCCGAGCCGGCGATGAGCCTGGGGCAGAAGCTGGCGAATTCTCGGTTCCTGATCCCGGTGCTGCTGCTGATCCTGCTTGTCATCGGCTCGATGTACCTGGGCTTCGCGACCGCGACCGAGGCCGCTTCCTTCGGCGTCCTCGGCGCCATGGCACTGGCGGGATTCCAGCGCTCGCTCACCTGGACCAGCCTCAAGGAAAGCCTGATGGGGGCGACTCGCACTTCGGCGATGATCGCGCTGATCCTCGCGGGCGCCTCGTTCCTGTCGCTGTCGATGGGCTTCACCGGCCTGCCGCGGGCGCTGGCGGAATGGATCGGCTCGCTTGGCCTTTCGCGGTTCGAGCTTCTGATGGCGCTTCTGGTCTTCTACATCGTGATCGGCTGCTTCCTCGACGGCATCTCCTCCGTCGTACTGACCATCGCGGTGGTGGAGCCGATGATCCGTCAGGCAGGCATCGACATCATCTGGTTCGGCATCTTCATCGTTGTCGTGGTGGAGATGGCGCAGATCACGCCGCCCATCGGCTTCAACCTCTTCGTGCTTCAGGGCATGACCCGGCACGAGATGAACTTCATCGCGCGCGCGGCCTTCCCGATGTTCCTGATCATGGTGGTCATGGTCTTTGTCCTGATCGCCTTCCCGGAGCTTGCGACCTGGCTGCCGGCGAACATGCGCCAGACGCCCGGATAGCGCCCCATGGACCCGATCCTGGCGGGGTCGCCGCTTCTGCTGGCCGCCGTCCTCTCGATCGTCTTCGTCGCGGCGATCGTGCAGGCGGGGCTTGGCATGGGCTTCGGGCTGGCGGCGGCGCCGCTTCTGGCGTTGCTGGATTCCGCGCTGGTGCCCGCGCCTGTCCTGATCCTGGGTTTCGCATCCTCTCTCTGGGTCGCGGTCCAGGCGCCGCCGCTGATCCGCTGGGCCGAGGTCTGGATCGGGACGGCGGGCCGCGTCACGGGCGTGGCGCTGGCCACGGCCTTCCTCGTGGCGGCCTCTGACCCGCGCGCCTTTTCGCTGGCCTTCGCGGCGATGATCGGGATCGCGGTGGCGCTTTCGGCGGCGGGGTGGCGATTGGGCTTCTCGAGGCCGAAGCTCGTGGCCCTTTCGACACTTTCGGGTCTCATGGGGACGCTGACCTCGGTCGGGGCGCCGCCGCTGGCGCTGATCTACAAGGAGCGTCCGCCGCGCGAGGCGCGCGCGACCCTGGCGGCCTTCTTCACGCTCGGCTGCACGGCCTCGCTTGCCGGGCTGTGGGGCGCGGGGCGGCTGGGGTGGGGGGATCTGGGCCTTGCCGCGCTGATGGCCCCGGCAATGGTCGCGGGGCTTTGGACCGCGGGGCGCTTCAGCGGGGCGTTCGACCGGCGCTACCGCGGGCTGATGCTGGCGGCAAGCGCGCTCGCCGCGGTGCTGTTGACCGTCCGGGCGCTTTGGGGATGAACGTGGGCGACCTCCTGCGGCTGGCCGCGCGGCATGGCCGCCTGCTCCTGATCCTGGGCCTTCTGGCGGGGGTGGGCCTCCCCGGCCTTGCCCGCGCGCTTGCGCCCTGGCTTGGCCCGATGGCCGCGGCGCTCATTGGGCTGGCGGCCTTCCGCATCGGGCTGCGCCGGGCCGTTGGTGCGCTGTCCGATCTGGTGCTGACGCTGCGCATGGCGATCGTGCTGCAATTCCTGCTGCCGCTGGCGGCGCTGGCGGCTCTTGCGTCGGTCGGGTTGATGCACCGGCCCGAGGCGGTGATCGCGCTTCTGGTGATGGCCGCGCCCCCGGTCGGCATGGGGCCCGGCCTTGCGGTGCTGAGCGGCCTGCCGCCGGAGCCCGCCCTGCGCCAGCTGGTGCTGGGCACCGCGCTTTTGCCGCTGAGCGCGCTGCCGGTCCTGGCGACGCTGCCCGGCCTTGGCCCCGGCGCCGGCGTCCTTTGGGCCGAGGGCAAGCTTCTCGTCACGATCCTCCTGGGGGCGGGGGCAGGCTTTGCTCTGCGCCGCCTGTTTCTGCCCGGCGCGACGGAGCCCCAGATCCGCGCGGCGGATGGTGCGGGCGCGATCCTGGGCGCGGTCATCGTGATCGGCCTCATGGCCGAGGTCGGCCCCGTTCTGCTCTCCGATCCGCTCAGGCTGTGTTACTGGCTGGCCTTGGCGTTCGCGCTGAACTTCGGGCTTCAGGCCGCGACCTCGGCCATCCTGCGCGCGCGCGGCAGGGGCGCGGAAGCCGGGACCTTCGGCATCATCGCCGGCAACCGCAATGTGCTCCTATTCGTTGTCGCGCTGCCGCCCGAGGTCGTCGCGCCGCTCATGGTCTTTGTCGGCTGCTATCAGATCCCGATGTATCTGACCCCGCTTTTTGCCCGCCACCTTCACCGCCACGGTGGCTAGCGGTCAATCCTCGCCCCACTCCCACGGCCGGGTGAAGGCGTCGAGCACAGGACCCAGACGCGCCTCGTCCACGGGGCCGTCGCGTCTAAGCCGGGCGACAAGCCCGCGGCGCTTGTCCTCATAGACCTCTGCCACCGAGGCCGCGATTCCGGCCTTGCCAAGTGCGGCGTCATAGACGCGGCGGATCGCGCGTTTGCGCAGGTCGGGTTTGAAGACCTTGCCGACCGCGGTCTTGGGAAGTTCGGGCAGGATCTCGACGTGCTTCGGAATGGCCGCGCGCTCCGCGATGCGCTCTGCGGCGAAGGCCGTCAGCTCTTCTGCCGTCACCTCGGCCCCCGCGACTAGCTCCACATAGGCACAGGGAAGCTCGCCTGCGAAGGCATCCGGCTGGCCGATCGCCCCGGCCAGCGCGACCGCCGGGTGCCCGGCCAGCGCCTCCTCGATCAGCGCGGGGTCGATGTTGTGCCCGCCCCGGATGATCAGATCCTTCGCCCGGCCGGTGATCCAGAGGTAGCCGTCGGCGTCCATCCGTCCCATGTCACCCGTTCGCAGGAAACGCCCCCCGGCGAACAGCCCCTCGTTCTTGGAGACCTCGGTATAGGTGGAGCCGGCAAAGACCCCGGGGCTCGACACGCAGATCTCCCCCACCTCGTCGGTGGCGCATTCGCGGCCAACGCTGCCATCGGTGTCGCAATGCAGGATGCGAACCTCGCAATAGGGAAGGGCAAGGCCGACGGAGCCGACCTTCTTGCCGCCCTCGGGCGGGTTGCAGGAGACAAGGCAGGTCGCCTCCGTCAGGCCGTAGCCCTCGGCGATCTCGACGCCTGTTGCCGCCTTGAAACGGTTGTAAAGCTCGATCGGCAGCGGCGCCGACCCCGAGATCGCGGTCTTGAGCGAGGAGACATCGGCATCGACCGGACGTTGCATCAGCGCGGCGATGGCGGTGGGAACGGTGATCAGGAACGTGACCTTCCAGCGCGCGATCAGCTTCCAGAAGTTGTCAAGGACGCCATCGCCCCGGTATCCGGCCGGGGTCGGAAAGACGGTATGGGCGCCGGACCAGATCGCGGACATGAAAACCGGATAGGCCGCGAAGACATGAAACAGCGGCAGCGGGCAGATCAGCACGTCGGTCTCGTCGAACATGAGCGTGCCGCCGAGCCAGCCGTTGTAGATCATGCCCGAATACTTGTGCTGGGCGACCTTGGGCAGGCCGGTGGTGCCGCCGGTATGGAAATAGGCCGCGACCCGGTCGCCTGCGCTGTCTGCAAAGGTCAGCCGGTCCGCCGGCATCTTCGCGCATTCGGCATTGAAATCCTTCACCACCGCCTGGTGTTCGACCGCAACCTTCGGCCGGATCAGGGGAACGATCCAGCGCTTCGGGATCGGCAGGTAGCGGTTCAGGTCGACCTCGAGCACCGTGTGGATATTGGGCGCGAGGCGCACCGCCTCCGCCGCCTTCTGCGGCACGTCGGTCTTGGGAAAGGCCTTGAGGGTGACGAGGACGCTCGCGCCCGTCTCGCGCAGGATGCCGGCGATCTGTTCGGGTTCCTGAAGCGGATTGATCGGGTTCACGATCCCCGCGATCGCCCCGCCCAGCAGGGTGACGACCGTTTCCGTCGCGTTGGGCAGAAGGTAGGCCACCACGTCGTGTTCGCCGACCCCGAGGCTTCGGAACAGATTGGCGGCCTGCGTGACACGCCCGTGAAGCGTGCGCCAGTCAAGCGTTTCGGCCCCCGCGCGCGGGTCCGACAGGATCTGGAAGCTGACCGCAGGGCGGGCGCCGAACATCTGCTTCGTGCGTTCCAGAAAGGCATGAAGCGTCTTTGGAACCCCGCGATCGGCCCAAGGCATCTCGCGCTCGATCGCGTCCCGGTCGGCGCGGGTCTCGAACTTCACCATGTCTCCTCCCTGACCCATGGCGGGCCCCGAAAGAAAGGATGGAGGCAAACGGCGGTTGCGGCAAGCGCGACGCTGCGGCGCGATCTATTCGGTAGCCTGGCCTTCGGTGAACTGAAGCCGGGCAAGGCGCGCGTAAAGGCCGCCCTCTGCCACCAGGCTTTCATGCGTGCCCTGGGCGACGATCCGGCCCTGGTCGAAGACCACGATGCGGTCGGCTTTCTTCACGGTCGCAAGCCTGTGGGCAACGATCAGCGTCGTGCGCCCCCGCGCGAGCAGTTCCACGGCCTTCTGAACGGCGACCTCGCTTTCCGCGTCGAGTGCCGATGTCGCCTCGTCCAGAAGCAGGATCGGCGCGTCGCGCAGGATCGCGCGGGCGATGGCGATGCGCTGCTTCTGACCGCCCGAGAGCATCACGCCGCGTTCACCCACATAGCTGTCGTAGCCCTCGGGCAGCGCGCTCAGGAAGTCATGCGCGGCGGCGGCACGGGCCGCGACCTCTACCTCCTCATCGGTGGCCTCGGGGCGGCCGAAGCGGATGTTTTCGCGCGCGGTGGTGGCGAAGACGACCGGGTCCTGCGGTACGAGCGCGATGGTGCGGCGGAAGTCGGCGCGCGCCATGTCGCGCAGGTCGAGGCCGTCGATGGTCACCCGGCCCTGGTCCGGGTCGTAGAACCGTTGCAGAAGCTGGATCACGGTGGTCTTGCCCGCGCCGGAGGGGCCGACGAGCGCCACCGTCTCACCCGGCTGCACCGAAAGGTCCACGGCGTCGAGCGCCGAGATCTCCGGCCGCGCGGGATAACGGAAGGTCACGCCCTCGAACGCGACGGCGCCCTTGGCGGGCCGCGGCAAGGTCACCGGCGTGGCGGGGTCCTTGACGCTATCCTCGGCCGCGAGCAACTCGCCCAGCCGTTCGGTCGCGCCTGCCGCGCGCTGCAATTCGCCCCAGATCTCGGAAAGCGCACCGGCGGCCCCCGCGACCATGACCGCGTAGATCACGAACTGAACCAGTTCGCCCACGCTCATCGCGCCCGCGCGCACGTCGCGCGCGCCGGACCAAAGCACGACGACCACGCCGGCGAAGATCAGGAAGATCACGATCACCGTCATCACCGCGCGGGTCCCGATCCGGGTCTTGGCCGCCAGGAACGACCGCTCGGTGACCTCGGCGAAGGCCGCGCGGTTTTCGGCCTCATGGGTGAAGGCCTGGACGGTCTGCACCGACAGCAGCGCCTCTGACGCGTTGCCGGAGCTTTGGGCGATCCAGTCCTGGTTCTCGCGGCTAAGCGCCCGCAGCCGCCGCCCCAGGAGGATGATCGGGACGATCACCACGGGCACGATCAGCAGCGCATAGGCCGTCAGCTTGGCCGAGGTCAGAAGCATCAGCCCCGCCCCGCCGATGAGGATGAGGAAGTTCCTGAGCGCGATCGAGACGGAGGATCCGATCACCGACAGGATCAGCGTGGTATCGGTGGTGATCCGGCTCAGCACCTCGCCGGTCAGGATGCGTTCGAAGAAGGCAGGGCTCATCCCGATCACGCGGCTGAAGACCGCGCGGCGGATGTCGGCCACCACCCGCTCGCCGAGCCGCGTGACAAGGTAGTAGCGCGCGCCCGTCCCGATGGCGAGCAGCGCGGCGAAGCCGAGCGCCACCATGAAGTAGCTGTCCAGAAGCTGGGTCGCGCCGTTGAACTGATCGACCACGCGGCGCACCGCCAACGGCAGGATAAGCGAGACGGAGGCCGTCAGCACCAGCGCGCAAACCGCCAGCGCCACCATCACCCGATAGGGCCTGAGGAACGGCCAGAGCGCGCCAAGCGAGCGCATGCGCCGGGACGACTGCCGGTCGGACAGGGTCGGATCGGAACGTCTCGCCATGGAACCTCCTTCGTGCGACACCGGGTTTAGGCGGAGGTCAGGCCGGGAACAAGGCAGAATTGCTGCGACAGGATCGCGCCCGCGCAGGGACGGGGCCGGTGGCGGTCTCTTTCGGCAAGGGGGAGGGCTGTGCGGGGCGGTAGAAATAGCGCCAGCTTGCCATGGTCCCGCGCGATGGCGCCCTGTGCCCGCCGGGCCTGCTGCGGTTTTGCAGCCAGGCCAGCACCTTGCCGGTGTCCGCCCGGTTGTCTGATCTTCGCGATGGGTGGAAGCTTCGGCTGGAGCGGGCGGCGGGAATCGAACCCGCGTCTCCTGCTTGGAAGGCAGGGGTCTTACCATTACACAACGCCCGCTCGGGCCGCGCTATGAGGTAAGCGATGTAACCTGCGAGGTCAAGTGGGCCCCCAAGGCAGCCTGGGAGGAGATCATGGAGAAGGCACGCGCCGTCATCATCGGGGCCGGGGACGGGCTTTCGGCGTCCCTCGCCCGGGAACTCGCGTGCGATCACAGGCTGACGCTTGCTGCGCGGAGCGGCGAGAGGATGAAGGCGGTTGCCGAGGAGACCGGGGCGGAGATGGTGCTGCTGGACGCGACCGACAAGGCGGCGGTCTAGGCGCTGTTCGACGCCCTGCCTGAGCCACCTCGGGTCGTCATCTACAACCCCTCGATGCGCCTGCGCGGCCCGGTGGCGGAACTTGCGGCCGAAGATGTTCGGCGCGTGCTTGAGGTCTCCGCGATCGGCGCCTTCCTGACCGGGAAACACGCCGCGCGGCGCATGCTCGGGGTCGAGCCCGTTGCCGGCTGCCGCGGCACGATCCTGTTTACCGGGGCCTCCGCGGGCGTAAAGGGCTATGCGCTATCTGCGCCCTTCGCGATGGGAAAGTTCGCGCAGCGCGGCCTGGCAGAAAGCATGGCTCGCGAGTTGCATCCGAAGGGCATCCACGTCGCCTGGATCAACGTCGATGGGCTGATCCTGGTCCCTGGTCGGGACGAACCCGAGGACCGGCCGAGATCGATGCTGCAGCCAGAAGCCATCGCGCGCACCTACCGCCACCTGATCGAGCAGGACTGCAGCGCCTGGTCGAATGAGATCAGCGTCCGGCCGTGGGTGGAGACGTTCTAGGCTCCCGACCCATTGATTTCAGGCTTTTGGCATGATTCAGGCTCCGCAAGGAGACCTGTTTAATGAGCAACCTATACTGGCTGTCGGAGGCGCAGATGAAGCGTCTGAAGCCGTTCCTGCC
>NZ_JAOWLA010000010.1 GCF_025751575.1 Albidovulum sediminicola | reverse complement strand
TCATCAGAAGCTCCAGGTCGCAAACCTGCCGCTGCGACAGGTCCCAAGACGGCAACGCCGCCGCCTCGTGCTTCAGCTTCTGGGCGGAATCGTAGGAAACATAAAGCTCCGGAATCGGAGCAAGGTTGGCGAGCTGCATCGGGATCAGGGCCTCTGGCGTAAACGCGGCGGGGTGCCGCCTTGGCCGCGACTTGCCTCGAAACGGGAAGAAATTCAAGCATACCGGGTGATTTTGGTGCATATTCGGGACAAAGATATCGATATGTTCCCCGGTCGCGGAAACTGTTGCCGAAAGCCGCCGAATGCAGGAACCCGGCGGGGCCTTTGCGGGACAAGGGGGGAACGTCTTTCGGCCCGCCACAAAAGGCGCGGCTCCGTCGCGATGAGAAAGGGGGCGGCAGATGTCCGGAATCTCGGTTCGTGAAGCGGTGCCCGCCGACGCGCCCGCGCTTGTCGACATCGTCCTGATGGCGGGCGAGGGACTGCCGGAGCGTGCCTGGGCCGGGATGGCGGAACCCGGCGAATCCCCGCGCGAGGTGGGTCTGCGCCGTGCTTCGCGCGAGGCGGGCGCCTTCAGCTTCCGCAACGCCCGGCTTGCCCTGAGGGAGGGCGCCGTGGTCGGCGGCGTGATCGGCTATCCGCTTCCCGATGAGCCGGTCCCCATCGGCCCCGACTTCCCGCGCGAGTTCGTCGCCCTGCAGGAGCTTGAAAACCTCGCGCCGGGAACCTGGTACCTGAATATCGTCGGCGTCTATGACACGGCGCGGGGCCAGGGCATCGGCTCGGCCCTCCTGGCGCATGCCGAAGGGGTCGCGCGCCGGCGCGGGTTGTCCGCCGTGTCGCTTATCGTCCTGTCCAGCAATCCGGGCGCGGAACGGCTCTATCGGCGCACGGGCTTCCAGGAGCGCGCGCGTCGGCGCATGCGCGTTCCCGGCTGGTCGCATGACGGGGCCGAGGCGATCCTGATGCTTAAACCGGTCTAGCCGGCGGGCCTAACCCTCCTGCCCGGCCAGCCAGCGTTCGGCGTCAAGCGCCGCCATGCAGCCCATCCCGGCAGAGGTCACGGCCTGGCGGTAGACATGGTCCGTAAGGTCGCCCGCGGCGAAGACGCCGGGGATTGAGGTTTCGGTCGTGCCGGGCTTCACCTTGACGTAGCCGCCGCTGTGCAATTCCAACTGATCCTTGACCAGTTCGGAGGCCGGCGCATGGCCGATCGCCACGAAGAAGCCGTCGCAGTTCACGACGGTTTCCGCCCCGGTCTCGACGTGGCGCGCACGAACGCCCGTGACGCCCAGCGGCTGCTCGGTGCCCAGCACCTCCTCGACCGTGTGGTTCCACAGGATCTCGACCTTGGGGTGCTTGAAAAGCCGCTCTTGCAGGATCTTTTCGGCACGCAGGCTGTCGCGGCGGTGGATCAGAGTGACCTTGGTCGCGAAATTGGTGAGGAAAAGCGCCTCTTCGACGGCCGTATTGCCGCCGCCGATCACGACGACCTCGCGGCCGCGGTAGAAGAAACCGTCGCAGGTCGCGCAGGCCGAAACGCCGAAACCCTTGAACTTCTCCTCGCTCGGCAGGCCCATCCACTTGGCCTGGGCGCCGGTCGCAAGGATCACCGCGTCGGCGGTATAGGCCGTGCCGCTGTCACCCTGCGCCGTGAACGGGCGGCTCGACAGGTCGAGCGACTGGATGTGGTCCGAGATGACCTCCGCCCCCATGGCGCGGGCGTGCTCTTCCATGCGCACCATCAGGTCGGGGCCCTGAACCTCCTTGTCGCCGGGCCAGTTCTCGACCTCGGTCGTGATGGTCAGCTGGCCACCGGGCTGGATGCCCTGCACAAGGATCGGGTCCAGCATCGCGCGGGAGGCGTAGACGGCCGCCGTATATCCGGCCGGGCCGGAGCCGATGATCAGTACCTTGGTATGCCGCGTCTCGCTCATCTGGACCCTCTTCACAATCGCTTCCCGGCCATATAATCGGCGCCGCGTTCCGGGGAAAGCCCCGCGGGTCTCTAATCCGGTGCAGGAAATTGCGCATCTGAGAAATAATATTGCGCAAGTCACGCCCTAGGGATAAGTTCCGCAAAATTTCAGGAGAGACCCATGGCCGGACACAAGCTCGACGAGATCGACCGCAAGATCCTGTCGGAGTTGCAGGCGGACGGCCGCATGACCAACGTCGAGCTTGCGCGGCGGGTTGGGATCTCCGCGCCGCCGTGTCTGCGCCGTGTCCGCACGCTGGAAGACTCGGGCTATATCCGGGGCTACCACGCCGATGTGAACCCGCGCGAGCTTGGTTTCGAGGTGCAGGTCTTCGCCATGGTCGGCCTGCATAGCCAGGCCGAGGTCGATCTTTCGGCTTTCGAGCAACGCTGCCGGACATGGCCGCTGGTCCGGGAATGCCACATGCTGAACGGCGAGATCGACTTCATCCTGAAATGTGTGGCGCCGGACCTGTCGACCTTCCAGTCCTTCCTGACCGAACAGCTGACCTCGGCCCCCAATGTCGCCAGCGTCAAGACCTCGCTGGTCATCCGCTGCGCCAAGGACGAACCGGGTGTTCCCTTTGACGTGCTTGAGGACCGCCTGGCCAAACTGGCCTGACGGTCCCCCGCGCCCCCACCCGGCGACGTCTCGTTCAGCCGTAAAGGACGCGCTCCATTTCCGAGGTGGAAAGGTGGCGATGGGCGACCGGCCCGAAATCGGCGAAGCCCTTCACATGCGGGAACAGCGCCAGGAACAGCGACGCGAGTTGGGAGTCCATCGCCTCCCCCGCTGCGTTGCCGGGATGATAGCTTTCGACCTCAAGCCCGGCGGCGCGGACCGACCCGTGGCGCTCCAGCACAAGGTGATAGACCGGGATCGGCGCGATCGGCGTGACCTCGACGATGGAAACGCCGTCGATGAAGGCCGCAGCCGGCGCATAGGCGGAGTTCATGCCGGTCGCGGACTGGAAACGCTCATCCCGCAGAAGGATGCGGGCGCGCGGGCCCAGAACCAGGTCGGGGTTCGGGCGGCCGAGCCCAAAGGCGTCCGCCGTGACCCGCGTCATCAGCGCCGGTTCGATCCCGCTGACGGCGTGGGGGGGGAAGATCGTCATGGATCCGACCCACATCACCCGCTCCATCCGGCCCTCGGCCGTTTGGACGCGCGTGCCCGGCGCCAGGTCCTCGACCGCGACGGGGCCGTCCTCGGTCAGAAGCACCGTGCCGCGCGCGAAGGCGGAAAATGCCTCCTCGAACTGGCCTATGGCCGGCGCGACCCTGGTTGCGGTTTCGATGTCGCCCGTGGCGGAAAGCCAGGCGATTTCATACCTCCGGGTTCTGACCGGGGCACGCTGGGGGCGTAGCCCGGGACGCTGATAAGCAGCAGCCGGAGAAGACTTGGAAGGAACCGGCAAATGGCCGGTTGAACCCGCGGATACCGCCGCGGAACGATACGAATACGACATGCGAACAGCCTTTCGGTCTGTCACATCTGCACACACCCACACCCGGAAACAGCAGACTGACTACAAGATCAAATTGCGCCTTCTTTGCCGCAGGAGTCAAAAGTTGGGGTCGAATCACGAGGCGCCGCGCGGCTAATCCGGGGAGTCTCGCTTTGTTTGTTCAGTGCCGCAGACAGTGCCATTTCTCTGACTCATTGTGCCTTTTTTTTGCCACAATTTGTATACGAAAGAATCGGTCGGGCGCTCCCAAGGAGAGGGGATTTGCCCAGGGTGAGTCGGCAGCGCGCAACGGATCAGGCGCGAAATGGGCGCATGCCACCTTTTCGCCGGATTGACTAAAGACGGATCGCGGAGATCAGCCGGCCGTAGTCGGCCTCCTGCTGGTGGACCGAGCGACGGTAGGAATAGAACCGGCCCGGATCGCCGTAGGTGCAATGCCGGGTCCATTCGGCACATCCCACCCCGGCCTCGCGCAGGCGGAAGAGGCCGAAACCCGGCAGGTCGAAGAGGTAGCGGTCTCCCTCGCCATTGGCGAAGAATCGGCCGTAGCGGTCGTCCTCGGCCAGGAAGGCGTCCAGGAACTCCGGCCCGACCTCATAGGCGCGCTGGCTGATGCAGGGGCCGATGACGGCGGCGATCTGGCCGCGCCGGGCGCCCAGACGCTCCATGGCCTCCAAGGTGGCCTCCAGCACACCTTGCAGCGCGCCGCGCCAGCCGGCATGGGCGGCGCCGATCACGCCGGCCTCGGCGTCCGCGAAAAGGACGGACTGGCAGTCTGCGGTGAGAACGGTCAGCGCCAGCCCCGGCGTGCGCGTCACAAGCGCATCGGCTCGCGGCATGCTCTCCAGCGGCGCGGAAACCGTCACGACATCGGCCGAATGGATCTGATGTGCCCCGACCAGCATCTGCGGGGGCAGATCCAGCGCCGCGGCGGCTCGCGCGCGGTTCATCGCCACGGCCTCGCTCTGATCGGAGGACCCAAAGCCGCAGTTCAGTCCGGAGAAGATGCCGGAGGACGCACCGCCCTTGCGGGTGAAAAACCCGTGCCGCAGGGGCGCAAGCGCGTCATGGGTGAGGATATCAAGCGTCAGGTTCACGATGCGGGATCCAGTCCGGCAAGGGCCGGCGTTCCGGGCGGGTGGCAGGCGATCACCTTGAAAACCTCACCCATTTCCTTGGGGTGGGTCAAGCGCCGATGGGCGGCGATGTGCAGGCCAAGCGCGGGCTCCTGCATCGCGCGCGCCAGGGCCTGCGCGCGTGCGGTGATCCCGAGCCGCTCAAGAAACACCCCTTGCGTCGTCATCCCACTGACGGCGGCCCCCGCGCCGCGCATCGCTTGGGCGAGCGCCTCGAAATCGACATGCGCGGTCAGGTCGGCTTCGCCCGGCGCGTCAAGGGGATCCACGGGACGGTGGCCCTTCACGGCCTGGAAGGTGTCGCCCAGCGAATGCCAGCCGCCGTAATCGATGACCAAGGCCGCGCCGCCAAAGCGCGCGATTCGGCCCGCGATATCGGCGGCGATCGGGGCGGCAGCCGGGCAGAGTTCCACGACCTCGCCTTCGGCCGTATCGTCCAGCCGATCGGCCAGCATCGGAAACCGGCTTTCGGGGCCAAGGCCGAACGTCAGCGCATCACCCGACAGCCCGACCTGGCGTTCACGCCAGCCTGCACCCGCGCGGACGAATTGGCGGATCGGAAGCGCGTCGAAGAACTCGTTCGCGACCAGGAAAAGCGAACCGTCGGGCAGCGTTTCGGTGGTGTCGTGCCAGGTGACGCCCGCGCCCAGCCGCTCGCGCTGACGGGCGCGCAGGACGGGGGAGGCCTCGACCAGATGCACGCGCGCGGCTTGTGCCATCTCCGGCACGGCGCGGGTCGCGCGGAGGATATCGGCCATCAGCGTGCCGCGCCCCGGGCCGACCTCGGCCAGGAGGAACGGATCGGGCCGGCCCTGGTCCATCCAGGTCTGCGCGAGGCAAAGGCCCAGCATTTCGCCGAACATCTGGCTGATCTCGGGTGCCGTGGTGAAATCGCCCGCCCGTCCCAGCGGGTCGCGGGTCGCGTAATAGCCGTGCTGCGGATGCAGCAGACAGGCCGCCATGTAGTCCGACAGGCTCATCGGCCCGTCGGTCTGGATGCGCGCGGCCAGGATCTCGGCCAGGGGCGTCACCGGCGCGCCCGCGCCAGCAGGACCAGGCCGAACGCGATCATCGGCAGCGACAGCAACTGCCCCATGGAGACGCCAGCCCCGCCCCAGTGCAGGATGTAGCCCCAGGGATTGTCGGCCGTGATGAATTGCGCATCCGCCTGGCGCACGAACTCGACCGCAAAGCGTGCGGCACCGTACCCAATCAGGAAAGCGCCGGTGATCCGGCCGGGGTGCTTCAGCGCGCCGGCCCTGAAAAGTGCGAACAGGACGAGGCCAAGGATCAGCCCCTCCATCCCCGCCTCGTAAAGCTGGCTGGGGTGGCGCGCGCATAGGCCCGGCGCGATGCCGGGACAGTCCTGCGCCGCCTCGCCGGGGAAGATCACACCCCAGGGCAGCGTGGTCGGGCGACCCCAAAGCTCCGCGTTGATGAAGTTGGCCACTCGGCCAAGGAAGAGGCCGATCGGCGCGACCAGGGCGATCGCGTCGGACAATTGCAGGACGGGAACGCTGTGGCGACGGCAGAACCACAGACCCGCCGCGACGACGCCCAGAAAGCCGCCGTGAAAGGACATGCCACCTTCCCAGACTTTCACGATGTCCAGCGGATGGTCCAGGAAGTGGCCCGGCTGGTAGAACAGGACATATCCCAGCCGTCCGCCCAGGATGATGCCCAGAATCACGGCCGTCAGCAGGTCCTCGACCCGGGCGACCTCGACCGGCAGGCGGTCCTGCGGCCAAAGCCGCGGGCGGCGCATCAGTGCCAGAAGGATTCGCCAGCCCGCCAGGATGCCCGCGATATACGCCAGCGCATACCATCTGAGCGCCAGCGTCAGGCCGAAGACGGTGATCGAAAAGATCTCGTTCGAGATATTGGGAAATGCGATTGCGGCCTGCATCCTTGCTCCTTCGCGGCCCCGGTCGGGCTGCGGCGACGATGCGCTTGAGCTTTCCGTCGCCCATGGCCATATAGGCTGCATCCGCGCCGGAAGGGAAGGTTGCCGACATGCAGGGCTCGAACAAGTTCCTCGACGATCTGTCGAAGCTGATGACGAACGCGATGGGCGTGGCCCAGGGCGCGCGGACGGAGGCCGAAACGGCGATGAAGGGCTGGATGGACCGCTGGCTTGCCGATCGCGACTTCGTCACGCGCGAGGAATTCGACGCCGTGCGCGCCATGGCGCAGAAGGCGCGCGAGGAAAACGAGGCGCTTAAGACCCGGATCGAGGCGCTGGAATCTGCCGCAGCGCCCGCGCCGAAGGCGGCCAAGGCCGCGTCCAAGAAGGGCTGAGAAGCGCCTTCGCGCGCACCGGCTTGGTCTGGCGCGCAGCCTTGGGGAAAACCCTGTGGAAAACACCATGCCCGCTGGTGCGCGCCTGCGGGCGTCGTTCTTTCATGGGGACAACTGTAAATAGCGCTTTACAGGATTTGGCTTTGGGACCACCATATCTTGTAAGGACGGCGGCAGGTAAACGCCGATCCTTGCGGCGGTACCCAGCTTTTGTGGGTCGTGGACCGGCAGAAGCTAACAACAACGAGGCCGGGCATGGCGCTTTCGGAAGACTTTCTTTCTACGGACGACCTGCACCCCATCGACATCGTCGAGACGCTGGCGGAGTACCACGAGTGGGAATTCGATCGGGTCGCCGACGACCAGATCGCCATGGCGGTCGAGGGACAGTGGCGCACCTATTCGATCACGCTCGCCTGGTCAGGCTATGACGAGACGCTGCGGCTGCTCTGCAACTTTGAGATGGACCCGCCCGCCGAACGGATGCCCGCCCTTTACGAGGCGATGAACCACGCCAATGACCTGGTCTGGTCGGGGGCTTTCACCTACTGGCGGGAACAGCGTCTGATGGTCTGGCGCTATGGGCTCTGCCTGGCGGGCGGGCAGGTCGCCGCGCCCGAACAGATCGACCGGCTGATCCGTCAGGCCGTTGGCGCGTGCGAGCGGTTTTATCCCGCCTTCCAGCTGACTTGCTGGGGCGACGACAGCCCGGAACGCGCGATGGACGTGGCCATGACGGAAGCCTACGGCCGGGCCTGAGCTTTTCGGGTTTTCCTTCCCGCGCGGTCGGGTAATCTCTGCCCGGACCGAGGGGAGATGTTTCATGGATATGGAGACGGTCCGCGACAGGGGCCTCGTGCTTCTGGGCTGCGGCAAGATGGGGTCGGCGATGCTGGCGGGCTGGCTGAAGGGCGGGCTTCCGGCCGACGGCGTCTGGGTCATCGACCCGAATCCCTCGGACTGGGTCAAGGCGCAGGGCGTGCATCTGAACGCGTCGCTGCCTGCCGCGCCCGCGATCGTGCTGATCGCGGTCAAGCCGCAGATGATGGGCGCGGCGCTGCCGGGAATCGCGGCGCTGGGCGGGGGGCAGACACTGTTCCTGTCGGTGGCCGCCGGCACGACCATCGCGTCCTATGAGGCGATCCTGGGCGCCGCCACGCCGATCGTGCGGGCGATGCCCAACACCCCGGCGGCGATTGCGCAGGGAATCACCGCGATCACCGGAAACGCCCATGCGACCGAGGCGCATCTGGCGCTGGCAGAGGCGCTTCTGTCGGCAGTCGGCCAGGTGGTGCGGCTGGAGGGCGAACACCAGATGGACGCGGTGACGGCGGTCTCGGGCTCGGGTCCCGCCTATGTCTTTCACCTGATCGAGACGCTGGCCGCCGCCGGGACGGCCGAAGGGCTGCCGCCCGCGCTGGCGCTGCAACTGGCCAAGGCGACGGTCGCCGGGGCAGGGGCGCTGGCAGAGGCCGCCGACGAAGACCCGGGCCAGCTGCGGGTCAATGTGACCTCGCCCGGGGGCACCACGGCGGCGGCGCTTGCGGTGCTGATGGATGAGGCGCAGGGTTTCCCCGCGCTGTTGAAGAGGGCGGTCCACGCGGCGGCCGAACGCGGACGCGAGCTTGGCAAATGACCATCAGCTTCGACGATTTCCTCAAGGTCGATATCCGCGTGGGCCGGATCACCCGTGCCGAACCCTTCCCTGAGGCACGCAAGCCCGCGTTCAAGCTCTGGGTCGATTTCGGGCCGGAGATCGGCGAGAAACGCTCCTCCGCCCAGATCACGCGGCATTACACGCCCGAGGAACTGGTGGGCCGGCAGGTGCTTGCCGTCGTGAATTTCCCGCCGCGCCAGATCGGCCCGGTGATGTCCGAGGTCCTCGTGCTGGGCGTCCCGGACGCCGAGGGCGAGGTCGTGCTGATAGGTCCGGGGCATGACGTGCCCCTTGGTGGAAGGCTCTACTGAATGAAACTCTTCGTCTCGCGCCCCTTGCCCGACGCGGTTCTTGAGCGCGCCCGCGCGCATTTCGACATGGTCCACCGGACCGAGACCCTGCCGATGAGCCAGGCCGAATGCGTGGCGGCCCTGGAGGGCTACGACATCGTCCTGCCCACCCTCGGCGACCTTTACCGGGCCGAAACCTTCGCCGCCGCGAAGGACATGCGCTGCCGGATGCTCGCCAATTTCGGCGTGGGCTACAACCACATCGACGTGGCGGCCGCTTGCGCGGCCGGCATCGCGGTCACGAATACGCCCGGCGCCGTGACCGACGCCACCGCCGATATCGCGCTCACGCTGATCCTGATGTCCGCGCGCCGCGCTGCGGAGGGGGAGCGCCTGGTGCGCGCGGGGCAATGGGCAGGCTGGCACCCGACGCAGATGCTTGGCCTTCACGTCACCGGCAAGACGGTCGCGATCATCGGCATGGGCCGGATCGGCAAGGCGATTGCGCGGCGCTGCCACCATGGCTTCGGGATGGAGGTGGTGTTCTTCAACCGCTCCCCCGTGGCCGATCCGGGTGTGCCCGCACGGCAGGTGCCGACACTGCACGCAGCGATGGCTGCTGCGGACATCGTTGTCGTCGCGGTTCCGGGCGGGGCCGAGACGCGCCACCTGATCGACGCGACCGCCATCGGCGCCATGCGGCCGCATGCGCATCTGGTCAACATCGCCCGTGGCGATGTGGTGGAGGAAGCCGCCCTGATCGCCGCGCTTGAGGGCGGGCAGATCGGCGGCGCGGGCCTTGATGTCTACGAACGCGAACCCGTTGTGCCAGAGGCGCTGGTGCGGCTCGACAACGTCACGCTACTCCCTCACCTCGGCACCGCGGCGCTGGAGGTTCGGACCGCCATGGGCATGATGGCGCTCGACAATGCCATCGCCTTTGCCGAGGGGCGCGATCTGCCAAACGCCGTCTGACGGGGCGTCAGCCCGTCTTCGGGCGCGCGATCAGGTCGCAAAGCCGCGGCAGTTCCGCCTCCTCGCTGACCGGGTGTCCATCCATCGCGAATACGTCGTAGCCGTGCCGGCGGAGGATGCGCAGCGGCGCGTCCTCCGGCAGCCCGCGAAGCTGGTAGATCCTAGGGCTGAACTCAAAAACAACGGCATTGATCAGTTTTTGTTCAAGAAGGTGCGCACTGCCCTCGAAGACCTCCGGTTCGAAACCCTCGACATCGACCTTGAGCAGGGCGATGGGGTCCTTGATCCGGGTGCGCCAGATCTCGTCGAGCCTTTCGACCTCGACATCGAAGGTTGATTGCACCTTGCCCTTGTTGTGACGGCCAAGACTGTGGATGCCGTGGGATTCACGCTCGAAGAAGGCCGCCTTGCCGCTCTCCGCCGCAAGTGCCATCTGAAAGGGCGAAACATTGCCGAGCTTGCGAATGCGGATCTGATCCAGAAGGAAAGCGTGGTTCCCGGGATGCGGTTCGAACGCGTACACATGCCGCGCGCGGGCCGCGAAGCGCGCGACTGTCGCACCGACATTCGCACCGACATCGACGACGATGCCGTCGTTATATTCGACCTGGCTTTCCAGATGGGACCAGTCATTCGTGGGGCGGCGCATTTTGTCGTCAAAGGCCTGGCGCGTGATGCCGCGCGCCTTCCAAGTTATCGGAACCAGATTATCCTCGTCCCGGTTGTAGACGTAAACAAACAGTCCATTTTGCCGCGCGACATGGGATTCGATCAGGCGCAGCGCGATGTTCAAAGCCTTGCGATGAACTTTTGTCTTCAAGTAGCTTAGAATTGACCGGGCGTTCATCTTTCGATCCGTGACTTCCCTCGGGTGTTGGTTGGACGGCGTAGACGCTGCGCGCGGTCAAGGCAACCGGAGACCTTCGATCTCCTCGCGCCAGTGACGGCGGCAGAGGGACACATAGGTTTTGTTCCCACCGATCTGCACCTGCGCGCCATCACGCATCGCGCGTCCGTCGGGGCCGCGGCGCACGACCATCGTCGCCTTCTTGCCGCAATGGCAGATGGTGCGGACCTCCCGCATTTCGTCGGCAAGCGCCAGCAGGGCGGCGGAACCGGGGAACAGCTCCCCCCGGAAATCGACGCGCAGCCCGTAGCACATGACCGGCACGCCCAGGTCATCGACGGCCCGGGCCAGTTGCCAGACCTGGGCGCGGGACAGAAACTGCGCCTCATCGAGGAAGACGCAGGCGACAGGCCCCCGGTCCATCCGGGCGCGGACCCGCTCGAAAAGGTCGGTGGAGGCGTCGAAGGTGTCCGCCGGCTCGCCTATGCCGATGCGGCTGGCGATGCGGCCTGCCCCTGCACGGTCATCGAGCTGCGCGGTCAGGAGATAGGTCTCCATCCCCCGCTCGCGATAGTTGTGGGCGGCCTGGAGAAGCAGCGTCGACTTCCCGGCGTTCATGGTGGAGTAGTGGAAATAAAGCTTGGCCATGCGTCCAGATAGCTGCGGCCCGGCCATGCCCGCAAGCGGGTGCGTGGGAAAAAACTGGCCCCGGCGCCGAGGGGTCGCGCGCCGGGGGCCGGGCACTCGTTACAGCCGCAGACCCGCCCGTTCGGGTGAGACGACGCGGGCGAGCCCCACCCAAACCGACACCGGGGTGCCGGTAACTCGTACCCGTTCCTACATTGGAACTCTTTCCAAATGACAAATGTGCGTGGTTTGATTAAGGGGAAAGCAGGATCGCAGTTCCCCGTTCCGGCGGAGGATGATGGACAGGAAGAGGTCGCATGGAAGCGTCGGCGATGGGTAACTACCTGAAAAAGCACACCGAGGCCCTGGTCAAGGATGTCGGGATCGAGGCCGCCGCGGGGCTCTCGGGCAAGTCCAAGGCAACGCTCGGGCGATACTATTCGGCCGATACGGAGCATGCGGATCGTTACATGCCCATCGACGTGGTCGCCGCGATCGAGGCCGCGTCTTCCTTTCCGCATGTGACGGTGGCGCTGGCCGACCTGCGCGGCGTGACACTCAGCTACGACGCGGATCGCCGGAACGTCCGGTCCGGCGGGGTCAACGCCGATGTGGTGGCCCTGTCGCAGCGTTTCGCCATGCTGATGGCCGAGTACAACCAGTCGATCGAGGACGGCCGCATTTCCATGAACGAGGCGAAGCGGCTACTGGCTGAAACCGTCGCGATGCAGCGGGTGCTGCTGGACATCAAGCTTCACCTGGAGGCGGAGGTCGCCTGAGGCGACTTCCGCAAGGGGCACCAAGCTTTCCGGTCCACGCCGGGGCAGGCGCCCCCAAGGGGGTGCGCCTGTCGCCAGTGGGCAAGTCCTAGCCCTGCAGGGTCCGGACGCCGTAGCCTTCGCCGCGCGCCTGCATGGCCTGAACGGCCGAGATCGCGGCTGCGGCGGTCGTGAAATACGGGATCTTGTCGTAAAGCGCGACCGCGCGGATCGCGCGGCTGTCGGCGATGGCCTGTGCGCCCTCGGTCGTGTTCAGGACCAGCGTGATCTCACCGTTCTTCAGCCGGTCAACGATATTCGGGCGGCCCTCGTAGACCTTGTTCACGACTTCCGCCGTCACGCCGTTTTCGGCGAGGAAGGCTGCGGTGCCGCGGGTCGCGACGATCTCAAACCCAAGCGAGATCAGCCCGCGCGCGGCCTCGGCCATTTCGGCGGTCTTGTCCATGTCCTTGATCGACAGGAACACCCGGCCCTCTTCGGGCAGATGCGTGCCTGCGCCCATCTGTGCCTTGAGGAAGGCCAGCGGGAAGCTGCGGTCCCAGCCCATGACCTCGCCGGTCGAGCGCATCTCTGGCCCGAGGATCGTATCGACACCCGGGAAGCGTGCAAAGGGCATCACCGCCTCCTTGACCGAGTACCAGGGGGTCCTGGGGTTTGCCAGCGTCATCGGGTCGGCATAGGGCAGGGGGGTGTCGGGGCCGACGCCCTGCGGATAGGGTTCGCGTTCGGGGAAGTTCGACAAAGACTCCCCCGCCATAAGCCGCGCAGCGATCGAGGCGATGGCGCTGTCGGTCGCCTTGGCCACGAAGGGCACGGTGCGCGAGGCGCGGGGGTTCACCTCCAGCACGAAGATCTCTCCGTTCTTGATCGCGAACTGGACGTTCATCAGGCCGACGACGCCAAGCGCCAGCGCCATCGAGACGGTCTGGCGTTTCAACTCCTCCACGGTTTCATCCGACAACGAATGCGGCGGCAGGCAGCAGGCGGAGTCGCCCGAATGCACGCCCGCTTCCTCGATATGCTCCATGATGCCCGCGACATGGACATTGGTGCCGTCCGACAGCGCGTCCACGTCAACCTCGATCGCGCCCGACAGGTAGCTGTCGAGAAGAACCGGGTTCTTGCCCGAGACATCGACGGCGGTGGTGATGTAGCGCTTGAGCTGGTCCATGTCGCGCACGATTTCCATCGCGCGGCCACCCAGCACATAGGAGGGGCGGATCACCAGCGGGAAGCCGACGCGTTCGGCAATGGCGATGGCCTGCTCGTCAGAGGAGGCGATGCCGTTGACGGGTTGCTTCAGGCTCAGGTCGTGCAGCAGCTTCTGGAACCGCTCGCGATCCTCCGCCAGGTCGATGGCGTCGGGCGTGGTGCCGAGGATCGGGATGCCTTCATCGTGCAGGGCGTTGGCAAGCTTCAGCGGCGTCTGGCCACCGAACTGGACGATCACGCCGTGCAGCGCGCCGGCCTCCTGTTCCACCCGCAGGATCTCCAGCACGTGTTCGAGCGTCAGCGGTTCGAAATAGAGCCGGTCCGAGGTGTCATAGTCGGTCGACACGGTCTCGGGGTTGCAATTGATCATGATGGTTTCGTAGCCCGCCTCGGTCAGCGCGAAACAGGCGTGGCAGCAGCAGTAGTCGAACTCGATCCCCTGGCCGATCCGGTTCGGGCCGCCGCCCAGGATCACGACCTTCTTTGCCTCGCTGGGCCGCGCCTCGCATTCGACGTCGCCCATCGCGGGGACCTCGTAGGTCGAGTACATGTAGGGCGTCTGCGCCTCGAATTCCGCCGCGCAGGTGTCGATGCGCTTGAAGACCGCGGCCACGCCCAGGTTGCGCCGCGCGCGCCGAACCTGCGCCTCGTCGCGGCCGGTCAGCTTGGCCAGGCGCGCGTCGGTGAAGCCCATCATCTTCAGCTTGCGCAGCCCTTCGGCGGCCAGCGGAAGGCCGCCCTTACGGATCTGCGCCTCGGTATCCACGATCTCGCGGATGCGGGCCAGGAACCAGGGGTCGAAGGCGGTGACGTCCTGGATCTCCTCGTCGGTGAGCCCGTGACGCATCGCCTGCGCGATCAGACGCAGACGGTCCGGGGTCTGGCCCGAGATCGCCTTGACGATGGCGGTGCGTTCCGGCGCACCGGGGATCGCGATTTCGTCAAAACCGGTCAGCCCGGTTTCGAGCGAGGCGAGCGCCTTTTGCAGCGATTCATGGATCGTCCGACCGATGGCCATGGCCTCGCCCACCGACTTCATCGCGGTGGTGAGCTCGGGCTTCGATCCGGGGAACTTCTCGAAGGCGAAGCGCGGGATCTTGGTCACGACGTAGTCGATGGTCGGCTCGAAGCTTGCCGGCGTGACCTTGGTGATGTCGTTGTCGAGTTCGTCGAGCGTGTAGCCCACGGCCAGCTTCGCCGCGATCTTGGCAATGGGGAAGCCCGTGGCCTTTGACGCCAGCGCCGAAGAGCGCGACACCCGCGGGTTCATCTCGATCACGACCATGCGGCCGTCCTTGGGGTTGATCGCCCACTGGACGTTGGAGCCGCCGGTTTCCACCCCGATCTCGCGCAGCACGGCGATCGAGCCGTTGCGCATGATCTGGTATTCCTTGTCGGTCAGCGTCAGCGCCGGAGCGACGGTGATCGAATCCCCGGTGTGCACGCCCATCGGGTCCACGTTCTCGATGGAGCAGACGATGATGGCGTTGTCCGCGCGGTCGCGAACCACCTCCATCTCGTATTCCTTCCAGCCGAGCAGGCTTTCGTCGATCAGAACCTGCGCCACGGGCGAGGCATCGAGGCCCGAGCGCACGATCGCCTCATAGTCGTCCCGGTTGTAGGCGACGCCACCGCCGGTGCCGCCAAGCGTGAAGGCCGGGCGGATGATTGCGGGCAGGCCGATATGCTCCAGGTCCCCGATGGCCTGCGCCACGCCCGCGTTGATGTCATACTTGCCATTGGGCAGTTTCGGCGCGGCGACGATTGTCGCCTTGGGGTTTTCCAGCCCGATCCGGTCCATCGCCTCGCGGAAAAGCTTCCGGTCTTCGGCCATCTCGATGGCCTCACGATTCGCGCCGATCAGCTCGACATTGAATTTCTCAAGCACGCCCATGTCGGCGAGCGCGAGCGAGGTGTTGAGGCCCGTCTGGCCACCCATCGTCGGCAGAAGCGCGTCAGGGCGCTCCTTCTCGATGATCTTGGCGACGACCTCGGGGGTGATCGGCTCGATGTAAGTCGCGTCCGCAAGGCCCGGATCGGTCATGATTGTCGCGGGGTTGGAGTTCACCAGGACGACCCGGTACCCCTCTTCGCGCAGCGCCTTGCAGGCCTGGGCGCCAGAGTAGTCGAACTCGCAAGCCTGTCCGATGACAATGGGGCCTGCGCCGATGATCATGATTGATTTGATATCGGTTCTTTTCGGCATCGTCCCGGACCCCTCATGCGCAAATTGTCGGGGGTTATAGTCAAGACGCGCCGGGGCGCAAGAGCGGATGGCGGATTCAGTCCGCGCGTTCGGGCGCTCTTTGCCCGGCCAAGACCCAGATCAGCGCCAGAACCAGAAGCCAGACCACGGAAACCGTGATGTTCATGACGGTCCAGTCCCAGCCGAAAACCACGACCGAATTGATGTAGAGCGTCGAGGAGGTGAGCGCGCCGAACACCACGAGGGCCAGAATCGCCACCCGCGGCGACGCCCTGAACGCAAGCTGCGGCAGGAGAAGCAGGCTGATCGTGTAGTAATGCAGCCAGCCCACCGGGCTGAAAAGCGCGATGAGGACCGACAGCGCGAGCAGCCCGTAGGCCCGGCGCGTCCGTGGCGGCAGCGGCCATAGGCGGTAGGCGAACATCAGGGCCGCCGCCAGGAAGGCGATCCGCGCGGCCAGAGCCACGACCGGCACGGCCGGGAAAACCTGCGGCGACAGATAGGCCCCCACCCCCGTGATCGGGAGCGTGATGACCCCGAGCTTGTGCAGCAAAAGCAGGACCGACACCTGCACGGAGGCATTCGAAGGCACCACGGGCAGCGATGTTTCCACCCTGTCGACGGCCTCAAGGAACTCGGCGTGCAGCTCCGGACCGGCCAGAAGGAAGCTGAGCGCCACCAGCGCGCCCACGGTCGCGGCGAAGGCCGCGACAGCGTGCCAGCGCCGCTCGTAGAAAAATAGGAGAACGAAGACCCCCGGCAGGATCTTGATGGCGGCGGCCAGCCCCAGAAGTACGCCCGCCGTCCGATCCTGCCCCGCCTGAAGCCTTTCGAAGGCTAGCAGCGTCAGGAACATCACCGTGATCTGCGGTTGGTTGAAATAAAGCGCGGTTTGGGAAAAGACCGAGGTCTGGATCAGCGCGAGCGAGACCGCGACCCAGATCAGCGGCCGCACCCCCGCAGGCCGCGCGAGCCGCGCAGCCAGAACCACCGCACCCGCCAGCAGGCTTACCTGCAGGACCATCGCGGCGCGGGTGAAGGCAAAAGGCCCGACATGGGGCGTCACATAGGACAGAAGCTTCGCCCAGATCGGCGGATAGATATAGGGAAAGGCATCCTTCCAGGGCTGGCCCATGGCCGCGACGGTCTCCAGCCATTCCGCCGGGGTGCCGCCAACCAAGTGCGGCGGCGCCGAGTAGACCAGCTCCGGGCGCCCTTCGGCGAGGAAATGCCCCGCGAGGTAAAGTGGCGCGAGATCGGAAGATGGGCTCTGCCAGTGACCGGACAACGCCGCAAGCACCCAAAGCGTCAGCAGGAGGACGCAGAACCCCACGTCACGCGTGCCGTTCTGCGCGGAAAAGCCGGTCACGCCGATCCCCGCGACGGGGCCTCTTCACCGGCGATCCACCATAGCGTGGCCAGGACGGCGCCCCAGAAGATCACGAGCACAGAATTCGCGATCGGCCAAAGCAAGCCGAAGTCGACGATCGTGCTGAAGAACAGTTCGAATGACAGCAGGGTTAGAAGCGCCGCGAAAATCGCGGCCGAGCGGAGACTGTACCACCTGTCCAGAAGGACGGGCAGCATCATGACGGGAAGCAGATAGTAGTGCAGCCAGCCAATCGGGCTGAACAGAGGCAGGAGGATCGACAAGACCAGAACCGAAAGCGCGATCCTTTTCTGAAGCGGAAGCGGGCGCACCCGCACGAAGAACGACGCGGTGAGCGCAACAAGGCAAAACCGCGCGCCCCAGTTGATCAGCGGCAGCGAAGGCGTGTTGAGCTGCGTCAGGATTTCCCTGTTAGAGATATCGACCGAGGTGAGGACGCCCCACTGGTGCAACACGAAGGTTGCCACAAGCTGGGCGCTTCCGTTCACGGGCACCGCCGCCAGCTTGCCTGAAACCTTGGAAAGCGCTGCTAGGAAATCGCGGTGCAGGTCCGGCCCGGCAAGCAGGATGCTGGCGGCGAGCAGCGCGATCCCGGTCAAGGCGAAGGACCCGGCAGCGCGCCAGCGCCGCTCGGCAAGCATGATGATCACGAAGACGCCGGGCATGATCTTCATTGCCGCGCCAAGCGCCAGCAATGCCCCGGCGCTCTTGTCGGCGCCCGCCAGAAGGCGCTCGAAGGCCAGCAGGATCAGGAATGTCACCACGATCTGCGGCTGGTTGAAAAACAGGGCCGCGTAGGAAAAGACGGAGAACAGGAGGAGCGCGCCGGCCGTGACGCACCACAGCGGGAGCGACAATCTGACGGGCCGCACAAGACGCGCCGCGATAAGAACCGACAGCGCGCAAAGTGCGATGTTCACGATCAGGAATGCACGGCCGAACGCCTGCGGAGAGATATGCGGCGTGACCCATGACATGATCCAGGCCCAGATCGGCGGGTAGATGTAGGGGAACGCGGTATCGCTGGGCAGATCAAGCGCCGCCACCACCGCACCCCACTCCGGCGCGGTGCCGCCGAAGAACCCGTCGGGCGAGGCGTAGACGAGGTGCGGCTGCCCCTCGGCGATGAAATGGCCTGCCACATACAAAGCCCAAAGGTCGGAGCCTGGGGATAGCCAGTGGATATAGAGCGCGATGCAAGCCCAAACGATGACAATGGCCAGCACGGCCTGGGGGTTGCGGCGCGCCGGGTCGCCGAGGCGGTGGAAAAACTCGGACCACATGTCTTTTCGCGCAATCCCTCGTCGGCCGCGGCCTTCTTCCCGATCGAGCGCACTGTGGCCCGGATGAGACAGAAAGCCAAGGCCCACGCCGCGCCCGGGCCTTGACTTCGCGCGCGTCCCGCTGTGTATCGGCGCGGACCACGGGAACTCGCCTCTTGAAAGGGGATGCTCATGCACGCCTATCGCAGCCACACCTGCGCCGATCTCAATAAGTCCCATGCCGGGCAGACCGTCCGGCTCGCGGGCTGGGTCCACCGGGTGCGCGATCACGGCGGCGTTCTCTTCATCGACCTGCGCGACCACTACGGCATGACGCAGGTGCTGGCGGATAGCGACAGCCCGGCCTTCGCCGCGATCGAGAAGCTGCGCGCGGAAACCGTGATCCGTGTCGATGGCCGCGTGAAGGCGCGCGACGCAAGCCTCGTGAACCCCAAGCTCCCGACGGGCGAGATCGAGGTCTATGTGACCGAGGTCGAGGTTCTGGGCCCGGCCGAGGAACTGCCGCTGCCGGTCTTCGGCGATCTCGACTACCCGGAAGAGACGCGGCTGACCTACCGCTTCCTCGACCTGCGCCGTGACAGCCTGCATCACAACATGATGCTGCGCTCGAACGTGGTGCGGTCGCTGCGCAACCGCATGTGGGATATCGGCTTCAACGAGTTCCAGACGCCGATCATCACCGCGTCCTCTCCCGAAGGCGCGCGCGACTTCCTGGTGCCTTCGCGTCTTCATCCGGGCAAGTTCTACGCGCTGCCGCAGGCGCCGCAGCAGTTCAAGCAGATGATCATGGTCGCGGGCTTCGACCGCTACTTCCAGATCGCGCCCTGCTTCCGCGACGAAGACCCGCGCGCCGACCGCTCGCCCACCGACTTCTACCAGCTTGACGTGGAAATGAGCTTCGTCACGCAGGAGGATGTCTTCGCCGCCGTCCAGCCGGTCATCCAAGGCGTGTTCGAGGAATTCGGTTGCGGCCGCCCGGTTGATCCGGAATGGCCGCTGATCTCCTACGCGGATTCCGCGCTTTGGTATGGCACCGACAAGCCCGACCTGCGCAACCCGATCAAGATGCAGGTCGTGAGCGAGCATTTCCGCGGCTCGGGCTTCGCGATCTTCGCGAAACTCTTGGAAAATGAAGGGACCGAGATCCGCGCGATCCCCGCCCCCACCGGCGGCAGCCGCAAGTTCTGCGACCGCATGAACGCCTTTGCGCAGAAGGAAGGCCTGCCGGGGATGGGCTACATCTTCTGGCGCAAGGGCGAGGACGGCGCGATGGAAGCCGCAGGGCCGCTCGCCAAGAACATCGGGCCCGAACGGACCGAGGCGATCCGCGTGCAGCTTTGCCTGGGCGAGGGCGACGCGGCCTTCTTCCTCGGCGGCAAGCCCGAGGCCTTCGAGGGCGTCGCGGGCCGCGCGCGCACCGAGATCGGCCGCGAACTGGGGCTGACGGAGGAAAACTGCTTCAAGTTTGCCTGGATCGTCGACTTCCCGATGTACGAGAAAGACGCCGAAACCGGCCGGATCGATTTCAGCCACAACCCCTTCTCGATGCCGCAGGGGGGCATGGCGGCGCTTGAGGGCGATCCGCTGAAGGTGCTTGGCTACCAGTACGACCTGGCCTGCAACGGCTACGAACTGGTGTCCGGCGCGATCCGCAACCACAAGCCGGAGATCATGTTCAAGGCCTTCGAACTGGCGGGCTACGGCAAGGACGAGGTCGAGAAGCGCTTTGGCGGCATGGTCAAGGCGTTCCGCTACGGCGCGCCCCCGCATGGCGGCTGCGCGGCCGGGATCGACCGCATCGTGATGCTGCTGGCGGACACCGCGAACATCCGCGAGGTCATCATGTTCCCGATGAACCAGCGGGCTGAGGACCTTCTGATGGGCGCGCCGAGCGAACCCACCAACGAGCAGTTGCGCGAGCTTCGCCTGCGGGTTCTTCCGAAGGAGTGATCAGGGCGCGTTCAGCGCATCGACCTCTTGTTTCAGCCAGGTGCCGAAGGCGGCGATCCTGGGGTCCGCGACCGATGCCTTGGGCCAGACCAGGAAGGTGCCGTTGGTGCCGCTGACGGTTTCGGGATGCAACTGCACGAGGTGGCCGGCGGCCAGTTCGATGGCCACGAAGCGCAGATCGGCGAGCGCGGCCCCGGCCCCCGACAGCAGGTAGTCCAGGACCACCGCGCGGTTTTCCAGCGCGATCGGTTGGGGGCGCGCGGGGTTTTCCCGCCCCCGCGCGCGGAACCACCTGCGCCAGTCCCGGTTCGCCCCCGGGGAAACGGCATAGGGGAGTGCTGCGATTTCGTCATCGCCAAGCGGAAGCGGGCGGCCGGCCAGCAGGGCGGGGCTGGCCATCGGCGCCAGCAGGTCGCGAAAGATCAGCATCCCGTCGAGCCCCGGCCACGTTCCGGCGCCGTAGCGCAGCGCCGCGTCGAACCCCTCGCCGCCCAGGTCCGCAAGACCGGCATGCAGTTCGATCTCCACCTCGATCTTGGGAAATGCCTCGCGGAACTGTCCCAGCCGGGGCAGCACGAAGCGATACCCGAAGGCGGGCACCGCGGAGATGCGGATCACCCCCTCCGCCCGCGCATCCCGGACCAGGGCGGCCGCCTCCGCGATCCGGTCGAAGCTGATCCCCAGGCTTTGCGCGAACGCCGCCGCATCCGGGGCAAGTTCCACCTTGCGCGTGAGCCGATGAAACAGCGGTCGCCCGAGGTCTTCCTCCAGCGCCTTGATCTGGTGGCTGATCGCGGCGTGGGTGACGTGCAGTTCCTCGGCCGCGCTCTTGAAGCTCAGGTGCCGGGCCGCAGCCTCGAAGGCGCGAAGCTGGTTGAGGTTGGGCAGGCGGCGGTTCATCGCGCCCCCCTGACACGTTATCTTTCCTAACCGATGATGTGAGAAACCGTCGTTTGTTGTCAACGCGGCTGGGGCGTTATCCTGCATTCAACGGAACGCTCAAGCCATGGGAGGAAACGATGGCACCGCACCGCGAGACCCCGAAAATGACGGAACTGGACCTGCTGCTGCTCTGCGAGGGGGTTCACAGCTATTCCGACATGATGGCCCACTGCGAGGCGGCGGCCGCCGCCGATCCCGGTGAGACCCTGCGCCATCGCATCGCGGAGATGCTGCACGGGCTTGCGCAGCGCATAGATGGCGATTCAAGCGGCCCTGCGGCGGGACACCATTCCTGACCCGTGCGTGATGTCAGAAGGCCGAAGCCGCCGTTGCAAGAACGGAGAAGGCAAGCGTTCCCGCGCAGACCGCGAAGAAGGCCCAACCGACCGCCGGCTTTTCCACGATCTCAAGCACGCGCTGCTTCATCCCTTCACCCCGGCCCCGTGGCTCCCTTGTGTAAGGACGGACAATCCCCCAGAAATGCGGCAGGAATCTGATCCGAATGGTTCGGGAAAGGGGCGAAGATGGCAGAGGTGCGCGATATCGGTGAGCGTGTGCAGGGCTGGCGCCCGCCGGTCTGGCCAGGGTCTGCGGTGCTTGAGGGGCGCCATGCCCGGCTCGAACGCCTGACGGTCGCGCATGCGGAGGAGCTTGACGCTGCGGCGCGTGCGACCGATGCAGTCTGGGACTACATGCCCTATGGCCCCTTTGCCTCTTCAGCGGCCTATGGCGATTGGGTTGCGGGCATGGCCGCCAAACCGGACCCCTGGTTCTACGCGATCCGCAACCTCGACACCGGGCGGGCCGAAGGTGTCGCAAGCTGGCTGCGCATCACGCCCGAGGCGGGCTCCATCGAGGTCGGGCACATCCTGTTTTCACCTGCGCTGCAACGCACACGCGCCGCGACCGAGGCAATGTTCCTGATGATGGCGTGGGTCTTCGAGGCGGGCTACCGGCGTTACGAATGGAAGTGCAACGCCCAGAACCTGGCATCGCGCCGCGCGGCGGAGCGCTTCGGCTTCAGCTACGAAGGCATCTTTCGCCAGGCGGCGGTGATCAAGGGCCGCAACCGCGACACGGCGTGGTTCGCTGCGATCGACCGGGACTGGCCCGCCTTGCGGACGGCCTATCAAGCCTGGCTGAACCCCTCGAATTTCGATGCCGAGGGGCGCCAGAAGCAGTCGCTCGCGGCGCTGACGCGCCCGGTACTCGTCGCGCGCGATCCGCTTTTGACCCCCGCCTAGGTTTGGCCCCCGCCTAGGCGCCCGCGCGCAGCCGCGCGGTGACGAGCGCGCGCACCGCGCCGACACGGCGCGCGGCCTCCGCTGGTGGGACACCGCGCAGGGACTTGGCGGCGTCGAGAAGGTCGCTGTCGCTGGAACCCCGGCCGAGCCCGGCCAGGAACTGCGCGATATAGTCGAGCCGCGCGCCGCCCCCGGCCATCGAAAGCTGCCGGTCCGCCATCGCCAGATCTTCGTGCAACGTCAGCGGGTCGGGGCGGATTGTCACCTCCCGCACCGCGCGCCGGGACTTGCGGGCGTGGAGCGGCAGGGCCTCGATCACGGCGGACTGGAACGCCGCGAGGCTGTGGAGCGGCTTTGGCAGAAACCCCTGCGCCCCCGCGATACGGGCGGGCGTCTCCGCCGCCGGATCGCCACTGGTCGCGAGGATCACCGGAACCCGCGGCACCAGCGCGTCCAGCCCCCGGATCAGATCGAGGCCCGAACCGTCCGGCAGGCCGGGGTCGACGATCACGACCGAGGGGCGATAGGTCGCTAGGTGCCGCTCGGCCGAGCGCAGGCAATCGGCCCGGCGGATGCGCGCGCCGGAGCGCAGGCACATCAGGCGCAGCGCCTCGGAGGCGAAGCGGCTGTCTTCCACGACAAGAACCGTCAGCCCGGCCAGCGGGGCCTCTGCCGTGGGGCGGTGGAGCGGCCGGAAGGCATCGCATCCGTCTGTCATTCTCTTCCTCCTGCCATCATGTGGACGACTCATGGGGGAAGTGTCGGACCATCAAGGCTAACACCGGGTAAACGGGTTCCCGATGCGGCGCCCTGACGCTTGCGCGCGCCGTCCGCGCGCCCCATAAGGACTGCGAAGCGCCAGAGGAGATCCCCATGATCGGACGTTTGAACCATGTCGCCATCGCCGTTCCGGACCTGGAGGCCGCCGCGGCGCAATACCGCGACACGCTGGGCGCCAAGGTCGGCGCGCCGCAGGACGAACCCGATCACGGCGTGACTGTCGTCTTCATCGAACTGCCGAACACGAAGATCGAATTGCTCTACCCGCTGGGCGACAACTCTCCGATCAAGGGGTTCCTCGACAAGAACCCCGCCGGGGGCATCCACCACATCTGCTATGAGGTCGAGGATATCCTGGCCGCGCGCGACCGGCTGAAGGACCAGGGCGCCCGCGTCCTTGGGACGGGCGAGCCCAAGATCGGCGCCCATGGCAAGCCGGTCCTGTTCCTGCATCCCAAGGATTTCAACGGCTGCCTCGTGGAACTGGAGCAGGTCTGATGAACATCACGGGGGGCATCGTCCTTTTTGCGGTGATCTGGTTTCTGGTCTTTTACATCGTCCTTCAGATCCGCCCCGGCAGCCAGGCCGAATCCGGCGAGGTGACGCCGGGTACGCCCGCCAGCGCGCCCAGTGACGCGAAGATCCTCCGCAAGGCCAAGATCACCACGGTGATCACCATCGTCCTGTGGTCGGCGATCGCCGGGATCATCCTGTCGGGATGGGTGACGATCTACGACCTCGACTGGTTCGGACGGCTGCCCCCGCCTGCGAACTGAGGCACTCGCGCTTTGAGGCGGGGAGCCTCAGTTCGGCGTCCCGTTCAGGCGGTGGAAGATGTGGGTGAAGGTCGCGGCCCCCAGGACCGGGATGAAGAGGTTGACGATCGGCACCGTGAGCGGCGCCGCCATCAGCATTCCGGCGGCCAAAATGGTCAGCCGGTTGTCGCGGCGCAACTGGCGCGCCGCCTGCCGCCCGATCCGGCGCATCGCTGCCAGCTGGAAGTATTCCCGACCGATCAGGTAACCGTTCAGGGCCCAGAACACGAAGGGCGCGAACGGTCCGACGACGAACCACAGCATCAAGGCCAGCGCGTTCACCCCGATCAGCACGCCGGTGAAGTTCACGGCGTCGATGACGGCATCGCCCATCGGAACCTTGGGCGCGGGGGGCAGGTGCGGATAGTGGCGCGCCTCGACCGCCTCGGCCACGGCGTCGAGGAAGATCCCCGAAAAGGCGGCCGCGACCGGCACCATCAGGAAGATCGAAAGCACGATCATGACCAGCAACGACCCCCAGCCGAGCAGGGTGTGCAGCCCGTCGATCTCCCCCACCCAGGGAAGCGCGAAGCTGTCCGGGGTGAAGGTGTCGATCACCAGGATCAGCCCGCCGTAGAATGCCACCAGAAGCGCAGTTGAAAGCGCAACGCCCAAAAGCACCACGCGCAGGAAGCGCCGGTCGCCAAGCTGACCGAGGGCATCGAGGAAGGCGGTGAAGATCACGCCGCGACCCATTCGGTGATGGCGGCAATGTCGGGGCGGGGCCGGTCGGGCGGGGTGTTGGTTTCGGTCCCGATATGGATCATGCCCGCGACCCATTCATCGGCGGCAAGACCGAGGGCTTCCTGGCAGAAGGCCGCATCGTGAACGTGCCAGCCCGTCAGCCAGCTTGCCCCCCAGCCCGAGGCCAGCGCCGCGTTCAGAAGCCCCAGGCAGACCGCCCCGGCCGAGAGCGTCTGCTCGATCTCCGGCACCTTGACGGTGTCGCGTGGCACCTTCACGACCGCAACCGCGAGATGTGCGTCCGCGAACTGCAGGGCGCCCTTTTCGATCCGCTCCGGCTCCATCCCCATCTCGGCGCCGCGACGGCGGGCGGCATCGGCAAGGCGCAGAAGTGCGCTCCGTTCCAGGACGATGAAGCGCCAGGGTTCCAGCTTCCCGTGGTCAGGGACACGAGCCGCCGCAGTCAGGATCGGCATCAGATCCTCGCGCGTGGGGACCGGGGTCGTCAGGATCTTGGCGGGCCGGGAGCGGCGGGTCAGGAAGAACTCCATCGCGGCGGGATTGGGGGCGGGCATCTCGGTCTCCTCTATCGCATGCCTTCATGTCGGGCGCGCAGCGATCGGGGTCAAGGGCAGATGTCCGGCGGTTGGCCCTATCGGCCCGCGTAGCGCCGCCAGATCGCCACAGAGAGCGCAAGATCGCCAAGCGCGTGGCCGCGAAACAGGAAGGCCGTGCGGTCCTGCGGCGTGCGGCGCCCGGCGATGCGTCCCTGCACCAGTCCGGCCAGATCGCCGGAAACCCAGTCCGTTGGCGCCAGCGGGGTCGGCATGACCCGTTCCTGTTCCAGATCGTCGATAACGAGGCAGTCGAAGGCGGCAAGGCTCGACGGCTCCCAGGCGCGGCCAAGATCGACCATCGTGACGAAGGCGCCAGGCGCCAACAGCCGGGCATCGAGGCGCGGGGCGAAATCGCCCGAATGGGGGACCGAGCTGACGATGATCTCCGCCCCCTCGACCGCCTCGCGCGCGGTCGTGGCGGTGGTTGCCCGCAGGCCGAGGCTCTCGGCGAGGGTGTTGAAGGCGCGGGTGTTCTCGGCGCCCCGGCCGAAGGCGCGGACCTCGGTGAGGCCAAAGAGCGCGGCGAAGGCCGCGAGGTGACTGCGCCCCTGCACGCCGGTGCCGATGAAGGCGGCGCGGGTTGCGCCGGGCAGGGCTATCCGCCTTGCCGCACAGGCGCTTAGCGCGGCGGTGCGGACCGCCGTCACCCAGTTCCCGTCAAGCGTTGCCAGCGGCAGCCCCGTGCGGCTGTCGAGAAGCGTCACCACCGCGTTGATCGGCGCCAGTCCGTGGGCCGCGTTTTCCTGATTCAGGACCAGCGATTTGACCGCGAGCACCGGGGGATCGTCCGAGGCGGCGAGCGTCGCCATGATGTAGCGCCCGTCTGGCGTCTGTATCGTCGCCTTGGGCGCGGTCTGGACAGTTCCGGCCGCGGCGTTCCGAATGGCTTCTTCGATGCTGTCCACCGCTTCGGCGGGCGAGATGGCGAGCTTTTCCAGCGTTTCGGCGTCAAGATGGGGGATCGTGCTGCTCATCCGCTTCGCCCCCTCTCTACGGTAGGAAGTAGCTCGCCAGCGCGGCGATATGGGCCGAGACATGGGCCTGCCAGGCCGCCCCCGGCTGGCGCTTGCGCAAGGTCTCTGCCAGCGGGTCGGGGGCATGGGCGGCGCTGCCCGACATCTCCTCAAGCGCGGCGTGACCGCAGAAGGGGACATGCAGTTCGGAATAGCCGCCCTCATGCACCAGGACCAGCCGTCCGCCGCAGAGATCGCGCGCGGCCCCCATGACCTGGCGTGTCATCAGGCGGAAGGTTTCCGCCGTCGCCAGCATCCGCCCCAGCGGGTCCATGGCCGAGGCGTCATAGCCCGAGGCGACGATGATCGCCTCTGGCCGGAAGCGCGCCAGCGCGGGCAGCACGATCCGCTCCATCGCCTCAAGATAGCTCGCATGGCCGGTGCCCGGGGGCAGCGGCACGTTGATGTTGAAGCCGTGGCCCTTGCCCTCGCCCCGCACCTCGGCCCCGCCGGTGTCGAGCGGATAGTTGTGTTCCTGATGGAGCGAGATTGTCAGCACCTCGGGGTCGGAGATGAAGATCGCCTCGGTTCCGTTGCCGTGATGCACGTCCCAGTCGATGACCGCGATGCGGCGCGCAAGCCCCGCCGCCTGCGCCGCACGGATCGCGATGGCGATGTTGGCCAGAAGGCAGAAGCCGTTCGGCCAGTCTGGCAGGCAGTGGTGGCCCGGCGGGCGTGAGAGCGCATAGGCATTCTCCGCCTCGCCCTTCAGCACGGCGAAAAGCGCCCCCTTCGCCAGCCCGGCCGACAGCGCCGCGATCTCGTACCCGCCGGGGCCGAAGGGGGTGCGCAGGCCCAACTCGCCCCCGCCCGCGTCGGAGGCGGCCTTGAACGTGTCCAGATAGCTGGCCGGGTGGACCCGCAGCAGATCCTCGCGGGTGGCTTCCGGGGCGCTTTGGATGGCCAGATCGCGGGCGAGGCCCGAAACCTCGATCAGATTGCGCAGGCGCCGCTTGGTTTCGGGCGACTCGGGCAGCCCGCCGCCCGGCTCGACCAGCCCGCCCACGGGAACGGTCAGCACATAGTTGCCCCCGCCATGCCAGAAGCTGCGCTCGTCGGTGAAGAAGGCGGTGGTCATGGCGGGCTCCCTCTCGGTCGCGCGCAGTTTGACCGAAGGCGCGCGCCCGGCGCAAGGGCGGCAAGGCCGTGGCCGGTTGGAAATCAGGCGCCGTCGTGCCAGACAGGGCGCATGGACGACCTGACGCATATGGCCCGGCCCGGGGCCGAGATATCGGTCCGCGTAACGCCCCGCGCCTCACGCAATGCCGTCGTGGTCGAGGATGGCGCGATCCGCGTCTATGTCACCGTCGTTCCCGAAAGCGGCAAGGCCAACGAGGCGGTGCGCAAGCTTCTGGCGAAAGAGTTGGGGGTGGCGAAGTCTCGGCTGGTGCTGGTGCGCGGCCAGACGGCGCGCGACAAGATCTTTCGCCTCGCCGAATAAGGCGGAACCGGTCCTTTGGTCGCATAGGTCAAAGGCCCGGCAAGGCTTGACCGTTCGGGCCGATCTGCCAGCATGGGGCCACCGCAGGGGGGAGCCAGCGCAAGGTGACACGCATACCCGAATCCATCGAGGCCGTCGAACGGCTGCTGTCGGAGCAGGACTATGTCTGCGGACGCGCGCTGGCGACGGTCGTGTTCCTGTCGCTGAAGCTCGGCCGGCCGCTGTTCCTGGAAGGCGAGGCCGGCGTCGGCAAGACCGAGATCGCCAAGGCCGTCGCGGCCGCGCTCGGGCGCCGCCTGATCCGGCTTCAGTGTTACGAAGGGCTCGATGCGGCCTCCGCCGTCTGCGACTGGAACTTCGCGGCCCAGATGATCGCGATCCGCACGGCCGAGGCGGGGGGCGGGGCCGACCGTGACGCGCTGCGGACGGAACTTTTTACCGAGGACTACCTGATCGAGCGCCCGCTTCTGGCCGCGATGCGCCCCCAGCCGGGTGGCGCGCCGGTTCTGTTGATCGATGAGCTTGACCGCACCGACGAACCCTTCGAAGCCTTCCTGCTGGAGGCTCTGTCGGACTTCCAGGTCACGATCCCCGAGCTTGGCACGATCAAGGCGCCTGAGCCGCCGATCGTGATCCTGACCTCGAACCGCACGCGGGAGGTCCATGACGCGCTCAAGCGGCGGTGCCTCTACCACTGGGTCGATTACCCGAACTTCGAGCGCGAGATGCAGATCGTCCACGCCCGCGCCCCGGAGGCCACCGACCGGCTGAGCCGCGAGGTCGTGGCCTTCGTCCAGAAGCTTCGGACCGAGGACCTGTTCAAGAAGCCCGGCGTGGCCGAGACCATCGACTGGGCCAAGTGCCTGCTCGCGCTCGACGTGATCGCGCTCTCGCCCGAGGTCATCGCCGATACGCTGGGCGCGATCCTGAAGTATCAGGACGACATCCAGAAGATCGCCGGATCGCCCGCCAAGAAGATCCTCGACGAGGTGCGGGCCGAGGCCGCTGCCGTATAGGGGGCGGACATGACCGCAGGACGGCTCCTCGACATTCCCGAAAACGGGCGGCTGGCCGACAACATCACCCATTTCGCCCGCGCCCTGCGCAAGGCGGGGCTGAAGGTCGGACCGGGCCGCGTCGTCGATGCCATCCGCGCGGTGGAGGCGGCGGGCTTCACCGAGCGGCGCGATTTCTACTGGGTGCTGCACGCGGCCTTCGTCTCGCGCCCCGAGGAGCGGGCGGTTTTCGCGCAGATCTTCCGGCTCTACTGGCGCGATCCGCAATACCTCGAACACATGATGAGCCTGCTTCTGCCCAGCCTGAAGGGCGTGCAGGACGAACGCCTGGCCGCCGCCGCCGAAAAGCGCGCAGCCGAGGCGCTGCTGGACGGAATCGACCGTCCCCCGCCACCCCCGCAGGATGACCGCGGAGATGACATCCAGATCGACGTGGACGCCAGCGGAACCCAGTCCGAGCGGGAGCGCCTGCGCAGGCTCGATTTCGAGCAGATGTCGGTCGCGGAGATCGCCGAGGCCAAGCGGATGATCGCCCGGCTTTCGCTGCCGGTGCGCCCGATCCAGTCGCGCCGCAGCCAGGCCGATCCGCGCGGGCAACTGGCCGACTGGCGCGCGACGATGCGCGCCGCCCTGCGCCGGGGCGGAGAGGTTCCGGCCCTGTCGCTGCGCCGCCGCCGGACCCGCTGGCCCAATCTTGTTGTACTTTGCGACATCTCCGGGTCGATGTCGCAATACAGCCGCATGGTGCTGCATTTCCTGCATGCAGTGGCCAACCACAAGGGGGCGGGCTGGGCCAGGGTTCATGCCTTCACCTTCGGCACACGGCTGACGAACATCACCCGGCACCTCGCAGAGCGCGATGTGGATGCGGCGCTGGCCGCCGCCGGGGCCGAGGCGCAGGATTGGAAGGGCGGCACGCGTATCGGGTCCTGCCTGCATGCGTTCAACCGCGACTGGTCGCGCCGGGTGATGGGGCAGGGGGCGGTGGTCCTGCTGGTCTCGGACGGCCTCGACCGCGACGCGGAGGCCGATCTTGGTCGCGAGATGGAGCGGCTGCATCTGTCCGCCCGCCGTCTGGTCTGGGTGAACCCTCTCCTACGCTGGGACGGTTTCGTGCCCAAGGCCCGTGGCATCCGCGCGATGCTGCCGCATGTGGACGCCTTCCGCGCGGGCCATTCCATCGCCTCGCTGGAGGCGCTGGGCCGGGCCATTTCCGATCCGGGCGACCGGGGCGAAAAGGACCGCCTGATGCGCCTGCTGGGCGGCGGGGGATAGCCGGTGCCCCCGACCTTTTGCCACTGGCGGGCCGCTGGCGCCGGGCACATACTGGCCATCGGAGGTACGCCATGACCGAGCTGTCCCACGACGACATTCCCGAAATCGCGCTGACCTGGCATCGCGAAGGCCGCGGTGCGGCGCTGGCGACGGTGATGGAGACCTGGGGATCGGCCCCGCGCCCCACGGGCAGTCAGCTTGTCGTGTCGGGGCGGGGGGAGATGATGGGCTCGGTCTCCGGTGGCTGCGTCGAAGGCGCGGTGGTCGAGGAAGCGATCGCGGCGCTCGGCGACGGACGCCCGCGCGTCCTCAGCTTCGGCGTAAGCGATGAGGAGGCCTTTGCGGTCGGGCTGGCCTGTGGTGGCAAGATCAGCGTGCTGGTCGAACCCGTCGGCGCCGCGCTGCCCGAGGCGCTGCTGGCCGGGCTTGTGGCCGCGCGCGCCGCGCGCCAGCCTGTCGCCTATGTCGTCGATCTGGAAAGCTGGGACCGCCGCCTTGCAGGGCCCGGCGACGGTCTGGCCCCCCGGTTCCGCGCCGACAAGTCGGGGGTGGAAGAGGGCCGCTTCATCGCGATCCACAATCCGCCGCTGCGCCTTGCGGTCGTGGGCGCTGTCCACATTGCGCAGGCATTGGTGCCGATGGCCCGCGCCTGCGGCTACGACTGCCTGGTCATCGACCCGCGCGAGGCCTTCGGATCGCAGGCCCGGTTCCCGGGTGAAAACCTGTCCCACGACTGGCCGGACGAGGCGTTGGCGGCCTTTGGTCTCGATGCGCGCACGGCGGTGGTGACGCTGACCCACGACGCCAAGCTCGACGATCCCGCGATCCGCGCGGCGCTGGGGGCGGAGGTCTTCTACCTCGGCTGCCTGGGATCGACGCGAACCCATGCGAAACGGGTCGCACGCCTGACCGAGGCGGGGTTCGGGCCAGACCAGATTGCCCGGATCCACGCGCCCGTGGGTCTGGATATCGGTGCGAAGTCGCCGGCAGAGATCGCGGTGTCCGTGATGGCGCAGATCACGAAAGTGCTGAGGCAGGGCTGATGCGGTTCGGACCGGTCGCGAGCGATCAGGCGGAAGGGGCGGTGCTGGCCCATTCCATGCAGTTGAACGGACGAAAGCTGCCCAAAGGCACGCTGCTTGAGGCCGGGCATGTGGCGGATATCCTGGCGGCGGGGATCCAGGCGGTGACGGTGGCGCGGCTCGACCCCGGCGATGTGGGCGAGGACGCGGCGGCGGCGGCCCTTGCCTCGGCGCTGGTCCCTGACCCCGAGGCGGCGGGACTGACGCTCTCGCGCCCCCATGCCGGCCGCGTCAACCTGAACGCGGCGCGGCCGGGGATCGTCGAGATGGATGCCGCCGCCATCCACGCGATGAACCGCCTCGACCCGGCGATCACGCTCGCCACCCTCGCCCCGCTGACGCGGGTGACGCCGGGCATGCTGGTGGGCACGGTCAAGATCATCACCTACGCGGCGCCGGGTGCGGCACTTGAGGCCGCCTGCGCGGCGGCGGCCGGAACGATCCGCGTGCGCCCGGTCGAAATCGCCTCTGCCGGGTTGATCCTGACCGAGGTTTCGGGCGAGGACGGAAAGCTTGCGCGCAAGGCCGAGGCCACCGTGGCCGGGCGGCTCGACGCGCTGGGCATTGCACTGGAGGAGGTGCGCGCGGTCCCCCATCGGGAAGAGGCGATCGCCGAGGCGCTGGGCGTCATCGCCGGGGGGATGGTGCTGATCCTGACCGAGGCGGCGACCTCCGACCTTTACGACACGGCGCCGCAGGCCCTGCGCCGGGCCGGGGGGGCGGTGGCGCGCTTCGGCATGCCCGTCGATCCGGGCAACCTGCTGTTCCACGGCCGGCTGGGATCGCGCCCGGTGATCGGCCTGCCGGGCTGCGCGCGCTCGCCCGCGCTCAACGGGGCGGACTGGGTGCTGGAGCGGATCGCCTGCGGGCTTGAACTGTCCACCGACGACATCGCCGCCATGGGCGTGGGTGGCCTGCTGAAGGAGATCCCGATCCGGCCCCAGCCGCGTGAGGCCCGCCGCCGGGGATGATGGCGCCTAGTCCGCACCCAGGACGAAGGCCGCCAGCGCCGCCGCATCCACCGGCTTGCGCAGGATCGTGACGCCGGCCGCGGCACAGACCGCCTCCAGCGCCTGGGATCGCACGGCGGTGAGCAGGCGGGCGGAGACGGGGCCGTAGCGGTCCCGAAGCTGGCTCAGCAGCGCGAGCCCGTCGATGCCATCCCCCAGGTCGTGGTCGATCAGGAACCGATCCGGCAGGATGCCGATTTCATCGAGAAGCGACAGCGCCTCCTCTCCGGTTTCCAGGTCGATGACCTCAAGGCGCCATTTCTCAAGAAGGTGGCATAGGGCGCGACGCATGTCGGGGTCGTTCTCGACCAGGCAGACGATGCGCCCGTCGGGGTTCAGCGCGCCGTCGTCCGGGATGTCGGGCAGGGGGCTCCCGACCGGGTAGTCGGCCACCGCGCGCGGCAGCGTGAGGGTGAAGCGCGTGCCCCGCCCGGGCGCTGAGCGCAGCGTCAGAGGATGGCCCAGAAGGGTCGCGGCGCGTTCCACGATGGCCAGCCCCAGGCCCATCCCCTCGGAGGCCGAGGCGCGGGCGTTCAGGCGGTGAAACTCGCGAAAGACATTGGCTTGTTCGGCCTCGGGGATGCCCGGTCCGGTGTCGGCCACCTCGATCCTCAGGCCGCCCCCGGAGGGGCGCGCGCCCACCAGGACCCGGCCCCGCTCGGTGTAGCGGATCGCGTTGCCGATCAGGTTTTGCAGGATGCGGCGCAGGTAGGTCGGGTCCGAGGTCACGGTCGCGTTGCTGGGGCGGACCGTCAGGCGCAGCCCCTTGGCGGCGGCAAGGGGGGCGAATTCGTCCGCCAGCCGCGCAAGGATCTGGCCCACCGGAACCGGACCCACATCGACGGAGGCGCGACCGGATTCGAGCTTGGAGATGTCAAGGAGCGCGTCAAGGATCCCCTCGACGCTCAGAAGCGCGTTCTCGGCCTTGGCCAATGTCGCCTGCGCCTCGGGCGAAAGGCCCACATCGGTCAGTGAGGCCAGGAAGAGCTTGGCGGCGGAGAGCGGTTGCAGAAGGTCGTGGCTGGCTGCGGCGACGAAACGGGCGCGCGCGGCATTGGCCTGTTCGGCGCGGCCCAATGCCTCGGCCAGTTCCGCAGTTCGGCCCACGACACGGCGTTCGAGCGTTTCGTTCGCCTCCGCGATGTCGCGCAGCGCGCGCCGTTCGGCGGTGATGTCCGAAAAGCTCATCACGAAGCCGCCGTCGGGCATTTCCTCCGCCAGCACCGCCAGGACGATCTCCGCGCCGCCACGCAGTTCGAAGGTCAGCGCGGACCGGGGGCGCGATCCGTGGACCCAGGCCGCGATGCGCTCAAGCGTCATCCCGTCGTTGAGCGAAAACTGCGCCCCCAGCGCTTCGGACAGGGTGTCGAAGGAAACACCGATCCGGAACCGCCCAGCGGGAACGGCAAGCAGCGCCCCCAGCCGCCCGTTCCAGCCGACCAGCCGTGCCTGCGCGTCGAAGATGCCGACGCCCTGGCTGATGTGCTCAAGCGTCGCGCGGATCATCCGGGCCTGGTCGTCCAGAAGCTTTCCACGCTCCTGCCGTTCCAGCCGGATGATGTCGGTCACGTCGGTCTGAAGGATGACCGTCCCGCCATCCTGGGTGCGGTGTTCCGAGACCTGGAGCCAGCGGTCGCCGACGGTCTGGACGTTGAACATGACGTGGCGGTCGGCATGGCGCCGCATGCGCCCCACCGCCCAGCTTTCCGCGCTTTCGCCCGGCGGCAATTCCAGGAAGGCCGAGCGGCTGGCCAGTTCGACAAAGCGCGCGAAGGTGAGGCCCGGCACCAGATGGTCGCGCAGGTCGGACATGTGCATGCCGAAGCGCGAATTGCACATCACCAACCGGTCTTCGGCGTCAAACAGCGCAAAGCCTTCCTGCACCGTCTCGATCGCGGAAGCGAGGTTCTGGCGCGCGGCCTCAGCCTCCGCCGTCGCCTCGGCCAGGCGCGCGTTGGTCGCGTTCAGAAGGTCCAGCGCGCGTTCCAGTTCGCGTGTGCGCTCGCGCACCTCGTCCTCAAGCAGCACGGCCCGCTGGAACTGCTGATAGGCCCGCCCGCCGTCGTCGGTTTCCTGCTCGACCCGGCGCATCAGCACATCGACGATCTGAAGCAGCTTCTGGCGCTGCCGGTCGGGCGGGTCGGCGGGGTTGATAAGGGGATGGGTCACGGGCCGTCCCCCAAGGGCGGATAGATCGCGACGCCTGTCATGGTCTGGTTGACATGCATCGCACCCAACTGTTCGCCATAGGTCGAAAAGCCCACCACCCGGTTGTCGCGCAGAAGATCCGAGATGCGCCCGAACATCTGGCGATCCTGCGCCTCGATCCGGCGCAGGATGCAATCGCAGGCCAGGATCGCGGCCGGGGGCCCCGGCTCCGCCAGCCGGCGCAGCTCTCCGGCCAGGTGGTCAACCATGTCGCTGGGTTCGGCGAGCGTCAGCACCAGCCCCTCGTCGATGGCCGAGAAGAAGACCAGGTCGCCGTTCGGCAGCATCCGCTGGATCGAGCGGACGTGATGGCGCCCGCCGATGCGCACAACGACCGGATGGGCGGCGAAGGTAAAGGTGGTCAGCTGCGCGGGGTCCTTGCCCAGCAGGCGCGCGTATTCGAGCGCGGCAGGCTCAGCGTTGATCTGGCGGACGATGCGGCGGGCGGGGTCGGCCTCCGTCACGACCATGCGGGTGCGTGTCGGTTGCAGGTGATCCAGGCTGAAGACCTTCACCGGGCAGGCCGTGCGCACGAAGGTCAGCACCGCGGCGTTCTGAAGCGCGCGGCTGTCGTGAAACACGAAGGTTTCGCGAAATCGGGTCCCGTCGCCGGCGGAGCCGCCGAAAAGCGGTACCGGACCCAGGCCGGGCGCGATCGCGGCGGCCAGTTCGTCCTCTCGGATGGAAAGACCGTCAACCATGAGGAAGGCGAACTCCCCCTGCCAGTCGGGATGGGCGCGGGCGAGGCGCTGGCGCGCGCGGATCAGGAGCCCGGTCAGATGCTCGGCCTCCAGCCGATGCAAGTCCTCGATAAGGATCGACTCGGCGGCGAAGTGCTGGCTTGGCAGGGCGAGTGCGACGATCTCGCCCTCGCAGTAGCCCTGGGATGAGATTTCTCCGGCCGTGGTGCAGCCAATAACGGGAGTGCCCGCGAAGACGCTGGAGGCGCGCGCGGGCAGCGCAAGTGGCCCCGCCTCGGACGCGGCGAAGAGCAGGATGAGCGCAAAGGGCCCCGGACCCAGCTGGGCGGCGATCCGTTCCAGCGCATCGGGCGCGCCGGAAGGGGCGTGCGCGCTTGCCACGACGGGCAAGCCGCCATGCCCAAGCGCGATGGCATCTTTCAGCGTCGTCATCGGTGCCTCCCTTGCCGGAACGCTAGGGTCGGGCCGGTCCCGAGGCAAGGGGTGCGACGGACGCAAGCCGGGCCGCCGGGTTTCGGCCGTGTCAAGCGCCCGGACCCTGCTCCGTCAGAAGCGCCGCGAAATCGACCTCCTTGGCGATGAGGACCGCCTGCGTGCGGCTGAAGACGCCCAGTTTGCGCATGATCGCGGTGACATGGGCCTTCACGGTGGTCTCCGCGATCGACAGCTCCCATGCGATCTGCTTGTTGAGCTTGCCCTCGCAGATCAGTTGCAGGATGCGCGCCTGCTGCCGGGTCAGCAGCGACAGGCGCTTCAATGCCTCCTCCTGCGGCGTGTCGGAGCCGCTGTCGGCGACATGTACATAGGTTTCGGGCGTGTAGGGCCGCCCTTCCGCGATCGCGTCGAAAGCCGCGCGGAAGACCTCGCGCTGGCTGTGCTTGGGCACGAAGCCGGCCGCCCCCGCCTTCATCGCCGCGCCGATCACGCGAGCGTCGGCCATCGAGGAAACGACCACCACCGGGACCGCGCCCGCGACCCGGCGGATGCGCACCAGCCCCTCCATCCCGTTCACGTCCGGCAGGTTCAGGTCCAGGACAACGACATCGGGCAGCGCCCCTTCGCCCAGCCGGTCGATCGCCTGTTCAAGGCGGTCCGCCGTCTCGATCCGGCCGATGCCGACAAAGGCCTTGAGCGTCATGGCGAGCGCATCGCAGAACAGGGGGTGATCGTCGATGATCAGCGCCGAATGCATGGTCATGGCTTGCTTCCCGGCTGTGTTACCGGATCAGGATAGCAGTGCGGCTTGCCGCTGTAACCCGCGCCATTGGTCTTAGGGGACTACGACCATGGTCAGATAGCCAGCCCGCGCCGGCCGGACTATCGTGGGCCGGGAAGGGGAGGACGACATGGAACTCAAAGACACTCGTGCCATCGCCGCGCCGCCGGAGCAGGTCTGGGCGGCCATCCTTGACCCGGAGGTCCTGAAAGCCTGCATCCCGGGATGCGAAAGCATCAGCGGCTCTGCCGATGAAGGGTTCGAGGCGGTGGTCGTGCAGAAGGTCGGCCCGGTCAAGGCACGCTTCACCGGCGTCGTGACATTCTCCGACGTGGTCGCGGGCCAGAGCCTGACGATCAGCGGCGAGGGCAAGGGCGGCCCCGCGGGGTTTGCCAAGGGTGGCGCCAAGGTTCGGCTTGATCCCGAGGGCGAGGGCACTAATCTCAGCTACGAGGTCCAGGCGGCCGTGGGCGGCAAGCTCGCCCAGCTTGGCAGCCGGATCATCGACGGGTTCGCCCGCAAGCTGGCCGATGAGTTCTTCGCGCGCCTTCAGGGGGCGGTCGAAGCCCCCGCTACGGATGAGCCCGCGGCAGAGGGTGGGGCTGGCGAGGACGCGGCCGAGGGCGGCGAGAAGAAGAAAGGCTGGTTCCGGCGCCTGACCGGCGCCTGAGCCCGAAGCGACACAAAGGGAGGAAGGAATGACGAAGGTCACGATGACCGTGAACGGCCGTGCCGTTTCCGGTGAGGTGGAGGGGCGCACGCTCCTGTCCGCCTTTCTGCGCGAGGGGCTGGGCCTGACCGGCACCCATGTCGGCTGCGACACGTCCCAATGCGGCGCCTGCGTGGTGCATGTGGACGGGCAGCCGGTGAAAAGCTGCACCGTCTTTGCCTCGGACGTGGAGGGCGCCTCGGTCACGACGATCGAGGGGATGGCCAATCCCGACGGGACGCTGGGCCGTGTGCAGCAGGCGTTCCAGGATCATCACGGGCTTCAGTGCGGCTTCTGCACGCCCGGCATGGTGATGTCGGCGGCCGCCCTTCTGGCCGAAAACCCCAAGCCCACCGAGGCCGATGTGCGCCACTATCTTGAGGGCAACATCTGCCGCTGCACGGGCTACCACAACATCGTCAAGGCGGTGCTTGCCGCGTCCGGTCAGGACGTGAGCGGCCTGGCCGCCGAGTAAGGGAGGGGAGAACATGCCGAAGGATCATGGCATCGGCGCCAGCGTGAAGCGGCGCGAGGACGTGCGCTTCCTGATGGGGCTCGGAAACTATACCGACGACATGGCGATCGCGGGGCAGGCGCATGCCGTCTTCGTCCGCAGCCAGGTCGCGCACGGACGTATCAACAAGATCGACACCGCGGACGCGGCCGCGATGCCGGGTGTACTGGCGGTGTTGACGGGCGAGGATTTCAAGGACGTGGGCGGCAACCCGACCGGGTGGCTGATCAATTCGCGCGACGGCACGCCCATGCGCGAGCCCAAGCGCCCCGCCTTGGCCCACGGCAAGGTCCGCCACGTCGGCGACGCCTATGCCGTCGTCATCGCGGAGACCTATGCCCAGGCCAAGGAAGCCGCCGAGGCGATCGTGGCCGATATCGAGGAACTCCCGGCGATCGTCGATATGGCGGCCGCCGTGGCCGACCCCTCGAACCGGGTCCATGAGGAGATCCCCGACAACCTCTGCTACGACTGGGGCTGGATCGAGGACAACCGCGCCGCCGTGGACGAGGCGATCAAGAACGCGCCGCATGTCACCACGCTGGAGCTGGTCAACAACCGGCTGGTCCCGAACGCGATGGAGCCGCGCGCCTCGATCGGGGAATATTTCCCTGGCACGGGCGACTATAAGCTGACCACCACCAGCCAGAACCCGCACCTGACGCGGCTGCTGATCGCGGCCTTTGTTCTTGGCATCCCGGAAAACAAGCTGACCGTGGTCGCCCCCGACGTGGGCGGCGGTTTCGGGTCGAAGATCTATCACTACGGCGAAGAGGCGGTGGTGCTGACGGCGGCCAAGAAGCTGGGCCGGGCGGTTCGCTGGACGGCGGAGCGGTCCGAAAGCTTCCTTTCGGACGCGCATGGCCGTGACCATGTGACCAGGATCGAGCTTGCCTGCGAAAAGGACGGCACCTTCATCGCCTTCCGTACCGAGACGATGGCGAATGTCGGCGCTTACCTGTCTAACTTCGCCACCGTGACGCCGACCTTCCTGCACGGCACGCTGATGGCGGGACCTTACAAGGTGCCGAACGTCTACGTGAACGTGAAGACGGTCTTCACCAACACCGCCCCCGTCGATGCCTACCGCGGTGCGGGGCGGCCAGAGGCCACCTATTCGCTGGAACGCGTGATCGACAAGATGTGCCGGGAACTTGGCCTCGACCCGTTCGAGGTCCGGCGCAAGAACTTCATCACGACGGACATGTTCCCCTACACCACGCCCGTCGGGCTTGCCTATGACACCGGCGACTACCATGCCACGCTCGACAAGGCGATGGCGATGGCCGATGTCGCGGGCTTCGAGGCGCGCCGGGCGGCCAGCGCTGCCAAGGGCAAGCTGCGCGGCATGGGGCTTTCGACCTGGATCGAGGCCTGCGGCATCGCGCCCTCGCACCTCGTCGGCATCCTCGGCTCCCGCGTGGGGCTCTACGACGCGGCGACCGTGCGGGTGAACGCCACCGGCAACATCAGCGTGATGACGGGCGCCCACAGCCACGGGCAGGGGCATGAGACCGTCTTTGCCCAGATCGTGGCGGACAAGCTCGGCGTGCCGGAAGCTTCCGTCGAGATCGTCCATGGCGACACCTCGAAGATCCCCTTCGGCATGGGCTCCTACGGGTCGCGCTCGCTTGCGGTCTGCGGCTCGGCCGTGACGCGGGCGATCGACAAGATCGTGGCCAAGGGCAAGAAGATCGCCGCCCACATGCTGGAGGCTGCCGAAGAGGACATCGCCTTCGAGAACGGCAGCTTCACGGTGGCCGGGACCGACAAGGCCAAGACCTTTGGCGAGATCGCCTTTTCGGCCTATGTGCCCCACAACTACCCGCTGGAGACGCTGGAGCCGGGGCTGGAGGAGACGGCCTTCTACGACCCCGCCAACTTCACCTACCCGGCGGGCGCCTATATTTGCGAGGTCGAGGTGGACGCAGACACCGGCAAGGTGGACGTGGTCGCCTTCCACTGCGCGGACGACTTCGGCAACATCATGAACCCGATGGTGGTCGAAGGGCAGGTGCATGGCGGCGTGGGCCAGGGGATCGGCCAGGCGCTTTGCGAAAACACGGTCTACGACGAAAACGGCCAGCTGCTGAGCGGATCCTACATGGACTACGCGATGCCGCGCGCCGATGACGTGCCCTTCTACAACGTCGACTATTCCTGCCAGACGCCATGCACGCACAACCCCCTTGGCGCCAAGGGCTGCGGTGAGGCGGGCGCCATCGGGTCACCCCCGGCGGTGGTCAACGCGGTGATCGACGCGCTTCAGCGCGGCGGCCACAGCCATGTCACGCATATCGACATGCCGGTCTCGCCCGCGCGGGTCTGGGCGGCGATTCAAGGGTAAGGAGACGGGCCATGTATGCATTCGACTTCGAAAAACCGAAGACCGTGGCCGAGGCCGTCGAGGCGCTGTCGCGCGAAGACGCCATGGCGCTGGGGGGTGGGCAGACGCTGATCCCCTCGCTGAAGCAGCACCTGGCCGCGCCCTCAGCGCTGGTCAGCCTGACCGGCATCGCCGAGATGCGCGGGGTCTGCACCGGCACTGACGGCGCGCTTTGCGTCGGCGGCGCGACGCCTCATGCGGTGGTCGCGACGGAGGCAGCGGCCAAGTATCCGGCCCTGGCCGCGCTTGCCGGCAACATCGGCGATCCGGCGGTCCGCAACCGCGGCACCATCGGCGGCTCTCTGGCCAACAACGACCCGGCGGCGGACTATCCGGCGGCGGTTCTGGGATCGGGCGCGACGATCGTGACGAACACGCGGTCCATAGCGGCCGATGACTTCTTCGAGGGGCTCTTCACCACCGCCCTTGAGCCCGGAGAGATCATCGTCGAGGTGCGCTTCCCGATCCCGCAGCGCGCGGCCTATGCCAAGTTCCAGCAGCCCGCCTCACGCTTCGCGCTGACAGGCGTCTTCGTGGCCAAGACCGCGAACGGCGTCCGGGTGGCGGTCACCGGGGCGTCCGAAAACGGCGTCTTCCGCTGGAGCGAGGCGGAAGCGGCGCTGTCGGCCGATTTCTCGGCCGAGGCGATCGAGGGCGTGTCGGTCCCGGCGGAGGGCATGGTGGGCGATCTGCACGGCACGCCGGCCTATCGCGCCAACCTCGTGAAGGTGATGACCCAGCGCGCGGTGCGCGCGGCCTGATCCCGGCGCATGAGATCACGCGGCCCCTGCCCGATGGCGGGGGCCGTTTTGCATTGCGGCCCGTGAACCCTAGGGCTTGGGCGCCTTGCGCGGCGAGAGCCGGTAGACCCCTTCGGGTAGATCGAGGGCGGCGGCCAGCTCGCGGACCTGCGCCATCGACATGACGATCTTCACGACCTCATCCTGGCGCGGATCGTATTGCTCGATGGTGACGCATTCCTCAAAGGCCTGGATCGTCACGTCCTCTTCCAGATGAGGGCTGCCCTCATCGACGAGGGTGATCACGGTGGCGTCGAAGTCGTGCTCGATGGTGAACATGGGCCAAGCGTAGCGCGCGCCCCGGGCGGCGGCAATGGCCCTTGCGAGGTTTTGCCGAGGCCGCTGGTCGCCCCTTTCGAAGCGTCCCGCGCGGCGCTATCTACGGCGCCACGACACCATCAGGAGGCGCGGATGCGCGGGCAAGCCTACACTCTCTCGCTGATTGCGGCGCTGGCTCTGTCGGGCTGCATGGGGCCGATGGAAGAGGCCGTCTATCCGGTCGTGCCCGCCGCGCCCGTGGGGGCCCCGCTGGGGGTCGCGGCAGCGCAGGCGAACTTCGCCGAGGTGCTGGCGCGGATGGAGCCGGTGATCGAGGCCGAATGCCGGTCGCGTACGCGCGGGCTGAATTGCGACTACAAGATTTCGGTCGATGCGCGCCCCGGTCAGCCGGCGAACGCCTTCCAGACGCGCGACGGCGCCGGGCGCCCGGTGATCGCCTTCACCTCGGCCTTGATCGCGGAAGCGCGCAATCGCGACGAACTGGCCTTTGTCCTTGGCCACGAGGCTGCCCATCACATGGCCGACCACATTCCGCGCCAGCAGCAGACGACGCTGGCGGGCGCGATGTTCGGCGGGCTGGCGGCCACCTTCGCGGGCGCCAGCCAGGGGACGGTCGAACTGGCGCAGAATCTGGGCGCGACGGTCGGATCGCGGGTCTATTCAAAGAATCATGAGCTTGAGGCCGACGCGCTGGGAACGGTCCTGAGCTGCGCCGCGGGCTACAGCGCCCGCCGCGGGGCGGCCTATTTCGCCCGTATCCCCGATCCGGGCAACCGTTTTCTGGGATCTCACCCGCCTAATGGTCAGAGAATCGCAACAGTCGACCGGGTTTCCACGGATATCGGCTGCCCCTGAGGCTTGATCTGGATCATTGCGGTCATTCGTGGCAGGTTGCTCTTATCATGAGCATGCCTTCGAGGAGGATCGCATGGTGAAGAGTGCAGATGCCCGCGCCCCGCAAAGCTGCGGCCTGCCAGAACTGCCCTATTTCCTGACCCCGGATTTCGCCGAGCGTCATGGCGTCGATCTGGGCGGCGCCATTCACGGCGGGCTGCTGACGGTTGAGGATTTCGTGGCATTGCTGCAATCCTGCCGGGAATGCCAGGACGGTTCAGGCCGGCGCCACGAACACCCCGAAGCCGAGGAGGCCGCGCCCGACTGGTGTGCGAACCGCGCGGTGCTGGAGGGGCTTCGCGGGCTGGTCTGAGGGCCGCGCCCGCTTGAAACGCGGCGCATGACGGTCTATCCGGCCGCCATGCGAGTTCTGGAAAACGTGCTGAGCGACCGCGGGTCGAAATATGCCGTCTCGGGTGGGCCGGTGTCGAACCGTGCGGAGGCTGCGGCCTTTCTTGCCGAACTCAAGCGCACGAAGAAATTCGCCAAGGCCACGCATAACACCTGGGCGGTGCTCTTCGATGATGGTGGGCAGCCCGATCCGCAGAAGAACGACGATGGTGAGGCGGGCGCTGGCGCGGTCATCCTGCGGATGCTTGAGCGTGAAGGGCTGACCAATCACATCATTGTCGTCACGCGCTGGTATGGCGGGGTCAAACTGGGCGGCGACCGCTTCCGGCATGTCGCCGAAGCCGTGCGGATCTACCTTTCCGAAACGCGGTGAGGGGGGCTTGGGCGCCCTATTTGCCGATACGTTTCCGGCGTCCGGCGCCGGGTAATCCGCAAGGAGGATCGGTCGTACCGGGTGAAACCTGCCCGCCTTCCGGCCCGATAAGGCAGAGGCGGACAGGTGGGTGCCCTAGGTGGTCAGGCGTTCTTGAGGACGTTGACGCCGAAGCAGGCCACGCCGATCCAGATCGCGATTTCCGCAATCGGGGCGAGCGGCGCCATCTGGGCCTCCGCGATGTTCCCGGTCAGCAGCAGGATCAGCATGACCAGAAGCACGAGCGCCCCCCCCTGATGCAGCCAGAAATGCGCCTTGGCCAGGACGCCGTTCGCCATCGCAGGAATGACGCGATAGGCAAGGCCGAAGAGCGTCATCAAGGTGAAGCCCAGCAGGTTGATATGGGCATGCGCCGGCGCCAGCGTGTGGTCGCCGGACGCCCCCATGTGCATGCCAATGGCGATGCCGACCAGCAGATAGGCGACCGCGATCGCCAAGAAGTTCTTGGATATGCTCATTTATCTTCCCCTGTTCGCGCGGGCCGGGTTGTCCCGGTCCCTGCGGCGGACGATACACCCGATTACATTTTCGACAACCGCCAAAAGATCCGACGCCGCGGCGACGGGCTGCATTGGGCAGACAAGGGGAGGGCGTACTGCCCGTGCGCCGCTACGGCAGGTCGGAAACGCGGCGCCTCACCGACCACAGGCCCAGCAGCAACAATGCGAACCCTGCCGGCAGGTTGCTGGCGTCGGCGATATTCGGCAGCACCAGCGGCAAGAGCCATAGCGCGGCAAGGCATAGCCGTTCCCCCGGCATCCAACCCTGCCGTTGCGCCTGCCCCGCGATCAGGAGCGTCGCTGCCAGCGTCACGACCATGTCGTAGCGGAACCCGTAGGGCGGCACGAGGAGCGCCGCCATCAGAAGTCCGGCCAGCTTCAACTCGCCCGGGACCCTCGGGTCGCGCCAGAGCCGCCAGACGAAGATCACCGCCAAACCCGCCGAGACCACTTGCAAGGCGGTGGCGAACTCCGCAGGCAGGCCCATCAGCCGTCCGCCCGCGTATATCGTCACCATTTGGACCAGCGTTTCGCGCTCCGCGAAGATCCACCCGGTTTTGGATAGATGCTGGAAAGCCAGCGTCCAGCTTTGGGTCCCGAACACCGCACAAGGCGCGGCGAGGAAGATCAGCGTGACAAGACCGGCCCGCCAGATGAGCCTCCAGTCGCGGGCTGCCAGGAGCGCGACCGGGATAAGGATTGCGAGATGCGGCTTGATCGTGAGTGCCGCGATCAGAACGGCGGCCAGCCATGTCCTACCAGCTGCGCGCGCCGCGAAAGCGCCCAGCATAAGCGCGGCGACGATCGCGCCGTTCTGCCCCTGCACCAGCGTCAACCCCATGACCGGGGCGCCGAGCAGAAGGGCCCAGCCGATGCGGTCCTGCCCTTTGAGGAAAGGACGCGCGGCGAGAGCCAAGCCGCCGATGCCCACGCCTGAAAAGATCACCCAAGCCGCAGGGAAACCGAAGAATCCCAACGGCATGAGGGCGGCAAGGAATGTCGGGGGATAGAACCACGGCAATACGCCGCCACGCAGGATAAGCTCTTCCTGCATCGCGAAATAGATCGAGGGTTCGTAGACCGCTCCGGGTTGGCCCTCGACAGCCAGCCTAGCCGCGGACCAGAAAGCCACGAAATCATGACCGTAGGGAAAACGGCCGAACATGGCCGCGTTGGACCATATCTGGATCAGGTCGAACAACAAAAGCGCCGGGACGATCAGAATGCAGAGGATGCGAATGCGTTCGCGGGTGATCCAGCCTTCGATGGTTTGAATGAAATTCATCGAGATGTCCGTCACCTCAGCGGCAAGCCACGGTTGCTGGGATGGTGCCAGACCCGTGTCCAGCCCGTTTCGGCAGCGATCTTGGCCGCTTCCGGCCGGCAGCGAAAGCGGTCAGTTGCCCGCCCCGCGTTCGCGGGGGGCGATTGGTGTCCTCGTGGCAACGCGGCGCTTCGAAGGCTGTGAACGGAATGCTCAGACGACGCGGCCCCAGAGGTCGTATTCGCTGGCCTCGTCAACCTCGACCGTCACGAGATCGCCGGGGGCAAGTCCCTCGAACCCCTCGTCGATGAAGAGGTTGCCGTCGATCTCCGGCGCGTCGGCCTTGGTGCGGCAAGTGGCACCCTCATCGTCCACGCTGTCCACCAGGACCTCTTGCCGGGTGCCGATCTTGGCGGCGAGCTTGGCTTCCGAAATCGCCTGGGCCTTTTCCATGAACCGTTCCCAGCGGTCCTGCTTGACCTCGTCGGGGACGTGATCGGGCAGCGCGTTCGACCGCGCGCCTTCGACATTCTCGTACTGGAAGCAGCCGACGCGGTCGAGCTGCGCCTCATCCATCCAGTCGAGGAGCGTCTGGAATTCCTCCTCCGTTTCGCCGGGGTAGCCGACGATGAAGGTGGAACGCAGCGTGATCTCGGGGCAGACAGCGCGCCAGGCGACGATTTCGTCCAGCGTCTTCGCGGCTGCGGCGGGCCGGGCCATGCGTTTGAGCGTTTCCGGATGGGCGTGCTGGAAGGGAATGTCGAGATAGGGCAGCACCAGCCCCTCCGCCATCAGCGGGATCAGGTCACGCACATGCGGATAGGGGTAGACGTAATGCAGCCGGACCCAGGCGCCGAGACTGCCAAGGTCGCGCGCGAGGTCGGTGATATGGGCCCGGTGTTCGCGCCCGTCGCGCCCCGAGGAGGCCGCGTGCTTGATGTCCACGCCATAGGCCGAGGTGTCCTGGCTGATGACCAAAAGCTCCCTCACCCCCGCCTCGACCAGCTTTTCGGCCTCGCGCATCACGGCATGGGCGGGGCGGCTGACAAGACGCCCACGCATGTCGGGGATGATGCAGAAGCGGCACTTGTGGTTACAACCCTCGGAGATCTTGAGGTAGCTGTAATGGCGCGGCGTCAGCTTCACCCCGGTCGCGGGCAGAAGATCCACGAAGGGGTCGGGCGAGGGCGGTACGGCGACATGGACCGCGTCGAGCACCTGTTCGTATTGATGCGGGCCGGTGACGGCCATGACCGAAGGGTGGGCGCCGGTGATGTATTCAGGCTCCGCGCCCAGGCAGCCGGTGACGATCACCCGGCCGTTGGCGGCCAGCGCCTCGCCGATCGCCTCAAGGCTTTCGGCCTTGGCGCTGTCGAGGAAGCCGCAGGTGTTCACGATGACCGCGTCCGCGCCGTCATAGTCGGGGCTGATCGCGTAGCCCTCGGCCCGAAGCCGGGTCAGGATGCGTTCGCTATCGACCAGCGCCTTGGGGCAGCCAAGGGACACCATGCCGATCCGGGGCTGTCCGGGGCGGGCAGGGGTATCGAAGACGGGCTTCGGTGCAAGGTCGGGGCGAAGGTTCGGCGGGTTCTGGGACATGCGCGCGATATAGCGCGGCCCGGGCCTGCTGCCTAGGGGGAGGGCGGGGTGGCGGGAACCGCGGCAGCCGTGCGGACGTGATTTTCCCGAGAGCCTGGACTTACCAGGTGGGCGCCAGGTACGCGGACCACGATCCGCGCAGAGCCAGCTCCCTCGGAAATGATTATCGGCCACTGGAAAAGGGCCCGACACGAGAGGGGCAGAACCCGCCATCTGGAAAAGTAGGGCGGCGCGGCGGCGCGCGCAAGCCCCCCCGCGAATGGGGCTGTCGATGATATGCTGCGACGGCGCTGGCCAGATCCTGGCCAGGGGCTAGACAGGTGTTCATGTTTCGTTCATATTTTTTCCATGACCGAGACCTCGTCCCTTTCCGCGCTGCTACCCGGCCAGATCCTGGCGCGAGGCGTTTGCCGCCACCTGCTGCATCACGGCTTCGCGACGGTCGAGGAATTGGTGCCGTCGCCCGGCCTCAGGGTCGATGTGATGGGGCTTGGGCCGAAGGGAGAAATCTGGATCGTGGAGTGCAAGTCGGGCCGGGCCGATTTCACCTCCGACCGCAAGTGGCGCAACTATCTGGAATGGGCGGACCGCTTCTTCTGGGCGGTGGACGCCAATTTTCCGGTGGAGCTTCTGCCGGAGGAAACCGGCCTGATCCTGGCCGACGCCTACGACGCAGAGATCGTCCGGATGCCCGCGCCAAGCCCGCTGGCCGGGGCGCGGCGCAAGGTGATGGTGCAGAAATTCGCCCGCCACGCAGCCCTTCGGCTGCAAGGCTACCGCGATCCGGGCGTCACCGCGTCCGGGGTTTCCCCTTAGCGTCGCCAACGCCCCGCGCCGCCTCTGCCGCCGCGCGCAGTTCCTCGGCGATCTCCTCGGCTTCCTCGGGGTCGAAATCCAGCGGCAGTTCGACGCCTTCCGCCTCGATGTAGATGCGAACCATGCCGAGCGAGGTCGGGCCGATCTGAAGATTGGCGGCGATTTCGCTTTCCTTGTCGATGCCCATCGGGACCCTCCATGTCTTGCCTTGCGTTTAGGGGAGAGGCGCGCGGCAAGGCAAGCGCGGAAATACTTGCGAAACGCAAGTATCTGCGCCAAGCTCGGGCATGGACATCCCTGCCGACGACATCGACCTGGTGCGCGCGCTCAACCGCGACTGGACGCGCGCGCTGGGCCTTCTGGGGCGCAACTACCTCGGCTCGGGCCTCGGTGTGGCCGAGGCGCGCGTTCTGTTCGAACTGGCGCTAGGGGGCGGCGGCTCCGCCCGCGAGGTCTCGGGCCGGTTGGGGATGGATGAGGGCCACATGAGCCGCATCCTGGGCCAGTTCGAGCAGCACGGCTGGCTGTCCCGTCCACCCGATCCGCAGGATGGGCGCCGGCGCACCATCGCGATGACAGATGCCGGGCGTGCCGCGATGGCGCGGCTTGAGGCGGCCTCGCGCGCCGATATCGCCGCCCGGCTGACGCGGATGCCTGAGGCGGGCCGCCTGGTTTTGCTGGACGCCGCCCGCCATGCCGCGCCGATCCGGGCGGAAGAGGTGGCGTTGCGCGATCTTCAAGCCGGGGATGCGGGCTGGATCACCCAGCGTCACGGCACGCTCTACGCGAGGGACGAAGGCTATGACCTCAGCTTCGAGGCGCTGGTGGCCGGAATCGTCGCCGGGTTCCTCACGACGCGCGTTGCCGGACGGGATCGCGCCTGGATCGCCTGCCGGGGCGCGGAGCGTCTGGGCTCGATCTTCTGCGTCCATGAGGATGCGGATACCGCACGGCTGAGGCTCTTCCTGCTGGAGCCCAAGGCAAGGGGAATCGGCCTTGGCCGCCGGATGCTGGAGACCTGCCTGAACCACGCCCGCGCCTTCGGCTACAACCGGATGGTCCTGTGGACGCACAAGAGCCACGCCGCCGCCTGTGGGCTTTACGCCGCCACCGGGTTCCGCATGACGGGGCAACAACCCGCGCAGGCCTTCGGCCGCTCGGTGATCGATCAGATCTGGGAACTGGACTTGTGAGGGTGGCGCCCCCATCTGATGCGGAGAGAGGTGCCGATGGGCATTGGTTCCGATTTTCCGGTTGACCCCGACGCGCGAAAGCCCTAATCGGTCGCGCACCGCACGCCGGTCGTGCCGCCTTAGCTCAGTTGGTTAGAGCACCAGATTGTGGATCTGGGGGTCCCCCGTTCGAGCCGGGGAGGCGGTACCATCCTTCCCCCCGAAATTACATCGCTTTTCCGCGGGTCCGCGACTCGCCTGAGGTCGGGCTCGCGAGAGGGTTCGCTCGGGCGTCCTCGAACGGCTGACTTTCGCATGTGACGTGGCTGAGACCCGTGCCATCTAGCGCCCCAGGCTACCTGTCGCCGCTTTCTGTGTGTCCCATAAGAGCGCAGATGCATGGAACCGCCGAACCAGGTCCGATCGTGGTGTTCTAAGAGGCACCCTTGCCGGCTGGCGGCGCGGTACGCGGCGACGGCCCGCATGAGGACGCCACCCGCGTGAAGATCATACGGAGGCGCGGACGAAAATCTCCGGTTGCGGGTCAGACCTCCTGCCCGCTGCTCAGCATCCGATCTTGCGCCCTGCGGTGAACTGCGTGCAGATCTGCCTTCTTCCGCGCTCGCGGCGCGTAGGCGCCTGCTCAAACATTTCTGCGACAATTGAGTCGGACTCTTTCGGGCGGGGGTGAAGGTCGCGGCAATCGCGGCCGGTGAGTGACTCCCACGGAAGGGAGCTTCACATGGCCTTCGAAGGCAACATTACAAGGTTAGAGATCCATACGGTCGGCCAGGGTTTCTACCAGGGCTTTAACCCCGTTGTGGCGATGGCCACCAAGACGATCACTCTATTTCTGGTCGCGCTGCTTGTGCTTCTTCCAGGGGCCTCGGGCGCGGCGATCGGAACGCTTCGGACGCTGACGCTGAGCCTTTTCGGAGGCTGGTACATCTATCTGATGGCGGCGTTCGTCTTCTTCTGCCTGCTCCTGGTGGTCTTGCCGTCGGCGGGCCGGATCGTGCTTGGACCGGACGGTGCGATCCCCGAACACAGCACCCTTGCCTGGCTTTGCATGATGTTCTGCGCCGGGATCGGCGTCGGCATCCTCGTCTTTTCTGTCAGCGAGCCGGTCTCACATTTCGTCCGGAACCCGGAGAACCTCGGGGCCGCGACTAAGCTGAGCCCGTCGGAGCAAGCCGTCTCGGCGCTGCGCTTCGTCTACCTGCACTGGGGACTGTCGGCCTGGGCCTGCTACGCGGTGACGGGACTGGCGCTGGGGCTCGCCTGCCACAGGTACAACCAGCCGATGACCATGCGCTCCGCGCTGACGCCGCTCTTCGGGCACAGGCTGGAAGGTCCGCTTGGACACCTGATCGACATCATCTCGCTTCTGGCGATCATCGCCGGGATCACGACGACGATCGTGCTGGGGCTGGAGCAGATCTGCTCGGGCCTGTCGGTGTTGACGGGAAGCAGGTTTTTCGCCGATCAAGCCGGAAACCCGCCGCTGACCGCATTGCTGACCGCGCTGGTCGTCGCGATATCCATCGCGATCGCCAGCGTCGTTTCGGGGGTGGAGCGGGGCATCAAATGGACATCTCAGTTCGGAATTGCGCTTGCGTTCTGTGTGCTTACCGTCTTTGTCGCCTTCGGCGGCGGAACGCGGGTCGCCGGTTTGCTTCTTGAGGCCTCGGCCGATTACTTCACGCAACTGCCGGTGCTGATCACGACGCTCTATGATCCGGGCGCCTCTGCCGTCGCGGCAGAGCAGCGCGCCTGGCAGGGCGAGTGGACCATCTTCTACTGGGCCTGGTGGATCGCCTTCGCGCCCTTCGTCGGCGTGTTCCTCGCGCGGATTTCGCGCGGAAGAACCCTGCGGGAGTTCATCCTTGGCGCCATGTTCGTGCCCACCGCGATGTGCTTCGTCTGGTTCGCGGGCACGGGGGGCTCGGCGCTTCTGTTGGAAGGGGACGGAACAGCCGGAGGCAAGATCCTGGCGGCGGAGCATGCTTTCCGCATCTACCAGGCGGTTGACCTGATGCTTGCGCCCGAGGGCGCGCTGGTGATCAAGGCGGTACTCGTCTTTCTGTTCCTCGTCCTGATCGTCGCCTCCACCACCGCCGCGATCATCGCGATCAAGTCGATCGGCGCGGCGGGGAGCGATCTTGCCGAGACGCCGATGCATTCCATGCTCTGGGCGGTGGTGATCGCCGCCATCACGGGCGCGGTCATGGCCGTTGGCGGGGTCGCCTCGATTCGCGATGTGATGATCGTCGGCGCGGTTCCCTTCTCGGCGATCATGGCCTTGATGCTGGTCGCGGTGGTCATGATGATCGGGGCGGCCCGTCGTGGAGGCGAGAGGGCCTGACGGCCCGCCGCTTCCAGCCTGCGCGTTGGGGCAGCTAACCGAAAGGATCGGCGGCCCCTCCCTTTGCGGGGCGACGGGGCCTACGCGGCCTCTTGTAGCACCTGCGGCGACGTGAGAGCCTTCCTTCGTGGACCTCGTTGAGAGTTGCCGAAAGTGCCCCGACCCCTTTCACACGTTGACCTGACATTCCTGCTTCTGACCGTCGCCTTCTTCACCACAGCGGGGTGCGAGCGGATGGTCGATGACTACCACAAGGATCGCGGGATCATGAAGGTCGTGCGCGACCGGGAACTGCGCCTGGTCGAGGAGGCGTTCTAGCGTCGCGCAGTGCCGGGCCGCCACGATCCGTTCGGCTTGTTCCGGCCTGACTCGGCTGATATGCCGATGCGTCTGACGACTTGGGAAGGGCCACCCCATGATGCTCTACGGAATCGCCAACTGCGATACATGCCGGAAAGCGCGCAAAGAGATCGAAGCGGCGGGGTTGTCCGTCACCTTCCGCGATGTCCGCGCCGAACCGCTTGAATCGGCGGATATTTCCCGCTTCCTTGCCGCGTTCGGGGACAGGCTGGCAAACCGCGCCTCGACCACCTGGCGCGCGCTTGGGCCTGAAGAGCGCGAGCGCGATCCCGCGGATTTGCTTGCGGCGCATCCGGCACTGATGAAGCGGCCCGTTCTGGAACGTGACGGGGTCCTCGCGCTTGGCTGGACGCCCGAGAGCAAGGCCCTGATCCTCAAATGAAAGCGGCCCGCCAGGCGGGCCGCTACAAGCCGATTCGTGAAGGTCAGAGAAGCTTCAGGTCCGAGGCCGAGGACCGCCCGTCGCGGCCCGACTGGAGCTCGTAGGAAACCTTCTGGTTGTCGTTCAGCGACTTCAAGCCAGCCCGCTCGACCGCGGAGATATGGACGAAAATGTCCTTCCCGCCATCGTCGGGGGCGATGAAGCCATAACCCTTCGTCGAATTGAACCATTTCACGGTGCCGGTGGCCATCCGTTTACTCCCTGTTTAGTTCTCCGCCTGCGAGATTGCCGGCGGATCGTGCAGCCAGGTCTTTCAGTCAGTCCGGCTGCCCCGAAACGAGGGAGCGGTAGAAAGTCTGCGGTCACGCGGGTGAAGGATGAGCGATTTCGATAAAAAATCAAGGATTTTGACAGCAAAGTCAGTGGCCACTGCGACGGCGCAAAAGCCGGTCCAGCGACAGCGGTCCTGCCCCGAGGAAGACGAGCACCGCGAGCAGGAGCATCCAGAGTGCCCGCTGATCAAGGATCAGCGCATCCGAGGCCGCGTCGAACCAGCGCCCCAGATCGTCGCCCGCGACGTCGTGACCATAAACGTCGGTCAGGCTTTGCACGACGACGAAGCCCATCATCCCAAGCGCCGCCAGCCGGGTGAACAACCCCACCAGAATCAGGGCGGGCAGGGTCAGTTCCGCGAGCGTGCCCGCAAGGACCACGAGGTCATGGAAAAGGCTCAACTGGCTCACATCGTAGCCCACTGCGGCAACCGTCTTGGGAAAGATCTGGATATAGGCCCCGTCTCTGGGGTTCAGAAAACCCAAGGGGCCTTCGCCCAGCTTGCTGCGGGCCGAGGTCCAGAAGTAGACGAGCAAGACCCCCGCAAAGCCGAGGCGGGCGAGCGTCGGCAACGCGCCGGGCGCCAGGCGGTCTAGCAAGGCGGCGGCGCGGTCATGAAGGGCGAGGATGGCTTTCACGGGGCGTCTCCTTCCTGGATCTGGGCGATGGCGCCGCGCGCCATCAGGATCGTCAGGGTTGCGGTCAGATCGAACTCAGGGCCTTGCTCGATCGCTTCACCCAGGCGCGCGCCAGCAAGGAGCGCGGCGACGAAGTTGCCCGCGCCCGGCGGCAGAAGGACCGGTTCCGGGTCGTAGGAGGGGCGCGTGATCAGCGTGTCCTGCGGCGTTGCGGCGGTGGGCGGGGCCTCTCCCCTGGCGTTCGCGGCCCAGATCGCATGAACGGGCCAGCGCGACCGGATCAGACGCACGGCGGGGACGAAGACGATCCGGGCGCGCATCAGGCGATCAGGTCCCAGCGCGCCGAACAGTTCGGAAGGCATCGGGGGCGCTTCCGCCGCGTGGTAGGACTGCCGCAGGGCCAGTTCGAGGCGCGCGACGTCGGGAAGATATCCCAGGTGCCGGACCGGCGCGAACCCTTCAAGGAATGCGGGCATGTCCTCGCCGTAGAACATCAGAAGCGGCGACCGGGGCGGGTGCGCGCGCAGATGAACCTGCGCCATGGCGGTAAAGAATTCCTCCCCCACAAGGGCGCGGACGACGGGAAACGCCTGCCGCAACGCCTCGGTCAGGGATACGGTGACATTGTTGCGGTAGACGTTGAAACGCTTTGGCGCCGGACGCCCTTCCGGGTCGGTAAGGCCGGCCGGAAGCGGACCCTCGGGATCAAGGAGGGCCGCGCGGAACTCGGACTGTGTCATGCGGTCACCCTCTCAAGCACAGGGTCAAGGATTCGGGCCGCGCGGTGGGCCTCTGTCGCGAGAACCGGCCAGTCGGGCACATCATTGTCCCATTCAATCAGCGTGGGCTTGGGGCCGCCGAGTTCGATCGTGCGCGCGTAAAGCTGCCAAACGGGATCGACCACCTCTGACCCATGGGCGTCGATCAGCAAAGGCCGGCCGGAATCGTCGCGATCCTCGTCATGGCCGCCCAAGTGGATCTCTCCGACCAAGGCGTGCGGAAAGCGGTCGATGTAGTCCTCGGGGCTGGTGCACCGGTTGGTGCAGGACACGTAGACGTTGTTCACATCCAAGAGGAGGCCGCAGCCGGTGCGGCGGGCAAGTTCGCCCAGAAACTCGATCTCATCGAGGTGGGAGCCGCTGAAGGACAGGTAAACCGAGGGGTTTTCCAGAAGCATCCTGCGCCCCAGAGCCTCCTGGACCTCGTCGATGTGATCGGCGACACGCGTCAGCGTCGCCTCGGTATAGGGCAGCGGCAGGAGATCGTTCAGGAACTCCGCCCCGTGGGTGGACCATGCGAGGTGCTCGGAGAAACTCGCCGGGTTCAGCCAGTCGTTCAGGTGCCTGTGCCGGGCCAGATGCTCCCGGTCGAGCGGCCCTTCACCGCCGATCGACAGGCCGACACCGTGAACCGAGATCGGAAAGCGTTCGGCCAGGTGGCGCAGCTGGGCGATGGGGCGCCCGCCGTCGCCCATGTAGTTTTCTGCGTGGATCTCAAGCCATTTGACCGGGTCTGCACCGGCAATAATGTTCGAAAAGTGCTGGGGCTTGTAGCCAACACCGGGGCGCTGCGGGAGGTGGCGGGTTGTCGGGTCCATCGCGTCGGCCCCCTTTCGTTCGCGGACGGCCCCCCGCGCCGGGACGCGGGGGGAACGTGGTCAGCCCTGTGGCAGGTCGCGGTCGAGCGCTTCGAGAGAGCCCATGCGGCCGTCCGGAAGTTCCATCGTGGCGCAGGTGCCAGCGGGAACGAGCTTCCAGGAATTGCCCTGGTAATCCACCTTCGCGGTGCCAGCGCAGGTCGTGCCGGGGCCGGCTGCGCAATCGTTCTGCCCGGCGAGTGCTACGCCAAAGCACTTTTCCATCTCTTCGGCGGCGGCGGGCGTCGCGAACTGCGCGGCAAGCGCGGCCGCAAACGAACTGGCGACGGCGAGCGTTTTCATGGAGTGGGACATCATCTTCCTCTTGCAGTTGTTTTGCGTCGTTTCGTGTTCGACATGAGAGTCCTAGCCGCTCCGCATCGTCACGCGCCAGTAACGAGGCCGTGGCCCACGCGCGTGTGACCGGCTGAAACAAAGCCCAGGCACGGGTCACCTTTCGCAGGGGTCAAAAAAAGCGCCCCGTTTCGGAGGCGCTTTTATGTGTTCGTCAGTGCCGGGTCAGGTCCGGCGGGGACGCTTCGGCGACCAGCCCGGTCAGAGCGTCCTCCAACGAAAGGGTCTCGGTGCGCGTTTCGCCGAGACGGCGCAGGGAGACGGTCCGCTCCGCCACTTCCTTCATCCCGATGGCGAGGATCACGGGAACCTTGCCCAGCGAGTGTTCGCGGACCTTGTAGTTGATCTTTTCGTTTCGCGTGTCGGCTTCGGCGCGGATGCCCGCGTCGCGCAGTTTCGCGGCGACCTCGTTCACATACTCGTCCGCGTCCGAGACGATGGAGGCGACGACGACCTGGCGCGGCGCGAGCCAGAAGGGCATCTTGCCCGCATAGTTCTCGATCAGGATGCCGATGAAGCGTTCGAAGCTGCCCAGGATCGCGCGGTGCAGCATCACGGGGCGGTGCTTGGCCCCATCCTCACCCACATATTCCGCACCAAGGCGCACCGGCAGGTTGAAATCGGCCTGGAAGGTGCCGCACTGCCATTCGCGACCGATCGCGTCGGTCAGCTTGAAGTCGAGCTTCGGGCCGTAGAAGGCGCCTTCGCCGGGGTCGATCTCATAATCGTTCGTGACCTTGCGCACGGCGTTCTCCAGCGCCGCCTCGGCCTTGTCCCAGATCTCGTCCGAGCCCACGCGCACGTCGGGGCGCGTGGAGAGCTTCACGTCGAACTTGGTGAAGCCCAGATCCTGGTAGATGGAGGAGAGGAGCCCGATGAAGTCCGCGCATTCCTGCTCGATCTGGTCCTCTGTGCAGAAAATATGGGCGTCGTCTTGGGTGAAGCCGCGCACGCGCATCAGCCCATGCATCGACCCGGAGGATTCGTAGCGGTGGCACGACCCGAACTCCGCAAGGCGCAGCGGCAGGTCGCGGTAGGACTTCAGACCCTGGTTGTAGACCTGAACGTGGCAGGGGCAGTTCATCGGCTTGAGCGCGTTGATCCGCTTTTCCTTCGCGCCTTCCTCGTCCACCTCGACGATGAACATGTTCTCGCGGTAGGCCTCCCAGTGGCCTGAGCGTTCCCAAAGGATGCGGTCCACGACCTGCGGGGTCTTGATTTCCTTGTAGTTCGCGCGGCGCAGGCGGCGGCGCATGTAGTCTTCGAGCGTGCGGTAGACCGTCCATCCGTTCGGGTGCCAGAAGACCATGCCCGGGGCTTCTTCCTGCAGGTGGAAGAGCTCCATTTCGCGGCCAAGCTTGCGGTGGTCGCGTTTGGCGGCCTCTTCCAGCATGGTGAGGTAGGCCTTGAGGTCGTCGCGGTTCTTGAAGGCGACGCCGTAGATGCGCTGAAGCTGCTTCTTGGTGTGGTCGCCGCGCCAGTAGGCCCCGGCGACCGACATCAGCTTGAAGGCGTCGGCTGGAAGCTGGCCGGTGTGTTGAAGGTGCGGACCGCGGCAGAGGTCTTGCCAGTGGCCGTGCCAATACATGCGCAGCGGTTCGTCACCGGGGATCGCCTCGATCAACTCGACCTTGAAGGGCTCGTTCTTGCGAATGTAGTGCTCGATCGCGCGGGACCGCTCCCAAACCTCGGTCTTGACGGCGTCGCGTTCGTTGATGATCGCGCGCATTTCCTTTTCGATCGCGCCCAGATCCTCGGGGGTGAAGGGCGCGTCCCGGTCAAAGTCGTAGTACCAGCCGTTCTCGATCACCGGGCCGATGGTGACCTTGACCTCGGGCCAGAGCTTCTGGACCGCGCGCGCCATCACATGGGCGAAGTCGTGCCGGATCAGTTCGAGCGCCTGGGCGTCGTCCTTCATCGTGTGGATGGCGATCTGCGCGTCGGCCTCGATCGGCCATTGCAGGTCCCAGTGCTTGCCGTCGATGCTGGCCGAGATGGCGGCCTTGGCGAGCGAGGGGGCGATGGATTGCGCGACTTCGGCGGCGGTCACGCCACGGGCGTAATCGCGTTTGCTGCCATCGGGAAAGGTCAGGGAAATCTGGCTCATGGCCGGCTCCTCGTCGGTTTGGCGCCCACGGAACGCCCGGTTGCGGGTGATGTCGCGCCTTATTCCTCAATCGCGGCGGGGAAGTCAATCGCCGGGGGTTCCACCCCCGGACCCCCGGGGGTATTTGTCGCAATGAAGAAGCGGGGGGGCGGAATGAGCGAGTTTCTTGAGACAAGGCAGGGCCGGCGGATCGCCTATGACCGGCTGGAGGGGGCGGGGCCGGGGGTCGTCTTCCTGGGCGGATTCAAGTCCGACAAGGAAGGCACCAAGGCGCTGGCGCTGGAGGCGTGGTGCAAGGCGCGCGGGCGGGCCTTTCTGCGTTTCGACTATTCCGGGCATGGGGCGTCATCGGGCGATTTCCTGGATGGGGCGATCGGCGATTGGTTCGAGGATGCCTGCGCGGCGATCCTTGGCCTGACGGAGGGGCCGCAGATCCTGGTGGGGTCGTCCATGGGGGGGTGGATATCGCTTCTGGTCGCGCGGGCGCATCCGGAGAAGGTGGCGGGCCTTGTGACCATCGCCGCCGCGCCGGATTTCACCGAAACCCTGTGGGCAGGGCTGAGCGAGGTGGAGCGGCAGGGCGTCCTGGAATACGGGCGGTTGGAGCGGCCGTCGGAGTATTCGCCCGAGCCCTACATCTTTACCCGGCGGTTGATCGAGGAGGGGCGGTCGCGGTTGATCTTCGATCGACCGCTCGGCCTTGGCATGCCAGTTCGGATGTTGCAGGGCACCGCGGACGCGGATGTTCCGGTCGCCCTGGCCATGCGGCTTCTGGATCATATGGCGGGCCCCGACATCCGCCTGACCCTGGTCAAGGGCGCGGATCACCGGTTTTCGACGCCGGATTGCCTGAAACTGATCGAGGCGACCGTACTGAAGGTCGGCAACCGCGCGGCTTAGACCGCGCGGACGCTCGCCTTGCGCGTGGCCGAATTCGTGTCGATGAAGTCAAGCACCAGCGGCCGGATGTTGTCGCGCCAGGACTTGCCGGCGAAGATGCCGTAGTGGCCGGCATCCGGTTCGAGGTGCTGGGCCTTCTTTTCATCGGCAAGCCCGGTCAGCAGGTCGAGCGCGGCAAGACATTGGCCGGGGGCGGAGATGTCGTCCTTCTCGCCCTCGACGATCTTGACGGCGACATCGGTGATCTTGCCGAAATCGACCTTCTTGCCCGCGACGGTGAAGTCGTTGCGGGCGATTTCCCGATTCTTGAAGACCCGCTCCACCGTCGAGAGGTAGAATTCCGCAGTCATGTCCATGACCGACAGGTATTCGTCATAGAAGCGGTTGTGTGCGTCGCGCTCCGATGCCTCGCCCTTGGCCGCGCGCAGGATCTGTTCGCCAAACGCGGTGGTGTGGCGGTCCATGTTCATCGAGATGAAGGACGCAAGCTGCATCAGCCCGGGATAGACGAGACGGCCGGCGCCGCCGTATTTGAAGCCCACGCGCTGGATGACCATGTGTTCGAGCTGGCCCATCGTCACGCGGCGGCCGAAGTCGGTGACCTCGGTCGGGGCAGCATCGGGATCGATCGGGCCGCCGATCAGGGTCAGCGTCTTGGGCTGCGCGGCGGGGTCTTCGCCGGCGAGATAGGCCGTTGCCGCCAGCGTCAGCGGCACCGGCTGGCAGACCGCGACGATGTTCAGGTCGGGGCCGAGGACGCGGATGAAATCCACGAGGTAGAGGGTGTAGTCCTCGATGTCGAACTTACCCTCGGACACGGGAATGTCGCGGGCGTTCTTCCAGTCCGTCACATAGACTTCACAGTCCGGAAGCAAGCTTTTGACCGTGGAGCGAAGGAGCGTGGAGTAATGGCCCGACATCGGCGCGACCAGAAGGACGCGGCGCTTCATCGGTGCGCGCCCTTGGACGCGGAAATGGATCAGGTCGCCGAAAGCCCGGGTGACGAGCGTCTCGACCTCCACGATGTGGTCGCGCCCGTCGGGGCCGACGATCGTGCGGATGCCCCAGTCGGGTTTGATGACCATGCGCGCGAAAGAACGTTCGGTGATCCGGCCCCAGGCGGACATGACCTTGAACATCGGATGAGGTACCAGCCCCCAGACCGGGTAGGAAGCCATCGCGCGCGCGCTCGCGCCGAGCCATTCGTTCGTGTTGCGAATGCTTTCCATAAGGTCGTAGGTGGCCATTCCCTTCATCGTACCTCCTTTGCGGGGACTGGCCCTGCGGATATCATTGCTTTCGCGTTCTTTCCGGCGGCGTTATGCTGCACTGCGATAAAGATTAGGAGGAAGCGATAGGGATGACAACAGAAGTTACGGAATCCTCGCGCAACCTGGAGAAATTTACTTCGAATCTTGCGAAAATAGAGGACCTGACGCAACGTCTTATTGCTGCATTGCAGCATAAACGGATGCGAACCCCCGCCCTGGAGGCGCCCGGCCAGGAGCTTTACGGCAAGGCGGCAAGCGCATTCTGGGCCGAAGCGATGGCGAATCCCACCCGGATTCTGGAGCAGCAGGCCGAATTCTGGGGCAAGTCGTTCGAACACTACGTCGAGATGCAGAAGGCGATCGCGGGCCAGGCGGCCGAGGCACCGGAGGCCGGACAAGGACCGAAGGATCGACGCTTTGCCAATCCTCTTTGGCAAACCAATCCCTATTTCAACTTCGTCAAGCGGCAGTATGAGACCAATGTCGAGGCGATGGAGAAGGCCGTGCAGGGGCTGGAAGGGCTCGCGCCTTCGGACAAGCGGCGGATCGAATACTTCACGCACCAGATTATCGACATGATGGCGCCGACGAACTTTCTGGCCACGAACCCCGACGCGCTCGAACGCGCGGTCGCGACCGAGGGCGACAGCCTGGTGAAGGGCTTGGAAAACCTCGTGCGCGATGTCGAGGCGAATCACGGGGATCTTCTGGTTACGCTGTCGGACAAGGACGCCTTCGCGGTCGGCACCAACATCGGGACATCCGAGGGCGGCGTCGTCTTCCGCAACCGGATGTTCGAACTGATCCAGTATGCGCCGACGACGGAAAAGGTGCACAAGACCCCGCTGATCGTCTTCCCGCCCTGGATCAACAAGTTCTACATCCTGGACCTGAAGCCCGCGAACTCGCTGATCAAGTGGATCGTCGACCAGGGGTTCACGCTGTTCGTCGTCAGCTGGAAGAACCCTGACGCGAGCTATGCCGACGTCGGCATGGATGATTATGTGCGCGATGGTTACCTGGCCGCGATCGAGCAGGTGAAGCAGATCACCGGCGAGCCCAAGGTCAACGCGGTGGGCTACTGCATAGCCGGGACGACCCTGACCGCGACGCTGGGCCTGATGAACAAGCGCGGCGACAAGTCGGTGAACTCCGCCACCTTCTTCACGACGCTCACCGACTTTTCCGAACCCGGAGAGATTGGGGTTTTCCTCGATGACGACTTCGTCGGCGGGATCGAGGAAACGATCGCGAAAGAGGGCTATCTCGACAAGTTCTTCATGGCGCGGACGTTCTCTTTCCTGCGTGCGAACGATCTGATCTACACCCCCGCCATCCGCAGCTACATGCTGGGCGAGGCGCCGCCCGCGTTCGACCTGCTTTACTGGAACGGCGACGGAACCAACCTGCCGGGGCGGATGTGCGTGGAATACCTGCGCCAGCTTTGCCAGCAGAACCACCTGATCGCGCCGGGGTTCGATGTCGACGGGGAGCGCGTGACCGTCAAGGACGTTAAGGTTCCCGTCTGCGCGATCGCCTGTGAGACCGACCACATCGCGCCCTGGAAGTCCTCCTACAACGGCATCCGGCAGTTCGGCTCACGGGACAAGACCTTCATCCTGTCCGAAAGCGGCCATATCGCCGGCATCGTCAATCCGCCCGGCAAGGACAAGTACGGCCACTACACCAACGAGGGGCCGATGCGCCCAGTCGAGGAGTGGAAGGAGGGCGCTGGCTATCACAAGGGCAGCTGGTGGCCCCGCTGGCGTGACTGGCTTGCGGCGCGGTCCGGCCGGATGGTTCCGGCGCGTGCCTTGGGCGATTCGAAGCACAAGGTCCTTGCCCCGGCCCCCGGCACCTATGTGAGCGAGGTTCCGGCTTCATAGGCTTCGCAAAATTTTTTTCTGCAGCGCAGCAATCTTTACTTGAAATGCTGCGCTGCAGCATGTATCTAGGCTCCAGAAGCGAATGACATCCCCCGTCGCAAATGGAGTGACCACCATGACGAAGCAGCAAGATATCTCGAAAGTCCTTCAGGACATGGTTTCCTCGTTCCCGGTTGACACCGCCGCCCTGAAAGATGCCTACAAGAACTCCGCTGTCCTCAGCGAAAAGATGACCAAGGTTGCGCTCGAAGCCGCCGAGAAGTCGAGCGACATCTCCTCGAAGTGGACCAAGGAAGCTATCGCGAAGTTCGGCGAGCTGTCGAAAGCCAAGGCCGAGCCGGCCGACTACAGCAAGGCTTTCAGCGATTTCGCCTCGGCGACCGCCGAACTGGCCGCTGAAAACCTGGCCGCTTTCGCCGAAGTTGCGAAGAAAGCCCAGACCGAAACCGTCGAGCTGATGCTGGCCGCCGGCAAGGACTTCTCCGAAGAGGCGACCGCCGCCGTGAAGAAGGCCACCGCCGACGTGCAGACCGCCGCGAAGAAGGCCGCGACCGTCGCGACCTCCGCTGCGAAGTGAACTGACTGACCACGGCCGTTATCCTCCCCAACGGCAAGGTCGCACTGGCGGGCCCCTCGGGGCCCGCTTTTCTTTGCGGATGCAGCATCCCGGGGTTTTTCGGATGTTGTTTTTTTCGTGCCGCAGCTTAATCTTGCTGCAGCGCCAAAAAACGACCCCTTGGGAGGATTGCATGGCCGAAGATGCCAAGCCGCTGCTGATCAAGCGCTACGCGAGCCGGCGGCTCTACAATACCGAGACAAGCGATTATGTGACGCTTGAGGATATCGCGACATTCATCCGCGACGGCCGAGAGGTCCAGATTGTCGATCTGAAGACCGGCGACGACCTGACGCGCCAATACCTTTTGCAGATCATCGCTGAACACGAAAGCCGGGGCGAAAACGTGCTCCCGGTGGATGTGCTGACCGATCTTGTGCGCAGCTACACCACGAGCGCCCAAAGTGTCGTTCCGCAGTTCCTCGCCGCCTCGTTCGAGATGCTGCGTGAAGGGCAGTCGAAGCTGATGGAGAACATGAGCCATCTGCCGAATCCCATGGCCTCCATGCCTGGGTTTGAGGCGATGCAGCGCCAGCAGCAGGCCTTCCTGAAGTCGATGATGAGCGGTTGGACCCGCGGCGGGGACGAGGCCGGGGAGGCCGAAGAGCCCGCGAAGACCAAGGGAAAGTCGCGCGACGACGACGATCTGGCCGCGATCCGGAAGCAGTTGGCGGAGTTGCAGGCCAAGCTCTCGAAGCTGTGACAAGGGCCCCTCGGGGCCCTTTCTCATATCCCGAGGCGGTCGCGAAGGGAAAACCAGGTCATGGCAAGCACCAGAAGCGGCCATCGCATCGAGGGCCCACCGGGGAAGCGCGGCAGGTTGAGGTCCGAAAGGATGTCGAAGCGCCCGGCCTGGCCGCCGATGGCCTCCGCCATGATCTTCCCCGCGAGCGTCGCCATCGCGACGCCGTGGCCCGAATAGCCGGAGGCTGAAAGCACGTTTTCGGCGGGCCGAAGGAAGCAGGGCATGCGGTTCATGGTGATCGCGAGCGTGCCGCCCCAGGCGTAGTCGATCCGCACATCCGCAAGCCCAGGGTAAACCTTGAGCATCGGCGGCCGTACGGTCCGGATCACATCGGGAAAGCGGTAGCCATAGCTTTCCCCGCCCCCGAACAAAAGCCGCTTGTCGTCTGACAGGCGCCAGTAGTTGACCACGAATTTCGTGTCGCACGCGGCCACGTCTTGAGCCAGGACCTCGGCCGCGCGATCGCCGAGCGGCTCCGTCGCGATCACGAAGTTGTTGATCGGCATGACCCGCGCCGAGACCTTGCCGTCCAGCCCGCCGAGGTAGCCGTTGCAGGCCAGGACGACGTGGCCGCAGACGACCCGACCGCCCTCGGTTTCAACGACGGGGCGGGGGCCGGGCCGGACCGCGGTGACAAGGCTGTCCTCACAGATCCGCGCGCCCTTTGCAGCTGCCGCGCGCGCAAGGCCGATGGTGAAGTTCAGTGGATGGACATGGCCGGCGCCCCTGTCGATGTCGCCGCCCTTGTAGACGCCGGAGGGAATAAGGGCGGCCAGCCCTTCCTCATCAAGCGTTTCGACCTGATCGTAGCCGTAATCGCGCGCGAGCTTCTCGGCATAGGCATGGGAATGGCGCACCTCGCTGTCGTGCCAGCAGGCATGGGCGATGCCGGGCTTGAAGGTGCAGGGCATGTCATGCGTCGCGATCAGGTCGCGAACCAGCTGCTTGGACTCCTCCGCGAAGGTCCAGAGGCTGCGGGCTGTATCCAGCCCGTACATCCGCTCCAGCGCATCCTGTTCCAACCGCTGGCCGCTGCTGACCTGCCCGCCGTTGCGGCCAGAGGCGCCGAAGCCCACGCGGTGCGCCTCCAGCACGACGACGGAAAGACCCGCCTCCGCAAGGTGCAGCGCTGCGGAAAGCCCGGTGAAACCCGCCCCCACCACGCAGACATCGGCCTGCACCTCACCCCTGAGCTTGGCAAAGCGCTCGATCGGGGCTGCGGTGGCGGCATAGTAGCTCTGCGGGTATTCCCCGCGGCGGTCGTTGGCAAAGAGCAGATTCATACGTTCAAAAGCAGGTGCTCGCGTTCCCAAGGGCTGATGACCTGCAGGAACTCCTTGTATTCGTTGCGCTTGACCGCCTCGTAAATATCGCAGAACTCAGGCGAGAGCACGTCGCGCACCGGCTGGCACTCCGAGAAGAGGTCGAGCGCGTCGCCAAGGTTCGTGGGCAATTCGTCCGAGTCGATATAGGCGTTCCCGACCTTCTCGGGCCGGGGCATCTTCTTGTCCCGAAGGCCCAGGTAGCCGCAGACCATGGTGGCGACCATGCCTAGGTAGGGGTTGCAGTCCATCCCGGGCAGCCGGTTTTCCAGCCGCCGCGCGTGCGGCTCCGAGATCGGCACCCGCAGGCCCGTGGTGCGGTTGTCGCGGCCCCATTCCAGGTTAATCGGCGCGGCAAAGTCCGGCACGTAGCGGCGGTAGGAGTTCACATAGGGCGCCATCAGCGCGACGACCGCCGGAAGATAGGTCTGCATGCCCGCGATGAAGTGGAAGAATTCGGGCGTCTCCTGCCCGTTCTCATCGCAGAAGATGTTCGCGCCGGTCTTCATATCGACGACCGACTGGTGGATGTGCATGGCGGAGCCCGGTTCGCCCTCGATCGGCTTCGCCATGAAAGTGGCAAAGCAGTCGTGGCGCAAGGCGGCCTCGCGGATCAGACGCTTGAAATAGAAAACCTCGTCGGCCAGTTCGACCGGGTCGCCGTGGCTCAGGTTCAGTTCGACCTGGCCCGCGCCGCCTTCCTGCACGATGCCGTCGATCTCAAGCCCCTGGGCTTCGGCGAAGTCGTAGATGTCATCGACGACCTTGCCATATTCATCCACGGCCGACATGGAGTAGGCCTGATTGGCCATCACCCGGCGGCCTGAACGGCCAACCGGCGGGATGATCGGCTGGTTCGGATCGACGTTGCGGGCGACGATGTAGAACTCCATCTCCGGCGCGACGATGGGACGCCAGCCTTGCTCGGCGTAAAGCTGCACCATGCGCTTGAGCACGTTGCGCGGCGCCATCTTCACGGGTTCGCCCTTCTGGTCGTTCACGTCGTGGATCACTTGAAGGGTGATGTCGGCCGTCCAGGGCACCGCGGTCGCGGTGGTGAAGTCGGGCACCAGCACCATATCGGGTTCCGTGAACTCGCTTTCATCGGGCATGTCGGCGTAGTCGCCGGTAATGGTCTGGGCAAAGATCGAGTTCGGAAGGTGAAAGAACTTCTGCTTGCCGAACTTGGAGGCAGGCATGGCCTTGCCCTTGGCAACGCCGGCAAGATCGGAGACGAGGCATTCGACCTCGTCCAGCCTGCGGCCGGCAATATAGTCCCGTGCTGCTTCGGGCAGTTTTTCGGTCCAGTCGGACATGGGATCACGCTTTTTCAGTTACGGGTTTGCTTGAAGAAATCCGCGATACGGTCGGCGATCGCGGTCGAGGAGTTACGGTCGGAGAAGCGGGCGCGCGCCTCCTCCATCAACTGGTCGGGCACGAGGCCCTTGCCCCGGGTGCGCATCAGCCCGTCGATGAAGTCATCGCCGTACTCGGGATGCGCCTGCACCGTATAGGCGCGGTCGTCGTAAAGCAGCGCCGCGTTCTCGCAAAAGGCGTTGGTGCCGATCCGTTCGGCCGCTGCGGGACGTTCGACCACCTGGTCCTGGTGCCAGGCGTTCAGCTTCACCGTTTCGCCGCCGAAGTCGTAATCCTGCGGGCCGACAGCCCAGCCGCCCTTGAACTTCTCGACCTTGCCGCCGAGGGCCTGGGCGATGATCTGGTGGCCGAAGCAAATGCCGACGACGGGAACCCGCTCGGCATAGGCCTTGCGGATGAAGTCCTCCAGCGGCTTGATGAAGGGATGATCCTCATAGGCGCCGTGGCGCGACCCGGTGATCAGCCAGCCATCGCAGTCGTGAACGCCGGAGGGAAACTCCATCCCCTCCACATGGAAGGTCTTGAAGGTCAGCCCGCGGTCGGCGAGCAGGCGCATGAACATATCTGGGTAGTCGCCCATTGCGGTCCTGAGGACGTCGGGCGCCTGTCCGGTCTGGAGGATGCCGATCAGCATGGCTGTCTCTTGTTGGCTTTGATCAAACTAGGCCGCCCCCCGCCACCTGGCAAGGGGCGGTGCGGGTTACACGGTGTCGAGGTAGATCTCGGTCTGTTCGACGGGCGTCAGTTCGGCCATGTAGTGCATTTCCTGCCGCTTCGTCATGACGAGGTTGCGGATCAGCTCCGGCGCAAAGATCTGCGGCATGATCGTGCTTTTCTCGAAAGCGTCGATGGCGTCGGCCCAGTTGTCGTGGATCAGGGGCAGGTCCATCGCGTAGGCGTTGCCCGTGATCGGCGGGGGCGGCGTCAGCTCCTGCTCGATCCCCAGGAGGCCCGCGCCCAGGATCGCGGCCAGCATCAGGTAGGGATTGACGTCCCCGCCCGCGACGCGATGTTCGATCCGGCGCGCGGCCGGATTGCCCGAGGGGACGCGGATCGCTGCCGTGCGGTTCTCATAGGCCCAGCAGAGCGCGTTCGGCGCATGCGCCTCGGGCACCAGGCGGTCGTAGCTGTTGGCATGAGGGGCGAAGATCAGCGTCGAATCCGACATCGCGTTCAGACAGCCGGCAATCGCCTGGCGCAGCTTCGGCGATCCCTCCGGTCCGCCGTTCGAGAAGATGTTGCGCCCGTCCCGGTCGAGGACCGAGAAATGCGTGTGAAGCCCGTTGCCGGAATATTCCGGATAGGGCTTGGCCATGAAGCTCGCCGCGAAGCCGTGGCGGCGGGCCAGGCCCTTGACCAGCAGCTTGAAAAGCCAGGCGTCATCGGCCGCGCGCAGCGCGTCTTCCTGGTGCATCAGGTTGATTTCGAACTGGCCAAGCCCGGATTCCGAGATCGCGGTGTCGGCCGGAATGTCCATCTCCTCACAGGCGTCATAGAGGTCGGTGAAGAAGGTGTCGAAGGCGTCGAGCGCCCGGATCGACATGATCTCCGCCGCCTTGCGCCGCTTGCCCGATCGCGGGCTCGGCGGCACCTGGAGCGTCTTGCCGCTGTCGTCGATCAGGAAGAATTCCAGCTCCATCGCCGCGACGGGCGTCAGGCCGTGCGCCTTGTAGCGGTCGACCACACGGGCCAGCGCATGGCGCGGGTCGCCTTCGTAGGGTTTGCCGTTCTCACGGTACATCCAGATCGGCAGGAGCGCGGTCGGCGCCTCCAGCCAGGGCATGGGCATGTAGCCACGCTCGGTGGGCTTCAGGACGCCATCTGCATCGCCGGTGTCGAAGACAAGCGGGCTGTCCTCGATGTCCTCACCCCAGATGTCGAGGTTCAGAACCGAGAAGGGAAAGCGCGTTCCCTCCGCCGTGATCTTTTCCGCGAAGCGGGTGGGGATCCGCTTGCCGCGGGGTTGTCCGTTCAGGTCTGCCGCGGCTACACGGATCGTGCGCACCTGCGGGTGTTTTCTGAGCCAGTCCTTCATCATCGCACCGGGAGACCTGGGCATTCGGAGCGCCCCGCACTGGCCCCGTAGGGCAGGGGGCGGAATGGCCCGGTCTTTATCCTTCCGTTTATCTGATCAAATCGCGATCGGGTGGCCGACATGGCAGCCCATGGCCCATTTGTGCCACGGAAACTTCACCCGAAGAATTTGATCAAATAAGAGATACTACCGGACCAGCATCGGACGCAAGCGAATTTTGCCGCGCTGGGTTTGGGGCAGGTGCCGGTTCAATCGCCGGTTCACTGTGCCGAACAATCCGATGACGGTCAGGGTCAGCGCGATGAAGTAGCAGGCCAGGATCGGATAAGGGATGAAGGGGTTGAAGGTCTTGTCCGCGAAATAGTTCGCGTAATAAAGCGCGTCCCCCATCTGTTGCGTGGCCGGAAAGCCCGAGAAAAACACCAGCGCCGTGGCGTGGAAGAGGAAGATCGCCTCGTTCGTATAGGCGGGCCAGGCGAGCCGCAGCATGGTCGGCCAGATGATCCGGTGGAAACGTGGCCAGCCCGACATGCCATAGGCGTCCGCGGCCTCGATGTCGCCCTTGGGGATGGACTGCATTGCGCCGTAGAAGATTTCGGCCGAGTAGGCGGAGGTGTTGAAGAACAGCACCACCAGCGCCCCCGCCCAAGCGGACGTCAGGGGCGAAAAGACCGGAAACACGCCCTTGAGGCTCAGAAACAGGAAGTAGGCGAAGAAGAACTGGATGAAAAGCGGCGAGCCGCGGAAAACGAAGATGAACCACTCCGCCGGCTTGCGCAGCAGGGGCGAGTGCGCGGCCTTGGCCATGGCGAGCGCGGTTGCGAGGAAGAACCCCGACAAGAGTGCCAGAACGCCGAAATAGATGTTCCAGATCATGCCCGAGCCGATCAGCGTGATCTGCTGGCAGATGGTGAAATCGGCCCTCGGAAGAAGCCTTTCGCCGATGCCCACGCTGCGCAGCGCATAGTCGGCGACCGTGTCCCAGCAGCTCATGCGGCGGCCTTTCGTTGCGCTTCACCAGCCATGGTCGCCTGACCGCGCGTCAGGCGACGCATGATCCGGTCAAGCACGACCTCGGAGACCTTGGTGAAGAGAAGGTAGAAGATCAGAAGCGCCGCGAAATACCACATGCGCCAGTCGCCATGGGGATAGTCGGTGAACTTCGGCGTCTTGGTTCCGCCAAGCTCGCGCGCCCAGTAGACGATATCCTCGACCCCCAGAAGGAACAGCAGCGGCGTCGCCTTGATCAGCACCATCCAGAGATTCGAGAGGCCGGGCAGCGCGTAGACCCACATCTGCGGCACCAGGATGCGCCAGAAGGCCTGACGGTGCGACATGCCATAGGCCTCCGCGGTCTCGATCTGCGCCCGCGGGACCGCCTGCATGGCGCCGTAAAGCACGTTCGCGGCAAAGGCGCCGAAGATGATGGAGAAGGTCAGCACCGCCAGGAGGAAGCCATAGACCTCATGCACCCATTGCGCGGCGTCGCCCAGCGGCAGTTTCGCCGCCGCGCAGACGACGAAATCGTTGCCCTGCCGGATCGGCTGGTCCCAGTCCGGGCATTTGATCTTGTGGCGCACCCACTCGAACCCCTGGTCCAGCGCGATGACGAAGAACAGGAAGAACGCGATGTCCGGAACTCCGCGCACGATCCCGATATAGGCCTTGCCCAGCCAGGACAGCGGCGCGAAGCGCGACCGGGCCGCGCTGGCGCCGCCGAAGCCGAAGACAAGCGCGACAGGCGCCGTGATCGCCAGAAGGGTCAACACCGTCCCGAAGGACAGGTAAAGCGAGGTGTGCTTGCCGGTGGTCAGGTAGCAGGACAGCCACGTCAGGCCGGAAAGCGCATCAGGTTCCGAACAGTATGAAAACATGCGGGTCCGAGGCGGGGTCTGAGCGACCCCGCCTCCCTTTTCCGGTCAGAAGGTTTCGCCGATTTCCCACTTGGTGATCAGTTCGTTCAACGAACCGTCATCCTTCATCGACTGGATCGCGGCGTTGAACTTCTCCTTCAGTTCGGTGTCGGATTCGCGCAGGCCCATGCCCACGCCGCCACCGATCAGGACCGAGTCGCCCGCGAAGTCGAGGTCGGCATCTTCCGCCGCGATCGGCTCAAGGTAGGCCCGGTCGGCCAGAACGGCATCGGCTTCGCCGTTGCGAACGGCGCCGACCGTTTCCTCGGGCGTGGCGAATTCCAGCAGCTTCGCGCCCGATTGCGCCACGAACGAGGCCTGGATCGTGCCGGTTTGCGCCGCGATCACGCCCCCGGTCAGATCGACTTCGGCGCCCGCCTTGGCGAGATAGGCCGAGGGATCGGGCTGCGTGTAGCTCTGGGTGAAGTCGATGACCTCATCACGCTCGTCGGTGATCGACATGCCCGCGATGATCGTGTCGTAGTTGCCCGAGACGAGGTTCGGGATGATCGAATCCCAATCGTTGGTGACCCATTCGCAGGTCAGCTCGGCGCGCTTGCAAAGCTCGTCGCCCAGTTCGCGCTCGAAGCCAGCGACCTGGCCGTTGTCGTCGATGTAGTTGTACGGAGGGTAGGCGCCCTCCGTTCCCATGCGCACGGTCTGCGCCTGTGCCGCACCCGCGGCGAGGGCCGCCGCCGCGATCAGAAGGTATTTCATCGTTTTCTCCTTGTTGGTTGTCGGATTGGTCTTGTTATTCTTCTTGCTTCGGGCCGCGCTTGCGCCGTGGCAAATGGTCCTGCGCGGGGCGTCAGGCCGGGGAGGTCGCGCTCAGGAACTGCCTAAGACGCTCGGTCTTCGGGTTGCCGAACAGCTCCTCGGGGGCGCCTTCCTCCTCGATCAGGCCGCGGTGCAGGAACACCACATGGTCTGATACATCAGCGGCCAGACGCATGTCATGCGTGACGATCAGCATCGTCCGCCCCTCTTCCGCCAGTGCCTTGATGACCTTGACCACTTCTTGTTCCAGTTCGGGATCGAGCGCCGAGGTCGGCTCGTCGAACAGTAGTGCGGTCGGTTCCATGCACAGCGCCCGCGCGATCGCGGCGCGCTGCTGCTGGCCGCCCGAAAGCTGGGCGGGGTAGGCGTCGCACTTGTCTCCGATGCCGACCTTTTCCAGATAGACGCGCGCGGCCTTCTCGACCTCGGCCCGGTCGCGGTGCAGGACCGTCACCGGCGCCTCCATCACGTTTTGCAGGATCGTCATGTGCGACCAGAGGTTGAACTGCTGGAAGACCATCGACAGGTTGGTCCGGATGCGGATGACCTGCGCACGGTCGGCCGGGTGACGTCCAAGACCGTGTCCGCGCCAATGCACGGACTCGCCCTTGAAGATCACGTCGCCCTGCTGGCTGTCCTCCAGCAGGTTGCAGCAGCGCAGCAGCGTGGATTTGCCCGATCCGGAGGAACCGATGAGTGAGATGACCTCACCCTTGTGGGCGGTGATCGACACGCCCTTGAGAACTTCAAGCGGGCCGTAGGATTTGTGCAGGTCCCTGATCTCGATGACCGGTGCTTCTTGTTCTGTCACTGTTCGCCTATCCCCTGGTTGGCGCCCAAGTGTGCGAAAATAACGGCGCCATGCAACGCCCGATGTGGGGCGTTTTGCATGAACTTGTTCAATCCGGATAGAAAAACTGCGCAAAATGTCATTTGCGCTGCGGCACGGGAACACTCATGTAGGCGTCCTTGCCCAATGCGACGAGGCCGGTGAGGCCAAGTGCGGCGCGATCGGCGGGCGAGAGCGCCTCGATGGCCTCGGCAATGGCGCGGGCGATCACGGCGCCGTCGCGGCCTGACGCCGTGATATAGGGCAGGCCCGGGGTCGGGGGGGCGGTGCGCCCCAGCACCCGCAGCGCGGAGGCCATCTCGGGCCGGTGGGCGCTCAGCAACCGCCAGGTCACCGCATCGATCGCGGCGATATCCGCGCGACCTTCGATCACCACGCGCGCGCTTTCCAGATGGGCGCCGGTGGTGACCGTTTCCCCGACCTCGACCCCCAGAGAGGCGGCGAAGTTGAGCGGTGCGGCCCAGCCCGACTGGCTGTCGGTGCCGTTGATGGCAAGCCGGCGGGTCAGCAAATCCGAGAGCGCGCCGGTCTCTTCGGCGCGCGCGACCATCTGAGAGTAGTAATAGCCCGCCGGCGCATCCGGCAGCGCGTAGTCGGGGGTGGCTACCAGAACCACGCGGTCGTGCAGTCGCGTCCGGTAGGGAAAGCCGCAGGTCTGCCCCAGCAGCAGATCGGGGCTTTCCCAGGCCTCCCAAAGGTCCATGTCGCGTGTCAGTGCCTCTGGCGCGTCGATTCCGCGCGTGCGCAGACCGTCCCGGATCAGCATCCAGTAGCGGTCGGTGGCGCCCCGGACTTCGTTCCAGTCGTACATCGGCAGCATGGCGATCATCTGCGGGTCTCCGTTCTTTGGCGCGCCATGGCGCTTTCGGCGTCGGAAACGCCGAGAAGGTTGGTGGCGAGCCGGATCACGGCGTCTTCTTCCGGGGCGCGTTCGCCATCGGCAAGCGCCACCGACCAGAGCGATTCAACAAGCGCGATGCGCGCTTCGTGCGGCACGGCATCCTTCAGCGCACGGGTGAAGCGCACGGTATCAGGGGCCTCGACCTCCAGACCCTCGGCGCTTTGGCGAAGGCTTGCGGCCTCGAAAGGCGAAAGCTGGTGACGGTCGGTCAGCACGCGGTCGATCCGCGTGGCCTCCAGCTGGGTATAGACGCCGTCAGCGCGGGCAATCCGCACCAGCAGCGCCGCGAGAGCCAGACGCGCATCATCCGGGGGAAGCGAGGGAGAGGGCGCCATCAGCGCCGAAAGGAGTTTTCCGAACATGTCCGGCATATAGCGATCCCGAACGTTCGGGAAAAGCGTCTTGACCCTATCGGGAGCCGACGCGCGCCGCGTGGCCGCCGTCCTTGGCCATGGCCTTGGATACGACATGGAGGCCTGCCAGCCCCAGCACCGTGAACACCGCGCCGCCGAAAGACCACAGGAGGAAACCAACCCAGAGCGACGCGCCGTAAACAAGAGTAGCGACCAGCCCCAGGGCCAGCCCCAACGTCCACCCAATGATCAGCATTCCCAGATACATTCTGCGCCCCCGCGTCAGGTTGTGATCTTAGTTCAGGTTGCGCGGGGATTTGGGCAAAATTTTGGTCGCCTGCGAAAAAGCGCCTTCCAAACAGGCGCTTTCGGCAAGATGCGGCCTAGAGGGCTTATTTTCGAAGTGGAAACAACATGTTTTCGTCCCGGAAACGCCACGCGTTCATGGTACGTTCCCGTTACCCCGATGCAACACTCCGCCCGCAAAGAGACGTCGGGGCGAAGACGGAGCGTGGCAGGGCGCGATTCAGCACCTTTCAGGCGCCGAATTTCAAATCACTCCGATCGCCGTGGCGCTCGATTTGGGCGCGCGCGGCGCGACCCTCCTGTCCCGTCCGGATTGATCCCCGGGCAGGCCGATCACACCAGCCGTTCGACCTCCTTCGCGGCACGGATGAAATCGGCGAAAAGCGGATGGGGGGCGAAGGGCTTGGACTTCAGTTCCGGATGGAACTGGACGCCGATGAACCACGGGTGGTCCTTCCATTCCACGATTTCAGGCAGCCGGCCGTCGGGGCTCATCCCCGAAAAGATCAGACCGCAGCTTTCCAGCTTGTCGCGGTATTTCACGTCCACCTCGTAGCGATGGCGGTGGCGCTCCTCGATGACCGCGGCGCCGTAAACCTGTTCCACCCGGGAGCCGTCCTTCAGATGCGCGGTATAGGCGCCCAGCCGCATGGTGCCGCCCTTGTCGTCATCGACCTTGCGCGCGACGGTGTGGTTGCCCTGCACCCATTCCTTCAGGTGATAGACGACCGGCTCGAACCGCTTTTCGCCCTTTTCGTGGTCGAATTCCTCGGACCCGGCGCGGGCGACGCCGGCCATGTTCCGCGCCGCCTCGATCACCGCCATCTGCATGCCAAGGCAGATGCCGAGGTAGGGGATGTTCTTTTCGCGGGCGAACTGGGCGGCCTTGATCTTGCCTTCCGTCCCGCGTTCGCCGAAGCCGCCCGGGACCAGGATCGCGTGGAAGCGTTCGAGATACGGGGCCGGGTCCTCGCGCTCGAAGATCTCCGCGTCGATCCATTCCGCCTTGACGCGGACGCGGTTGGCCATGCCGCCATGGGTCAGCGCCTCGGCGATGGATTTGTAGGCATCCTCAAGCTGGGTGTACTTGCCGACGATCGCGACGCGCACCTCGCCCTCGGCGTTCTCCAGCCGGTCCATCACGTCTTCCCAGCGTTCCATATTGGGTCTGGGCGCGGGGGCGATGCCGAAGGCGTCGAGCACGGCCTGGTCAAGGCCGACCCGATGGTAGGCCAGGGGCGCCTCGTAGATCGACTTCAGGTCATAGGCCGGGATGACCGCGTCCTTGCGGACGTTGCAGAAGAGCGCGATCTTTTCCCGTTCGCGATCCGGGATCGGGTGTTCAGACCGGCAAACCAGCACGTCGGGCGCCAGGCCGATCGATTGAAGTTCCTTCACCGAATGCTGGGTCGGCTTGGTCTTCAACTCACCACTGGCCGCGAGGTAGGGCAGAAGCGTCAGGTGCATCAGGATCGACTGGCCGCGGGGGCGTTCGTGGATGAACTGGCGGATGGCCTCGAAGAAGGGCAGGCCCTCGATGTCGCCGACGGTGCCGCCGATCTCGCACAGCATGAAGTCGACCTCCTCCTCGCCGATGCGGAGGAAGTCCTTGATCTCGTTGGTGACGTGGGGAATGACCTGGATCGTCTTGCCCAGGTAGTCGCCGCGGCGCTCCTTCTCCAGCACGTTGGAATAGATCCGGCCAGAGGAGATGGAATCGGTCTTGCGTGCGTGGACCCCGGTGAAACGCTCGTAATGGCCGAGGTCGAGGTCGGTTTCCGCCCCGTCGTCGGTCACGAAGACCTCGCCGTGTTCGAAGGGCGACATCGTGCCGGGATCGACGTTCAGATAGGGGTCAAGCTTGCGCAGCCGCACGGAATAGCCGCGGGCCTGCAACAGCGCGCCAAGCGCCGCCGAGGCGAGGCCCTTGCCAAGCGAGGAAACCACACCGCCGGTGATGAAAACGTAACGCGCCATGGTTCGGATGCCCCCGTGAATGCCTCAAGATTCTTGGATTTGCCAAAGCGTCCGAGCTTCGGCATCACGGGATTCAAGCCTTATCAGATTCGCAGCCTGCCCGCAACAGGACCGCAAGCTCTAGTGGTGCGCCAGGGCGCTGAAATCAGATGTAGTGGTCAGTTGGCCGGCGGCGGTGCCAGCGGCGCATCGTCTGCCGCAGGGGCCTGGCCATCGCCAGCCGAAGCGGGCGGAAGCAGGTCGCCGGTCGGGACGATCGGGGTCACGGGCGCTTCGGCAGGCGCTTCCGTGCCGGGTTGATCGACGACGGAGATTCCCTCGGATTTCTGGGCCGCGACCAGCGTCAGTGCGATCGAGGTGGCGATGAAGGCTACCGCCAGCGCCCAGGTCAGCTTGGTCAGCGCGTTCGCCGCGCCGCGCGCGCTCATCGCGCCACCCCCCGAGAGCAGTCCGCCACCCTCCGACCGCTGAAGCAGCACCACGCCGATAAGCATGAGCGCAAGGATCAGGTGGACGGTAAGAATGACATTTTCCATCGGGACCGGGTCTCGTTTCGGGCTGACGCGCCTATCTAGGCGCATGAGGACCGGGGCGCAAGCCCGGATGCGGAGGGGACTGACCGCCTTCGCGGCAAGAAGCGTCGCTTTCGCGCTTTTGCGCGGAACGCGCTACGGCGATAAGCTTGCACGAAGGAGACCGCCATGTATGTCCTGCACTACGCGCCAGACAACGCCTCATTGATCGTCCGGCTGGCGCTCCTGGAACTCGGGGCGCCGTTCGAGACGGCGCTCGTGGATCGGAGCGTGCGGGCCCAGGACGGCCCGGCCTACCGGCGGCTCAATCCCAACGGGCTCATTCCGGCGCTTGAGACGCCCGAGGGCGCGCTGTTCGAGACCGGGGCGATCCTGCTGTGGCTGTCGGAGCGCCATGGTGCACTGGCGCCTGCGCCGGGAAACCCTGAGCGCGGTCATTTCCTGAAGTGGCTGTTCTTCGTGTCGAACACGCTGCATGCCGATGCGCGGCTTTTCTTCTATGCCGAGCGTCACGCAGGGCAGGGCGCAGATGTCGCGGCCTTCCGCGCAGCCACGCGGGATCGGATCGCGGGCCATCTCGGCCTTCTGGAGGCCATGGCCGCCACCCGCCCGGCGTGGTTTTCGCCCGACACGCCATCGGTCCTGACGCTTTATGTCTGCGGGCTCCTGCGCTGGATCGCGCTTTATCCGGTCGAGATGGCCGGATGGCTCGACCTGGCGCGTTACCCCGCGCTGCGCGCCATCGCCGCCGCGACCGAGGCGCGGCCATCTGCTGCCGAGGCCGCCCGGATGGAAGGGCTTGGCACCACGATCTTCACTCAACCGTCTTATGCCTGCCCGCCAGAGGGCAGCGCGACCTGAAAGGACCGCCCGATGTTTCTGTCTGTCTTCGACATGTTCAAGGTGGGTGTGGGGCCTTCGTCCTCTCACACGATGGGGCCGATGGTCGCCGGGGCGCGGTTCCTTGAGTTGCTGCGCGGGTCGCCCTTCCATCCCGCCGGGCTGAGGGCCTCGCTGCACGGCTCGCTCGCCTTCACCGGCAAGGGGCATGCGACGGATCGGGCGACGATCCTGGGGCTGGCAGGGTTCCTGCCCGAAAGCTACGACCACGAAAAGGCCGAGGCGGCGCTGGCCGCGATCGCGCAGACCGGCACGGTGACCCCCCCGGGCCTGCCGGCGCTGCGCTTCGATCCCGCGAACGACCTGGTTTTCGACTATGGCCCCTCGCTGCCCGGGCACGCCAACGGCATGATCCTGATGGCGACCGACGCCCAGGGCGACGTGATCCTGCAGGAGACCTATTACTCCATCGGTGGCGGTTTCGTGCTGACCGAGGCTGAAAGCGAGAATGCCGGGGCCGTGGCGGCCAAACCCTCCGGCTGCCCCTATCCGTTCCAGAACGCGGCGGAAATGCTGGACATGGCGAAAGCGTCGGGCAAGTCCATCGCCCAGATGAAGCGCGCCAACGAGCTGCATTTCCGGTCCGCGAAGGAACTTGAGGACGGCATGGCGCGGCTCTGGCAGGTGATGAACGACTGCATCGAGCGTGGCCTTGTCACCGACGGCATCCTGCCCGGCGGCCTCAAGGTCCGCCGCCGCGCCAAGGGCATCCATGAGGCGCTTCTGGCCGAACGCGGCATGAACCTGACCGCGCCGCACACGATCAACGACTGGATGAGCGTCTACGCCATGGCGGTGAACGAGGAAAACGCCGCCGGCGGGCAGGTCGTGACCGCCCCCACCAACGGCGCGGCGGGGGTGCTGCCGGCGGTGATCCGCTACTGGCTTGATCATGTGCCGGGCGCCAGCGCCTCCAGGGTCGGGGATTTCCTGCTGACCGCCGCCGCGATCGGGGGGATCTGCAAGCACAACGCCTCGATCTCCGGGGCCGAATGCGGCTGCCAGGCGGAGGTCGGCTCGGCCGCGGCCATGGCGGCGGCGGGGCTTTGCGCGGTCATGGGTGGCACACCTGAACAGGTTGAAAACGCGGCGGAAATCGCGCTGGAACACCATCTTGGCATGACCTGCGACCCGGTGAAGGGCTTGGTTCAGGTGCCCTGCATCGAACGCAACGGGCTTGGCGCGATCAAGGCGGTCAGCGCTGCGTCGCTCGCGCTGCGCGGGGATGGCCAGCACCTCGTGCCGCTGGACGCCGCCATCGAGACGATGTGGCAGACCGGCCGCGACATGCACGAGAAGTACAAGGAAACCTCGCTTGGCGGCTTGGCCGTCAACGTCCCGAACTGCTAAGCGTCCGGGCCGCGCGCTCTTCGACCATGCCGGCGTGGCTGTGCATCAGGACGGCGGCCAGAACGATGGCCCCGCCGCCCCAGGTCAGGAGCGGCGGCCATTCGGCCAGAAGGAGCGCGGCGAGCGCGATGGCCACGGGCACCTCCGCCCCGCCAAGGAAGGCGGCCTCGGCCGGGGGAATGCGCCGCGCGCCTTCGGTCAGCAGGATGGTCGCCAGCGCGAAGGAGGCGCCGAAGCCCGCCAGCAAGGCGACGTCCGGCAACGAGACCGCCAGCGGATTGCCGAACGCAACCCCGGCAAGCGTCAGCGGAATGGCGGCTGCCGCCATGGCGCGCAGCACGGGCACATCGCCGGAGCGTCGGATCAGGATCGTCGTGGCCGCCATGAGGGCCGTCATCACGAGCGCAAGCAGGTCGCCCGCGACCCGTCCCTGACCGAGCCCGCCCGTGACGACCAGCGCCACGCCGAGGCAGGACATCAAGGCCGCCCGCATCACCCTTGCCCTGATGGGCTCCCGGCTTGTCACCCAGTCGAGCGCGGCGGCAGCGAAGGGCGCCGTCGCATAGATCAGCGACACATTGGCGACCGAGGTCAGCCGGAACGCTGACAGGAATGCCACGCTTGCCGCGCCCGAGACACAGGCGAGCAGCCAACCCCGCGCGCGCATCGGCCGCGCACCCTCGCGCCACAGCGCGTAGACCAGGACCAGTCCGCCCCCGATCAGGCCCCGCCAGGCAAGGATCGTCCATATGTCGGTCGTGATCGCCCGCGTGAAGATCCCGGCCAACGCGAAGGGCAGCGTCGAGGCCAGGACCAGAAGCACGCCCGCGCGGTGCCGCGTCATGATCCGCGCTTCCAGTCGCCGGTGGTGTTCCACCAGCGGTTCGGATTGTCGCGGTCGTCGCGCCCCTTGGACCGTGCGGTCAGGATTTCGCTTAGCCGAATGACCGGCTCCTGGTAGCAGTGGGCCTGGAAGATCGTCTCGATCACCTCGGCGAGGGTGTCCTGGCCCGAGGTGAGTTCAAAAATGACACGCACCACGCCGGGTCTTTCCCTCACCTCTTCCTCCACGCCCGCGACGGCGCCTTGGCGCGGGCGGTAGCGTTCGATCCCGGGGCCGGTCAGAAGGGCGTTGTTGTCGTAGGCCGGGGTCATCGCCAGCGGGTCGATCGCGGCAACGGCGGCCAGGATCCGCCGCGCATCGGCTTCCGGTGCCTGAACCTCGATCTGAACCGCCTTGACCATCGCGACCGAGGTTGTCTCGAACGCTGCCAGCATCGCGTGCCTCCCATCTTGCCTCGCCCGCCTCTTGGCACGATCCTGCTGCCATCTAGCTGTCAGTAGGGAATCGCCGGGATAAGTTGATGAAGCCGATCCGCATGCTTGAACTCATTGCGCTTTTCCGTGCCCACCGGCGGGCGCTGACGGCCGCCGAAATCGCCGAGCGCCTCGGCGCCTCGCGCCGCACGATCTATCGCGACATCGCGGGCCTTCAAGCGATGGGGGTGCCGATCGACGGGGCGGCGGGCCTTGGCTACGTGCTGCGGCCGGGCTTCGATCTGCCGCCGCTGAACTTCACGCCGGAAGAGATCGAGGCGATCATCGTCGGCCTGGCGCTGCTGCCGCGCACGGGGGACAAGGGGCTTGTCGCGGCCGCGCAGTCCGTCGCGGCGAAGATCGAGGCGGCGCAGCCTGCCCGCAAGCGGGCCGATGTCGGGGCCTCGGGCTGGCACGCGATGCCACCCGCGCGCACCGAGCCCGCGCTTTTGCGCCGCGCCATCCGGGAAGAGCGGCGGCTTGCCATCGCCTATCGTGACGGGGCGGGTCAACTGACCCACCGCGCGGTCCTGCCGATCGCGCTCATCTACTATGTCGATGCGGTGATCCTCGCGGGGTGGTGCGAGTTGCGTGAGGACTTCCGGCATTTCCGCCTTGACCGGATCGAGGATTGCGTGCTGCCGGGGGGCGGTTTTGCCGGGCGGGGCGAGGCGCTGCGCGCGCAGTGGAATGTGGCCCTCGCTCGCGAGGCCGAGACATGCGGGTCCTGAGGCGCTGGGCGTTCATCGACAAATTCCGGGCTCAGGTCGTTTTCAGGATGGCGCGCGCCCGTCGGCGTTGATAGCGCAAGCGGCATGAGCCTTGCCATGACCCCCAGTGATCGCATCCTGCCCGGTGTCGCGCTGATGATCGCGTTTTGCGTCATCGCGCCGCTGATTGACGTGGCCGCCAAGCTGGCGGCCGCAACCGTATCGGTCGGGGTCATCGCAGTGGCGCGCTTTATTGTTCAGGCGGTCCTGATGTACCCGGTGGTCAAGGCGCTTGGGCTTTCGCTGAGGCTGACGCCGCTGGCGCTGCGGCTGACCGCCATCCGCGCGGCGATGCTGATCCTGTCCACCTACTGTTTCGTCGCCGCGCTTAGGGTCATGCCGATTGCCGATGCGCTGGCGATCGCCTTCGTCGAGCCCTTCGTCATCTTGCTGATCGGGCGGCTCGTCTTCGCCGAGCAGGTGGGCCCGCGCCGCCTGATCGCCTGCGCGGTGGGGTTCGGCGGATCGCTGATGGTCATCCAGCCCTCGTTTGCCGCGTTCGGCGCGGCGGCGCTGTTCCCGCTTGGGACGGCGGTGTCCTTCGCGCTTTACATGCTGGTGACGCGGCGGCTTTCGCGCATCCAGCACCCGGTGACAATGCAGTTCCAAACCGCTCTGGTCGCGGCGCTGGCCTGCCTGCCGCTTCTGGCCCTTGGCACGACGCTCGGTGAAGCATCGCTGACCGTCACGATGCCGCAGGGCATCGTCTGGCTCTGGCTCATCTGTGTCGGGCTGGCCGCGTCGGTGAGCCACATGGCGATGACCTATGCGTTGACCTTCGCGCCGTCTTCGACCCTCGCGCCGCTGCACTATCTTGAGATCGTGACCGCAACGCTCTTCGGTTATGCGGTTTTCGGCGACTTTCCGGGCGGGCTTACCTGGGCGGGGATCGCGGTGGTGGTGGGTTCCGGCCTCTACGTCATCTTCCGCGAACGCCAGCTTGCGCGGCAGGAACGGCTTGCGCGTCGAACCCCGGTCGCAGCGCCGCAATCGCCGCTCTGAGTGCAGCGCGCGGCAGGATCACCAGCATCCCGTCCGTGTCGAACGCCATCGTCACCCGGCCCATGGCCTCGTTCGAGGTGCCGATGCGTCCCCCCGGCGCCAGCGTGAGACCCGCGATGGGCCAGCGCAGACCCTCCGAGCGGCCGGTGATCTCCGTCATCGGGAACAGCGAGACCCGCGTACCGGGAACGAGGTCGAGCGAGAGGCGCGGCGGCGCGTGGAAGATGACGTCATCGCGCCCGACCAGGAGGCAGGCTTGGCCGGGATGCCGGACAAGCGCGTTGCAGGCCGCCAGCGAATGATCGAATCGCAGTCCCGTGAACCCCAACCCCAGGAGGAAGGGCGCCCGGACCCGCATCAGGCATTTTTCGAAGTCCGTCGTTTCCTGTTCGGCGACAAACAGCACACGGGAGGGGTCAAGGTCGGCGATGTTCTGCCGGTCGGCGCTGTCGAGGTCGCCAATCACCCATTCGGGCCGCTGTCCGAAGGCTCGCGCCACATTGGCGCCACCATCCGCCGCTACGATTTGAGGCGCGAGCAGCAGGGCTTCCGCGAAGGCCTCGCGGTCCACTTCGCCCCCTCCGAGGAGCGTCACGGGTTGCGAGAAATGAGGCAATATTGGTGTCATGGCCGCATTGATGACGATTGAGGCGAAGAATGGCCGTTCAGGCCTGAAAGAATCCTTCCTTTCTCCTATATGTCATCATTCTAGGGGATGAGTAGTTGGCGAGTATGCTCCAAGCGCGTTTTGTGTTGGTAGAGAATGTCCATGGTCGGTGCTAACAAGATCCTTACGGTTTCCTACGGAACCTTCTCCTGCACGCTGGAGGGGTTTGAGGAGCCGTTTGGCACGATGCGGGCGATTGCGGAATATTTCCGCGATCTCGCCTCTCAGGATCGTTATTTCGGCGCCGAGCCGCCCACCCCCGATACCGAGATGCTCCACCGGATCGCCGAGCGCCAGTTGCGGGGGCCCGTCGAGGCGCGGGTCGATGCCGACGGCATCACCCTGCGCGCCGCGCAGCCCGAGCCTGAGGCGCTGCCGCAGGAAGAGTCCGCGCCAGAGGCGGAGGCCGCAGTGATGCAGGCCGCGCCGGAGCCCGACGCCGCCCCCGAACCGGAACCCGAGGTGGAACCGGAGCCCGAGGTGGAACTGGAATCCGAGGCGGAACCGGAGCCTGAAGCGGTGCCGGCTCCGGTCGAGGCCAGCCGGGAAACCCCCGCAGAAACTCCGGCGGAGCGGATCAGGCGCCTGCGCGCTGCGCTTGCCGAGGCTGAGGCGGAAGCGGAAGCCGAGGCAGCGGCCGCTCGGGACGATTGGTCCGAAAGCCGGGATGGTTACGAGTCCTCGGCGCCAGCTGCGGATTTCGGATTTGAACTGGAGGGCGAAAGCCAGGCGGAGGAGGACGCGCCCGTCGAGCGCGAAGAGGCCGATGCCGAAGAGGTGATCGGCGAGGCCGCAGCGGAATCCTCACCTGCGCCTGCCACCCCGTCCGCGCCCGAGCGCGTCGTGGTGGAGCGTGAGGAGCCTTCCGACCGGACGACGCTTCCCAACCTCGCAGCGCGCCTGCGCGCCTACGAGGCCGAAGCACCCTATCTGCGGGGCGGGCCGCGCCCCCCGGCGACGCCCCGTCCGGCCCCGAAGATCGACGAGGACCTTCTGCGCAAGGTGACGGAGGAAAGCCGGACGCCGCAAGAAGATCGCGCGCCGGAAGGTCAGGCCGAAGACGCCCAGCCCGCACGCTCTATCCTCGAAAAGACCCCCGCCGACGACGAGGCGGCGGTCGCACGCCTGATGAGTGAGGCTCGCAGCAAGCTTGAGGGGCCGGAGAACAAGCGCAAGTTTTCGGCGATCTCGCACCTCAAGGCGGCGGTTGCCGCGACCGTGGCCGACCGCCGCTTGAAGGCCGGTGAGGACTACGAGGAAGATGCGGAGAAGGCCGAGGAAGATACCCAGATGGATCGCTACCGCGAAGATCTGTCGCGCGTGGTGCGCCCGAAGTCCCGCGCGAGCCAATCCGCAGGCGCGCAGAAAGAGGCCGATGCGGCGGCCCTGTCAGCGACGAGCGCGCCCGAAACTGCCGACGAGCCGCCCGCAACACCTGCGGCCGGGGCAGAGATCCCCTCGGGCAAGGGCATTGCCGCCGAAGCTGCAGGGGACCTGGCATCGGAAATGGCCAAGCCGGAGCCTGCCGCGCGCGCCGAGCCCGAGCCGCTCGTCCTGATCTCGGAGCAGAAGGTGCAGAAAGCGCCGCCGCCGGAGGAGCCGGACCGGCCCCGTCGGCGGTCGGAAATGCCGACCCGCATTCTTCAGGAAGACGAATTTGTGGTGCCGCGCCGCCAAGTGCAGCCCAACGATGCCGGAAGCTTCGCCGAGTTTGCCGAAATGCTGGGCGCAACGGGCCTTTCTGAGCTTCTGGAGGCCGCGGCGGCCTATACCGCGGCCATCGAAGGGACGCCGCATTTCTCGCGCCCGCAGCTTCTGCGCAAGGTCGCGGCCGTGGCGGACACGCCCGATTTCAGCCGCGAGGACGGGTTGCGGTCCTTTGGGATGCTCTTGCGTCAGGGAAAGATCCAGAAGGTGCGCCGGGGGCAGTTCATGATCTCCGACGCCTCGCGCTTCCTGGGCGAGGCGCAGCGGAGCGCGCGCTGAGTGAACCTATGGGGCCAGTCTAAGGTACCCGCCCGTGGGGGTCAGTCCTTCGGCGCGTCCGGGTCATCCTTGCCGACGCCGCGGAAGATCGAGCGGAACGGCAGCGCCCAGAGGAAGCCGAGGCCAACGTAAAGCGCGACTTCGGCCCAGATCGGAAGCCGTCCGAAGCGCGCGTCGAGCCAGTTGGCGAGCGTCACCGCTACCACGATGTAAAGCGGCAGCCCGACGAGCAGGATCAAAAGCGACAACCTGCGGCGCGCACGGTAGGACAGCATCGGCTCAGTCCTCGAACGGGTCGGTCACCAGGATGGTGTCGTCGCGCTCCGGGCTGGTGGAGAGCATGGCCACCGGGCACTGGATCAATTCCTCGATCCGCCGGACATACTTGATCGCGGCGGCCGGAAGCTCAGCCCAGCTGCGGGCGCCCTCAGTGCTTTCCTGCCAGCCCTCGATCTCTTCATAGATGGGCACGCAGCGCGCTTGCTGGTCGGCGGCCGTCGGAAGATAGTCCAGCCGCTGGCCGTCGAGGTCGTAACCGACGCAGATCTTGAGCGTGTCGAAGCCGTCCAGAACGTCGAGCTTGGTCAGCGCGATGCCGTTGATGCCGGAGATCGCGCAGGTCTGGCGCACGAGCGCGGCATCGAACCAGCCGCAGCGGCGCTTGCGCCCCGTGACCGTGCCGAATTCATGCCCGCGCGTGCCCAGCCGCTCGCCATCGGCGTCATGCAACTCGGTCGGGAAGGGGCCTTCGCCGACGCGGGTGGTATAGGCCTTGACGATGCCCAGGACGAAGTCGATCGCGTTGGGGCCCAGGCCCACGCCGGTCGCCGCCTGGCCCGCGATCACGTTCGAGGAGGTGACGAACGGGTAGGTGCCGAAGTCGATGTCCAGAAGCGAGCCCTGCGCGCCCTCGAAGAGGATGCGCTTGCCCGCGCGGCGGGCCTCGTTCATCACCTTCCAGACGGGGGCTGCATATTTCAGGATCTCGGGCGCGATCTCGTTCAGCTGCGCCAGAAGCGCGGCGGCGTCGATCGGCTCAAGGCCGAGGCCCGCACGCAGCGCGTTGTGATGAACAAGCGCGCGCTCGATCCGAAGCTCCAGCGTCGCGGCGTCCGCCAGGTCCGCGACCCGGATCACGCGGCGGCCGACCTTGTCCTCGTAGCAGGGGCCAATGCCGCGGCCGGTGGTGCCGATCTTGGCCTTCGACCCGGTCGCCTGCGCCTCGCGCGCGCGGTCAAGCTCGCCGTGGTAGGGCAGGATCAGGGGCGTGTTTTCCGCGATCATCAGGGTGTCGGGAGTGATCTCCACCCCCTGTTCGCGGATCGAGGCGATTTCCTTGACCAGGTGCCAGGGGTCCAGAACCACGCCATTGCCGATGACCGACAGCTTGCCGCCCCGCACCACGCCCGAGGGCAGCGCGTTCAGCTTGTAGACCTTGCCGTTGATGACAAGCGTATGGCCTGCGTTGTGGCCGCCCTGGAAGCGTGCGATCACGTCGGCGCGTTCCGACAGCCAATCGACGATCTTGCCCTTGCCCTCGTCACCCCACTGGGCGCCCACGACAACCACGTTGGCCATGATCCTGTCCTTGCAACTAAGTCAAACCCCGCGTCCTATAGCGGCGGCGACCGCCGGGCGAAACAGCAAAATGGCGGCAGGAGGGCTTCTGGAGATCATGTTTCACTACCTGACAGTCGGGACCAACGATCTGGACCGGGCGCGGCGTTTCTATGACGCGGTCATGCCGACGCTCGGATTCGAGAAGGGCGCGGAGCGGGAGGAGGAGATCGGCTATCGCCGCCCCGGCGAAGCCATGCGCTTTTGGGTGACGCGACCCTTTGACGGGCGCCCCGCCACGGTCGGGAACGGCTCCATGCCCGCGTTCGAGGCGCCCGACCGGGCCGCGGTCGATGCCTTCCATCGCGCGGGCCTGGCGCAGGGGGGAAGCGACGAGGGCGCGCCGGGTGTCAGGCCCTATGGCGCGCATTTCTATGCCTGCTACCTGCGTGATCCCGACGGCAACAAGCTGTCTGCGCTATGCCTGCGGGAAGCGGACGGCTGAGGCCGACAACATCGGGAAGGGGCGGCAGCGCGGATTCCCGGGCTTCCGGCCCGGCGGGCGGCAATTGCCGCTCGCACCCGGCGCCGACATTTTCTATAAGGCCCGCGACACGTTCCAGGAGAATGCCACCATGTCCGATACCCTGTCTCCCATCGATCAGGCCAAGGCAAACGCGGCCCGCAAGGCGGTCGAATTCGTCGAAGACGGCATGAAGGTCGGGCTTGGCACCGGCTCCACCGCCGCCTGGATGGTCCGGCGCCTGGGGGAACGCGTGCGCGAGGAGGGGCTGCGCATCGTCGCCGTGCCGACTTCCAGCCGTACCGCGGCGCTTGCGCGCGAAGTGGGCATCACCGTGATCACCCTCGATGAGGCCAAGTGGCTCGACCTGACCATCGACGGCGCGGATGAGTTCGACGCCGAGATGAACCTGATCAAGGGTGGCGGCGGGGCGCTGTTGCAGGAAAAGATCGTGGCCACCGCCTCGGACCAGATGGTGGTCATTGCGGACTCGGCCAAGGAAGTCGCGCATCTGGGCGCCTTCCCCCTGCCGATCGAGGTCATTCCCTTCGGTGCAGAAGTCACTCGCGGCCTGGTCGAGGAACTGCTGGGCGCCTTCGACGTCATGGGCCGGCGCACGACCGTCCGCATGAGCGGGGCCGCGCCCTTCCGCACGGACGAGGGCAACCTGATCCTTGACCTGCACCTTGGGCGCATCGGCGACCCGCGCCAACTGGCCCTTATGCTCAATCAGGTACCCGGTGTGGTTGAAAGCGGGCTCTTCGTAGATATCTGTGACAGGGTGGTGATCGGACATTCCGATGGCCGGGTCGAGGTGCGCGATATCCACGACCTGTCTGTCAAAGTGATGGAACTTCCGGTTGGGGACACCACGAACATCTTCTCCAACATCGGAGACTGAGGGCTTATGGCATTCGACTACGACCTGTTCGTCATTGGTGGCGGCTCCGGCGGGGTGCGCGCGGCGCGCGTCGCGTCGAGCGAATACGGGGCGAAGGTCGCAATCGCCGAGGAATACCGGATGGGCGGCACCTGCGTCATCCGGGGCTGCGTGCCGAAGAAACTGATGGTCTTCGCCTCGTCCTTCGCCGGTCAGATGGAGGACGCGCGCGCCTATGGCTGGGATGTCTCCAACGGCGGGTTCGATTGGCCGTCCTTCCGTGCCAAGCTCGATGCCGAGCTTGACCGGCTTGAGGCGGTCTACCGAAGGGGTCTGGTGAACGCGGGCGTCACCATTCACGACGACCGCGCCGTGCTGGAGGATGCCCATACCGTGCGCCTTGCCGGTGGCGCGCGCTTCACCGCAAAGCATATCCTGATCGCGACGGGCGGCTTCCCTGCTGTCCCCGAGCCCGCGCGGGCCGCCGGGGTGATGACCTCAAACGACGTGTTCAAGCTGGATCGGCTGCCAAAATCGATCCTGATCGTCGGCGGCGGTTTCATCGCCTGTGAATTCGCCTGCATCCTGAACGGGATGGGGGTCGAGGTCACGCAGTTCTATCGTGGCGAGCAGATCCTGCGGGGCTTCGACGGCGAGGCGCGCGGCCATATCGCGGAGCTTATGCGCGAGTCCGGCGTGAACCTGCATGTCGGCACCGACGTGATCGAGATGCGCAACGATCCGGACGGCACCTGGGTCAAGTCCACCGACGGGCGCGAACGGGTCTTCGAAAAGGTCCTCTACGCAACCGGGCGCGGCCCCAGTACCGCGGGTCTTGGCCTTGCGGAGGCGGGCGTCAAGCTTGGCCGCCGGGGAGAGGTGGTCGTGGACGCGTGGAGCCAGACCTCCGTGCCGTCGATCTATGCCGTGGGCGACGTGACGGATCGCGTCAACCTGACGCCGGTCGCGATCCGGGAAGGCCACGCCTTCGCCGACACCGTCTTCGGCGCCAAGCCGACGAAGCCCGATCACGAGCTTGTCGCCTCTGCCGTTTTTACCCAGCCGGAGTTCGGGACCGTCGGCCTGACCGAAGAGGAAGCCCGCGACAACGGCCCGATCGAAGTCTATGCGACCTCGTTCCGCGCGATGCAGACGGCCTTTGCCGGGCGCGCGGACCGGGTGATGATGAAGCTGATCGTCTGCGCCGACACGCGCCGGGTTCTGGGCTGCCACATCGTCGCGCCCGTCGCCGGAGAGATGATCCAGTTGGCCGCCGTCGCCATAAAGATGGGCGCCACGAAAGAGGATTTCGACCGCACCGTCGCCGTGCATCCGGTGATGGCCGAGGAACTGGTAACATTGCGCAAACCGGTCAGGACGGCTTGATTTTCCTGTCAGAAGTCCCAGTTGGGATGCAAGATGCACGAAATCGCAAGAATAGAGGGTAGGCATAGATGAGTGGAAGCGGAGGCCCCTGGGGGGGTGGCGGATCTGGCGACGGGGATGACGGGGATCGTCCGACCCGCGGACCCCGGCGCCCGGTCGGGGGGGCGCAGATCCCCGAGATTGACGACATCATGCGCAAGGGCTCCGAGCGTCTGCGCGTGCTGATGGGCGGCAAGGGCGGATCGGGCCGGGGGACAGGCGGGGGCGGCGACCACCCGGGCCTGCCGCGCAGCACCTTCGCCCTGGCGGCCTTGGCGGCGCTGGCGCTTTGGTCCTACGAAAGCTTCTATACGGTGAAGCCCGAAGAACGCTCGGTCGAGCTGTTCCTGGGCAAGTGCAACTCTCCCTGTATCGGCGAGCCGGGGCTGAACTTTGCCCCCTGGCCGATCGTCATTCCCGAAAAGGTGCAACTGTCGACCGAACGGACCGAGGATATCGGCGTCGGCCGCGGCGGCAAGGATGACAGCGGGCTGATGCTGACGGGTGATGAAAACATCGTCGACATCGACTTCCAGGTGGTCTGGAACATCTCCGACCCCGAGAAATACCTGTTCAACCTGCGCGACCCGCAACTGACGATCAACGCCGTGGCAGAGTCTTCCATGCGCGAGATCATCGCGCAGTCGCAACTGGCGCCGATCCTGAACCGCGACCGCGGCGCCATCGCGGAACGGCTGAAGGACCTGATCCAGACCACGCTAGACGGCTATGACTCCGGCCTCAACGTGGTGCGCGTGAACTTCGACCGCGCCGACCCCCCGCGCGAGGTGATCGAGGCATTCAAGAACGTGCAGTCCGCCGAACAGGAACGCGACCGTCTTCAGAAAGAGGCCGACGCCTACGCCAACACCGTTGTCGCGGGTGCGCGCGGTCAGGCCGCGCAGCTTCTCGAAGAGGCCGAGGCCTATCGCGCCCAGGTCGTGAACGAGGCCGAGGGCGAGGCGAGCCGCTTCTCCGCCGTTCTGGCCGAATATGAAAAGGCGCCAGAGGTCACGCGCAAGCGTCTTTATCTTGAAACCATGGAAGAAGTGATGGGTCGCGTCGACAAGGTCATCATCGACGAAAACCAGAGCGGCCAGGGCGTGGTGCCCTACCTGCCGCTCAACGAACTGGGCCGCAAGCCGGCTGCGGAGGGCAACTGATGAACCGCGCAGCTCTTATCCTTCCCGTCCTCGTCTTCATAATCGCTGGGGCGCTTTCTTCCGTCTTCATCGTCGATGAAAAGGAAAAGGCGCTGGTCCTTCAGTTCGGCCAGATCAAGGCTGTGCGCGAAGAGCCCGGCTTGTACTTCAAGATCCCGATGGTCCAGGAAGTCGTGCGCTATGACGACCGCATCCTTGGCCTTGATGTCGAGCCGCTGGAGGTCACGCCGCTCGATGACCGCCGGCTGGTGGTGGATGCCTTCGCTCGTTTTCGGATCACCGACGTGCAGCGCTTCCGCCAGGCCGTTGGCGCCTCCGGTCTGACGTTGGCAGAGAACCGCATTGACACCATCCTCCGCGCCCAGACGCGCGAGGTTCTGGGTGGTGTGACCTCGTCCGAAATCCTCTCGGCTGACCGCGCCGCCCTGGCCGCGCGCATCCGGGACGCCTCTCGCAACGAAGCCTCCACCCTCGGGGTGGAAGTCATCGACGTGCGCCTCAAGCGCACCGATCTGCCGGTGCAGAACCTTGACGCGACCTTTGCGCGGATGCGCGCAGAGCGCGAACGCGAAGCTGCCGACGAGGTTGCACGCGGCAAGGAAGCTGCGCAGCGCCTGCGCGCCCAGGCCGACCGCACCAAGGTGGAACTGGTCTCTGACGCCCAACGCCAGTCGGAAATCATCCGCGGTGAGGCCGACGCGCGGCGCAACGCGGTCTTTGCCGAAGCCTATGGCGCGGACCCGGAGTTCTTCGACTTCTACCGCTCGCTCGCGGCATATCGCGCCTCGCTTCTGGGCGGGAACTCGACGATGGTCATGGCGCCGGACAGCGAGTTCTTCAACTACCTCAAGTCCGATCAGAGGCGATAGGCGATGGGGGGCTTTGCTCTCCTGATTCTTGGCTTCGGTCTGGTTCTACTGCTGGAGGGGCTGGCCTTTGCGCTGGCCCCTTCGCGCATCGAGGAGGTGCTGGACCTTCTGCGCCGCCTGCCTGCCGAGACCCGCCGCACCATCGGGATCGCGGCCATGGCCCTTGGTCTTGCGCTCATTTGGCTTGCCCGTCACCTTGGGGCCTGAAACAGTGGCGCCAATCACGCTTGTGTGACGCGGACGGTGTGGGTTTGATTCCGGCGGGGACATGCCTACCTTTTAGAACGCATGAAGGCGGCCCGCAGCGCTGCCGCAAACGACAAGGGGTAACGGGAGTGAGATCTGGGGTGAATAGAGTTGCAGCCGCGCAGGCCGATGCGTCGCTGAACCTGCGGTTTTTCTGGGCATTGGCCACAGGCCTGTTGCTGGCGCTGGCGCTGGCCGTCCAGGCAAGCGCCCGGGCGGCCCCTGACAGCTTCGCCGACCTGGCCGAAAAGGTCAGCCCTGCGGTCGTGAACATCACCACCTCGACCGTCGTCGCCGCGCCGACCGAGGGCAGCCCGCTCGTGCCGGAAGGTTCCCCGTTTGAGGACTTCTTCAAAGACTTCAACGCGCCTGGCCCCAACGGGCCGCGCCGATCCAACGCGCTGGGCTCGGGCTTCGTGATTTCCGAGGATGGCTACATCGTCACCAACAACCATGTGATCGAGGGCGCGGACGAGATCGAGATCGAATTCTTCAACGGCAAGCGCTTGGACGCGCAGCTGGTCGGAACCGACCCCAAGACCGACATCGCGCTGCTGAAAGTCGAAAGCGACGCGCCGCTGCCCTTCGTGAGCTTCGGCGATTCCAACCTGATGCGCGTGGGCGATTGGGTCATGGCGATGGGCAACCCGCTGGGGCAGGGGTTTTCGGTCTCGGCCGGGATCGTCTCGGCCCGCAACCGTGAGCTGAGCGGCACCTACGACGACTTCATCCAGACCGACGCCGCGATCAACCGTGGGAACTCGGGCGGGCCGCTGTTCAACATGGACGGGCAGGTGATCGGGGTGAACACCGCGATCCTCAGCCCCAATGGCGGTTCCATCGGGATCGGGTTCTCGATGGCCGCGAACGTGGTGTCGCGCGTCGTCGATCAGCTGCGCGAATTCGGTGAAACCCGGCGCGGCTGGCTTGGCGTGCGCATTCAGGACGTGACCCCCGACGTGGCCGAGGCGATGGGCCTTGCCCATGCCAAGGGCGCACTGGTCAGCGACGTGCCCGATGGTCCGGCCAAGGACGCAGGCATGCAGCCGGGCGACCTGATCGTCAGCTTCGACGGGCTCGAAGTCGCCGACACGCGCGAACTGGTGCGCCGCGTGGCCGAGGCCGATGTCGGCAAGGCCGTACGCGTGGTCGTCCTGCGTGACGGCAAGAATGAGACGCTCTTGGTCACGCTGGGCCGGCGCGAGGCCGCCGAGGCTGAGGGCGGCGAAGTCCCTGCGGCGCCTGAGAACGCACCCGAGCCGGTTGAAAAGGACCTCCTGGGCCTGACGCTGACGCAGATGACGCCGCAACTGGCCGTTGACCTCGGGCTGCCCGAGGGCAGCACTGGCCTCGTCGTCACCGGTATCGACGAGACCAGCGAGGCTTATGGCAAGGGCCTGCGCTCCGGCGACGTGATCACCGAGGCGGGCCAGCAGGCGGTTGAAAGCCTGTCCGACCTCGAATCCCGGATCGAGGAGGCGAAGGAGGCGGGCCGCAAGTCGCTTCTTCTGCTGATTCGACGCTCCGGCGATCCGCGCTTCGTGGCGCTCTCCGTCGATTGAGGGCTTGTCAGACGATACACCCGGGCGCCCTGGCAGGGGCGCCCGCTTCATTTTGGCCATGACGGGTGGCGCGGCAGCGCTACCGGGGCCCCTTGGGGGCTGGAACCCGGACGGGTCACGGACTAGATAGCCAGAGAAAGCGGTACGAGGAACGCAAGATGGCAAAAATCACCTATGTGGAATTCAGCGGCACGGAGCATGTGGTGGACGTGGCCAACGGCATGACCGTGATGGAAGGGGCCCGCGACAACGGCATTCCGGGGATCGAGGCGGATTGCGGCGGCGCCTGCGCCTGTTCCACCTGCCATGTCTATGTGGATGCTGGCTGGGTCGATCGCGTTCCGGCCAAGGACTCGATGGAAGAGGACATGCTGGACTTCGCCTATGAACCCGATCCGGTCCGTTCGCGCCTGACCTGCCAGATCAAGGTCACCGACGCGCTGGACGGGCTGAAGGTCTTCATGCCGGAAAAGCAGATCTGATGCGCGCGGCGGCGTTTGCCCTTGTCCTGGCAGGCGCCGCAGCGGCCGCTTCGGCTGAGATCGTCGAGGCGAGCTATGAGGCCCCCACGGCGCGCTACGACCATGGCGCATTGGGGGACAAGATCGAATGGGGCGCGCTTGAGCTTCGCACGACCGGGGAACGGTTGCGCGTCACCTTGCCCGAGACGCGCGTGTTTGAGGACACCGCCCCAAGGCTTGCCGACCTGGACGGCGACGGCGCGCCAGAGGTGATCGTCGTCGAAACCGATCTTGCCCGCGGCGCGCGCCTGTCGGTCTACGGTGAGGCCGGACTGATCGCCGCGACGCCCTTCATCGGGCGGACACATCGCTGGCTTGCCCCAGCCGGGATCGCCGATCTGGACGGCGACGGGCAGGCCGAGATCGCCTATGTCGAAACCCCACACCTCGCCATGGTCCTGAAGATCGTTCGCCTGGAAGACGGGAAACTGGTCCCTGTCGCCGCGGCGCGGGGGCTGACCAACCACCGCAACGGGGATGCGTTCATTCAAGGGGGCGCCTTCCGCTGCGGTGGACGCTGGGTGGTCGTCACGGCCGATGCCGGATGGTCGCGTGTAATGGCAACCCAACTCACGGACGGCCGGTTGGTGTCGCGCCCGCTCGGTCCCTATCTTGGACCTGAAAGCCTGGACCGGCCGAAAGGCTGCAACTGATCCCTCAGCCCGCGCTGCGGCGGGCGGCGTCAAGGGCGGCGGGCAAGGCGGCCTCGAAGGCCGCAAGGTCCTCTGCCCGACCGGCGCTCACGCGGATGCAGCGGTCATGGGGGGCGACGAAGGGCATGCGCACGAAGATGTCCCGCGCGATCAGCTCTGCGAGAACCCGGCGCGCGAATGCCCCGTCGCCACCGCAGTCGATGGTCACGAAATTGGTGGCCGAGGGCAGGGGGGCAAGCCCGTTCGCCCGCACGATCGCCGCGATCCTGTCACGGGCTTCGGCGACACGGGTCTGGACCTCGGCCAGCCAGGCCTGGTCGGCCAGCGCTGCAAGGGCCCCGGCCTGGGCGATACGGCTCATGCCGAAATGGTTGCGGATCTTGTTGAAGCCCTCGATCAGGGGCGCCGACCCGATGGCATAGCCGACCCGCGCGCCAGCCATTCCGTATCCCTTGGAGAAGGTTCGCATCCGGATCACGCGCGGGTCCTCGGGGGTGATCGCCGGCGCGGTGCCGGCGGGGGCGAGGTCGACATAGGCCTCGTCCAGCACCAATAGTGCGCCCTCGGGCACCGCCTTGATCATGCGGGCGATGGTGGCGGCATCATGCCAGGACCCCATCGGATTGTCGGGATTGGCCAGATAGATCAGCTTCGCTCCGGTCTCCGCCGCGCGGGTGATCAGCGCGTCGGGGTCTTCGTGGTCGCCCTTGTAGGGAACCTTGTGCAGCACGCCGCCGAATCCCGCCACATGGAAGTTGAAGGTGGGATAGGCCCCCTCCGAGGTCGCGACGGCATCGCCCGGCGCGATCAGCATGCGCACGAGGTAACCCAGAAGCCCGTCGATCCCTTCGCCCACGACGACATTGTCCGCGCCGACGCCGTGGTGCGCGGCGAGCGCGTGGCGCAGGTCGTGATTTTCCGGGTCGCCATACATCCAGACTTCGCGCGCGGCTTGCGCCATGGCCTCAATCGCGCGCGGTGAGGGGCCAAAGACGTTTTCATTCGCGCCAAGGCGTGCGGCAAAGGGACGGCCCCGGGCACGCTCCTGCGTCTCGGGTCCGATGAAGGGAACGGTCGCGGGCAGCGCCGCGACAAGCGGGGTGTAGCGTGGGCCAGTCATGGCGCGAGTGAAAGCCGAATCCACGGCCCTCGGCAAGCGCTCAATCGCGCATGAACTTGCGGCGCGCCTCCTCGGCCACGGCGATCTTCAGTTCGAGCGTGGCGATCCGCTTCATCGCGACATGCCGTTCATCCTCGGATGTCGCCGCCGCGTAGCCTGCCTTGGCGGCGGCCAGTTCCTGCTTCAGGACCACTTCCTCGGGCAGGGCGCCTTCTTCGGCCATCCGCCGAAAGCCAAGCGCGGTGCCGGCATCGACGAATGCGTCGCCCGGGCGCTCAGGAAGCGGCTGGCCGGACCCAGCGAGGTGATCAAGCGTCCCTTCCGCGTTCGCTTTGAGCATGCGGCGCTCGGCAATCCGGTTAAGCCAGTCAGACATGGGAAACCTCCTGCTTCCAAGATGGGAAGCAGAGGGGCTCGCCGCAAGGTTCCGGGGGCTTCACCCCCGGACCCCCGAGGGTATTTGGGCAATGAAGAAGGCTCAGCCGACCTCGGACAGGCGGGCAAGAGCGGCCTTGAGCTTGCTGGCCTCCTCCTCGCCCAGAGCGAGTTTCTCGCGGGTTTCCTCGACGATCTCCTCGGGGGCGCTGTCCACGAACTTGGGGTTCGAGAGCCGCCCGCGCAGGCCGCCCAGATCCTTGGCCAGCTTCTCCAGCGTCTTCGACAGTCGCGCCTTTTCCTCGGCGATGTCGATGACGCCCTCCAGCGGGATCGCGAAGCTGCCACCTTCGACCGCGACGGTGATCGCGCCCTTGGGGGCGGTGCCCTCGGTCATGCTGTCAAGCCGTGCGAGGCGGGCGATCATCGGTTCATTGCCCGCCCAGGCGGCGCGGCCCTTGTCGTCCATCGCGGTCATGACGATGGGCAGCTTCAGGCCCGCCGGGACATGCATCTGCATCCGGGCGGAGCGAATCTCCTCGATCAGGCCGATGACCCAGTTCATTTCCCGGTCTGCGTCCGCGTCGATCAACTCCGCGCCGTAAGCGGGCCAGTCGGCATGGACCAGCATCTTGGCACGCTCACCCGTCTGGCCCCAAAGCTCCTCGGTGATGAAGGGCATGAAGGGATGGAGGAGGACGTAGCACTGGTCCAAGACCCAGGCCATGGTGGCGCGGGTTTCGGCCGCCTGGTCGCCGTCCATGAGCGGTTTGGCGAACTCGACATACCAGTCGCAGACCTTGCCCCAGACGAAGGCGTAAAGCGTGTTGGCCGCGTCGTTGAAGCGATAGGCAGAGAGCGCCTCGTCCACGGCCAGGCGGGCGCGGGCCACCTCTCCGATGATCCAGCGGTTCACGGTATGGGTGGCCTGCGGCAGCTCGGCGGTGCCGATGTCGCGGCGCAGCGCGCCGTTCATCTCGGCAAAGCGGGTGGCGTTCCAGAGCTTCGTGGTGAAGTTCCGGTAACCGGCGATGCGGTCCTTCGAGAGCTTCAGGTCGCGTCCCATGGCGGCCATGGCGGTGAGCGTAAAGCGCACCGCATCCGCGCCGTATTCGGCGATGAGGTCGAGCGGGTCGAGGACGTTGCCGAGCGACTTCGACATCTTCTTGCCCTTCTCGTCGCGGACGAGGGCGTGGACATAGACGGTGTGGAAGGGGACCTGATCGACGACCGCCAATTGCATCATCATCATCCGGGCGACCCAGAAGAAAATGATGTCGAAGCCGGTGACGAGGACGTCGGTCGGGAAGTATTTCCTCAGTTCCTCGGTGTCCTCGGGCCAGCCGAGCGTGCCGATGGGCCAGAGACCGGAGGAGAACCAGGTGTCGAGGACATCGGGGTCGCGCACTATAAGCACGTCGGTTTCCTTGTAGGAACCCGACACCAGCATGTGGTCTTGGCTTAGTCCGTTAATCTTTTCCCCCGCCCTCAGAAATTCGACGTCTGTTGAGGTCACAGTACCCGGTCCCCAAGGCATGTGCTTGCGGTAGAACTCCTCAGCCATTCTCTCGGCGTCGCGTTCTGTCGCAGCGCAGAACATCACGCCGTTCTGGAGAACGTCCGTCAAGGAAGTCTTCTGTATATTCGGTTGCGGTCCATACCAAACCGGGATCTGATGCCCCCACCAAAGCTGCCGCGAGATGCACCAGGGCTCGATGTTTTCCAGCCAGTGGAAATAGGTCTTGGCGTCGCGTTCGGGCAGGATGCGGGTGTAGCCGGCGTTTTCGTCGAAGGTTCCGGCCTCATGCGCGGCCATGCCCTTGCGCACCGCGTCAAGCGCGGGTTCGACGATCTTTGCAGTGTCCACGAACCACTGGTCGGTCAGCATCGGTTCGATGACCACTTTCGAGCGGTCGCCATGCGGCTGCATCATCCTGTTCTGCTCGACGAAGGGCACGCGCTCCAGGTGTTCGGCGCCGGTTTCCTTGTCGATCGACTTTTGCAGGAGGGTGACGGCCAGCCCCTCGGACGTGATCTGGTCGATCACGCGGCGGCGGGCCTCATACCGGTCAAGGCCGCGCAGGTCGTCGGGGACGAGGTTGATGGCGTCCACCTCGGCCTCGGAAAGTTGCCGTTCGCCCTTGGCTACTGACATTGCAATGGCAGCAGCCTCGGCGTAAGGCGCACCGTCGGCGCGCATCTGTGCCTTGGTGTCCATCAGCCGGTAGCACGGGATATTGCCGCGCTTGGCCACGCCGTAGTCGTTGAAGTCATGCGCGCCGGTGATCTTGACCGCGCCGGAGCCGAAGGTCGGGTCGGGGTATTCGTCGGTAATGATCGGGATCAGGCGGCGGTGTTCCTTGGGGCCGACCGGAATCTCGCAAAGCTTCCCGACGATTGGCGCGTAACGCTCATCCGAGGGGTGAACCGCAACCGCGCCGTCGCCCAGCATGGTTTCGGGCCGGGTCGTCGCGATGGAGATGTAGTCGCGCGTTTCGCGGAACGTGACGTTGCCGTCCTCGTCCTTCTCGACGTATTCGTAGGTCTGGCCGCCCGCGAGCGGGTACTTGAAGTGCCACATGTGGCCCTGCACCTCGACCTGCTCGACCTCGAGGTCAGAAATCGCGGTCTCGAAATGCGGGTCCCAGTTCACCAGCCGCTTGCCGCGGTAGATGTAGCCCTTGTTGTAGAGGTCGACGAAGACCTTGATCACCGCGTCGTGGAAGTTGCCCTCTTCGCCCGCGGGCGCGCCGGGGGCGCCAGACATGGTGAACGCGTTCCTCGACCAGTCGCAGGAGGCGCCGAGGCGCTTCAGCTGGTTGATGATGGTGTCGCCGGACTTGCCCTTCCATTCCCAGACCTTGGCAAGAAACGCCTCACGCCCCATCTCGCGGCGGGTCTGGTTGGACTTGTCCTTGGCCAGCTCGCGTTCCACGACCATCTGGGTCGCGATGCCGGCGTGGTCCTGCCCCGGCTGCCAGAGCGTGTCGAAGCCGCGCATCCGGTGCCAGCGGACGAGAATGTCCTGAAGCGTGTTGTTGAACGCGTGGCCCATGTGGAGCGAGCCGGTCACGTTCGGCGGCGGGATCATGATGCAGAAGGTATCCTCGCGCGAGGCATTGGCGCCGGCCTTGAAGGCGCCCGCGCTTTCCCAGGCCTCGTAAAGGCGGGTTTCGGCCTCGGCGGCGTTGAAGGTCTTTTCCATCGGCATGTCGTTCGTCCCGTCATTCGCTCGGGTTTCCCTTAGCGAATGGGCGGGCGAAGGGGAAGGGGCGGCTATTCGGCCGAGGTTCCGAAGATCGCCATCATGGCACCGAGCCCCGCCAGCGCGGCATAGGCAAGGGCCTGCGGGCGGGACGTTTCGCGCGCCCCGGCGGCGGCGATCAAGGCCTGGATCGCATAGTAAAGCGCGAAGGCGCGCGAGGCGTAGGCAATGATCGCGAAGATATCGGCGGCCCAGGTCAGCGCCAGCCCTGCGGCGACAAGCACCAGATAGGCGCTGCGCGTCGGGATACGACCACGGGTCAGTTCGCTGACCAATCCGCCGGCGCCACCGGTATCGGCAACGGCTGCCGAAAACTGCGCCGCCAGCGCCGCCGCGACCAGGAGCCCCGGTAGCACAGGCGCCACGATCCGCATCATGTCGATGATCGCGGTTTCCGAAAGCTGCGCCTCGTCCGGGGTGAAGAGATAGGCGATCAGCCCGATATAGGCGAGATAGATCGCGGTCGAGAGCCATTGCGCGATGCGCATCGCTTGCCGCCGCGTCGGCGCGTCATATTCGGCGCCCAGATACCGCGCGGTCTCGAACCCCTGGACCGTGACGATCAGGCCGAAGGCCAGTTGGACGGCAGGCCAGCCGGTCAGCGTCGGCGGGTCGAAGACAAGGCCGCCGTCCGAAAGCTTCCCGCCGAAGTAGAAGGCGAGCCCGGCAAGCATGGCGGCGATGATGGCCAGCTTGATGCCGACGGAGATCTGCTCCATCCGCTCCAGCGCCCGGAACCCGTGCAGCCAGCCGGTGGCAAGGATGACGCCGAAGACCGCCGTGGTGACGATCCGGCCCCCAAGGGCGCTCGCGAAGGGTGTCAGGCTGACCGCGAAGGCGCCGAACAGGTTCAGGTAATAGGCGACCGAGATCACATAGGCGAAGGCCAGCGCCCAGGAGGCGAGCGTTTCCAGCCGCTCCTCGGCCGCGCTGCGGTGGCCCTTGCCGTCCATGCGGCGGGTGATGTTGAAGCGGATCGCGCCGCCGAAGGCATAGGCCGCCAGGCAAAGCAGCGCCATCACGAAGGGTGCGTAGACCCCGTAGCTGTGTTCCAGCACCGGCCCGAGCACGAGAAACCCTGACCCGATGATGGACGCCAGCGGCGTCACTGTCGCACCCCAAAGCCGGGCCCGCGCGAGGCGGGGCCAAAGGAGCAGCCCGGCGGTGCCGAGGCCAGCAGCGAGGATGAGCGCGTCGATCAGCATTGAAGCGGAATTCCCGCCCGCAGTCGAAACGGATCAGCGCCTGAAACGTAAGGTCGGATACGCGGACTGGCGCCGGGCTCAGCGCGTTGCCGCGACCGCCGCATCCGTCAGGGGGACCCGCTCGCCACGCCGAATGACCGATGGGTCATAGGGTTTGCGGTCGAAAACCTCCCGCACCATGGGGGCGAAGAACTCGATCGGCAGATCCTCGTAGTCGGGATCGAAGCTCGCCTGGTCCCAACGCTCGCAGAACTCCGCGCAGTCGTCGAAATAGGGGTTCCCCCGGTGGCGTTCGCGCTTGTTCTGGTCGAAGCCCTCCAGGTGGTGCCCGTAATAGAGCATCTGGAAATCGCCATGCGTCTGCACGCACCAGGTGCATTGTTCGCGCACGAAGGGCTTGAGGATCGTGGCCGCGTACTCGTCGTGGTTGTAGGGCGCGTAGATGTCGCCGATGTCGTGGAGCAGCGCCGAGACCACCCAGTCGATGTCCGCCCCGTCGCGCCAGGCCCGCGTGGCGGACTGGACCGAATGGCCAAGCCGGGTGATCTTGTAGCCCGACAGGCTCTTGTCCAACTCGACGAGAGCGCTCAGCAACCGGTCGGCGGTATGTTTCGTATGGTCGATCTCATGCGCCGTCAGGAATTCGTACTCTTCCTTGGTACCGTCCTTCATCTGGGTGAAGTTGACCGTCTTCATGCGCGTTCCTCCGCGTAAAGTCCCTTGTCGTTCTTGGTGCCCCGCATCAGGAACTTGCCCTGAGCGGAGCGGATTTCCTCGTAAAGCGCAAGGCTTTCGGGGCTGAAATTCGACACCGGCGGGGCATAAAGGGTGAAGTTCCCGACCCTGTCCGCGCCGCGCGCCAGCATGGCGTAGTCCCGGTCGCCGACCTCTTGCGCGACCTCGGGGCGCAGGTAGCGCACCACGGCGCCGATGCGGCGGTCGTCGGTGGTGTTGGGGCCCGACCCGTGGATCGTCAGCCCGTGGTGCAGGCTCAACTCCCCCGGCATCAACTCGATCGGCACCCGGTCCTCGGGGGCGACATCGACCCTGACCTCCTGCCCGCGGCTCAGCAGGTTGTCCTCGGCAAAAGTGTCCTCATGCGGTAGGATCGGGTTGCGGTGGGACCCGGCCACGAACTCCATGCAGCCCGAGGCGCATGTGGCGGGCGAAAGCGCCAGCCACATCGTCACCATGCCGTCGATGGCGCCAAGCCCCCAGTAGGTCAGATCCTGGTGCATGGAGACCTTGTGGCGTGTGTGCGGCTCCTTGATGAAGAACTCGACCCCGTAGATCAGCAGGTCCGGGCCCAGCACCCCCTCGACCACGTCGAGAATGCCGGGGTGGGTGGCGATCCGGTGGGCCAGCGGCATCACGCAATTCGCGTTGACGCGCTTGTAGGTGTTGAGCGGCAGGGGCAGCCCGGCATCGAGCCAGTCCCGCTCGATCTCCTCCAACTCGGCGCGCCACTGGGCCGCCTGCGCCGGGCTGATGGCCCGGATGGGGTGCAGATAGCCGTCCTCCCAGTAGCGTTCGACCGCCGCCTTGCCGAGCCGGCCGCCGGATAGCGGTATGTTCATGCGTCCCTCCCGTTCGTCGCGCTGGGGGAAAGCTACGCCGGGACGGGCGCGGCTCAGAGCGGTATCTCTTGTCGGTCAGGTTAAGCTGAGCTTATCCTTGCGCATGGAACGTACCCGCATCCCCTCGCTCAACTGGCTCCGTGTCTTCGAGGCCGCGGCGCGCACCGAAAGCTTTGCCCGTGCGGCGGCGGAGTTGAACATGTCGGCCCCGGCCGTCAGCCAGCAGGTCAAGGCGCTGGAGACGCACCTGGGCACCGCGCTTTTCATCCGCCACGCCCATGCCGTGCGCCTGACAGAGGCGGGTCGCGCCTATCTGCCCTCCGTTCAGGCGTCGCTGGTGTCGCTGGAAACCTCGACTGCGGGCCTTTTCGGCCGCGCGCGGGAAGAGCGGCTTTATGTCCAGGCGGTCCATATCTTCGCGCAAGGGGTCTTGGCGCCGCTCTACACCGATTTCACGACCCGCCACCCCGATATCGCGCTCATGCTGACGACGGGAAACGCGGTGGGCGATTTCATCCATGCCTTCAGCGATCTGAAGATCATCTTCGGCGCGCCGTCGGCCTTCGGCCCCGCGCATGACCGGCTGATCGGGGAGACACTTTATCCCGTCGCCCGGCCAGAGATCGCGGCAACGATCCGCACGCCCGCCGATCTGTTGTCCCACCCGCTGCTTGAGGTCGCGACCCATCGCGCGGGATGGCCGCATGTCTTTGAGACGCTGCGCATCCTTGGGGCAGGGGCGCGGTTCCGGATGGTCGATTCCACGGTCATGGCGGCGGCGCTGGCGGGGCAGGGGGCGGGGGTGGCGCTTGCCCGCGCGCCGGCGAGCGACCCGATCATGGCGGCCCAAGGTCTTGTCCCCTGCCTGCCGGGTGTCGCGGTGCCGGGGCTGGAGTTCTACCACCTCGTCTATCCCGACGCGGGCACGCTGCGCCGCCCCGCGCGGGCCTTCCGCGCCTGGCTCATCGACCGGATGGCGGATTACGCCGCGCGGTCGATCTTGGTCGACAGGTGAATGAGGCTTTCGGAGCTTTTCACCCCGGTCAGCGCGCCGATCTGATCCAGGACATTGTCGAGGATCGTGGTCGAGGCGGCGGCGACATGTAGCAGCAGATCGACCCGGCCCGAGGTCGTATGGGCCCGCTCGACCTCCGGGATGGTCTTGAGCCGCGACAGAACCGCCGCCTGTGCGCGCGGCTCGATGTTGAGAAGGATCGTCGCGCGGATGCGATCCTGGCGGGCGGCCTCGCCCAGCTTGACGGTGTAGCCCGCGATGACGCCAGTGCTCTCCAACCGCTCAAGGCGTGCCTGGACGGTCGACCTTGCAACCTTCAGTTTGCGCGCCAGCGTCGCCACCGAGATGCGGGCATCCGCGCCCAGTTGGGACAGAATGGTCTTGTCGAGTTCATCCATGGCGGGCACCGGCGTTATGACTTCATATTCCGTCATTTTAACAGGAAATTTTGACGAATACACTCTTCAGATCGGTCGGAATGCGCCCATGTCGCGGCGCACGTTCAGGAAAAAGGGCTGCTCATACGCACCTTACCTGGTTTGGTCAAATGCGTAAGCGCTTTACAACCGTGGTGTCGGGGTATGAGGTGGCTGCGCCTTGTTGGCAGGAGAACGCCGATGGGGCTTTCCTCGACGATCTGGGTGAATCGTCCGAATTTCTGCGCACGCAACGGCCGGACGCGCCGGTGATGTTCTTTTCGCCCACGGTTCTTCAGGCGACCGCCTGGCGCTTTGTCGGCGGATTTCCGGGGATGGTCACCTATGTGGTGACGTCGAACCCGGAGGAGATGGTGATCCAGAACCTCGTCGCCGCAGGCGTCAAGGGGTTCGACGTGGCCTCCCCCGCCGAGATCGAGATGGTTGCAGGCCTCGCTCCCGGTGCCGCGATGCACTACGACGACCCGATCCGCGCCCGGCATGGGGCTTCGTCCCTGCGCTCACCTTCCACCCCGGCACGCAATGTACCGATCCGATGGCCTGGGACGCCTATCTGCGCGCGGCGGCAGAGATCTGCCGGGTCTCGGGCGTCAGCGCCCGACGGCTGAATGTCGGCGGCGGCTTCCCTTCGCACCGCCGTCAGGCCGAGCGCCCGCAGCTTGACGCGATCTTCGCGCTGATCGGGCGCGTGGCGCAGGAAACGTTCGAGGGTAACCCGCCGGCGCTGGTCTGCGAGCCGGGGCGCGGTGAGCCGCGGTGCGGCGCGCCCCGCGACCACGTCGTCTTCGGTCCGACCTGCGACTCGGTCGACCGTCTGCCGGGGGACCTTCCCCTGCCGGACGATATGGAGGAAGGCGACGACCTGATCTTCGCCGGAATGGGTGCCTATTCGACCGCGACCAACACGCGGTTCAACGGTTTTGGCGACCTGTCGATTGCCACGGTGATGTCGCTCGCGCAGTGACCGGGCCTCTGCCGGGTCCGAGCCCCCGCACGAGGCCCGCCCCGTGGGGGTTTTGTTCATGAATTCCCAGCATTGTTGCGCTCGCGAACACGACACGGAAACGTCACGGGATCTTTGCTGGACGGATGGGCTGCGGACGGTGATGATGGTCCCCAGGGGGGTAGCCGGGAAAGGAGACGGCAGGACCATGCGCGATGTTGCGCGCAGGCTTTGGGGCTTGCTCAGGCTCGGCCGCCGGGCCGCGGTCGAAGTGAGGGCGCCCGCGCGTGGCCGCGGTCCCACCGACCATGTCATCCTGATCGACGGCACGATGTCCTCGCTCGATTTCGGGCAGGAAACCAATATCGGCCGGATCTACCGCACATTGCGTGCCGTACCGCAGTCGGCCCGCGTGTCGCTTTATTACGAGCCCGGCGTGCAGTGGCGCAGTTGGCGCGACGCGCGCGATGTCGCCATGGGCAAGGGTATCAACCGGCAGATCCAGCGCGCCTACGGCTGGCTTGCGACGCGCTACCGCCCGGGCGACCGGGTGTTTCTGTTCGGATTCTCGCGCGGGGCCTTCGCGGTCCGCTCGCTTGCCGGCATCATCGACGCGGTCGGGCTCTTGCGCGCCGACTGCGCGATCGAGCGTAACGTGCAACTGGCCTATCGCTATTATCGCCGGGCCGACCGGTCCGCCGCCCGCGATATCTTCGTCCGCAAGACCTGCCACGAGAAGGTCTCGATCGAGATGATCGGCGTTTTCGATACCGTCAAGGCGCTGGGTCTCAGGCTGCCGTTCCTCTGGAGCTGGACCGAACCCCAGCATGAGTTTCACAGCCACGCGCTGGGCCCTCATATCCGGCATGGTTACCACGCGCTCGCGCTCGATGAGACGCGCGCGGCCTACGATCCGCTCTTGTGGGATACGACCGCAGGTGCCGCGCCCGGCCAGGTCGAACAGGTCTGGTTCAGGGGGACCCATGGTGACATTGGTGGCCAGGTCGGGGAGTACCAATCCGCGCGACCGCTGACCAACATCCCGCTGGTCTGGATGCTGGAAAAGGCAGAGGCGCGCGGGCTGGTATTGCCGATCGATTGGCGGGGCGATTTTCCCACGGACGTCAAGGCGCCGTCGGTCGGGTCCTGGACCGGTTGGGGCAAGGCGTTCCTGCTGCGCGCGAAACGCGAGATCGGCCGCGACCCGTCCGAGGCACTTCACCCCAGTGTACGCAGCGTTGCGCGGGGCGCGCGCGGGGATCTGGCCCGCCTGATGCATGAGGTTTGATCCGCACCGTCAGGGCACAAAAAGACCCCGAAGCCGAGGCTTCGGGGTCAGCGCAGTGACGGAGCCTCAGGCCACGTTCTGCAGGGAGACTTCGGGCGCAATTCCCAGCGCGCAGCAGACATCGCGGGTCAGTTGCGGGCGGTTCAGGGTATAGAAGTGCAGGTCCTCGACCCCGGCGCCGATCAGGTCGTCGCAAAGTTCCGCCGCGATCGCGGTGGAGAGCAGCGCTTCGTGCCCGTCCCGGATGGCGTGGGCGTAGGCCTCGTCCAGCCAGACTGGAATGGCGGTGCCGCAGCGCTGGGCAAAGCGCTTGACGCCTTCCCAGGAGTGGATCGGCAGGATGCCCGGAATGATCGGGGCGTCGATCCCGGCCTTTTCGCAGGCGTCGCGGAAGCGCAGGAAGGTTTCGACCTCGAAGAAGAACTGGGTGATGGCGGAGGTCGCACCGGCGTCGATCTTGCGCTTCAGCCAGTCGATGTCTGCGGCGGCGTCCGCCGCTTCGGGGTGCCGTTCGGGATAGGCGCCGACGCGGATGTTGAACTTGCCAGTGTCGGCCAGTGCCTCGACCAGTTCCACGGTGTCGCGGAACCCTTCGGGGTGGGGGCGGAAGGCGCCTTCGCCCTTGGGCGGGTCGCCGCGCAGGGCCACGATCTCGGTCACGCCAGCCGCCGCGTATTCGGCGGCAATCTCAAGCGTTTCGGCCTTCGAGGCCTCGATGCAGGTCAGATGCGCGGCGACGTTCAGGCCGAAATTCTGGCCGATCGCGCCGACGGCCTCATGCGTCAGCTTGCGGGTGGTGCCCCCGGCGCCATAGGTCACCGAGACGAAGTTCGGACGCAGCGGTGCCAGGTTCTGCGCGGCATCCCAAAGCCGGAATGAGGCGTCCAGCGTCTGCGGGGGGAAGAATTCGAAGGAGATGCGGAGTGTCATGGGAACCTCATGTTGCTTGCCCCTCTTGTGCCGGGTTTTGCGATGTGAGACAAATTCATAATTCTCATCATTAATATGAGTCACACAACAAGATGCATCTGGAGCTGCGCCATCTGCGGACGATCAAGGCGATCCATGACGCGGGCGGTCTTGCCCGCGCGGCCGAGACGCTCAACATCACCCAATCGGCGCTTTCGCATCAGATGAAGGGGCTGGAGGACCAGGCGGGTGTGGAGCTTTTCGTGCGCCGCACGAAGCCGCTCAGGCTCTCGGCGGCGGGGATGCGGCTGCTGCGGGCGGCCGAGCGCATTCTGCCCGAGCTTGAGGCGCTGACCGAGGACTTCCGGGCGCTGCGCGCGGGCCGCTCCGGGCGGCTCCACATCGCGATGGAATGCCACGCCTGTTTCGACTGGCTTTTCCCCGTGCTGGAAAAATTCCGCCACGCTTGGCCCGATATCGACGTGGACATCCGCGCGGGTCTTGCCTTCGACGCGTTGCCCGCCCTCATGCGGGAGGAGGTCGACCTTGTTATTTCGTCCGACCCGGACGGGCCGGGGGGCGCGGTCTTCAACCCGCTTTTCGACTATTCGCCGACGCTGGTGGCGTCGGCCTCGAACCCGCTGGCCGCGAAGGCGTGGATCGAGGCCGAGGATCTGCGCGACCAGGTCCTGATCACCTATCCCGTGGACCGCAGCCGGCTGGATGTGTTTTCCACCCTGCTGACCCCCGCACGGGTCGAGCCGCTGGGGCTGCGGCAGGTGGAACTGACGGCGGTGATCCTGATGCTGGTCGCCTCCGATCGCGGGGTGGCGGTGCTGCCGGACTGGGTGCTGCGCGACGTGAAGCGCCAGGACGACTACGTCACGCGGCGGCTGACCGAACAGGGCGTGGTCAAGCGCATGTATGCCGCAACGCGGGAAGAGGATGCGACGCGCCCCTACATGGCGCATTTCCTTCGGCTGGCGCGGACGGAGGCCGTGAAGCTTCAGCGCGCCTGACGCTTGACCCCGCCGCGCGGTCAGAGGAACCTGACCCGCGCGATATGGGAGGGCAGCATGGCGGGCGATCAGGGACGGGTGACCTCGACCCATTGGGGGGCGACGCGCATCTTCACCGAAGACGGGCGCATCCTGCGCGCCGACCCGTTCGAGGAGGACCCCGACCCTTCGCCCATCGCGCGCATCCTGCCGAATGCCGTCCACCATGCGGACCGGGTGGCGCGTCCCTCGGTCCGGAAGGGATGGCTCAGGGGCGACCGCGCGCGCGGCGCCGGGCGCGACGACTTCGTCGAGATGCCCTGGGACGAGGCGCTCGACATCGCGGCGCAGGAGATCGGCCGCATCCGCCGTGTCCACGGCAACGGTGCGATCTTCGGCGGCTCTTATGGCTGGTCGAGCGCGGGGCGGTTTCATCACGCGCAAGGCCAGTTGCACCGCTTCCTGAACTGCATCGGCGGTTATGTCGCGCAGAAGGGCACCTATTCCCTTGCCGCGGCAGAAGTGATGTTGCCGCATATCTTCGGCATGACCGAGATCGAGTACCGCCACGGCGCGCAGGAGCGCTGGTCGCGGATCGTCGCGCATACCCAGACGCTGGTGGCCTTCGGCGGGATCAACACCAAGAACACGCAGACCATTGCCGGCGGCACCGGGGCGCACCGGACGGCCGGACATTTGCGCGCCTTTGGCGCCAAGGGCGGCACCCTGATCAGCATCAGCCCGCAGCGGGGCGACAGCCCGGACTTCGCGCGCTGGCTGCCCATCATCCCCGGGACCGACACCGCCCTGATCCTCGGCCTCGCGCATGAGCTGGAGCGGACGGGCCGCGTGGATCGGGATTTCCTCGCGCGCTGCACGGTCGGCTATGACCGGTTCCGCGCCTACCTTCTGGGCGCGACGGACGGGGTTGCGAAGGATGCCGCCTGGGCCGCCGCGATTTCCGGTGTCGCGGCGGAAGAGATCGCGGCGCTTGCCGAGCGGATGGCGACGACGCGCACGATGATCGCGCTCGCCTGGTCGGTGCAGCGGGCGGAAAACGGCGAACAACCCTACTGGGCGGCGGCGACGCTGGCGGCGATGCTGGGGCAGATCGGCTTGCCCGGCGGCGGCCTGGGCGAGGGCTACGGCACCACCGACAGCGGTGGCACCGGGCCGCTGCGGCAATTGACGGGCGGTGCCCTGCCCCAAGGCGACAACCCTGTCGGCGTCACCATCCCCGTCGCGCGCATCGCCGACATGCTGCTGAACCCCGGCATGCCCTATGCCTACAACGGCGAGGAGCGGACCTATCCCGACATCCGGCTTGTCTACTGGGCGGGCGGGAACCCCTATCATCACCACCAGGACCTGCGGCGGCTGGAAAAGGCCTGGGACCGGCCCGATTGCGTGATCGTGAACGAGCCCTGGTGGACCGCAACCGCGCGCCGGGCCGATATCGTCTTTCCGGCGACCACCCCGTTCGAGCGTGAAGACTACGGGCGCGAAAACGGCGACCCCTACCTTTTTCATATGCCGCGCCTGATCGATCCCCAGGGCGAGGCGCGCGACGATTTCGCGATCTTCAGCGGGCTGGCGGCCCGGCTGGGGGCAGAGGCGGCGTTCACCGAAGGGCTGGGCGCGGGGGCTTGGATCGCGCGGCTTTATGACGATTTTCGCATCAAAAGCGCGGCGAGCGGCGTCGAGGTGCCAGAGTATGAAGAGTTGAAGGCGCGGAACTGGTCGCGGATCGACGCCGCGCCCCAGCCCGCCGAAAGTGCGTTCGATGCCTTCCGCCGCGATCCCGAGGCGCATCGCTTGCGCACCCCCTCCGGCCGGATCGAGCTCTTCTCGGGGACCATCGCGGCGATGGGCTATGCGGCGTGTCCCGGCCACGCCGTCTGGATCGCGCCGACAGAATGGTTGGGTGCGCGCGACCGGTTCCGTCTGCACCTGCTGTCGCCGCAACCCGCCGACAAGCTGCATTCGCAGCTTGAGGCGGCGCTGGCGGACGAACCCGGCGCCCGGCCGATGCCGGTCGCACTGCACCCGGAGGAGGCCGCTGCCCGTGACATCGAGGACGGCGCACTGGTGGAGGTCTTCAACGACCGCGGCGCCTGCCTTGGCCGCGCGCGGCTTACCCCGGACGTGATGCCCGGCGTGCTGATCCTGCCCACCGGCGCCTGGTACCGTCCCGACGGGCAGGGGCGCGACACCCAAGGCAATCCGAATGTCCTGACGCGCGACATCGGGACCTCTCCGATCGCGCAGGGGCCGACGGCGCAGACGACCTTGGTCGATCTTCGTCCGGTCTGAAGCGGGGGGCGGATGCAGTCAGCCGAAAGCGACTATGTAACCTGGGCCGAGGTTTTGCGCGGGCGCTACGCGGCCTCGGTGCTACTCTGCTGCCTTGGCGTCTGGCTCCATGCCGCCGATGCGCTGGTGGTGACGACGATGATGCCCGCGATCGTGGCCGAGATTGGCGGCGACCGGATCGTGGCCTGGAATTTCGCGCTTTACGATACCGGCTCCATCGTCGCGGGCGCCGCGACAGGGCTTGTCGCGCTGCGCTTCGGGATCCGGGCGCCGATGATCGCGGCGGCGCTCCTGTTCGCCTCCGGCTGCATGTTGAGCGCGGCGGCGCCGTCGATGCCGGTCCTGCTGGCCGGGCGTGTGGCGCAGGGGCTGGGTGGCGGGGGGCTGGTGTCGCTTTCCTTCGTCGCGGTGACGCGGATCTTTCCCGAACGGATGATGCCGCGCGCCTTCGCGGCGATGTCGGTGGCCTGGGGCGCCTCGGCCTTTGCCGGGCCGCTGGTCGGTGGGGTCTTCGTGACCTATGGCAGCTGGCGGCTCGGGTTTGTCGCCTTCGCGGTGCAGGCCGCGCTTCTGGCGCTTTGGTTCCGGTTCGGGATCGGCAAGGGGGCGGCGCCAGAGGGCACTGCTGGCGCCGCGCAACTCCCCGTCCGGCGGCTCGCGCTTCTGTGTGGCGCGGTGCTCGGTGTCGCCTATGCGGGCATCGCGGGGTCCGTCGTGTTCATGGCGATCTCGCTTGCGCTCGGTGTCGCGGCGCTTGCGCTTTTTGCCTGGCTCGACGGACGAAGCGGTGCGGATCGGCTCTGGCCGCACCGGGCCTTTGACCTGCGCCATCCGACCGGTGCGGCGCTGGTGATGATCCTCGCGATGAATATCGCGACGATGGGGCTTGCGGCTTACGGGCCGCTCCTGATGGATCTGATCCACGGGACAGAGCCGCTGGTCGCGGGGTATATCGTCGCGATCATCTCGATTGGCTGGACGTTGTCGGCGGTCGTGGTCTCGGGCCAGCCCCCGCGCCGCGACCCGGTGTTCATCTTTGTCGGCATGACGCTGATCCTGTCCAGCGTGGCAGGGCTTTGCTACGCGGTCGCCGCGGGGCCGCTGTGGCTCATCGCCGTTTGCGCCGCGGCCGAGGGGGTCGGCTATGGCATGGCCTGGACCTTCATCGTCCGAAGGGCCGGGCGGCTTGCCGTGGCCGGGGACGGTGACCGCCTGACCGCCGCCCTGCCGACCATCGGACGGCTTGGCTACGCGCTCGGGGCCTCGACCATGGGGATCTTCGCGAATGCTGCGGGTTTCGACGCTTCGGCCAGTGCGGCGGAGGCCGGTGGCGTTGCCCGGGCGATCTTCCTGGGCAGCCTGCCGATCGCCGCCCTCGGCTGGCTGGCGATGCTGCGCTTCGTCACCTTCCGCGGGCAGGGTAATGTTTGACCGGCGCCCTCACCGTGGCTAGGCTTCCTGCAGGCAACTGCAATGGGAGGCCGCGATGACTTACCGCGTGACGCGGCGATTGACCCACGGTCCTGTCCTTGCCCCGCATGGCGTGATGCGGGGCGGCGCGGAGAGCTAAACGAACCTCGTCTGCCCCTTGGGCCGATGCCCCGGCATCGACCCGATGTTGACCCGGATGCACCTGCATCCCCTGGCGGACGATATGAACATGAGCCTTCTATCCGTTTCCGGTCTTGGCCTGACCTTGGGCGAGACGCTTTTCACCGGCCTTTCCCTGACCCTTCAGCCCGGCGACCGCGTGGGCCTCGTCGCCGCGAACGGGCGGGGCAAGTCCTCTCTCCTGCGGGTGCTCGCGGGGCAGGTCGATCCGTCGCAGGGCAGCGTGACGCGCGCCCGCGGCGCCTGCGTCGCCCTGGTCGCGCAAGAGGTTCCAGGGCCGCTCCTGCCGCTGACGATGCGGGCGGCGGCGCTGGGCGCCCTTCCGGCCGAGGCGCGCGATTACGACGGGTGGCGTGTCGATGTGGCGCTTGACGACTTGGCGGTTCCGCCGGAGTTGCGTGACCGTCCGCTCGCGGCGCTGTCGGGGGGATGGCAGCGGACCGCGCTTCTGGCCTGCGCCGCCGTCACCGAACCCGATGTCTACCTTCTGGACGAACCCACCAACCACCTGGATCTTGCGCGGATTGGGGTCCTGACGCGCTGGTTGGCGGCCCTGCCACGATCGGTCGCGGTGTTGGCCGTCAGCCATGACCGCGCCTTTCTCGACACGGCCACGGCGCGCACGGTCTTCCTGCGCGAAGTCGCCAGCCGGGACTTCGCGCTGCCCTATTCCGCCGCCCGCGCCGCGTTGGAGGGGGCCGACGAGGCCGATGCCCGCGCCTACCAGAACCGTATGCAGGAGGCGCAGCACCTGCGCCGGCAGGCCGCGAAGCTCAAGAACATCGGCATCAATTCGGGCAGTGACCTTCTGAAGGTCAAGACGCGGCAACTGACCGAGCGGGCGGCGCGGATCGAGGCTGAGGCGCGCCCCGCGCATCGCGAGGGCGCCGCCGGGGCGATCCGTCTGGAGGGCAGCGCGAGCCATGCCCGCGCCCTTCTGGCCTTCGAGGATGCGGCGATCGCGGCACCGGACGGACGGATCCTTTTCCGTACCGGGCAGAAATGGATCGTGCCGGGTGATCGCGTTGTCCTGCTCGGTCCGAACGGGGCGGGCAAGAGCCGGATGATGGCGGCCGTTCGCGCGGCCCTGTCGGGCGCGGGTGAGGGTGTCCGCGCCGCGGCCTCGGTCCGGGCCGGGATCTCCGACCAAGACCTTGGGCAATTCGACGCCAACCGGACCCCGCATGAGATCCTGTCGGCGCGCTTCGACCTGGGGGATCAGGCGATCCGGTCGGCGCTGGCGGGCGCGGGCATCGCCATGGCCCGACAGGCGGCGCCTGCGCGGAGCCTTTCGGGTGGGCAGAAGGCGCGGCTTGCCATGCTGATCCTGCGGCTCGAACGGCCGAACCTTTACGTGCTGGACGAGCCGACAAACCACCTCGACATCGAGGGTCAGGAGGCGCTGGAGGAGGAGATTGCGCGCGACGCGGCGGCCGCGCTCATCGTTTCGCATGACCGGGCCTTCGTGCGCGCGGTCGGGACCCGGTTCTGGCGGATCGCTGGACGGCGGCTCGACGAGGTCGAAAGCCCCGAGGATTTCTTTCGCGAGGCAGAAGCCGGGGGTGGCTGAGTCCCGGCCCCCGCGATGCGGCCGGCAATCGGAAATTTTCCCCCCTCGCGCCCTTCACAAGGGCGCGGGGGCCGCGTATAGGCAAGCGCTGATCCAGGAGAAGCCAGCGATGCAGGGCAGTGCCAATCTCAACGTGATGATCAAGGCCGCGCGCAAGGCGGGCCGCAGTCTCGTGAAGGACTTCCGCGAGGTCGAGAACCTTCAGGTCTCGTCCAAGGGCGCGGGCGACTTCGTGAGCCGCGCCGATATCGCGTCGGAAAAGATCATTCGCGACGAACTGATGGCCGCGCGGCCAAGCTATGGCTGGCTGGGCGAGGAAACCGGCGCGGCCGACGGCCAGGACCCGACCCGGCGCTGGATTGTCGATCCGCTGGACGGGACCACGAACTTCCTGCACGGACTGCCGCACTGGTCGGTCTCCATCGCGCTCGAACACAAGGGCGAGATCGTTTCGGGCGTGATCTTCGATCCGGCCAAGGACGAGCTGTTCTGGGCCGAGAAGGGCGCGGGCGCCTGGATGAATGACAGCCGCATCCGCGTCTCGGGCCGCCGGGTCATGGCCGAGGCCGTGTTCGCCACCGGTATCCCCTTCGGCGCGAAACGGACGCTGCCCGCCACGATGCGCGATCTTGCGCGCCTGATGCCCGCCTGCGCGGGCGTGCGGCGTTGGGGTTCGGCATCGCTCGACATCGCCTATGTGGCGGCGGGGCGCTACGACGGATACTGGGAACGTGAGCTCAACGCCTGGGACGTGGCGGCCGGGCTGGTTCTGGTGCGCGAGGCAGGCGGCTTTGTTTCGGGTGTGCGCGAGGATCAGGATATCCTCGACAGCGGCTCCGTCATCGCGGCCAATGGCCAGCTTTACGAACAGTTCGCCGGTATCCTGCGCGCCCCGGCCTGACGGGCTGGGCCGCCGCCGCGGTTCCTACCACTTGCGCCGCTTCACGCGCGGGATGCGTGTGTGGGTATATTCGGCCTCCGGATGCGGGGGACGGCCCTGTGTCCGTTCCCAGTAACCTGCCGCGCCGCGCTTGAACCAGGCGGGCAGGGTCAGGATAAGCCCCATGGCGAAGCCGCCGACATGCGCCCAATAGGCGACCCCGCCGACATCCGACGGCGTGCCAAGACCCGAAACGACCTGGATCGCGAACCACAGGCCCAGCATCAGCCAGGCGGGCACCGCGATCACGCGGAAGAAGATCACGAAGATCAGCAGAACGTCGACCCGCGCACGGGGAAACAGCAGCACATATCCCCCCATGACCCCGCCGATCGCGCCGGATGCGCCCACGGTCGGGATCGTCGACATCGGATCGGCCGCGATCTGCGCCAGCGCCGCGGCTACGCCCGAGGCGAGGTAGACGAACAGGAACCCCATGTGGCCCAACGCGTCCTCAAGATTGTCGCCGAAGATCCATAGGAACAGCATATTGCCCGCCAGATGCATGAGCCCCGCGTGCAGGAACATCGAGGTCACGATGCCGGCGTATTCGCCGCGCTGCGTAACGGCGGCGGGGAACAGCGCCCAGTCCCGCAGGAACGCCGCCTGCGCCCGGGGGGAGCCGAGGTAGCCCAACTCGACCAGGAACACCAGGATGTTCGCAGCGATTAACGCCCAGGTTACCCAGGGCGTTGAACCGGATGGATTGTGGTCGCGGATCGGGAACATCGCCCGACGCTTTCCGATCCGCGTCCCGTCGTCAAGGGGTCAGGCGGCACCGGCCTCGGCCAGCAGCGCCGCGTTCCCGCCCGAGGCGGTGGTATCGACACAGACATGACGTTCCAGCACCACATGGCCGAGATCCGGCATGGCCGTGATCAGGGGCAGGATCGCCCCGCTGCGCGCCGCCAGCGCCTGCGCGTAGGCGCGGCCCTGATCCTCATCCCCCCACCAGAGCGCCCCGGCAAAGCCCGACAGCGCCGTCAGTTCGGCCGGCGCAAGGAGGCCCTCGACCGGCACGGCCAGACCACCTAGCGCCTGCACGGTCTCGGCCTGTGTCTTCGCCGCGGCGCCGGGGCCGAGGCAGAGGAAAGGCGCACGGGGGGCGAGCGTCAGCTGGTTCGATTCGCCGGTCGGGCCGGGCAGGTCGATCTTGGTGATCTGGGCGCCGGTTCCGGCCTTGGAAAGTGCTGCGCGAACGGCGTCCGGATTGGCCTTGGCCTTCGTGCCCGCCGATGCCGGGGCGGGTTCGGGCCGGGTGAAGCGGGACAGGTATTCCGGCCCGCCCGCCTTGGGGCCCGTGCCCGAAAGACCCTCGCCACCGAAGGGCTGGCTGCCCACGACGGCGCCGATCTGGTTGCGGTTGACGTAGATGTTGCCGACGTGGAGCGCCTCGCACACTTCTTGCACACGGTTGTCGATGCGGGTGTGGAGGCCGAAGGTCAGGCCGTAGCCGGTCGCGTTGATATCCGCGATGACCTTGGGCAGGTCCTCCGCCCGGTAGGTGGCCAGATGCAGCACGGGGCCGAAGATCTCACGGCCAAGGTCGGCGATGCCCCGGACCTTGACCACCGTCGGCGCGATGAAATGCCCGCCCCGCGGCGTCGAGAGCTGACGCAGCATCCGCCCTTCCTTGCGGGCCTTTTCAATGTGGGCGCGGATGCCTGCCTCGGCCTCGGCGTCGATCACGGGGCCGACATCGGTCGACAGCGCCCAAGGGTCGCCAAGCGTCAGTTCCTCCATCGCGCCGAAGAGCATCTCGGTGAAATGGGGGGCGATGTCCTCCTGCACATAGAGGCAGCGGAGCGCCGAGCAGCGCTGGCCCGCGGACTGGAAGGACGAGGCGATCACGTCGCGCACCGCCTGTTCGGGCAGCGCCGTGGAATCGACGATCATCGCGTTCAGACCGCCGGTTTCCGCGATCAGCGGTGCACCGGGGGCCAGGTGCTTGGCCATGGCGCGGCGGATGATCAGCGCGGTTTCGGTCGAACCGGTGAAGCAGACGCCGTTGACCCGCGGGTCGGAGGTCAGCCGTGCCCCGACCGTCGCCCCGTCGCCCGGCAGGAGTTGCAGGGCAGAGGCGGGAACCCCGGCCTTCAGCATGAGGCCGACCGCGAAGCTCGCGATCAGCGGGGTCTGCTCGGCGGGTTTCGCCAGGACGGCATTTCCGGTGGCAAGCCCGGCAGCGATCTGGCCGGTGAAGATCGCCAGCGGGAAGTTCCAGGGGCTGATGCAGGCGAAGACGCCGGCGGGGGCGGCGGTGATGCCTTGCGCGCGGGCTGCGTAGTAGCGCAGGAAGTCCACCGCCTCGCGCAGTTCAGCGACCGCGTCAGCCAGCGACTTCCCGGCCTCGCGCGCCAGCAGCGCGAAGATCGGGCCGAAGTTTTCCTCGTAAAGGTCGGCGGCGCGATTCAGGATCTTGGCCCGCTCCTCGACCGGGGCGGCCCAGGGGCGCGCGGCGGCCAGCGCGGTCTCGACATCCTCGGCCGCCGCATCGGTCACGCGGCCCACGCGGGCCCCGGTCGCCGGGTTCTGCACGACGCGCGCCGTCAGCCCCTTGACCTTCCCCGCGATCATGGGCTGGCCGGTGAAGTCGGTCGTCGCATGTTCGTCACGCGCCGCGTCGATATGCCGGAGCGTCGGCGCATCGGTCAGGTCGAACCCTTCGGAGTTGCGCCGCTCCGGCGCGAAGAGTGCCGGGCCCTTGCGGATCACCCGGTTCGCGACATCGGGCAGCATCGCCTGGACCGCGTCGAAGGGATCGGCGGCGACGACCTCTGGCGCGACCTCCAGATCGACGATCTGGTGCACGAAGGAGGAGTTGGCGCCGTTTTCCAGTAGGCGCCGCACCAGATAGGCCAGCAGGTCGCGATGCGCGCCGACGGGGGCGTAGATGCGGCAGCGCGTGCCCTCGTCACGGTGAACGATGTCGTGCAGCCGCTCGCCCATGCCGTGAAGGCGCTGGAACTCGAACACCGACTTGTCGGCCGCCATGTCGAGGATTGCGGCAACGGTATGGGCGTTGTGGGTCGCGAACTGCGGATAGATGCGATCCGTCAGCGCCAGAAGCTTGCGGGCGTTGGCGATGTAGGACACATCGGTCGCCTCTTTGCGGGTGAAGACCGGGAAATCGGTCAGGCCCATGACCTGGGCGCGCTTGACCTCCGCGTCCCAATAGGCGCCCTTGACCAGGCGGATCATGATCTTGCGGTCAAGCTTCGCGGAAAGCGCGTGGAGCCAGTCGATGGCAAGGCCCGCGCGCCGCCCGTAGCCCTGGACGACCACGCCGAAACCGTGCCAGCCCTCCAGTTCCGGATCGGACAGAACCGCCTCGATCACCTTCAGCGACAGGGTCAGGCGCTCCGCCTCTTCCGCGTCGATGTTGAAGCCCATGCGCGCCTTCGCGGCCTGCCGCGCCAGGTCGCGGACCACGGGCACGAGCTCGGCCATCACGCGCGCCTCTTGCGCGATCTCGTAGCGGGGGTGCAGCGCCGAGAGCTTGACCGAAATGCCGGGGTTGACCCGGATGTCGTCGGACCGGCAGGCCGAGGCGATCGCGGAGATCGCGCGCGAATAGGCCGTCGCATAGCGGCTGGCGTCGTCGGCGGTCTTCGCCGCTTCGCCCAGCATGTCGTAGGAGTAAGTATAGCCCTGGGCTTCCATGTCGGCGGCGCGTTCCATGGCCGAGCGGATCGTCTCGCCCAGGACGAACTGCTTGCCCATTTCTTTCATTGCGCGGGACACGGCCTTGCGGATGACCGGTTCACCCAGGCGGCGGACCGCGTTGCGCAGGTGGCCGACGACGCCCGGCTCCTTCTCCTCCAGCACCTTGCCGGTCAGGAGGAGCGCCCAGGTCGAGGCGTTGACCAGCGGCGAGGCCGACTGCCCCAAGTGCTTGCCCCAGTCGGAGGGCGCGATCTTGTCCTCGATCAGGGCGTCCATCGTTTCCGCGTCGGGCACCCGCAGCAGCGCTTCGGCCAGACACATCAGGGCGATGCCCTCTTCGGTCGAAAGTCCGTATTCGGCCAGGAAGACCTCCATCAGGCCGGGCCGGACGTCGGCGCGGATGCGGGTGACCAGATCTGCGCCCTTGGCGGTGATGCGCGCCCGGTCCTCCGCCGAAAGCGCGGCCTGGGCGATCAGGCGTTCGAGAAGCGGGCCTTCCGGGGCCAGAGAGCCGGTTTCAATGTCGTGCCAGATCGCGTCCATGGTTCCCTCCTGACGTTTGAACCATAATATCGCTTGTATGAAGGGCAATCTTCCCAAAGAATTGCCAAACATAGGCGAAGTGACTATTATTGATCCAATGAATATGCCAAACGAACTTTCCGAGATCGACCGCTACGACGCCGCGATTCTGCGGGAGCTTTCGTCGGACGGGCGAATGCCCGTGACCGAGCTTGCGCGCCGCATCGGGCTGTCGAAGACGCCGACGCAGGCACGGGTCAAACGGCTTGAGGAGACTGGCGTGATCGCCGGGTATCGCGCGGTTCTGAACCCGATACGCCTTGGCCTGGCCAATGTCGCCTTCGTCGAGGTGCGCCTGTCCGATACCCGCGAAAGCGCGCTGCAAGCCTTCAACCGCGCCGTGCAGGGCGTGGCCGAGATTGAGGAATGCCACATGATGGCATCAAGCTTCGACTACCTGCTCAAGGTGCGTACCGGAGATATCGCCGACTACCGCCGCGTCCTGGGGGAGCGGATATCGTCCCTTCCCCATGTCGCCTCGACCTCGACCTATGTGGTGATGGAGGCGGTGAAGGAACGCGGTCTGTGACCCTTGCCCGGGCCGCGCATTCGGCTATGTTCGCCACGGCCCTTGGCCCGCGTGGTGGAATGGTAGACACAGGGGACTTAAAATCCCTAGACCGAAGGGTCATGCCGGTTCGAGTCCGGCCGCGGGTACCAGTTGCAGGGCCAACGCCCGTCATGCGGAGTTTATTGCGTTTTCCGGCAGATTCGCCTATGGTGCGCGCCGCGACGTTACCTCTATCGACCACTGTCTCCGTCTTCGGCCCAGTCTCGATCTTGCACTGACTGCGCCGGACCGCCGCATATCGCGGGCGGGATTTGACAGGAGAACGCACGATGGCCACCGGCTCCGTGAAATGGTTCAACGCCACCAAGGGTTACGGCTTCATCGCCCCCGAAGGCGGAAACAAGGACGTGTTCGTCCACATCACCGCTCTTGAGCGCGCGGGCATCCGCGAGCTGAAGGACGGCCAGAAGGTCACCTACGACGTTCAGGCCGGCCGTGACGGCCGCGAGAGCGCGATCAACATCGCCCTGGCCTGAGGCCAAGGCGACGGGGAGGGCGCTAGCCCTCCCTCAGCCGTAATGCGAAACCGGCGTGCCCGCGATCGCGGACATGTTCAGAAGGCCCCGCGCCGAGATCGATGGCGTCACGATATGGGCCTTGTTCCCCATCCCCATCAGGATCGGCCCGACCTCAAGCCCGCCGGCGCGCAGCTTGAGCATGTTGCGTGCGGTGCTGGCGGCGTCCGTGTAGGCGAAGACCAGGATATTGGCCGGCCCGTCGAGCCGTGAGTTGGGAAACACCCGCGCCCTGAGTTCGGGATCAAGCGCGTTATCCGCCGACATCTCGCCCTCATAGGCGAAATCCACGCCCTTGGCGTCCAGGATCTCCATCGCCGCGCGCATCCGGGCGCCGGAATCGGTCTCCAGGTTGCCGAAGTTGGAATGCGAGCAGAGCGCCACCTTCGGCACCAGGCCGAACCGGCGCGCATGACGCGCCGCCCCGCAGATCGTGGTGGCGATCTGCTCGGGCGTGGGCACCGCATTCACATGCGTGTCGGCAATGAACAGCGGCCCGTCTTCCTGGATCATCAGCGACAGCGCGCCATGCGGGCTGAGCCCATCGCGCGCCAGCAGCTGCGAGACGTAATTGAGGTGCCAGAGGTATTGCCCGAAGGTGCCGCAGATCATGCTGTCGGCATCGCCCCTGTGTACCGCGATCGCGGCGATTGCGGTGGTGTTGGTGCGCACCACGGCGCGCGCGATGTCGGGCGTCACGCCCCGGCGTTCCATCAGCTGATGGTAGGTTCCCCAGTAATCGCGATAGCGGGGATCGTGTTCGGGGTTGATGATCTCGAAATCGCGGCCGGGCCGGATCGGCAGGCCCGCGCGTTCGCAGCGCCGTTCTATCACTTCGGGGCGGCCGATCAGGATCGGGCTGTCGGTCATCTCCTCCAGCATCGCGTTGGCGCAGCGCAGGACGCGTTCGTCCTCGCCCTCGGAGAAGATGATCTTGCGCGTGGCGCCGCGCGCCGCCTCGAACACGGGCCGCATGATGAGGGCAGAGCGGAAGACCGAGCCGTCGAGCTTCTGCTTGTAGGCGTCAAGATCCGCGATGGGGCGCGTTGCGACGCCGGTCTCCATGGCGGCCTTGGCAACTGCCAGCGCGACGACGCCGATCAACCGCGGGTCGAAGGGCTTGGGGATCAGGTAATCCGCCCCGAAGCTCAGCTTTTCGCCGCGATAGGCCGCTGCGGCCTCGGCGCTCGTCGTGGCGCGGGCGAGGGCGGCGATGCCCGAAACGCAAGCCAGTTCCATCTCGTCATTGATCGTTGTCGCGCCAACATCCAGCGCGCCGCGGAAGATGAAGGGGAAACACAGGACGTTGTTGACCTGATTCGGGAAATCGCTGCGGCCGGTCGCGATGATCGCGTCCGGGGCGACGCCGCGCACCTCGTCCGGCAGGATCTCCGGCGTGGGGTTGGCCAGCGCGAAGACGATCGGACGCGGCGCCATCTTCTTCACCATCTCGGGGGTGAGGACGCCGGGCCCCGATAGGCCAAGGAACAGGTCCGCGCCCTCGATCACTTCGTCCAGTGTCGCGGGCGCGGTCCCCTGCGCGTATCCGGCCTTCTGCGGGGTCATCTGTTCTTCCCGGCCCTCATGGACCAGGCCCGCGAGGTCGCAGAGCCAGACGTTTTCCCGCTTCGCGCCCAGCTTCAGCAGCATGTCGAGGCAGGCGATGCCCGCCGCGCCGCCGCCGGTCGAAACGATCTTGATATCCTCGAACCGCTTGCCCGCGACATGCAGCGCGTTGGTTGCGGCCGCCCCCACCACGATCGCGGTGCCATGCTGATCGTCGTGAAAGACCGGAATGCCCATGCGTTCCCGGCAAAGTCGTTCAACGATAAAACAATCCGGCGCCTTGATGTCCTCAAGGTTGATCGCGCCGAAGGTCGGCTCCAGCGCGCAGACGATGTCGGCCAGTTTTTCCGGATCGCTTTCGTTCACTTCGATGTCGAAGCAGTCGATGTTGGCGAACTTCTTGAAGAGCACCGCCTTGCCCTCCATCACCGGCTTGGAGGCCAGCGCGCCGATGTTTCCAAGGCCAAGGACCGCCGTTCCGTTCGTGACCACCGCGACCAGGTTGCCGCGCGCGGTATAGCGGCTAGCAGTCGCGGGTTCCGCCTTGATCTCAAGACAGGCCTCGGCGACGCCGGGGGAATAGGCGCGCGACAGGTCACGGCCGTTTGCCATCGGTTTGGTCGGCCGGATCTCGAGTTTCCCGGGCTTGGGGAATTCGTGGTAGTCGAGCGCAGCCTGCCGGGCGCTGTCGTGACGGGCCTCTTCCATGATGTCTCCCTATCTAGTTTAACGTTAAACTAGCATCGCCGCTTCGGCCTGCACTTACCACGCCGCTCTCCTGACGCCTACAAGTTTCTGCTACAATGGCACTTGGGGGCCACAAAAGCAGAGTGTCCCCTCGGCGGGAGCATACGATGAGAGCGACGCGCGCCGAAGCCCTTTTGCCACCCCTGCGGCCCGTCCTTTTTCGCCGGGCGCGATCACGGCCCGGCCTCGGCGCTTGCCCGATCGGCGGAATGGCGCGATACATGACCAGATGGTCAAGAAAGGGGTTGCCCATGTCCTCCGCCGACGCCGATCTTGTCGATGCCGCCCGTGCGGTGCGCGAAAACGCCTACGCGCCCTATTCGCATTTCAAGGTCGGGGCGGCGGTCCGCGCGGCCTCCGGCCGTGTCTTTTTGGGCTGCAACGTCGAAAATGTCGCCTACCCGGAAGGGACCTGCGCCGAAGCGGGGGCCATCGCGGCCATGGTCGCGGCGGGAGAGACCGAAGTGACCGAGGTTGCCGTCATCGCGGACAGCGCGGCCCCGGTGCCGCCCTGTGGTGGTTGCAGGCAGAAACTGGCCGAGTTCGCGCGCCACAACACGCCGGTCACGCTTGCCACGACCGAGGGGGCGCGGCTCGAAACGACGGTGGGTGAGCTTCTGCCGGGGCGGTTCGACGCGAGCCACATGGATCGCGCGTGATGGACGCGCGCGGCATCGTTGCGGCGCTTCGCGACGGGCGCGGGTTGTCCGCCGAGGCCGCGCAATGGTTTGCGGCGGGGCTCGCCTCCGGCGATGTGACCGATGCGCAGGCCGGCGCCTTTGCCATGGCCGTCTTGCTCAAGGGGCTGGAAAAGCCGGATCGCGTCGCCCTGACGCTGGCGATGCGCGATTCCGGACAGGTCCTCGATTGGTCCCTGCCGGGACCCGTCGTCGATAAGCACTCGACCGGCGGTATCGGGGATTCCACCTCCTTGTTGCTGGCTCCGGCGCTGGCGGCCTGCGGCGCCTATGTGCCGATGATCTCGGGACGGGGGCTGGGCCACACCGGGGGGACGATCGACAAGCTCGAATCCATCCCCGGCTACGGCACCGATGTCGGTCCCGCCGAGCTTCACCGGATCGTCGCAAATGTTGGCTGCGCGATCGTCGCGGCCTCGGCCGGGATCGCGCCTGCGGACCGGCGCCTTTACGCGATCCGCGACGTGACCGGCACGGTGGAAAGCATCGACCTGATCACCGCCTCGATCCTGTCGAAGAAGCTTGCCGCCGGGCTTGAGGCGCTGGTGCTGGACGTCAAGGTGGGCTCCGGCGCGTTCATGAAGAGCATGGCGGACGCCCGCGCGCTGGCGCAGTCGCTGGTCGAAACCGCGAACGGCGCGGGGTGCCGGACATCCGCGCTGATCACCGACATGAGCCAGCCGCTGGCCTCGACCGCCGGCAACGCGCTTGAGGTGCTGGAGGTGATGGAGACCTTGACCGGCACGGCCGTAAACCGCGCGCTTTGGGACGTGAGCGTCGCGCTGGGGGGCGAGGCGCTGGTTCTGGCCGGGCTTGCCGGCGACACGGGCGAGGGCGCGGACCAGATCAGCGAGGCGTTGGAATCGGGCCGCGCCGCAGAGACGTTCGGCCGCATGGTCGCCGCGCTGGGCGGCCCGTCGGATTTCGTCGATCACTACCCCGACCGTTTGCCCGCGGCCCCCATCGTCAGGGATGTTCCGGCGCAAACCGATGGTTTCGTTTCGAAAATCGATACGGAAGCCCTGGGCCACGCTGTCGTGCACCTGGGCGGCGGGCGGCTGCGGGGCGGTGACAGGATCAACCCCTCGGTCGGGCTGTCGGATCTTCAGCGCCTGGGCGCCCCCATGGCCCGGGGTGAGACCTTGGCCCGCGTTCACGCCGCCGACGAAGATGCGGCGGAGCGCGCCGTGGTCGCCGTGCAGGCCGCCTTCCACTTGGCCGAGGTCGCGCCGGAACTGCCGACGCTTGTCCACGAAAGGCTGGGATGATGGCCCGCGCGTTTCTGATCGTGATGGATAGCGTCGGCTGTGGCGGTGCGCCGGACGCGGGGGCGTTCTTCAATGGCGCTGTGCCAGACACCGGCGCCAACACCCTGGCCCACATCGCGGCGACCTGCGCCGCCGGGCGGGCGGAGGAGGGGCGTTCAGGCCCCCTTCACATGCCCAATCTCGATACGCTGGGGCTTGGCGCGGCGGTCACGCTCGCGTCGGGCGCCCCCGTGCCCGGCTTGGGCGCGAAGCCGAGCGGGTTGTGGGGTGCTGCGACCGAGGTGTCGAAGGGCAAGGATACGCCTTCGGGTCACTGGGAACTTGCGGGCGTGCCGGTGCCTTGGGAATGGCACTACTTTCCCGACACTTGCCCGGCCTTCCCTCAGGACCTCATGGATCTTGTCGCGCGGTTGGCCGGCACCAAGGGCACGCTTGGGAACTGCCACGCCTCCGGCGTTCCGATCATCGAGGAACATTGCGCCGAACATATGCGGACCGGTTGGCCCATCTGCTACACCTCTGCCGACAGCGTGTTCCAGATCGCCGCGCACGAGGAGACCTTCGGCCTCGACCGGCTGCTCAAGCTTTGCCAGGATCTCGCTCCGACCCTTCACGCCATGCGCGTGGGCCGCGTGATCGCCCGCCCCTTCGTCGGCACGACCGGAAACTTCCGGCGCACCGCCAACCGGCACGACTACGCGATCGACCCGCCTGCGCCCACACTATGCGACTGGGTTTCGGGGGCCGGGCGCAGGGTCTACGGCATCGGAAAGATCGGCGACATCTTTTCCGGCCGCGGGATCACCGAGGTGCGCAAGGGGACGGATGCTGCACTTTTCGAACATTTGCTGACCTTGTCTGAGGATGCTTTGGATGGTTCCTTGACATTTGCCAACTTCGTTGAGTTCGACAGCCTCTTTGGCCATCGCCGCGACGTGTCGGCCTATGCCCGCGCGCTGGAGTGGTTCGATCGCATCGCGGGGGAGTTCATCGCCAAGCTGCGGGATGGGGATCTGGCGATTTTCACAGCCGATCACGGCAACGATCCGACCTGGACCGGGACGGATCACACCCGCGAAAGGGTGCCTGTACTGGGCTTCGGGCGTGGAACGCGCGCGATCGGGCATGTGGGCTTCGTGGATGTCGGCGCTTCGGTCGCCGATCACCTTGGCGTGCCCGCGCAAGGGCCGGGGAGAAGCTTTCTGTGACACCGCGAACGATGCGCGCGACCCGGCGGCGCAAGGATAGGGACGGATGACCATGCTGCCGAAGATCGAGCTGCACCTGCATCTTGAGGGCGCCGCGCCGCCCGCCTTCATCCGTGGGCTGGCGGCGGAAAAGAAGATGGACATCTCAGGCATCTTCGACGCGCGCGGCAATTACAGCTACGCCGACTTCTGGCACTTTCTGAAGGTCTATGAGGCGGCGACCGAAACGCTTCAATCCCCGCGCGACTACTACCGGCTGACCCGCGCCGTGCTTGAGGAAAGCGCGGCAAGCGGTGTGATCTACAGCGAAACCTTCCTGTCGCCTGACTTCTGCGGCGGCCGTGATCTCGGGGCCTGGCGCGAATACCTGCATGCGATCCGCGAAGCGGCAGAGGAAGCCGCGCGTCAGGACGGCATCGTCTTGCGCGGGATCGTCACCCCGATCCGGCATTTCGGCCCTGAGAAGGCGCGGGAAACGGCGATCTGCGCGGCGGAGACGGCGGGCGACTGGATCGTGGGATTCGGCCTCGCGGGGGATGAAAAGATCTGCAAGCCCAAGGACTTTGCCTGGGCATTCGATGCCGCGCGTGAGGCCGGGTTGCGCCTGACCTGCCATGCGGGCGAATGGGCCGGGCCCGAAAGCGTCAGGGACGCGATCCGCGACCTTCGGGCCGAACGGATCGGGCACGGCGTGCGCGCGATCGAGGATCTGGCGCTGGTCGACGAACTCGCCGAACGGGGCGTGGTGCTTGAGGTCTGTCCCGGATCGAACATCGCGCTCGGCCTTTATCCGGGCTGGCGCCAGCACCCGATCGGGCAGCTTTACGACCGTGGGGTGAAGGTGACGGTCTCGACCGATGACCCGCCGTTCTTTCACACGACCATGGCGCGAGAATATGACCGCCTGGCCGATGCCTTCGACTGGGATGCGGGTGTTTTTGCGACCATTGCCAGGACATCGGCCGAGGCTGCATTCTGCGACCCGACCACCAAGGAAAAGATTCTGAAGAAACTGGAGCCCGCGCATGCTTGAACACCTCAACGTCGTCCGCCACCCGCTTGTCCAGCACAAGCTGACCATCATGCGCGACAAGACGACCTCGACCAACACCTTCCGCCGCCTGCTGAGGGAGATCAGCCAGCTTCTGGCCTACGAGATCACGCGCGAAATGGAGATGACGACGCGGACCATCGAGACGCCGCTGTGCCCGATGGAGGCTCCCATGCTGGCGGGCAAGAAGCCGGCGCTGATCTCGATCCTGCGGGCGGGCAACGGGCTTCTGGACGGGGTGCTGGAGCTTATGCCCGCGGCGCGCGTCGGGTTCGTCGGGCTATACAGGGACGAAAAGACCCTTGAGCCGGTCCAGTACTACTACAAGGTGCCCTCGGAGATGGAGGAGCGTCTGGTGATCACCCTCGACCCGATGCTTGCGACGGGCAACTCCTCGGTCGCGGCGATCGACCTGCTGAAGAAATCGGGCGCGCGGAACATCCGCTTTATGTGCCTTCTGGCGGCGCCAGAGGGGATCGCGCGCATGCAGGCGGCACATCCGGATGTGCCCATCGTCACAGCGGCGGTGGATGAGCGGCTGAACGAGCACGGCTATATCGTGCCAGGGCTTGGCGATGCGGGCGACCGCATGTTCGGGACCAAGTAGGCGGGGCTTTACGCGCCTGCGGCCCTGCGTCATCCTTGCCGTGAAGGCGGAGGGTTGGAAATGCGGGGCAGGGCGTGGCTGATGGCGATGTCTGCGGTGGCTGCGGTGGCTGCGGTGTCGGTGTCCGACGCCGGTGCCGTCCCCGTGTCGGAGGTCTCCGGCCCGGCGGAGCCTGCGCCAGAGGGCTACCAGGGCAGGCAATTCGTCGACAGCACCGGCTGCATGTTCGTGCGCGTCCCTGGCAGTGACGGAGGCTTTGTCTGGGCACCTGTGGCGACCGCTGAGGGGGAACACCTTTGCGGCCACAAGCCCACGGCAACGCTGAACCTGAGCGTCGATGCCCCTCCGCCACCCCAGGAACCAGCGCCCGCACCGGAGCCGCTGCCGAAGGCCACGCCGGACGCCATCGAAGAGCCCGCGGAGCCGCAGGACGCGGTTGCCGAGCCCTTGCCAGCACCCGCGGGGACAGAGATCGCGCCGCCTGAGTCCGTGTCCACCTCAACCCGGCCATCGCGGCTCTTGTCGATCACGCTGGTTCCGCGCACGGCCACCGAGTGCGCGGGCGCGGCCGAGGTCGTGGAAGCCTATCTGCTGGCGGATGGGCGCGAGCCGCTGCGATGCGCGGGGCCATCCGACGATCCGCTGACCGAACTGGTTGCGCGCGGGTATCTCAAGGCCCCCGCGCGCGCGCCCGCCGTGCCGAAGGGCGCGCGCTACCTGCAATTGGGCGCCTTCGGCCAGGCCCTCCACGCGGATCGCTGCGCCGCGCTTGTCGAGCGGTTGGGTTTCGCGGCGGAGCGGCGGGCCCGGCGCGGCAGTTCGCTGACGCTCGTCCTCGCCGGGCCGTTCGATGACCCCGAGGACCTCCGCGCGGCCTGGGTCGCATTCCATACGGCGGGTTATCGCGACGCCTTCTACCGCTGATCCTCAGCCCGAGCAGATCCCCTGGATCGCCACCCAGTCGCCGTCGCTCAGCACAGGCTCCGTGGCGGCGCCGCTGCGGAAGGGGTCAGCCTCGATCAGGGCCAGCGTCGCCTCGCCGCTGGGGTCGATCGCGTAGGCGTAGGGGGTGGAGGGAACGCCCGCCTCGGCAAAGGCGCCGACCAGCGCCTCGGCCCGAACGGGGGCAAGCGGGGCGGTCAGGAAGGTTTCGGCATACCCATGGACCGCGCCATCCGACAGCTCCCCCGTGGTCAGGAGCCGCAATGCGGTTGCAAGGCCCGCCCAGTCAAGCAACTCACGCACCGGGTCGGCCTGATCGGCGCGCAGCCGCGCGGCCAGAAGATGGCCCGCCAGCACCTCGGGCGGGGCGTCGGATTCGGCGAAGGTCCGGGGAAGAACAATGCGACCGCCCGGCAGCGATCGCGGCGCATCGAGCCCGGTTGGCAGCACCAGGAGCGCACCGCGTCCGGCACCCAGAACCCGCGTCGCGAGCCGCGCCAGTGCCGCCTCGCCCTCGGGCGTGGAACAGGGCGCGCCCGTCAGCCGGCCAAGGTCGGCCAGCACCCGCGATCCGATGTCGTCACGCTTGGCGGCTGGAAGGATCTTGGCGGTATGGGCGACCAGCGCGCCCGGCAGCCAGAACAGCAGAAGCGCCAGCAGAACCGCGACGAAGGCGGCCAGAAGCCCCTGGCGCAGCCGTCCCGGATGGGGGCGCCGTGCCTCGATCAGGCGATGCACCTTGCCAATCGCGGCGATCATGGTGTCGTCCCCGATCTCCAGCTCTTCGCCAGCATCAGCGCCGGGGGCGTAAAGCGCTGGCCGCTTGCCGGGGTTCAGGCGCACGATCGCGGGCAGGGACCAATGCGCAAGTGCGCTCATCGTGCGCGTGTCCGAGATGACGAGCGTCGCATCGCCGAACACGACCAGAACCTCGCGGCGCTGCCCCTCGGGCGCGGAACGCCAAAGGCCGGTCGATTCCAGCCGCTGATATTCGGGTAGCGCCGTCATGGGCGGGGCGGGCCTGCTCTTGCCTCGTTTGAAGTGAGGATAGACCATTGCGGTTTCGGGAACAATCGCAAGCCCGTTCGCCTTGGCCCGCAAGGTCGCGGTTGATTTGCGCTTCGAAGCCGCCTAACCAGCAGCGGCCCAATCCGCGGAGACCGCCATGGCCCAGAACGATTTCGAAGCCCGCCACCTAGAGACACTGGATCGCGACCTCGGCCGCCTGTCCAACCTGGAAACGGCGACGGCCTATGTCGCGCGGCCGATGGTCGGGCCGGGCATCGCGCTTGTGTTCATCGCCCTGGCCGGGCTGGCGGCGGCACTTTTCTTCGGGCAGACCAGCAACACCATGGTCGTGGTGATCGCGGCGGTCTTCGGCGCCTACATGGCGCTGAACATCGGGGCGAACGATGTCGCCAACAACATGGGGCCGGCCGTTGGCGCCAATGCGCTGACCATGGGGGGCGCGATCGTCATCGCCGCGATCTTCGAAAGCGCGGGGGCGCTGATCGCGGGCGGCGATGTGGTCAAGACGATCTCCAAGGGGATTGTCGCGCCCGAAAGCATCGAGACCTCGGCCGTCTTCGTTTGGGCGATGATGGCGGCGCTGCTGTCTTCGGCGCTTTGGGTGAACCTCGCGACCTGGATCGGCGCACCGGTGTCGACCACGCACTCGGTCGTCGGCGGCGTCATGGGGGCGGGGATCGCCTCGGCCGGGTTCGGCGCGGTGAACTGGGCGACGATGGGCACCATCGCGGCGAGTTGGGTAATCTCGCCGATGCTGGGCGGGCTGATCGCGGCCGGGTTCCTCTGGTTCATCAAGGCGCGCGTGATCTACCGGCAGGACAAGATCGCCGCCGCGCGGGTCTGGGTGCCGGTGCTTGTGGGCATTATGGCGGGGGCCTTCGCGGCCTACCTGTCGCTCAAGGGGCTCAAGCATCTGGTCAAGATTTCCTTCCAGATGGCGCTGCTGATCGGCCTTGTTGGCGGCATTGCGACCTGGGCGGTGATGATCCCGGTCATCCGCCGCCAGTCCCGGGGCCTGGAAAACCGCAACAAGTCGCTGAAGGTCCTGTTCGGCATCCCGCTGGTCGTCTCTGCGGCGCTCTTGAGCTTCGCGCACGGCGCCAACGACGTTGCAAACGCCGTGGGGCCGCTGGCCGCGATCGTCCAGGCCTCCGGCAGCGGAGAGATCGGCGGCAACGTCAGCATCCCGCACTGGGTCATGGTGATCGGTGCCCTGGGGATCTCCTTCGGGCTGTTCCTCTTCGGGCCGAAGCTGATCCGCATGGTCGGCAGCCAGATCACAAAGCTCAACCCCATGCGGGCCTACTGCGTGGCGCTTTCGGCGGCGGTGACGGTGATCGTGGCCAGCTGGCTTGGCCTGCCGGTCAGTTCGACGCATATCGCCGTGGGCGCGGTCTTCGGCGTAGGCTTCTTCCGCGAATGGGACGCGGAGCGGCGGCTGAAACTGAACCGCATCGCCAGCCCCGAACGCCCGGTCCTGGGGGCGGAAGAGCGCGGCCGCCGCAAGCTGGTGCGGCGTGCGCATTTCATGACGATCATCGCCGCCTGGGTGATCACTGTGCCGGCGGCGGCGCTTATGTCGGCGGCGCTCTTCTACGGTATTCGCGCCTTGGCAGGGTAGGGGCCGAGGCCCCGCCCCCTCACATCGCTTTCGCGCGGACCCGAAGCTCGAACTTCTGCACCTTCCCGGTCGAGGTCTTGGGGAGCTCGCAGAAGACAACGAACTTGGGCGTCTTGAACCCGGCCAGCCGCGACCGGGCGAAGGTGATCAACTCGGCCTCATCGGCCTCCGCCCCCTCTTTCAACTCGACGAAGGCGCAGGGCACCTCGCCCCATTTGTCGTCGGGCTTGGCCACGACCGCACAGAGGGACACCGCCGGGTGGTGCATCAGCGCGCCTTCCACCTCGACCGAAGAGACGTTTTCCCCGCCGGAGATGATGATGTCCTTCGCCCGGTCGGTGATCTTGATATAGCCGTCCGGATGCTGGAAGGCGATGTCGCCCGACCGGAAGAACCCGCCCTTGAACGCCTCCTCGGTGGCCTTTGGGTTCCGGTAGTAACCCTTCATCACCGAATTGCCCCGGATCGCGATTTCGCCCACGGTGGCGCCGTCGCGGGGCACGGGGTTGCCCTGTTCGTCATGGACCGAGATATCCTCCATGAACGGCATGAGGACGCCGGTGCGCGCCTTGATCGCGGCACGTTCCTCCTGCGGCAGGTCATCCCAGCGCGCGTGCCACAGGCATTCGGTGACATGGCCGTAGGTTTCGGTCAGCCCGTAGACCTGCGTGACGTTGAAGCCCAGGGGCTCGATCGCGGCCAGCGTCGCGGCGGGCGGGGGGGCGCCGGCGGTGTAGACCTCGACAATGTGGTCGAAGTCGCGCCGGTCGCCGGGCTTCGCGTTGATGATCGAGTTCAGGACGATGGGCGCGCCGCCCATGTGGGTCACGCCCTCGTCCGCGATGGCGTCGTAGATGTTTTTGGCGGTGATGTCGCGGCAGCAGACCACAGTGCCGCCCACCGCCGGCATCATCCAGGTGTGGCACCAGCCGTTGCAATGGAAGAGCGGCACGATCGTGAGGTAGACGGGCCTAATCCCCACGGCCCAGGTGACCGCCGTTCCCATCGCCAGCAGATAGGCACCCCGGTGGTGGTAGACGACACCCTTCGGCCGCCCTGTCGTGCCGGAGGTGTAGTTGAGCGCAAGGCTCTCCCACTCGTCGCGCGGCATGTGCCAAGGGGCGTGGGGGTCGCCCGTGGCCAGGAAATCCTCGTATTCCAGATGCGCACCCGAGGGCTGGTAACCCGCCTCGCGGTCCGCGACCTCAATGATCATGGGGGCGGGGCCCTGCATCAGCGCGATAGCGTCGGCAACCAGCGGCAGCAGCGCGGTATCGGCCAGCACCACCTTCGCCCCGCCGTGATCGAAGATGTAGCCCACCGTGTCGGCATCGAGGCGCGTGTTGATCGTGTTCAGGATCGCGCCGGTGGCGGGAACCCCGAAATGCGCCTCGGCCTGGGCGGGGATGTTGGGCAGAAGCGTCGCCACCACGTCGCCCGACACGACGCCCGCGCGTGTCAGCGCCGAGGCCAGCCGGCTGACCCGGGCATGATACTGCGCATAGCTGCGGCGCGTTCCCTTGTAGACGACCGCCGTCTGTTCCGCGTGGACATCGGCCGCCCGCGCCAGGAAGGACAGCGGCGTCATCGCCACGAAATTCGCGGGGGTCTTGTCGAGACCCGTTTCATCTGCAAGCCAGCCCATGGCACTCCTCCCCGACCGTTAATGTCGCAATCAGGCGCGAATATGGGGGGTTGGCGCGGTTCAAGGGAAGTGGAAAACGACACTGGATCTGAACATGACGACATTGGCGGGCACCGCGCCTGCGAACCGGACACTTGCGGCGGCGGGCGCAATCCTCGTCTATGCGCTGCTGATCGGCTTCACCGACAACTTCGTCCAGCATATCGCGGCGGATGGCGGGCTATGGCAGTTTCACGTCATGCGCACGGTGATGGCCTTCGCGCTTCTCGGGCTCGCGGCGGTGCCTTTGCGGCTGAGGCTCAGGCCGCGGAACTGGCGCGCGGTCGGGTTTCGCAGCCTCGTTCACGGCTCGGCCATGGTCGTCTACTTCGGTTGCCTGGCCTTCCTGCCCGTCGCGGTCGTCGCGGCGGGGCTCTTTACCGCGCCGATCTTCGTCCTGCTCATTTCGCGGCTTGCCTTCGGCATCCATATCGGACCTTTCCGCATCCTTGCCGTCGCGGTCGGGTTCCTGGGGGTGATGATGGTTCTCGGACCGGGCGGGGACGTGGCGATCGGCCCGGCCACCGTCCTGCCGGTGGCGGCTGGTGCGCTCTATGCGCTGGGCAACATCGCCACGCGCCAGTGGTGCGCGAAGGAAAGCGCCGAAACGATGGTGGCGGGTTTCTTCGCCGCGCTGGGATGCTATGGCGTACTCGGCCTTCTCGTCCTTGCCGTCTGGCAACCCGAGGTCCCCGCAGGCACCGAGGGCTTCATCCTGCGCGGTGCGGTCTGGCCGACGGCATCGTTCCTGATATGGACGTTCATCCAGGCCGGGGGCTCGCTTCTGGGCGTGGCCATGATGGTCAAGGCCTACCAGATGGCAGAGGCGAGCCGCGTCGCGGTCTTCGAATATGTCATCCTGCCCGCCTCGGCCCTCTGGACCTGGATCATCTGGGGCGAGCTCTTGTCGGCACGGGCGATGGCAGGCATGGTCCTGATCTTCCTCGCGGGTCTGATCATCGCGCTACGCGGCCGGTAACCCCTTCTTCATTGCGGAAATACCCCGCAGGGGATCCGGGGGGGCGCGAAGCCCCCCGGCCTCGCCGCAAAGCGCGCGTTCAGGCGGCTTGGGCCCCCGGCGCGAAGCGGGCATAGAAGCTCTCGCCCCTCTCGGCCATGTCGCGGAGCAGGCCGGGCGCGCGGAAGCGCGCGCCATGCGCGGCCTCCAGCCCCTCGCATATCTCGACGGCACGCGCCGCCCCGATCATGTCCAGCCAGGAGAACGGGCCGCCCGACCAGGGGCAGAAGCCCCAGCCGAGGATCGCACCCACATCGCCTTCGCGGATGTCGGTCAGAACGCCCTCTTCCAGCGCCCGCACGGCCTCAAGCACCTGAACTAAAAGAATCCGGTGCTGCACCTCGGTCAGTTCGGGTTGATCCGGGGACACCGGCCACAGACCCGCCAGCCCGTCCCAGAGCCCGCTGCGCTTGCCGCCCGCGTCATAGGCGTAGAACCCCGCGGCAGCCTTGCGGCCCAGGCGCCCCCGGTCCGCCATCGCGAACAGCACCTCGTCAACCGCGCCGTCGGGATAGGCCGCCCCCATCGCCGCCTTGGTGGCCTTGGCGATCTTCACGCCAAGGTCGATCGAGGTCTCGTCCACCAGTTGCAGCGGCCCCAGCGGCAGGCCCAGAAGCTTTGCGGCATTCTCGATCAGCGCGGGTTCCACGCCCTCGGCCACCATGCGGATGCCCTCGTTGATATAGGGGATGATGCAGCGGTTGGCGTAGAAAAACCGCGCGTCGTTGACGACGATCGGGGTCTTGCGGATCTGCCGCACGAAGTCGAGCGCCTTGGCCACGGCGACCTGGCCCGTTTCGCGGCCCTTGATGATCTCGACCAGCATCATCTTGTCGACGGGGCTGAAGAAGTGGATGCCGATGAACTGCTCCGGGCGTTTGGAGGCTTTCGCCAGCCCGCTGATGGGCAGGGTCGAGGTGTTGGTGGCGAAGATCGCGCCTTCGGGCAAGGCCGCCTCGGCCTTGGCCGTGACCTCGGCCTTGACGGCCGGGTCCTCGAACACCGCCTCCACCACCAGATCGCAGCCCGCAAGCGCGGCGTAGTCGGTGGTGGCGGCGATCTGGGCCAGGACCTTCGCCTTGCTCTCCGCCGTCACCTTGCCGCGCTTCATTCCCTTGTCCAGGATGGCTTCTGAATGCGCCTTGCCGCGGTCGGCGGCCTCTTGCGTGGCATCGATCAAGACGACCTCGATCCCGGCATTTGCCGCCACATAGGCGATGCCCGCCCCCATCATGCCGGCGCCCAGAACGCCCAGCCTGCTCACCTTCTGGTCGGCCACGGCGGGCCGGTTCGCGCCCTTCTCCAAGGCCTCCTTGTTGAGGAAGAGCGACCGGATCATGGCGGAGGACGAGGGGTTCATCAGCACCTTGGTGAACCAGCGCGCCTCGATCCGAAGCGCGGCGTCAAAGGGCACCAGCGCGCCTTCGTAGACCGCCGACAACAGCGCCTTCGCCGCCGGATAGACCCCCATGGTCTTGCCCAGCACCATGGCGGACGCCCCGACGAAGGTCATGAAGCCGGCCGGGTGATAGGGCGCGCCGCCGGGCATCTTGTAGCCCTTCTGGTCCCAGGGCTTCACAAGGTCCGCATCGGTGGCGCCCAGTATCCATTCCTTGGCGCGGGCCAGAAGCTGGTTGGGGGCGACGACCTCGTCGACGATCCCGGCAGACCTGGCGCGCTGCGGGTCCGAGAGCTTGCCCTCCAGCAGGAAGGGTGAGGCCGCCATGGGCCCGAGCTTGCGCACCAGCCGCGTGGTGCCGCCCGCGCCGGGGAAGATGCCGACCAGGATCTCCGGCAGGCCGATCTTGGCCTTGGGATTGTCCGCCGCGATGATGCGATGGCAGGCGAGCGGAATTTCCAACCCGATCCCCAGCGCCGTGCCGGGAAGCGCCGCGACGATGGGTTTGCCGCCCTTCTTCGATTTCGGGTCCATGCCCGCCAGCTCGATCTTCCGTTCCAGCGCGTGGAAACGCATGATCCCCTCGAAAAGGCCCCGCGCGGGGTCGGCGCCGGCATCCTCCTTCATCTTGGCGATGACGTTGAGGTCCATGCCCCCGGCGAAGTCCTTCTTGCCGGAGGTCAGGATCACGCCGCGCGCGGCCGGGTCCGCCAGTGCCGCGTCGATCAGCGCCTCAAGCTCGGCCATGCCCTCAAGGCTCAGCACGTTCATCGACTTTCCCGGAACATCCCAGGTGATCGTCACGACGCCGTCGGCATCCTGGGCAGCGGTGAATTCGGGCATCGGAACCTCCGTTAGTCGAGTGGGCTGCCGTCGCGGCGGGTGCGCCGCACGGTGCCGTTTTCGCGGGTGTAAAGCTTGTCGATGTCGCTGTAGTGCACGCGGTCGGATGGGGCGCGGGTGCCGACGACCAGATAGGAACAGGCTCGGGCGGATCGGTTGAGGACATGGTGCCCGTTCGCCTCCCCCGCGGGCCAGCAGGCCGCATCGCCGGGAAGAAGCCTGTGGGCGCCGTCATCCTCCACGACCGTCGCCTCGCCCGACAGGACCAGCAGGAACTCGTCCTCCGCCTCGTGCCAGTGGCGGTCGGAGGAGGCGGCGCCTGGCGCAAGCGTCTCCACGAAGGCGCCGAACTGCGTCAGGCCGCCGGTGTCGGAGATCAACTCGGCCGTGTAGTCCCCCAGATGCGCGATCTGCGCCGCGGTCGCCGTTTCGCACCGTGCCGTCCCCTTGCGCACGATCATCGCGGGCCCTCCCAGGGCGTGCCGTCCTTGTAGGTGAACGTCGCGACGCCGTCGGCGATCTCGACCCGCATGTCGACATCGCAATAGGTCCCGACCTCCTGTCGGGCCTTCGTGCCGACCACGAGGAACTGCGCGATCCGGTCGGAGCGGTTGACGAAATGATGGCCGTTGGCATCGTTGGCCGGGAAGGCGGCGCAGTCGCCGGGCAGCATCGGATGTTCGCCGTCATCGTCGATCAGCACGCATTCGCCCGCTGTGACCATGACGAATTCGTCCTCGTTCCGGTGCCAGTGGCGCAGGCTCGACATGGCGCCGGGTTCGAGCGTGACGAGGTTGACGCCAAACTGCGTCAGGCCCCCGGCCTCCCCCAGACGAAGGGAGGAACGCCCCACCATCATCGAGGCGTAGGGTTCAGGGTAGATGGACCCGGTCTTGAGCGGGCAACGGTTCAGGTCGAGCTTCGGCATTCTGTTCTCCCTCGGGGGCCCTCGGAAGGGTCAGACCCGTTCGATGATGGTGGCGGCCCCCATGCCCGAGGCGATGCAAAGCGTGGCAAGGCCGGTGCCCTTGCCGGTCCGCTCAAGCTCGTCCAGCAGCGTGCCGATGATGATCGCGCCGGTCGCGCCCAGAGGATGACCCATGGCGATGGCGCCGCCGTTGACATTGACCCTGGCCGGGTCGGCGTCGAAGGCCTGAAGGAAACGCAGCACGACCGCGGCGAAGGCCTCGTTCACCTCGAAGAGGTCAATGTCGGCGATCGACATGCCGGCCTCGCGCAGGATCTTTTCCGTCACCGGGACGGGGCCGGTCAGCATGATCGTGGGGTCGGTGCCGATCTTGGCGGTCGCGCGGATGCGCGCGCGCGGCGTTAGCCCGTGGGCCTTGCCGAACTCCGCGTTGCCGATCAGGACCGCCGCCGCACCATCGACGATGCCGGAGGAGTTGCCTGCGTGGTGGATATGTTCGATCCGCTCCAGGTGGGGATATTTCATCAGCGCGAGCTTGTCGAAGCCGGGCATGACCTCGCCCATCGCCTTGAAGGCCGGGTCGAGTTTGGCGAGCGCCGCCATGTCGGTGCCCGGGCGCATGTATTCATCGCGATCGAGGATCGTCAGCCCGTTCTGGTCCCTGACGGGAACGATCGAGCGGGCAAAGCGCCCTTCTGCCCAGGCCCGCGCCGCACGGGCCTGACTTTCGACCGCCAGCGCGTCGGCGTCTTCGCGCGAAAACCCGAACTCGGTCGCGATGATGTCGGCCGAAATGCCCTGCGGGACGAAATAGGTCTTCATCGCCAGGCTCGGATCGACCGCGATGGCCGCCCCGTCCGATCCCATGGGCACGCGGCCCATCATCTCCACCCCGCCCGCGATATAGGCGGCGCCCGCGCCACCCTTGACCTGGTTGGCGGCGAGGTTCACCGCCTCCATCCCCGAGGCGCAGAAGCGGTTGATTGAGAGCCCCGGAATGCTTTCGTCGAGGCCCGAGAGCAACACGGCCGAGCGCGCCAGACAGCCGCCCTGTTCGCCCACCTGCGTGACGTTGCCCCAGATCACGTCCTCGACCGCGTGCCCCGTCAGCCCGTTGCGGTCGCGCAGCGCATCCAGGAGCCGGGCGGAGAGTGCGACCGAGGTCACCTCGTGCAGGGCGCCGTCCGGGCGGCCCTTGCCCCGTGGCGTTCGTGCCGCGTCGTAGATATAGGCGTCCGTCATCGTTACCTCCGCGTCATTTCGCTTCCCGGTCGGACGGGTTGCCGGGCATCAGGTCATAGGGGGGCTTCCAGCCGGGCAGGGCGGCGATGTTGCTCAGCCAGCGGTCGATTTCGGGCCAGTCGGCGCGGGAAAAGCCGAAGGGCTCCGGGTAATAGAGATAGCCGCAGCAGGAGAGATCGGCGATCGTGGGGCCGTCCCCAACCAGCCAGTCCCGGCCTTTCAGATGCGTGTCGAGCGTCGAATACGCGCCCTTCAGCCGCGCCTGCATGAAGGTGATGACCTCTTTCGGACGCCGGCCCTCGGGCAGGAAGTTCATCAGGAACCGTGTCGATCCGGCCTGAGAGGACATCTTGTGATTGTCCCACAGGACCCAGCGCAGGACTTCCTCTGCCGCGCCGGGCGCGCCGCCGAGTTTGCCCGTGCGGGCCACGACGTGATACATGATCGCGCCCGATTGGGTCAGGATGTGGCCATCCTCCTCGAAGACCGGCACCTCGCCCATCACGTTGAGCTTGCGGAAGGCTTCGGTGCGCGTGGCCCCGTTGAAGAAATCGACGAATAGGGGTTCCCAGTCATAGCCCGCGAGCGTCAGGGTCAGCGCCGCCTTGTAAGCATTGCCGCTTTCGCCGAAGCAGTGGAGTATCGCTGTCATGCCGCTGTCCTCATGGCGCCGTTGGCGGTGGGGGGCCTCACGCCCCCCACACCCCCCGTGGGGTATTTTTCAATGAAGAAGAAGGATTTGTTAACCGATTCCCCGCACGCTTGGTGTCACGGTACAGGCTGGGGAGCCGATGACCGTCAATGGAGAAGTCGCCCCGGTCCGAGCGGCAAGCACCCGAAGCGTTCGGGACGACGGACGGGCCGGGGCGCGCCGTTTGCCCTTTCTCCATTGTCGAAATACCCGTTCCACCGGCCGTGGCGGGCGCGCGGACGCCAAAGAGCCCTGCGGTCGTCTCCGGGACTTTCATCAGAACGCCTCGGCGCTCAGGGCCATGACCGGATCGGCGCCTGACTGAATGCGGGCAAGGCGGAGGGCGGTCGCGGGCAGTTCGCGCGCCATGTAGTAGCGGCCCGTCGCGAGTTTGGCCCTGTAGAAGTCGGCATCGCCGTCGCCGCGTTCAAGCGCGTTGTGCGCGGCCAGGGCGGCGCGCGACCACATCAGCCCCATGCAGACATGCCCGAAGAGGCTCATGAAATCGTAGGAACCGGCCAGCGCGGCGTTGGGGTTCTTCATCCCTTCGGCCATGAAGAACATGCCCGCGGCCTGGAGGTCCTTTGATGCAGCCTTGAGCGGGTCGAGGAAGCCCGCCTTCAACTCCCCGTGGCCTTCGTTTTCCTTGATGAAGCCCTTCACCATGTCGAAGAAGCCCATGATCGGCTTGCCGCCGTCGGCTGCCAGCTTGCGGGCGACAAGGTCGAGCGCCTGCACCCCGTTCGCGCCCTCGTAGATCATCGTGATGCGGGCGTCGCGGACGAACTGGGACATGCCCTGTTCCTCGATATAACCATGCCCGCCGAAGACCTGCTGGGCGTTGACCGTGGACTCGAAGCCCTTGTCGGTCAGGAAACCCTTGATGACCGGGGTGAGGAGGGAGATCAGCCCCTCGGAAGCCGCGTCACCCCCGCGCTGCGCGCGATCGACAAGCGCGGCGCCCCAGTAGGTCAGCATGCGCGCGCCCTCCACGAAGGCCTTTTGCGCCATCAGGTTGCGGCGGATGTCAGGGTGGACGATCAGCGGGTCGGCCGGATCGGCGGGGTTTTCCGGGCCGGTCACCGCGCGCCCCTGAAGCCGTTCCCGCGCATAGGCCCGCGCGTGCTGATAGGCCGCCTCGGCCACCGCGTAGCCCTGGAGGCCGACGGAAAGCCGCGCCTCGTTCATCATCGTGAACATCGCGCGCATGCCCTTGTGCAGGTCGCCAAGCAGCCAGCCCGTCGCACCGTCGTAATTCATCACGCAGGTGGCATTGCCGTGGATGCCCATCTTCTCCTCGATCTTGCCGACCGAGACGGCGTTGCGCGCGCCAAGGCTTCCGTCCGCGTTGACCAGAACCTTCGGCACGATGAAGAGCGAAATGCCCTTGGTTCCTTCGCCGCCCCCCGGGGCCTTGGCAAGAACAAGGTGGATCACGTTTTCCGCCAGGTCATGGTCGCCGGCCGAGATGAAGATCTTCTGCCCGGTGATGCGGTAGCTGCCGTCCTCCTGCGGTTCGGCCTTGGTCCGCATCAGGCCCAGGTCGGTGCCGCAATGCGGCTCGGTCAGGTTCATCGTGCCGGTCCAGTCGCAACCGACCAGCTTCGCGAGGTAAGCCGCCTTCTGCGCCTCGGTCCCGTGGGCCTGGATCGCGGAGTAGGCGCCATGGGTCAGCCCCTGGTACATGTTGAACGCCATGTTGGCGGAGACGAAGATCTCTCCGGTCGCGCAACTCATCAGATAGGGCAGGCCCTGGCCGCCATAGGCCGGATCACCGTCGATCGCGGTCCAGCCACCCGCCTTCAATTCCGCGAAGGCTTCCTTGAAACCCGAAGGGGTCACGACCATGCCGTTTTCGAGCCGACAGCCCTCGGCATCGCCGGAGGCATTGAGCGGGGCGAGCACGCCGCTGGCGATCTTGCCCGCCTCCTCAAGGATGGCCCCGGTGAAATCGCGGTCCAGATCGGCGTAGCCGGGCGTGTCGTCGTGACTGACTTTCAGAACCTCGTGCAGAACGAATTGCATGTCCTGCGTTGGCGCTGTGTAGCTCGGCATGGTCTTGTTTCCTTTCTCAGGCAGCGTCCTGCGTCGACCTTTCCTTGAGGAGTTCGACGGCGCCCTGGATCTGGAGCTGTAGCTCGCCGATGGCGGTGTCCAGTTCCTCGCGCTGCTGCTGCATGTTTCTCAGATGGTTCTGGGCGAGTTCGATCGTCCGCGTCAGCTGCGTGCGCTGGTCGTCGCCGATGTCGTAAAGGCTGAGCAACTGACGGATCTCTTCCAGGCTGAAGCCGAATCTCTTGCCGCGCAGGATCAGTTTCAGCCGCGCCCGATCGCGCCGGGTGAACAGGCGTTTCTGACCCTGGCGGATCGGAAACAGAAGCTCCTTCGCCTCATAGAAACGCAAGGTGCGCGGCGTCACGTCGAAGGCGTCGCACATTTCGCGAATGGTCATCACTTCTTGGGGCATGTTTGTCCTCGAAAAGCTCTCTCTTTGAGTCATGAGGTAGGAAGTGACGGAAGTTTGACCAAGCATACAAGAATGGTTGACGTTAACGTCACCTGTGACGTTGCGTCAGGGCCTCCGTGACGAAACGTCATGAAATGCTGCCCCGGTGTAGCGCAATTTCCTTACGTTGCGTCAGTCGGGTCGGATGCGTGTTCAGAGCTGGTCGGCGACCTGATCGCGCAGCGCCTCAAGGTCGGCGATCGTGGCGATCAGTTCGTCTTGCTGCTTGCGCAGAACCGCAAGCTGGCGGTTCGCCATATCGACCCAGATCAGGTCCTGTTCGCGCGTGCCCTGCTTCTGGTAGACCTCCAGCCACTGGCGGATTTCCTCCAGGCTGAAGCCGAAGCGCCGGCCGCGCAGGATCAGGGTCATGCGCGCGATTTCCCGAGGGCCGTAGAAGCGCGCGCGGCCTTCCTTTTCCGGGGCCAGAAGCTCGATATACTCGTAGTAGCGCAACGTCCGTGGCGTCACGTCGAAGCGCGCGCACATTTCCTTGAACGACAGACGCGGATCAGACATCGCTTCCCTCCGCCGGCGAACCTATCGGCTTGGGCGGGGGCGCACAACTCAGTTCAGGAAGCCGGGCGCGAAGAAGTGCAGCGCATAGGCAACGACGAGCGCGGGTAGGGTCGAATAGACCGTGGCCATGATCGCCGCGCGGGGCGCAAGCGCGATGGCGGGGAACAAGGCGTCGCCGTCGTTCGAGATCGCGTTCGCCGCCAAGGCTGAGAAGGGGATCGCGCCATGCACATAAAGGGTCGCGACCATGACCTGTGGTCCGCAGCCGGGGATGAACCCGATCGCGGCGCCTACGATCGGCAGCACCGGGGCGATCGCGCCGAACATCGCCTTGAGGTCGAGCCCCGCATAGGCAGCCGCATAGTCATAGGCGAGATAGGCGATGATGACCCAGACCGAGATGAAGGAGGTCTCCTCCGCCATCCGCGTCACGGGGGTATCGGACGGGTTGGTCATCGCCGCGACCGGAGAGACGGTCCAGATGGCAAGCCCGATGAAGACGCCGACAAGGGCGATCACCTGAACGGGCACGGTCAGGATCGTCGCGATCTCCACCCCGCCGATCTGCGCCGCGCCCACGACAAGGCCGGGAACGACCGGGATCAGATAGGCGATGTCGCGCAGGCGCAGCTTGCCGATGGCCGCCACGATCTCGCAGGTGCCGCCGCGCGGGCGGTAATCGGTGACCACGAAACGGTCGATCAGCCAGCCCGTCAGGATGCCGACCGCGAGCTGCGTGGGCAGAAGGATAAGCGCGGCATCGGGGCGCGTCGCGATCAGCAGGAAGGCCGCATCGCCCATTGTCGCGGTCAGCGTCGCGACCACCGCGCCGAAGCTGACCTTGCCCGAGGCGTAGGCAGCAACGACCACCACAGCGCCGCCGCAGCCCGGGGTCGCCCCCAAGAGGGCCGCGATCGGAACCTGCATGGTCCGGGCACTGCCAAGCGCGATGCCGATGTCGAAGCGGAACAGCCGCTCAAGCCCATAGAAGATCAGGAGTGTCGCCGCCACGAAGACCGACACCTGGACGAAGGCGTCGGCCATGAGCGACCGGGTCAGCTCCCCAAGCCCCCCCGGCGCCATGGCCAGCGCGGCCAACGCAACAAAGAGAAGCGACCGCCGAGGGCTGAGGCGGAACGGGAGCGTCGAAGGACGGGCGGTGAGGTTGACTGTATCGTGCATCTTGTTTTGCGACTAATTCTCAATTGCGAAAGATAGCACTTGCGGCGCTCCGCGCAAGCCCCTTTTATCCCCGCGACGGCAACAACCCGAAAGGACTGCGGCGGTGGAGGAGCACAAGCACCAGGTAACGCGCCAGTTCGTCGAGGCGATTCCGCATGCGCGCGCCCTTGGCATGGTGCTTGAGGAAATCGGCGCGGGCCGGGCCGTGATCGCGATGGACTACGACACGCGCTTCGTGGGTGACCCGGAAACCGGGGTGATCCATGGCGGCGCGGTCTCTGCGCTGATGGACACCTGCGGCGGGGCGGCGGTGATCAGCTATCCCGGCGTGGTCTCGACCGCGACGCTCGATCTGCGGATCGACTACATGCGGCCCGCGACGCCGGGGCAGCGGATCACGGCGCGGGCCGAATGCTACAACGTGACCCGCACGGTGGCCTTCGTGCGCGCGACAGCCCATGACGAAGACCCCGACCGTCCGGTGGCGACGGCGACCGGGGCCTTTACCGTCGAGCGCGGGGCTTCCGCATGAGCCGTCAGCGCCCCGAACCGGTCCAGGTCGTCAAGCAACGGCGCGACGCGGCGCTGAACGCCCTTGTTCACGGCGTCCCCTATATCCAGTTCCTGGGCATCGAATTCGACCGCCGGGGCGATGAGTTGACCGCCGTCCTGCCCTTCGACGAGAAGCTGATCGGGAACCCGCTGCTGCCGGCCCTGCACGGTGGCGTGACGGCGGCGTTCCTGGAGGTCACGGCGATCATCGAACTGTCCTGGTCGATGATCTGGGAAGAGATGGAAAGCGGGCGGCTCGACGCGGCGGCGCTGGAAGGCGCGCGCCTGCCGCGGCTTCCCAAGACCATAGACTTCACGGTGGACTATCTGCGCTCCGGCCTGCCGCGCGACGCCTATGCGCGGGCGCGGATCAACCGGTCCGGGCGGCGCTATGCGAGCGTTCATGTCGAAGCCTGGCAGGACAACCGCGCGCGGCTTTTCGCGCAGGCCACCGGGCATTTCCTGATGCCCGGTCGCGATGGCTAGCATCACCCACCGCCGCGTCCTGAGGATCGCGCTGCCGATCGTGCTATCGAACGCCACCGTGCCCTTGATCGGCGCGGTCGATACCGGCGTTGTGGGCCAGCTGGGACAGGCGGCGCCCATCGGCGCGGTGGGCGTTGGTGCCGTCATCCTCGCGGCGATCTACTGGATCTTCGGTTTTCTGCGGATGGGAACCTCGGGCCTTGTCGCGCAGTCGCACGGCGCGCGGGAGCCCGCCGAGACCGGCGCGATCCTGATGCGCGCGCTGCTGATCGGGCTTGTGGCGGGGGCCGTCTTCATCCTCTTCCATCGGGCGCTTTTCGCGCTTGGCTTTGCGATCGCGCCCGCCTCCGCCGAGGTCGAGGCGCTGGCGACGCGCTACCTGACGATCCGTGTCTGGGGCGCGCCTGCGACCATCGCGCTTTACGCCGTCACCGGCTGGCTGATCGCGGTGGAGCGCACGCGCGCGGTGCTGCTGTTGCAGCTGTGGATCAACGGGCTGAACGTGGTTCTCGACCTGTGGTTCGTGCTGGGGCAGGGCTGGGGGATCGAGGGGGTGGCCTCGGCCTCTCTGATCGCGGAATGGTCGGGGCTGGGCCTTGGGCTCTGGCTCTGCCGCCCGGCCTTCGCGGGCGGGCAGTGGCGGGACTGGGCGCGGGTCTTCGACCGGGCGCGGGTCCGGCGGATGGTCCAGGTCAATGGCGATATCATGCTGCGCTCGGTCCTGTTGCAGGGCGCGTTCACGGGGTTCATCTTCCTGTCGGCGGGCTATGGGGACGTGACGCTGGCGGCCAACCAGGTGCTGCTGCAATTCCTGGAGATCACCGCCTACGCGCTGGACGGTTTCGCCTTCGCCGCGGAGTCGCTGGTCGGGCAGGCGGTGGGCGCGCGCGCGGTCCGGGACGTGCGCCGGGCGTCGATCCTGACCAGCGAGTGGGGCGCGGGCGGGGCCGTGGCTCTTGGGCTTTTCTTCTGGGCAGCCGGCCCCTCGATCATCGACATCATGACGACGGAGGCCGAGGTCAGGTCAGTGGCGCGCGTCTATCTGCCCTGGGTTGCCGTGGCCCCCGTTCTTGGCATCGCCAGCTGGATGTTCGACGGTATCTTCATCGGCGCAACCCGCGCGCGGGAGATGCGAAACTCCGCCGCGATGTCGGTTGGGATCTATGCGCTGGCGGTTCTTGCGTTGTCGGGCTGGGGTAACCACGGGCTTTGGGCGGCGCTGATGGTGATGAACGTCACGCGCGCCCTGACGCTCGGTGCGGTCTACGGGCGGGTGGAGCAGGCCGCGAGGTGAGCGCCGGGGGCGCTGCCCCCGGACCCCCGGGATATTTGGAAAAAGAAGAAGGGGTCAGAGGAGGGCCAGGACGGCCTCTGGCGGGCGGCCAAGCGCGGCCTTGCCGTGGCGCAGGACCAGCGGGCGTTCGATCAGCGCGGGCGTCGCGGCCATCGCCGCGATCAACTCGCCGTCGGGCGCGGACTTGTCGAGGCCCTGGGCTGCGGGTTCGCCCCAGCGGACCAGATCCGCAGCGGGGCGGCCAAGCGCTGTGAGGGCGGTCTCGATTTCGGTCCGAGAGGGCGGGTTCTGGAGGTAGAGCCGAACCTCGGGCTCGATGCCGCGGTCCTGAAGCAGTTTCAGTGTCTCACGCGACTTGGAGCAGCGCGGGTTGTGCCAGATCACGGTTTCAGCCATGCGTCCCTTCCCTGACCGACGAGGTCGGCGATATTGGGTACGCCGTCGCGTGCAAGCATCGCGTCGAGATCGCGCGCGATCCGCGCCGCAAGCGAGAGGCCATGGTAGACGAGGGCGGAATAAAGCTGCACCGCCGAGGCCCCGGCGAGGATCTTTTGCCTCGCATCCTCGGCGGAGGCGATCCCGCCCACGCCGATCAGGGGCAAGCTGCCCTCTGTCAGCTGTGAAAGCCGGGCCAGAACGCGCGTCGACCTGGTGAAGAGCGGCGCCCCCGAGAGCCCCCCTGTCTCGCCCTTGTGGGGGCTCCTGAGCCCGTCGCGCGAGAGTGTGGTGTTTGTTGCGATCACCGCGTCGATGCGGGAGGTCATCGCGACCTCGGCCACATCGGCGAGTTCGGCCTCCGAAAGGTCGGGCGCGATCTTCAGAAAGACCGGGATCGGGCGGGCCAGCGTGTCGCGCGTTGCGAGTACGCCCGCGAGCAGCGCCGAGAGCGCCGCCTTGCCCTGAAGGTCCCGCAGCTTCTCGGTGTTGGGAGAGGAGACGTTGACGGTCGCGAAATCGACATGGGGGCCGATGGTGGCCAGCACCTTGGCGAAGTCGGCTGCGCGGTCGGCGCTGTCCTTGTTGGCGCCGAGATTGATGCCCACCGGCACCTTGCGATCAAGTCGCGCGAGGCGGGCCGCGACGGCGTCGGCGCCCTGGTTGTTGAAGCCGAAGCGGTTGATGACGGCGCGATCCTCGCGCAGGCGGAAGAGCCGCGGTTTGGGATTGCCGGGCTGCGGGCGCGGGGTGGCGGCGCCGACTTCGACGAAGCCGAAACCCGCGCGGGTCAGCGGGCCCGCGGCCTCCGCGTTCTTGTCGAAACCGGCGGCGAGGCCCACCGGGTTCGGCAGCGAAAGCCCCGCAAGCCGTGTCTCCAGCCGGGGGGAGCGCACGGCGCCGGGAAGCGGCACGAGCCCCATGGACAGCGCGCGGACCGCAAGCCCGTGGGCGCGTTCAGGGTCAAGCCGGTGCAGGGCGGCGAGGCCCGCGCATTCGACGATGTTCAAAGCACACCTTCCGGAAAGATATGGCCAGTCTTGCCGAGGGGCAGGGACTTGTCCCAGACGACCTCATCGAGCCTGAGGGGCCGGTAGAGATGGGGGAAGAGCGCGCCGCCGCGCGAGGGCTCCCACCGCAGCATGGGGCCGAGCGCGTCGGCCTGGACCGCGACCAGGACCAGATCGCTTTCCCGCGCGAAGTGCTTCGCGGCGGTTTCCGTGACCTGCGCGGGGGTCGAGAAATGGATGAACCCATCGGCAAGATCGACCGGCGCGCCCACGGTTTCGCCGGCCTTGCGGAAGGCATCCCATTCGTGACGTCGGAAAATCTTGAGGATCAGCATGCGGATGTCATGCCCTTTGCGCTTCGCGGGGTCAATCCTTAGAACCACGGCCGCGCGCCGCGAAGACCTTGTCGGGGCGGTCGGCAAAGGTCTTTGACAGGCGAAACTTCACGGCGCACAGTCCTTGGGTATTGTTTGACCTGGAGTGTTCGAGAATGAAATCCGCAAATCGCAGCATCGCAGGCATCATGGGGGCGGCAGCGCTTTTCGCGCTGGGCGCGGGCGCCGCAAGCGCCGAATCCGTGAAGCTCACCATTGTCGGTATCGGGGACATCTATGACTACGACGGGGATGGCACGCGCGGCGGCTTCGCACGACTGAACGCGATCGTGAAGGCCGAACGTGCGGCTAATCCGAACACGCTTTACCTTTTCGACGGGGACATGCTGTCGCCCTCGCTGATCTCGGGCTTCGACAAGGGGCAGAACACGATCGACCTGACCGGCCTTGTGCCCTTCGACCTGGCGGTGCCCGGCAACCATGAGTTTGACTTCGGACCGGAGAATTTCTTCGAGAAGATGAAGGCCTCGAACTACCCATGGGCCGCGATCAACATCACCAACGCCGACGGATCGCCCATCGAGGGGCTTGGGGGCGTGATGATGAAGGAGATGGCCGGGCTGAACATCGCGCTGGTTCCCGTGGCGCAGGACACCTCGCCCGAGGTTTCCTCGACCGGCGATCTGAAGTTCCTGCCGACCGTCGACAGCGCGGTCGACGCCGCGCGGGCCGCGCGTGAAGGCGGGGCCGACCTGGTGATCGGCGTCGTCCAGACCGATCTGAACAACGACCGCAAACTTGTCACCTCCAAGGCCTTCGACGTCGTGATCTCGGGCGACGACCATTTCTACGCGGCCTCCTACGACGGGATCACGGCCTATATCGACACCTCGGTCGACGGCCGCTTCGTCGCGCCGCTGGATCTGGCGGTGGAGATCGGCGAGAAGGACGGCAAGAAGACGGTGAAATGGACGCCCACGTTCCGCTTCATCGACACCGCGACGGTCGAGCCCGACGCCGAAACGCAGGCGATGGTCGACAAGCTGACCGCGGATCTGGACGCGGCGCTTAACGTGGAGATCGGCAAGACCGAAGGCGCGCTCGACAGCCGGCGCAACGTGGTGCGGGGCGAGGAATCGGCGATGGGCAACCTGATCGCCGACGCGATGCGGGCCGCGACGGGGGCGGACCTTGCGATCATGAACGGCGGCGGTATCCGCGCCGACCGTACCTATGACGCAGGCGCCATGCTGACGCGCCGCGACATCCTGACCGAATTGCCCTTCGGCAATGTCACGCAGGTGACCGAGCTTCCGGGCTCGCAAGTGCTGGCGGCCTTGGAAAACGGCTTTAGCCAGGTTGAGAAAGGCGCGGGCCGCTTCCCGCAGGTATCGGGGATGGAGGTCGTCTACGACCCCTCGGCAGAGGCTGGCAGCCGCGTCTCCTCGGTCACCGTGGGCGGCGCGCCGCTGGAGCTCGACAAGCTCTACACGCTGGCCACCAACGACTACGTTCTGGGCGGCGGCGACGGTTACGCGGCGCTGGGCGGCGGGCGTATCCTGACCAACGTGGGCGAAGGCAAGCTCGTCGCCAATGACGTGATGGCCTATATCGAGGCGCAGGGCGGGGTGCAGGCCAGCGTCGAAGGCCGGATCAAGAAACTGGGCGAGTAGGCCGAGGCGCGGTTCACGCCGCACAGCACCGCATTCGTCGTGAACGGGGGCCCGGGTCGGGCCCCTTTTTCGGGCGCGTCCGGGGGCAGGGCTCAACGCACAGGCCCCTTTGCAGGTTCGAGGATTAACGGTAGATTTTTCCGCAGCTTCCCTAGGGGCGTGGGCCGGGTCGGGCACTCCGAGGGGAGCTGCTTTAACCATGATGATTGCCGACCAAGATCAACGACCGCGTTGCGCTAAGTGCGCGTGAGGAAACATGCTCGAGTCCAAGTTGATCCGCGCCAAGGGTTTTTGGGCGATCGAGAACTCCGATCGCCCCGCTTTCATCTATCCGGACGGCACGTTCGTAACCTACGGGCAACTGGCGGACGACATCGCCGCATTCTCGCGCCGGATCGGTCAGCAGCGGGGACTGTTCGGCATCCGTTGCGACGGGCACTATCGCCAGTATGTCGCCTACCTCGCCGCGCTGAACGCCGGGTGCCCGGTCCTCTTGATGGGCGAAGGCCAAACGGCGGAGGGGACCGGCCTTTCGCTTACCTATCTCTACGCGGCCGCGACGGATACGCTGGCCCGGTTCGAGGGTGCGGTGGAAAGCTGGCACCCCGATCTGGCGGTACTTCTGTCAACCTCCGGGTCGACCGGATCGGCGAAATGGGTCCGGCTGTCGTTCCGCAACATCGCCGCGAATGCGGCGTCGATCGCAACTTATCTTTCGCTTGGCCCGGACGATCGCGCGCCCATGGCGCTGCCTTTTCAATATTCCTACGGGATGTCGATCGTGAACTCCCATCTCGCGGTTGGCGCTTCGGTGGTGCTGATCGACGGGTCCGTGATCGACGCCGGGTTCTGGGAGGTCTTCGAACACTGCGGATGCACCAGCCTTGCCGGGGTTCCGCACAGTTTCGAACTGATGGAAAAGGCGCGCATCCGCACCGATCACCTCGCCCGGTTGCGCTACATGACGCAGGCTGGCGGCCGCCTGGACCCGACCCGCGTGCGGCATTGGGTTGAACGTGGCCGGGACGAGGGCTGGGACTTCTTCGTCATGTACGGCCAGACTGAGGCCGCGCCGAGGATCTCCTATCTGCCACCGGCCATGGCGCTGGAGACGCCCTCGGCCATCGGCATCCCCGTGCCGGGTGGCGAGATCTGGATCGCCGACGAAGTGGGCAGGCCGGTGCCCGACGGCACGCACGGAGAGCTCTGCTATCGTGGTGCGAACACGATGATGGGCTATGCGCAGTCGGACGCGGATCTCTCCGATGGGCAGGGAAGCGACATCCTCAAGATCGGGGACATCGCGCGGCGCCTGCCCAGCGGCGCGGTCGAGATCGTCGGGCGCAAGAGCCGCTTCGTGAAGCTATTCGGGCTTCGGATCGGCCTTGACGAGGTTGAGAAGCACCTTCGGGCCATGGGGGTCGAGGCCGCCTGCGTGGCACGCGACGACCTCATGTACGTTCTGGTTGCCAACGGCTCCGGGGCCTCGGTCGCGCACCTCGGCCAGCACCTTGCCGAGTGGCTGGGCGTTCCGGCTGGAAACTTCCGGCTTGTCGCGGTCGATGCGCTGCCGCGCCAGACGTCGGGAAAGGTCGATCTGCAGGCGATCGGGGGGCTCCTCGAAGGCCTGCCTGCGGACCCTGCGGCTACGTCCCACACAAGCCCGGCGCGCAAGGGGCTGAAGGGCCTCACGGATCGCATGCTGCTCCGGCGGCGGAACAGTGTCGCGGAGGTGTTCCGCATTCACTTCCCGCAGGCAGACATCTCATCCGGGACATCCTTCACGGATCTTGGCGGCGACAGTCTCAGCTTCGTCGCCGTTTCCCTGGAGATCGAGTCCGTGCTCGGTCATCTGCCCGAGAACTGGCCCGGGATGAGCGTCGCGGAGCTGGGCGCCCAGGCCCGAGAGCGCCGCCGGGCGGTGCATATCGATACGCCGACCCTTGTGCGCGCGCTGGCCATCATGCTGGTCGTGGCGGGCCATGTGGGTCTGGTGAACTATGGCGGCGGCGGCGCCTTCACCCTTTTCGTCGTGGCGGGGATATCCTTCGACACATTCACGCTGCCGCAGGTGCTTGAGCTCGAAAGTGTCGTGCCGGTCGCGGTCCTGGCGATCCGGATTGCCCTGCTGACCATTGCCAACGAAGTGATGTACTTCGAGGTCAGCGGCTACGGGCAGTGGCCAGCGTTCCTCTTCATCGGGAACTGGATTTCGCCCAGGGTGCAAGGGGCGTCCTGGTTCGTCGAGGTCTACCTTCAACTGCTTGTCGTCCTGATGATCGTGCTGTCGTTTGCGACGGTCCGGCGGATGGTTAGAGAGAACACCTTTCGGGTGACAATCATAGCTGCCGTGGCCCTCGTGGGGGTTGCGGCCTTCTCGGACGCGCTTGTGGATACGAACGCCCTATACCGCCGCCTCCCGCATCTTTGCGCCTGGTTTCTCATGGTCGGCGTCGCGGCAGGATCGGCCAGGGAGAGGGGCCAAAAGGCACTGGTCACCACGGTCATGTTGCTTGGCATCTGGCAATTCGACGATTACCGGGTGATCGGACCGGTCTTTTTCCTGCTGGCGACGCTGGCGATGATCTGGCTGCCTTCGGTTTCCCTGCCGAAGGTTTTGGCAAGTGGGGCACGCATGATCGCTGGTGCGTCGCTGATCATCTACATCACGCATCAGGAGTTTTCCGGCGTCGTCGAGATCCTGCTCGGCGCCTGCCCGGTCCTGTCCTGGACGGTCGCGCTTGTCGGCGGCGTTGTGCTGTGGCGGATCTATGATCCCGTTGACGCCTGGCTCGGCCGGCGGATCCGGGCTCTTCTTCTCAGGGCCACAGGGCGGCGGCCCGGCGCTGCGTGAGGCGGCCCGGCCCGCGGCAGGTTGGATTGCGAAGGGTTGGGGGCGGCCGCACGCCCCCGACCGGCAACGACGGCAATCGGATCAATTCAGAAGTCATGTCCCGGTGCTGATTGCCACCCTTGACCTGAGGCGCCGTTCCAGCAAGACAGACAGGCATGACAAAGCCCCGCGCGCGCGATCTTGGCCTACCCTTCCAGGGGACGCCCGGCCCCCTGAACGCCATCACCGATGTCCCCGGGGTGACGGTCGGTTTTTGCACCCTGACCGACCCGTCCCGCGGGATGCGCACCGGCGTCACCGCCATCCTGCCCCGCCCGGGCCATGAGCCGCGGCCTGTCTGGGCCGGGTCCTACGCGCTCAATGGCAACGGCGAGATGACGGGGACGCACTGGATCAACGACGCGGGCTATTTCCTCGGGCCGGTTCTCATCACCAACACCCATGGCGTCGGTGCGGCCCATCAGGGCGCGACGCGCTGGATGATCGACCACTACGCCGATTACTTCCGCGAGCAGCACGTCTGGGCCATGCCGGTCGTGGCCGAAACCTACGACGGGGTGCTGAACGACATCAACGCGATGCATGTCCAGGCCGAACATGCCATCGCGGCGCTGGAAGCCCGCAGCGGCGGTCCGGTGGCCGAGGGGTCGAGCGGCGGCGGCAACGGCATGATCTGTTATGAGTTCAAGGGCGGAACCGGGACCTCCTCACGCATGATCGGGATCGAGGGGCAGAGCTACACCGTGGCCGCCTTGGTGCAGGCCAACCACGGCATCCGCCCCTGGCTCAGCATCCTGGGCAAGCCTGTCGGCCGGATGATCCCGGAGGGCGCGCGCCATTCCGCCGAAATGGGATCGATCATCGTGATCCTGGCCACCGACGCCCCGCTGTCCGGCCTTTCGCTGCGCCAGCTGGCCAAGCGCGCGGCCATCGGCATCGGACGCGGGGGAACGCCGGGCGGCAACAGCTCCGGCGATATCTTCCTGGCCTTTTCGACGGCGAACGAAGGGCCGATGCCGCAGTTGGCCGACGCCGTGCTGACCCGGCAGGAGTTGAACATCGAACGGCTCGACCCGCTTTACCTCGCGGCCGTCGAGGCCGTCGAAGAGGCGGTGGTCAACGCGCTTGTGGCGGGCGAGGACGTGGCGACGGTCAAACCGGAGGGGCACATTTGCCCCGCGCTGCCGACGGCGCGGCTGCAAGAGATTTTCGCGACGGACCCTAAGTAACCCCGCGAGCCAGAAAACGTCCCGCCGATCGGGTCGACGCCGCACGGCGCGGTGGCCATGGCCCGGAGCTCGATAAACGCTTCCCAAGCCCGCTTTTCCGGTGATAATTGCTGCGACGGCGGGCCTTGCGGGGCCGGCCCAACCGGCAGAGTGGCAGATGCAAGGCATTGTCGTTCTCGACCTCATGAACCGCCGGGCGACCGGCTGCGACCTCGTTCCCTGTTGACCCGATGGCATCCTGCCGTCCGCGCTCATTCCCGGAACGAGAGAGATCATGCCCGAAAGCCCGACCCTGCGCCTTGCTGTCGATATTGGCGGCACCTTCACCGATACCGTCCTGATCGAGGGGGCCGACCGCGTCGCAGCCTCGACCAAGACGCTGACCACGCATGAGAACCCCGCCGCCGGCGCCATGGAAGGCGTGCACCGCGCCCTGACCACGGCGGGGCGCACGCTGCGCGAGGTCGGCGGGTTCATCCACGGCACCACGCTCGCCACCAACGCGCTGATCGAGAAGCGCGGGGCGACCGTCGCCACGATCACCACCGAGGGCTTCCGCGACATCCTCGAGATCGCCTATGAGCGGCGCTATGCCCAATACGACATCAACCTGGAAAAGACCGATCTGCTGGTCGGGCGCGACCGCTCGCTGACGATCCCGGAACGGATGAATGCCACTGGCCAGGTGCTGATCCCACTCGACGAGGGCGCGCTGCCGGGGCTGCTGGACCAGATCGACGCGACCGGCGCCGGCGCGTTGGCGATCTGCCTTCTGCATGCCTACGCGAACCCCGCGCACGAACGGCGGCTGCGCGCGCTGATCGCGGCCGCCCGTCCCGGGTTGGCCATATCGATTTCGTCCGAGGTGAGTCCGGAGGCGCGCGAGTTCGACCGGCTTAGCACGACCGTCGCCAACGCCTATATCCAGCCCCTGATGGCGCGCTATCTTTGCGCCTTCAAGGCGCGCTTTGCCGCCGAGGGGCTTGCCTGCCCGATCCTGATGATGACGGCGGGGGGCGGGATGACCACGATCGCGACCGCGGCCCAGTTCCCGATCCGGCTGGTCGAATCCGGTCCTGCGGGCGGCGCGATCCTCGCCGCACGCATCGCCTCAGAATGCGGCCTCGACGAGGTGCTCTCCTTCGACATGGGCGGCACCACCGCCAAGCTTTGCCTGATCGACGGCGGCGCGCCGCAGACCTCGCGCGCCTTCGAGATCGCGCGCGCCGCGCGCTTCATCAAGGGCTCGGGCATGCCGGTCCGCATCCCGGTGATCGAGATGATCGAGATCGGCGCGGGCGGCGGCTCGATCGCCGCAATCGACCGGCTGGGCCGGTTGACCGTCGGCCCGCAAAGCGCAGGCAGTGAGCCCGGACCCGTCGCCTTCGGACGCGGCGGAAGCGAGCCCACGGTTTCGGACGCCGACATCGTGCTCGGCTATATCCGGCCCGAGACCTTCGCCGAAGGACAGTTCACCATCGATCCGCAGGCCGCGGCCGCGGCGATGACACGCGTGATCGGTGACGGGCTTGGCCTTGACGCACAGGCGGCCGCCGACGGCGTCAGCCGGATCGTCGATGAGAACATGGCAAGCGCAGGCCGCATGCACGCGGTGGAATCGGGCAAGGACCTCGGGGCGCGCACGATGATTGCCTTCGGCGGCAACGGTCCCCTGCACGCCTGCCGCGTGGCCCGCGCTGCCGGTGTCTCGCGCATCCTGGTCCCGGCCAACCCGGGCGTCGGTTCTGCGGTGGGCTTCCTCTTCGCCCCGGTCTCGTTCGAGATCGTCCGCTCACGCTACTCGATGCTCCAGACGCTCGACTTCGCCGCCGTGAACACGCTTCTCGCGCGGATGGTCGCGGAGGCCAGGGGCGTCGTCCAGCAGGGGGCGGCCGGGGCCGATATGGCCGTCACCCGGACCGCCTTCATGCGCTATCACGGCCAGGGCCATGAGATCGAGATCGCGCTTCCCGACCGTGACCTCGCGCCCTCCGAGATCGCCCCGCTGACCAAGGCGTTCGAGACCGCCTATGCGCGCCAGTTCTCGCGCCCGGTGCCGGGAATGGAGATCGAGATCCTGAACTGGTCGGTCCGCGTCGCCACCCGGGCCGATGCAATCCAGCCGGTCGAAGCCGTGCCGATCGGGCGCGCCCGAGACGCGCCCGAGACGCGCCCGATCATCTGCGACGTCACCGGCCAGAGGCGCGAAGCCGCCTTCGTGATGCGCGGCGCGCTGGCCCCCGGCGACCGCCTCGCCGGCCCCGCGTTGATCGCCGAGCCGCAGACCACGACCTTCGTCGGCACCGGCTTTGATGCCGAGGTCGATGCCCGCGGCAACCTCCTTCTCACCCGCAAGGGAAACTGAGCCATGACCGATCTTTCCCCCGCCCGTCTCCAGGTGATGTGGAACCGCCTCCTTGCCGTGGTCGAGGAGCAGGGCCAGACCCTGATCCGCGCCGCGTTTTCGCCCATCGTGCGCGAATGCGGCGACATCTCTGCCGGCATATTCGACGTGAAGGGCCGGATGCTCGCCCAGGCCGTGACCGGCACGCCCGGCCACATCAACACGATGGCAGAAGCGGTGAAGACGCTGCGCGAACGCTTCCCGATCCAGACCATGCAGCCCGGCGACATCTACATGACGAACGATCCCTGGCTCGCCTCGGGACATCTGAATGACTTCCTTTTGATGATGCCCGCCTTCAAGGATGGCCGCGTCATCGGCTTCACCTCCTGCACCTCGCATCTGGTCGATCTCGGCGGGCTCGGGATGGGGCCGGAAGGGTCCGACATCTATGACGAGGGGCTCCTGATCCCGCCCTGCAAGCTTGTCGACCGGGGCGCGGTCAACGCGCTCCTCATGGATATCGTGAAGGCCAACTCGCGCGAGCCCATCGCCAACGAGGGCGATATCTACGCGCTCATTGCCTGCTGCGAGGCGGGCGCGGCGCGGCTCGTCGGTATGATGGAGGATTTCGGGCTCGACGACCTCAACGGGCTTGCCGACCATATCATCGAGACCTCGCGCCGCGGCACGCTGGACGCGATCGCTGAGGTTCCGGCGGGCGTATACCGCAATGCCCTAAAAGTCGACGGGTATGAGACCGAGCTGGAGTTGCACGCCACGCTCACCGTGACCAGGGATCGGCTGCATCTCGACTTCACCGGCACATCGGGCTGCTCGCGCAAGGGCATCAACGTGCCCCTCAACTACGCGACCGCCTATGCGGTCTTCGCCATGCGTTGCATCATCGGCCCCGACATCCCGAACAACGCGGGGTCATTGGAGCCCTTCGTGGTCACTGGACCTGAAGGCTGCATCCTGAACGCCCAGCGGCCGGCCCCGGTCGCGATGCGCCACACGCTGGGCCAGATGACGCCGGACCTCGTGCTGGGATGCCTTGCCCGGGCGCTGCCCGACCGGGTTCCTTCGGAAGGTGCCTCCTGCATGTACGACCTGCCGATGCGCCACGCGCCCGAGGCGGTTCGCAACGGCGGCCGCCAGTTCGCGGTGGAGCTTGTTCACAACGGCGGCACCGGCGCCCGCCCGCATGCCGACGGGCTTTCGGCCACCGCCTACCCCTCGGGTGTCTTCGGCAGCCAGGTCGAGATCACCGAGGCCGTTGCCCCGGTCACGATCTGGCGGCGGGAACTTTTGGCCGATTCCGGCGGGGCCGGGCGATATCGCGGCGGCCTCGGCCAGCGGATCGAGATGACCTCGGCGGTGGATGAGCCCTTCCTGGTGTTCCTGTCGGTGGAGCGGGTGAAGAACGCCGCCGCCGGGCGCGCGGGCGGCAAGGCGGGCGCGCCCGGCCGCATCCGGGTCAGCGGGCGCGCTGCCGACATCCCGGGCAAGTGCGAGCTGCGGATCGAGCCGGGTGAACGGCTGATCTTCGACACGCCGGGCGGTGGCGGGTTCGGCGATCCGGGTCTGCGCGACCCGGCGGCGTTGGCGCGCGACCTGCGGTGCGGGCTGGTGTCGCCGGCGGCAGCGGAAGGCCAGTATGGGGGGCGCGAATGATCCCCCCCGTTCCCTATGTCGCCGCGATGGCGCCCTATGCGCTTGCCGATCTCGGGGCGCCGGGAACGGTTTCGCTTGCCCAGAACGAAAGCGCCTTCGGACCCAGCCCGAAGGCCGTCGCGGCCGGGCAGGCGGCGCTGGCAGGCGCGGCGCTCTACCCCGACCCGGACTGGAGCGTGCTGCGTGCGGCCATATCCGAGGTCCACGGGCTCGCGCCCGCGCGCATCCTTTGCGGCGCGGGCTCGATGGAGCTAATCGGTTGCCTCATCCGCGCCTTTGCCGGTCCGGGGGACGAGGTGCTCGGCACCGACTACGGCTATCTTTTCGTCGCCACCGCTTGCCTTCAGGCGGGGGCCAGCTACGTGAAGGCCGTGGAGCCGGACTTCACCGTCTCGGTCGATGCGCTGCTCGCCGAAGTCTCACCGCGCACCCGGATCGTGTTCCTGTGCGCTCCCGGCAATCCGACCGGAACCCGGATGCCCAATGCCGAGATCGTTCGGCTCCGCGATGGCTTGCCGGGGGATGTGCTTCTGGTTGTCGATCAGGCCTATGGCGAGTTCGATGATCAGGACCCCGCACCCGTTTTTGCGCTGGCCGGGCGGGGCGACACGGTGGTGCTGCGTACCTTCTCCAAGGCCTATGCGCTGGCTGGTGCCCGTGTTGGCTGGGGCCTCTTCCCGGAGGCGATCGGGCACGAGACGCGCAAGCTTCTCAACCCCAACAACGTCTCGGCTGTGAGCCAGACCATGGCGGCGGCGGCGATGCGGGACCAGGCGCATATGCGCGCGATCGCGGCGCAGACCGCCGCGATCCGCGATCCGTTCGCCGCGCGCCTCGTCGCGGCGGGCTACCCGATCCCGGCAAGCCACACGAACTTCGTGCTGATCCCCTTCGCCTCGGCCGAGGCCGCGAACGGCGCCGACCGGCGCCTGCGCGCGTCGGGATTGCTCCTGCGGGGGATGGCGGGCTACGGCCTGCCGCAGTGCCTTCGCGCCACCATCGCCGCACCCGAACACATGGCTCGCGCGGCAGAGATTCTCGCCACCTTCAAGGAGGACGGTCATGACCGCTGATCCCCGCGCCCTCAAGATTGGCGTGCTGGTTCCCTACACCAACACCAACCTCGAACCCGACATGATGCTGATGCGTCCGGAGGGCTGTTCGCTGCATTTCGAGCGGCTGGGCGACTATGACATCGATGCCATCCCGGGCGCCGACCAGATGGCGCGTCTGGGCGCCTCAGACATCACCGAGACGTTGCGGCTGATCTCCGGCGTGCGGCCCAAGGCCGTGCTATACGGCTGCACCTCGGCGACGCTGACCCATGGCACCGGCTTCGACCGCGACCTCGCGGAGAGGATCAAGGTGCGCTCGGGCGCCGTTTCGCTCACGGCCGCAGGCTCGGTCGTCGCGGCGATCCGGGCGCTTGGCGTGACGAAGATCGGCTTCTCCTCTCCCTATGTGGGGGAGATCAACGATCAGGCCGTTGCATTCCTGGCCGACGCGGGCATCGAGACCGTGGCCCGCGCCGATATCGGCCGCGAGCTTGGCAACTACGGTCAGGGCGAACTGAGCCCGGACGAGGTCTTCGACCTTGCCATGCGGGTCGACCTGCCGGGAGTGGAGGCGATCGTACTGTCCTGCACCGACATGCGGTCGGTCGAGGCGGTCGAGCGGATCGAGGTCGCGACTGGCAAACCGGTCGTCACCTCGAACCAGGCGATGGTCTTCGCACTGTGCCGGGCGCTCGGCCTGCCGCGCCCCAAGGGCGCGCCGGGGCGGCTTTTCGAGCGGTTGTAGGGCGGCCTGTCCGCTACCCTGGCGCTGTTCATGGCGGTCGTCGGCGCCATCGCCGCGCTCAGGGCTCCCCGTCGCCGATCTCCTGCTTGCGGCGGGCGACATAGGCGTCAAGCTCCTCGCGGATCGCGGGGTCCAGCGCCGGTTCGTCGTAGTCGCGCAGCGCCTGCTGCCAGACGGCCGTCGCGCGCGTCAGCGCGTCCTTGGCGCCGGCCGCTTCCCAGGCGCCGTAGTTGGTCCAGTCCGAGAGGATCGGGCGGTAGAAGGCGTTTTCATAACGCGCCAGCGTATGCGCTGCGCCGAAGAAATGCCCGCCCGTCGGCACCGAGGCGATGGCGTCGAAGCCAAGCTCGTCCTCGGAAAAGTCGATGGGCCGCAGGATCTCCATCATGTTCTGAAGGATTTCCACGTCGAGCACGAGCTTCTCGTAGCTTGCCGTCAGCCCGCCTTCCAGCCAGCCGGCCGCGTGGTAGATCATGTTCCCGCCGCCGAGCACCGCGCCCCAGGTGGCCATGCCGGTTTCGTAGGCCGCCTGAAGGTCAACCGTGTTCGAGGCGTTGGTGTTCGAGGTCCGGTAGGGCAGCCGGTAACGCCGGGCAAGCTGGCCCGAGATGATGTTCGCCTTGGTGTTCTCCGGCGTCCCGAAGGCGGGCGCACCCGAGCGCATGTCCACGTTCGAGGTGAACGCGCCGTACATCACCGGTGCGCCGGGTTTGACGAGCTGGGTCAGCACGATCCCGAAAAGTGCCTCGGCGTTCTGCTGGGCGAGTGCCGCAGGCAGCGTCACCGGGGTCATCGCCCCCATCAGCGTGAAGGGCGTGATCGTCACCGGCTGGCCATGCTCGGCCATGGCGATCAGCCCCTCGGCCATCGCGTCGTCGAAAAGCCGGGGCGAGTTGACCGAGATGATGGTGATGACGCCGGGGTCCTTGGCCATCTCCTCCACGCTGATGCCGCGTGCGATGGCCATCATGTTGATCCCGTCCATCGCACGCCCGCCGCCAATCGCAGTGCAGTGAAACGACAGGTCCGACAGCGTCAGGTTGGCCCGGTAGGTATCCAGGTGCCGGTTGTTCGCGGGCAGTTCCTGCGGCGCGGTCACCTGGTTGCCGATGATGTGGATGGCGTTGAAGTGATGCGCGAGACGAATGAAGTTCTCGTAGTCCTTCAGGTTCCCGGACCGGCGGCCATTCACGCAGTCATGGACGTTCGGCGGGCCCGCGACGAGGCCGAAGGCCATATGGCGGCCGCCGATCGTCAGGCGCTTCGCCGGGTTGCGCGAGGTCAGCGTGAAGGAGGGTGGCGTGGTCTTCAGCGCCTCGGCAACAAGGCTTTCGTCGATACGGATGGTTTTCTCTGCACGCTCGACGATGGCGCCGGCGGCCTCGAAAATGTCCATCACCCGGGCGCTCATCACCCGGATGCCAAGCTCCGAGAGGATCCGGATCGAGGTCCGGTGGATCGCCTCGACCTGATCCGGCCCCGCAAGCTCGACCGGCGCGAAGGAGATCGTGACATCGCGGAGCGGCAGTTGCGAGATCTGCGCCGCGCCCCGCGAAGCCTTCGCGCGGCGGCCGCTGGTCCGTTTTTCGCTGGTCACCTCTGCATCGCTCATTCGGCTGCCCTTTTCCCGGGTTTTTGTTTCAATTTCCCGCGCATGCCGGCGCAGAAGATGGGCCCAGCGTCGGCGGGCGCCGCATCGACGGCGTTTCTCTGGTGCGGCCGGATGAGCGTGAGGACGGTGATACCGCCCGTCACGTCGTATCGGACCCGATCGGTCATGCCGCCGCTTCCCCGGCTTCAGCCGCAGGCGCCTGGATCAGTTCGACCAGTTCCGCGATCCCGCTGCCGTCACCCAGACGGTCGACCGCCGTCTCGATCGCGGCCGCCCGCGCGGTGCCGAGGACCGGCCCGGCATAGGCATGGAACTTGGCGCGCAGGGTCGCCATGTCGACCGGTGCCTCAGGGTCGAAAAGCGCCTCTGTCGGCTCGGACACCAATCGGCGGCCGTCCTTCAGCACCAGGGCCACATGGGCGATGCGGCGCGCCGGGAAGGCGGCATTGTAGTCGTCGCTTTCGCTGACCGTCATGGATCGTGCAAGGCGCCGGATCTCCGGGTCCGCGAAGCTCGCTTCGGTCACATCGACGGGGTCCACGCGGCCGCGCACCAGCGCCACCGCCGTCGGATAGGCGGTCGAATACTGCGCCTCTTCGGTGGTCACCGGTTCGCGCGTGGCAAGGCGCCGGGATTCGTGGAAGGTGGTGATCTCGATCCGCTCCACGTCCTGCGAGGCAAGCCCGTGCGCCGCGCGCAGGTTCAGGACCGCCTGCAAGGGCGGCTGCGCCCAGCGGCAGACCGGGTAGGGCTTGTAATACTGCTCGGCGATGCGCCAGGTGCTGCCGAGATCGTCCCAAAGATCGGCGACATCCGTGCCCTCGACCGTGATCGCGGGGGCGCCGGTAAAACCGTCGGCGGCAAGGTAGGCCGCCGAGACACCCGTCATCGCCCCCCAGCCGGAGCCGTCCTTCACCATCGTCGGATGATCAATGCAGCGCATCATCTGGCTGCGCGGTCCGTGATATTCGGCGATGCCGATCGCCTCGCGGGTGCGGGCCGAGTCGAGACCCAGAACCCGCGCCCCCAGCGCCGCCGCGGCAACCGCGACCCAGGCGCCGGAGGTGTGGTAGTCCGGCGCGGTGCGATGAAGCGCGATGCCCGCCCGCGTCCCGATCTCGTAGCCGGCGACCAGCGCGGCCAGGAACGCGCGGTCGTCCGCGAGGCGCCCTTCGGCCTCGCTCATCGCCAGAAGCGCGGGAAAGACGCCGCAGCCGACATGGCCCTTGGTCAGCTTGTGACCGTCATGGCCGTCCAGCGCATCGATCGTCATGCCACCGGCCAGCGCCGCGCCGGCGGGGCTGACGGCGCGGCCGTCGAACAGGACCCGCGCGCGCCGCGTGCCGGGGCCGAAATGCCCGGCGGCATGGTCGCGGATGATCCGCGAAAGCCGCGTGCCGGCCCCGCCCGCTGCGACCCCGATCAGGTCGAGAAGCCAGCGGCGGCCAAGCGCCAGAACCTCGTCGGGCAGATCGTCGGTTGCGGTCTGGTGGACGAAGTCGACGAAGCGGGAAGACATGGATCAAGCTCCTGTGGATTCGGTGCGGCGTGTGAGACCTATTGTCCAGTAAACACGGCGGTGCGCTTTTCGAGAAGCGCGTCGATGGCCTCCTCGTGGTCGGCGGTCCAGTGGCAGGCCCCCCGTTAGGCGGCGGCGCGTTGCGGCATGAACGACAGCCGCGTGTTAAGCCCTTCGCGCAGCAGGCGCTTGGCCATGCGGAGCTGGCGGGGCGGGTTGCGCGCGATCCGCGCGGCTGGCGCGGGCCTCGTCCATCAGCGCCTCGGGCTCCACAACTTTGGCGACCAGGCCCCAGGCTGGCGCGGTTTCGGCGTCCGCCGGGGGCGACGGTATGGGGCATCTTGGCCGCGCGCGATAGGCCGACCTGACGCGGCGGCAGCCACGCCCCCCCCCTCGCCGCAGATCGGGCCGGCATTCACGAAGTTCTCGGCGAAGGTCGCGCGGGTGGGCGCGATGCGGATGTCGGGCAGGCAGGTCCTGCCGCAGCGCGCGCCATAGGCGGCGCCGTTTGCGGCGGCGATCAGCGGCACTTCGCAGTCCCACATCGCGCGCGCAACGCGCTGGATGCCGACGCGGTAGCCGTCCTTCACCGAAACCACGCCGCCTTCGAAGGTGCCGTGCTTGTCCTTCATGTGCTTGAGGTTGCCGCCTGAGGAAAACGCCTTGCCCGCGCCCGTCCGGATCGCCACGCGCACGCTCTGCTCGGCGGAGATGCGGGCCATCGCGGCCAGGATCGCGTCGCACAGGTCATGGTCGGTCAGCGGGTTGCGCGCCTCCGGCATGTTGAGGGTCAGCGTGACGACGTGGCCGTCCTGTTCGCAGATCAGCTTTTCGGTCATGTCAGGGGCTCATCTCAGGCGGCGGTCGGCGGGTCGGAGCGGGCGATGAAGGCGCTGAGGACCTGCCCCCATTTCTCTTCCCTGAGGTAGACGATCGCGGCCTCCTGGGCGCCGGGGCAGCGATACAGGATCTCCGCGACTTCGCGAAGATAGATGTACTCGCAGCCCGAGGTGATCACGTCGTCGGCGCGGCCGAGGAAGTGGTAGAACCCGTCGGCGTCCTGGCTGAAAAGGGGCCCGGTGTAGACCCAACCGGCCTTGAGCTTCTTCTGGGTCTCGAACGGGTTGTTCCAGTACCCCTCCATCGCCTGGGCCCCGCGCACGATGGGTTGGCCGATCGTGCCCGGCGCGACGGCTTCGGACGGGGGCAGTTCGCGGGTCCGGTCGTCCGTGATGATCCGGCATTCCGAGATCAGCGTCGGCTTGCCGCAGGACCCGAGCTTGCGCCGCGCGCCCTCGGGATGAAGGGAGGGGGTCAGCGAGGCCTCGGTCATGCCGTAGCCGTTGAAGATGCCGGGGGTAGAACTCCATCATCACCCGCTCCATCCTCGTGGCCGAGATCGCGGCGCCGGTGGCGATCAGCCGCAGCGACGACACGTCATGGTCGCCGAAGATAGTCGCTGAAGCGCGGGTGGAACAGAATCTCCTGGATCTGGATCGGCACCGCGATGGCGCCCGGGACCGGGCAGGCGACACAAGTGATGACGGAACTCCCGGAGGTCGTGACATAGAACGCCACCCGGTCGCCGCGGCGCACGCCAAGATCGGACAGGGCTTGCGCGAAGCGGCGGGCACGGCCCAGCCATTCGGCATAGGTCCAGCGCCGGCCCTCGAAGACCAGCGCGATATGATCGGGGCAGCGAGCTGCGGATGCTTCCAGCAGGCGAGCGATATGCATCGCGGTCCTCTTTCGAAGGGTCAGAGATTTGGGCGGATCGCCGGCATTTCCCGCGCGGCGATCAGGTATTTGCATATCTCGGAGGTTCCCCCGGCGATCTGTAGCGCGCGCGTCGCGGCAAAGCTGCTCGACCCGGCCGTATTGGCGCGTCACCCCGTCGCCGCCAGGGATCTGGAACGCGCGGTCGGAACGGAACGCCGCCGTCTCGGTCGCGACGCGCTTGATCTGGCTCGCCTCGCGCATCAGCTTCTTGCTGCCGATCCCGGCGTCGGACATCTTCGCCGCGCGGCGGGTCAGCAGTTCGGCAGCGTCGATGCGCCAGCCGGTCTGGGCGATCATGATCTGGATCCGCTGTTTCTGGCCGAGCTTTGTGGCCGGAACCGCCCAGGATCAGCCGCTCGAAGTGGAAGCCGCCGAGCATGATGCGGAAGCCCGCGTTTGACCTCACGCCCTACGAATACATCTGCAAGATCTGGGCATCAGAGCCAGATCGATTCATCCTCGATCCGATCCGCCAGATGCCGGGACTGAACAGCTAGGGCGACAGCAACGTCAGATCAGCTTCCAGGGCGCTGTCGACGCCATGCTTGGCCATCAATTGGATGCTGTTGCTTGCCTCGATCAGGCTGGCCCGCTCGGCGGCAAGGGTCCATTCATACCGCCGCACGCCAAGAAAGCGGCTCGCTGCCCGCAGCGGTTCCAGGCCGAACTCAGCGCCATCAGCAAGAACCCCTCGACAAGCAGGAAGCGGACCCGCGAGGACCCGTCGCCGCGCATGTTCCGATACGCCCTGGCGAAGTCCGATGCCGACCCTTGGGGCGCGGAACCGGGGTTGGCGGGCTGCCGTTTTCTCGATCTCAGGGCCTCTCCATCACATCCAAATCGGCGCGCCTTGTCACGCGCCGCCCCCTATGCGGTAGCGCGCATCCACAAAGGAAGATCCGTGCCACGGCACGGTCTCGGCCGCACTGGGGGCAGGGCGACGGCGGCGCTTGCCCCGGGCGGCAAATGGGCTCAGGTTTGGCGGGGCAATCAGGCAGAGGATGAGGGACATGAAGCGGTCGCGGATCAACGACATCATGCGGAGCGCGGATGAGATGATCCGCCGTTTCGGCTTCACCCTGCCCCCCTTTGCCTACTGGACGGCGGAGGCGTTCCACGCCAGGGCGGGCGAGGCGGCGCATGTCATCAGCGCGCGCTGCGGCTGGGACATCACCGACTACGGCGCGGGCGACTTCGACCGCATGGGCCTTTTCCTGTTCACGCTGCGCAACGGGTTGCTCGGCGACCTGAAGCGGGGCGGCGGCATGTGCTACGCCGAAAAGCTGCTGATCTCGCGCCAGGATCAACTGTCACCGATGCACACCCATTTCCTCAAGGCCGAGGACATCATCAACCGGGGTGGCGCGACGCTCGTTGTGGAGCTTTACGGCTCGGACGACCGGGGCCGCTTCGCCGAGGACCGTGGCGGCACCGTCTGGTGCGACGGCATCCGTCAGACCTACGCGCCCGGCCAGAAGCTGCGGCTTGCCCCCGGAGAAAGCGTAACGCTCAGACCCGGCGACTGGCACGCCTTTTGGGGCGAGGGCGGCGATGTCCTGATCGGAGAGGTCTCGACCGTCAACGACGACGAGACCGACAACATCTTCCGCGAGCCGATCGGGCGCTTCGCGCAGGTGGAGGAGGACGAGCCGCCCCTGCATCTCCTGGTCAGCGACTACGCGGCCTGGCTTCCCGGACCGGGAACACCGGCCGACCTTGGCGCGGCGGCCCGGAACGGTTAGGCTCGCCCCGGACCGACCAGGAAGGCAGGACCCTAACGTGCCGCTCAGCGAAATCGATTACGGACAGGCGCAGCCCATCGACAGCTACGGCCCCGGGTTCTTCCGCATCGCGGGCCAGGTGCTTCACGGCGCGGTCCTCGTCACCGCCACCGGCGCGCGCCTCTGGCAGGGCTACGGCGACCCCGCGCCGCTTTTCGCGCTCGCAGGCCGCATCGACGTGCTGTTCGTCGGCACCGGGCGCGAGATCGCGCACCTGCCGCCCGCGCTGCGTCGCGAACTCGAGGCCGCGGGCCTCGGGGTGGAGATCATGGACAGCCCCGCCGCCTGCCGCACCTACAACGTCCTTCTGTCCGAAGGGCGGCGCATTGCCGCGGCGCTCCTTCCGGTGGATTGAGGCTTTGCGCCAGCCCGCCGCATCGGTTAACCCGGCACCATGGAACTGACCGTTACCGACCTTTCGATTGCCCGCGGCGGCCTACCGGTCCTGACCGGGGTAAGCCTCCGCCTCGGGCCGGGCCGCGCCCTCGTCCTGCGCGGGCCGAATGGCATCGGCAAGACGACGCTTCTTCGGACCATCGCCGGGCTTCAGCCGCCGCTCTCGGGCAGCATCGGCCTGCCGCCCGAAGACATCGCCTACGCGGGCCATGCCGACGGGATCAAGCCGACGCTGAGCGTGACGGAGAACCTCCGCTTCTGGGCGCGGATCTTCGGCACCGGCGACATTGCCCCGGCGCTTGGCGCGATGGACCTCGTGGCACTGGCGGAACGTCCGGCCCAAAGCCTGTCCGCCGGGCAGAAGCGCCGTCTGGGGCTCGCGCGGCTCCTCGTGACCGGGCGCAGGTTCTGGCTGCTCGACGAACCGACGGTCTCGCTCGATGTGGCCTCGGTCGCGCTTTTCGCCGGAGCTGTGCGCGCCCATCTTGCCCAAGGCGGTGCGGCGCTGATGGCGACCCATATCGACCTTGGCATCGCCGAGGCGGAGGTGCTGGACCTGACAGCGTTCCGCGCCGCCTCCGCCGCCCCGGCGCCCGGCGGGTTCGACGAGGCTTTCGCATGATCTTCTTCTTTTCCGAAGTATCCCGGGGGTCCGGGGGCAGAGCCCCCGGCGCTGCGGCAGGAGGGCGGCCATGACCGCGCTCCTCCTGCGTGACCTCACGCTGGCCCTGCGCGCCGGCGGCGGCTTCGGGCTCAGCCTCGCCTTCTTCCTCATCGTCACGATCCTCGTGCCCTTCGGCGTCGGGCCCGAGGGCGGCACGCTGGGCCGAATCGCGCCGGGCATCCTCTGGGTCGGCGCGCTGCTGGCCTGCCTCCTTTCCCTCGACCGGATCTTCGCGCTCGACCACGAGGATGGAACGCTCGACCTTCTGGCCACGGCGCCGATCCCGCTTGAGACGGTGACAGCGACGAAGGCGCTCGCGCATTGGCTGACCACGGGGCTGCCGCTGACGCTGGCGGCACCGGTCCTGGGCGTCCTTCTGAACCTGCCCGTGCCGGGGTTCTTCTGGCTGACGCTCTCGCTCGCGCTCGGCACCCCGGCGCTGTCGATGATCGGTGCCTTCGGGGCCGCACTCACCGTCGGGCTGAAACGCGGCGGGCTTCTGCTGTCGCTGCTTGTCCTGCCTCTCTATATCCCGACCCTCATCTTCGGGGCCGATTGCGTGCGCAGAGGGGTGGAGGGGTTGCCCACGGCCACACCCTTCCTGATGCTCGTCGGCATCACCCTTGGCTCGATCGCCATCCTGCCCTTCGCGGCGGCTGCGGCAATCCGCGTCAACCTGAGATAGTCACGTTCATGCGAACCCTATTGTGACAGCCGAGCGGAGCATTTAGTCAGTTTCCATGTCGATCTGGGAATACGCCAACCCGAAGAAGTTCATGCAGACCTCGGCCTGGGCCCTGCCTTGGGTGACGGGGCTTGCCGTCGTCACGCTGGTAGCGGGTCTGATCTGGGGCTTCTTCTTCACGCCGGACGATTTCCGCATGGGATCGACGGTCAAGATAATCTACATCCATGTGCCTGCCGCCATCATGGCCACGGGCACCTGGTTCATGATGCTGGCCGCCTCGCTCGTCTGGCTGATCCGGCGCCACCATGTCTCGGTGCTGGCCGCCAAGGCCGCGGCGCCGATCGGAACGACCATGACGCTGATCGGCTTGTTCACCGGCGCGATCTGGGGCCAGCCTATGTGGGGCACCTGGTGGGCTTGGGACCCGCGGCTGACGGCCTTCCTGATCCTGTTCCTCTTCTACCTTGGCTACATCGCGCTGTGGGAGGCGATCGAGGACCCGGACACCGCGGCCGACCTGACCTCGGTCCTGTGTCTCGTGGGCTCTGTCTTCGCGGTCATCTCGCGCTACGCGGTCCTCTTCTGGAACCAGGGTCTGCACCAGGGTTCCTCGCTGTCGCTCGACCAGGAGGAACATGTGGCCGATGTCTATGCCTGGCCGCTCTGGGTCTCCATCATCGGGTTCGGGCTTCTGTTCGTCTCCCTGGTGCTGATCCGCACCCGGACCGAGATCCGCAAGCGGCGCCTGCGCGCGCTTGAAGCGCGGGAAAGGATGGCGTGATGGTCGAGCTTGGCAAATACGCGGGAACGGTGCTCGCGGCCTATGGCGTGACCGTCCTTCTGGTTCTGGGGCTCGTGGCGCTGACGCTGACGAAGGGCGCGCGGGTCAAGCGCGCGCTTGAGGCGCAGGAAAAACGGATGTCGAAGAATGGCTAGGATTTCCCCTCTCGTGATCCTGCCCCCGGTGATCTTCGCGGCGCTTGCCGCCACTTTCTACTGGGGCATGGGGCGCGACAACCCGAACGAGCTTCCCTCCACCTTCATCGGCCAGCCCGCGCCCGAACTGGGCGGGACTGAACTGGCGGGTTTCAGCTTCGCCACCGACGCCGACCTGCGGACGGGCGAGGTGACGCTGGTGAACTTCTGGGCCACCTGGTGCCCGCCCTGCCGGGCCGAGCATCCCAAACTGAAGGACCTGGCGGCAAACGGGGTGCGGATCATCGGTGTGAATATCCGCGACGACGACGCCAAGGCGACCGAGTACCTGAACGAGGAGGGCGACCCCTTCATCGGGGTGGTCTCCGACCCCTCGGGGCGGCGTTCGATCGACTGGGGCGTGACGGCGCCGCCCGAGACCTTCATCGTGGGCGGGGACGGTACGGTTCTGTTCAAGTTCATCGGTCCGCTGATCGGGGCCGACTACCAGCAGCGCTTCCTGCCCGAACTTGAAAAGGCGCTGGGCAAGGACGGCTGACACCGCCTCTAGGTGAGCAACTGGCTCAAGTTGTAGTGGTGGAGCGACCGTTCCCGGATCAGCCCCGCCTCGTCGGGGTGGATATGCGGCTGCTGCCAGTTTTCGCCCGCGAAGGCCTTGATCGCGTCAACGTCGCTCCAGACCATCACCATGCAGAACTCGTTCGGCGTTTCGGGTCGCGGCAGGCCTGGCGTGACCGAAACGATGCCCGGCTGGCTCTTGACCAGGGGCAGCGCGGTGTCGAGGAAGAAGCGCTCAAACTCGGCTTCCTTGCCGTCTTCGACGGTGACGCGAAAGATACGGATGATCATGTCTCTGCTCCTTTCTAAGGCGGCAGGATAGCACGTCCGGACGCTTCGCCCGATCCCGCGAAACAAGAAAGCCCCGCCGAAGCGGGGCCTTCCGGGATTTCGGTGTGTGTCGCCTACGCCTTGGCGAGATTGCGCAGCACATAGTGCAGCACGCCGCCGTTCTCGACGTATTCGATCTCGACCTCGGTATCGATCCGGCACTTGATCTGGATCGTCTCCTCGGTGCCGTCGGCGCGGCGGATGGTGCAGGGCACCAGGCTCAGCGGCTTCAGGTCGCCTTCCAGCCCGGCGATCGAGATGACCTCATCGCCCTTCAGGCCCAGCGACTTGCGGTTCTGACCGCCCGTGAACTCGAACGGGATGACGCCCATGCCGACGAGGTTCGACCGGTGGATACGTTCGAACGATTCGGCGATCACGGCCTTGACGCCCAGAAGGTTCGTGCCCTTCGCGGCCCAGTCGCGCGAAGACCCGGCGCCGTATTCGACGCCCCCGAAGATCACCAGCGGCACGCCGGCTTCCTGGTAGGCCATCGAGGCGTCGTAGATCGAGGTCTGCTGGCCGTCGGGCCCAAGCGTGTAGCCGCCCTCGACCCCGTCCAGCATCTCGTTCTTGATGCGGATGTTGGCGAAGGTGCCGCGCATCATGACCTCATGGTTGCCGCGGCGCGAACCGTAGCTGTTGAAGTCCTTCGTGGCGACTTGGCGCTCGGTCAGGTACTTCCCGGCTGGCGTGGTGGCCTTGAAGGAGCCCGCGGGGCTGATGTGGTCGGTCGTGATCATGTCGCCCAGAAGCGCCAGGACCCGCGCGCCGGAGATGTTGCTGATCGCGCCCTTGTCCTTGCCCATGCCGCGGAAATACGGCGGGTTCTGGATATAGGTCGAGGTCACCGGCCAGTCGTAGGTTTCCGACTCGGTCACCTTGACGCCCTGCCACTTCGCGTCGCCCTTGAAAACGTCGGCGTATTTCTTCTGGAAGGCTTCGCGCGTGACGACCTCGTGGACGAGGTCCGCGATCTCCTTGTTGGAGGGCCAGATGTCCTTGAGGTAGACCGGCTTGCCCTCGGACGAGGTGCCGATCGGCTCGGAGGTCAGGTCGATGTTCATGTCACCGGCCAGCGCGTAGGCGACGACCAGCGGCGGCGAGGCGAGGTAGTTCGCGCGTACATCCGGGCTGATCCGGCCCTCGAAGTTGCGGTTGCCCGACAGGACGGCGGTCGCGACCAGGTCGCCCTCGGCGATCGCTGCCGAGATCTCGTGCTGAAGAGGACCAGAGTTGCCGATGCAGGTTGTGCAGCCGTAGCCCACGAGGTTGAAGCCCACCGCATCCAGGTCCTCCTGCAGTCCCGCGGCCTCAAGATACTCGCTGACGACTTGGGACCCCGGCGCGAGCGAGGTCTTGACCCAGGGCTTCCGGTTCAGACCGAGCGCGCGCGCCTTGCGGGCGACGAGACCCGCGCCGATCAGCACATAGGGGTTCGAGGTGTTGGTGCAGGAGGTGATCGAGGCGATCACGACCTTGCCCGAGGACATGGTGTAATCCTCACCCTTGACCGCGACTTCCTTGCCGAGCGGGCGCTTGAAGCTCGCCTCCATCTCTTTGGCGAACGATGCCTTGGCGTCGGTCAGCGGCAGGTAGTCCTGCGGGCGCTTCGGGCCCGAGATCGCCGGGACGATTTCGCCCATGTCGAGTTGCAGCGTCGAGGAGTAGACCGGATCGTAATCCGCGCCGCGCCAGAAGCCGTTTTCCTTGGCATAGGCTTCGACCAGTGCGATGCGGTCCTCGTCGCGCCCCGTTTGGCGCAGGTAGCGCAGGGTTTCCGCGTCGATCGGGAAGAAGCCGCAGGTCGCGCCGTATTCGGGCGCCATGTTGGCGATGGTCGCGCGGTCGGCGAGCGGCAGGTGATCCAGGCCCTCGCCGTAGAACTCGACGAACTTGCTCACGACGCCGTGCTTTCGCAGCATCTGGACGACTTTCAGGACGAGGTCGGTCGCGGTGGTGCCCTCGACCATCTTGCCGGTCAGCTTGAAGCCCACGACCTCGGGGATCAGCATGGAGACCGGTTGGCCCAGCATCGCGGCCTCGGCCTCGATCCCGCCGACGCCCCAGCCAAGGACGGCCAGGCCGTTGACCATGGTGGTGTGGCTGTCGGTGCCGACCAACGTGTCCGGGTAGGCGACCATCTCTCCGTTCTGGTCGGTGTCGGTCCAGACCGTCTGCGCCAGGTATTCCAGGTTCACCTGGTGGCAAATGCCGGTTCCCGGCGGCACCACGCGGAAGTTCTGGAACGCGTTCTGGCCCCACTTCAGGAAGACGTAACGCTCCATGTTGCGTTCGTATTCCAAGTCCACGTTCTTCTGGAACGCGCGCGGGTTGCCGAATTCATCGATCATAACCGAGTGGTCGATGACCAGATCGACCGGGTTCAGCGGGTTGATCTTCTGGGCGTCGCCGCCAAGCGCCTTGATCCCGTCCCGCATCGCTGCCAGGTCCACGACGGCCGGAACGCCGGTGAAGTCCTGCATCAGCACCCGCGCCGGGCGGTAGGCGATCTCGCGCGGGTTCTGGCCGCCGTTCTTGCCCCAGTCCGAAAACGCCTTGATGTCATCGACAGAGACCGTGCGCCCGCCATCCTCGAAGCGCAGCATGTTCTCCAGCACCACCTTCAGCGCGGCGGGCAGGCGCGAAAACTCGCCCAGGCCCGCGGCTTCGGCGGCCGGGATCGAGTAATAGGCAATCGACTGCCCGCCGGCCTTGAGCGTGCGGCGGGTCTTGGCGGTATCGGTTCCGGTGACGACGGTCATCGAGGACTCCCTCCTGCGGTCAACGTGAGACTTGAAAGGCTAATGCCGCAACGGAAGTCGCGGATCAAGAGGTGTTACAGTTTTTTGTATACCATTGTGCACAATTCTTTCGGGAAGACCCGCCGTGGCATGCCTTCGGACCTCTCGCGCATCCTTGATTGGCCAAAATCGTCGCAAAAGCCTATCACGGAAAAAACGCCTGCGGACCTTCCTGATGCGCCTTCTTCTGTCGATTGCCTTCTGCCTGCTCTCTGGCCTCTGTCTTCCTTCCTCGTCGGGGGCGGGGGAAAGCCCGGTCGTGATCGAGCTTTATACCTCGCAAGGCTGTTCGTCCTGCCCGCCGGCGGATGCGCTTTTGCAGTCGATGGCGGGGCGGTCGGATGTCTTGCCGCTGGCGCTGCATGTCGACTATTGGGACTACATCGGCTGGAAGGACACCTTCGGCCAGGCCAAGTTCGCGGATCGCCAGCGGGCCTATGCCCGCAAGGCCGGGGTGCGGATGATCTACACCCCGCAAATGATCGTTGGCGGCATGGATCACGTTGTCGGCGTTCGCGCCGGGGCGCTCGACAAGGCTGTCCGGCGCCTGTCGGGGATTCCCGATCCCGTCTCACTGCAGTTGGAGCGGTCGGGCGATGCGGTGTCCGTGACGGCGCGCGCACAGGCGACGGTGCCCCAAGACATGGTCGTCCAATTGGTACGGGTGCGTCCCACCGCCACGGTTGCCATCGATCGGGGGGAAAATGCCGGACGCTCCATCACCTATTCGCACATCGTGACCGACTGGACCGCGGTCGGTAAATGGGATGGCCGCGAACCCTTCCATCGCAGGCTAAAGATTGCCGGGCCGGAGGAGGTCGTGGTGATCGTCCAGGCAACCGGTCCGGGCCGCATCCTTGCCGCAGCGGTCCTGCGCTGAGCGGCCGCGCCCCGAAAGCACGGCGGCTTGCGCGTTTCTCAGGGCGTCAGTCGTCCTCCGCCTCGGTCTTCAGGCGGATCTCTCCCGCCGCGACAAGGTCGCGCACGGCCCCCACGAGTTCGGTCTGCGCGGCCTCCGCGTCTTTCTCCCGGACCTTGCCGAGGTCTGCCATCTCTTCCCGCAAGGTCGCGGCCATGCGCTGTGAAAGGGCGGACAGGATGAACTCCGCCGCAGCTTCCTGATCCCCGGAGGCACCCGCGAGCGCGCGCACCAGTACCGCCTGATCGACCCCACGGACCGCCTTGGGCACGTCGCGCGGGTCCAGCCGGGCGGGAACATCTGCGAATGTGAAGATCGACTTGCGGACCGCCGTGGCGAAGTCCCTGTCCTCTTCGTCGAGCGCCCTGAGCACCTCGTCCCGGGTGGCCGAGGCCGACAGGTTCAGGATTGCCCCCATGCGCTCGCCCGGCGAGGCGTCGAACGCGCGGGAGGGCTGGGCCTCCAGGTCCTGCGCCAGCGCCTGCCCGATCCGGCGCACGGTCTCGGGCGCGACCGATCCGGTCTGCGACACCGCGAAGGCCAGCCGCCGGGCACGCTCCCCCGGGAGGAGCCCCAGAAGCTCCGCCGCGCGCGCGACCGGCAATTTCGACAGCAGCACCGCGCCGACCTCAACCGCTTCCCGTTCAAGCACGGGCATGAGCCGTTCGGGCGGCTGACCCGCGAGACGGACCCAGGGGTCGGCGGCATCCGAGGCGTTGGCAAGGCGGCGCAGGCGGCTGGCGGCATCGGCCGAGATATGGTCGCCGAGCATCCCAAGTGCCCCCTCGATCCCGCCGGGGAAGGAGAGCCCCACCGATTCGATGCTGGCGCAGAAATCCTCGACCACCGCGCGCAGCGTGGGCCGATCCACGCTCCGCATCCGTCCGATCTGTTCGGTCAGCGCCGCCTGCATGTGGTCGGGAAGGGCCTGAAGCGGCGGTTCCGCGCCCTCCGACAGCAGCAGGCGCACGATCACGGCCGCCTTCTCGCGCCCCGAAAGGGACAGGCCCGCGTCTGGCGCGGGGGCGGTGGTGGCGATCATCGTCATATGGACCCTCCAGGCTCGGCGATGAGCGCAGGGTCGCAGACGGCGGTTAATGTGCCCTTAGTCCTAGCTCGAAATCACGATGCAACGCTGGGTCGCGGCATCCCAGGTCGAGCCCTCGGCGCAGCTGATCTCGGCGCTGCGCTGGTCGTGGCTGCATCCTTCGGCCACTGCCAGGGCGGGCGACATCGCGGCAAACAGGGCGAAGACAGCAAGAATGGCCTTCGTCTTCATGGCGTCCTCCTTCCGAATTGAGAAACTTTGCCAGCGGAGGGACTGAACACAAAGAAAAACCGCCGGCGGGCCGGCGGTTCTCACGCAATCGTGTGACCGGAATCAGGCGCCGAAGACGCGCGCGAAGATGGTGTCGACGTGCTTGGTGTGATAGCCCAAGTCGAACTTTTCCTCGATCTCGGCGGGGGACAGGGCGGCGGTCACCTCGGCATCTGCCAGCAGTTCCTCGCGGAAATCCTTGCCCTGTTCCCAGACCTTCATGGCGTTGCGCTGCACCAGACGATAGGCGTCCTCACGGCTGACGCCGGCCTGGGTCAGCGCCAGAAGCACCCGCTGGGACATGACCAGGCCTTTGAACTTGTTCATGTTCTTCAGCATGTTTTCGGGGTAGACGACCAGCTTCTCGATCACACCGGCCAAGCGGTTCAGGGCGAAGTCGAGCGTGATTGTCGTGTCCGGACCGATGCCGCGTTCGACCGAGGAGTGGGAGATGTCGCGCTCGTGCCAAAGGGCCACGTTTTCCATCGCGGGCACCACGGCCATGCGCACCAGGCGGGCAAGGCCCGTCAGGTTTTCGGTCAGAACCGGGTTCCGTTTGTGCGGCATTGCCGAGGATCCCTTCTGGCCGGGGGAGAAGTATTCCTCCGCCTCCAGAACCTCGGTGCGCTGCATGTGGCGAATCTCGATCGCGACGTTCTCGATCGAGGAGGCGATGACGCCGAGCGTGGCAAAGAACATTGCGTGGCGGTCGCGCGGGATGACCTGGGTCGAGATCGGCTCCGGGCGCAGGCCCAGTTGCGCGCAGACATGTTCCTCGACCGCGGGGTCGATATTGGCGAAGGTGCCGACGGCGCCGGAGATCGCACCGGTCGCGACCTCGTCCCGTGCGGCAGCAAGCCGGGCCTTGTTGCGGTCCATCTCGGCGTAGAAGCGCGCAAACGTCAGGCCCATGGTCGTCGGTTCGGCATGGATGCCGTGGGACCGGCCGATGCGCACGGTGTCCTTGTGCTCAAAGGCGCGGTTCTTCAGCGCGGCCAGAACCCGGTCCATGTCGGCCAGCAGGATGTCGGCGGCGCGCACGAGCTGGATGTTGAACGTGGTGTCCAGAACGTCGGACGAGGTCATGCCCTGGTGGACGAAGCGCGCGTCCTCGGACCCGATGTGTTCGGCCAGGTGGGTGAGGAAGGCGATCACGTCGTGTTTCGTCACCGCCTCGATCTCGTCGATGCGGGCGACGTCGAACTCCACGTCCTTGGCGCGCCAGACGGCTTCGGCGTTGGCCTTCGGGATCACGCCGAGCGCGGCCTGGGCGTCGCAGGCATGGGCCTCGATTTCGTACCAGATGCGGAATTTCGTTTCGGGCGACCAGATGGCGACCATTTCGGGGCGGCTGTAGCGGGGGATCATCGCGGCCTCTTGAATGTCCTGGCAATCGCGGCTCTCCTAGACCGCATGGGCCGGGGTGGCAATGGGCAGGCGCGCATGAAACGGGCAATGATCGCGATTCTTCTGCTGGCCGCGACGGGTGCGCAGGCGCAGGAGTCGTGGCTACGTCTGCGCCAAGGGGAGCTGAACAACGCGCTTTCGGCCCATCGGTTGCGGCTGGAGGACGGCGCGACCCAGAGCTTCGGCGAGGATGGATTCACCCGCCGCGCGGCCGAAGTTTCGCAGCGCGGGCACTGGAAGATCGACGGCGACAAGCTCTGCACCGCCTGGCCGCCCGCCGAAGGCTGGACCTGCTACCGGGTGTTCGTGAGCGGCGACCGCAAGCGGCTTCGGTTCCTTGACGACGTCGGGGCCGCGACCGTCGGCACCTATATGTCCCGATGACCGCGCTCCGGCTTGCGGATTTCGCCGGACGCTGGCGGATCGAGCGCGACATCCTGGACCAGCGCGCGGGCCAGCAGGGCCGCTTCGAGGGCACCGCTACCTTCAGCCCGGAAGGGGCGGGCCTGCGCTACGCCGAGGAGGGGAGCCTGACCCTTGGCGCGGGCGCCCCGGTGCGCGCGGTGCGGGACTATCTTTGGGCGGAGGCGGGCGGTCGCATCGCCGTCGCCTTCGCCGACGGCCGACCGTTTCACGACTTTGCCCCCGATGACCCCGGGGCCACGCATTTCTGCGCGCCGGACCACTACGAAGTGCGCTACGACTTCAGCCGCTGGCCCGACTGGACCGCCGAGTGGACGGTCCGCGGGCCGCGCAAGGACTACACCATGGTCAGCCGCTACAGCCGTGGCTGAAGCCCCCGTCAGGCCAGGCCCATCAGGCGCTCGTCGAACGGGTAGGTCGTCAGGTTCTCATAGCCGCTCTCGGTGATCAGCACCTGATCCTCGAGCTTGATCGAGAAATCGCCATCCTGGGGGCTGACCAGCGCCTCGACGCAAAGCACCATGCCCGGTTCGATCACGTAGTCGAAGGCGCCTTCCACCCAGGCGTCCGGGTAGGACACCAACGGCCATTCGTCGCAAAGCCCGACGCCATGCATCTTGCAGCCGTATTTCTGTTTGACGAACTGATCGTCGAGCTTGTGCCCGCCAAAGGTCAGTTCCTTCAGCGATACGCCGGGCTTCAGCATCTCCATGTTGGTCTGGATATGCTCATGCGCGTGGCGCATCGCGTAGATCATCGCGTTGGTGGGCTTGGCATCGCCGATCCACCAGGTGCGGGAAATGTCCACGCAGATCCCGTAGGACCCGATCAGGTCGGTGTCGAAGGCGACGATCTCGTTCGGCTGGATGATGCGCGGTCCGCATTCCTGGAACCAGGGATTGGTGCGCGGACCCGAGGCCAGCAACCGCGTCTCGATCCACTCGCCCCCGCGCTTGATGTTCTCGGCATGCAGGACGGCCCAGACGTCATCCTCGCTCATGTTGCCAAGGGGCACGCCCGCGCGGCAGGCGCGCTCCATCTCGGCCACGGCGCTTTCACAGGCATGATGCGCGCAGCGCATGGCCAGGATCTCGTCCGCGCCCTTCACCGCGCGGGTCTTCTCGGTCGCCTCTTCGCCCTCCATGACCTCGAACCCCTGGGATTCGAGCGCGCGCAGCCCGTGGAGCATGATCTTGTCCACACCCAGCCGACGGTTGCCCCCGCCATGCGCCGCGATCAGATCCTTGACCTCGGCGGCGAAGCGCCGCGCTGCGTCTCCCGCCTTGTCGCCGCGGTCGAAGTAGAAGAAGTCGGCGCCCGAACGCTGTTCGCGCACCAGCGGGTTGAACTCCGACAGGAAGGGAGAGTTCTTGTAGTCCCAGATCACCATGTAGCCGTCGGCACAGAGCAAGAGCGCGCGGAACGGGTTGTGGGTGTTCCACAGCTGCATGTTGGTGGAATCCGTCGCGTAGCGGATGTTCAGCGGATCGAACATCAGAAGCCCGCCCCAGTCGCGATCGACGACCGCCTGGGTCAGCCGCTTCCAGCGATGTTCGCGCATCCGTTCGAGGTCGGGCAGCGTCAACCCCGCCGCTTCCCATTCGCGGAAAGCAAGCTGCGTCGGGCCGATCTCCACGCGGTTGTTGTCGTTGGGGGTGCCGTCGCCAAGCCGGTCCCCCCGGTTGGGGTCGATCTTGCGGCGATCCGAATAGTGCGTGTTCATGAAAAGGGGCTCCGTTGCAGGTTGCAGCCAGCTTCGACGCGAGGCAAAGCGCGGTCCTTTCCAAACGCGACACGAAAATGACGGCTTTCGGCTGTTCTTTCTGTCGCCGGGGCTTGCTAGAGGAGGGAAAACGGAGGCGCCCCATGTCCGCGGTCGAGGAACAGTACGAAGCCTACCCCTATCCCGAGCGTGACCCAGCAGAGGAACGCAAGCGGCTGATCACGGGTTCGCCCTCGCACCCGCTGGAGATCGACCACTTCCTCTGGGGCGGTGTGCGGGACTGGTCGCGCCCCCTGCGGGCGCTGGTCGCGGGCGGCGGCACCGGGGACGCGCTGATCCAGCTGGCGGCCGTTCTGACGGCGGCGGGCAAGCCCTATGAGATCACCTACCTCGACCTCTCGCGCGCCTCGCGCCGGATTGCGGAGGCGCGCGCGCAAGCCCGGGGCCTGAAGGGCATCACCTTCGTCACTGGCAGTCTGCTGGATGCTGCCGATCATGGGGCCTTCGACTACATCGACTGCTGCGGCGTGCTGCACCACCTGCCCGACCCGCAGGCGGGCTTCGACGCGCTGGCCGCCGCACTGAAGCCGGACGGGGGGATGGGGTTGATGGTCTACGCACCCTGCGGCCGGTTCGGCGTCTACCCGCTGCAGGAGGCGTTCGGCGCGCTGACCCAGGGCATGACCCCGAAAGCTCGGCTCGAGATGGCGCGTGCGGTCTATGCCCGCCTGCCCGAGGGGCACCCATTCCGCCGCAACCCCCATCTGGTCGATCACGAACAGGGCGACGCGGGGTTCTACGATCTGCTTCTGCACTCGCAGGACCGGCCCTTTGCCATCGACGCACTCCTGGCCTGCCTCGAACGTGCGGGGCTTGCCTTCGCAGGCGCGCCGATGGCGGTGCTTTATGACCCGTCGCGCTTCCTGCCGGAGGGCGCGCGCCTGCCCGAGGACATGGGGCAGGCCGACCGGATGGCCCTGGCCGAAAAGCTGGACGGAACGATCAAGACGCATGTGGTCTATGCCGTGCCGAAGGGCCGGACGCTGGCGGTGGCGGGCGCCACCCCCCAAGCGGTGCCGCACCTGAAGGGGGTCGCGGGCCCCGACCTGGCTCGGCAGGTCGAGCGTAAGGGCGAACTGACCGTCACGCGCGGCGCAACCAAGGTGATGGTGCCGGTGGAGCGCGCCGCCGCGCCGCTTCTGGCGCTGATCGACGGGCGGCGCAGCCTGGCGCAGATCGCCCAGGCGCGGGGTCTTGATGCCTTCGCCTTCAACGCGCTCTGGAAGCCGGTGGAGCGCAGGCTGACGGCCCAGGGGTTGATGCTCTATTCGCGCCTGAGTGCCTGAAACCGGCTGCCGGACGGCTCAATGCCTGATCTCGAAACCCGGCGGCGCGGACGCGGGGTCGGCGGGTTCGGTCCAGACATCGGTGACCCGTGCCGCGCCCGGCCCCTCGGACATGGCGGCGACCATCGCTTCAACTGCGTCTTCCGGCCCGGCGAGCAGCGCCTCGACCGAGCCGTCCTCACGGTTTCGCACCCAGCCGCGAATGCCTTGGGCACCGGCGACGGCGTTGGTCCACGCCCGGTAGGCCACGCCCTGAACCCGGCCCGTTACCCGAACGTTTAGCGCGATGTCCTTCATCTGGGACCCTCCGTTTGGGACCCTTCACCGGAACATCCTAGCACAGCCGGGGTCTTGACCCCAGCCCTCCGCTGCCCGCAGTCTGCGGCGACGCCGAAGGGGGCGTGATAAGGGGTGGCCATGAAAATCGTCCGAACCGATCGTGAGCTTGAGTGCCCCCTGGTCGACGCGGAACTGTCCCGGCGCGGCGATCTGGTGCTTCTGCCCGAGGACGTTTCCGAGGAACGGCTGGCCGCCGAGGTCGCCGACGCCGACCTGCTTCTGATGTGCTATCGGCCCGTGACAGCACGCGTGATCGGCGTGGCGCGGCGGCTGAAAGCCATCGTGAAATACGGGGTCGGCATCGACGCCATAGATATCCCGGCCGCCATCGCGCGCGGCATCCCGGTCGTCAACATCCCCGAATATGCCGAGGAGACCGTCGCCGAGGGCGCCTTCACCCTGATGCTCGCCCTCGCCAAGAAACTGATCCCGCTCGACCGGCAGATGCGGTCCGAGGGCTGGGCCTGGCCGACGGCCTGCTGGATGGGAGGCGACATCGCGGGCAGGACCGTGGGCATCGTGGGTCTCGGCCGCATCGGCCGCAGCTTCGCGCGCATGGCGGGGCAGGGGTTTCGCGCCCGCGTCATCGCCTACAGCCCGGGCACCGGGGCCGAGGAAATGGCCGCCCTGGGTGTCGAGAAGGTGGATGATCTGCACGACCTGCTGGCCCAAGCCGATTTCGTCTCGCTCCACTGCACCTTGAACGAGACGACGCGCCACATCATCGGGGCGGCGGAACTGGCGGCAATGAAACCCTCGGCCTTCCTGATCAACTCCTCGCGCGGGGCGCTGGTCGATGAAAAGGCGCTGGTCGCGGCGCTGACCGCGGGGCAGATCGCGGGGGCTGGCCTTGACGTCTTCGCCTCAGAGCCGCTCAGCCTGACGGGGCATGTCATGAGCCCGCTTTTCGGCCTGCCCAACGTGCTGATGCTTCCGCACCTGACCTTCTACACCGCCGAGGCGATGGAGCGCCTGGAACGCGAAACGATCGAGCGTTGCGACGAGGCGCTGGCAGGCGATCCGGTGCTGGTGAAGTCGCATGACCCACGCCTGCGCGCGCAGTCGCGGGGTGTCCGCTTCGCCTGAGCGGGCGCACGGGTTGACGCGCCGTGTGCCTCGGTTCATGCAGAAGACGACATCCACGTTACGGGCGGGAGCCGCGCCGTGCTGCAATTCAGCCCCCTGACCAATCGCCTGCGGCGGCTCCTGCATTTGCCCGATGCGGAGTTCTTCGAAACTGCCGCCGAACGGTGGGAGATCTCGCCCGCCTGCGAGATCGATTTTCCCGCCGCCGTCATGATTCCAGGCCAGTTGGAGCGCATCCGGCGCACGGAATTTGGCACTTTGGGCGTCGTTCGGGCCATGTTTCTTGGCGACCTCAACCCCCATATCGGGCCGACCATGGCCTATCGGTTCCGTGGGGTCGATTATGTCGATGGCGTGATCTACAGCGGCGGCGCAGAGCTTCACCTGCGCGCACGCGAGCGGCGGGCGCCAGCGTATCGCCAGCCCTCAGTTTCCATTTCTGGATCAATGTACGAAACTTGGCTTGGTAATCGCTGGTTTGGAAACTGGCTCACGGATGACTGCGAGACCTACGCACTTGCCGCCGCCGCTGGTCAGCCGTTGACCTCCGCCGGGCCGGGCACAGGGCATGTCGAACGCTATGAGACGCTTCAGGGCATGGCGCCCGCGCGGATCGGTAACGCGCATTTCGACGAGTTGGTCCTGTTCGACAACAGATTCAACAACGAGGGCCGGATCGCCCGGGCCGCCGCGCGCCGCGCGCGTCTGGTCCGTGGCGTAAACGCCGAGCCGGGGCCGGGGATCTTCCTTCTGCGCGGGGAAACCGGCGACCGCCGGGTGCTGAGCAACGAGGCGGAGCTGGCCGAACATCTTGTGCGGCGCCACGGCTTCCGCGTGATGCTGCCCGCCGAGCAGACCGCCGACGCGCTGATCGCGGCTTGCGCGCGGGCCCCCGTCGTGGTCGGCGTCGAGGGCAGCCACCTGACCCACGCGCTGGTGTCCATGGCGAAGGGCGGCGCGCTTTTGACGATCCAGCCGCCCGAGCGTGTAACGGCGGCGCTGAAGCTCGTCTGTGACCGCATGGGCCTTCGCTTTGGCGTGCTTGTCGCCGAAGGCGGCGCCGACACCTTCCGCGTGAGCCTGGAGGACGTGGAACGAACGCTGGACCTGCTGGCCTAGCCGGTCCCCGACCGCCGCATCCATCGCCGTCGCCCGCACGCCCGCGACCTTGTCCGCCTGATCCCGTGACACATGCGCCCCATTGACCGGGATCGAAATCCCGAGCATATGCCGGACCCATGACCGAGCTCGCACAGATCCGCAATTTCTCCATCGTGGCGCATATCGACCACGGCAAATCCACGCTGGCGGATCGTCTGATCCAGATGACCGGCACGGTGGCCGATCGGGACATGAAGGCCCAGCTTCTCGATGCCATGGATATCGAGCGCGAGCGTGGCATCACGATCAAGGCCAACACCGTGCGCATCGACTACCGCGCCAAGGACGGCAAGGACTATGTCCTGAACCTGATCGACACGCCGGGCCACGTCGACTTCGGCTACGAGGTCTCCCGCTCCATGCGCGCGGTCGAGGGCTCGCTCCTGGTCGTGGACGCGACGCAAGGGGTGGAGGCGCAGACGCTCGCCAACGTCTACCAGGCCATCGACGCCAATCACGACATTGTCCCGGTCCTGAACAAGATCGACCTGCCCGCCGCCGATGTCGATGCCGTCAAGCATGAGATCGAGGACGTGATCGGCATCGACGCCTCGGACGCGATCCCAATCTCCGCCAAGACCGGCCTTGGCATCCCCGACGTGCTGGAGGCGATCGTCACCCGTCTGCCCACGCCCAAGGGCGACCGCGACGCGCCGCTGAAGGCGATGCTGGTGGACAGCTGGTATGACGCATACCTGGGCGTCGTCGTCATGATCCGCGTCATGGACGGTGTCATCCGCAAGGGCGACCGCATCAAGATGATGCAGACCGGCGCGATCTACGGCATCGACAAGCTCGCCGTGCTGAAACCCAAGATGACCGACATCCCCGAGCTTGGACCGGGTGAGATCGGGGTTTTCACCGCCTCCATCAAGCAGGTGCGCGACACCCGCGTAGGCGACACGATCACCCATGAACGCAAGGGCTGCGACAAGGCCCTGCCGGGCTTCAAGCCCGCGCAGCCGGTGGTGTTCTGCGGCCTCTTCCCCGTCGATGCCGCCGACTTCGAGGCGCTGCGCGACGCGATCGAGAAACTCGCCCTGAACGACGCGAGCTTCAGCTACGAGATGGAGACCTCGGCCGCCCTCGGCTTCGGCTTCCGCATGGGCTTCCTCGGCCTTCTGCACCTTGAGGTCGTCCGCGACCGGCTGGAACGCGAATACGATCTGGACCTGATCACCACCGCGCCTTCGGTGGTCTTCAAGCTCCACATGCGCGACGGAGAGGTGCGCGACCTGCACAACCCCGCCGACATGCCGGACCTGACCCATGTGGACCACATCCAGGAACCGCGGATCAAGGCCACGATCATGGTCCCCGACGACTACCTGGGCGATGTGCTGAAGCTTTGCCAGGACCGCCGCGGCATCCAAATGGACCTGACCTATGCCGGTTCCCGCGCCATGGTCGTCTACGACCTGCCGCTGGCCGAGGTCGTCTTCGACTTCTACGACCGGCTGAAATCGGTGACCAAGGGCTATGCGAGCTTCGACTACCAGATGCTCGAATACCGCGAGGATAGCCTGGTCAAGATGTCGATCCTTGTGAACGACGAACCGGTCGATGCGCTGTCGATCATGGTCCACCGCGACCGGGCCGAGGCGCGCGGCCGCGTGATGTGCGAAAAGCTCAAGGACCTGATCCCCAGGCACATGTTCAAGATCCCAGTCCAGGCCGCCATCGGCGGCCGCGTCATCGCGCGAGAGACCATCGCGGCGCTGCGGAAGGACGTGACCGCCAAGTGCTACGGCGGCGACGTGACCCGGAAGAAGAAGCTGCTGGAGAAGCAGAAGGCCGGCAAGAAGAAGATGCGCCAGTTCGGGAAAGTGGAGATCCCTCAGGAAGCGTTTATCAACGCGCTGAAGATGGACTCCTGAGGGGTGCTGTCCTGTGTGGACGTATATGGGCCCCGCGTGATTGCGGCGGTTTGGTTGGGTCTGGTTTGGCGATCACGATTGCTGAGGTATATCCGGCTTCTCTACGCGGCCCGATACATCGCCGCCGCGAGCCCCGATGGGTTTCCGCACGCCTCCCCCAACGGCTCCAAGGCATAGGCGTTGGCCGTGCCGGTCCACACATCAGGTTCAAGAAGCGACGGGTCGTATCCCTTCACCATCTCCTGCCAGGTTGCTGCGATAGTCTTGGGAAAGCCCTCCTCGTTGAGGTTGTTTTGCGGCTGGCGTCAGTCCGGCAATACGGTCTCGGCCGGGCGATAGGACTCACCTCGCGACAAGATCGGCCACACGACCCTGGCATTCTTGTTGGCAAGAGCGACAGCGACGATATTCGGATGACGCCGCTCCCGCATCCGGCTGATCCATTGGCTTCTGGGATCCTTCTTGCCATGAGCTTTGCCGAGAACGGCCCGCGCACCATGGATCATCAGAGTGCGCAGATATCGGCCGCCTCGTTTGCCAATCCCGAACAGCCGGGATTTTCCGCCACTCGACCTTTGTCTGGGACCCAGTCCGGGCCAGGCGGTAAACTGGCGTCCGTTCTTGAAGCAACTCCGGTTACCGACCGCCGCAACGAGCGTTGTCGCGGTGATCGGCCCAATACCCTCGATCTTGCCGGTCCGCTGGCATTCCTCGTTGGTTCGAAAGAGGTGCCTGATCCGTCGGTCATAATCCGTCGGTCATACATGGCGATGCGCTGATCGAGGTCGGCCAGTTCCTGATGCACATCTGCTCCAGATCCCGGAGCACCTCACCAAGGCGACCGGAGGCCCCGTTCGCGATCTGTCCGAGACCACGCCGCAAGCGAGAGATGTCCCGGCCCATCACGGTGCCATGTTCGGCCAGAAGACCGCAGATTTGGTTCGCAAACCTCGTCCGGTCCGACACCAGGCGCTGGCGAATGCGGTGAACCGCCTGGATCTCCAGCTGTTCAGCGGTTTTTGGCGGCACAAACCGCATAGACGGCCTGCCAACCGCTTCACAGATCGCTTCAGCGTCGTTCCGGTCGTTCTTGTTCGACTTAACGTACGGGGTTACGAACTGCGGCGAGATCAGGCGCACGTCGTGACCGAGATCCATCAAAACCCGCGCCCAGTAATGCGCGCCGTCTTGTTGGTGCGATAGTACCCCGGCGCGTGGTTCAGGCGCGCCGCCCTTCGAAGATGTCCAGGTTATCAGGATGCCAGGGCGGGCAGCCTGACGGTGGGATTGTCGGTGACGCGGGCGGGGGGCAAGCGACATGTA